>JBAZBK010000004.1:0-11803 GCA_041671505.1 Thermoanaerobaculia bacterium | reverse complement strand
AAGTCACGCGCGACTGGCGCTCGAACGCTCCCCCGGTACCGCGCACCTGCTGTTGAGCAGCATCGCGCTGACCCGCCGCGATGTGGCGACGGCGGAGCGCGAGGCGAAGCTCGCGATGGAGGACTCGGTCCGCCAGCCCGATGCGGCGGTGCAACTCGCCCGGGTCCTCGTTGCAACGGGCAGGCTCGGCGAGGCAGTCTCGCTGCTCGATGCGACGAAGCGCGAGACGGCGAACCTCGGAGCAGTCGACGATCTCGATTTCGTACGCGGCGATGCGCTCGCGAGGATGGAGCGCTTTCCGGAAGCGGAGCGCGCGTTCGAGGATGAGATCCGCGCCCACCCCAAAAAACTCGAAGTCTACGCGCGCCTTTCGATCCTCCAGTTGACGCAGGGGCGTCCCGCTGACGCCGAGCGTTCGCTCGAGCGAATGGTCGCCGCGAATCCGACGCGACGCGCGGCCCTCTTCGCGGCCGATACGTGCCGCGTCACCGACAACCCGGCAGGGGAGCGGGCGTGGCGAGGCAGGGCCGCGCGGCTGCGGTGATTTTCATCGGGTCGGGCGGCATGGCTTGGCGGCATCGTAGAATCGACCACGCCGCCATGCGCCACCGAATCAGCATTCTCGCCCTCGTCGCGTTCGTCCTCGCCTCCGCGCTCTCGTTCTCCGCCTGCAACCGCGGAGCGAGGCGTCGGACGTATCCGGGCGCTCCGGTCATTCTCATCTCGATCGACACGCTCCGCGCCGACCGTTTGCCTGCGTACGGATACGAGCACGTCGAGACGCCTAACATCGACGCGCTTCGCTCGGACGGCGTTCTCTTCAGCGATGCCTACTCTCAGGTCCCGCTCACGTTTCCGTCGCACGCGTCGCTGCTGACCGGGCTGCTTCCCGCGGATAACGGCGTGCGGAACAACATCGGCTACCGGCTCGAGGACCCCAAACGCCCTTCGATTCCGACCACGCTGAAGGCGGCCGGCTACGCGACCGGCGCGGCGATCTCGTCGTATGTTCTTCGTTCCAGCACCGGCCTCGGGGCCCTTTTCGACGACTACGACGACGCCATCGTGCCGAAGCCGGGCGAGCCGATCGGCAGTCTCCAGCGCTCGGGCTACACATCCGAGGAGATCGCGAGCGACTGGATCGCCCGTCACAAGGGTGAGCGCTTCTTCTACCTCCTCCACGTCTTCGAGCCGCATTCTCCGTACGAGGCGCCCGAGCCGTTCGCGTCACGCTACAAGAATCCGTACGACGCCGAGGTCGCTACGGCGGATGACATCGTCGGGAAGTTCATCGCGTCGCTGAAGGAGTCGGGCGTTTACGACGACGCGATCGTCATTCTCATTTCCGACCATGGAGAAGGGCTCTACGAGCACGGTGAGCCGGAGCACGGGATCTTCCTCTACCGCGAAGCGATCCACGTGCCGCTCATCGTGAAGCTGCCGAAACGGGCGCGCGCCGGCGAGTCGGTCAGCCGTCCCGTCGCGCTCGTCGATCTCTTCCCGACGATCACCGGCCTCACGGGGATCGCGACCCCCGACAAGCTTGCGGGGCGATCGCTCTTCGACGAGCAGAAGGAAGGGGAGTCTCGCACGATCTTCAGCGAGACGCTCTACCCGCGCATCCATCTCGGGTGGAGCGACCTCCGCTCGCTCGTCGGCAGCGACCATCAATACATCGAGGCGCCGAAGCCCGAGCTCTACGCGTTTCGTGACGATCCGCAAGAGAGAACGAACATTCTCGAGACCGATCGCCGCGTCTACTCGGCGATGAAGAAAGAGCTCGCGACCTACAAGTACGAGGTGACGGGGCCCGGAACCGTCGACCCGGAAGAAGCTGCGAAGCTCGCGGCGCTCGGCTACCTCGGATCGACGGCGGCTGCCGGGGAGGGGCCGCTTCCCGATCCGAAGGAGAAGATCGGCCAGATCGTTGCGATGATGGAGGCGACGAGGCTCGAGCGGGAAGGACGTGTTCGCGACGCGATCACGACGCTGGAGAAGGTGCTGAAGGAGAACCCGCGATTCTCCGACGCCTGGAACCAGCTCGCGCGCAACCACGAGCTCCTCGGCGAATACGAAGCTGCGGCTGGAGCCTATCGGCAGGCGATCGCGATATCGCCCGCGCTTGCGAACGAGTTCGGCCTCTCGCTCGGGTCGGTGCTCCTCCGGCTCGACCGCTTCGACGAAGCGGCGGCGCACGCGCGCCTCGGCGAGAAGGTGAATCCGTCGGGATCGCACATGCTGCTCGCGCGCGTGCACCTCGCGAAGAAGGAGTACGCGCTCGCCGAGAGCGAGGCGAACGCGGCGATCGGCGCGGGCTACTCGCGCGTACCAGCGCTCGTGCTCGTCATCCAGATCTGCGCGCAGCAGGGGAAGCTCGACGAAGCGATGAAGCACGTGGCGGAGATCGACGCGGAGATCGCCGCGCGGAAGCTCGGGCCGATCGAAGGCTTCGACGCGGCGCGCGGCGACGTGCTTGCGCGAATGGAGCGCGAGGACGAAGCGGTCGCCGCGTTCCGCCGCGAGATCTCGAACTTTCCGCGCAACAGGAACGCGTACGGCAATCTCGCGGTCGTCTACTTTCTCCGCGGCGACATGCGATCGGTTCATGCGCTGATGGAGCAGATGGTCCGCGCGAATCCCGGGGTCACGGCCTTACGCTTTGCCGCCCACACGCTCGAGCAGATCGGCGACGGGCCGGGATCGGCGGAGTACCGGCGCAGGGCGAAGGTCGAGGAGCAGAGACTGCGGCCGTCGTGAGGGGGCGACGCGACTCCTGATTCTCCGTCCTTGCATGGCCGGAGCAACACCTCGAACGCAGAACGCAGAATGCAGAACGGAAGAATGTAGAAAGGATCCCCCGTAGCTGCCCGGATGCTGTCCTTCGAGGCACCCTTGCTACATTTTCCGTTCTGCATTCTGCTGCGAACGTGCCCCCGTGAACGTGAACGCGCCCGAGCCCGAGCCCGGCTGTTGACTCGACTTTGGTCAACGGTGATCGTCGGCCGCCGGTGGCGCCTGAAAGCCGCCTTCGAAGAGTTCCGTCCGCCCAGCCCCCTGGCCTCCCCGCTCACCCCCCCTCCGGGTCTTCCCTTCATCCACCCGACCCGGGCGGGTCAATTCGGAAAACCGGCACTCCCCGTCCAACCGGCCGGATTCCGGAGGGCGGGTGCTATGCGGGTTGATTTTCTAAGACCTTTTGGTTCTAATGCGTTGCCGGATTGGGCAATTTGTGACCGATTCCTGCATAGGATGCAGGCGTCTGGCATTTTCCCGTGGGCTTGATGCAAAAATTTACGGAGGGTTTGATGAAGGTTACGCAGCGTTTTGTGTTTATCGTCGCTGTGCTCCTGCTGGTCGCCGGTTCGGCGTTCGGTCAGGGCACCACCGGTTCGCTGAACGGAACCGTGACACATGAGGGAGCTCCTCTCCCGGGCGTCACGATTACGATCAGTTCGCCGAATCTACAAGGTACGCGCGTTGGTGTGTCGAACGTCAACGGCGATTTCAACTTCCCGGCGCTCCCTCCTGGGGACTACACCGTGAAGTTCGAAATGGAAGGCATGGGCACGGTCACCAAGACCATCAAGGTCGGCCTTGCCAAGACTGAGCGCGTAAATGCGCTCATGCAGCTTTCGTCGGTCGCCGAGGCGATCACGGTCACGGCTGCTGCTCCGGCCGTCCTCGAGACGACTGAAGTGCAGTCCAACTACTCCTCGCAGATGATCGAAGACCTTCCGATCGGACGTACCGTGCAGGCCACGACGCTTCTGGCGCCGGGCGTGACCGGAAACGGGCCAGCGGGTGCGATCGTCGTCAGCGGTGCATACGCCTACGACACGCTCTACCTCGTGAACGGCGCGGTCACGAACGAAAACGTCCGTGGACAGACGGACAACCTCTACATCGAAGACGCGATTCAGGAAACGTCGATCATCACCGGTTCGGTATCGGCTGAGTACGGTCGCTTCACCGGAGGTGTCGTTTCCGCCATCACAAAGTCGGGAGGAAACGACTTCACCGGTAGTTTCCGCGACAGCTTTACCAATCCGTCGTGGACTAACGCTTCGGATTTCGGTGAACCTGACGCTGAGGGCTCGACTGACGAGGTTTACGAGGCGACCCTGGGCGGACGCATCATCCGTGATCGGCTCTGGTTCTTCGGTGCGGGACGTAACGCGGAGACCACCGCTTCCGGTTTCTATATCAACGGCGGTCTTCTTGCCGACCTTGGCCTGCCGACAGTGGCGCGCCCCACTCCGGGCCAGACCGACGACCGTTACGAAGTGAAGTTGACAGGTCAAATCACGCCGAAGCATAGCCTCGTCGGTTCATATCTGAGCTACGAGGTCGAGCAGACGAATTACTGCGCGTTCGGTTGTTGGGAAGAGTCGACGCTCGACCCGGTTCGCAACCTTCCGCGCGAGATGTACACCGCGCAGTACAACGGGATCATGACCAGCAACTTCCTCGTCGAGGCTGGCTATTCGTCCCGTGAGCTCACGTTCGAGGGGAGCGGCAGCGACTATCATGTGTCGACCGATCCGTTCAGCGTCGTTCCGGGTAGCGCCAATTTCGAATCGCAGATCCGCGATCTCGCTCGCGGTACGTGGGCGTATGACTACACGATTGCTGGCGGAATGTGGGGCGACGCGGTCTTCTGTGGCTTCTGCGATCCTGAAGGCCGCTCGAACGACTACTACCTGTTGAAGGGTACGTACTACCTCGCGACGGCCGCCGCGGGTACGCACAACCTCGTGGCTGGCTACGAGAACTTCGCGGAGTCACGGCTCGCGAATAACTATCAGTCCACCTCCAACTTCGATATCTACACGTACTCGACCGCGCCGGAATTCGAGGATGATGGCACCTTCCGCCCGATCATCAACTACGGCGACGTGCTTCGCTATGTTCCGGTTCAGCTCCTTTCGAAGGGTTCGGATTTCGTGACGGACTCGATCTTCGTCAATGACAAATGGGACTTCGGCTCGAAGTGGAGCTTCAACATCGGTGCCCGATACGACAAGAACGACGGCAAAGACAGCGCCGGCGCTCAGATATCGGATGACAGCAACATCAGCCCGCGCATTGGTGTCATCTATGACATCAACGGTGACGGTCGTTTCCGCGTCAATGCCAGCTACTCCAAGTACGTTTCGCGCATTCAGGAGACGATCGGTGGTGGAGCCGGCGGTGGCAACCCGAGTTACTTCGGTTACTACTATACGGGCGACCAGCTTGGCGGACGCGGGACGGGAATGGGCTCCTTCGACGTCATCACCGAGATGCTTCGGTGGTTCTACGAAAATGGTGGAATCGAAAACAACCCGAACCTGATCTTTACCGTCATCCCCGGAGCGAACACCCGCTTCGACGGATCGCTCAAGTCGCCTAACGTCAATGAATTCACTGTTGGCTTCGGGACGCAGGTTGGTTCGAAAGGCTTCGTTCGATTCGACTACATCGACAAGGATTGGAAAGACTTCTACAGCGTTGAAACGAGCCCGGGCGACCAGGTTGACGTTCTTGGCAGTTCGCTCGACGTTCGGACCACCACGAACAACAACGACGTCGAGAAGACCTACCAGGGAATCTCGGTTCAGGCCAACTACCGCGTTACCGACCGTTTCAACGTCGGTGGCAACTACACGTGGTCCGAGATGAAGGGTAACGAAGTCGGTGAGAACACCGGCGGTGGCCCGGCCGCCTCGTCTCCGAATCTTTACAGGGAATACAAGGCATACGCACAGAACAATCCGATCGGCTACCTTCCGGCAGACCAGACGCACAAAGCGCGCATCTGGATGTCCTACGACCAGCCAATCGGCATGTTCGGCAACCTGAATTTCAGCCTCCTCGAGCGCTTCGATTCAGGCACGCCGTACTCCGCGTCGGTCACCAACCTTCCGGTTCGTGCATTTGTCCCGAACCCGGGATATGCGACCCCGCCGGCAAGCAACACGTATTACTTCAGTGATCGCGGGGAGTATCGATTCGAAGACGCGACCGCGACCGATCTGGCACTCAACTGGGAGCTCCCGATCAAAAAGGTGAACGTCTTCTTACAGGGCGAGCTCATCAATGCCTTTGACGAACAGGCGCAGATCGCTGGCAACACCGGCAATTCGACGATCCAGATCATCAAGGCATTCAATCCGTTTACCGAGACGCCGGTTGAAGGTGTGAACTGGGCGAAGAGGAGCACGTTCGGCGCGCCGACCGGCGCCGCTTCGTTCCAGCAGCCGATGACGTATCGCTTCTCGGCCGGTATCCGCTTCTAATAGCAGCCAACACGCACGGTGCGTGGAAAGGCCCCGGCTTCGGCCGGGGCCTTTTGTTTTGCCGAGAAATCGCCGCCTCCGGCCCCTTGTTGTCGGAAAGCCGATGAAACAGAATCGCCCAGCTCTCCGCCGAATCGTCCGCGCCGCTGCGCCGCTCGCGGCCGTCACACTCGTCGTCCTCGTCGCTGCCTGCGGCAAGGAATCGCGTCTCGCCGGCGGCGCCCTCGCTCCGGTCATCGTGATTTCGGTCGACACGCTCCGGGCAGATCACCTGCCGGCTTACGGCTACACGGGTGTCGCGACGCCTCACATCGACACGTTCGCAAAGGACGCGATCGTCTTCGAGAACGCTTACTCCCACGTCCCCCTGACGTTTCCTTCTCACGTCTCGATGCTCACCGGCGTGCTTCCCGCCGACAGCGGCGTGCGCAACAATCTCGGCTACCGCTTCGACAGCGCGAAGCATCCGTCGATCCCGACGCTGCTCAAGGCGAAGGGATATGTGACCGCGGCCGCAGTCTCCGCCTACGTCCTTCGCGGCGCGACGGGGCTCTCCGACGCATTCGACAGCTACGACGACCAGCTCGGGCGCGTGAGCGGAGGATCGGTCGGCGTCCTCCAGCGTCAGGGTTTCGAAACGGTCGGCATCGCCGAACGATGGGTCGGGGAGCACAAGGACAAACCGTTCTTTCTCCTCGTGCACGTGTTCGAGCCGCACGCGCCATACGAGCCGCGCGAGCCGTTCAAGACGCAGTATGCCGATCGCCTTTACGACGGCGAGATCGCGGTTAGCGACGCTGACATCGGCGCGTTCATCGAGACCCTCAAGTCCAGCGGTGTCTACGATCGCGCGACCATCGTCCTGATGTCGGACCATGGCGAAGGGCTCGGCGACCACGGTGAAGACCAGCACGGAATCTTTCTCTATCGCGAAGCGATCCACGTGCCGCTGATGCTCAAGCTCCCCGACGCGGAGCTCGCCGGAACCCGTGTTCAGACGCCGGTGCAGCTTCTCGACATCCTTCCCACCATCGCCGACATCGCGGGGTTCGACGTTCCTCCCGGCGCGAAGGGGACCTCGCTCGTGAAGATCGCAAAAGGAGAAACTCCCGACCGGCGCATCTTCAGCGAGACGATGTACGCGCGCATTCACCTCGGCTGGAGCGACCTCGCGTCGCTCATCGACGCGAAGCATCAGTTCATCGAAGCGCCGAAGCCGGAGCTCTACGACATCGTCGCCGACCCGAAGGAGAAGACGAACATTCTCACCGAGCAGCGCCGCGTCTACGCCGCGCTGCGCAAGGAGATGGAAGGGCACGACCGGCGGCTCGAGGTGTCGACGACCGTCGATCCGGAAGAGGCGGCAAAGCTCGCCGCGCTCGGATACCTCGGGTCGGTCAGCAGCAGTGCAAACGCTACGAGTCTCCCCGATCCCAAAGACGGAATTCACGATATGAATGGCGTCGCGAAGGCCGCCGGCCTGGCGAACCAGGGAAAGTTCGCGGAGTCGGTCAAGCTGCTCCGCGAGGTGCTCGCGCGCAATCCTGCCTTCGCGGACGGCTGGACGCAGCTCGGCAAGACGCTCGAGATGCAGGGGCGTTTCGAGGAGGCGCTCGAGGCGTATAAGAAAACGATCGAGGCCGCGCCGATGCTCGCGCCCGGCACCGCGCTATCGATGGCCGACGTCTATCTGAAGCTCAACCGATGGGACGAGGCGGCCAGGCACGCGGAGCTTGCGGTCGAGACGCATCCGGGCGCCGCGCGCCTGACGATCGCCCGCGCGTACCTTGCGAAGCGCGATCTCGTGGCGGCGGAACAGGCGGCGCAGAAGGTGATCGAGGACCCGTCGCGCAAGCGTGACGGCCTGATCCTGATGGCGCAGATTCGCACGTTCCAGCGCCGCTTCCCCGAGGCGGTGTCGCTGCTCGACAGCGTGAAGGTCGAGACCGCGGCGCTCGGCCAGCAGCCGCTGGCGACGTACTGCTTCGCCCGCGGCGACCTGCAGGCGCGCATGGGCCAGTTCCCGGAGGCGAAGCAGTCGTTCAACGACGAGATCAAGTACTTCCCGCACAACCGCGAGGCGTACGTGAGGCTGGCCGTGCTCCTTACGCTCGAAGGGCGCGAGGACGAGGCGAACCGGACGTTCGAAGCGATGGTGAAGGCGAACCCGTCACGCTCGAGTTACATGATGGCCGCGGAAACGTTCCGCGACCTTCGCCGCTCGGGCTCGGCCAACGCATGGGCGGCGCGAGTGAAGGCGACGAGCTGACGATGCAGACTGGCGGACGACGACGCGTCGCGACGGTCGCGCTCATTGCGGCGGCGTGGATCTGCGCCGGCGGTTGCGGCGGTGAGACGCGCGCGAAGAGGGAGCGCTTCGAAGGCGCACCCGTCATCCTGATCTCGATCGACACACTTCGCGCCGATCACCTTCCTGCGTACGGCTACGGCAACGTGAAGACGCCTAACATCGACGATCTCGCGAGCGAGTCGGTCCTCTTCGAAAACGCATACTCCCACGTTCCGCTCACGCTTCCGTCGCACGTGACGATTCTGACCGGCCAGATCCCGCCGGAAAACGGAGTGCGCAACAACATCGGCTACCGCTACGACGCCGCGAAGCACCCGGCGATCACGGCGGCGCTGAAGGGCGCCGGGTATGAAACCGGGGCCGCAATTTCGGCCTACGTGCTTCGCGGCGCGACGGGGCTCTCCGGCGCCTTCGATTTTTACGACGACGTGATCGGCAGCGAGTCCGGCGTCGCCCTCGGCGCTCTCCAGCGTCCGGGCAGCGCCACGCTCGCGGTGGCGAAGCGCTGGATCGGCGAGCGGACGGAGCGTCCGTTCTTCTTCATGCTTCACATCTTCGAGCCTCACTCCCCGTACGCGCCTCCGGAGCCGTTCAAGAGCGTCTACGCATCGAATCCGTACGACGGCGAGATCGCGGAGTCGGATGCCCTCGTAGGCCAATTCCTCGGCGATCTCAAGGAGACGGGCATCTACGACCGCGCGGTGATCATTCTCCTCTCGGACCATGGGGAAGGGCTCGGGGAGCACGGCGAGGACGAGCACGGCGTCTTTCTCTATCGCGAGGCGATCCACGTCCCGCTCATGATCCGACTCCCGAAAGGCGAGCGGGGAGGCGAGCGGGTGAAGGAAGTCGTGCAGCTCATTGACGTCGCCCCGACGATCGCGAGCCTCGCGGGAGTGAAGCCGTCGCCACCGCTCGCAGGCCGGTCGCTGCTCGACACGCCTGCAGGAGAGCGGGCGTCGAGCGTGTACGGCGAGACCCTCTACCCGAGGCTTCATCTCGGCTGGAGCGAGCTCCGCTCCCTCACTGACGCCAGATACCAGTACATCGAGGCGCCGTCGCCAGAGCTCTACGACTTCGAGACCGATCCGAACGAGAAGAAGAACGTCCTCGCCGACGAACGGCGCGTCTATGCGGCGATGCGGAAGGAGCTGGAGGGCTTCGGCAAAGAGATTGAAGCCCCGGTCAACATCAGCCCCGAAGAGGCGCAGAAGCTCGCGGCGTTAGGCTACATCGGAAGCACCCAGGGAACGGGCGACGATCTCCCCGACCCGAAGGAGCACATCGGTGAGTTCGAGCAGATCAAGCGCGCGACGCGGCTGACCAACGAGGGGCGGGTCGGCGAGGCGCTCGAGATCTACCGCGGCGTCGTGGCGAAGAACCCGAAGTTTGCCGACGTCTGGAGCCTCCTCGCGACGAGCTACGAGAAGATGGGGAGAAACGACGAGGCGGTCGCCGCCTACAAGCAGGCGCTCAAGAGCTCGAACGTGGTGATGTACGAGGTCGCGCTGTCGCTCGGCGGGCTGCTGCTCCGGATGAACCACCTCGACGAAGCGGCCGAGCACGCGAAGCTCGCGCTGGAGAGCAACCCGGCGGGTGCGCACTCGCTCCTTGCGCGCGTTGCGATGGCGCGAGGAGACTTCGCGACCGCGGAGCGCGAGGCGACGGCGGCGATGGCCGATCCGACGATGAAGTCGCGATCGGCGGTGATCCTGGCTCAGGCGTACGCGAAGAAGGGGAGAGCCGACGAAGCGCTGCGCATGCTCGACGCGACGCGCGCCGAGGCGAAGGCGCAGGGCGTGAGGGTGGAGCTTCTCGAGTATGCGAGGGGCGACATTCTCGCAACGATCGGCAGGAACGACGAAGCCGAGGCCGCGTTCCTCGAGGAAATCGCCGGATATCCGCACAACCTCTCCGCCTACTCGAGCCTCGCGGTCGTCTACGCGGTGGGCGGGAAGCCGGACGGCGTCGACCCGCTGCTCGAGCGGATGGTGTCCGCGAACCCGACCCGGCAGGCGTGTGCCGTCGCTGCGGAGACTCTCGCAACGTTAGGCGACGTGCGCGGCGCCGCAACGTGGCGCAGGCGAGCCGACGCGATGAGGTAGCAACGCGAAACGCGGAGCGAGAGGCGACAGGCAGGCTCGTGTGGCGCAGACACTCTTGTCTGCGTACGGCGCGTAGCGCCGCCCCTTTGCAGTCTCGCTGGCAGTGTCGCCTTTGGCGACGCGCAGGTAGGAGTGCCTGCGCCACACAATCTAATTCGCCTCGATTTCCGGCGCGCAGCGCCGGAAGAATGTAGCCCCCGGTTTCAACCGGGGGCCGGGGGCGGGGAGGGCGCGCGAGGATCGGGGGCAATCCGACGCCCCGGCTTCCGGCCTAATTTCTCGAGTTGAGCAGCTCCCAGTCGTTCCTCGGAGTCTCGTAAGGCATCGGCTGCGTCATCGAGTGAACCTCGGCGGCCGTCTCGACCATCAGCTGGAACTTTTCGAGCAGACCGTTCCGCACCGGTTCGGGCAGATCGCGCATCTGCCGCCAGATCGCGAAGGGCCCTTCCTGTGCGCCTGGCGCGTCGTCGAAGCCGAGAAGCGCCTCGAGATCGTCGCTGAAGAACTCGGCTTCCGTCACGCCGTAGACCTGAAGCAGGCGCCGCAGCTGGCCGATCTTCATCGTGTCGAGGCGCGCTCCCGTCTCGAACGAGCTGATGCTCTTTTCGCCGATCCCCGACATGAGGGCGACGTCCTTCTGCTGGAGGCCGAGTGACCGGCGGAGCTCGCGAAGCCTCAGGACGATATCGACACCATTGGATTCAAACATGACCGATCTCCTCTCTTCCGCGCGTTCAGAAGCGACGCATCAGGCCGATCACGACACCCTGGATCGTGACGTCGCGCGTGTGCGCGAAGATCGGCGCCATCGTCTCGTTGGCAGGCTGCAGGCGGACCCGCTCACCCTCTTTGTAGAATCTCTTGAGCGTCACTTCGCCGGCGACCATCGCGACGACGACCTGGCCATTCGCCGCCCGGTCGATCTGCTCGACGATCACGTAGTCGCCGTCGAGAATCCCGTCGTCGATCATCGAGTCGCCGCGAACCTTCAGCACGAAATTGCGTCCGCGCGAGGTCAGCGTGTCGGGCACCGCGATCATCTCGTCGGCCTGGTCGACCTCGAGCGGAAGACCTGCGGCGATGTTGCCGAAGAGCGGCAGCTCCCGGAC
>JBAZBK010000003.1:0-382723 GCA_041671505.1 Thermoanaerobaculia bacterium | reverse complement strand
TGTAGAACAACTGCGGCTGCGGTGGGGGTTGCTTGCGCATCATGAGCGCCACCTCAATTGACGCTCATTATTATACTCACTAATACGGTTTGTTAATAGATTCTTATTTGGGCAACACGCCCGTAAGCGTGGGGTCCGCGCGACAACCCAAACATCCTTCCGGCCGCGGCAGCGGCCGCGTCTAGATAGCTCCACGCGTCAGCGTGGGGCTCGAAAGCGCCGCGCTCACGCACGGCGCAATTAGACGTCGCCGCTACGCGGCTCTTTACGATGGTCGCGCGCGCCGACCCCGCGCTCACGCGCGGGGCTAGTCAGACGTCGCCGCTACCGCGGCTCTCGTGAAACATCGTGCGCCGCCTTAGTTCGTTGCCACAGCGCAGCTTGCGAGGACGAAGGGCTTCGGCGCGGCCATCCTTTCTTCATTCCTCATTCTCCATTCGACATTCTTCATTTCGGTTTTGCGAGCGCCGGCGGAAATCGAAATGAAGAATGTCGAATGCGGAATGAAGAATGAAGACGGAGAAACAGCGCAAAGAGAAACGGGCGACCCATCGGGTCGCCCGTTCGAATGTAATGACGATTAATCCCCGTCGTCAGAAGCTCTTCACCGCGTCGGCTTCCTCGCCGAAGATCTCGAAGAGCGGCAGAAGCTGGCCGATCTGGAGGCTCTTGGCGACGCGCTCGCGCGGGCGCAGGAGTTTGAGCTCCGCGTTCGCGGCTTTCGCTCCCTTGAGGCTCGCGACGAGCTCGCCGGCGCCGGTCGAGTCGATCGACGTGACCTTCTCGAAGTTGAGGAGGATCTTCGTCCAGCGCTCCTCGAGGAGCGCGCGGACGATTTCCCCGAGGATGTCTGCTCCGTCACCGGAGACGAGGCGGCCGTTGAGATCGACGACGATCACATCACCGAAATGTCTGACGTCAACTTTCATGCGTGGGAGATGATACACCGCCCGCGGGGGCGTCTGTCTTCTTGCGTCCGCGACCGCCACGGCGGCGGCGCTTCTTGTGCGGTTTTCCTGCTTCGGGCGCGGCGTCGCCGTGCTCGGGGGCGTCACCCGCGTCCTGGAAGTGCTCGGGCGATTCGTGCGACTCGACGATGCGCGGCTCGACCGGATGCGAGGCGGCGGAAGGATCCGACGCAGCGACGGCAGCGGGATTCGGCGCGCCTTCGCGACGGCGCGAGCGCCCGCGGCCACCGCGACGGCGACGACGCTTGGGATGTCCAGCTTCGCCACCTTCGCCGCTGGCCGGTTGTGCGGCGTCGTGCGCATCATCGTCGTGCGCCACGTCGTCGTGATCGTCTCCGTCGTGCCCGTCGCTGCCCCAGTCAAACGTCAGCGCCGGCGGTCCGGCGGCGGCATCGGCCTCGGCCGAGGCGACGCGATCGCTCTCGTGAATCTCGTCGTCATCGTCATGCGCCCGGTGCGAGGGGTTGCCGCCTTCCGGCTTCGCTCCCACCTGGACATCGGCGCCACCCTTGCCACGACGGCGGCGGCGACGACGACGGCCCTTCTTCTCGGCCGGCTGCGCCGTGCCGTCTGCGTTCACCGTTGGAGGAGGAGCCGTACCATCCTGTTCGTCCTCGCCTTCGAAATCGTCGAAGTTGTCGAGATCATCGAGCTCGGGTTCGGTAACGGCAGTCACCGGCGTCGCAGCCTTGCCGCCTCTGGCCCCTCGCGCCTCACCCGCCTTGCCCTTGCCCTTCGGGCCCTTGGCCTGCTTCTCAGCTGCTTTTGCATCCGGCCCCTGGCCTTTGGCTTGCTTCTCAGCCGGCTTGTCGCCTTTCGCCTCTCGCCTCTCGCCTTCCGAGTGATGATGCTCGCCCTTCGACTGCTCGATCCACTCGATCACCTGCTCGGGGCGGTGGAGGCGGTTGGAGGCGATGATCTCGATGCGGACGTTGAACTCCTGCTCGATCGCGGCGATCTGCCGGCGTCGGCCGTTCTGCAGCGCGTCGGCAAGCTCGGGATGGAGCTCGATGCGGACCCCTTCGAGGCGCCCGCGGGAGGCGCGCGCCTCGATCTGGCGGAGCAGGTTGAGGCCGACCATCTCGGTGCTCGCGATGCGGCCGGTGCCGTCGCAGGTCGGGCAGGGACGGTGCGTCTGGAGGTTGAGCTCCTTGCGGATGCGCTGGCGGTTGATCTCGACGAGGCCGTTCGAGCTGATGCGCCCGACGGTGTGCCGCGCCTTGTCGACCTTCATCGCCTCCGACATCTCCTTCTCGACCTTCGCGCGGTGCTTGCTCGAGCGCATGTCGATGAAGTCGACGACGACGAGGCCGCCGATGTCGCGAAGCCTGAGCTGTCGCGCGATCTCGCTCGCCGCCTCCACGTTGGTGTTGAGCGCCGTCTCCTCCTGGCTTCCCGCCTTGGTGGAGCGCCCCGAGTTGACGTCGATCGCGGTGAGCGCTTCGGTGCGGTCGATGACGATCGAGCCGCCGCCCGGGAGGTTCACCTTGCGGTCGTAGATGCCGTGGATGTGCTTCTCGACGTCGAAGCGCGAGAAGAGCGGCTCGCGCTCGGTGTAGCGGATGAGCTTCGTCTTCGTGCGAGGCATGAAGACGCGCATGTACTCGCGCGCCCGTTCGTAAGCCTCGTCGGTGTCGACGAGAACCTCTTCGATGCGCGCGTCGACGAAGTCGCGAAGAGCGCGGACGACGATGTCCTGATCGTCGTGGAGCAGCCCCGGCTCCTTCCCCTTCTTCGCGCCGGCCTGGATCGTCTTCCAGAGCCTCGCGACGGCGTTGAAGTCGCGGCTGAGCGTCGTCTTGTTCTGCTCGAGCGCGTTGGTGCGAATGATGAACCCGCTCCCCTCGGGGAGGCTCAGGCTCTCGGCCTGCTCGCGCAGCGACTTGCGCGTCTCCTCGTCCTCGACCTTGCGCGAGACGCCGCGCTTCGGGTCGAAGGGAGTCAGGACGAGGAAGCGGCCGGCGAGGCTGATGTTGGTCGTCAGCGCCGCGCCCTTCTTCCCGTCCATGTCCTTGGAGACCTGCACGAGAATCGGTTTGCCGCGCTCGAGCACCTCGTCGACACGGGGGTGACCCGCGTTCTTCGGCTTGCGCTGCCAGGCGTCCTCGACCACGTCCTGAATCGAGAGGAAGCCGTCCTTGACCTCGCCATAGTCGACGAAGGCGGCGTTGAGGCTCGGCTGGACGTTTGCGACGATGCCCCGGTAGATGTTTCCGCGGCTGACGCCGCCTTCGGCTACTTCGACCTGGTAGGTCTCGAGCCGGTCGCCGTCGAGGATTGCGATACGCACCTCTTCCGGCTTTTCAGCATTGATAAGCAATCTGCGTGACAATGTTTCTCCGTTTTTCTTGTTACTGGCGAGCCTTCCAGAGCGCTACGGGCGCTCCGGGCGCCGCGTCGGGTCGCGGCCGGCCGCCGATCTCAGGGCAGGCATCGGCCTTGCGGATCGTTCCGCGGCCCTCCCTCGCCCTGAATCGCGAATGGAACAGTACCCCAAACCAAGGGGAAGGGGCCAGCGATTCCGGAGGGAGGGGGGAGTGGGCGGAGGGAAGTGCCGTGATTTGAGGCGGAAAGGACGAAACTGAGACCGGTTTACCCCACTGAACACCGAAATGAAGAATGTCGAATTAAGAATGAGGAATGGAGAAAAGGGGCCTTGGCGTCACGCTCGGAAGCGCCCGGTTCACCTTTCGTCATTCTTCATTCGACATTCGACATTCTTCATTTCGGTGCTCAATCGCCGGTAAAACACCACGGCAGAACGCCCTACGCAAAACGAGTCCCCGTCACGCTACCCGCAACTCGGTCCCCGCATGCGCCGCGAACTTCTCGAAGGCGGGAGCCGGGAGGGGGCGGCTGAAGAGGTAGCCCTGGAGCCGGTCGCAGGCGTGCTCCTTGAGGAACTCGAGCTGGCCGAGCGTCTCGACGCCTTCGGCGAGGACCCTGAGGCTGAGGCTGTGCGCCATGGCGATGATGCCGCGGGCGATTGCGCCATCCTCGGGGACTGTGATCTCGCGCACGAAGGAGCGATCGAGCTTCAGGGTGTCGACCGGGAACTGCCTGAGGTAGCTGAGCGACGAGTAGCCAGTGCCGAAGTCGTCGATCGCGAGGCGCACGCCGAGCGTCTTGAGCTCGCGGAGGATGCGGATCGACTTGCCGACGTCCGCCATCGCGTGCGATTCGGTGATCTCCAGCTCGAGGAAGCGGGGGCGGAGCCCCGCCGCTTCGACCGCGGCGCGCACCTGTCCCGGCAGGTCGGGCTGCTCGAACTGTCTCGGGGAGAGGTTGACCGCGACGACGAGCTCGATGCCGAGAAGCCGGTGCCACTCCTTGATCTGGCGGCACGCCTCGCGGATGACCCAGTTGCCGATCGGAACGATGAGCCCGGTGCTCTCGGCGACCGGGATGAATCGGTCGGGAGTGAGGAGGCCGAGCTTCGGGTGCTCCCAGCGGATGAGCGCCTCGAGGCCGAAGATCCTTCCCTCGACGACGTCGATGAGAGGCTGGTAGTGCAGAGAGAGCTGCTTGCGCTCGAGCGCGCGGCGCAGGTCGGACTCGAGCTCGAGCTCTTCGAGCGCGTACGCGTTCATCGCGGGGGCGTAGAAGCGCGAGACGTCGCGGCCCGCTTCCTTCGCGCGGTACATCGCCGAGTCGGCGTTGCGGACGAGCGTCTCGGCGTCGGTGCCGTCGGCGGGATAGAGGGCGATTCCGACGCTCGCGGTCGTGACGATCTCGCGGGCGCCGATCCTGTAAGGCTGCGAGATGGTCTCCAGCACCTTCTGCGCGACGCGCCCGGCGTCCTCGATGCGGCCGACGATGCGGAGCAGGATGATGAATTCGTCGCCGCCGAAGCGCGCCACGGTGTCCTCGTTCCGCATGCAGCGGTTCAGGCGCAGCGACGCCTCGCGGATCATCTCGTCGCCGGCGGTGTGCCCGAGCGAGTCGTTGACGTTCTTGAAGCGGTCGAGGTCGAGGAACAGGACGGCGAGCTTGTGTCGGTGGCGCGCCGCGTGCGCGAGCGCGACGTTGAGCCGGTCGAAGAAGAGCGCTCTGTTAGGCAGCCCGGTCAGCACGTCGTGGTAGGCGAGCTCCTCCGCCTGCGCGACCGCGGCGAGCGCGCGACGCCGGTCGAGCTCGCTCCTGTGGAACGCGATCGTCAGCGCGAGGCCCGCCTCGAGGACGCCGCGACAGGCGCCGGCCGCGATCCAGAAGCGGGCGTCGACACCCGCGACGACGGCTCCGGTGAGCGGCACGAGCGCCGTTCCGGCAGCGACGAACGCGGTCGCCGCCATCGCCGCGCGCGCCGGTGTCCACGACGAGAGGATGCGGGCCGCCGAGAGCGCGACCACGCCGAGCGCCATCGCGTCGACGATCGACATCGCCGCGAGCGCGAGCACCGGCGGCGACCATGCAGGCATCAGCGCCGCGAGAAGCGCGAGCGCCGTGCCTCCGCCGATCGCCGCAGCCTGCCGGTGGTCGACGAGCGCGACGCGGATTCCGCCGATCAGGTAAGGCGCGCGGAGCGCCAGGAGTGCCGCCGCAATCGCCACGAGCGTCGCGGTCCCCCATCGCGAAAGGCTGCCGGAAAAGGCCCAGGCGCTGATGAGAAACGTCGAGGAGGCAACGAGCGCTATGGCCGACAACGCGAGACTGCGCATCGCGTGCGACCGGTCGTCGCGCGCCATGAAAAGGAAGAGGGCGGCCGCCAGCGTCACGCCGACCAGCCGCAGCGCCTCGCCCCAGACGAGGCTGTCGTACGGAAGCGTCAATCGAGCGCGGCTGCGCGAAGCTCCTGCAGCAAGCCGCCCTCTTTCTTCCGAAAGCCCCGACCCATCACACCCCCCCGAGCCGCCTCGTTCTTGATGTCCCTATCTGAAGATAGCTGATTCTAGACCTGTTCAGGCAAGAAGGGAATCCATCGGCAACAGATATGGATGGCGCGGCTCTCTGGACGACGTCTGCGTTCGTCGTGACGAAGACGAAAAGACCGGGCTCGGGCTCGGCCTTTCGTCGTCTCTGAATGTTCCGGCTTTCAACGTGTGCCCCGGACTTACCCTTGAATGATCCCGCGCCCGGCCCTTCGTCTCCCTTCGCTCACCCCCCACCACCTTCCCCCTTTTTCCCGTTTGTCACACGCGCGACGAAACCCAGATGATTGAATCGCGTTCATCGCTCACATCAACTGAAGACGAAGGAGATTCAATGAATCCGTTCAAGCGCATCACCGCCGCGGCAATCGCCGTGGCCGCTCTTTCCGCCGGGACTGCGAGCGCGCAGATCCGCGGCATTTCGCTCCCGCCGAGCGGCGACAACCAGAAGGCCGAGGTGATCCAGACCATCGGCCCCGTGAAAGTCTCGGTCACGTACAGCAGCCCCGACGTCCACGGCCCTCAGGGCGAGGATCGTCGCGGAAAGATCTGGGGCGGGCTCGTCCCCTACGGCTTGACCGACCTCGGATTCGGGCCTTGCAAGGAGTGCCCCTGGCGCGCGGGCGCGAACGAGAACACGGTCTTCTCCGTCTCGCACGACGTGAAGATCGAAGGCAAGGCGCTCGCCGCCGGCTCGTACGGCCTCCACATGATCCCGGGCAAGGACGAGTGGACCATCATCTTCTCGAAGGACTCGACGAGCTGGGGCGCCTACACCTACAACCCGACGGAAGACGCGCTTCGGGTCACGGTGAAGCCGGAGAAGTCGGAGTACAACGAGTGGCTCACGTACGAGTTCGTCGATCGTGACCCCGACCACGCGGTGCTCGCGCTCAAGTGGGAGGACCTCGCGGTCCCGGTCTCGATCACGGTCGAGAACGTCAACGACCTCTTCCTGGCGCAGATCCGCCAGGAGCTCCGCAGCTATCCGGGATTCGAGGCGCAGAACTGGCGCGCCGCGGCACGCTTCTGCCTCGACAAAAAGATCAACCTCGCCGAAGCCCTGACCTGGGCCGAGACCGCAGTCACTGGCGTCCGGGGCGGGCAGGGAGAGGAGAGCTTCAATACGTACATGACGCTCGCCGACGCGCAGGAAGCGAACGGCAAGACGGCCGAGGCCGAGGCGTCGCGAAAGAAGGGGCTCGCGCATCCGAGCGCGTCGGTGCTCGACATCCACATGTACGGGCGCGGGCTGCAGCAGGCCGGCAGGAACAAGGAAGCGGTCGCGATCTTCGAAATGAACGCGAAGCGCAATCCCGGCAAGTGGCCGGTCGAGCTGGGGCTCGCGCGCGGCTATTCGACGGTTGGCGACTTCAAGAAGGCGATCGAGCACGCGAAGCTCGCGGTGAAGACCGCGCCGAACGACGCGAACCGCCAGAACGCCGAGATGGTGCTCAAGCAGATCGAAGAGATGGCGAAGAAGAAGTAGGTACGCCCTCGAGTGGTTCCTGGAACGAGGCTCCGGCGACGGAGCCTCGTTTCGTTAGGCGCATTGCGAGCGAGAGGCCGGAGGCCAAAGGCCATAGGCCAGAGCAGGCATGTGGAGTGCGCAAGCGGAGCTTGCGCTCTTCCTTGCCGAAGCGCAGCTTCGGCGTCTCGCTCGAGAGGGAGCGGAAGCTTCCCTTTCGCACTCCACATGGATACCCGCCGGCTGCCAGAGTGCTAAGCTGCCTCAAGGCTCGGAACCAGTTGGAAGGAGTCGCTGGTGACAGTCTCGGGATGGACGGCGGAGTCTGACGCGCGGCATGACTCGGTCGCGGCGTCGCGATGGCGCCAGGCGGCACTCGTGGCGTTGCTGGTCCTCTTCGCCTTCGCCGGACAGGGCGAGCGGGCGCTCTGGGAACCCGACGAAGGTCGCTACGCCTGCGTCGCCCTTCAGATGCTCCGCCTCGGCGACTGGGACACGCCGATGCTCAACCACGAGGTCCCGCACTTCAGCAAGCCTCCCCTCACCTACTGGCTGCTCGCGTCGAGCTTCGACCTGTTCGGATCGAACGAGCTCGCCGCGCGGACGCCTAACACGCTCGCATTCATCGCCACGGCGCTGCTCCTCGTCTGGCTCGGGCGGTTCCTCGCGCCGTCGAGCCGGCTGCTTCCGGCGATCGTCTACGCGACCTCGATCTTCCCGTTCGTCGCCGCGAACATCATCACCACCGACACGCTCCTCACTCTATGGGAGACGCTCGCCGTCGCCGGCTTCGTCAGGCTCTGGATGGAGCGTCGTGACGACGGCGCGCTCCTCATGTGGCTCGGCTTCGGGTTGGCGTTCCTGACGAAAGGCCCCCCGGGGCTTCTTCCGCTCCTGGCGATCCTCACGTTCGCCGTGGTGCACCGCGCGGTGTCGCCGCGAAAGCTCTTCCCGGCCGAAGGGCTGCTCGTCTTCTTCGTCGTCGCCGGCGGCTGGTACGCGCAACAGATCTACATGAGGCCCGATCTCCTGCATTACCTCGTCGGGACGGAGCTCGTCGCGCGGGCCACCAGCGCCAGCCTTCACAGGAACTCGGGCGCCTTCGACTGGCTGATCTACGTCGGTGTCGCGCTCGTCGCGATGCTCCCCTGGGCGCCGCTCGCCCTGCGGCGCGTTCGGCGTGAGGGCATCCGTCCGAGCACCGACGTGTCGTGGTTCCTCGCCGGATGGCTCCTGATTCCGCTCGCCGTTTTCGTGGTCACCCCTTCACGGCTCCCGCTTTACGTGCTCCCGCTCGTCGTGCCGGCGGCGCTCCTGATCGGCCGGACTCTGCCGGACGGCATCCTCGCGACTCCGCGCCGCCGGGCCGCTCTCGCGCTCTGGATCGTGCTGCTCGTCGCGGTCCGTTACGCCGGCGCGCACTACTCGCCTGAGGACGATTCGCGATCGATGGCGCGATGGATCCGCGGCGCGACGCGGCAGGCGCCGAAGGAGGTGATCTTCGTGAACATGCGACCCGCCTACGGCCTGACGATGTACCTCGGAGCCGAAGTCGAAGGCGCCGCGCTGCCGGGCTGGCACGACGACGTGCCGCGCTACCGGCCCGTCTACGAGTCGCTCGCGCACGAGATGAGCGAGCCCGACCAGTCGAGGAGAATCTACGTACTCCCGGCGCGGAGAATCCAGGAGTTCGAACGCGCGATTCACGGCGCAGGCCTGGAGCCGGTCGTGCTCGGGAGCCACGAAGAGCTGCTGTTCGTCGACGCGAGGCGGCGCGAAAAGCAGGTCAAAGGTCAAAGGTCATAGGTCAAAGCAGGCATGTGGAGTGCCCCGCGAAGCGGGACGAAGCTTTCGCTCTTCCTCGGCGGAAGCCCCAGCTTCCGCTCTCTTTCGAATGAACCGCCGAAGCTTCGCTTCGGCGAGGACGAGCGCAAGCTCCGCTTGCGCACTCCACATACCGCTCTTGCCTGCTATGACCTATGACCTTTGACCTCTGACCTGCCCTTAGCCTTACTCGTACCTCAGCGCCTCGACCGGGTCGAGCTTCGCGGCTTTCCACGCGGGGTAGATGCCGAAGAAGAGGCCGATGGAGACGGAGACGCCGAGACCGAGGAAGATCGACCAGAGGGGCGTCGCGGTCGCGAGCGGGCTGACCTTGCGAACGATGAGCGAGATCGCGAGGCCGATGCTGATTCCGATGACGCCGCCGATCGCCGAGAGCGTCATCGCCTCGGTGAGGAACTGCGTCACGATGTCGCGGCGGACGGCGCCGATCGCCTTGCGGATCCCGATCTCGCGGGTGCGCTCGGTGACGGTGACCAGCATGATGTTCATCACTCCGACGCCGCCGACGAGGAGCGAGATGCCGGCGATGAAGACCATCGCCATCGCGATGCCGCCGGTGATCTGCTTGAAATTGCGCACCATCGCGTCGTTCGTGCGGATGCCGAAGTCGTTAGGCTTGTCGAACGGGACCTTGCGCCTGATGCGGAG
This sequence comes from Thermoanaerobaculia bacterium, assembly GCA_041671505.1. Taxonomy (GTDB): domain Bacteria; phylum Acidobacteriota; class Thermoanaerobaculia; order Gp7-AA8; family Gp7-AA8; genus JACPDH01. Next base: position 372,926 of record JBAZBK010000003.1, on the reverse strand, counting down.
CACCTGCGTCCCTTCGTCCATGATCTTCTGCATCAGGTCGGCGCGCTTCGGGATCGTCGCGATGTTCACGCCGACGTTCCGCTTGATCCAGGGGAAGTGCGAATCGAAGGTCGTGATCGGCAGGTAGAGGTGTTGATCGACCGACTCGAAGAAGCTCTGCCCCTGCTTCTCCATCACGCCGACGACGGTGTAGGTGCGCCCGGCGATCGAGATCTTCTTGCCGAGAGGGTCGAGCCCCGCGAAGAGCGTCTCGGCGATGTTCGCGCCGATGACCGCGACCTGCGCCGAGCGCTGGATGTCTCCACCGGTGATGAATCGCCCCTCGCCGACGAACTGGTTGTTCGCCGCCGGGTAGTCCTCGTTCACGCCGACGAGCGTGTCGGCCTGCGCTTCCTCGCCGCCGTACTTGGCGAGCGGCACCTGCTGTCCGTCGAACGGGAACCAGTAGCGCTCGGGGGAGACGGCGGCCATGTCGGGCACCATCGCGCGAAGGGCGACCGCGTCCTCGTAGGTAAGGTTCCTGCGATTGCGGATCGACTCGTCGGGAGGGCCGCCCGGGCCGAAGCGCGAGTCGAATTTCTGGAACTGGACGAGCGTGGCGCCGAATCGCTCGAGGTTGCCGATCACGTTGCGGTTGAAGCCTTCGATGATCGAGACCATCGCGATGACCGTGGCCACGCCGATGACGATGCCGAGGACCGTGAGCGACGAGCGGAGCTTGTGGGAAACGAGCGCGCCCTTCGCGAAGCGGACGCTCTCGAGAACGCCGCGGGCGAAGTCGCGCAGCCCGCGGAACCGTTCGGGATTGCGGCCGAGCTGCAGCATCAGGGTCTCGCTACTCATAGCGCAACGCCTCGATCGGCGGCAGGCCCGCCGCCTTTCTCGCCGGGAGGAAGCCGGCGACGACACCTGTGACGAGCGAAACGAGGATGCCGGTCACGAGCAGACCGGGGGTGACGGCCGTCGGCAGCGGGAAGGCCGCCTCGATCCCCTTGGCGACCGCAGCGCCGAGAATGATCCCCGCGACGCCGCCGCCGAACGAGAGCATCACCGCCTCGGTGAGGAACTGCAGCATGATGTCGCGCTGGCGTGCGCCTAACGCGCGGCGGATGCCGATCTCGCGGGTCCGCTCGACGACCGAGACGAGCATGATGTTCGTGATGACGATGCCTCCGACGCCGAGCGAGATCCCGGAGATGAAGATCATGAGAGCGAAGGCGCCGCCGGAGATGTTCTTCCAGACGTTCTGGAGCGCCTCGCCGGTGACGAACGAGAAGGGGTCCTTCGCGTTGAACGGGGTGTTGCGGCGCGAGCGGAGAATCGTGCGGACCTCGTCCTCGCTCGCCTTCATCCCCGGTATGCCGTTCACCGGCTTGATGAAGAGCGCGAGGCTCCGGCGAGCTCCGTAGAGCTTCTCGTAGGTTCGCAGAGGGACGTAGATCTGCTTGTCCTGGCTCTGGCCGAGGACCGAGCCCTGCTTGCGCATCGTGCCGATGACGCGCAGCGGCTTGCCGTCGACGCGGACCACGCGGCCGATCGGGTCGAGCTGGCCGAACATCTCGTCCTTCACGTCCCATCCGATCACGGTGACCTGCGCCGCGTGCGACTCCTCGTTCGCCGTGAAGAAGCGCCCGTCCTCGAGGTCGACGCTCGTCAGCTGGTCCATGTTCGCCGTGCCGCCGTTGACGGCGACGTCGGCGAGGCGCTGGCTGCGGTACTTCACGACCATCTGTCCGTTGGTGGTGACTCCGACCTGTGCGCAGGTCGAGCAGAGCCGCTCGACCGCGTCCGCGTCGTCGCGATCGATCCGCTTGCGCTTGAGCGCCTCGAGGAACTCCTCGCGGCTCGTGATGATGCCGAACTGCGTCGCGATGTAGACGTCGGGGCGAAGCTGGAAGAGCTGCGTCGTGACGTAATTGTTCAGCCCCTGGATCACCGCGACGACCGCGACGATCGTCATGACGCCGATGATCACGCCGAGAAGCGTGAGGAAGCTCCGCAGCCTGTTCTTCTGCAGGGCGGTCGTGGCGATCGAGACGACTTCGGGAACGTGCATTTCGAGTTTTTAGTTGTTAGTTGTTAGTTGTTAGTTGTTAGTTGTTAGTTGTTAGTTGTTAGACCATCTGCGTACTTGATACTGAGTGCGTGGCAAGGTCGATCGTCAATCCGCGGTGTCGTGTCGTTCATGGCCGTCAGTTGCAGCTGGCATACCTGTCTAACAACTAAAAACTAACAACTAACAACTCCTGTTGCTGCTGGCATGCCTGTCTAACAACTAACAACTAAAAACTAACAACTACCCCTGGCCCGGAGCGCCACCCTCGGCGCTCCCCTTCCCCTTCTTCTCCTCGAGCTTCACCTTGTCGCCGTCCTTGATCTCTCGAAGGATGCGGAAGGGGCCGGTAACGATCGTCGTGCCGGGCTTGAGGCCGTTCACGATCTCGATCGAGAGGTCGCCGGTGATGCCGGTCTCGACCGGCGTGAACTTCACCGTCTTTGCCGTTTCGTCGAAGACGTAGACGCCCTCCTCTTCGTTCTTCCCTGACGCCGCCGGGGCGGGACCGCCCGCCTTCGCGTCGCCCGCTTTTGCGTCTCCGGCCGGCTTCGCGCTCGGCTTCTCGCGCATGACGAGGGCGGCGAGAGGCACCGCGGTCACCTTGTCGCGTGTCGCCGTGACGATGTCGGCCGAGCAGGAGAAGCCGGGGCGGATGTCCTCCGACGGGTCGTCGAGCTGGATCTTCACCTCGAAGTTCACCGCTTCGCCGCTGCCGCCCGCCGCGGTCTGAATCGGGCTCGAACCGACCTCGGTGACAGTACCGCTGAAGTTGCGGTTCGGATAGGCGTCGATCGTGATCGTCGCCTTCTGCCCCAGCTTCACGTTAGGGATGTCGGTCTCGTCGACCTCCATGACCGCCTCCACGACGCTCATGTCGGAGACCGTCATCAGCTTCGTTCCGGCGTTGTTCATCGTGCCGATGACGGCGACTTCGCCTTCTTCGACGGGTAGAGCCGTCACGATTCCGGCGATCGGCGCGGCGATCGTCGTCTTCGAGAGCGAGTCGCGCGCGCCGGCAAGGCTCGCGCGCGACTGCTCGATCCGCTTCTCCGCGGCCGCAAGGTTCGCCTGGGCGGACGCCAGCGACGTCTCCGCGAGATCGAAATCCGCCTTCGGAGCGATTCCCTGGTCGAAGTTCGCTTTCGCGCGGTCGAAGTTCCGCTTCGCGTTGTCGAGCGACGCGCGCGCCGACTCGCGGTCGGCGAAGAGCGCCTCGAGCGACGCGGCGGCGCCGGCGGCGGACGCGGCGAGCTGAGCCTTGTCGATCTGGAGGAGGAAGTCCCCCTTCTTCACCTTGTCGCCTTCGCGGACGGCGAGGTTGACGATCTGGCCCATCACGTTGGCCGAGATGTCGACTTTCCGCTTCGCCTCGATCTTGCCGTTCGCCGAAACCTTGCTGACAAGGTTCGCCGTCTCGACCTTCGCCGTCGTGACCTGCTTGACGTTCCGGTCCTTCTGCTTGATGCCGACGACGATCGAAACGGCAACCACCACCACGATCGCGATACCAATCGCGACTTTCATCTTCGTGCTCATGCTCGAGATGTCTCCTGCTCGAATATTGGGTTCTACCGGTGGAATATACGCGGTGAATGGAAAAGGGTTTAGTCAGGGAGGGGTGACAGTTCGCGGATGGGTGTGGAAGGGGGGGCGAAGATGGTTCCGGACACATCCCGGCTTCTATCGCGGCAGGCTCTCCCGTCAAAAAACCGAAATGAAGAATGTCGAATGAAGAATGAGGAATGAAGAATTAGAGGCAGCACTCCCCCTCGGGTTCTTCATTCTCCATTCTTCATTTTTCATTCGACATTCTTCATTTCGGTTTTGGCCGTGGCACTCCCCGAGATCGATCGGGGTGGCAGGCCTATCGTTCTTCCAGCGCCCGAAGCTCCGCCCCCGTGATGCGCAGCCGCTGGCCCATGGCGAGGGAGAGCTGGTTGAAGAACTGGGCGGCTGCGGCGGGATGATTCGAGAGCACCGACTCGAATTCGTCGCGGGAGAGGGCGTAGAGGAGACAGTCGGTCGCAGCTTCGGCGTCGGCGGAACGATTCTGGTGGTCGAGGAAGGTCATCTCCCCGAGGAAGTCGCCGCGCGCGAACGTCGCGAGGTGATGGCGTTTTCCCGCTTCGAGCGGGAGCAGGATGTTCACTCGTCCCTTGCGGATGAGGAACATCTCGTCGCCCGAGTCGCCCGCGGCGAAGAGTCGCTCTCCCTTCGAGAACGTGACCGGCCTCACCGCATTGCCGAGCTTTTCGAGGAGCTCCGGATCGATGCCGCGGAAGAGGTTCGTCTCTCCGAGCTCGAGCGGTGGGCGCGACTCCATCGGCACCCAGCCCGCGTCGACCAGGATCCGGCGCTCCATCCATTCGATCGCGCTGTCGCGCGTGTCGAAGATCTCGATGCCTTCGCCCCCGCCGACGAGGCCGAGCTGCCGCATGTAGTTCTGGATGTCCTGCCTGCTCGGAAGGCTCGACGGCATGCCGCAGAAGAGGAGATCGCCTCCGCAGTCGTGAAGCCGCTCGTGCATCTGGTGGAAGAGATGTCCCGCGGTGTAGTCCATCGACTGCACGCGGCGGAAGTCGAGAAGGATGAAGCGCCGGTGGGTGAGGTCGTAGTCGAGCTCGGTGAAGAGCTGGTCGGTGGTGCCGAAGAAGAGATTTCCCTGGAGCTCGACGATCACCGCCTGGTCGCCATGTTCCGAGAGGATTTTCAACTCCTCCTCGCTGCGGCGCCGCTTCGAGCGCGCCACCTTGAGGTCGCGTTTGCGGAGAATGACCGAGCCTTTGATCTGGTCGCGAATGAAAAGGACGATCGCGAGGCAGACACCGACGAGCGACGCCTCGATCAGCCCCACCCCTTCGGCGACGATGATCACCGTCGCGATGACGACGAAGTCGAGCCGCGTGCCGGGGGTGACGAGGAGCTTGAACATCCGGAAGTCGAACATCCGGACGGCGACGACGAGAAGAATGCCGGCGAGGGCCCCGGTCGGCACCCATGCGACGAGGGGGCTGAGGGCGATAAACGTGAAGAGCGCGAGCGCGCCTTCGATGACGCTGCTCCACATCGACCGGCTGCCGCTCGTGACGTTGACGAGCGACGGGCCCATGCCTCCGGCGCCCGGGATTCCGCCCGCGAGGAACGACACGGCGTTTGCCGTTCCCTGCGCGATCAGCTCGCGATTCGAGTTGTGGCGCCTTCGCGTCAAGGCGTCGAGCACGACGCCGGTCTTGAGCGTGTCGATCGAGAGGAGCGCGGAAAGCGTCGCGGCGGGCCCGAGGACGAGCATGATCGACGCGGCGTCGAGCTGCCCGAGCGAGGCGATGCGCGCCGTGACCGCGTCGACGAACGAGCCTGTCGCACGGATCGGGCCGATCACGTGCGGGTTGTTCGCGAGCTGCAGCAGCCCGGGATGCAGCGGCGAGAGCAGGAAGTAGCTGACGATGCCCGCGCCAAGTCCGATGATCGCGCCAGGCACCTTTTTCGTGAGCTTCGGCGCGAGGAACATCGCCGCCATCGTCACGACGCCGACGACGACGTCAGGAAGGCCCCACAACTGTGGCGAGATGATCCCTTCCCAGAAATGCGTCCCCTTCGGAACGCCGAGGAGCTTCGGGATCTGCGCGACGGCGATGATCACGGCGACGCCGGAGAGATATCCGCTGACGACCTGGAACGGGATGTACTTGATCACGCGGCCGAGGCGCGCCGCGCCGTAGATGAACTGGAGGATCGCGGAGAGGAGGGCCGTCACCGCGAGGAGACCGATGATTTGGTCGGTCGTCAGCTTCCCGCCGGCGGCGAGCTGGAGCGCGAAGCCCGACATGACCGCGGCTGCGGGGGCGCAGGGTGCGGTGATGAAGCCGGGGTTGCGGCCGACGAGAGGCGCGGTGATGCCGAGCGCGGCGGCGCCGATGATGCCGGCGAGCGCGCCGGCGCCCGCGAGTGATGGTGAGGCCGCGACGAAGATCGTGACGCCGAACGCGATCGCGGAAGGGAGTGCGACGAGCATCGCCGCGAGGCCGGCCCAGAGATCGGCAACGAGACCGGCTGCCGGCCGTCCCTCCGCCGCAGCGGACGCCGCGGTACCGCCTTCCCCCGTAGCCATTGGAGCTGGGGAGGATTCTACTCCCGTGAGCGTGCGTGGGGGTCGTCAGATTTCGTGTGTCAGGCGAGAGGCGAAAGGCGAGAGGCGATGAGCAGGCAACGAGGCGGTAGCGGCCATGACGCAGGCCAACCGCATCTGCAGAAGGCTGCGAGTTTCTTCGCTTCACTCAGGACGATGAAGCATTCGTTCCATGCATTTCGGCAAGCTCCGCGCCCCGCGTCGACAACCCGAAATCCACTGACTGCTCATCGCCTCTCGCCTCTCGCCTTTCGCCTGCCTTATCATCTGCCTCGCATCGGAGGATCGTGAATGATTCGTAAAGCCGCACTCGCCCTCGTGTTCGCCCTCTGTCTCGCGCCGACGCTGCTGGCCGACGCCTACCGGCTCGGCAGCGCGGTCACGCCGACCTACCAGCTCGTCGACATGAAGGTCGACCCGTCGCAGAGAGGGTACTCGGGACTGACGCGCATCACACTCCGGATCAGCGAGCCGACCGACGTGATCAGACTGCACGCGGAGGAGATCGAGATCGCGACGACGCGGCTCGACGGGCCGGGTGGCACGATTCCGCTGACGATCGAGCACGACAAGACGATCGTCATCCTGCGCGCGCCGAAGATGCTCGAGCCGGGGAGCTACTCGCTCCGGATCGACTTCACGAACGAGTTCAACCGGCGCGCCGTCGGGCTCTACAAGATGGAGTCGGAGGGGCGCGCGTACGTCTTCACGCAGTTCGAGGCGATCGACGCGCGCAAGGCGTTCCCCTGCTTCGACGAGCCGTCGTTCAAGAATCCGTTCCAACTCCGCCTCACCGTGCGTGAGGCCGACGAGGCAGTGACCAACACGCCGGTGGAGCGGACGACGCGCGCGGGCGGATGGAAGACGATCGAGTTCGCGCGGACCAGGCCGATGCCGGTCTACCTCGTCGCGATCGCCGTCGGGCCGATGGACTCGGTTCCGGTCGAAGGCCTCGACATCCCCGGCCGGATCTACACGCCTTACGGCGAAGGGAAGCTCGCCTCCCTCGCGGCGACGCTCGTCGCGCCGATCCTCGCCGAGCAGGAGCGCTGGTTCGGGATGAAGTATCCGTACGAGAAGCTCGACTTCATCGCGATCCCCGAGTACTGGCCCGGCGCGATGGAGCACCCCGGCGCGATCACGTTCGCGGACGGGATCATGCTGCTCGACCCGGCGGGGGCGAGCCCCGACGCGCGCCGCCGGCTCGCGCAGATCATCGCGCACGAGCTCGCGCACATGTGGTTCGGCGACCTCGTTACGATGCAGTGGTGGGACGAGCTCTGGCTCAACGAGTCGTTCGCCGACTGGATGGGCGACAAGACGACCGAGACGCTCTTCCCCGAGTACGAGGTCGGCCTCGCGGAGCTGCAGAGCGTGCAGCGGATCATGTCGGAGGACACGCGCGCCGGCGCCGAGGCGATTCGCAAGCCGGTCACGAGCGATGTCGATCTGCTGGGCGACGTCGGCCTCGCGTACGACAAGGGCAAGGCGCTCCTCTCGATGTACGAGCGCTGGCTCGGACCCGAGACCTTCCGCAGGGGCGTGAACGCATATCTCCGCGAGCACGCGTGGGGCAACGCGCGAGCGAGCGACCTCTTTGCCGCGCTCTCGAAATCTGCAGGACAGCAGGTCGGGCCGACGATGGCGACGTTCCTCGACCAGCCGGGGATTCCGCTTGTCGAGGTGAAGCTGTTGGACGGCGGGCGCGTATCGCTCACCCAGCGGCGGCTCGGCAACGCGGGCTCGAATCTTCCCGCCGAGAGCTGGGCGATTCCGGTCGCGCTCCGCTGGTCGGACGGCACGAAGGTCGCGACGAAGACGGTGCTCCTCGACAGTGCGTCGAAGGAGGTCGAGCTCGTCCCGGGCGGCACGATCGCCTGGGTGATGCCGCTCGCCGACGCCGTCGGCTACTACCGCTGGAGCGTCGAGCCGGCGGCGATGCTCGCGCTCGCCTCGAACGCGCAGCGCGACATGAACGCCGCGGAGCGGATCGCATTCCTCGGCAACTTGCGCGCGCTTCTCGACGCCGGCACGGTTCACGGCGACGACTATTTCCGCGCGCTTCGCGGCTTCGCATCCGATCCCGAGCCGCGCGTGGTCGAGGGGGTGATCGGCGCGCTGCAGGGAGCGACGCTCGCCTTCGTCACCGACGACCTCCAGGACGCGTACGCGTCGTGGCTTCGCTCGACGCTTCGCCCTTCGCTCGACCGGATCGGGCTCGACCGGCGCGCGGGCGAGGCGGAGACGGCGTCGATCCTCCGGCCCGAGCTGATCCGCCTTCTCGGCCTCCAGGGGCACGATCCCGACGTGATCGCCTGGTGCGCGGAGCAGGCGAAGAAGTACATGGCCGAGCCGCACTCGGTCGATCCGTCGATTGCGTCCGCGGCGCTCGCGGTGACGGCGCGACGCGGAGACGAGGCGCTCTTCGACGCGATGGCGACGAAGCTCGCCGGAGCGAAGACTCCCGCCGAGCGCTCGGCATACCTCGGCGCGCTCGGCTCCTTCCGCTCGCAGCCCGCGAGAGGCAAGGCGCTGAAGTACTCGCTGGAGGGCGGGCTGCGGCCTAACGAAATGTTCGCGATTCCCTTCAGCGGCTTCGACACCGCCGCGGGGCGCGAGGAGACGTACGCCTGGTTCACGGCGAACTACGACGTGATCGCGTCGCGGATGCCGCCGCTCTATCTCCCGTTCCTCGTCGGCGTGGCCGGAGGATGCGAGGAGGAGCGGCTCGTCGCCGCGCGCGCCTTCTTCTCGGATCCGAAGCGGAACGTGGAGGGGACGGACAAGCGGCTGGAGCAGACCGAGGAGCAGGTCAGGGACTGCGTCGGGCTGCGCAAGCGCGAGGGAGAGCGGGTCGCGAACTACCTCCGAAGCCAGCAGTGACGCGATGAGGGCGCCGGACGCGGCGCAGCGGTGCGGATGAAAGCGGGCGACCCGTGAGACGGGTCGTCCGTTTCACGTGATCGTCGCGGTCAGGCCGGCGTTGCGGCCACCAGTTCTTCGTCGCGACGCGCGGGAAGCACCGCTTCCCAGCGCGCGACTTCGTCGTCGCGGATGAGGAACTCGAACATCTGGCTGAGGCAGCGGAATCGGAGGATCTTTCCGCCCTCTACGCTCGAGCCGCTCGATGACTCCGACTCGTAGCCGACTTCGCGGATGTACTGGAGGCCGAGCGAAGCCTTCATGTCGTCGTTCTCGTAGAAGAACGTCGAGTCGCTCAGCGCGAGAGCGACCGGAATGTGCCGGCTGCCGTCGATGAGCTCTCCGCGTCCCACGATGCGGGAGGAAGCGCGGCGGCCGTTGACGAGGTCGCTGAGCAGCCCTGCGGCGTGCACCTTCGCAAGGAGCCAGACGAGAATGGCGATCAGGGGCAGCTCGATGAACAACATCCAGTTGAGGCTCGGCATGAGATCCCTTCCCTTCAATGCTGTTCGTTGTGAACGAAGGAACCCGGGCGGGCCGTTAGGCCCGCCCGGGATTGGATCAGTGAATCGGGATGAGCGGCTTGAGGGTCGTACCCTTCGGGCGCGCCTCGTTGACCTTGATCGCCTGTCCGCTGACTTCCTTGCCGTCGAGACCGGCCATGGCTGCCGCGGCCTGCGCGTCGTCCTTGAACTCGACGAAGCCGAAGCCGCGCGACGGACCGCCGTCACCCCTGACGGCGACGTGCGCCGACTCGGTGGTTCCGAACGGCGCGAAGAGCGCTGCCAGCTGCGCGTCGTCGATTTCTGAAGCGAGATTTCCTACGTAGATTCTCATGATGTCCTTTCGACCGCCTGTGCGGTCGCTTCTCCCGTACGCCACCATCCCGACTCGCGGCGAAAGACAACTTCAGCGATTCCGTCGGGAAACGGGGCGGCACGTCGGCAAGAATGTTTGCTAAGGGAGGTCGGATCAGAGGATCTGACTTAGTTCAGATTAACTGAGGGGCGGAGACTGTTCTCCGCGATGCTCCCACCATACGCTGTTTGAGAGGTTCTGTCACTTCGACCGCCGGAGGGCCAGGACGAAACGACATGCCTCCGCTGGAGCAGAAGCCGCACTTGCAGTATTCTCGACGGCCACCACCCCAATTCGTGAGTGAGGAGCGCGTGTCATGACAGACACTGCAAAAGTCTTCGGTTCGTCCCGAATCGAGTCGCAATCGGAACACCCGACGAGCGAGCCGTGCGTGATGGTCATCTTCGGCGCATCGGGCGACTTGACGAAGCGCCTCCTCGTGCCGGCGCTCTACAACCTCGCCTGCGACGGCCTCCTGTCGGAGAACTTCGCCGTCATCGGATCGGGCCGCAGCGACTTCAGCGACGAGAAGTTCCGCGAGCTGATGGGGGGAGACGACGGGCTCCGCGCGTTCCATACCCGGAAGGAGTTCGACGAGGCGCAGTGCGAGAAGCTGCTCGCCCGCTTCCACTTCCACACCGGCAACATCGACGTCTACGACTTCAAGGAGCTCCGGAAGCGGGTCGCCGAGCTCGACGCGAAGTTCGGCGCCAAGGGGAACGTCCTCTTCTATTGCGCGATGGCGCCGAAGTTCTTCGGTCCCCTCTGCGACACCCTCTACGAAGCGGGATTCCAGGAGGGGCCTGGCTGGAAGCGGATCATCGTCGAGAAGCCGTTCGGCACCGACCTCGAGTCGGCGCGGACGCTCAACACCGAAATCCTCAAGCACTGGCAGGAGAACCAGGTCTACCGGATCGACCATTACCTCGGGAAGGAGACGGTACAGAACCTGCTCGCATTCCGCTTTTCCAACGGGATGTTCGAGCCTCTCTGGAACCGGAGCCACATCGACAACATCCAGTTCAACGTCTCCGAGATGGTCGACGTCCAGGGTCGCGGCGGCTACTACGACCACTCCGGCGTGCTCCGCGACATGATCCAGAACCACATGTTCCAGATGCTCGCCTATCTCTGCATGGAGCCGCCGGCGTCGTTCGAAGCGGATTCGATCCGCAACGAGAAGGCGAAGCTGCTGCAGTCGGTCCGCATCTACACGCCGGAGGAGGTGGCGCTCAACGCGGTGCGAGGGCAGTACGGCCCGCACCACGACGGCGCCGGCAGGATCGAGAAGCCGGGCTACCGGGACGAAAGGGACGTCGATCCGAAGTCGAGCACCGAGACCTTCGCCGCGCTCAAGCTCCAGATCGACAACTGGCGCTGGCAGGGAGTGCCGATCTACCTCCGCTCCGGCAAGGCGCTCTGGAAACGGAGCACCGAGATCGTCGTGACCTTCAGGACTCCGCCGGAGAAGATCTTCCGCGGAACCCAGGTCGAAACGCTCGAGCCTAACAGGCTGCTCTTCCACATCCAGCCTTACCAGGGAATCGAGCTGAAGTTCCAGGCGAAGGTTCCCGGACCGACCGTGGAGCTACAGAACGTCGACATGAAGTTCAGCTACGGGGACGCCTTCAAGGCGTCGCGCTACACCGGCTACGAGGTGATGGTCTACTCGTGCACGCGCGGCGACGCGACGCTCTTCTCCCGCGGCGACCTCGTCGAAGCAGCGTGGAAAGTGGCGCAGCCGATCCTCGACTACTGGAGCGCGACGCCGGCGGCCGACGAGTTCCCGAACTACATGCGGGGCACCTGGGGCCCCCCCTCCGCGAGCGATCTCATCGAACGCGACGGCCGGAGCTGGTACGAGGTCGTCACGCCCGACGTGCTCGAGCGGCTGCCGCTCTTCAAGGGCGCGGAGCCGCTCCTGCTCAACTCGGTGATCATGGCGCTGAACCCGACCACGGCGGCGCCCGGGGAGACGATTATCTCGATCGACGACACGGCGAAGGAGATGTATCTCATCGCCCGCGGCGAGGCGGAGATCCTCGACCGGACCGGGAAGGTGATGGAGTGGTTGCACGACGGCGACTTCTTCGGCGAGGTGGGGCTCCTCCTCTGCACGGCGCGCACCGCGACGGTGAGGGCAAAGACGCAGTGCGATCTCTTCGTGCTGGAAAAGGACGAGTTCAGCCGGATCCTGCGCGAGTACCCGCAATTCGCCGAGACGCTCCGGAAATTCGCGAACGAGCGCTACGACATCGCGATCTCGTGCGAAGAGCTGATGTCGCCGAGCTAGCGCGGGGGCGCTGCCACAGATCGTCGTGACGCCGAGTGCGGCTCGCGAGCGAGCGCGCAGAGGCCCCGCAACACCGGGCCGGCCCGTTGCGGGCCGGGCCCGGTGCACGGACTGATGCGTCAGCTCATGCGCAGTCGCGTGACCGCGATGAGGGCGAGCGAAATCGCGAGCAGCAGCAGGCCGACGAACTCGATCGACGGGACCGCGGCCCCGCTCTGCATCGCGAAGACCGTCGGGTCGCCCGCCGCGGCGGTCGCGGGATCGTCCGTCGGAGTCTGCGCGATGTTGTCCGCGGTCACGAGCCCCTGGTTGCTGACGCTCGGGACACTCCCGGGCGGGAAGTTGGCGATCGTGACGTCGAAGGTGATCGTCGCGGTCTGGCCGTCGGTGAGCGTCCCGAGGTCGATCGCAACGGTCGTGTCGCCCGGCGTGTTGCCGGTCGTGACGGTGCCGGTCGAGGTCGTGACCGAGCCGGCGACGAGAGTCGTGTTCGCGCCGGGAGTGTCGGTGAAGAGCGCGCCGGTGATGTCGAGCGCATCGGGGTCGACCGCGTTCGTCACGAGGACCGTGTACCGGATCGTGTCGCCCGGCCCCGGCCCTCCGCTGCCGTCGGCATCGTTCTGCAGCGCCGCCGACTTCGTCGCGCCGGCGACGGGCTGCGAGAGAAGCTGGAGCGCGATGTTGTCGTGATAGCCCGCGGCGTCGTAGGTGAAATAGCTTCCGGTCTTGAGCGCGAGCGTCACCGTTCCCGATTGCGCCGTGAAGATGCCGGAGAACGGCTCCCAGTCGAACTGGAAAACACCGTTGTTCGCGAGGTTGTTGGCCTCACGCTTCGCGATCGGCGCATCCTGAGGGCCGGGAGCCTGGTCGATGACTGCGTCGGTGACCGCGCCGTCGTAGACGACGACCTCCCACCAGGTTCCGTTGTTCCCCGCGATGTTGCCTGTGACACCTCCGCTCCAGACACCCGAGACCCTGTACTGCCGGCCGGCCTGAACGGCGATCTGCTGGTAAAGGCCTCCGTGCGTGTTGCCTCCTCCGCTTCCCTTCTTCTGCGCGTGAGAGATTCCGCTCCCGCCATAGGGGCAGGTCGTCGGCACCCAGATGTCGCAGTCGTTCGAGTGAATCCAGCTGCCGAGCCAGAAGCCGTTAGGCGGGGCGGTCCAGACGGTCCAGCCCGTCAAACCCGACTCGAAATCGGGGTTCGTGACGAGATTCTGCGCGGCCGCGCCGACCGGCAGCATCAGGGTGATCAGACAGAACGCTGCCGCATACGAGATTCTCTTCATTCGCGTCTCCTCTCGACATGCGCGACGGAGCGGATCGAGCCGCGCCGGGAAAGGAAAGCCAAGAGGGCGCGCCTTCGCCAGCCCCGCGCGAGGCGCTCGAGACACCGAAAAACCGAACGAGTGAAGCGGACTCGCGTACGGCCGCGGGGGGTGCAACGAGCGCGAATCGCGCCAGCAATCCCCGGCGGAGTAGGCGGTCGCTGGCCTAACGTCTGGCCGCGCGTCTCCTGCTTCCCGAAGCGCAGCTGAACGACTCGGCGTGCGCGGCGGTGCTCTCGATCGCGTCGCGCGGGACCGACTGCAGGAACGACGTCGACGCGTAGGCGTGCAGAAGCTGCGCGAGATTCTCTTCTGCGGTGTAGTTGCCCAGCGACGACGAGACGTCACCGGAGAAGGGAGTGTTCGTGTCGATCCGCCGGATGGCCGCGCCGCAGGCGAAGTCGAGATCGCCGATCGCCAGCGCCTTTACCGTCGGGCTCGTCTTCGTCTTCCAGGAGACGCGTCCCGCCGTCGTTTCGTACGCAACGCTCCAGCGCGTGGTCGACTGCGCAACGCTGTCGAGGATCGCGAAGGCGCGCTCCCTCCCCGTCTGCGAACCCGCCCGCGTCTTCGCGAGCATCGAGGCGCGCGCGAAGCGCTCCAGCGAGCCGGGGCCGGACGGCATCGGCTTCGTCCCGCCAAAGCCGGTGAAGCCTCGCAGGTATGAAAGCGACTCGTCGTAACGGCTGTTCGTGAGGCTCGCCGCCGGAAGCGACGCCCCGCTGTGCACGACGAGCCGTCCACCGAGGTACTCGATCGTCGCCGCGGCCCCGGTGCGGTCGGCGATGAGGTAGTGGAGAGGCGTCCCGCTCTGCACCCGGAGCCTCACGGCGTCATCAATCACGTCGGTGACCGAGGCGTGATTATCGAGCTGGTACTGAATCCACTCGAGCACGCCGAGGCGCGGACGCGCGTCTGCGGGAGGGTACTGCGTGCCGTCGAGCCACATCAGGGCGACGACGAGTCCAGCCTCGTTCATCCCGTCCATCGGGAACTCCTTCCCGTACTGGTTGAACGTGACGCTGCCGTAGCGCGAGGTCCACTGGAGATCGCCCGCGACCGAGTGCTTTCGCACACCGCGCTGATTGACGAGCGTGTACGCGTCGCCGAACTCGAAATCGTAGTTGCGACCGAAGACCGCGTTGCCGTCTTCGACGAAGCAGAAGGTCGAGCAGGGATAGGCAGAAGCTGCGACGACGAGACAGAGAACGGTGGAGATGACCGCGCGGCGCATGCGATCAATGTAGGGCCGCGCGCGGCGTAGCGTACGGTGCGTCACTGGAAGTTTGCCGAGGTGACCGTCGCAGGCGCAGAAGATCCAAGAATCTGTCGAGAAGCTTACGCGACAGTCCACACCCGTTCGGATTGTCATCCCGACGACCGATCCCGCGAAGCGGGAGAGGGAGGAGGGATCTCGCAGGCTGGTACAGATGGGGTTCGATGGCGACGCCGTTGCTCGTTGCACGTGAGTACCAGCCTGCGAGGTCCCTCCTCTTTCCCCCGCTTCGCGGGGTCAGTCGTCGGGACGACAACTCCATCGGGCGTCGCAGCTCGGGGAAGTTCGCGTCCGGTCAGTCGAGCTTGACCGTCGCTTCGCCGACGCCGACTTCGACCTTGAGGCTCGATTCGCCGCGTCCCTTGTGCCATTCCCTCTCGCCGCCGACGAAGAGGAACGAATCGCCCTCGATCTTCGCGCCGTCGACCGTCAGCTCGCTCTCGCCGACACCGAGCTCGATCTCCGCGGAGCGGAACGCCTTCGAGCTGCCGTGGATATCGACTTCACCGACTCCCGTCTCGAGATCGATGTCGCCACCGACGCCGTCGATCGAGACCTCGCCGACCCCATGATCGATCGCGAGCGCCATCGCGCGGGGGACGCGGATGTCGAGGTTGACCGACACGCCTTTGCTGAACTTCGGATAGCCGTCGACTTCGAGCTGCAGCTCGCCACCCTTCACGCGGCTGGTGAGGCGGATGTCGTCCGCCTTGTCGCGGCAGTCTCGTGAGTCGCAGTCGACCTCCATCCGGACCTCGACCGTCTTCACGTCGGCGCCGGTGATCTCGAGCTCACCCACCGGATGGTCGAGCCGGACCGTCGTGACTCCTGTCGCGTCGAAGTTGTGATTCGAGATGTCGTCCGCCGCGAACAGCGGCGCGGCGAGCGCCAGGGTGATGATCGCGATTCCAGTGACGTTGCGCATGCCTTCCTCCGTGCGATGGTGTGTACGGAGTCGTGACACGCGGGTTTCAGCTGGTTCGTGGCTCTCGTAGCAAAGGCCTCCGGCCTTTGCCCGCCGTCCGCAGCATCTCCGCTCGTCAGACAAGGGGGCCGAGGCGGGACGCCTCGGCTACGAGGCCCGTCAGTCGCGCGGAATGTCGAACGGCAGTTCCTCGACCGGCGGCTCCGCAACGCGATAGTGCACCGCGCCGAAGTCGTCCGACGTCGCATACACCTCGTCGGCAGGGTTCCCGCAAAGTTCGATCGATTCACTCATGGCGTCTCTCCTCATTTGTTGCTCGAGGCCAACATGTGGCCGCTGCCGTTCGCCTTTCCCATTCGCGCACCGACGCTCCCGTGAACGCGCCCGCGCGCGGCTGTTCGTTGAGCTCCGGGGAAGCCGGATTGGTAGACCGCCTCCCCCGGCCCTCCTCAGAACTGCGCCGCCTCGGTCGATCCCTCGAGCGCGACCGTCGACGACCGCCCCGCGCTGATCACCTTCACGACTTCGTCGAAGTAGCCGGTGCCGACTTCGTGCTGATGCTTCGTCGCGGTGTAGCCGTCCGCCTCCGCGGCGAACTCCGCCTGCTGGAGCTGCGAGTAGGCGCTCATCCCCATTTCCTTGTAGGTCCGCGCGAGCTCGAACATCGAGTAGTTGAGCGCGTGGAATCCGGCGAGCGTGACGAACTGGAACTTGTAGCCCATCGCGCCGAGCTCGCGCTGGAACTTCGCGATCGTCGCCGCGTCGAGCTTCTTCTCCCAGTTGAACGACGGCGAGCAGTTGTACGCCAGCATCTTTCCCGGGAACTCCGCATGAATCCCCTCGGCGAACTCGCGCGCCTCGTCGAGATCGGGCGTCGACGTCTCGCACCAGATGAGGTCGGCGTAGGGCGCGTAGGCGAGCCCGCGCGCGATCGCCGCCTCGAGGCCGCCCTTGAAGCCGTGGAAGCCTTCGGGCGTCCTCTCGCCGGTGAGGAACGGATGATCGTGCTCGTCGACGTCGCTCGTGATGAGCTTCGCCGAGTCGGCGTCGGTGCGCGCGATGACGATCGTCGGCACGCCGCAGACGTCGGCCGCGAGGCGCGCGCTCGTGAGAGTCCTGATGAAGGCCTGTGTCGGGACGAGGACCTTTCCACCGAGGTGCCCGCACTTCTTTTCGGAAGCGAGCTGGTCTTCGAAGTGGACGCCGGCAGCGCCTGCCTCGATCATCCCCTTCATCAGCTCGAACGCGTTGAGCGGCCCGCCGAAGCCGGCTTCGGCGTCGGCGACGATCGGTGCGAACCAGTTGGTGTCGTGCTTCCCTTCGGAGTGGTCGATCTGGTCGGCGCGTTGGAGCGTCTGATTGATGCGGCGGACGACCTGCGGGACGCTGTTCGCCGGGTAGAGCGACTGGTCGGGGTACATGTGGCCCGAGAGATTCGCGTCGGCGGCAACCTGCCATCCGGAGAGGTAGATCGCCTTCAGGCCGGCGCGCACCTGCTGCATCGCCTGGTTGCCAGTTAGGGCGCCGAGGGCGGCGACGTAAGACTCGCTCTCGAGGAGCTCCCAGAGGCGGGCGGCGCCGAGCTCGGCGAGCGTGTGCGTCACGTCGATCGAGCCGCGGAGGCGGTCGACGTCGAGCGCCGTGTAGTCGCGCACGACGCCGTCCCAGCGCGGGTTGTTGTTCCAGTCGTCCTGGATCTGCAGCGGATGGTTCTTCCTGGGGGTCATGTCAGCCGATCCTCCTCTCGAAGCAGTTGATGCGCCCGTCAGTCCGGATGGCCTCGCTCGCGCGACACCCCGGAAGAAAAGCAGCGAGGGAACTTCGTGACGGTTGCTGCTTCGAGAAACCGATGCCGTTCGCAACCATCGCTTGCCCTCCTCGCTGAAGTTTGTAAAATATCGGACAGCAGCACCGATTTCGTCAATAAGCCTCGCCGTATGAATAAGTTGACAAGTAAATATCCGTAAAAAACCAGCGGTCAACCTGTAAATCGGAGTAAATGATGGAACGGACGTCGCGACTCGGGGCAAGGGTGAGAAATCTGAGGCGCCAGCGGGGGCTGAACCAGTCCGAGCTCGCCGAAAAGCTCGGCATTTCCGCGAGCTACATGAACCTGATCGAGCACGATCAGCGTCCGCTGACGGCGGCGCTGCTGCTCAAGGCGGCGCAGACGCTGGGAATCGACCTCGACGCGTTTCGCGAGGACGACGAGGCGCAGCGTGCGGCCGACCTGCAGGAGATCTTCGGCGATCCGCTCTTCGAGGAGCATCCGCTGATGACCTCCGATCTTCGCGATCTCGCGGCGAGCCCTGCGCTCGCAAACGCGGTGACGTCGCTCTACCGCGCCTACCGCGAGTCGATCGACTCGACGCGCGCGCTCGCGGGGCGGCTTTACGACGAGGGAGAGTTCGCAGGTCTCGATCCTGCGAGCCTTCCGTCGGAAGAGGTCAGCGACGTCCTGCAGACGAACATGAACTACTTCCCCGAGCTCGAGAGTGAGGCCGAGAGGGTCGGCACCTCGCTTCACCCGGGCGACATGTTCCGCTCGATGCTCTCGTACCTGCGCGAGCGACACGGCGTCGACGTCGCGATGATCCCGGCGGAGTCGGACCGGAGCGCGGTGCGCCGCTACGACCCGGTGACGCGGAAGCTCTCGATCTCGGAGATGCTCCTTCCGTCGAGCCGCACGTTCCAGACCGCCTACCAGGTGGGAAACCTCGAGGCGCGGACGGCGATCGATTCGATCATCGCGCGCTCCCGCCTCACGACTCCCGAATCGATCGCGCTCTGCCGCGTCGCCCTAACCAACTATTTCGCGAGCGCGCTGCTCATGCCGTACCGGACGTTCCTGCGCGCCGCCGAGGCGCTCCGGTACGATATCGAGCTGCTCGAGAGCAGGTTCGGGATGAGCTTCGAGCAGGTTTGCCATCGCCTGACGACGCTTCGACGCCCGCGAGAGGCGGGAGTCTCGTTCCACTTCGTGCGGGTCGACATCGCCGGCAACATCTCGAAGCGCTTCAGCGGCACCGGAATCCGGTTTTCGCGTTTCTCGGGATCGTGCCCCCGGTGGGACGTCTTCTCCGCCTTCCTCACGCCGGACAAGATCAGAACGCAGATTTCGAAGACGCCCGACGGCACCGCCTACTTCTGCATCGCGCGCACGGTGCGCAAGTCGTACGGCGGATACCATTCGCCGTCGACGCTGATGGCGGTCGGCATCGGCTGCGACGTCGGCGAAGCGCGGAGGCTCGTCTACGCCGACGGCGTCGAGGTCGGCAATCTCGACGCGGCGATTCCGATCGGGACCAGCTGCCGGCTCTGCGAGCGGCTCGATTGCGAGCAGCGCGCGTTCCCCCCGATCACGCACAGGCTTTCGATCGACGAGAACGTGCGGGCCATTTCGTTCTACGCCCCCGCGGCTTCCGCGACGCCGACTCCCTCCCAGGCCGCGCCCGCTGCCGTGAAGAAGAAGCGCAGGGTGGCGCGATGAAGGCTCCGGTCTTTCTCACCGCCGCCTGGCGGAACCTCGTGATGCTCAATTACGAGATCGACCCCGCGATCCTCGCCTCGCGCGTTCCGCGCGGGACGGAGCTCGACTCGTTCGACGGCCGCTGCTACGTGAGCATCGTCGGCTTTCTCTTCCTCGACACGCGCGTCCTCGGAGTTCCGATCCCCTTCCATCGAGACTTCGAGGAGCTGAACCTCCGCTTCTACGTGCGGCGCGAGGTAGGCGGCACGCTGCAACGCGGCGTCGTCTTCGTGAAGGAGGTCGTCCCCCGCTCCGCGATCGCCTGGGTCGCACGCACGCTCTACAACGAGAACTACGTTTCCATGCCCATGCGCCACCACGTGAAGCTTCCGGAGCCGGGGCGCGACGGACGCGTCGAGTATGCGTGGGACAGCGGCTCGCGATGGAATCGCGTCTCCGCGAGGATCGGCGGCCCGCCCGAGGCGATTGCGCCCGGGTCGCACGAGGAGTTCATCACCGAGCATTACTGGGGCTACGCGGCGCAGCGCGACGGCAGCGCCGTCGAATACGAGGTCGAGCACCCGCCCTGGCGCGTCTGGCGCGCCCTCGACCCTGCGCTCGATTGCGACATCCACCGCCTTTACGGCGACGAGTTCCGCCCCGCGCTCTCGACCGAGCCCGCGTCCGCGTTCGTCGCGGAAGGGTCGGAGGTAGTGGTTAGGCGAGGGAGACGGATCGGGTAAGGCAGGCGAGAGGCGATGAGCAGGCAGCGCTCGCGCCGAGTCACTGAGGTCAGCGCGGCAAAGCGGAAATCAAAGACCGGGCGCGGGCACGGGCTCGGGAACGTTCACGAGAGAGACTCGGGAGCCGGACACGGGTGCCTCATCGGGCCTGGATCCCGATTTTTCGAGGGCACTCCCGCACCGCTGAGCTCGCGAGCCGCCACATCCTCCAGGCAGGTGCCCAGCCGACGCGCCGTGCCCGTGAACGTGAACGCGCCCGAGCCCGCGCCCGGATTCTGACTCTCCTCCCAAGATCGAACCCGCCGACCACGGCCTCTCTCGCCTCTCGCCTCATCGCCTCTCGCCTCATCGCCTCTCGCCTCATCGCCCTTCGCCTCATCGCCTTTCGCCTCATCGCCTTTCGCCTATCATTTACCGATGCTCGAACGCCACTACGCGACTGCCGACGTATTCACCAGCCGACGCTTCAGCGGGAACCAGCTTGCGGTCTTCTTCGATGGACAGGGACTGGCCGACGACGAGATGCAGGCGATCACGCGCGAGATGAATTACTCGGAGAGCGTCTTCGTCCTGCCGGCTGCCGACCCGGCGCACACCTGCCGGCTTCGCATCTTCACGCCGGGGGGCGAGCTTCCGTTCGCCGGGCATCCGACGATCGGGACGGCGATCGTGCTCGCGGAGACGGGGGTCATCGCGCTCGCACCCGGCACGACCCGGATCGTCTTCGAGGAGGGCGTCGGCCCCGTTCCGGTCACGATCAGCCGCGACGGCCGCGGCCTCTTCGTCGCGGAGCTGACCGCGGCGCAGCGTCCAGAGCGGCTCGACGCCGCCCTTCCCTCCGTCGCAGGCGTGGCGGAAGTGCTCTCCCTGACCGAGGGCGACATTGCGGGCGCGATCGAGATCTGGTCGTGCGGCGTGCCGTACACCGTAGTTCCGCTGGCCGGCCGCGCGGCGATGGAGCGCATCCGCGTCGACCGCCGCGCGTGGCAGGAGCATCTCTCCGCGAGCGCCGCGCCCGAGCTCTACGTCCTCTGTCGCGATCCGGAGACGCCGGGCGCCGAGCTCCGCGTCAGGATGTTCGCGCCGCTGATGGGCGTCGAAGAGGATCCGGCGACCGGTTCGGCCGCGGCGGCGCTCGCCGGTTGGTTAGGCCGCGGCCTCCCCGACGGCGAGCATTCGTGGCTGCTCGAGCAAGGGATCGAGATGGGGCGTCCCAGCCTCCTCACGGTGACCGCCAGGGTCGAAGGCGGCCGGACGATCGAGTCGCGCGTCGCGGGGAATGCCGTCGTCATCTGCCGCGGCTCGATGACGGTCCGCGACCGCTGACGGCCTCGCGTCAGCCCGTGGCCGAACTGGAGGCAGCGCGCGCCGCCGAGGCCATGGCGGCCACGATGTTGCGAACCTGCGCACGCGATCCCTCGGAGGGGTCGGTGAAGCGAAGACCGCTGTGGTAGACGATCACCCCGGCCTTGATGGTGCTCTTCTGAAGCCGGGTCCTGACGATCTCGCACTCGAGAGAGAGAGAGGAGCCGTTCCAGGTGAAATCGAGGCGGCCGTGCTGCCCAGCCTTCATCGGGAACGGGTGCTCGACACGCGCGCCCGCGGTGCTCAGGTCGAGCATCACCACGGCGAGGCCCGACAGCTTCGCGTCGCTGGGAGGGACGAGATCGAGTCTCTGCAGCCTTCTTTTTTCCTGGTCAGCCATCGGTGCCGTAGTCCGGACGCGCAACCGCAGCTCCCGCCCGTGCGGGGAGCGACGACTCCGCGGCCGCTTGTAATCATACGCCGCACGACCTGCTCGCGGCGAACCCATACCCGTTACGGAACCGACCTGATCGGGTTTCATTCGGGAAAACGGTCGCGCTCCGCCACGGTGTCAACTCCGCGGCGGAGCGCGACGCGCGCGTCAGCGCAGGTCGAAGAGGATGAGCTCGGCGCCGTCGGGTCCTGCAACGGCTTCGATCAGGCGCTCCTTCTCGAGCGCGGCGCCGTCGCCGTGGGAGAGCGGAACGCCGTTCACGGTCGCCGACCCGCGCGCCACCTGGAGCCAGGCGCTGCGGCCGGCAGCAAGCTCGTGCTTCGCCGCCGCTGCGGTAGCGAGGCGCGCGGCGTAGAGCGATGCGTCCTGGTGAATGGTGATCGATCCGTCGCGCCCGTCGGGCGAACCGATCAGACGGAATCCTTTCCCCTCGAGACCGTCGAGCGTCCGCTCCTCGTAACCCGGCTCGACCCCTGTCTTCCCGGGGAGGATCCAGATCTGGAGGAAGTGAACCGGCTCCTCCTTCGACGCGTTGAACTCGCTGTGGAGCACGCCCGTGCCCGCGCTCATCCGCTGCACCGTCCCGGGGCGGATCACCGAGCCGTTCCCCATGTTGTCCTTGTGCTGGAGCGCCCCTTCGAGCACCCAGGTGACGATCTCCATGTCGCGGTGGCCGTGCGTGCCGAAGCCCATGCCCGGCTGCACGATGTCCTCGTTGATGACGCGCAGGTCGCTGAACCCCATGTGCCGCGGGTCGTAGTAATCGGCGAATGAGAAGGTGTGGCTCGTGTCGAGCCATCCGTGGTCGAAGTGTCCGCGCTGGGCTGCTTTCCGTGCTTCCATCATGACTTCCTCCGTGGCTTGCGCGGCCCTTTATCCGCGCTGGTCCCGCCGTCTCGCTTCGAGCCGGCAACTCCGAGCCCCAGCTTCCTGCAGAGGCTCGCTAACGTTTCCTGTTCTTCAGCCGTCAACACCGAAACCGCCTCCGCGATCGCGGTGACATGCCCGGGGAGCAGATCCGTGATGAGCGCCTTCCCCTCGGGCGTGAGCTTCACGCGAATCACCCTGCGGTCCGCGTCGTCGCGCACCCGCTCGACGAGCTGCTGATCCTCGAGCCGGTCGATCGCCGCGGTCATGTTGCCGGGACTCCGCAGCAGCTTCGCGCCGAGCTCGGCGATCGGCATGGGGCCGAGGTGCACGAGCGCGTCGAGCACACCGAGCTGGGTGTGCCCGATCCCGCGCTCGGCCAGCCTCGCGCCTAACATCGAGCCGACCGTCTCGGTCGCCCGCGCGAGCTTGACCCAGAGATCGAGCGCGCGCTGCTCACGCTTCGGCCCTTTCCAGCGGGAGGTCATCGCGCGGCTCCGACCGCGTCCTTGACGCGCCTGTCGGCGAACGCTTCGGTCGCCCAGAGCAGCTCGCCGAGCCATGTCTCGACACGCTTGTCGTACGACGGGTCGACGGCCGTGCCGTCCTCCGCGATCGACTCGCCGACCCGGCTCACCGGGAAGCTCGCCGCGAGCAGACGCAGCCGCTCCTCCATCATCGGGAGATCGAATTCCTTCAAGTCGAGGATCTGCGAGTCGACGCGACCCGTCGCTCGGAGCTTCCGCTCGATGAACTTCGCAACGCGGGGGCTCTGCCTCCCCTCGCGAATGCTGCCGAGAATGATTGGAATCGCGAACATGGACGAGCTAACGGGAGGAGGGGAAAAATAATTCCATATCGAACTATTCGTGTTAGAACCAATTCGGAGATCGAAATGCGGAATGCGGATTTGGATACTGCCTGGAACGATCATCGGAATTCTTGCGAGTGTCATCCCGACGACTGACCACGCGAAGCGTGGGAAGGAGGAGGGATCTCGCAGGCTGGTACGGATGAAGTCGTCAGCCCGGAGCGTTTCGGCCCGTGGCACGCGAGTACCAGCCTGCGAGGTCCCTCGTCGCCCCCCCGCTTCGCGGGGTCGCTTCTCGGGACGACAACTCGCACGCGCGGCGCGGACACGCGGAGCGGAATCGGATCGCCGCGTTCAATTCCTCATTCCGCATTCCGAAATCCGCATTCCGGACTCAGCCCTTGAACGCTGCCGGCACGAGGAGCCGGATCGCCGACGGAACGATCTCGAACGATGCGGGGATCGTGCCGGCGTACTCGCCGTCGATCTGGACGTGCGCGGGCGCCTCGCCGGGAGGAACGGTCGCGACGACCCTCGTCGCGGTGAGCGCGGTGAGGCCGCGCGTCTTCGACGCGCGGCCGGCGAGGATTGCAAGGAAGTAGAACGGGAAGCGGAACACCGAGCGCCCCTCGAACAGGATCACTTCGAACGAATCGGCCAGGAGGCTCGCCTTCTTCGCCAGGTCGACGTCGCCGCCGTAGTTGCGAACGCGGCTGACGAGCGCGAAGGTGCAGCGCCTCGTCGTGCCGTCGATCGAAACCTCGAACTCCTCGAGCTTCGATCCGAACTGGCTGAGAGCTCCCGCCCAGTAGGCCAGCTTCCCGATCCGATCTTTGAGCTTCAAGTTCAGCGAATGGACGATCCGCGCATCGAAACCGGCGCCTGCCATCAGCAGAAAGAGGCGCGACGAACCGTCGGGTCTCGTCAGCCGTCCCGCCGCGACGTCGCGCGGAGTCGCCGTCGCGAGGATCGCCGCGGCGCGTCCCGGGTCGTTGCCGAGGCCTAACTCGTTCGCCAGTACGCAGGCGGTGCCGCCAGGCAGGACGCCGAGCGGCACGCCGGTCCGTTCGAGCGCCTGGGCCACCTCGTTGACCGTGCCGTCGCCGCCGCAGACGAAGACGGCCTTCGCTCCCGCGGTGATCTGGCCTTTGACGATCGCCCCCGCCGTGTCGGGACCAGTGGTCGGCACGGGGCGGACCTCGCCGAACGCGGGCCTCAGCGCGGCCTCGATCCGTTCGACGAGCCCGTGGCTTCGCAGGACGCGACCCGCGCGCGGGTTGTAGACGAGGACACCGCCGCTCATCGTGCGGTCCCGGTCGCGGGCGCGGCCGGCGGCGCGCCGCCCACCGGCTCTGGCATCGTCATCATCGTTGCGTAGCGAGCGCGGATCGGCGCCTTCATCGCGGACGAACCGGGGCCGTAGATGTAGTACGGGCCACCGGTGCTGACGACCTCGAGCAGGCGCGCCGGATCGGCGGGCAGCCCTCTGAGCTCGACGCCCGACTGTTCGGCCGCGGTAGCATCGATCGCAGGCGGCGCGTCGTCGCCGACGTAGAGCGCGGTCCTCACTCCCCTCGCGTGAAGCGACTCGTAGAACTCCGACTCCGTCGGCCTCGGGCCGATCGCGACGTGAGGCGCGACGAGCTCCGGCTTCCCGCCGGAAAAGGTCACCTTCCACATCGACGGGGGAAGCGGGGGAAGCCCTGTCGCGTAGGCGATCAGTACCGCCTCGCCGATCGGCGAGCTCCGCTTGCCAGGGGTGAAGAACGCATGGATCACCGTCGGCTTCTCGAGCTTCTTCGCCTTCTCGATCGCCTCGACGACGCGCCGTCCCCCGTAACGCGCCTCGCCGATCTCGACGAGGTGGAACGGGAGGCCGTACTGCGCGAGGAGCTCGCGCTCGTGGTCGATCCGCTTCTTTTCGTCCTCGTCCTTCGGATCGAGGAGCGCGACGACGTTCTTCACCTGCCCCGCGAGGACGAAGCCGACGAACTCCTCGTCGGTCGGATACGGGATCAGGTAGAGCCCTTCCTCGAGCTTGTAGATCGGCCCGCGCTCGAGCTTCTGCTGTTCGTCGAGGCTGCGCCGCGTCACGGCGCCGGCCCCTTCGACCGTCGCGAGCCCGCCCGACTCCTGCTCGATGATCCGCCGCGCGACGTTGACGCGGTCGGCACCGAGGTAGCAGTGGACGTAATAGCGCCCCTTCTTCGAGGCCGCGATCTTGCGAAGCCTCTCGAGCGACTCCGTGTTCTCGCTCACCCAGGGAAGCATCGGAAGGTGGATCAGCTCGATGCCGGCGGCAGCCGCCTCCTCCTTTTCCTGCGCGATCAGCTGCGGCTCGAAGGGGACCACCGCGGGATGAAGGAGCGAGATCACGCCCGTGTAGCCTTGCGCCTTCAACTCGGCGAGGCGCTTCGCATCGGGGAAGGGGCCGAAGGTGAAGTGCGCGCCCGCCTTCTGCTCCTTCGCCATGCTCCCCTTCATCGACGACGGGTTGATCCACTTCCAGTACGCGACGCCGGCGACCCCGAGCGCGAGGACGACGAGAAGAGTCCGCGTCAGCTTGCGCTCGGTCCGGACGAACGCGGTCATCGCGCCATTGGCGAGGGCGAACGAGACGATCACGAGCAGAAAGATGATCAGCGCGACGCCGCTGCTCTCGGTCCCCTGAGGCCAGCCGTTCTGACGGCACATGGTCGCCCACCAGCGGACCGGATAAAGGAGGAAGACGGTACCGACGCCGAAGCCGATGAAGAGCCAGAAGCCGAGGAGGATCGCGATCCTCGACAGAATCGACCACTTCTTCGGAGGGCGCGGGTCGTCACTCAGAATGGAGATTTCCCGCAATCGGAGCGTCCCTTCAGAACCGGTACTTCAGCATGGTCTGCGCATACACGCTCTGCCGCGCGACGTTGACGTTGTACTCGCGATCACGATAGCCGATGTCGGCGCCGACGACCCAGTGGCCCTTGAGCTTCCAGTCGCGGCCGATGCCGACCGACCAGTTGTCGAGGGTCGTCGTGATCTGGAGCAGCGTGTCGACGTCGGGCGCGTTGCCGTAGCCGGCGCGAAACGTGAAAACGTTGTCGGTGTCGTCGCCGAAGTAGCGGCGGATCTCGATCACGCCCGAGGCGCTCGTGCCGTCGTCGCCGTTCACGACATAGGGGGTGAGCACGTAGTAGTAGTTTCCCTTGTACTTGCCGATCGACCCGGTCCAGACGGTGACGCCATCGGTGAACGCAAGGTAGCGAACGCCGATCGACGCCTCCCAGCTGTGCGGCAGGCTCTTCCATATCTGTGCGCCATAGCGCCGCTCGGGGAAGAGGCTCGAGCCCGACATGCCGAAGTTCAAGTAGGCGTAGAGGCCTTTCCGGATCTTAGGGTACATGTCGATCTCGTACTGGGCGCCGTCGGTGCCGAAACGTTCAGCCTGGTTGACCCGAAGGATCACGCTGCCGAAGCCCTGGAACTTGTGGGAGTAGTCGACCGTCGTCAGCTTCCAGTCCTCGGTGTTGTCGTCGAAGTGCTCGTACTCGTACTCGAGCTTCACCGAGTTTTCGGGAGGAAGCGGCTCCGGCGTACGCGGCGCAGCCTGAAGCGTCGCAGCGATTCCGAGAAACACGAACGTCAGCAGCAGGGCCCTCGAGTCTGTCTTCATTCAGCTCTCCTCGATCAGGTCTCGGCGATCGGCTTCCGCTCGATGTGCCCCCACTTCTGCCGCATGAAGATTGCGGTGAAGAAGGACATGGTTCTGCGCACCGAGAGGATCTGCCTGTATCCGACGAACTCGAGCAACGCCCCGCCCATCATCTTCGCGAGGTCGCTGGCACGGTCGTAACGCTGGAAAAGCAGGTCGTCGATGATCAGCGCCATCAACGACAGTGTGATGTTGTACAGGATCGCGAGCGTGAAGAACATCCAGAAGAAGGTGACGTCGAGCACGCCGAAGTACCAGAGGACCGGGATCAGCAGGTACCCGAAGACCTCGAACACCGGCCCGAGCGCCTCGAAGAAGAGGTAGAACGGGTAGGCGAACATCCCGATCGCGCCGTAGAGCGGGTTCAGGAACATCTTCATGTGCATTACGAGGCTCTCGACGAGACCTCGCTGCCAGCGGTCGCGCTGTTGAAGCAGCGACTTGAGGTCGGACGGCACCTGGGTCCAGCAGACGGGGTCGGGGACGAAGATCGCGCGGGCGACCTTTCGGTTCTCGCGCGCGATCCGGTGCAGCCTCACGACGAGCTCCATGTCCTCGCAGACCGTCTTCGTGTTGTATCCCCCCGCCTCGATGACCGCCCGCTTGAGGAAGAGGCCGAAGGCGCCGGAGATGATGAGCAGCGAGTTCATCTTCGCAAGCGCGGTGCGCCCGGTGAGGAAGCCGCGGACGTACTCGATCGTCTGGCAGAGGACGAGGAAGCTTCCGGGAGCGCGCGACTTCACGACGCGCCCGTCCTGGATCACCGCGCCGTTCAGGACGCGGACGATGCCGCCGGCCGCGACGATCCGCTCGTCCTCGACGAACGGCCGCGCGATCCTGAGCAGCGCGTCGGAATTCAGGAGCGAGTCGGCGTCGATCGAGCAGAAGAGCGGGAAGTTCGAGACGTTGATTCCGGCGTTGAGCGCGTCACTCTTGCCGCCGTTCTCCTTGTCGAGAACGATCAGGTTCGGGTAGTCGAGCGAGCGGTAGACGTTCCGCACCTTCTTCGTCGGGAGCTGCGCCCTCGTCGCGTCGGTGATCGGGAAGAGCGAGAACTCGCGCTGCAGCCTCTCGAGCGTCTCGTCGTTCGAGCCGTCGTTGACGACGACGACCTCGAACTCCGGATAGCCGACCTCGAGCACGGAGTGGACGTTGTCGACGACGGTCTCCTGCTCGTTGTACGCCGGAACGATGATCGAGATCGGCCGGAAGGTCGTCCCCGAGAGGACGTCGCCCAGCCCGCGGCGCCGCGAGCGCCTGTCGAACGAGAGCAGGTCGAAGAAGGCGATCACCGTGAAGATCAGGTAGATCGAGTTCAGCAGCGTGAAGTAGACGAGGATGACCAGCTGAAAGAACTGGAAGAGAAGGGTCGTGCTCATGCCGGCACCTCACGCGCGCGCGCCGCGGCGCGGGTGGCGGCCGCCTCGGTTGCGCCTCCCGCCCCGGCGAGCAGCCGAAGCCGCATCTGTCTGGCCGAGTCGAGATTCGCCATGGCGAGCGCGGCGAGCGCCGCGTCGCGCGCGTAACGATCGTGCGCCTCGGCCGCCCTGAAGAGGACCGAGATCCCCTCCTCGCCGGCGCGAGCAAGGGCACGCGCGGCGTTGGCCCTGACCCACCACGATCCGTCGTCGAGGCGCGCCCCGAGCAGCTTCGTCGCGTAGCCCTGGACGTCGGGATCGGGCGCCTCGATGCGACGGGAGCCTAACATCCACTCCAGCGCGCGAGCGCCCGCCGCACGCACGAACCAGGCGTCGTCCTCGAGCGAGCGGAGAATCAGCGGGAATTCCGAGTTGCCGCCGAGCTTGCCGGCGACGCGGATGCCGGTCGCGCGGAGCTCGGGCTCGCGCGAGCGGGTGGCCGCGATCGCGAGCGGCAGCGCGCCGATCGCGCCGGCATCGCCGAGCGCCTCGAGCGCGAGCTTCTCCTCACCCGAGGAGAGCTGTCGCGACCGGATCAGGTCGAGCAGATCGGCCGAGGAGACCGACGCGAGCCGGGCGTAGAAGGAGCGACGCCATCCGGCGCGGCGCGGCAGATCCTGGAGGAACGAGTCGATCGCGACTTGCGTCGCCTGCGGGTGCCCTTCGGTCAGCAGCCCCTCGCGCGCGGCGCGCCGGACGTCGCCGATCGGGTCGTTCATCGCGAGGTCCATCAGCACGGCGCGAGTCTTCTCGCCGCCGCACTCGCCGAGCCCGCGCGCGCCGCCTACGCGACGCCAGTCCCGACGCGACTTCGTCTCGCGGATCAGCTCGTCGATCGCGCCCATCTCGAGCAGGCAGTCGGTGATCTTCCCCGCGACCTCTCCCTTCAGGTCGAACCGCGCGCGACGCAGCACGAGCCCGACCGCGCGATCGCCATACTTCGCCCGAGCCCGCGCCACCGACGCGGAGAGCTCCTCGTCAGTGGTGACGAGGAACGGTGCGAGGAACGACGCGGCACCTTCGAAACGCTCGCGGTTGCGGCGCCGGTCCCTGTCGCTCCAGAGGTGATGGATCATCACGATCGCCGAGAGCAGGATGGCGATCGCGAGGAGCACGATCACCGCGACGGCAACGTAGAAGACTCCCTGCTTCGTGAGAGCGTACGACGACGAGATGAGATCCAGGTCGCCCATGTCACTCTCCAGTGAGGCGCTCGACTTCTGCCACGAGCGCCGCCGGCTCGAACGGTGATTCGAAGAACGCTTCGGCTCCAAGCCCGGCGGCCTGCGGTTTCAGGTCAGCCTGCGAGGGAGCGAGAAACACGATCGCCGGCATCTTCACGTGCTCCTTGCGGATCGCGCGAAGCAGCTCCATCCCGCTCGGCCTCGAAAGATTCAGGTTCACGATCAGAAGACGGGGGCGGTGCCTGTCGACGAGACGCCAGACTTCGTCCCCGTCGCGTCCGGCGACGGCGCGATATCCCGCCTTCTCGAGCGTTGCCACGATGAGATGCGACGTGAGGAAATTATCCTCAGCGACGACCACGGTGGCCTCACTGCCCCCTGATTCACCCATAGGTTTTTCCCGACGCTGCAAGTGTACCGCTTTCCGCACGGGTAGCAACGGCGCGCCCCAACATCCAATGACGATTCGTCGCGCCGCGTTTCAGGAGGCCTCTCGAACGGGACGCCCGCGGCGTGCTCCGCCGGCGCCTCACCCCTCCGTCCCGTCTATTCAGCGCACTCTCGTGGTACTACACTTCTGCACGATGCAGCGTCCTCAGCTACCGCTCGACGAGTCGACACGAATCGACGCGCTCCGCGCTCTCGCGGTGCTCGACACGCCGGCCGAGGAGCGCTTCGACCGGGTCACGAGGCTCGCGCACCGCGTCTTCGACGCCCCGGTCATTGCGCTCGCGCTGGTCGACACCACGCGGGTCTGGTTCAAGTCAAGCCTCGGCTTCGAGTTTCCGCAGATCGCGCGCGACATCTCCTTCGCAGGCCATGCGCTCCACGCGAGCGACACATTCGTCGTCGAAGACGCGCGGAAGGACCCTCGATTCGCGGACAATCCGCTCGTTACCTCCGAGCCGTTCCTCCGCTTCTACGCGGCGCAGCCGCTCACGACGGGCGATGGCAGCGTCGTCGGCGTCCTCGAGATGTCGGACCAGCGGACGAGGAGCCTGTCCGAGCGCGACCTTTCCGCCTTCCGCGACCTGGCGCGCATCGCCGAGACCGAGCTTCGGAATCCGGTTTACTCGAAGGGGCAGGAAGAGCTGCTGCGCGATGAAGGGAACCTCGCCGCTCCGGCGCGGATCGACCCGCTGACGCGCCTCTGGAGCCGCGGCGCCGTCGTCGACATCCTTCAGCGCGAGCTGTCGCACGCCCGGCGTGACGCTTCCGGTCTCGGCATTCTCCTCGTCGACGTCGACCACCTTCGCGAGGTCAACGCGCAGAAGGGGCACGAGACGGGCGACACCGTGCTGCAGGAGATCGTCCGCCGTATCCGCGGGCACCTCCGGCCGTACGACTCGGTCGGCCGCTTCGGCGGCGAGGAGTTCCTCGTCGTCCTGCCGGGAACCGACCGCGAGGGAACGATTCTCGCGGGCGAGCGGATTCGCATCGCCGTCGAGAGAGAAGAGATGGCGAAGGGAATCAGGCTCTCGGTCAGCATCGGCGCGGCCGCCGCCGGCGCGGCGGCATCGGACTCGGCGGCGCTCATCCGCCTCGCCGAGCAAGCGCTCTCCCGCGCGAAAGGGCTGGGCGGCAACCGCGTCGCGTAGCCGCGCCTTCCTGCCTCTCCTTCATTTCCCGCCTCGCAATTCCCAAATCCTCTTTACAATCTTCCTACTCGGAGGAATCGATGACCGGTGGGAACCCCCAGAAGATCGGGAAGTACGACGTTCTCTCCGTGCTGGGCGAAGGCGGAATGGGCGTCGTCTACAAGGCGCGCGATCCGTTCATCGACCGCATCGTCGCGATCAAGACGATCAAGCTCGAGGCGGGCTTCAGCGAGGACAACCTGCTCGCGCGTCTCCAGATGGAGGCGCGGACCGCGGGGCGCCTGCAGCATCCCAACATCGTCGTCGTCTACGACTTCGGCCAGCAGGACGACATCACCTACCTGGTGATGGAGTACGTCGAAGGAACGAACCTCAGCAGGATCATCTCGGCAAAGACGCCGATCGCGCTGACGACGAAGCTCGACATCGCGATCCAGCTCTGCCAGGGGCTCGGCTACGCGCACGAGCTCGGCGTCATCCACCGCGACCTCAAGCCGTCGAACGTCTGCGTGACCGCAAAGGGCGTTCCGAAGATTCTCGATTTCGGCCTCGCGCGAATGGACGAGACGCGCCTTACGAAGACCGGCTTCGTCAGCGGCACGATCGCCTACATGTCACCCGAGCGGATGCGCGGCGAGAGCGGCCCGCACGACGACATCTTCGCCATCGGCGCGGTGATCTACGAGCTCTTCACCTACATCGCGGCCTTCCCCGGCAAGAGCTACCGCGACGTCGTGTCGAAGATCATGTCGAAGGACTACCCGGTGCCTCCTTCGACGCACGGCCACATCCCCGCCGAGCTCGACCCGATCATCCTCAAGGCCCTCGAGCGCGACAAGACGAAGCGTTACCCCTCCGCGTTCGAGTTCGCGAAGAGGCTCGAGGAATTCCGCGGCTCGAAGGTGATGGAGCGTCTGTTCAGCGGCCAGGATCTCGGCCGGACGACGGAGGAATCGCTCGCGGCGCTGATGAAGGCCGCGGACGAGAGCGCCGACCCCTACACTGACCCGGAGATCGAGGCTGCGACGGCGCAGCGTCCGTCGGGCGAGATCTCGCAGCAGCGCCCGGCGACCGCGACGGCGCCCGCTCCCACGGCGACCGAAGAGCACGAGGAGCCGACGAGCCAGCGCCCGATCAGCGGCTCGATGCCGGCCGCCAGCCCCTACAGCACCCTTCCGCAAACGCCGGCGCCGCCTAACGCCACGCCGGGCGCGCTCGACGCGCCGACCGAAATGGACCTCTCGCCCCTCCGGCCGGCAGCAGCCGCCGCCGCGGGAGCATCGACCGAGCTCGACCTCGCTCCGATACGCCGTCCCGAGGCCGACGCGCCGACGGAAATGGAGCTCTCCCCGATCCGGCGTCCCGCGGCGGATGCGCCGACCGAGATGGAGCTCCCCCCGGTGCGCCGCCCCGGCGCGGACGCGCCGACCGAGATGGAACTCCCTCCCGTCGCGCCGCAGCCGACGCGCGAGCCGTCGGGTGGGATCGTCAGGACGGTCGTCGGCGCCGCGCCGATCATCCGTCCGATCGACGCCGACGCGAGCCCCGCGTCGTCCTACCCGAAGGAAGGAAGCGGCCCAGCGTCGTACTACCCGGGCGATGCAAGCCGCACCGCCGTCGCGGTCGGCGGGCGCCCGAAACCGGCCGGCGAGCCGCCGCCGGAAGACGAGGGGCCTTACGAGGACGAGGAGGGGTTCGAAGAGCTCCCGCCCGAGCTGACCGAGGCGGAGATGGCTCTCGCGCCGAAGAAGAACAAGCTCCTGGCGAACCCGTTTCCTCCCGTCGTCGGCGCGCTCTTCGTCGCGACGTTAGGCGCGATCCTCGCCGGGAAGTTCGGCGGCAACTTCGCGTTCCTTCTCGTCTACGCCGTCGCGGCCGCCCTCTGGGCGCTCTCGATGATCACGGCGAAGAAGCTGCCGCTGAAGAGAATCCTGATGCTCGCCGCGGGGCTCCGCCTTCTCGGCTTCCTCGCCGATCCGGTCCTGTCGAACGAGGTCTACCGCTACCGGTGGGACGGAATCGTCTCGGCCTCGGAGCAGAACCCGTACCTCGTGTCGCCCGACGATCCCGCGGTGGCGGGACTGCGCGCCTCGAGCGGGCAGGCGATCGAGAACCCGGGCATCCCCTCGAACCGCCCGCCGTGGGCCCAGCTCCTCTTCGTCGCCTGGGCGTGGCTCGGCGGGAACCTCGTGTTCTGGCGCCTCCTGATGCTCGCCGCCGACATGGGGACGGTCTGGCTCCTCTGGAAGCCTAACGCCCCCCGCGCGTCGCTCGCGTGGGCGCTCTTCCCCCTCGCCACGATCGAGGGAATCTGGAACGGCCACCTCGAGCTCGTCGGCGCGATGCTCGTGCTCGCCGCCTGCCGGCTCGCGCTCAAGCAACAGGCGACGGCGGCGGGACTCGTGCTCGGATTCGCAGGGGGCACGAGCCTGCTTCCGCTCGCCGCGATCTCCGCGACGATGGATGCGCTGAACCACAGGATTCGCGCCCTCGTGCCGATGTTCGTCGTGCTCTTCTCGCCCTACCTGATCGTCGGGATCGGTGAGGCGCTCTTCGATCCTCTCACCCGCGCCGTGCAGGCGTCGCCGACGTTCAGGCTCGTGCAGGGCCCGATCGGAGCATGGGTCGAGTCGCAGGGGTGGGCGGTCGCGCTGTCGGGGGTCTGGAAGAACGTGAGCCCCCGGATCGCCGGAGGAGCGTACGGCGAGTGGGTCTCGGCGCACATCACCTCGCAGACGCTCGCGACGCTCCTGCTCGTGCTCATCACGCTCTTCATCCTGAAACTGGCTTCGGTCAAGTCGGCGAACGCCGAGGGGGCGTTCGCGAGCTGCATCGGCGTGCTCCTGCTGCTCTCGTTCGCGGCGCAGCCTTCGTACTGGCTGCTCGTCGTCCCGGTCGCGATTCTCTCGAACCGGCCGGTGTGGACCCTCTTCGCGCTCTTCAGCCCGACGCTCTATCTCGCGTCGGGAGGCACGGGCGACGTCAACTGGCTCGTCTACGGCGTCAGCTACGTGATGCCGCTCCTCTTCTGGTTCGGCACCCGCATCGGCAAGGGCAAGGACGACCGTTCGGCGTTCGACTATCGGGAGTCGTACAGGTAGGGCGGCGCGCTAATTCGGATTTCGGATTTCGGATTTCGGATTTCGGATTTCGGATTTCGGATTTGGCTTCGCCCGCTGGGCGATTCGTGCGACTGGCGGTTCAGTGCGCTGCCCGTACGAGTTGTCGTCCTGAGGAGCTCGCGAAGCGAGCGACGAAGGACCTCGCAGGCTTCTACCGACACGCCACGGTCCACAGGCGTCGCGCCGCTGAAGCGGCGCCGGTCGTGAACCGATGCTCCTGACCCACGGCTGAAGCCGCAATGGTGTTGAGTTAACGGGAGAGAAGCTGAAGTTAGAAGTTAGAACGTTGAATTCTGAATCCAGAAATTGGCTCAAACGTGCCATTTCTGGGTTCTCAATTCATCGTTCTGCGTTCTTACTTCTGGGTTTTCCCCTTAACTCAAGTCCATTGGGCTGAAGCCGTGGGCTGCCGATTGGTCGTCGCTTCGCGACGAGAGCAAGGGCAGGGTCGCGAACGAGCGAGTGCAAGGCGTGCCGTGCCTCTGCAACAAACCACCGCGTTGCGCGAATCGGTCGTTAGGCGCCGTTGCCGGGCGCAGGCGCGGTCTCCGTCGACGCGGGCTGCTCGGCCGGGGCGCTGGCGCTGTCGGTCGCCGCGGGAGCCTGCTCGACGGCCGGCTTCTTCTTCGACGGCGTGCCGCTCTTCTTCTCGCCCGGCTCCTTCGCGCCCGGCTCCTTGCCTCCGCGGATCGTCTCCGCGAGCGCGTCGCGGCGGACGATCGCCGCCTCGTCGGGGTTCTTCGCGTCGATCCGGTCGGGATCGACCAGCGCGAGCGCCAGGAGCGCCGACTCGTTCACCGTGAGCGCCTTCGCAGGCTTGCCGAAGAAGTGCTTCGCCGCAGCATCGACGCCGAACACGTTGCCGCTGAAGCGCGCGGTGTTGAGGTAGAGCACGAGGATCTCGCGGCGCGACAGCTTCTTCTCGAGACCGATGGCGAACGCCGATGCCTGCACTTTCGCGAGCGGGCCGCCATTGAGCATGGCGGCGTTCACGGCGCCGCGGGTGATGGCGGAGTTTCCCGCGACTCTTCCCTTGAGCGCGGGAATCGACTTCCGCTCCTTCGCGCCGCGCAACGCGAGCGCGACGCTGTCGGTCGAGAGCGTCTCGTCGTAGAAGTCGGGATCCATGAGCTCCACGACGGCGCGTCGGAGCGCCGGGGCGATGTCGTCGTACGGAACCCAGTGCCATTCGGCGGCGATGCCGTCGTTGCGGAGCGCGGCGATCGCCGGGATGCTTTCGGGCTCCGATTTCAGGCGCGAGAAGTCGGGCCACGTGTACCAGATCCACGCAGCCAGCACGAGAAGGATGACGAGGAACGATCTGTAGACGATCGCGACGACGTCGATGCTGCGCTTCGGCTTCGCGCGTCGCTTCTCCCGCGCGGGAGCTTCCTCCTGCGCGCCGCCGACGACCGCGTCGACGAGATGCGGCCCCGCCGCCCCGGCGGGCGGCCGCGAGGATGCGCCCGACGCAGGTCGCGGCGAGCCGCCTGACGGCGTTCGTGCGCTGCCCTGCGGAGCCGACCCGGGACGCTGGTGTCCGGCCGACGGCGTCCGCACCGTTCCAGGCGGCGCCGATGCGGGACCTCTCGCAGACGACGGCACCGCGACTCCGCCGGAATGCGTCTGCCGCGATGCGGCACGATGTCCGCTCCCCGGACTCTGATGCTCGCGCGGGGCCTCGCCACCGTGCGCGCTCGCCGGCGCGGCGGTGCCGCCCGCCTCGATGAGATCGTCGAAGTAGCGTACGACGCCGCGGAGGTCGTTTGCGATCTCCTTCGTCGACT
The DNA here is from genome assembly GCA_041671505.1 of Thermoanaerobaculia bacterium. Lineage (GTDB taxonomy): Bacteria > Acidobacteriota > Thermoanaerobaculia > Gp7-AA8 > Gp7-AA8 > JACPDH01. The sequence continues at coordinate 336,687 of JBAZBK010000003.1, read as the reverse complement.
GATAGCGCTCGTCGACGTTTTTGGACAGGCATCGGTCGAGCACGGTCTGCAGCGCCTGCGGCGCACCCGGGAGAAAGGTCGAGACCGGTTGCGGCTCGGCAAAGACGATCCGGTGCATCGTGTCGATCGACGACTCGGACGCGAACGGCCGTCTGTTCGTGACCGCCTCGTAGAGGATGCTTCCGAGCGAAAAGATGTCGGAGCGATGATCGATGTCGAGCCCCTGCACCTGCTCGGGCGACATGTACGCGGCGGTCCCCATCACGATGCCTGCCGCGGTAGTGTCGACGTCGCGCGACTGCGTGTTCTTCTCGGTCAGCTTCGCGAGACCAAAGTCGACGATCTTCGCATAGCCGTCGGTCGTCACCATGATGTTGTCGGGCTTGAGGTCGCGGTGGACGATGCCCGCGCCGTGCGCCTTCGCCAGCCCGTCACAGACCTGCGCCATCACCTCGAGAAGCCGCCGCACGTCGGTGCCACGCGCGATCAGCTGTCGCATCGTCTGGCCGTCGATGAACTCCATCGCGATGTAGTGGAAGGTGACGTCGGGCTCCCCCGCGTTGCCTCCCGTCTGCTCCGCGGGGACGGCCACCTGGCCGATCTCGTAGATCGTGACGATGTGCGGATGGTTGAGCGCCGAGGCCGAACGCGCTTCCTGCATGAAGCGGCGGACGCGATCGACGTGCATGAGGAACTCGGGAGAGAGCGTCTTGATCGCGACGTCGCGCTCGAGCGTCACGTCGCGCGCCTTGTAGACCTCTCCCATTCCTCCCGCGCCGAGGCGGGAAAGGATCTTGTAGTGGGAAACCGGAGTTCCCGGATTGAGAACGAACGTCTGGTTCATGCCGTGTCGAGATCGCGGCTCGCGCCGCGAAACTGCTGGTCGTCAAGACGGTCGAGAAAGTCAGTCACCGTGCGATCAGCCCTTCTTCGGCTTCAGGTGAGCCTTCCGGGCTGCGAAATCGCGGGTGACCACCGACGCGATGAGCGCACGGATGTCGGCGAGCGCCGGGTCGTCCAACGCGAAGGCGAGACCCGAGCGGTAAAGCGCGACGCCGTCTCCCTTCTCGAGCTTGCACCGCGCCACGGTGCAGCGGATGTGCATCGAGGCCCCTTCGAACTCGAACTCGAGCTGAACCGCCTTGCCGCTCGAGAGAGGAAAATCGTGTTCGACCCGGGCGCCGGTCGCGCTCACGTCGACAAGCGTCACTCTGTTCGTCGCGATCTTCGCCGTGAGCGGCGAATCGAAGCGAATTCTCTGAATGATGCGTCGCTCGCTCTTCGTCGATTTCATCGGGATTCCAGGAACGACGGAAGTTTAGCAGACGAGAGGCTTTTGCCGATCAAGGAACCGGCGAACGATCTGCTCACCCCAACGTGCGACGATCGACGCTCTCTCAGAACCGGATCGTCTTCGTCCGCTCCGGCCCCGCCGCCCGCTCCTCGACACGGAAGCGGAGCGAGCCGATCACCGCGCCGCGCTCCGATTCGACCTCGACCTTCCAGTCGCCCTGCGGAACGCTCGACTTGAAGCTGTAGCCGCGGTAGCCGTTCTGTCGCCCGCCGCGGATCGGGAACGACACGACGTCCTTCGAGACCCAGGCGCCGCCTTCGAGGCGCAGCCAGCGGTGACTCACCGTCGTCTCGATGCCGAGCGGCACGAAGATCGACGAGGCGCAGTAGACCCGCGCGCCCGGCTCCCTGTGGACGACCTGCGCCCGCCAGAACGCAAAACGCGATCGCGGCTCGATCGTCACGACGTAGTCGCTCCCTTCGCGCCTAACATCGTGCGCCACGACGAGCACTTTGTCCGCCAGCGGAACCGGCGGGATGAGGTTCATCATGTGGAGCGACATCAGCAGCAGCGCCGCGACGACCGTGGGCCACAGCTTGTGCTGGCCGAGTGAAACGCGGTTGAGCAACGCCGCGAGCCCCACGGCCGAGGCCGTGCTGACGTAAAACCAGATCGGGCTGAGACTCCTGAAGAGATGCGGGAGCATGAAGTTCAGGAGCATCACGCCGCTGATCGTCAGGAGCGCCCACGAGAGCGTCAGCTTGTCGTAGTGCCGCTCGAGAAATTCGTTCGCCACGAGCAGAATCACGAGGCCCGAGACGATCGCCAGCTCCCAGAATCCGCTCGCGCTGATGAAGTAGAAGACGACGAGAGCGCTGAAGATGTTGCCGAGGAAGAACTGCAGCAGGAAATTGAGGTGCCGCGAGCCGCGGAAGCGCGCCTCCCGTCCCCGCAGCACGAGGATCGACGCGCAGATCGTGTAGTAAAGCGCGAGGGTCAGCAGATCGAGCGGCCTGATCGATCGCCCGATCGTGACGACGTCCCAGAGGAAGCCTCCGAAAAAGAAGGCCGCAGGCATCACCTTCTGAACCGGGCCGTCGCCCCTCGCCCAGGCCTCGGCACGCGCGAGCCGGCCTGCCGGAGCAGACGCGGGCGGCTGAGTATCCTCGGGCGGTGCGGAGATCTCGTCCATGCCGGCCGGAGTCTCCACGAGAGCGCGCGGCGCGTCAATGTCTCCGATCGGCATCCCGGGTGTGCGTCCGGTCACCTCGTGGCGTGAGTCGTGCCGATGACGCTCGTGAGCACGCTTGATGTAACCTCCGCTTCAGACGCCAACGCCGGCCGCGCCCCGGGCGCCGGGACGGCAAATTCCGGAGAGCAGATGATCAACGACTGGAAATCACGCGCCGTTTCCGCCGAGGACGCGGTGAAGCTCGTCAAAAGCGGCGACCGCATTTTCGTCCATGGAATGGCGGCGACGCCGACTCCGCTGACCGACGCCCTGACGAAGCGCACGGAGCTCGAAGGGCTGCGGATGTACCACCTTCACACCAACGGCCCCTGCGCGTGGGTCGCCCCCGAGCACGCCGACAGGATCCGCGCCGTCTCACTCTTTACCGGAGCGCCGCTGCGCAATGCGGTCGAGGAGGGTCGGGCCGACTTCCTCCCCGTCTTCCTGAGCGACGTTCCGCGCCTCTTCCAATCGAAACGAATCCCGCTCGACGTGGCGCTGCTCCAGCTCTCTCCTCCCGACAAGCACGGCTATTGCACGCTCGGCTCGTCGGTCGACACCGCGCTCGCGGCGTCACAGTCGGCGAAAGTCCTAATCGCCGAGATCAACGAGAGGATGCCGAGAACGCACGGAAACACGCTGGTGCACGTCAGCCGGATCGACGCGTTCATGCACTCCGACCGTCAGCTCCACCTCCATGAGCCGTCGGAGCCGGGCGCGATCGAGTCGGCGATCGGCGCGCACGTCGCAGACCTGGTTCCCGACGGCGCGACGCTGCAGATGGGGATCGGCGCGATTCCCGACGCCGCCCTCGCCCGGATGACGGAGAAGGTCGACCTCGGGATTCACACCGAGATGTTCTCCGACCGGGTCATCGACCTGGTCGAGGCGGGCGTCATCACGAACGCGCGGAAGAACGTGCACAAGGGAAGGATCGCGGTCAGCTTTGTCGTCGGCTCACAGAGAGTCTTCGACTTCGTCGACGACAACCCGTTCGTCGCCTTCTTCCCGTGCGACCACACGAACGACACGGCGGTGATCCGACGGAACGACAACATGGTCGCGATCAACTCGGCGCTCGAAGTCGACCTCTCGGGCCAGATCTGCGCCGACTCGATGGGCTACAGGATCTACTCGGGCATCGGCGGTCAGATGGACTTCATCCGCGGCGCGGCGCTGTCGGAGGGGGGCAAGCCGATCATCGCGCTGCCTTCGACGGCGAAGGGTGGAACGATCTCGCGCATCGTCCCGGCAGTGAAGGAAGGCGCGGGAATCGTGACGACGCGCGGCCACGTGGAATGGGTGGTGACCGAGTACGGCGCGGTCGATCTCTGGGGCCGCTCGCTCCGCGAGCGCGCCGAGATGCTGATCTCGATCGCGCACCCCGACTTCCGCGGCGAGCTGCGGAGGTTCGTCAGGGACGTCCGGCACTACGACCTCGGCGCCTGAGACACCGGCATCGATCGAGCGCGCGCGGATCGCGGGGTCCGCGCGCGTTCCGTTTTGAGGCGCGTCCGCAGCTTCGCAGCAGCGGCCTCCAGGCCGGGCACGGGGCGGTGGAAGGCGAAACCGACGATCCACCGCGGATCACCGAACGTATAATCAGTAAGGACCAGTCGGTAATCCGTTAGGCGCAGGAGAACCCGCCATGGATGCCAAGCAACATTGGGAGAACATCTACAGCACGAAGCAGTCGACCGAGGTGAGCTGGTTTCAGGCCGAGGCTCACCTGTCGCAGGAGCTGATCCAGCTCGTCGCTCCCGACCGATCGGCAGCAATCCTCGACGTGGGCGGAGGAGCCTCGACTCTCGTCGACGGCCTGCTGAACGCCGGATACCTCCGTGTGACCGTGCTCGATCTGGCCGCCGCAGCTCTCGATCAGGCTCGCCGCCGGCTGGGCTCCGCCGCCGCGAAGGCGTCATGGCTCGAGGGGAACGTTCTGGACATCGCGCTTCCCGATGCGGGATTCGATGTCTGGCATGACCGGGCAGTCTTCCACTTCCTGACCGACGCATCGGACAGGCAGCGTTACGTGGATCGAGTAAAGCACTCGGTACGGCCCGGCGGACATGTGCTTGTCGCTACGTTCGCGGAGGACGGCCCGACACGCTGCAGTGGATTGGAGGTCGCGCGGTATTCACCCGAAGCGCTTCACGCCGAGTTCGGCGACTCCTTCAAAATGCTCAGCAGCACACGGGAGCAACACGTCACGCCGTCGGGTGCGACGCAGCGATTCGTCTACTGCCTCTGTCGGTATTGATCGAAGCGTGGGAGAGGCGGCGGCATTGCTCCACACTACGCTCCTCGCCGCACCGGGCGCCAGCGCGGAACGGCTCCGCTGCACGCCACGGTCGTGAAGGTCGCGTCGGGTCCGTAACTCGTCCCCCCAGGATGCGATGCGCGCGTCCGGAAGTGGTAGGTCGTGCCGCAGCGGAGCGGCGACGCGATCGCCGAGACCGCCTGCGCGGTCGTGCCGCTGAGCGTCTGCGCGGGGGCGAAGAGGCCGTACGACGCCGTGACGCCGAACTCGAACCCGGTCGCCGTCGACGCGCCGTTCGGATTCACCAACCCGCTCAAGGTCGCCGAGCTCTGCGAGACCTGGCTCGCAGCCGAAGTCGTCGCGACGGGAGGCGGGCATTCGACCGTTCGGAAGGTGGCGTCGGCGCCCCAGGCGCTCCCCGCGACGTTGCTCGCGACTCCGCGGAAGTGGTACGTCGTGCCGCAGTGGAGCCCCGTGATGCTCTTCGTGATCGGCGCCGCCGCGGTCCCTTCGTCGACCGGCTGGCGGCTCGCCTCCGTCGTCGAGCCGTACGACGAGGTGCCGTACTCGAACCAGCCGAACGAGCTCCAGCCGTTCGGGTTCACGGTGGCCGCCAGCGTCGCGCCCGTCGATCCGAGCGCGCCGGCCGCTCCCGTCGTCACGCCAGGGGTCGGCACCTGCGCTCCTCGGTAGCTCCCGACGATCACCTCCTGCGGCGACGGGGGCGCGGCCCCCCTGATCCAGAGGTTCAGGTTAGGCCGAAGGAGCTGGCCGTTCAGCGGGGTGTTGGGACCGGTGTAGCTCCAGCTCGCGATCTCGCTGCCGCAGGGGGCCGTCTCGCAGTGGCCGTGCCAGCTCCCGAAGGCGAGCGATCTGTCGGCCGACCAGGTGAAGTGGTGCGACGAGTAGGAGTCGAGCGCCGGCCCGCTCAGCACGAGCGGCGCGTCGAAGCTGCTCCTCGGCGCGCCCGAGAAATAAGGCTGCACGACGTAATGCAGATTGTTGCCCGATCCGAAGGCCCGAGTCACCTCGACGTCGATCTCGTGGTAGTCGTCGGCGTAGAGGAACATCCCGAGCACGATCGTGTCGCTGAGCTGGTCGATCCGCGAGTTCGTCCAGAAGAGGTGGTCACCGTAGTCTGCGTAGCTCCGCGCCGTCACCTCGGCCTGGCACCATCTCCCGTCGGGCAACTGGCGGACCTTGAGGTGCAGATAGCCCGACCCGTCGACCCAGACGCTGGCGGGGTCGTCGCTCCAGCAACCGTTGCCGGGCGCTCCGGAGCCGGCGCGCACGTCCCACGTCAGGCCGGAGAAGGAGATCGTGCGCGCGGCGGCATCGCCCTCGAGGCAGAGCAGCAGAACCGCGCTCACTAGAAGTGGTAAGCGTGCGACTCGCGAGGCGTTCACACGCCCATATTAGCTCCGGTCTCGTCGCGCATCGCCCGCGGGCCGAGCCTGCCGAAGTGCTAGACTTTCCCGCCTCCCCCAACCCAGTCAAGCTACCGGTCGGTTGAACGAAACGAGAGAGGTTACCAATGGACGACTCCAGGCGTCGCCTGATCTGGCACGGAGCATTTCTGTTCCTCCTGGGACTGATCACCGGGCTCCTCCAGATGAAGTTCGCGAACGTGCGCATGGCGCTTGCCGCGCATCTCGAAGGTGTCATGAACGGCACCTTCCTCATCGCCGTCGGGGCCATCTGGTCCGAAGTGACGCTCGCCGGGCGCGCGAAGTCGGCAACCTGGTGGCTTCTCCTCTTCGGCACCTACGCGAATTGGGCCTTCACCTGTCTCGCGGCGCTGCTCGGAACGGCAGCCCTCTCCCCCGTCACCGGCGCGGGGCACTCCGCCGAGCCGTGGCAGGAGGCGCTCGTCACGGCGGGATTCATGAGCGTCGGCATCGCCATCATCGCGGCGACGGTCCTGCTGCTGGTCGGCCTGAGGCGACGTCCGGTCGTATGAGCATCGCGCTGCCGGCCTAACTTGCCGCCCGCGTTCGGCCCGGTCCCGCGGCGCCGCCCGGGCGGGCCGTGGCCACTTCGACACGCCGGGGAATTACGCGCCTTCGAGACTCGCTAACTTTAGATGCTGGCCTCGGGAGGGCGCGGGGGATAGGCTCGAGATCAGCGAAAACCGAACGCTCCCGGCGAGCGGAGGAAAGGACGCCAAGCGATGCTTCCAGGCGGACTTGATTACCAGGACATCTACGAGCGAAACGCAACCGGCGTATGCCGGCTCGACGCCGCAGGGCGCCTCATCGACTGCAACGACGCGCTGGCGGAGCTGCTCGGCTTCGCGACGCGCGCCGAGCTCCTCGCCGTCGCACAGCTCGACTACGTGAACGAATCGGACGGCGAGCTGGTTCTGGCCGCGCTCCGCGACCTCGGCGAGCTCCGGACCATCGAGGCGCCGCTCCGCCGCCGCGACGGCTCGGTCGCCTGGGTCTGCCAGAACGCGACCGCGACGACCGATGATACGGGGCACGTCGTATTCGACGCGGTGATGATGGAGACGAGCGAGCAGCGCGAGGCGGTTCAGCGGCTCGAGCATCTCTCCCTCCACGATCCGCTCACCGAGCTGCCCAACCGGGCACTCTTCCTCGACCGGCTCACGGTCGCGCTCGCCTCGGCGCGGCGCAACCAGCGGCGCATCGCGGTGCTCTACGTCGACCTCGACCACTTCTCGAACGTCGTCGAGCGCTGGGGCCAGTCGATTGCAGAACGGCTGCTCAAGCGAGTCGGCGTGCGACTCTCCGATGCCGTCCGGGTCGAGGACAGCGTCGCAAGGATCAGCAGCGACGAGTTCGCGCTGCTCCTCACCGGGTTCGGCGACGAGGAGACCTGCGCGATCATCGGTCAGCGAGTGCTCGACTCGATCGCGCAACCTTTTGTCTTCGACGGGCACGAGATCTCGATCGCCTGCAGCGCAGGCATCGCCGTCTTTCCGACCGACGGGGCGGAGCCCGACGCGCTGCTCGACAACTCGCGAGAAGCGATGCTTCGCGCCAAGGAGACGGGGCGCAATTCGTTCCAGTTCCATCGCAACGCCGTCAGTCAGCGGGCATTCGAGCGGGCGCTGCTCGTGGGCGGCGTGCGCCGCGCCCTCCAGAACGGCGAGTTCGTCCTCCACTACCAGCCGGAGGTCGATACGCGAAGCGGCAGGATCGACTGCATCGAGGCGCTGCTTCGCTGGAACCATCCCGAGTTCGGGCTCGTCGAGCCGGGCCGCTTCCTCCCCGCCGCGGAGGCCTCGTACCTGACCGGAGCGATCGGCGAGTGGGTGCTCACCGAGGCGTGCAGGCAGGCGCGCGAGTGGGAGGCGATCGGCCTGAACGGCGCCAGGATCGCGGTCAACCTCTCGCGCCAGCAGTTGGAAAAGCCGCACCTGATCGACGACATCGACCGGATCTTTCGCGACGCGGGGGTAAGCCCTTCGATCCTGCAGCTCGAGGTGAGCGAGCGGGCGATCCCCGACTTCGACGCCATGCTCGACACGTTGAACGAGCTCAAGGCGTTCGGATCGCACCTGGCGATCGACAACTTCGGCACGGGACGCTGCTCGCTGATGCAGCTCAAGCACATCCCAGCGAATACCCTGAAGATCGATCGGGGCTTCATCCAGAACGTGCCGGAGAGCCGCGAGGACAGTGCGATCGTGGAAGCGATCCTGACGATGGCTGCCGGGCTGCAGCGCCGCGTCGTCGCCGAAGGGGTCGAAACGCGGGAGCAGATGGCGTTCCTCCACCAGAAGCGTTGCATGGAGATGCAGGGGTTTCTTTTCGGAAAACCTTTGCCGGCCAAAGAAATGGAAGACACGCTCAGGATTCAGCATTAATATATTTGACGGTGGGACGGCCCGCCGAAAGATCTCCCGTATGCCGCGTCAGCCCGTGGACGAGCGCTGACTCCGGGGCCAAGTAGATCGGCATCCTCCACTCCGGGAGGGCCGGCATCACGGGGGATCTTCCGGCGGGCCGCTTCATTTCCGTGAATCAGCGGCAACGAAACCGTCACCTCCCCTCCCCCCGCATCGTTCCCCGCATAGACTCGCCGCATTCGATTCATCGATGGAGGCGCGCGTGCACAAGCTCCTTTCGACTCTGATTCTGTTCGGCTGCCTAACGGCGGCCGGCGCGGCGACGGCGCAGAGCGTTCGCGACGTCAACAAGGCAGCGCTCGACGCGCACGGCAGGCAGGACTGGCCCGCGTACCTCGACGCCATGACGAAGCTCGACGCTCTTCGGCCTAACCACCCGCGAGTCCTCCACAACTTCGCCGGTGCGCTGGCCCGCGCGGGGCGGAGCGACGACGCGCTCGCGACCCTCGAGCGGCTCGCGGCAACCGGCGTCGTGATGCCCGTCGCGGCGGACGAAGACCTGGCGCTGCTCCGCGAGTCGCCGCGCTTCGCCGCCGTCACCGGTCGAATCGCAAAGAACGGAGCGCCGGTCGGCACGGCGAAGCCCGCGGCGACGATCGACGCCAAGGGAACGCTCCCCGAAGGCGTCGCGTACGACGCGAAGACGGGGACGCTCTTCGTCAGCACGGTGATCGGCCGCGCGGTCTGGAGCGTGGGGCGCGACGGTAAGGCGAAGAAGCTCGCGATCCCCGAGGCTGCGCTCTGGAGCGCGATGGGGATGAAGGTCGATCCGAAGCGCGGGCTCCTCTGGATCTGCTCGGTCGCATCCGAAATGACGCCCGGGATCGACGCGTCGCTCGAGGGGCGCTCGGCGCTCGTCGCCTGGGACATCAAGCGCGGCCGCGTCGCCGAGCGCGTCGAGCTCGCAGAACCCGGGGTGAAACACTGGTTCGGCGATCTCGCGCTCGACTCGAAGGGAAACGTCTACGCGAGCGACACGACGTCACCCGCGATCTACCGTCACGAGCCGGGGAGCGGGAAGATCGAGCTCTGGCTGAAGGACGAGCGGCTGCTGAACCCGCAGGGGCTCGCGTTCGCGGGAAGCGACGCGCTGCTGCTGCTCGCCGACTATCCTAGCGGGCTCTGGGCGATCGACACTGCAGCGAAGACGATCGAGCGCGTCGAAGCCGCGCCGGAGGTGACGCTGATCGGCATCGACGGGCTCCTCTTCCGAGACGGCGGCATCGTTGCGGTGCAGAACGGCATCGCGCCGCAGCGGCTCGTCCGTTTCGGATGGGACGCGAAGGCGCGTCGCGTGACGTCGTGGGAAGCGCTCGAAGCGAGCCGCCCCGAATTCGAAGAACTGACCCTCCTGGCGGAGGGCGGCGATGCGATCTATTTCGTCGCGACGAGCCAGTGGGAAGCCTTCGGCGAAGACGGGAAGATGAAGGACGGCGCGACGCCGCGGGAGATCGTGGTGATGAAGCGGTAAGGGAGCTACCCGCGAGGTGCTAACGCACTGCGACGTTCAGGCGCCGGCCGCACACCTTGTCGTCCCGACGACTGACCCCGCGAAGCGGGGGAACGAGGAGGGACCTCGCAGGCTGGTACAGATGACGTCTTCAGCCGGGAGATGCCGCGCACGTTGCGCGTCTGTACCAGCCTGCGAGATCCCTCGTCGCAATCCCGCTTCGCGGGATCGCTTCTCGGGATGACAAGCTCTTCGCGGCATCGGAAAACTGAACGGGCGACCCGATGGGTCGCCCGTTTGGTTCGTACTCCGAGGTCGTTAGGGAGCGGAAGCTTCGCTTCCGCGTGGAAGGGCGCAAGCTAGGCTTGCGCACTCCACATGCCCGCCCTACTTCCCCTTTTTCAGCGTCACCTGGCCGTTCACCGTCGAGATCTTGATCTTGTTCTTTCCGCCCGCGATGTTGCCGGTGCCGGTGATCACCTTCCGCCCGCCACCCTTCGACTTGTAGTCCCATTCCGGCGTCTCGCTGACGCTGATCGGGAAGTCGCTGACGATCTTGTAGTCGCGCGAGCTGTTCTTCGTGTAGCTGATCTCGATCTCGACCGACATCGAGAGCCCATCGGGGACGACGAGCGAAACGTCGCCACCCATCGACTCGAGCTCGACCGAACGATCGCCGCTGGCCGGGTTGCCGACCATCCGCACCTCGATGTCGCCACCCATCGTCGTCACCTTGCCGCCGCCGTCGAGCGCCTCGATCTCGATGTCGCCACCCATCGTCTTCGCCTTCACGCGGCCCGCCGCGGACGCGATCCCGATGTCGCCTCCCATCGTCGACACGTCCGCTCCCGCGGGCGCGCTCTCGACGGTGATGTCGCCACCCATCGTCGTGATCTCGACGGGCTTCGTCGTCGACGCGCCGTTCGCCCGCGTCACGTTGTCGTAGACGACGTCGCCGCCCATGGAGCTTCCCTTGACGTCACCCTTGACGTTGCGGAAGACGACGCGCCCGCCCATCGTGCTCAACTCTCCATTCACTTCGGAATCGGAGAGATTGACGCTCCCTCCCATCGTGCTCATCTTCACGACGCCCTTGATGTTCTTCAGCTCGAGCCCGCCACCCATCGTGGAGCCTTCGAACTCCCCTTCGACTCCCGTGATCGTGATGCCTCCGCCCGTCGTCTCGAGCTCCACGTTGAAGCGCCGCGGCACGGTGACGTCGACGTCGACGCCCCCGCTCCAGTGCTTCCTCGAGCCTTCGTACTCCGACTCGATGCTGACGCCGCGTCCCGTCTTCTCGACGCGAAAATCGGCCTCGCGCATGTCGCTGCCGCGGACGCTGCTCTTCACCGTCACGGTGTTGCCGTCGACTCCGGTGATACGGATCGATCCGCCCGTCTCGAGGTCGACCTCGAGCGTCTGTCCCGCGCTCACTTCGAACTTCTGCTCCTGCCCCGGGGTGAGCCCCTGGGCTGCGAGCCCCGCCACGATCATCATCGCGGCCATCGCCAGTCTCTTCATTTCAATTCTCCTCATTCCTGCTGCTTCGTCGCTCCCGCGGCCGGCGCGCTTCGGCGCGGGAGTCACTTCGAGTTCACGTAGCCCATTGCCTTCACGTACACCGCGTCGACCCGCGCCTCGGGCTCCCGCGGAGTGATCGCATCGCGGAGTTTCTGCGGCGCGACGTTGCTCCGCATGAGGTAGTCGATCGCCACGAGCCGCATCTGCACCGTCTCTTCCTGCTTCAGCACCGTGAGAAGCGCCTCCTCGACGGCGGGATCGCCCGGTGTCGCGACGAGCATCTCCTGCGCCTTCATCCGGACGCCGAGGTTCGTGTCCTCGAGCATCGCGCGGACGAGAGCCTCGCGGACTTTGGGCGCCACCGACGGCGCCGAGTACGAGATTGCGCGCAGCTTCGTCCCGACCGACGTCTGGTCGAGGAGCGACTGCGCGAGCACGTCGGCGACGAGCGGATCGTTCTTCGGCAGCACGACGTCTACGTGGCGCGAGACGTCGAAGCGGAGCGCCAGCTTTCCGCCGCCCGCGTCCTCCACCTCGACGTTCGCGTAGCTGAAGGGAGAGTTCTCCACGTCGGAGAGCTCGCGGTTCTTCGATGCGGCGAGGTGGATCTCGTCGACGATCACGTCGCCCGCGGAGACGAGCGCGGGCGCCGCCACCGGCGTCGATTCGCGCGTCGCGCGCCCGGCGACGAACGCCGCGACGACGATGAGCGCGGCGAGGCCGACGCCCATCACGGGCGACATGAACGCTGCGCGGAGCGATTCGAGCCATCCCGCGCGTTTCGGTTCGGCGGTGCGGATGGCGCGGATCACGCCGCGGCGCATCGCGAGGAGCTCGGCGTCGGTCGGCTCGGCGGCAGTCGCGGAGCGGAGCCGCCCGAGGAGCTCCCAGTGCGCGGCGCACGCGGGGCAGCCGTCGATGTGCCCCAGGAGCTCGTCGGCGCGCCCTTCGTCGAGTTTCTCGTCGAAGAGCTCGTCCATCGCCTTTTGCATTTCAACGCATTTGTCGTTCATCGTGTTCACCCTTCACGCCAATCCTGCCAGCGACTCCCGCAGAGACTTGACGCTGCGGAAGAGAATGTTCTTCGTCACGCCCTCGCTGCATCCGAGCACCGCGGAGATCTCCGCGATGTCGAGCCCCTGGAAGTAGCGGAGCACCACGGCGAGCCGGTAGCGCTCGTTGAGCTTTGCCATCGCCCGCTCGAGCTCGGCCCGCCGCTCGCGCGCGAGGAAGTCGGATTCCTGAGATTCGCGCCCGGTAAGGACGTCGGCGAACGCCTCGATGTTCTCGTGCCCCGCTTCCCTGCCGCCGATGCTTCTGAGCCAGTTCACGCTCTCGTTGTGGGTGATCCTGAGGAGCCAGGTCTTCAGGTTCGCCTCGCTGCGGAAGCCCGCGAGCCCGCGGTAGGCCTTGAGGAAAACGGTCTGGGTCACGTCGAACGCGTTTTCGGGAGTCGAGACGAACGACACGGCGACCCTGTAGACGAGCCGCTCGTAGCGGCGCATCAGCTCGTCGAACGCCTCGAGATCACCGCCTCGTATCGCGTCGACCAGCTCGGTATCGCTTCTCATTCGCCGGTCCGCACCTTTCTCGACTCATATAGACAATGGGAACGTGCAAAAGTTAGCAGGAAACGCGGAACGCGGAACGCGGAACGCGAAACCGAGAGAAAGGGCAAAGGCCGGGCCCGCGCCCGGCTCTTTCCCGACTGAAGGGGGCCTGCTGTTCATTTCGCAATCCGCATTCCGCAATCCGACTTCCGCATTGCTCCGTTGTATTCTCGCAACTGCATGAAAACCAATGCCGCCCGCATCCTGGACGGGCTCGGGATCGTGTACGAGATCCGCGAGTACGAGGTCGATCCGGACGACCTGACGGCCGAGAGCGTCGCGCGGAAGGTCGGGATGCCGCCGGAGCAGGTGTTCAAGACGCTCGTTGCGCGGGGCGACCGCCACGGCGTCTGCCTCGCCGTAGTGCCGGGCGACATGGAGCTCGACCTGCGCAAGCTCGCGCGGCTCACGGGTGACCGGAGCGTCGAGACGGTCGCGCTGAAGGAAGTCCAGCCGCTGACCGGCTACATCCGCGGCGGCGTCACCGCGCTCGGCTGCAGGAAGCCCTACCCCGTCTGGGCCGACGAGACGATCGAGCTCTTCGACACGATCTCGATCTCCGCCGGCATGCGCGGCGCCCAGCTCATCCTCTCCCCAGGCGACTACCTGCGCGCGGTGGAGGCCAAGACAGGAGATATTTCGAAAGCGAAATAGGGAGGCGCGAGCCCCGGCAACGGCGGGGCATCCGCGTGTCGAGGTCGGACACCGAAATGAAGAATGTCGAATGCGGAATGGTGAATGAAGAGTGAACTGCCCCCGAGCGGATCGTTCGCAGATTCGCGTTCCCAGCTTCTACATTCTTCATTCCTCATTCGACATTCTTCATTTCGGTTCTCCCTTCGGTAGCCCCGCTCCGAATTCGCGAATCGCCTCTCGCCCCTCGCCTTTCGCCTGATCTACAATGCGCCCGGCGCCGGCCCCGCGCCGGAGAGACTGAATGTCCAAGCGATTGATGCTGCTGAGCAACTCGACGATGCACGGGCGGGGCTTCCTCGACCACGCGGCGGACGAGATCAAGGATTTTCTCGGCGACGTCGACCGTCTGCTGTTCGTTCCCTTCGCCCTCCACGACCGTGACGAATACGCGGCGAAAGCCCGCGCTCGCTTCGCCGAGCTCGGAATCGAGGTCGACTCCCTTCACGACGTGGACGACGAGGAAGAGGCCGTCGAGAATGCGCGTGCGATCTTCATCGGCGGCGGGAACACGTTCCGCCTGCTGAACACCCTCTACGAGCTGAAGGTGATCGAGCCGATCCGCCGCAGGGTCGAGGGAGGCATGCCCTACATCGGCTCGTCGGCCGGCACGAACATGGCCTGCCCGACGATCAAGACGACCAACGACATGCCGATCATCGAGCCGCCGAGCTTTGCCGCGCTCAACCTGATTCCCTTCCAGATCAACCCGCATTACATGGATCCCGATCCCGCCTCGACTCACATGGGCGAGACGCGCGAAGACCGCCTCCGCGAGTTCCACGAGGCGAATCGCCTTCCGGTGCTCGGGCTCCGCGAAGGGACGTGGCTCTCCGTGGAAGCTCCGCACGTCGAGCTCGGCGGTAAGCTCAACGCGCGGCTGTTCCAGGCAGGAAAGCCGCCCGAAGAGTTCGAGCCGGGCGCGTCGCTCGACTTCCTGCTCAGGAAGCCGTAGTCCCGCGGGTCACTTCCCCTGGTTCGTGAGCGACTGCGCCTCGTTGAGGAGTCCGTCGATCTTATCCTGCGCGCGCACGACGTCGACCGTCGGCGGGCCGCCGCTCCGTACCGCGGCGTCCATGTCGCGCACGAGGCTGCTCAGCTCCGACATCGCTTCCTTCGCTTTCCTGCACGACTCTTCGGGGCAGCTGCACCCCTTGCGCGCCGACGAGATCGCTCCCTCGACGTTGGAACGGAAACCGCTCCAGGCCGCCGCGTCGACCGGCGGATTCATGAAGCTCGCGATCCCGCCCGACCAGACGTCGCCGGCATTCAGCGCGAGCCCAAGACAGCCTTCGTCCTTCGACGACTGCGACACATTGCTTCCACCCGATGGAAGAAAATTCTTCTCCTTCGCCCATGGAAGACCGTACTTGTAGCCGGCATAGACGACCACGGCGAGGATGATCAGCTTCACGAATGGGTTGCCCTGTTTGTAGGCCATTGGCTCCTCGGGGGTTGTTGGTTGTTAACAATTCGAAGTTAGAAGTTAGAACGCTGAATGTTGAACCCAGAAAAAAACCGCAGGCCATTTCTGGATTCAACGTTCATCGTTCTAACTTCTAACTTCACTTCTGACTGCCAGCTCCGCTTCCCGTCATTCACGACTGACCACCAACAACTCTCCTGGGCAGTAAAAACGAAAACTCGCTCCCTCTGCCGGGCGCGCTCTCGATGCGCACGACGCCGCCGTGGAGCTCGACGAAGCGCTTCACGAGCGCGAGGCCGAGACCGGTGCCCTCGGGGCGACCCGACTGCGCCGGGAGTTGCTGGAACTCGTGGAAGATCAGGTCGTGCTGCGACGGGTCGATGCCGGCACCGCGATCGGCAACGGAGATGCGCACCGATTCGACGCCGAGAGGCGAGTCTCCTGCAGCGACACTTCGCGCCGTCACCCGCACCTGCGACGCGTCGGGAGAGAACTTCACCGCGTTCGACAGGAGGTTGTAAATGATCTGCTTGAACTTGAGCGGGTCGGCCTCGATCTCCGCGACACCCGTGCCGACTTCGACTACGAACTCGATCCGCCGCGGCATCGTCATGCCGCGAAGCACGCGGCAGATGCCGTCGATGCTCTCGGCGACGTCGACGGTGTCGAGGTCCATCGACATCATCCCCGCCTCGATCTTCGACAGGTCGAGGACGTTGTTGATGATGCCGAGCAGGTACTCCCCCGAGGTGTTGATGTTGTGGAGGAAGGTCATCTGGCGATCGGTGAGCTTGTCGGAGACCGACGCCTCGAGCACCGACGAGAAACCGATGATCGCATTGAGCGGCGTGCGGAGCTCGTGGCTCATCGTGGCGAGGAACGCACTCTTCGCCTCGCTCGCGGCGTCGGCAGCCTCTTTCGCGCGGATCAGCTCCTGTTCGACCCTGATCCGGTCGCGGAGCTCCTGCTGCGCCGAGCTGTAGAGGCGCGCGTTCTCGATGGCGACCGCGGCCTGCCGCCCGAACGCCGTGGCAATGCGCAGGTCCTTGGCCGAATAGAAGTTCGGCTGCGGGGAGTCGAGAGTCAGCGCGCCGAAGATCGTGTCGCGGGAAACGAGCGGGATTCCGATGTTGCTGCGCACCCCATTGAGCAAGTCGACGTCGGCCTTCCAGAGCGGGTCGCCGACGCCGAGGTCGAAGATGATCGGCTCGGGGTTCGTCGCGAGGCGGCGATTGTAGGGAAAGTCGGCGAGACTGCGCGCGTGGCCGATCTCGCTGTCGGGGACGCCGCGCACGGCGATGACGCGCATCATCTCGCCCTCGACCATCTGCACGCTCGCGGTGTCGTACTCGATCACCTGCTTGATCTCGTCGAGGATCGCGGTGAGGACGACGCCGAGCTCGAGGCTCTGGCTCAGGGCGTGCGCCGAGGCCTGCAACCGCTCGGCGACCTGGCGCGACTGGCGCTCCTCCGCGAAGAGCCGCGCGTTCTCGATCGCGCCCGCCACCTGCCCGGCGACCGTCTCGAGCAACGAGACGTCTTCGCGCTCGAAGGTTCGTCCCGGCTGGTCGGTGTCGACTGCGACCGTTCCGATCGCTTCTCCGCGCACGATCAGCGGAGCGATCAGAAGCGCCTCCGTTCCTCGTTCCCGGAAAATCTCGCGCAGCGCCTCGGCGAGCGGATTGCGCTGCGCATCGTTCACGATGACAGGAACCGCTCCTTCGATCACGCGCACCGACGAGCGGTTCGCGTCGACGAGAGGAATCTCGAGCCCCACCGCGCTCACCGCGAGACCGACCGAGTGCTCCGCGACGACGGTGAGCTTCGTCTTCGTCTCGTCGAGGAGCGTGATCCCGCAGCTGCGCGCGCGAAGCAGTCGGACCATCTCACGCGCGACGAGATCGAGCGCCGTGTCGATTTCCACCACATTGGTCAGCGACGCGGTGATGCGGTTGAGGATCGCGAGCTGCGCGGCGCGCCCCTCCGCCTCGCGGCGTGCCTGCATCAATTCTTCGAAGAGCTGCGCGAGGTCGCGGTTCACCTCGCTCAGCCGATCCTCGGCGACCGAGAGCTCGACCGGCGTGAGGGACGCCAAAGGCGACGCGTCGCCCGCGGTTCCCTCGGGAAGCCGCGACGCTGCGACCAGGCGATCTCGTTCCTCGCTGCTCGACACTCGTCTCTCCGTCCGGACGCCGGTTCGGGACCTCTCCAAGGATGGAAACAAGAATACGTCGGCGCAGCGGCGGGCGAAAGCATTCGGCTCCAGAATGTGAACGGAAACGCGCCACGACCGTTTCGTTGCCGAACCGAGTCCCTCGGCCGAACGCTCTGCGATTACGATAGGCAAACCACACCGGAGGCACCTATGAGCATCAAAGCGATCTTCGCGCCGCGCGAGTACACGACAGCTTCCGACATCGCGCTGCTACTGCTCCGCGTCGTCTGCGGACTGGCGATGATGCTTCACGGTTGGGGCAAGATCCAGCACCCCTTCACCTGGATGGGACCCGACTCGTTCGCCCCTCCGTTCTTCCAGGCGCTTGCCGCGCTCTCGGAGTTCGGTGGAGGGCTCGCCTGGATTCTCGGGCTCCTCACTCCCCTCGCCTCGCTCGGCGTCTTCTCGACGATGTGCACCGCGACCTGGTTTCACGCAATCAAGCGCGGCGATCCGTTCGTCTCGAGCACGGGCGAGCCCGCGTTCGAGCTCGCCGCCATCTACCTCTGCATCGCGGTCGTGCTGATCGCGGTCGGCCCGGGGAGGTTCGCGGCGGATCGGATCTTGTTCGGGAAGACGTAACCCGTCGATCGCCTAACACTTCTGATACTTCCAGTTTCTCGGCTTCCCTTCGGCGAGCCACTCGATCGTCTGCGCGAGGCGCTTCGTCCGCGTCTCCTCCCGCTTTGCCTCGACGATCCACTCGACGTACTCGCGCCGCTGGCTCGCCGAGAACGCTTCGAAGGTCGCGCGGGCCTTCGCATTCTTCTTCAGCGCGGCGGCGAGGTCGTCGGGGATCGAGAGCGGCCTCTTCGCGGCAGGCTTGCGCTTCACAACGACTCCCGCGTCGTTGAGTGCGGCGCCCGCCTTGACCAGTCGTGTGATCTCGCGTTTCGAGGGAAGGTCGGAGATCGACGTGATCTTCCCCATCTGCCCCATCGCCTCGCTCTCCTTCTCCGATCTCCCGAGAATCAGCGAGCCCTTCCAGAAACCGAACGCGCAATGCGCTTTGAACGCCGCCATCTGACAGACCGGCCCCTTGTAGTCGAAGAACGGCATGCCCCACTTGATCGTCTCTTCGATCGCAGGCCACGCCCCGTGAACCGTCTTGCGGATGTGCTCGAGGATCGGCTTTGCAAAAGGCGCCGCTTTCGCGATGTATGCGTCCACACGCGGATCACGCTTGCCCATGGAGACTCCTCCCGGAAAAACCGTAAGGTCGCAATGGAGCTGAGTCAAGCTGCTGATGGCAGCACGCATACGCGCCCCTCAGATCGACTTCCTGCCTGCTATGACCTTTGGCCTATGACCTTTGGCCTGCTCCTCGGCCTCTGGCCTGCCTCATGCTGTTGCTAGCCTCATCGACGAACGCATACCATTCACCCGTTACCTCAGGAATCACCGGGAGCGACGGACAATGCGTGTGAAATGCCACGGTTGTCATTCGGGGTGGGATTTCCCCGACGACATCTCCGTTGCACGCTGCCCTTCGTGTCGCATTCTCGCCGTCTCTCCTCCCGCGATGTCGCTCGCCGACCGGGCTGAGAGCTTCGAGCCTACCGACCACCAGATTCTCGGCCTCACCGGCGACGTCCGCGGCGCGGCACTCGGCGCCGCGTGGGCCGCGTTCCTCGACAAGATTCCGTTCGACCGCTTTCCCGCGGCGTTCCGCCAGGGGCGTCTCGCGTTCGATCGACTCAACGCGGCGGGCGAGTCCATCCGCGTGCTGCCGCGCTGGCCGATCGCCGGGCGCTGCCTGGCGTGCGACGAATCAGAGCGATTCGGCTTCCGCGCCTGCGTGCTCTGCCGCGGCACGCTGAGGCCGGGCGAGGCTGCCGCAGAGTCCGCCTCCACCATGCAGGAGCCATCGTCCGGGATCGTGGCGACGCTGCACGAAACGGAGGCGCTCTGGCGAACCGGTGACCTCGACGGACTGCTCGCGGCGACCGACCGCGGCCTCGCGGTCGGTGAGGCCGACGAAGCGGCCCGTGCGCGCTTCGACCTTCTCGCAGGACACGCTCTCGCTTCGCAGGGAAACCATGGCGACGCGATCGAGCGCTGGGCGCGCGCAGCTGCGTACGGCAGCGCCGCCGCCGAGGCGAGATTCTGCCTCGCTGCCCTCGCCTACCGCCGCAATCTTCCGGAGGAGTCGCTCTACCACGCGAATCGATCGTCGGCATCCGCGACGATGACTCTCATCGCCGGCTCGGCGCTGTCGGGCATCGGCCGCGCCGGCGAGGCGATCGAGCGCCTGTCCTCCCTGTTCGGCTCGGAGGACGAACGCCTGGCCGCGAGAGCGCATTGGGCAGTCGCCGCCACCGAGTACACCGGAGGAAACCCAGCCGGTGTGTTCGTCCACCTTCGCGCCACGATCTCGACGCTCACCGGCCGGCGAAACCAGCCGACGCTCGTCGAGTCGCTCGCTCCGATCGACATCGCAAAACTGCACAGCCACCTCGTCTGGCTCACGGGCGTGAGCTGGTCGGCAGTCGGCAACGACGAGCTCGCGGAGAGCTGGCTGGCGCTCGGCCAGCAGCTCGCGCCGACCGATCCTTCGTTCCCGCGCGAGCGAGGCACGATCGCGCTCCGCACCAAGCGGATCGACGCGGCGCGCGAGCTCTTCTACGAGGCGCTGAAACGGGGCGACGCGAAGGGGGCCGCGCGAGGTCACGCCGTCGCCGACTGGATCGCGGAGGGGCATCGCGATGCGGCGCCGCTCCTCGCGGCCGCCGAGCAGTCGCTCGACCCGATTCTTTTCTATCACGCTGGAAGGCAGTTCGAGCGCGCGGGCAACACCGCGGAGGCGGCGAAGGCGTACAGCCGCGCCACCGTGCTCGACCCGCTGATGGGTCGCGCGTTCGCATCGCTCGGCGTGCTTCACGGGCGTGCGGGAGACAGCGAACGGGCGATCGGGGCACTGCGGCGCGCCCGCGACGCGGGCGAGCGCGGCACGATGGTCCTCAAGGCGCTCGCGACGCTCCTGCTCGAGCGCGGCAGCGTCGTGGAAGCGATCCCGCTCCTCGACGAGATCCGACGGCGCGCGCCGGACGACCTCGCCGCGAATCGGAACTTCGCGGGAGCGAAGCGGCTGCTCGCACTTCAATACGCGAACGACGAAAAGGAAGAAACGGCGCTCGAGTGCCTCTCCGAAGCGAATGCCGCCGATCCGGCGGAATCGGACGCGTGGGCGCCGGTCGCGGCCGAGATTGGCTTCCGCGCCGCGTCGCGTCTGGCGCGGTCGCGTCCCCGGGGATGGGAAAGCGCCGCCGAGGAACTTCTCGACGTCGCGGTCCGCAGCGACCCCTCCGACCTCAGGATCCGACTGCGTCTCGGGGTCGTCCGCCTCGCTCGCGCGCTCTCTGAACGGAGCGACGACGGGCTGCGCTCCGCGATCGCGACGCTCCAGTCAGTCTCCTCAGCCGCCACGGCGTCGCCTTCTCTCCGGTTCAGCGCCGAGCTGCATCGCGCGATCGCGCTTCTCGAAAGCGGCTCGACACAGCAGTCCGACGAGATCGCATCGCGCCTCGCGAAGAATCCCGCGCTCGAATCCGAGAGCAGGCTGCGCGCGCGCTGGATCCAGGCACTCTCGCTCGCACGGGCCGGCCGGCTCCTGCAGTCCCGCGTCATCCTCGAGGAGTCCGCCCGCGAATGCGACGAGCTCCCCGAGGCCGCGGAGCTTCTGAAGATCGTCCGGCTGGAGATACTGAAGCTCGAGGCGGCCGAGCGCGGCGCACACCGTCTCGAGCGCGAAGTGCAGTCGATGGAGGCCGACACGCGCGGCGCGCCGGCCCAGCTCTACTGGGCGGTGACCCTTGCGGGCCTCGGCCGGTGGGAGGACGCCGACCGCTTCTTCGACGCCGCGGCACACGCGCCTTCCCTGCGCCGCGACTCGCGCGCGGCGCGCGCGATGATGCATCTCTCCCGCGTCGCCGGCCTGCTCTCGAAGAGCAAGCAAGCCGAAGCGCGAAAACTCCTCGGCAGTGTGCGCGCCGCCCTTCCGCAGGAGCCTGAGATCGACCGCTGGCTCAATTCGCTCGAGGTCGAGGGGGTGCCGGTCGCCGCTCTGCGCGGAGGGAACGCCGCCGCCGCGCTCGCAATCTGGTCGGCGCGCGCGCAGCGATGGCTGCAGAAGGACGCGGAGTACTGGGAGCTGATCCGCTCGATCGCGATCGCGGCCCACCGGGCGGCAACGTTCGCGGAGTCGCGTCTCGACTACACCGCTTCGGAAGACTACTGGTCGATCGCGGTGACGCGATGGCTCGAGCTCCTCGATACCGAGGAGTTCTGGCAATCGTACTCGCGTCGCGCTCGCGAGCTGTTTCCCGGCCTCGATCCGGCGGCGGTCGACGGAATCAGGGAGGAGCTCGTGGAGACGCATCTCGCGGGCGCAATCCGCGCGACCATCGCACTGCAACGACAGCGAGGCGACGACGCGGTCGCGCTTCGATATTACCGGCTTCTCGACCAGATCGAGTCGTGGCGGCTGTCGAGCAATCCGGCCGACGACAGCGTGAGGAAGAGACTCGCCGCCTGCCATGGCCAGCGCCTGCTCCTCGCTTCGAAGCTGCAGCGATGGGACGAGGCGCTCGAGGCGGGCGAGAGGGCGTGCCTCGCCGATCCGTCCGACCCGGCTCACTTCACCTCCATGGCGGCGACCTACGGCGCGATGATGCGCCCGCTGCTCGCGGAGCTCCGGGCAAACGAGACCGGCGCGAGCGTCCAGACGCCCCTCTTCGAGCTGACCGGACGGGTCGTCGACCTTCTTTCGCTCGGGCTCGCGTGGAATCCGTACGACCGCGAGCTCGCCCGCCTTTCCCGGGAGTTCTCGATCCGGCTCGGCTACACGGGAGTTCCCGAGAGCGACCCGAGGGTTAGGCGTGCGGTGGAGCTGCGCGAAAAGCTGTCGCCCGGAACTCTCAAGCGCCACACGGCGATGCTCGCGGGCGAGCCCGAGGACCAGCTCGAAGCGACAACATTCGTCGCCGGCATCGAGACCGACGCGGACGCCGCCGAGGTCAGGAGCCCGAGCTCCGATCTCTCCGAGGTCGAGGCGGAGACTGCGAGGGAAATGGTGAAGAAGTGGAAGGACGAGGGGCTGAGCCGCGACGCAATCTACTGGTCGCTGCTCAGCCTCTTCCCGGTTCTTGCGACGCGCAGCCGCAAGGCGGTGTTCGAGATGGTCGATCCAGGGTGATGGACGAATGGCGATGAGCGAACAGGACGAGACGAACACGATGTCCGGGCAGTGGCCGTCGGGCGGCCCGATCGCGGGTCAAAGCCCCTACGACATCCTCGGCGTCGACCGGGACGCTGATGCAGCCGGGCTCCGGTCGGCGCTCCGCTCCCTGTTGCGTCGCGCCGGAACCGATCAGGAGCGGGAGATGGCGGAGGCGGCATTCGATGCGCTGACCCGTCCTCGGGTCCGCCTGACGCTCGACCTCTTCGCCCCGCGCGAGTCGCGCCTCTACGACGAGATCGTCCGCCGCTACGCCAGCGTCCGCTTCGAGCTCGTGCCGGACGATGTCGCTCCCCTTCTGATGCAGGCGAGCGACATGGAGTGCGGCGAGCCGTTCACCGACTTCGAGGTACCCGACGTCCCGAGAGTCGTCTTCGAGAACATGTTGCCGGCCCCGCCGCGAGGCGACGAGCTCGTCGTGCCCGACAGGAGGAAATGAGGAGCGATGGCCCTTCCATCCCGAAAGCGCTTCCCGATCGCGTTCGAGGTCTCCTCGGCGCAGGGCGCCGCGCCTCGTGCCTCGTCGCAACGTCCGAAAGGGAACGGCCAGCCCGACGACGCGGTCTCCCGGGTGGCATTCCGCTGCGGGTGGCGCGTGACACGAGACGACACGCGATGGGTGGTCGATCCCGGCGACGGGCATCGCGTACTCGTCGAGAGCTCCTCGGCGGGCGCACGGGAACGCCTTCTACGCTTCCGCCGTCCGCTGCAGGACGTGACCCTCTCGCCGGCGCACGAGGCGGAGCTGCTGCGGCGAAACGCGCGAACGGCGCACGCGGGATTCTCGATCGGAGCGGACGGCCGCGCTGCGCTGGCTGCTTCGCTCGTCGAGTCGAGTGCCAGCGACAGCGAGATCGAGGCCGTGATTCGCTCGATGATCGCCGGAGGCGAGCCGGTCGGCACCAAGGCGATTGCCGACTTCGACCCGACCGCGTACCGCACCGCCGCCGATTCGGGAACGTGGGAGGCGCTGATCCTTCGCGAATCGCTCGGTCGCTCGGCGATCGCGTTTCAATTCGCCGGCACGCGCGCCGTCGCGAGCCTTTCGCTCGAAGGAGGGCGCCACAAGTCGGTTCACCTCCTCTTCGACCGCGCCGATGCGTGGGGAGACCAGCTGGTGCAAGTCATCTCGATCTGCGCGCCGGCGCCGCCGGAGTGGCACCACAAGGCACTGCTGGCGAATGCAAGCCTTGCCCTCGGCGCCTTCGCCCTTGCGACCTTCGGCCCGCTCGAAAACCTCGTCGCAGTGCGGACTCTCCTCGCGCGAACCGTCGAGCCCGGTGCGCTTCTCGACGTGGTCACCAGCCTCGCCCACATCGCAGAACGCGCCGAAGGGTACCTCGTCGGAGCGCGCGACTCCGGCGAGTGAGGGTTGTTAGTTGTTAGTTGTTAGTTGTTAGTTGTTAGTTGTTAGTTGTTAGTTGTTAGTTGTTAGTTGTTAGAAGTTAGAAGTGCTGGGTGCTGAGACGGTGTTGTCGCCAGCGTGCGAACAGATCCGAAACTCTGGAATGCTTCGAAGTGCTCGGGCCAATCACTCCTTGCTTCGTTCGCATCACCACCAGACCTGGACTCCCTGAAGCCTGCTATGGCCTGTGGCCTATGGCCTTTGGCCTGCTTCTCGCCTCTCGCCTCTCGCCTTTCGCCTTTCGCCTCTCGCCTCTCGCCTCTCGCCTTTCGCCTCTCGCCTCCATCTCTCATCTTCGTGTGACGGTTGTCGCTGCGTTCGACCGGTGCAGCCCGTACCGTGCCCGGATGTCGCAACCTGACCTGAAAGCGATGCACGACGCCGTGGTCGACGGAAACGTCGACGACGCACGCAGGCTCGCCGAAGAGCTCGTCGCCTCCGATGCCGAGCTGCTTCCCGCGATCGAGAACGGCTTCGTCGCCGGCATCCGCCGCGTCGGCGAGCTCTGGGACGAGGGGGAGTACTTCCTTCCCGAGCTGGTGCAGGGCGCCGAGGCGATGAAGGCGGCGATGGACCTGATCCGTCCCGCGCTCGTCGCGACGCACCAGACGCAGTCGACCAGGGGTCGCGTCGTGATCGGCACGGTCGAGGGCGATCTCCACGACATCGGCAAGGGCCTCGTCGCGGTGCTTCTCTCCGCGAACGGCTTCGAGGTCCACGACCTCGGGGCGAGCGTGAGCATCGAACGGTTCCTCGCGAAGGCGGAAGAAGTCGACGCCGACATCGTCGCCGCGTCGGCGCTCCTCACGACGACGATGGAGGTGCAAGCCCGGCTGGTCGAGGCCGTGCGCGGCGCTGCGGGTCGGAGGCGGCGGGTGATGTTAGGCGGCGCGCCGACGTCACGCGCCTGGGCCGAGCGGCTCGGCGCCGCGCACGCCGAGAACGCGCTTCACGCCGTCGAAGTCGCCGCGGAGCTGATGCGGTGAGCGTTCTTGAGCGGCTCCTGTCGCCGCGGGCGCTGCTCCTCGACGGAGGCATGGGCAGCGCCCTCATCGCGCGCGGCCTTCCCGTCGGCACGCCGCCGGAGCTCTGGAATCTCGAGCGCCGCGCCGACGTGACCGCCGTGCATCGCGCGTACGTCGAGGCAGGAAGCGACGCCATCCACACGAACAGTTTCGGCGCGAACCCGGTGCGGCTGGCACAGTTCGGCCTCGGGGGGCGCTGCGACGAGATCAACCGCGCGGCTGCCGCGCTCGCCCGCGCCGCCGGACCGCGCTTCGTCATCGGCGACGTCGGCCCGACCGGCGAATACCTTCCTCCGGTCGGGCACGGAGACGCCGGGGTCTGGCGTTCGGCGTTCGAGGAGCAAGGGCGCTCGCTCGCGGAGGCTGGCGTCGACGCCTTCCACGTCGAGACGATGAGCGACCTGCGCGAAGCGACCGCGGCGCTCGAGGCGCTTCGATCGGTCGCGCCGGGAATCCCGGTCTTCGTCTCGATGACGTTCGACCGGAAGAAGCGCGGCTTCTTCACCGTGATGGGCAACGCGCTCGTCCCTGCGCTCGGCGCGCTTGCAGCCGCCGGCGCGGCCGCCGTCGGCGCAAACTGCAGCCTCACCAGCTCCGACATGGTTGCGCTGATGAGCGAAGCGGCCGCCGCGACGTCGACGCCGCTCGTCGCGCAGCCTAACGCCGGGACACCGGAGCAGGCGGGCGACGGCTCCTTCCGCTACGCGCAGCCGCCCGAGGAATTCGCCGCCGACATGGCGGCCATCGCGCGGCTCGGCGTCCGGGCCGTCGGCGGATGCTGCGGCACCGACGACCGGTTCATCGCCGCGCTCCGTTCAGAGCTCGATCGGATCACCGAGGCAAAGCCGTGACGATCCTCGGGGAGGTCGTATCGCTTCCGGTCACCATCGACCGCCACGACGTGCTTCACTTTCTCGGCTATCCCGATGGCCGCAGACCGTTCGGACGAATAGCGGGGCTGCTCGGCGACATGATCCCCGAGGCGCGGCGTCTCGCTCGCCCTCGCGGCGTGTTCGAGCTCCTTCCGGTGGAGCGCGCCGCGGAGCTGGGACTGGACGCGAACGACGCCACGCGCCTGGTCGCGGGGCTCGTGACGATCGGCGACGGCATCGAGTCGCGATCGACCGAGCTTCTCCGCGCAGGAGCGGTGACCGAAGCGCTGCTGCTCGACGCGGCGGGAAGCGCCGCGGTGGAAGAAGCGGCCGACCGCCTGGGCGCCCTGATCGCGGGCGAGAGCCGCGGCGAGCCGACGGACGACCGCGCGCGCGCAAGCCATCTCTCGTGCCGCATCAGCCCCGGGGTACGGGAAGTGGCCGATCGGGGCGCAGCGCGCGCTCTTCGCGCTGCTTCCGCACGCCGCGCTCGGAGTCGAGCTGCTGCCGACGATGCTCATGGCGCCGCGCAAGTCGATCTCGTTCGCCATGTGGCTCGGCGCCGACGCGCGCCCGATCGCAGGGCTCTCCGGCTGCTCGCGATGCGAGCTGGAGAGCTGCAGGTACAGGAGAAGTGCCTAACGGCGACGGCCACCGGCCGGCGCGCGGAGGCCAGAGGCCTTCGCCACGAGGGAGCCACCATGACGACGACCTTTCGCCCCCGCATCGAGTTCCTCGCACCCGACGACGTCGAGCGCATCGTCGGGGAGGCGTGCCGCGTCCTGGAGACGACCGGCATCCTCGTCGAGAACGACGACGCTGCAAGGGTCCTGCTCGACGGCGGCGCGACGAAGAGCGGCGAGCGCATCGCGATCGCCGAGCGGCTCGTGCACGACGCGATCGCGTCGGCGCCGTCGCGCGTCGTCCTCTACGACCGTGACGGAAACGTCTCGCTCGACCTCGGCGAGTCGCGCGTCCACTTCGATCCCGGCTCCGCGGCGATCAACGTGCTCGACCGCGTCACACGGCGGCGTCGCGAGGCGCTGACCGGCGACGTCGTGCGGCTCGCGCGGCTCGTCGACGCGCTCCCGAACTACGCCGCGCAATCGACCGCGCTCGTCGCT
The DNA here is from genome assembly GCA_041671505.1 of Thermoanaerobaculia bacterium. Taxonomy (GTDB): domain Bacteria; phylum Acidobacteriota; class Thermoanaerobaculia; order Gp7-AA8; family Gp7-AA8; genus JACPDH01. The sequence goes on along the minus strand of JBAZBK010000003.1, from coordinate 309,451 downwards.
TCGGACGTTCCCGCCGATGCGGGCGACCGATATCGTATTTACCTCGCGCTCCGCCATGGGCGGAAGCCGATCATCACCGGGACCTTCCGCAAGGACGGCTTCGCGCCGATGGCCGCGATGCTCTCGGCGGTTCGGGGTGGCAGCCGCAAACTCGCGGAGAAGCCGCTCGCGACCTTCGACTGCTGCGTCAGCCCGCCGCTCAAGTGGAGCGATCTCACCTGCCAGGCTCTCGTCGACTGCGCGCGGGCCGGGATCCCCGCCGAGGTCATCCCGATGCCGCTCACCGGCGCGACCTCGCCGGTCACACTGCGCGAGACGATCGTGCAGCACTGCGCGGAGAACCTCTCCGGGCTCGTGATCCACCAGCTCGCACAGCCTGGCGCGCCGTTCGTCTTCGGCGGCGCCCCCGCCGCCTTCGACATGCGCCGCGGCTCGACGCCGATGGGGGCGATCGAGACGATGATGTTAGGCGCCGGCTACGCGCAGGTCGGCCGCCACCTCGGAATCCCGACACACGGCTACTTCTGCGTCTCCGACGCCAAGACCGCCGACTACCAGGCGGGACTCGAGAGCGGCGTCGGCGCGATCCTCGGCGCGCTCTCCGGCGTCAACATGATCTCCGGACCCGGGATGCTCGACTACCTGCTGACGCAGTCGCTCGAGAAGATCGTCCTCGACCACGAGGCGTGCGGCATGGCGCTCCGCGCCGTCCGCGGCGTCGAGGCAGGCGGAGGCGACGCGATGACGCTGATCGCCGACGTCGTCAGGCTCGGCGAGTTCCTCTCGCACGATCACACCAGGAAGAACTGGCGGCGCGAGCTGTCCCAGGTCGGTAAGGTCATCGACCGTGAAAGCTACGGCGATTGGGAAGGCGCGGGAGGCAGGAGCGCGGACGAGCGCGCCGCGGAGGAAGTCGAACGGATTCTCGCGAAGCCGGCGGTGACTCCGCTCCCGGAGGATGTCGATGCGGAGATCACCGCGATCATGCGCGCGGAAGCGGCGAAGTTCGCGATGAGCGAGTTGCCGAAGGGGGCGTAGCGACCGCATGAAGAGGGTTCGCTGATTCGCGCCCCACGCAATTGGTCGCGTAGCGACCGCCGATCTTAGCCCCCGGTCCCGCGGAGCGGGACCGGGGGGAGGAGCGACCGGGATGTGATTCGCGCCGCGTAGCGGCGCAGGAATCGGGTCGGCGAACCACGTGACACATCGTTCGGGCCACATTCCTGCGCCGCTACGCGGCGCGAATGAATCCGCTTCCTCGCGACCCCCGGTCCCGCGGAGCGGGACCGGGGGCTAAGGTCGGTCGTCGCTACGCGACGAAATTCCTGCTCCCCGCCTCGCGGCACTTCACACGCGGCTGCCTTCCCTCCCCGACGTCGGAATCTCCGTTCAAAAGAAACGGGGCACGAGAATCCGTGCCCCGTTCGCGCTCGTCTGCCTGCTCTGGCCTCTGGCCTTTGCCTCTGGCCTGCCTCATGCGGCGCTACGCGCCGCCGCGGAAGCTTCGCTTCCGCACTCCACAGGCCTGCTACCTCGCCTGTCGCCTCTCGCCTAGCTGTCCGCCAGCGCCCGCAGCAGCCTAACCGCCACGGTAACCATGGCCAGATCGATCGTCGCGACGCCGCGCAGGTCGTTGATCAGCTGGTCGACTCTCGTCATCACACCCGGTCTCGCCGCCAGCCAGCCCGCGACCGCCTCGCTCCTGTTGGCGCCGCCCGCCTCGAGGATCTTCGACGCGATCCTTCCGTGGCACGCGTACGCATCTTCCAGCAGCGCGTCGGCCGCCGCCTTCTGCCATGGGCTGTCGCCGCTGACGCCCGATGCCGCGGCATAGAGCTTGTCGAGCTGCAGCCGCTGGCCGAGCGCGAAGTAGACGCGCCCGACGTCCTCGGCCGAGAACCCGCCGTCGAGCGACATCCGCACGATGTCGAATGCCGCCGCCAGCTTCTGCAGGCTCGCGAGCCTGAGCGCGAGATCCGACGGAAGGCCCCACAGCTCGATGTCGTGCGCCTTCGCGCGCACCTGCGCCCAGTCCGCCTCACCGAGCACGCCGGAGAGCCCGACGTGCAGCGCCTTGATCCTCGGGCGGAACTGGTCGATCCGCGTCGCCGTGTCGAGTGTCGGGTACCTGCGGAGCAGCCAGAGCGTCGAGCGTTCCACGAGCCCCGCGATGTCGAGCATCATCGTCGTCTGGATCGCGGCGGGAACTTTGTTGTCGAGCCCCTCGATCGCGTGCCAGAGCGCGTCGAGATCGAACGCATCGCGCGCGATCGTGTAGGCGCGCGCGACGTCTCCCGGGCCGCGCCCCGTCTCTTCCATCATCTTGTGGAGGAACGTCGGCCCGACGCGGTTGATCATCGCGTTCGTCACGCAGGTCGCAATGATCTCGCGGCGCAGGCGATGCTTCTCGATCCCGGTGCGGAACTCCTTCTGCAGCGGTTTCGGGAAGTAGTTGACGAGATCCCTCGCCAGCACCGGGTCGTCGGGAGCGTCGGACGCGAGCAACTCGTCGTAGAGATGAATCTTGCTATAGGCGAGCAGGATCGCGATCTCCGAGCGCATCAGGCCGACGTCGTCGGCGCGCCTCTCGGCGAGCGTCTCGTCGTCGGGAAGCCCTTCGATCACCCGATCGAGCCTTCCGGCACGTTCGAGGCTCCTGATGTACCTGCTCTGCAGGTCGAGGGCGCTCACCCCGAGCGCCTCGGCGGCCGAGATCGCCTGCGTCTGCTCGTAGTTGTCGCGCAGCACGAGCCGGCCGACCTCTTCCGTCATGTCGGCGAGGAACGTCAGCCTGCGATCGGGAGAGAGCTCGCCCGAAGCGACGAGGCTATCGACGAGGATCTTGATGTTGACCTCGTGGTCGGAGGTGTCGACGCCGGCCGAGTTGTCGATCGCGTCGGTGTTGATCCTTCCGGCGCCGCGCTGGCGGCCGGCGAGGGAGAATTCGATCCGGCCTCGCTGGGTGAGCCCGAGGTTCGCTCCCTCGCCCACCACCTTGCAGCGCAGCTCCGTCGCGTCGACCCGGAGCGAGTCGTTCGCGCGATCGCGCGCGTCGGCATGCGTCTCGTCGCTCGCCTTCACGTAGGTTCCGATGCCGCCGAGCCAGAGGAGGTCGATGTCGGACCTCAGCATCGTCCGGATCAGCTCGTTCGGCGTGGTGTGATTCGATCCGAGGCCGAAGCACGCCTTCACCTCGTCCGACACCGTGAGCGACTTCGACTTGCGCTCGAAGATCGCGCCCCCCTTCGACAACAGCGTCGCGTTGTAGTCGGCCCAGCTCGACCTGGGGAGGTTGAACAGCCTCTCGCGCTCGGTGAAGCTCGTCGCCGGATCGGGATCGGGGTCGACGAAGATGTGCATGTGGTTGAACGCGCCGAGGAGCTTCGTGTGGCGCGAGAGCAGCATGCCGTTGCCGAAGACGTCGCCCGCCATGTCGCCGACGCCGACGCAGGTGAAGTCGGTCGTCTGGATGTCGATGCCGGCGCCGTGCTCCCGGAAGTGGCGCTTCACCGCTTCCCACGCGCCCTTGGCGGTGATGCCCATCTTCTTATGGTCGTAGCCGACCGAGCCACCCGAGGCGAACGCGTCGCCGAGCCAGAAGCCGTAGTCCTTCGACACGCCGTTCGCGATGTCGGAGAAGGTCGCGGTCCCCTTGTCGGCCGCGACGACGAGGTACGGATCGTCGCCGTCGAGTCGGACGACGTCGCGCGGCGGGATGACGCTCGTCCCCGCGTAGTTGTCGGTGATGTCGAGCATGCCGCGGAGCAGCGTCTTGTAGCACTCGACCCCTTCGCGCTGGAACTCGTCGCGTCCCGCGGGCGGGCGCTTGAGCACGAAGCCGCCCTTCGAGCCGACCGGCACGATCACGACGTTCTTCACCATCTGCGCCTTCACGAGGCCGAGGACCTCGGTGCGGAAGTCCTCGCGGCGGTCCGACCAGCGGATCCCTCCGCGCGCGACTTTTCCGCCCCGCAGGTGCACCCCTTCCATCCGCGTCGAGTAGACGGAGATCTCGACCATCGGCCGCGGGCTCGGAAGCTCGGCGACCTTCTTCGAGTCGAACTTGAACGACAGGTATTCCTTGCGCTCGCCGTTAGGCCCGCGCTGAAAGCAGTTCGTCCGCAGCGTGGAGTCGATGAGATTCAGGTAGCGCCGCAGGATCCGGTCCTCGTCGGCGTTGGTGATCTCCTCGAGCCCTTCGGCAATCTGCTTCCGGATGTCCGCCGCCACCGCGCGCTGCGCCGCCGACAGCGCCGGATCGAAGGTGACGTTGAAGAGCCGGACGAGGTCGGCCGCGATCGTCGGATGGTTCGAGACCGTCTGCTCCATGTACTGCTGCGAGAAAGCGATTCCGGTCTGGCGCAGGTACTTCGTGTAGGCGCGAAGCACGACGACCTCGTGCCACGCCAGTCCCGCCTGGACGACGAGACGGTTGAAGCCGTCGTCTTCCATCTCACCCTTCCAGACGCGGCGCATCGCCTCGCGGAAGGGCTCGCGGATCGCGCCGATGTCGATCGGGAAGCCGCTCGTCTCGAGCTGAAAGTCGCGGATGTGGACGCTCGTCGCCGCGCCGGGGACGCTCACGTCGAACGGAAGCACGATGCTCACCTTCAGCCCCATGTGCTCGAAGTGCGGCACCATCTCCGAGAGCGTCAGCACGTCGCCGCCGTGGATCAGCTTGCAGCGAAGCTCCGTTCCGCGGCTCAGCTGCCGCTCGTAGAGCTCGACCTGGAGCTCGGCGTTTGCCAGCAGCGCCTCGATGCCGTTGATGTCGGCAACCGCTTCCTCCGCCGAGAAGTACTCCTGGTATCCGACGGGGAACGCCTCGGCGAAGCGCTTGCAGACCTCGATCCCCTTCTCCTCGCCATGGCGCTCGATCAGCTCGAGCCTCAGGTTGTCGCTCCAGGTGCGTGCCGCGTTCGCGACGCGCGCCTCGATCCGTTTGACGTCGTACTGCGGCACCTTCCCCGGCGCCGTGCGCACGATGAAATGGCCGCGCGCGAGCGGGGAGTCGGTGATCTGCGTGTAGAACGCGGTGACCGGCCCTGAGAACTCTTCCGAGAGGATGGCCTTGATCTTCTCTCGCACCTCGGTGTTGTAGCGATCGCGAGGAACGTAAACGAGGCACGCGACGAAGCGCTCGAAGACGTCGCGGCGGACGAAGACGGCGATGCGCTGCCGCTCCTGCAGCTGAAGCACCCCCATCGAGATCTCGAAGAGCTGGTCCTCGGTGACCTGGAACATCTCGTCCCGCGGGAGCGTCTCGAGAATCTGCGCGAGCGCTTTGCCATCGTGGCTCGTCGCGCCGAGCCCCGCGCGCTCGACCATGCGCGAGGTCTTGCGCCTCAGCAGCGGGATGTCGTGCACGCTCTTGCTGTATGCGACGGAGGTGAAGAGGCCGAGGAAGCGGTCTTCGCCGAGGAGGTTCCCCTTGTCGTCGAAGTACTTGATGCCGATACGGTCCATGTGGACCGGGCGGTGGACCGTCGCGCGGCTGTTCGCCTTCGCGACGATCAGCAGCTCGCGGTTGCGCGCGAAGGCGCTGAATTCGGGGCTGAAGGCGTTCTGCCCGCGCTCCAGCGACTCCGGCCGGATGTTGCGGAGCACGCCGAGCCCCGAGCCGTCGACGATACGGAGGAAGTCCTCGCCCTTTTCGCTATGGAAGGAGTAACGGCGGTAGCCGAGAAAGACGAAGTTGTTGTCGGCGAGCCAGCGGAGAAACTCGACCGCCTCGTCGAGCTCCTCCCTGGGCGTCGGAGCGTTGCTCTTCCGGATTCCGTCGATCACCTCGACGAGCCGCTTCTGCATCGGCTGCCAGTCGGTCACCGCGGCGCGAACGTCGGAGAGGACCGACTCTACGTTGCGTCGCATCGTCTCGAGATCGGCCGCGGAGGTCTCCTGGTCGACCTCGACGTGCATGTACGACTCCTGCACCGCCGTCGCGCCCGCGGGAGGAACCGAGCCCTCGTGCGCGAGCCCGACACGGCGGCCCGCCGCGTCGCGATAGACCGTCATCACGGGATGCGTGACGACGTGGATGTTCCGATCGACACGGCCGAACTCGGCGGTCACCGAGTCGACGAGGAAAGGCATGTCGTCGTTCACGATCTCGACGACCGTGTGGTTGAGCGCCCAGCCATCCTTCTCGACCGTCGGATTGAAGATCCGGACGAGCGCGGTACCCGCCATCCGCTGGGCGGCGAGCTGCCAGAGCGTCAGGGCACCGCCGAGCAGTGTTTCCGGCTGCGTGTAGACCATGTCGTCCGGGGAGACGAGCCGGTAGTACTGCCTGATCCACTCCGCTGCGTCCGACGACTCGGTCGCGGGGACCCGCGTCTTCGCCTGCGCGGCGAGCGCGTCGACGAGCTGCTGCTTTCTCTGCTCTTCGTTGGAAGCCATAGACTCTCCCTGAACTCGTTTAGGGGTGCGAGTTTATCTGTTCTGGGGGGCAAATAAAGTACTGAGTACTGAGTACTGAGTACTGAGTGGAGGCGGACCGGCTTTCCCGGCTTTTCACTCAGTACTCAGCACTCAGTACTCAGTACTTCTTCTCCCTCGTGATGGCGAGGATCGTGACGTCGTCGTGCTGCTCGGCGCCGGAGAGGAACGACGAGACCGCCAGATCGACGGCATTGACGATCTCTTCTGCATCGCGGAAGTGCCGGCCGCGCAGCGCCTTTGCCACTCCCTCGGTGCCGAGCAGATCTCCGGTCGCGTTCTCCGCCTCGGCCACGCCATCGGTGAAGAGAACGATCGAGTCCCCCTCGCCAAGGTGCAGCGTCTGGTCGCGATACGACGAGTTGGAGAAGACCCCCATCACGATGTCGGTGTCGCCCGCCTCCACTGCGCCCGACGCGTTGAAGACGAGCGGAGGAAGATGGCCGGCATTGGCGAAACAGATCTCACCGGGCGTCGCGGGATCGATGACGCCCGCAAAGAGCGTGACGAACTTCGCCGGCCCGAGACGAGGGGCGAGTATCGCGTTGAGCTTCCCGACGAGCTCCGGCGGCGACGGATCGAGCGCGGCAAAGATGTTGAACGCCATCGCGAGGCTCGACATCAGGAGCGCGGCGGTGATTCCCTTTCCGCTCACGTCTGCGATGACGAAGTAGACGCGCCCGTCGGGACGCACGACGAAGTCGTAGTAGTCGCCGCTGACCATGCGCGCGGGGCGGTTCAGGCCGGCGAGGCGATAGCCCGGCACGTCGGGAGGCTGCGCCGGCAGGATTCTGCTCTGGACGACGTAGGCGGTGCGCAGCTCTTCCTCGATCCGCTGCTTGAGGAGCGCCTCCTCGCGAAGGCGCGTCGTGTCGAGCTTCGTCGCGGCGAAGCGGGCGATCTGACCGACGAGACAGACGTCGTCGTCGTCGAGAGGTCGCCTTCCCATGAGGAAATCGACATAGAGCACGCCGAGGACCTTGTCCTGCACGAGGAGCGGGGCGCAGAGTGCCGATCGAATCCGCTGACTGACGATCGAGTGCGCCTGAGAGAGCTTGTCGTCGAGTCCGGCGTCGAGAATGGAGACGATCCGCTTCTCCTCGACGACTTCGTTGAGGAGCGTGCGGCTCAGCACGAGATCGGCGATGTCGTCGTCGTCGGCGCGGCGCACCTTGATCGTGTCGAAGCCTGAATGGCCGCGACCGAAGAGCGCGAGAGCGGCGCGGGAAGGCTCGAACGTCTCGACCACGCGGTCGAGGATGAAATCGAAGAGCTCGCCGAGCGGCCGGTCCTCGAGCAGCTCGATCGCCAGCTTGTTGAGCGCCTGTGACCGCTCGAACGCCCGTTTCGAGCCCGAGCCCATCTCGATCGCCTCGGAGAGGCGGACGGAATTCGTCGTCGTCTGGGTGGTGGAGTCGACGGCGAGGAGGCGGTCGGTGCGCGTCACGCCAAAGAGGATCTCCGTCTCGCCGATCCTGATCGAATCGCCGGGGCGCAGAGGCATCGCCGCCTTCACCGGGATGCCGTTGAGCCAGGTCCCGTTTGCACTGCCGCAATCGAGCAGGAGCCAGCGCTCCCCCTCGTCGCGAAGCTCGATGTGCTTGCGCGAGAGAAACCGGTCGTGAATCTGCAGACTGCAGTCGGGCGACCGCCCCATCGTGAGCGAGCCCCCCGAGAGGCTCCGGCGGATAGGCTCTTCCCCCTTCGGGTAGACGACGATGTCGAGATTCGGCATGGCGGTGATGGGCGGAATTGTATCAAGGGGAAGACGGAAGGCGGTTGCGCGCAAACGTCAGCGGCGTGACGAGGACCGGAAACGCCGGGCTCGGGATCGGGCTCGGGATCGGGCTCGGGAAGTGCGAGCCGCGAGTGTCCGTCGAGTCGTCCCTCCAACTCGCATTCAACGCCAGCCCCGGGGATCAGCGGGAAAACCGACGTCCCGTGATCGAGCCCGATCCCGAGCCCGATCCCGAGCCCGGCCGTTGACTTTCGCTTCCCGCCTTTCGCCTCGCCTCTCGCCCCATCACCCGTCCTCGTGACGCCTCGCACATCCGTCTATGCGTTCGGAGCGGTTGAATCGCTCGAGATCCACGGGAGGATTCAGGATGAGGACCATCATCGAGCCGTTCCGCATCAAATCAGTCGAGCCGATTCAGTTCACGACCCGCGAACATCGGGAAAAAGCGCTCGAGACGGCCGGAAGAAACGTCTTCCTCCTGCACGCGGACGATGTCCTGATCGACCTTCTGACCGATTCGGGCACCGGCGCGATGTCGGCCGCGCAGTGGGGTGCGATCATGCAGGGCGACGAGTCGTACGCCGGCAGCCGCTCCTACTACCGGTTCGAAAGCGTCGTGCGCGACCTGACCGGCTACAAGCACATCATCCCGACGCACCAGGGGCGCGCCGCGGAGAGGATCCTCTTCCACAACATTCTCCAGCCGGGCGACATCGTCCTCAACAACACGCACTTCGACACCACGCGCGCGAACATCGAGGTCGAGGGCGCCGAGGCGCGCGACATCGTCTGCAGCGAAGGACGGATCCCGAGCGCCGTGCTTCCGTTCAAGGGAAACGTCGACCTCGAGAAGCTGGAAACGGCGCTTCGCGACGAAGGGGATCGGATCCGCCTCGTGATGGTCACCATCACGAACAACTCCGGCGGCGGGCAGCCGGTCTCGATCGAGAACATTCGCGGAGTCCGCGCCCTCTGCGACAAATACAAGAAGCCGTTCTTTCTCGATGCTTGCCGCTTCGCCGAGAATGCGTATCTCGTGAAGTTGCGCGAGCCGGGGCAGGAGCACCGCACACCGAAGGAGATCGCGCAGGAGATCTTCAGCCTCGCCGACGGATGCACGATGTCGGCGAAAAAGGACGGGCTCGCGAACATCGGCGGCTTCCTCGCAATGAACGACGACCGCTGGGCGGAGTCGTGCCGCAACCTGCTGATTCTGACCGAAGGCTTTCCGACCTACGGCGGCCTCGCGGGGTACGACCTCGCGGCGATCGCGCAGGGGCTCGAAGAAGTCGTCGAGGAGCCATACCTCCGCTACCGCATCCAGTCGATCAAGTACCTCGCCGACAAGCTCGAATCGGCGGGGATTCCGTGCGTAAAGCCGTCGGGAGGGCACGCCGTCTACATCGACGCGCGGGCGATGCTCCCGCACATCCCGGCGCTCGAGTACCCCGGCATCGCGCTGGTGAACGCGCTCTACCTCGAAGGCGGAATCCGCTCCGTCGAGATCGGCACGGTGATGTTCGGGATGCAGCCCGACGGAACGGAGACGCCGGCGGCGATGGATCTCGTGCGCCTCGCGATCCCGCGCAGGCTCTACACGCAGTCGCATATCGACTACGTCGCCGAAGCGGCGATCGACGTCGTGAAGAATCGCGAGTCGCTGCGCGGGCTGAAGATCACCTACGCGCCGCGTTTCCTGCGGCACTTCACGGCGCGCTTCGAGCCGGTTGAGGCGCGCGTGCTCGCGGGAAGGCGATAGGGAGGCTGCTGTGTGAGGCGGACACTCCTGCCCGTTTCGCAACGCACGCGGGATTTGTCGTCCCGACGACTGACCCCGCGAAGCGGGGGATGGAGGAGGGACCTCGCAGGCTGGTACCCATGTGCCACAGGCCCGGGAGATCGCGGCGAACCTCGACTGTACCAACCTGCGAGATCCCTCCTCTCCCGCTCCGCGGGATCGTCGGGATGACAGCTCAAACGTTCGTCGAAAATGGCGTGAGCCTCGCGACTGATCGCGGTTTCGTATCTCAGGCTGCGCTCGGGATAACAGCTTCGCATCGCCCCGCAGTTCTTCTCGTCGCTCCGTCTTCCCTTCCTTTTTCGTCCCCCGCGTAAACGCGGCGGCGGCCTCGGCGTCCAATCCTCCGAACGCCACGAAGCAGACGCCGGCAGGCTCGGGGCGAAACCAACACAAGGAGACGACGATGAAATCGCTCAGCAAGTACACGGTATTCGCCCTGGTGCTGCTCTTCACCGCGGGGATCGCCCTCGCGCAGCCTCAGCCTCCCGGTAACGGCAACGGCCAGCCCCCGCAGGGCGGCCCCCAGGCAGGGCCCGGTCATCCCATGCTCCGCTGCCTTTCGATCGTGAACCTCACCGAAGACCAGAAGACGCAGATCAAAGCGATCCTCGACGCGGCGCAGCCGACTCTCAAGGCGCTGAACGAAACGCTCGCCACCGACCGCCAGGCGCTCAGGGCCGCCATCGAAGCGACCTCGCAGGACGCGTGCGCGATCGGGACCGCCCTCATCAAAGTCCAGACCGACGAGAAGGCGATCCGCGCCGAGCTCGAAAAAACGAAGGCGAGCATCGAAGCGCTGCTCACCACCGAACAGAAGCTCAAGCTCGCAGGCTGCCTCGAGGCGCCGAAGGATGGCCCGCCGGCCAACTGAGCTCGAGCCATCGATTGACCAAACGGCGGCCGGAAGGCCGCCGTTCCGCTTGAGGCGGAATTGAGAATTGAAAATTGAGAATTGAGAATTTGAAGGCCGACCTCGAGAACGTGCTATCGGCCTCGAACTCGAAGTTGATCCATCTCTCAATTCTCAATTCTCAATTCTCAATTCGTGCGAAGCGAGCCGAGCGTGACACTCGAGCCGTCGGTTTGTATCTCCAGTCACGTCCTGACGCGACCGGGCGCATCGGAAGCCGGGTCGCAATGTTCGACAATATCCGCATGACTCGGATGTCGAGAACTCCGAGGATGCGGGCGATCGCGCGCATCCATCTGTCGAAGCCTCTCGTCGGAAAGATCGGCGGCAAGGACGCCGTCATCTGCGACGTCAGCCTCACCGGGCTGCGCGCGGAGCACGACTTCGCGCTCAAGATCGGCACGGAGGCGCGCGTGAGCTTCACCTGGCACGAGACGCTCATCGAAGTCTCCGCGAACGTGATCCGCTGCAAACTCGAGACCTTCTCGAGCGGCCTCACCGTGTTCCAGTCGGGGCTGAACCTGTCGGAGACGACCAGCCCCGGAGCGCGGCGGCTCCGCGCGCAGATCACGAGCGAGCTGATCCACGCGCTCGAAGAACAGAAGGCGAACGCGCGAGGCGAAGTGCCGCGCTTCCTCCAGCGGATGATCGTCTTCGCGCGAGGCGGGCAGCTGGCCGGCAACCCGTCCGACATCGGGTACGAATACGAGAGCGAAGTCGCTCTCCCGTACTACAGGATCGCGCGCGAGCGGGGTTACGTGCGCTACACCCTCGGCAAGACGGGTTGGTCGCGCAAGAAGACGCATGTTCCGGCTCAGCCGGAGGAGGGCTTCACCCTTTGGTCCCACGAGGACAGCGACCAGGTGGCGCTTCTCTGCGCTGCCTACGAAAAGGGGGATTCCCGCACGCGCTGGACGATCCGAACCTGCGCGGAGCTGAGCCTGATCGTCGACGACTCGATTCCGCCGCAGCGGTTCATGCCGTAGCTTTGTCCAGCGCGCTCGACGCGCTTACGACCGGCAGCGCGCACGCGGGATCGGCGGCAGAATAGTCACCCTCGGCGTGCCATGCGCGCGCCCGCGATCCACCGCAGAGATCGCGCCACAGGCAGTCGCCGCAGCGTCCCACGAGCCGCTCGCGATCGCGCAGCTGCGGGTAGAGCCCCGAGACGCTCCAGATCCCGTCGAGCCGCTGGCGTCGAACGCTTCCCGCGACGAGCGGCAGGGCTCGCGACGGCGTCACGTCGCCGGTGGCAGCCACACGCATCGTCGTCCGGCTGTCGTTGAGCTCGATCGGCGCTCGCAGAATCGTGCGCCCAACCGGCGACGCCACCCGCCCAGCTTCCACGTCGATTCGCCTCACCATCGGAAGCTCGTTCACGATCATCGCGAGCGTGCCCGCCCGGGCAACGTCGACCACGTCTTCCGCGAGACGCGCGAGCATCGACGCGGTCGCGGCACAGCGCGTCGCGCTGCATACGACGTCGATCTGAAGCCGCGTCACCCCGAACGACGCGAGCGTTCTCGCTATACACGGGAGGTCGGAGAGCCCGGGCCATCCGGCGAGCACGGCTCGAACGCCGAGCCCCTCGTCGCGAAGCGCGTCGATCGTCTCGAGCGAGCTCTGCTCTCCATTGCGGACGAATCCGTACGGAACGGCGACGTCGGAGACACCCGAGTCGGCGAGCTCCGCCGCCATGCGCGCGTCGGGCAGCGTTCCGCGCTCGAACGAGATCGTCACCGCCGGGATCCGCTTGGCCGCGCTCGACGCGAGACGCGCGAGATCGTCCGCGCCCAATGGTCCCGCGACCTCGAGCGTCACGCGTCGCATTTCCAGCTCCATCGCCTCGTCGAGAACGAAGATGATCTCTTCGAGAGAGAGAGTTCTCCCGCCATATCGCTCGAGGCCCGCGAGCTCGAAGACGAGAAGCTCGGGCCTCCCCTGCGCGGACGCCGGCATTCGAGCCTCCTGTCCTCTACTTATGTCCCTCCGCGCGACGGCGCTGTTCGACCAGTCACGCGCCGGGTGTGACCACCGACCCTCGGTTCTCCGCGATGACGCGCACCGCCCCGGCCCGATGCGACCGCTCTCGTCCGGCCGGCTTCTCAAGTATCCTGCTTCCGATGACGCAGCAGCCGATCTCCGATGAACTGCCGCACGGGTACCCGGCCGCGAGTGAGTTCGACCTCCCGTTGGACGATCTCGTCATCAACGACCTCCCGCTCCGCGTGTACACGTTCCCGGACGGCGCGCGCGACCCTCGTCGCACGCTGATTTGCATTCCCGGTTTTTCTGCCACGGGGCGATCGTTCGCGCGCCTCGCGCCGCTCGCATCGAGCTGGGACGTCCGGATGCTGAGCGGGCCGCTCGACCGGCCATATCCGGGCAACCCCGTCGAGAGCCTGGCCGACGTCATCGTCGAATACGCCAGCCGGTTCGAGCGTCCGGTGATCCTCGGAACGTCGTTTGGCGGGCTCGTCGCGATCAGCGCCGCGCTCAGGATGCGCGGCGCGATCTCAGGGCTGATCCTGACGGCAGCGTTCGCAAACGGCGAGCGGCTCGGGCTTCTCCCCTTCATGCGTCAGCTGATCCCGGCGCTCCAGCTCGCCGCTGCGCCACTCGCGCCGATCACCGCGCGCGTCGTCGGCGGCATCGGCATCGATCCAGCCGGGCGCTCTGCGATCGTCGAGGACACGCTGACGATCTCGGCCGGGGAACGGGCGCGCCGCCTTCGCGCGATCTTCTCGACGAACCTGCTCGGACGCCTGGGAGAGATCGACTGCCCCGCGCTGGTGATCCACGGCCTTCGCGACCTCCTCGTACCGCGGGCGCGCGCCGTCGAGATGGCCCGCGCACTCCCTCGCTGCGACTACCACGAGCTCCCCACCGCGGGACACCTGCCCTACGTGACGCATGCGGAGGAGTTCGTGCGGCTGACGAGCCAGTTCCTGTCGAACGTGACTGAAGAGGCCAAGGGCCAAAGGCCATAGGCCAAAGCAGGCAGGGCATCCACGCCTAACCAACTGGTCTTCGCCAATCTCCCGTAGGACTGCCCGCTCTGCACCTCGGCCTGCTCTGGCCCATGGCCTTTGGCCTCTGGCCCGCCTATCGCCTCTCGCCGTTCGCCTCTCGCCTGCCTTACCCGAACGCCTCCTGCGCGAGCTTCGCACCGCTTTCCATCGAGATCGCGCGCGGGTAGACGATGTTGTTCTCGAGATGGATGTGGCGCTGCAGATGTCGGTCGAACTTGCGGAGGTCGGCCCACAGGGCGGCGACCGATCGCGGCGCGTCGGACGGCAGCCGGTAGTCGGCGGTGAGCTCGCGCATCGTGCGAAGCCGTTCGGCGATCATGTCGTGTTCGAGGAACTCGATCATGACGCGCTCGGAGAGGCTTCTCTCGTAGCGCAGCGGTTCGTCACGTCCCGTCGTCAGCGCCTCCTCCATCTCCCCGATCCTCCGGAACAGATCGCGTTCCTCGTGATGCGCGTGGAGACGAAGCGTTTCGCTGACGTGATTGAACAGGCGGGCGACTCGCGCAATGACGGGGTGTTGCGCCCCGTGGCTGCGGCGAGCACGGTCGAGCCTGGCCGCGAGGTGAACCATTTCGCGATGCTCGAACGCGTGGTGTTCGCCGACGATGAAGTCGATCAACGCAGCGAGAGGCTCGCTGTTCCACTGCCGGAGCGGGATGTCCCCGTCGTTCGCGTCAGACTGCTCGATCTCGCCGAGCTGATCGATCCACTCGTCGGCATCGACGCCGACCGAGTCGCAGGCCTCGAACAGCGAACGGCTGCCCCTGCAGCAGTAATCGATGCCGAGGTCTTCGAACGCCGGAATGATCCGTGGATAGTCGGTTGCGAGATCGCAAACACGGCGGCTTGAACTGAGCTTCACGCAATCCTCCTGTCGGCTGCCGTCACGAACGCAAGGATCGCTCCGCTCCGCGCCGCGCGACAGGAGATCGGGCACCGCTGCGTGTGTGACGCTGCACGGGTAGCGGGTGACGGATGGGCAGGGGGACGGGCAGGGTGGGCCGGGGGCCGGGGGAAGTTGTTAGTTGTTAGTTGTTAGTTGTCAGTTTTTAGTTGTTAGTTGTTAGAAAGGCGAAGTTAGAACGAAGAACGATGAACTTGGAATCCAGAAAAGGGGTCGGTGGCCCCTTCTGGATTCTGAATTCACCGTTCTTCGTTCTAACTTCGCCTTTCTAACAACTAACAACTAAAAACTAACAACTAAGAACCAACAACCACACCAAAGCCCAACAACTACAACAGCACCATCGCCTCGAGCGCGGCGCGGTTGTGGATCACCATCGTTGAGCCTCGGATCGAGAGGATCCCGCGCTCGCGCATCTCGCCGAGGATGCGCGTCACGGTCTCGCGCGAGGTGCCGATCAGCTGCGACACCTCGTGGTGCGTCATCATCATCTTGAGGCGCGTGCCGGTCGCGCCTTCGCGTCCCCCCTCCTCGCACCAGGCGAGGATCAGGTGTGCGAGCTTCTCGGATGCCGAATGCGACAGCCCGAGCGAGCGGATGTGATCGTTCGCGTTGTGGCACTCGTGGCTCAGCTGCTCCGTGACTCTGTAGCAGGCGTCGGCGTGCTCGCGGATGAACTTGATGAACTCTTCGCGCTTGACGTGGCGGATCTGGCACGGCTCGATCGTCTCGACCGTCGCCTGGTAGGGCGCGTCGAGGATTGCGCTGCCGACACCGAGGAGCTCGCCGGCGTGCGCGACACGGGTGATCAGGCTCTTTCCATCGCGCGAAGCGATGCTCAGCTTCGCCTTTCCTCGGCAGATCATGAACACGCCGCGGGCCGCCTGGCCTTCGACGTAAAGCACGGAACCGCCCGGATATACCGAAGCGACCGAAGCCTGATCGAACGCCTTCAGCGCCGTGGCTGCGAGACTGCAAAAAAACGTATTGTCGCGGAAACTGCAGCTCGAGCAGTTTTCAACGATCTCGAAACCGTATGGAGACGAGCGCATCGGGGCCTCCTCTGCGTGCTCCTGTTTACATCCGACCCGTATATCTCGCCCACTGGACGACCAGTTCGTGGAGAAACCGGGCGATGGCGAGCGCCACCACCGACTCCACGACGATCGCGACCAGAAGGTCGAGGGTTCTTACATTGACCCGTCGCAATCCAACTCTGCCTTGCCGGGGCCTGGTTCATTGTGCCCTTTGGGGTACCGGGTGCCACGTGTCTCGGCTACGCCTCCCCGTGACAGAAGTCACAGTGGCAAGCGGACCCGGCAGTTGTGACCTCCGGTCCCTCCGGGGGTGACTCACGAACTCGCTGTGCTTCGTCCGGCGGACGCATATTGAAAATGGGTCCTTGCCCGGAAAGGAGGAGCCATGGACAGCTTCTCTCCAAAACGCATACTCATCCCGGTCGACTTCACGGATACCTCAACCGTCGCACTCGCCGCAGGCCGCCGCCTCGCCGAGGTCTTCCAAGCGGAGGTGCTGGCGCTATTCGCGGACACGTTCGTCCCGCCGATCGCCTACGCCGACATCCCCGTCGGCTGGTACGACGAGAACCTCGGGGAGATGAAGACCGCCGCCACGACCAGGCTCGTCGGCTACCTGCGCGAGCACATCGGCGAAGCTGCGCGATGGGAGGCCCGCGTCGCGACCGACACGCCGGTCCACGCAATTCTGGCGACTGCGAAGGAGTGGAAGGCCGACGCGGTGGTCATGGGAACTCACGGCTGGACGGGCTGGCGCCGTGCGCTGCTCGGCTCGGTCGCGGAGTCGGTGCTCCACGAGCTCGACGTTCCGGTTCTCACGATCAGGCACCGGACGGAAGAGCCCGCAGGACCGGCCGACAGAATGAAGCGCCTCCTCTGCCCTGTGAACTACAGCGACGTCGCGCGCGACGCGATGGTGGTCGCCGGCTCGCTCGCCGAGGCGTTTGACGGCGAGATCTACGTCGTCCATGTCGTCGAGGCGGAGAAGAACGAGCCTCACGAGGGCGATCTCGACGCGCTCCGCGAGTGGATTCCGCAGAGCATCCGCAACCGCTGCCTCTACAAGGAGCTGGTCATTCGAGGGCATGCAGCGGAGACGGTGATCGATCTCGCGAACAAGCTCGAGAGCGACATGATCGTGGTGGGCGCGCAGCATCGGCGCTTCGTCGACACGACCGTCATCGGTACCACCACCGAGCGGATTCTCCGCCACGCGCATTGCCCGGTGATGACCGTCGTGCGCAAGGTCGAAGCGCCGAAGGCGGCCGCGCGCAAGGAAGAGAAGGCGACGACGGTCTGACGCTGCCCGGTCGCTGCCGCGAGCATCGGCCGATCCGTTCCCGCCCCGAGGGCGGGTGCCGCCGATCTTTCGGCGCTGCGCGCCGGCGCCTGGAGCGACGCTCAGTTCGTTAGGCGGCCGAAGGCCGGAAGCAGGCCGAAAGAAAAAGGGGCACGGCATGCCGTGCCCCTTCAACGTGCTGTTGGTCCGATCGGACTACTCGATGCTGAGCAGCTCGACGTCGAAGACGAGCATGCCGCGCGGCTCCTGCTTGCCTTCGTAGGCCATCGACTCGGGAATCCAGAAGCGACGGCGCTCTCCAACGACCATCTGCTGTACGCCCTCGGTCCAGCCGCGGATGACCTGGTTGAGCTGGAACTTCGCGGGACGAGGCTGGTTGAACGAGGTGTCGAACATCGAGCCGTCGACCTTCCAGCCGATGTAGTTGACGGTCACGAGGCTCATCGGCTCGGGATGAACTTTGCCCGTGCCCTGACGGAGCACCTTCGAGTAGAGCCCGCCGCGAATCTTCACTGCGTCGGCGGGAGGCGCCGCCACGTCGGCGGGAGCCTTGAGGCTCTGGAACTCGATCAGCTCGATGTCGAAGACGAGCAGGCCGGCGGGAGCGCCCGCTCTTCCCTGGTACGCGAGCGCTTCGGGGATCCAGAAGCGGCGCTTCTCACCTGCGACCATCATCGGCACGCCTTCACCCCAGCCGGCGATGAGCCGGTTGAGCGGGAAGGTGATCGAACGGCCGCGTGCGACGGAGCTGTCGAACATCTTTCCGTCGGTCGTCCAGCCGGTGTAGTGGACCGTGACGATGTCATTGATTGTCGGATGCTCGGTGCCGG
The DNA here is from genome assembly GCA_041671505.1 of Thermoanaerobaculia bacterium. GTDB lineage: Bacteria > Acidobacteriota > Thermoanaerobaculia > Gp7-AA8 > Gp7-AA8 > JACPDH01. The sequence goes on along the minus strand of JBAZBK010000003.1, from coordinate 291,461 downwards.
TTCCCTTCTCGAGGACCTTCCACGCGAGACCCGACGGAGACTTCTCGGCGTCGGCCGGAGCGGCAGCGACGTCGGAAGGAGCGGGAATGTCAGCAGCGCCCGCGGCGAGTGCCGCGGCGGTGACGACGAGCGTTGCGAGGAGAGTGCGGATGATTTTCATGGCGCGTAGAGTGCTACGGAAGAGTCCCGGTTGCAAGTGCCTGAACGGAAAACGGCCCGGCGCCGGGGTGGCACGCCGGGCCGGGTGAGCGCAGCTCAGCCGCGAACGGCCGCGAGGACCATCTCGCGCAGCGACGGGTCGTCGACGTCGAGGTCGTACCGGGCCCGGACCATCGGCTTCTCGATCTTCAGGATTCGCGTCAGGTCGATCGGCGTTCCGATCACGACGACGTCGCACGGCGTGCGGCGGATCGTCGCCTCGAGGTCGGCGATCTGCTTGTCGCCATAGCCCATCGCGGGAAGGATGCCCTTCGCGTTCGGATACTTCGCGTAGGTCGCGGCGATGGAATCGACGGCGTAGGGTGTCGGATCGACGATTTCCGAAGCGCCGCCCGCGCGCGCGGCGACGACGCCGGCGCCGAACGTCATTCCGCCGTGGGTGAGGGTCGGCCCGTCTTCGATGACGAGCGCCTTCTTGCCGCGGACCGCGGCAGGGTCGCTGAGGGTCACCGGCGACTTCGCCCTGACCACCTTCGCGCGCGGGTTGAGCCGCTTCGCGGCGTCCTCGATCGCGATGATGTTCTTCTCGTCGGCGCTGTCGCACTTGTTGATGATGATCACGTCGGCGCGGAGGAAATTCACCTCGCTCGGGTAGTACGACGTCTCATGCCCCGCGCGATGCGGATCGGCGATGCAGATGTAGAGCGAAGGCTTGTAGAACGGCATGTCGTTGTTGCCGCCGTCCCAGAGCACGATGTCCGCTTCCTTCTCGGCCGCGGCCAGAATCTGCCCGTAGTCGACGCCGGCGTAGACGACGAAGCCGTTGTCGATGTGCGGCTCGTACTCCTCGCGCTCCTCGATGGTGCACTTCTCGGTCGTAAGGTCCTCGTAGTTCGCGAAACGCTGGCACGCCTGCTTCGCCAGATCGCCGTAAGGCATCGGATGGCGGACCGCGACGACCTTCTTCCCCGTCTCCTTGACGACGCGGGAGATCCAGCGGGTCGTCTGGCTCTTGCCCGAGCCGGTGCGAACCGCGGTGATGGCGACGACCGGCTTCTTCGAGGCGATCATCGTCCGGTCGGCGGCGAGCAGCCAGAAGTCGGCGCCCCATGCGTTGCAGAGAGCCGCCATGTGCATCACGTGCGTGTACGGAACGTCGGAATACGCGAAGACGCAGGCATCGACCTTCTTCTCCCGGATCACCGACTCGAGCTCCTTCTCGTCGAAGATCGGGATGCCGTGGGGATAGCGGGGGCCGGCGAGCACCGCCGGATAGGTGCGCCCGTCGATTCCGGGGATCTGTGTCGCGGTGAAGGCGACCACGTCGACGGTCGGATCGTCGCGGAAGACCGTGTTGAAGTTGTGGAAGTCCCGGCCTGCAGCGCCGAGGATTGCAATGCGCTTCGGTACCATGAAGATAGCCTCCTTTTGGCCGGAAGGATGGGTATCACGCGGTCGACGGGGCGGCGAGTGACACCGTTCACCGCACCCTGTGACCGGGGCTGCCCCCTCCCCCCGGAATTCGGCGGCATCGCGTCAGGTTCGGCGAACCTGGACCCGAATCTGACACAATAAGGAAATACCAACCTACGGACGCGACATCGCTCCGGGAGCGGTGCCATTCATGACTGGTAACCAGGAAGCACCCAAGGGACTCGAAGGACTTCGGATCGCCCTCGTCGACGACGAGCGGCTGACGCTCAAGCTGCTCTCGGCGCTGCTGGCCCGCGAGGGTGCAGTGGTCACCACCTTCAGCAATGCCGACGATCTGCTGGAAAAGCACGAGATGACCTCGTTCGACGTCCTGCTCAGCGACATGCACATGCCGATCTGCGACGGACACTCACTGATCCGGGAGATCCGGAGGCGTCCGGCCGAGATCGGCGGATCGATCCCGGCCATCGCGCTGACCGCCTACGCGCAGCACGACGTGCTCGCCCGCGCGATCGCCGAAGGCTTCAACATGACCATGTCCAAACCGGTCGACCCGAAAGAGCTCGTCAAGGCGATCCACAAGCTGTTAGGGGCGAAGAGGTAGGGGGTCGGAATTCGGAGTTCGGAGTTCGGAATGCGGAATTGAAAACCTGTCCCGCTTTCTCTCGACCCCGTGAGCTCCGGCGTCGCTTCACGACGTAAGCATCCGTAGTCGCTTCCTTGTCGAGCCCGAGCCCGAGCCCGAGCCCGAGCCCGATCCCGAGCCCGGCTTTTCCCCGTGAACGCGCCCGCGCCCGCGCCCGCGCCCGGCCTCTTGCCGCTTCTCCCCCCTTCTTTCCGCACACCGCGCCGCCCTTCGGCGCGTCCTTCACCGGGAGGATGTATCGATGCGCTGCTTCGCAGCGCCGCGGAAGCTGCGCTTCCGCACCCTACATGGCTGCCTCGGCCTCTGGCCTGCTGATCGCCTCTCGCCTTTCGCCTCTCGCCTCCCCTGTCCACCTTTTCGATTTCTCTGCGTATTCAGAGGTCAAGGAGCCACCATGAACTCGAGATCGAACCGACTTCTCCACAAACTCGCCATCGCGTCGCTCGTCGCCGCGTTTGCCGCCAGCGCCTTCGCCGAGACCGCAACCACCAGCACGACGTCGCCGAAAACCGAAGCTACCGCGACCACCACGACAGTCGCTCCCGCGAGCCAGGTCGACGAATTCGACAGCCGCTCCACGCGTGACGAGTTCAACCGGCTGCGCGACCGCCACCCGCACGAAGTCGGCGTCATGCTCAAGCTCGATCCGACCCTCTTCCGCAACGAGGCGTGGATCGGCGCGTACCCCGCGCTCCGCGACTTTGTCGCCGCGCACCCCGAGGTCCCGCAGAACGCGACCTATTACCTGGAGCGGATCTACGTGCCGGGCGACGAAGTGCCCGAGCCTCCGGCCGTCCGCATGACGCGACAGATGGTCGAGGGAGTCCAGGTCTTCGTCGTCATGCTGACGTTCCTCAGCGCTGCCGTATGGCTGATCCGCACGCTGCTCGAGCATCGTCGCTGGAGCCGCGTGTCGAAGGTTCAGACCGAGATCTACAACAAGCTCCTCGACCGCTTCACGTCGCACGAGGACCTGATGCGCTACGTTCAGAGCGAGGCCGGCAAGAACTTCATCCAGTCGGCGATCTCGCCGATCTCGACCGGAACGCCCGCGCAGCTCGCGGCGCCGGTCGGCCGCATCCTCTGGTCGGCCCAGGCCGGGATCGTCCTCGTGATGATCGGCGCGGGCCTCCAGTTCGTCAGCGGGCGGCTCCATCCCGACGCGGCGGGAGCGATCTCGACCTTCGGCATCCTGGCGCTCTGCGGCGGCCTCGGATTCGTCCTCTCCGCCTTCGTCGCCTGGGTGGTGTCGCGGAGGCTCGGAATTCTGCCCGCGCCACCGGAATCGACTGAAACAGAGCTCGGTTCGGCGCGTACACTTGGCGAGAGATGACGACCACGATCGTGAGCCGCGAGATCGCGTTGCTTCGAGACGCGAAGGGCGAGACCGCCGAGGTCTCGTCCTCGCTCATGGACGAGGAGGCGTTCCGCTCGTTCTATGAGAGGACCTCGCGCGGTCTATGGCTCTTCCTCGTGCGCGTGACCGGCGACCGCCAGCTCGCGGACGACCTGCTGCAGGATACGTACTACCGCTTCTACCGCGCGGGAGCGACGCATGAGAGCGAGAGCCACCGGCGAAACTCGCTCTTCCGGATCGCGACGAATCTCGCACGCGACGCGCACCGGCGCCACGGTGGCATCGTCAGCACGACGATCGACGAGGCGACGGGATCGACCGTCGATCACGGGATGGACGAGAGGACCGACCTGGCGCGGGCCTTCGAGCGCCTCAAGCCGAGACAGAGGGAAATGCTCTGGCTCGCCTACGCGAACGGCTCGTCCCACGAGGAGATTGCCGCCATGACAGGAGTGGCGCCAGGCAGCGTGAAAGGTCTGCTGCGGCGCGCCCGGGCGAAGCTCGCGGAGCTGCTCGGGAACGGGCGATCCGTTGCTGAGGGAGGCGAGCGATGAACGGCCCGATCTGCGCGCGCGAGGCGGAGCTCGTCGCCGCGCTCGCGAGCGGCAGGTGGCCCGAGGCGGCCGATCGCGATCTCCGCGACCACGTCGACTCCTGCAGCGAATGCAGCGAGCTCGCGCACGTCGCGAGCTCGATCGACGACGACCGCCGCGCCGTGGAGGGCGCGGTCTCGCTCCCCCCCGCCGGCGCGGCCTGGTGGCGCGTTCAGATGCGAATGGAGCGCGAGACGCGCGAGGCCGCCGCGCGCACCGTGCGTCGCGCGCATTCCGCGATCGTCCTCGCGACTGTGGGCGCGGTGGTGGCAGTCCTGGCGATGACCTCTCTCCTCGGCGCCGCATGGAGCTGGCTCACCGGAGCACTGCCGACGATGCGCGACCTCGCCGCGCTGCAGCCCGCGACTCCATCGGTGACGACTCTCGCGATCGCCGCCGTCGGCCTCGCCGTGCTCACACCCCTGATCGTCTGGCTCGCGGTCGCCGAGGAGTAGCAGCCGGACGGCAGCGCAGTCTGCCGCCTAACCACACCGCCGGCAATCCCGCCGCCTGCTTTGACCTTTGGCCTCTGGCCTTTGGCCTGCTTCGTGGCCTACTTCTTGCGGCAGAGCTTGCAGGCCTGCAGTCCCGCTGCTTCGGCGTCGGCGCGTGTCGCGAACCAGGCACGCGCGTCTTCCGCGATGTTCGCGACCGAGGTGCAGCCGGGGCGGTGATACTTCGTCGACTTCTTCGCCGTGCTCGCGACGAACTCGCCACGCGAAAGGGAGGGCTCGACCCCGGACGCGGGCGTCGTCTCCTCCGTCGCGCGCTCGGGACGGTCGACGACAGCCTCGGCAATCTCCTCCACGGGCTTCGGGCGAATCGCGACTGTCTCGTCGCCCACGTCTTCGATTTCGATGGAGATCTCGTCCTCGAGCGCTACGGCCTGACGGCTCGCGGCCATCGTTTCTTCGCCTGCATCAGACGTGCGAGCGAGGAGAACCGCGACAGTCTCGTCGCCAATCGCGCCGGCAACCGCTGAACCCGCCGGATGCGGCTCCGCGACACCGATTTGCGCGGTCTCGTCGGGTGGCACCTCGTGTCTCAGTCCCGCCAGCTCCAGCACGGCCTGCTCCGCCTCGGCGATCACCTGTTCTACGAGCAGGTCTTCCTCGCTCGCGGGCGCCGCAGGCGCCTCCGGCTTCGCAGCGGGCAGCTCCAGGTGGATCTCCGAGATTCCCGCCTCGGCCTGCTCGCCCCAGTCGTCGTGGGTCGCGGGCGCCGATGCCGGCGTCGCGCCGAGGTCGGATTGCGCGAGCCGGCGCTCGACCGCCTTCGCGTCGTCCACGCGTCCCGCGCGACGCAGCCCGCGGACGACGATCGGCGGAATCTCCAGCCTTACCGGAACGAGCTGGAGCGACGGAGGATCACCCTCGATGAAGGTGAACTCCCCCTCATCCCAGTCGAAGATACTGACGATCTCCTCTTCGACCTTCACGCGCATCGCGCGCGTCAGCGCTCCCTGATCGATCGCCCCCGACATGACGAGGATCCGTCCGAGCGCGATGCCCGTCTCCTCGTGCAGCTCGACCGCATGGCGATGCTGTTCTGCATTGATGATTCCCTCGCGCAGAAGTATCTGGCCGAGGAAGAGGGCGGGATCGTTCGACATGCAGGAGAAGATGAGTCCGTCCTCGAGGAAGACCTTCTTTTCGACGGAGACCGAGGAGACGAGCAGCGTTCCGGTGCGCCTGTCCTTCGCGAGCGCGATGAACAGGTCGGCCGGAGGAACGTGAGCGAGCGAGCTCCATTCCGCCTCGGCGGGGACGTTCGTCGCCACGACCTCGCGCTCGCGCAGCTCCCGCTCCGCCGACTCGAATCGCTGCGCGATCTCGTCGCGCTCCGCAGTCGAGGCCCGAAGCTGATCCTCGATATCTCTTCGACGATCCATCTCCTTGCGGAAGGCCTCAGTGAGGATCTTGAGCTCCGCCATCTGCTCCTCGCCCGTCTGGCGGAACGACTCGAGCGCCTCGCGCAGCGCTTCGGTCTGCTTCTCCTTCTTCTGGACTTCGCCCTGCAGCTCCCTGAGCGTCGAGTTCAGCTCTTCAATGCGTCCTTCGCTCGCGCGCTTGAGCCGCTCGTACGATTGGCGGTACTCGTCGACACCGCGCGTCTGCCCGCTCTCGCGGCAGATTTCGACGAAGCGGACGATCTCGTCGCCGCGGACGTCGGGAAGGATCGAGACCTTGAGCCAGAGATTGATGCCGTCTTTCCCAAGGCGCCAGTCGTCGGCGTCGAACCGCCTGTTCGAGAGCGCGATGCGAAGGTCGTTGCGTGGCTTCTCCTCCCAGACGTCCGACTCACGGTAGAGGACGGTACGTGAGCGCCCGAGCATATCCTTCGCGGGAAGCCCGAACACGCGCTCCGCGCCTGCGTTCCAGCTCTGGATGATTCCCTGCGGGTCGTAGCTGATCACCGCGATCTCGCGCATCTCGCCGAGGAGTGCCTCGACAGCGCTCGCCTGCTCGACCCGTTCGACTTCGGCCGAATGCTTCGCCTCCTCGATGACACAGAGCCAGAGCTCCTCGGCAGTGTCGTCGGAACGCTGGAAGCGCGAGAAGCTGACGGAGTAGAGCCCGTACTGGCGGCCGCGGCGCATGAGGCGTTTGTCGAGCGTATAGGAGGCGATCTCCCTCGACATGAGCTTGCGGGCGTGCGGTGCCTCGAGCTTTCGATCGTCCGAGTGCGTCAGTTCGCGCATCGAGGTGCGAAGGATCTCCTCGCGGCTGTAACCAAGAAGCTTGAGCAGCCGACCGTTGACCTGCAGCCACTGCCCCTGCGGCGTAATTACCGCCATGCCTACGGGGGCGGTGTCGAACGCCTTCTTGAACATCTGCTCGCGTCGCGCCGAGGCGGCAGTCGGAGCCGGCTCCTTGCTGCTCTGCTCCTCGACGGACCTCCGCCGCAGGAGCAGCCACGCGAGCAGCGCACCGATTGCGGCGGTGATGACGGGAGTGAGGGCGGAAACGCTCTCTTCCATAGGTGACTCTCGATTCTAGTCGGAAAACGGCGGATCGGCGAACGAGCGACGGGTCGGGCCCCACTCCTCCGTCCGCGGGGCCCGAAAGCGCTGCACGCACACCCGCGGCAGCCACGAGTCGGCGAACCACCGGTTCGCGGGGCGACCGCGGGCGGTCGCCGCGGTCTCGCCGGAGCGCAGCCCTGGCTTGTTTCCCCTCAAGCGTCACTGCTTCTTCAAGGCGATTCCACTCCGGCTGGTTTATCATGAACCCATATACCGCCGCACAATGCGCGCGGACTTCCCACAGTCCAAGGCGCACTGTGCTTCGAATGACCCGCATACGAGGAGCAGAACTGATGAATGAAGACAAGCCTTTGACTCCGGCGCAGGCACAGTACGTGCTGAGCCGGCTCATGCAGGACGGCAAGCTTTCGGCGCGCGACGTCGCCAGGTACCTGTCATCGATGCAGGGTGAGATTCGCGCCCTCGAGGACCGGCTGATTCACCTGCGTTCGCTCGCCTCAGGGCCTGCACCGGCCGGACGCCGAGGTCGTGGACGCCGCGCAGTGGGTCGCCCGCGCACAGCAGTCGCGGCCGCGAAGCCCGCGAAGAAGAAGGCGACGCTCTCTCCGAAGCAGCGCGCCTCGCGCCAGCTCCAGGGCGTCTATATGTCGCTGATCCGCCAGTTCCCGAAAACGAAGCGCACGGCGATTCAGGCGCTCGCGAAAGAGAAGGATCGCCAGGCCGCCGTCGACATGATGAAGGCCGAGCTCGCCAAGAAGAAGTAGGGCTCACGGACACGCGGCGGCGTGCCCCGGCGCCGCCCGATCCCCGTCGACTCATTCCGCGGAAGCTGCGGACCGTCCGGCCCCGATTCCGGGCCAATACCCGTTCATATGCAAGCCTCTCATACAGGAGAACTCGATGCGCCTGTTGCTCTCGGCCCTCGTCGCACTTCTCGCAATGCCCATGACGACCACTGCAGATGATGCAACCGAGGCGCACGCGCTCCGCCTTCTGCGCGAGGCGCCGCTGATCGACGGCCATAACGACATGCCTTACGCGATCCGCGACCGCGTGAAGAACCATGTGGAGCAGATCGACTTCGCGGGCGACACACGGAAGCTCGCGAGTCCGATGCACACCGACATCGCGCGCCTCCGCGCGGGAGGGGTCGGCGCGCAGTTCTGGTCCGTATGGATTCCGACCGACCTGGCACCGGCGGACGCGGTAAAGACCGTCGTCGAGCAAATCGACGTCGTCCATCGCGTCGATGCGCGCTATCCCGACGCGTTCGCGCTCGCCCTCACCGCCGACGACGTCCTCCGGATCCATCGCGAGGGACGGATCGCCTCGATGATCGGAGTCGAGGGAGGCCATTCGATCGGCAATTCCCTCGCCGTGCTCCGGCAGCTCTATGCGCTCGGCGCGCGCTATATGACGCTCACTCACTCGAAGAATACCGATTGGGCCGACTCGGCGACCGACCTGCCTCGCAGCGGCGGCCTCACGCCGTTCGGCAAAGAGGTCGTCCGAGAGATGAACCGGCTCGGAATGCTCGTCGACCTTTCGCACGTGGCGCCGTCGACGATGAAGCAGGCGATCGAAGTCTCGGACGCCCCGGTCATCTTCAGCCACTCGTCCGCGTTCGCCATAACGCCACACATGCGCAACGTTCCGGACGACGTCCTTGCGACTCTGAAGGCAAAGGACGGTGTCGTGATGGTCACCTTCGTCGGCGCGTTCGTCTCCGAGGAAGCGCGACAGTGGAACGCCTCGAAGGACGCCGAAGAGGCGCGCCTCAAGGCGCTTCATCCCGAGAGCGAGGAGGCGCGAAAGGCCGGGCTCGAAGCGTGGACGACGGCGAATCCCCAGCCGACTGTGACCATCAGTCAGGTCGCCGACCACGTCGACCACATCCGTAAGGTCGCTGGGGTGGAGCACGTCGGCATCGGGAGCGACTTCGACGGCTTCTCGTATCCGCCCGTCGGGCTCGAAGGGGTGCAGGGCTATCCGGCACTGTTCGCGGAGCTCATCCGCCGCGGATACACCGACGACGAGGTGAGGGCGATCGCAGGGAGGAATCTGCTGCGCGTGTGGCACAAGGCGGAGGCTGTCGCGGCAACGCTGCAGAAGGTGAAGCGGGCGTCGGACGTCCTCATCGAAGACGTCGACTCGCCTGTGAAGAACGAGAGCCCGACGACGCACGAGTAGGCGTCGGCCCGGCTACTTGCGAAGCTTCGTCGCCCCTTCCTCGATCATCTTCACCCGGTCGGGAGCGTCGGGAAGCTCGCCCTTCTTCTGGCACTTCTGGCAGACGCCGAGGATCTGGAGGTTGTGGAAGGTCGGCTGGAAGTTGTAGCGCTTGCAGATTTCGCCCTGACGTGTCTCGAGCCCCGGATCGTGAAACTCGATCACGGCGCCGCAGGTCGTGCAGACGAGATGGTCGTGATGCGCTCCCTTGCCGACCCATTCGTAGTGATAGTGGTCCTCGCCAAGGTGAACGCGCCGAACGACTCCGGAGCGGACCAGCAGCTCGAGCGTGCGGTAGATCGTCGCGCGCGACGTCTTGATCCCCTTCTGCTTCAGCGTCTCCAGGAGCTCGTCCGCGTCGAAGTGATAGTGGGTGCCGAAGATCTCGCGGACGAGCCCGGCACGCTCCTTCGTCACCTTCAGGCCATTGCGCTGAAGAAACAGATTGAATCGTTCGATTGCTTTGTCGGCTCCCGGCATGTTGGGGAGAGTTTAGCAAATCGGCGCCCACTTCCCTCCTCGCCTCCGACCCGTCATGATGCGCGCCGTGCGCGCACACGCGATCGCGATCCTGCTGCTGCTCTTCAACGCCTTCATCTGGGGCGGGACGTTCGTCGTGGTGCGCGACGGCATCGCGTCGGTGTCGCCGGAGCTCTTCCTGCTGCTCCGCTTTTCGCTTGCGAGCGTCGTGCTCCTCCCGTTCGCGCTCGCCTCGCGCCGTCTCGACCGGCGGGCGATCGTCTCCGGGGCGATACTCGGAGTCTTCCTCTTCCTCGGCTTCTGGCTCCAGACGCGCGGTCTGCTCACGACCTCGCCGCTTCGCTCCGCATTCCTGACCGCGCTCAGCGTCGTCTTCGTCCCCGCGCTCGACCTGATCCTTCGCGGAACGAGGATCGGCTCGAAGGCGATCGCCGCGGCGCTGCTCGCGCTGCTGGGAACGCTCGTGCTCGCGGGCGGCTTCGAGGCGCGCTTCACCTTCGGCGATCTGCTGACCGTGCTCTGTTCGCTCGCCTTCGCGATCTACATCGTCATCGCGGCGCAGAGAAGTCGCGAATCGTCGCCGGTCGCGATCACCTTCGTGCAGATCGTCGTCGTGGCGATCCTCTCCGCGCCGCTCGCCGCGACCGTGAACACGGGGCCGATCGACCGCCCCGCAGTCGTCGCGATTCTCCTCACCGCCCTCCTCGCCACGGCGGCCGCGTTCTTTATCCTCATGTGGGCACAGGCGCGGGCCTCCGCGCTCGAGGTCGCGATCATCCTCTCGCTCGAGCCGGTCGCGGCCGCGGTCGTGTCGTATCTGACAGCAGACGAGCCGATCACCGCGCACGCGATCGTCGGAGGCACGCTGATCGTCGCCGCGACGATCCTCTGCCAGCTGGAGCCGGCGAAACGGGAAGGGGCTTAGCCCCGCTCCTTCGGCGGCGCCCATTCGCATTTCTGTGCGCCGAAAATCCGGCGGCGGTTCCGCGCGATCGCGTCATAGACGGCGTCGCGGAGCACGCGAGGAACGATGCGTATCACGCCGGCGAGCGGCCAGGGCATCGGCAGACAACCGAGGACGCGCAGCACGCCGGTCGACTTCGTCCACGCGGCGTCACCGTCGACGAACACCATCGTGCTCATGTCGTCGAGCGGGAGCCCATGCCGCGCGAGGATCTCGCGCCCCTCGTCCGACTGCTGCGGCACGAGCTCGAGCTCGCCTCGCGGATCGCGCGCGCTGACGAACCTCGCCCAGCCGCTGCACATGCGGCATTCGCCGTCGAAGAGGACGATGCGCCGGGAAAGCAGGTCGGAGGTCATAGGTCAAAGGTCAAAGCAGGCGAAGCCATCATCGACGAACAGACTCGCTTTGGACCCAATGGTGTCAGTAACTGGAGCAACCCTGAAGTTGGAAGTTAGAACGATGAATGTTGAACCCAGAAAAGAAGCCGTGCAGTTCTTTCTGGGTTCAACATTCATCGTTCTAACTTCTAACTTCAGGGTTGCTTCCGCACTCCCTATCCACCCTAGTCCGTCCAGGCGCGCTGCCCTTTCCGCTTCTTCGCCTTCTCGAACTCGCGCTGCAGCGTCGCCATCAGCTCGCCGCGCTTCTTGTAGAGACGCTTCGGCTCGCGCTTCGCGTGCCGCTCGAGTGCGTAGGCGGTCAGCAGCGGCAGCGTGAGCGTCGAGTCGCCGTAGCAGACGACGCAGTCGGGCAGCGTGTCGGGGTTGACCTTCCCCCACGAGACCGCCTCGGCGGGCGTAGCCCCGGAGAGGCCTCCGGTGTCGGGACGCGCGTCGGTGAACTGGAGGAAGTAGTCGTGCCCTTCCTCGTCGATCATCAGCACTTCCTGGATCTGCGGCTCCGTCTGGAGCATGAAGTTCTTCGGGCTCCCGCCTCCGAAGATCAGCACCGCCGACGTGCCGGCGCGCTTGGCGCCGAGAACGATTGCAGCGGTCTCGTTCACGTCGCGCGACACGTCGAAGTTGAGCGTACCGCCCGCGAGCTGCAGGCCGGCGACGTTCATGCCGATCGACGAGTCGCCGGGCGAGCTCGTGTAGATCGGAACGTCGTACTGATAGGCGATCGACAGCAGCGAGACCGTTCCGATTCCCAGCTTGCGCTCGGTCTCGTAGACGTAGCGGCCGACGCGCCAGTGGAACTCGGCCGTCGACATCATCCCCTGGAACTCGGGCTGCGAAAGGATCGTGCGGAAGAAGCGGTCGGTATCGAGGAGGACCGTGTAGTCGAAGAGGATGTCGTAGATGCGGACGACTCCCTCTTCGCGGAGAATCCGGTCGTCGAGCGAAGGCGAACCGTGGTGAAGGCGAAGCCCGATGCCGAAATGCGCGTCGTGGTAAAGGTTCGCGCCGGTCGAGACGATCCAGTCGATGAAACCGGCCTGAATGAGAGGAATCAGCGCCGACTTGCCGAGCCCCGTCGGCGTCAGCGCGCCGGTGAGCGACATCCCGACGGTGCAGTCGGCGGCGAGCATCCGCTCGGTGAAGAGCTTGCACCCCTCGCGGAGGCGCCCTGCGTTATACGACGTGAAGGCGTTGTCGATGAGGTCGGCGACCTTCGCACCCTTGCGGATCGGATCGGGGTAGATCCGCTTGCCGCTCAGGAACTTCGACTCGTGCTTCTTCGCCTTCGCGGCGCTCTTCGTCTTCGTCTTCGGGTTCGGCGTGCGGGTGCCCATCGGTAGGATCCTCCAGTTGGATGTCGCGCGGATTATAAGGCGAGAGGCGAAGAGGCAGGCCAGAGGCCAGGCGTCGGATGCCAGAGGCCAAAGGCGACAGGCCATAGCAGGCCGGCCAGTGCCTCGTGAACGTCGGTGCTGTGATTCGGATAGCGAAGGAACAGAATCAACTCCTCTCCAGACGCTACCCAATCCGGTGGGCGACTCGGCAGGGGCTGCAGAACTTCGAACTGCCTGCTCTGGCCTTTGGCCTATGGCCGTTGGCCTACCTCTTGGTCCCACGCCCCGAGCGCGCGGAGGATCTCGATCCGCTCCATCGCCCCGTTGCGCTTCCGCGCGTCGCCCTTCCGCTCGTAGATCGCCTGCAGATTCGCGAGCACTCTCACGAGCGTCTGCCGGGCGTCCCAGGCGCGAAGGTGCTCGGCGCGCAGCGCGACCTGCCCTTCGGAAATCTCACCGAGAAAGGCGGCGATCTCGGAGATCGACATCGTCCGCCCGCCATGGAACGGATCGACGTAGACTTCGCTCAGGTCGAAGCAGATCTTCGCGAGATAGTGCCCCGGCAGCCCGACGCCGTGGGCGTCGAGCCCCGCGAGCCTCGCGACGCGCAGGAAGAGGATCGAGAGGGTGATCGGAAGTCCGACCTTCCGCTCGAGCACCTCGTTGAGATACGAGTTGCGCTCGTCGTAGTAGTCGCCGACGTTGCCGATGAAGCCTTCCTGGTCGAACAGGACTGCGTGCACGTGACCGAGGCGGAAGATCGAGGGCTCGTCGCGCTCGCTCCGCTCGAGCACGCGCTCAGCGAGCGCGTCGATCCTCGAGAGCTCACTGTCGACGTCGAGCTGCGGATACTCCTCCAGCGCAATGAGAAGCGCGCCTTCGGCGACGTCGGCAGGGCCGAGCTCGCGCGCCGCGAACTCCTCGAATCGTCTCCGCGCCTCGGTGGGATGGACCAGAACCGCTTGCATCACTCGTGTCATACTGGCCGGGATCTCATCCGCCGTGCGACCCGACCGCTCTGAAGCGATTATCCTGCAAAGCTTCCCATCGCGCGAGCGCGACAAGCTGGTCGTCTTTCTCACGCCCGAAAAGGGAAAAAGGAAGGGCTGGGCCTACGGCGCGCGCGGGATGCGAAGCCGCTTCGGCGCCTCGCTCGAGCCTCTCGCGAAGGTGGAGCTCGTCTTTCTCGAGAAGGAGAGCGAGGATGCCGTGAGAATCGAATCGGCGTCGATGATCCGCTCCGCCTTCCCGGCCCAGCAGGAGCTCGCGCGATCGCTCGCCGCGACCTACATCGCCGAGTCAGTCGACACCTTCGTGCAGGCCGACGATCCGTCGGAGCTCGTCTACCGCCTGCTCGACCGGATTGTCGAGGCGCTGCTCGCCGGACACCCGGTCGAGCCGATCGTCGCCTACGCGGAGATCTGGATCCTCAAGCTCGGCGGCGTCTTCCCGTCGATCCGCCACTGCGCGATCTGCCAGAAGCCGCTCGAACGACCACTCCGCTGCGACATACGCGGCGGCCTGGTCTGCAGCGATTGCGCCGAGCCGGGAGTGATGATGGTCTCTAATCCCGTCGCTGATCTGCTCGGCGCGCTCATCTCCACCCCGGTCGCGGACTTCGCGGCGATGGCGATCGCGCCCGACGACCTCTTCGAGCTCCGCGCCCTCGCCCGCGACCTCCGCCGCTACGTGCTCGGCCACGAGCTCAAGTCGCACGACCTGCTGCAGAGCGTGATCCGGGGGTGAGTACCGAATGCGGAATTCGGATTGCGGAATGCGGAATCGGCTTCGCTAAGTGATTCGCGCGAGTCGGCTTCTTCAGTGAGCGCACGTGCAGTTTGTCGTCCCGATGACCGACCCCGCGAAGCGGGGGCGGGAAGAGGGACCTCGCAGGCTAGTACAGATGAGGTCGTCGGCCACTACGGCAGCGCCCTGGGCGCGTCCGTACCAGCCTGCGAGATCCCTCGTCGCTCCCCCGCTTCGCGGGCTCGCTTCTCGGGATGACAACTCGTTCCGACCGCGCAGCGATCATCGCGCCTTCAGGCCTCGCCCGTCTTCTCCCGTGAACGTGAACGCGCCCGAGCCCGCGCCCGGCCTTTCCCGTAAACCCGCATCCGCGCCCGGCCTCTCGCTTCCCGCGTGTCTCGCCTTCCCGAGCCCTCTCCCCCGCGAGACTAATTCGCAAAATCCACCATCGAAAACCGCGTTTCCCCTGCTATTCTGCGGCGCATGTCGACAACCCGCACGTACAAGTACTACGAGCTCGTGATGGCTGCGTTCGTGACCGTGCTGCTCTGCAGCAACATCATCGGCGCGGCGAAGATCGTCAGGATCGGAGGATTCGACTTCGGTGCCGGCATCCTCTTCTTCCCGATCAGCTACATCTTCGGCGACATCCTCACCGAGGTGTACGGCTACGCGCGGGCACGGCGGGTTGTGTGGGCGGGATTCGGGGCGCTCATCTTCGCCTCCGCGATGAGCTGGGTGATCGTCAAGCTCCCGCCGGCGCCGGGCTGGCCGGGACAGGACGTGTACGAGAAGGCGTTCGGATCGACGTGGCGCATCGCCAGCTCTTCGCTCTGCGCCTTCTGGGCGGGCGAATTCACGAACTCGTTCGTGCTGGCGAAGATGAAAATCTGGAGCTCGGGAAAGCAGCTCTGGATGCGGACGATCGGCTCGACGATGGCGGGAGAGCTCGTCGACTCGCTGATCTTCTACCCTCTCGCGTTTTACGGCGTCTGGACCACGAGTCAGATCGTGACGGTGCTCTTCACCAACTACCTGCTGAAGTCGGCCTGGGAAATCGTCAACACGCCGGTCACGTATCGCATCGTCGCCTTCCTCAAGAAGGCCGAGAGCGAGGACTACTACGACCGCAACACGAACTTCACGCCGTTCAGTCTGCAGGCGTAGCGCGCGGCGAAAGGCGGCGGCCGCGGACTCCCTGCGGTGGCCGTCGCCGCCTCACCGCGCGGCGTGACAGTTCTCACGCCGCACGGCAGGCGCGACCCACATGCTAGCCCTGACTCACATCTGAGTCAGGAGAGCGAATCGCATGCGGATCTGGCCCGTCCTCGGCGCAGCATTTGTCCTTGCAGCAAACCTGTCGTACGCGGCAAGCACCGGCAGCCTTCGCGTCAAAGTAGTCGACGGTGCCGGCTCGGCGGTTTCCGGCGCGAGCATTGCCGTCCGCGCGGTCGGCGGTCCCGGATCGAGGAGCAGCGTCGCCGATGCGAGCGGAAGCTCGAGCTTCGGCTCGCTCCCTCCGGGCGTCTACGAGGCGACAGTCGTCCGCGATGGGTTCACGCGCGGCGCGCGGCGCATCGAAGTCCGTCAGAACGAGACGAGCGACCTCACCGTCACGCTCGCTGTCGAGACGCTCGCAGAGTCGGTCGTCGTCACCGCGCCGACCCCGCTCGTGCCAGCCAACACCGCCATGGTGTCGAAGCACGTGACGCTCGAGGACGTCGAGCGGATCCCGGTGGGACGCGACTACCTCGCCTACGCCCAGCTCGTACCGGGCGTCGGCGTCATCGCGAACGGCGGCGGCGTCGAGACTGCAATCGATCCCGCGTCGAAGGCGGGGAACAACTACAACGATCGCGGCGGCAACCCGGGATCGCGCGACAACATCCACCTTCTCGAAGGCTTCAACGTCTCCGATCTCGGCAACAGCGGCGCCTCGCTCGACTTCAACAACGAGGTCATCCTCGAGAGCCAGTTCATCACCTCCGGCATCTCCGCCGACACGTACGGCTCGAAGGGCTTCCTCGGCAACGTCGTGACGAAGTCAGGCTCGAACGAGTTCCACGGCACGGCGAACTTCTACGTCCACGATCCGTCGTGGTATGCCGACTACGAGACCGACGACAATCGTCTTCAGAGCGCCCGGGACAACCAGCAGGACTACGCGCTGACTCTCGGAGGACCGATCGTGCGCGACCGGATGTCGTTCTTCGTGTCGGCGCAGAAGCGCGACTCCGACGGCGACATCGAGCTCTCGACCTCCGCGGTCCCCGTGCCGCAGACGTCGGAGTATCGCTTCGAGCGGACGAACCTCTTTCTGAAGACCTCGATCGCACCCTCCGCGCGCGATTCGATCAGCGCCTTCTACTACGCCGACGACCGCGAGACGAGCGGATCGAAGAACGTCAACTCGCCGCCTAACACGAATGCGATCACACAGGACGAGCCGTCGTTGGTCAACGCCCAGTACGTCCGCGTCGTCAATTCCTCGTGGCTCGTCGACGTCACCGCGGGTCTCTTCGACAGGACGAGCGAAAACAAGCCGGCCTATCCCGAGCTCGGTCCCTCGAACACCATCCTCTACGTGCCCGGAACCGACGTGCCCGCCTACGAGCGCAACCTCGGATCGAGCGGCGGTGAGTCGAGCTTCGACACCGAGCGGGTGCAGGTCACCCCATCGGTCACCTGGAACGTCTCCGCCCACGGCGAGCACGTGCTCCGTGCCGGCGTCCAGTACTACGACTGGTCCGAAGAGCTCTCCAACCACCTGCTCGACGGCTACTCCCTCACGTCGCTCGCGCCGGTCTACTCCGGTATGACCTTCGCAGAGACGGTCAGCAGCGGAATCTTCCCGCAGGGTGAGTTCGACTACATCCTCCGCGCGCTCCAGGGCCAGCCCGCCTCTTCGGCCTTTGTCTTCGTCGATGCGAACCACGATGGCGTCATCACGGCCGAGGAGCTCGGCGCAATTTCCTTCTCGTCGAGGACGGACAATCTCGACGGAATCAACTACCTCCGGACGAGCGACGTGCGGGTCGGTGTCAACAAGGTCGAGTCGGAGAACTGGAACGTCTACGTCGAGGACGACTGGACCTTGGGCCGCTTCAACGTTCGAGCAGGCCTGCGCGTCGAGGACTGGAAGTACATCGCCTCGGATGGATCGACGATCGTCGACATGGACCCCGTCTACTCGCCGCGCATCGGCCTCGCCTGGGACGTGACCGGCGACGGTCGGCAGCGGCTGTCGTTCTTCTACGGGCGCTACTACGATCCGCTGCTCAGCCCGGTCGTCCGTTTCGCCGGCAACCTGTCGGGCACGGTGCAGGCCGAGCAGATCTTCATCGGCAGCGGCTGGTTCGACTACCGCACCCGCGGCGCGGTGACGCGCAGCCGCGACGCGGTGTTCGCGCCTAACCTCGAGAATCAGCACCAGGACGAGTACGCCCTCACCTGGGGCCTGAACGTCTCGCAGAACTTCGGCTTCATGGCTCAGGCCTACTACCGCCGCGACGGCAACATCATCGAAGACTACGACCCGGTCTATTTCAACGAAGCGGCCGCGGGCGACCTCGCCCTCACGCCGCAGCAGTTCGGCTTCGGCCCCGAGGGGCCCGTGGGGGCGAACTACTTCGTCGGGAACCTCGTTGGCGCGAAGCGGGAAACCTGGGGGCTCGACCTCTCGCTCGAGCGCGCCTTCAGCGCGACGTGGGGCGGATCGATCCAGTACTCGTGGAAGAACGCGAAGGGAAACAGCAACTCCGACGGCAACACCGACCTGCAGGGCGACTTCCTGAATCTCGACCCGCGGCTCGACTACATGTGGGGCTATCTCCCCGGTTCGGTTGACCACCAGCTCAAGCTCTTCGGCTCGTACAGGACGCCGATCGGGCTCGAGATCGGCACGCTGATCTACTGGGCGAGCGGTGCGCACTACACCGAGGCCGACATCTTCAGGCCGACGAGCTACGGAATCATCATGAATCACAAGCGTCCCGACGGAAGCTACGCGCGAACCGGCGACGAGACGCAGCCGAGATACTACACGGTCGACCTGCGCCTACGGTACCCGTGGGAGCTTCCGCGCGGCGTGGTCATCGACATCTTCGCCGACGTCTACAACCTCCTCGACAACCAGGACACGCTGCTGGTCGAGGAAGGCTACAACAGCCCCGACTTCGCCTACGGCGCCCCGCGAGTGCTTCTCGAGCCGAGGCGGTGGGAGTTAGGCATCAGGGTTAGGATGTAGCGTAGGCCGCATCACTTCATCCGCGCCGCGCGATCCCGCACCAGCTTCACGTGCGCACGCGCGATCATCTCGGTCTTCGCCGCGGCCTCGGTTCCGTCGAGCGCCTTCTTCGCGAGCGCCCTCGCCTCGGCGGTGCGGCCGAGGCTCGCGAGGATCTCCGATTCGAGTGACTCGTAGAGGTACGGAATCTCGGGCCGGATTCTCCTGAACGCCGCGATCTCGCCGAGGAACGCGACCGGGTCGGCGACACCCTTCGCCCACTGCTCCTCGAACGACCAATAGCTGAAGACCTCCTGCCCGCCGGGGTTCGGCGGAACGATCGCGCCGATCTTGCGGCCGGTCCTCCAGGCGAGGTAAGGCTCGTAACCGCTGACGAAACGGTATTGCTCGGGGAACACGGCCTTGAACCGCTCGGCATCCGCCTCGGCTTCGCTCCACTTTTCCTCCTGCGAAAGGATGAGGATCAGCGTCTCAAACAAACCGGCCGGCGTGCGGCCGCGATACGCCGCGACGGAGCCCTGGAAGAGACCCTTCCGCAGAAAACGCGCCGCCCTCTCGACCTCGCCTTCCGCCTCGAACACCTGTCCCGCCTGCCAACAGGCTTCCGAAGGAGCAGCGCTCGCATTCGCAAGCTCCTCGAACAGCGTCTCGGATTCGACCGCTCTCCCCGATCGGGCGAGCACAATCGCTTCGTTGATCCCCGCCCATTCTCCGAGCGGCGCGTCGCCGATCGCGTCGGCCTTCGCGTGCGCGTCTCGCACTAGGCGAAGCGCCTCGTCGTGCGCCCCGCCGCCTGATGCGCGCAGCGCCTCGCGCAGCTCGCTGTACGCGTCGTCGCGAGCCCTGGTCCGCTCCTCTGCAGGGAGTCTGGACGGACCCGGCGCAAAGCCTTCGAAGGTCAGCTCCGCGACCTCTCCGCCCCGGAACTCGAATCGAAGGAGCCGCTTCGACCGATCGATGCTGACCAGACGGCACGAGTACTCGTTCATCCTCGGCCTGAGCACGTACCAGAGAAGGACCTTCTTCGACGACGCCGCGTACTCCGCGTCGGGCGAACTCGCCTCGATCCAGGGAGAGCTCAGCGTGCCCACATCGCCCTGACGCACGAGCTTCACGGCGGCGATCCCCGCGAACCAGCCCATCCTGTTGTTCGACCCGGCGAAGAAGAGCTCGTCGACGCCGTCGCCGTCGATGTCGGCCGTACCCGCAAGGCGGTGGTGCCCCGAGGCGATGAAGATCGGCGTCGACTTCGCAGTGCGCGGGTCAATGTAGACCGAATAGCTCGGCCAGTACGGGGAATGTGTGTAGGTGAGCAGCGCGTCTTCGCGCCCGTCGTGATCGGGATCGACCACGGTCATTGCTCCCGCGGAGAACGTCGGGTCGAGCGGGAACCGGTCGGCAGCCTGCGTAACGTGGAACTCCTTGACGACCTCACCCGTCGACGCGTCGTAGATGCACACCCTGTGAGATTCGTCGAGCGGCAATATCCTGTTGGCGGCCTCAGGCACGCCCACGACCGCCGGCGTCTTGCCGTCGATCTTCACGAGCGCGGCCGAGAATCCCGGGAAAAGCGATGCGCTCTCCCAGAGGACCCGCCCCTTCCTGTCGATCGCGCGAAGCCGACGCACCGCGTCGTTCTCGATGTGGTCGAACGCGGACCAGTAGCGGTTCCATCCGAGGGCTCCAGCCGCGACCATCACCACGACCGCAAGCCCATACACGGCGAAGCGCGCGCGGCTTCGTCTCCATCGCCATCCCAGATCGCGCTTCCGCGCGCGGATGATCGCAAGAACCGCGGCCGCGCTCTGCGGCCGCGCCGCGGGCTCCTTCTCCATCAGCCTCTGGATCAACTCCGAGAGCCACGCCGGGACGTCCTTCCGGATCGTTCTGACGTCAGGCGCCATGCTGATGATGTGCGCCATCACCGTGCCGAGATTCGTTGCGGCCTCGAGCGGGAGTTTCGTCGTGAGCATCTCGAAGAGCAGCACGCCGAAGGCGTAAAGGTCGGCGCGCCCGTCGAGCTGCTTGCCTAACGCCTGCTCGGGGGCGACGTACTCGAGCGTGCCGACCAGCGCTTCCGTGCGCGTCACCTTCTCGCCGCCGTCCCATCGCCGCGCGAGGCCGAAGTCGCCGAGCTTCACCCCTCCGTCGGACGTGAGCAGAATGTTCGCCGGCTTCAGGTCGCGGTGGACGACACCGGCATCGTGCAGCGCGCCGAGCGCGTCGAGGATCGGCTCCCCGATCCGGACGACCTCCTCGACCGTCATCGCGCCGCGACGAATCATGTCCCGCAGCGTTTCCCCTTCCACGAGCTCCATCGTCAGAACGGTGAATTCACCGTCCTGGCCGAGATCGTAGACGCGTACGAGGGTCGGGCGCGCGAGCTCCCGCGCGATCGTCACCTCGCGGCGCATGCGCGTGATCGAAGCGGGATTCATCCGCTCGGAGCGGAGAATCTTGATCGCGATGCGCTGGCCGAGCTCGCGGTCGAGCGCCGCGTAGACGCGCGCGAAGCCGCCGGTGCCGAGCAGCCGCTCGATCTCGTAGCGCGACGCGACGAGCGTGCCGCGGGCCAGGATCGCCAGATCGACGACCGGATCGTCGGGGTCGACGGTTTCCGTTTGGTTGCTGTCCATGCCGGGGCATCAGAATGATAGGCGATTCGGGAGGGCGAGAGATGCGCCGAACACTCTGGCAGGTGACGTCGCGTCCACAGCGAGGACACGGGCAAGCGGGCTCAATGCTCCGAGGGTCTCCGCGCTATCGCTTCGCTTCGTCGCTGCACGAGCCTGAGGTGCGCGCGCGCGATCGACTCGTCCTTCGACGCCGCGATCGTCTCGGCGAGTGCCTTTGCGGCGAGTGCCTTCGCTTCGCTGGTGCGTCCGCTCGCGGCGAGAACCTCGGCCTCCAGGGATTCATAGAGATACGCCGGAGCGGGCTTGAGCTTCCGGAAATCGTTCATCTCCCGAAGGAACGCCCCGGCGTCGGGGACGCCTTGCGCCCAGCGCGCCTCGAACACGCAATAGTTGAAGAGCTCGGGCCGGGAGACGTTGATGGTAAGAGGCGTGCCGTTCGGCACGCCGCTTCTCCAGTCGATGTAGGCCCTCACGCGTTGCATGTTGCCGAGGTTTTCCGGATACGTCGCCTCGTACCTGGCAAGGTCCGCTCTCGCCTCGTCCCACCGCTCCCGCTGCGCGAGCACGAGGAGGAGCGACTCGAGATGATCGGAGGCGATGCGTCCGCGCCAGACACCCTTCGTCCCTTCCTCGAGTCCGCGGCGGTGAAAACGTGCCGCGCGGTCGAGATCACCCTGTTGCTCGAACACGATTGCCGCCTGCCAGCAGATCTCCGACGGCGCGTCGCTGGAGACCGCCAGCGCCTCGAACAACGACTGTGCCTCGCCGGCGCGGCCCGCACGCGCCAGCAGTATCGCCTCGTTCGTGGAGATCCATTCCGCGAGCGGGACATCGTTCGCCGCGACCGCCCGCGCATGCGCCTCCTTCGCGAGGCTGATCGCCCGATCGAGCGCTCCCATCGTTCCTGTGCGCAGCGCATTTCGCAGCTCGTCGTACGCGGCCTGCCGTGCTGCAACGCGGGCTTCCGGACCAAGCGCCGAACGGCTCCCCGCAAGGAAACCGTCGTACCCGAGCTCGAATGTGCCGTCGGAGCCACAGCCGAACCGAAGGATGCGCCGCGCGGAGTTGGCGTCTTCCAGGTGGCACGAATACACCGACATCCGGGGCTGCAGGCTGTACCAGACGAGAGAGTGGCTCGAAGCTCGCGCGTAGTCGGCGTCGGGCGTTCCGGCCTCGTTCCAGAGAAGGGGCGTCGCAACGGGCGCCGACGGCCGCACGAGCTTTACGGCGGCGATTCCGGTGAACCATCCCATGCGGTTGTTAGGCCCACTGAACAGCAGTTCGTCCGCCCCGTCCCCGTCGAGATCGGCCAGCCCCGCCAGCCGATGATGCCCCGATGCGATCAGAATCGGCGCCGACTTGCCGCTTCGCGGGTCGACGTACACGGAGTAACTCGGCCAGTACGGCGTGTGGGCGTAGGTGAGCAGGGCGTCTTCGCGGCCGTCGTGGTCGGGATCGATCGCGCTGATCCCCGCCACGATGAAGGTCGGGTCGAGAGGGAACCGCGACGCGGCGTCCGCGAGCACGAATTGCTTCGTCACCTCTCCGGTCGCGGCCGAGTAGAGCCGCATCCGGTGGATCTCTTCGATCGGCATCCGTCCGGAATTCTTCAGCGGCACGCCGACGACCACCGTTCGCTTCCCGTCCGGCTTCAGCGCGATCGCAGAGAATCCCGGAGCGAGTGTGTCGTCCTTCCACAGCACTCGTCCTGCCCGATCGATCGCAGTGAGCCTCCGCTCGGAGTCACCCTCGAGGTGATCGAACGCGCTCCAGTGCCTCTGCCAGGCCACGAACCCGCATGCGGCGAGCGTCACCGCGACGAGCGCATACGTCGCGACGCGCGCCCGGCTCCTCTTCCAGCGCCACCTCAGGTCGCGCCTGCGCGCGCGAAGTCGTGCCAGCGCCTCCGCGGCACTCTGCGGCCGCCCGTCGGGATTCTTTTCCATCAGCCGCTGGATCAGTTCCGCGAGCCATGGCGGGGCGTCGGGCCTGAGCGTGCGGACATCGGGTGCGTTGGTGATGATGTGCGCCATCACCGTGCCGAGATTCGTCGCGGCCTCGAGCGGGAGCTTCGTCGTGAGCAACTCGAAGAGCAGCACGCCGAAAGCGTAGAGATCGGCGCGGCCGTCGAGCTGCTTGCCTAACGCCTGCTCGGGGGCGACGTACTCGAGCGTGCCGACCAGCGCCTCCGTGCGCGTCACCTTCTCGCCGCCGTCCCATCGCCGCGCGAGTCCGAAGTCGCCGAGCTTCACCCCTCCATCGGGCGTGAGAAGAATGTTCGCCGGCTTCAGGTCGCGGTGGACGACGCCGGCATCGTGCAGCGCGCCGAGCGCGTCGAGGATCGGCTCCCCGATCCGGACGACCTCCTCGACCGTCATCGCGCCGCGTCGAATCATGTCCCGCAGCGTTTCCCCTTCCACGAGCTCCATCGTCAGAAAGGTGAATTCACCGTCCTGGCCGAGGTCGTAGACACGGACGAGCGTCGGGCGCGCGAGCTCCCGCGCGATCGTGACCTCGCGGCGCATGCGCGTGAGCGAGGCGGGATTCATCCGCTCGGAGCGGAGAATCTTGATCGCGATGCGCTGGCCGAGCTCGCGGTCGAACGCCGCGTAGACGCGCGCGAAGCCGCCGGTGCCGAGCAGCCGCTCGATCTCGTAGCGCGACGCGACGAGCGTGCCGGGGGCAAGGATCGCCAGATCGACGACCGGATCGTCGGGGTCGACGGTTTCCGTTTGATGGCTGTCCATGCCGGGGCATCAGAATGATAGGCGATTGTAGCGAAGGCGTCCCGCCTTCGCCGCGTCGCGGGACACTCGGTCCGTGAGCGACCCGGGCACGGTGAGACGCCTTGTCTACACCGCGCAATGCTCCGCTTCGAACGCCTTCGCGAGCGCGAGAACGATGTCGCCCGGATCGGCCGCACGCTCGCCGTCGACGGCGCGGATCGGCGCGATCTTCGCCAGGCTGCCCGTGAGGAACGAGCCCGCGAGAAGGTCGCGACGCGTCAGCAGCCGTTCGCGAACCTCCAGCCCCGCCGCGCTCGCACGACGGATCACCCATAGGCGCATCACGCCGGGGAGAAGGCCCGCCGAGACCGGAGGCGTGACCAGAGCGTCTCCCTGCACCGCGAAGACGTTGCTCGTCGTCCCCTCGAGGATCCGCCCCCGCGCATCGGTGAAGAGCGCCTCGTCGGCGTTCTTCTCGTGCGCCTCGCGAAGCCCGAGCACGCTCGGCACGTACGACACGGTCTTGAGCCCCGGCGTCGGGCGCGGGATGTGTTTCCCTAACACGATGACGCGGCCGCGCCGCCGCCGTTGCATCGTGCTCTCCGGAATCGGTCCGGAGAGCGACACGAGCCTCCACGAGCGCGGCTCCTGCACGTCGCTGCCGATCGCGAGCCACGAGACCCGCGCCGACGCCTCCTTCATGCCGGCGACCGCCGAGGTGGCGCGGCGGGTCTCGCGCTCGAAGGCTTCGCGCGAAGGCGAAGGAAACCGGAGCGACTCCGCGCCCGACGCGAGCCTTCGCCAATGCTCGTCGAGCAAAATCGGCTCGCCCCGCACCACGAGGATCGTCTCGAAGAATCCGACGCCGCGCGCAAGCGCGGGGGCGTCGAGCGGAATCGTGATCGTCTTCGTCATTCCATCTCCTCGAGACCGAGCGCGCGGAAGAAGCCTAACGACTTCGCGCGCGACTCGTCGTCCTCGCCGCGCGGGTCGGAATCCCAGACGATTCCTCCCCCCGCATGATAGCGAGTCTCCTCCGGGGTAATCACCGCGGTGCGGATCGCGACGCTGAACTCCGAGCCGCCGTCGCTGCCGACGAAGCCGATCGCGCCGGTGTAGACGCCGCGCGCGCACGGCTCGAGCCCGCGTATCGCGGCGACCGCCGCGCGCTTCGGCGCGCCGGTGATCGATCCCGCGGGGAAGAGCGCGTCGAAGAGTTGCGCAACGGTCGTTTCCCCAAGCTCCTCCGCCCGCACCGTCGACTCGAGATGATGCAGGTGCGGGATGGTCCTCACCGTGAGGTATTCGGACACGCTGACCCGCCCCGGGGGCGCGACCTTTCCGAGATCGTTGCGGACGAGGTCGACGATCATCAGGTGCTCGGCGACGTCCTTCGCACTGCCGAGGAGCGCGGCGATCTCCGCCGCGTCGTCGCCGCGGCGGCGCACGGTGCCTTTGATCGGGCGCGACTCCGCGATGCCGCTCACGCGGTCGTGGCGGAGAAAGAGCTCCGGGGAAGCGCTCGCGATCGTCCAGCCGTCGCCCGCGATCAGCGCGGCGCAGCGCGGGATGCCGTCGCGCGTGAGCGCGAGGTAGACGACACGCGCGTCGAGCGCGGCAGCCGCGGTGAGGCGGCGCGTGAGGTTGACCTGGTAGACGTCGCCGTCGCGGATCAGCGCGCGGATCGCGTCGACCTGCTCCCCGTAGCGCGCGCCGCCAAGCGAGTCGTCGAGCGCGAGCGCGCCCGCGTCTCCGATCGACGTCTCCGCGACCTCCGCGCCGCGCAGCATTGCGTCGAGCTGTTGCTCGCGGGCATCGATCTCTCCCTCGGGAGCGAACACGAATGCGCGATCGCCGCGCACCGCGAGCCCCGCGTCGTGTCTCGCGAACCAGGCGAGCGGCTCGGCGACGCCATCAGCCCTCGGCGTGGCCGCTTCGTGCGCGGCACCCGCCTCGTACGAGACGAGGCCGACCCAGCCTCCGGCGAACGGCAACTCAACGGAGGGCGACGCGGTGGGCGGCTCGGCCGCGATCGTCTCGAGCTGAGAGCGCCAGTCGCGGCCAGGCTCTCCGCTTCGACACTCGCGAATCTCTCCCGGCCACGGGAGCAGCAGGTGCCACGGCTCCCCCTCATCACACCACCCTTCGAGCAGCGCGGTGCCGGGACGGCCGACGAGCGACGCGAGCCGTGCGCGCGAGGGCGCGACAGGCGCGAAGAGCGATCGCACGGCTGCGGGGCGCAACATGGTCGCCGCCATCGTACATGGCCCTCTGGGGAAGAATCTCCGCCGCCATTCGCTTCTCGGGGCAGGTCGAGTAAAGTTCACCCCGGCCACTGCGCCCCGCCCATGCAAGAAATCCGAGAACTCCTTTCACTTCTGACCGATCCGCAGCAGTTGATCCGGTGGGGAGGCTACGTCGGCCTCTTCGCGATCGTATTCACCGAGACGGGGCTGATGTTCGGCTTCTTCCTGCCGGGCGACTCCCTGCTCGTCACCGCGGGCCTCTTCGCGGCGAAGGGCGACCTCGACATCGTGATGCTGAATGCGCTCCTGATGCTCGCGGCGATCACCGGCGATGCGACCGGCTACCTGATCGGCCGCCGGATGGGACCGGCGCTCTACCGGCGCCAGGACTCGAAGTTCTTCCGCCGGTCGCATCTGATCAAGACCCGGCTCTTCTACGAGAAGCACGGCGGCAAGACGATCATCATCGCCCGCTTCGTGCCGATGATCCGGACGTTCGCCCCGGTCGTCGCCGGAGTCGCCGGGATGCAGTACCGGCGGTTTGCCGTCTTCAACATCGTCGGAGGCATCGGCTGGGTATTGTCGATGACACTGACCGGCTTCGTCCTTGGCCGGATGATCCCGAACATCGACAAGCACATCGAAGTCGTCATTCTCTCGGTCATCGCGATTTCGTTCGTCCCTGCCGTGCTGCACAGCTGGAAGGAACGGAAAGAAAAGCTGCGCCTCCGCGACCTGTTTCTCTCCGACGTGCGGCACCTCGCCGCCCGGCTCCGCGAAGTGAACTGGAGCGCCCCGGTCGACGCGACGCTCGAAGATCTACGGCACCCCGCGGAGGATCGCGCCGAGAGGGTGATCCCCGACCCGGCAGCATTCGAATACCGTTCCGCGAAGGACGGTGAGCAGATTCCCCGCATCGAGCTGACCGCTGCAGTTTCCGCGGACCGGCATCTACTCACCGACGCCGCGTACGACTACGCGATGCTCGACTTCGAGGAGAAGTTCCAGATCGCGGTAGCTTCGATCGCCGACCAGTTCCACGAACCTGAAACCGTGATCAGCACCCCGGATCACGAGGTCACCGCGCATCTCGGCGCGACGCACGCGGCCGTCTGGCTCTACCACGACGGCCGGCTGATCGTCGCCCGGATTCACGATGCGCAGCGCGACCGCTTCCGCATCGCGATGGTCGCGGAGCCGCTCGCCGCAGCAACCGGAGCCACCACGCCATGACTGCACTCCTCCCCTGGATCGGCTTCACCCTCTTCATCCTCTGCCTGCTCGCGCTCGACCTCGGGCTCTTCCACCGCAAGGCGCACGCCGTGTCGGTGAAGGAGGCGGGGATCTGGTGCGCCGTCTGGGCGACGCTCGCGATCATGTTCGGCACCGGCATGCACTTCATGCGAGGGCCGCAGCCGTCGCTCGAGTTCTTCACCGGCTACCTGATCGAGCTGGCGCTCTCGGTCGACAACATCTTCGTCTTCGTCGTGGTGCTGTCGTACTTCCGCGTCCCGAAGGACATGCAGCACCGGGTCCTCTTCTGGGGCATCCTCGGCGCGCTCATCCTGCGCGCGACGATG
The DNA here is from genome assembly GCA_041671505.1 of Thermoanaerobaculia bacterium. GTDB lineage: Bacteria > Acidobacteriota > Thermoanaerobaculia > Gp7-AA8 > Gp7-AA8 > JACPDH01. The sequence continues at coordinate 263,698 of JBAZBK010000003.1, read as the reverse complement.
ATCATCGCGGGCACGATGCTGATCCAGCGATTCCACTGGGTGATCTACATCTTCGGCGCGTTCCTCGTTTACACCGGAATCAAGATGGCGTTCCACACCGACGAGGACATCCACCCGGAGGGAAACCCCTTCATCAAGGTGATCCAGCGCTTCCTGCCGGTGACGAACAAGTTTCACGAGGACCACTTCTTCGTTCATTCGTCGACGATCGCAGCGGAGTTTCCCGAAGACGAGAAGGCGAGCCTCACGAAATTCGCCTGGGCTGCGACGCCGCTGTTCATCGTCCTCGTCGTGATCGAGACGACCGACGTCGTCTTCGCGCTTGACTCGATCCCGGCGATCTTTGGCGTGACGCTCGACCCGTTCATCGTCTACACGTCGAACATCTTCGCGATCCTCGGGCTGCGCTCGATGTACTTCTTCCTGGCGGGAATCATCGACAAGTTCCACCTGCTGAAGATCGGCCTCTCGTTCGTCCTCTTCTTCATCGGCGTGAAGATGCTGATCTCGGGTTACTTCGAGATCCCGATCTTCGTCTCGCTGGTCGTCGTGGCCCTCGTGATCACTGGATCGGTGCTTGCGTCTCTCGCGTTTCCGAAAGCATCGACGGAGGAGGTCCACCTCCCGAAGTCGCAGCGCGAGCTTGCCGAAGGCGAGTCGGCGCTCGACATCACCACCCCGGAAAAGGTGGCGCATCACAAGGTCGAGCCGAAGTAGAGGTTCTCGCAACGACGCCGTTCTCGTAGCGAAGGCGTCCCGCCTTCGCCTGCAAGGTCAGGATTCGCGAATCGCACTGCGGCAGCAAAGGCCGGAGGCCTTTGCTACAACGTTACCGTTTCGCTCCCACCCCAACCTCCCCTACAATCCGATACTCATCGTAGGCGAGGCGTCCCGCCTCGCCCCAATTGCGGATACCGCTGTGACTTGGAACCCGGGCGAAGGCCGGAGGCCTTCGCTACAGGGCAGTGCGTTTCAGGAGGCTAGATGAGCGCGATCGAACCGAACTCGAAGCTGCACGGATTCGAGCCATACATCCCGGCAGACAAGAACATCGCGGAGTTCACCATGCTGCCGATCATCGTCGGCACGGTTCTCGGCATGATCTTCGGCGCCTCGTCGCTCTACCTTGTGCTCAAGGTCGGCCTCACGGTGAGCGCGTCGATCCCGGTCGGCGTCATCTCGATCACACTCTTCAAGATCCTCCACAAGCTCGGGGGACGAGACGCGACGATCCTCGAGAACAACATCGTGCAGACGGCCGGGTCGGCGGGCGAGTCGATCGCCTTCGGCGTCGGCGTCACGATGCCGGCGATCCTGATCCTCGGGTTCGACCTCGAGTTCATGCGCGTCACTCTCGTCGCGGTACTCGGCGGACTGCTCGGCATCCTGATGATGATCCCGCTGCGGCGCGCGCTGATCGTGCAGCAGCACGGGCTCCTCAAGTATCCCGAAGGAACGGCGTGCGCCGAGGTGCTCAAGGCGGGAGCGTCGCAGGAGTCGCGCGACAACGCCTCCGAAACGGAGAAGGCGATCTTCGTCAATGGCAAGGGGAAGGCGGCGCTCGGCGCGAAGACGATCTTCGCCGGCTTCGGCATCGGCCTTCTCTACCAGTCGGCAATGGTCGCCTTCAAAGGCTGGCGGGACATTCCCGAGAAGGTCTTCGGGGCACCGTTCAAGGCAGCATCGGTCGGGGCTGAGATCTCCCCCGCTCTTCTCGGCGTCGGCTACATCATCGGGCCCCGCATCTCGGCGGTCATGTGCGCAGGGGGCGTGCTCGCCTATCTCGTCCTGATCCCGATGATCGCCTACTTCGGCGAAGGCCACTCGACGATCATCCCCCCGGGCCTCACGCCGATCTCGCAGATGGGGCCGCACGAGATCCGAAGCGCGTACGTCCTCTACATCGGCGCGGGCGCAGTTGCGGCGGGCGGAATCATCAGCGTCTTCCGTTCGCTCCCGACGATCTGGCACGGATTGATGGAAGGGCTCAAGGACTTCAAGGGGACGAAGGGCGAAGTGGTCGTCAAGTCGCGCACCGACAACGACATGTCGATGAAGGTCGTCCTTATCGGCTGCATTCTTCTCGCCGCGGCCATCGCGCTCGCGACGCCGCTCTATGCCGGAACCTCCGGCATCGCCGCGCGCGTCGGATCCGCAATTCTGGTCGTCGTCTTCGGCTTCCTCTTCGTCACCGTCTCCTCGCGCCTCACGGGCGAGATCGGCTCGTCGTCAAACCCGATCTCGGGAATGACGGTCGCCACGCTGCTCTTCACCTGCATCGTCTTCGTCATCCTCGGCTGGACCGGCAGCGCGTATTACGTCTCCGCGTTGTCGATCGGCGCGATCGTCTGCATCGCCTCATCGAACGGCGGCACGGTGTCGCAGAGCCTCAAGACCGGCTTCCTCGTTGGCGCCACGCCGCGCTACCAGCAGATCGCGATCCTGATCGGCTCGCTCGCATCGGCGATCATGCTCGGCCCGATCCTTCTGAAGCTCAACGACGCCGCGACGGTCTACGTCCCGGTCAAGCCCGACATCGGCATCCACGCCGACGTCTCGAAGCTCGAGCGGAAGGAGAAGCTGCAGGGCGTGCAGGCTTCGGGCGACTCGAAGGAGTACTGGGTCTACCAGTACCAGGACGACGTGAGGGGACTCACCGGCAAGTATCTCGTCAACGACCAGGGCGATCCGGTCTGGCTCGTCGATCCGGGGATCAACGGCTCACACACGACGCGCCCCGACGGCACCACGGTGTCGAAGTTCGACGCGCCGAAGGCGACGCTGATGTCGTACATCATCAAGGGCATCCTCAACCGGCAGCTGCCGTGGGGGCTCGTGCTGCTCGGTGTGATGATCGCGGTGGTGCTAGAGATGTCGGGCATCCCGTCACTCGCGTTCGCCGTCGGCGTCTACCTGCCACTCTCGTCGTCGACCCCGATTCTCGTCGGCGGCCTCGTCCGCTGGGGCGTCGACCGCTGGCTGTCGAAGAAGCCCGAGCACGCGAACCTGACCGAGGAAGAGCTGCAGGCCGAAGGCGACAAGAGCCCTGGCGTGCTCATGGCGTCGGGCTACATCGCGGGCGGCGCGATCGCCGGCATCATCATCGCCTCGACCGCGGGGCTCACGCCCCAGTTTGACGCCCGCCTCACCGACTGGGCGCGCGCGCACAATCCGTTCTTCAGCGGCCCGAACGCCGACATGCTTTCGATGATCCCATTCATCATCATCACGCTCCTGCTCTACCTGACGGGTCGAGAGGTGATCCTCGCGTCGAAGAAAGAGGAATGATTCGCTGAAGTGAATACAGGAGCGCCGGCACCCTGCCGGCTGGACCGCCGGCTCCCAGCCGGCGGTTCTGTTTTGCGTTACTCTCTACACCCGATGAACGCACCAGCCGAACGTCGCGCGATGCCGCTTCACACTCGGATCCTCATCGGCCTCGTCGCGGGCGCGGCGATCGGCGGCGGGGCGAACGCGATCCTCGGTGAAGACTCCGCCGCGCTCAAGGGCTTCACCTCCTGGGTCGCCGAGCCGATCGGCACGCTCTTCCTCCGTCTCCTACTCCTGCTCGTCGTCCCCCTCGTCTTCTCCTCGCTCGTCGTCGGCGTTGCGGGGCTCGGCGACATCCGGAAGATCGGCCGCGTCGGCGTGAAATGCCTCGCCTACACCGTCGTCATCTCGGCGATCTCGGTCGTCATCGGCCTCACCGTCTCGAACGTGATCAAGCCGGGGAAACGCATCGATCCGGCAGTGAGCGCCAAGCTGCAGGAAAAGTACGGCAAGGAAGCAGCATCGAAGGTCACGTCGTCGCTCGACACGGCAAAGAGCACGGGCGAGTCGGGAGTGATGAAGGCGGTCAAGACGCTGGTGCCGACGAACCCGCTGGCGGCTGCGTCGAAAGATACGCCCGACATGCTCGGCGTGATGTTCTTTGCCCTCTTCTTCGGCGTCGCGTTGACGATGATTCCGCCGGAGAAGGCGAAGCCGGTCATCGACCTGCTCGACGGCGTCTTCGACACGATCGCGAAGTGCATCCAGATCGTCATGCGCCTCGCTCCCTACGCCGTCTTCTGCCTTCTCTTCAACATGACGGCGAAATTCGGTTTCGGGCTGCTGACGAGCCTCGGCTGGTATGTCGGAACCGTGCTGCTCGGGCTCGGCATCCACATGTTCGTAATCTATTCGCTCGCCGTGTGGATATTCTCGCGCATCAACCCGCTCGAGTTCTTCAAGCGAATCGAGACGGTCATCGTCACCGCGTTCTCGACCTCGTCGTCGAACGCGACGCTGCCGACCGCGATGAAGGTCTCGGAGGAAAACCTCGGTGTTCCGCGCGAGATCAACAGCTTCGTGCTCACGATCGGCGCGACCGCCAACCAGAACGGGACCGCTCTCTTCGAGGGCGTGACCGTGCTCTTCCTCGCGCAACTCGCCGGCGTCGACCTGACGATCGCGCAGCAGCTGACCGTCCTCTACATGGCGATCCTCGGCGGCGTCGGCACGGCGGGCGTTCCCTCCGGTTCGATCCCCTTCGTCGTCGTCGTCCTCTCGACCGTCGGCATCAACCCCGAGCTGATCGCGATCATCCTCGGCGTCGACCGTCTCCTCGACATGTGCCGCACGACCCTCAACGTCACCGGCGACCTGACCGTCGCGACCTACGTCGCACGCTCCGAAGGCTACGAACTGCTGAAAGTCCCGCAAAACGTCGAGCCGGCGGTAGACCTGTAGGGCAGGCGAGAGGCGAAAGGCGAGAGGCGACGAGCAGACCAGAGGCCATAGGCCAGAGCAGACCAGGCCAGGCTTTTCTCTCGTCGAACTCCTGCGCCGAGCGATCGCCTGTTTGAGCCGTCGTTGCCTGCTCTGGCCTGTGGCCAGTGGCCTCTGGCCTGCCTCTGCCTCTGGCCTTTGGCCTGCCTCCAGCCTACTCGTCGCCTCTCGTCTTTCGCCTCTCGCCTCTTCACGTATACTCCCTCGAAATGCAGGTCGGCCCCGGTTCGAGGCTTGGTCCCTACGAGGTGATCTCTCCGCTGGGTGCGGGCGGGTGGGGCGAGGTATGGCGCGCGCGCGACACGCGGCTCGCGCGCGAGGTTGCGATCAAGATCCTCCCCGCCGAGCTCGCGTCGAACGAGAGGTTTCTGGCGCGATTCGACCGCGAGGCGCGCGCCGTCTCGAGCCTGAACCATCCGAACATCTGCACGCTTCACGACGTCGGCGTCGAAGGGGCGACGCGCTACATCGTCATGGAGCTGATCGAGGGCGAGTCGCTCGCACAGCGGCTGAAGAAGGGACCGCTGCCGCCAAGCCAGGTCCTCAAGCTCGGCGGGCAGATCGCGAGCGCTCTCGACAAGGCGCACCGCCAGGGGATCATTCATCGCGACCTCAAGCCGGCGAACATCATGCTCACGCGGACGGGGGCGAAGCTGGTCGATTTCGGTCTCGCCTACCTCGCGTCCGGCTCGCCTCTTCTGAGCAGCGACTCGCGCGAGATCACGAAGGAGCAGTCGCTCACGGCCGAAGGGACGATCGTCGGCACGTTCCAGTACATGGCGCCCGAACAGCTCGAAGGGGGGGAGCCGGACGCGCGAACCGACATCTTTGCGTTAGGCGCCGTGCTCTTCGAGATGGCGACGGGCCAGCGCGCTTTCGTCGGCGCCTCGAAGGCGAGCCTCATCGCCGCGATCATGGCGTCGCCCGTGCGCGAGATCTCGAGCCTCGTGCCGGTCACGCCCCCCGCGCTCGACAACGTCGTGCGCCGCTGCCTCGAAAAGCATCCCGACGACCGCTGGCAGAGCGCGCACGACGTCGCGAGCCAGCTGGAGTGGATCAGCGAGTCGGGATCGCGGGAGACGGCCGTGTCGGCAACGTCGCGCAAGCGCGGCGACAAGTTCCGCGTCGCGAGCGCGGCCGTGGCGATGGCCGCCATCGCGCTGCTCGCGCTCGCGCTCGTGAAGTCGCGGCCGGGCGAGTCGCCGAAGCTCACCTATTCGCGCATGCTCCCGCCCGCCGGCACGGAGCTCGACTTCAGCGAAGGACACGTCGGCTCGCTCGCCATCTCACCCGACGGACGCCAGATCGCCCTGACCGCGCGCGAGGAGAGCGGCCAGCGAGCTCTCTGGATCGAGTCGCTCGACTCACCCGAGGCGCGGCGGCTCTCCGGCACGGAGGGAGCGCGCTTCCCGTTCTGGTCACCCGACGGCCGTTTCATCGCATTTTTCGCCGACGCCAAGCTCAAGAAGATCGACGTCTCCGGCTCCGCTCCCTTCGTCATCTGCAGTGCCCCGAGCGGGCGCACCGGCACATGGAACCGCGACGGCGTGATCCTCTTCTCCTCCGAAGGGAACAAGCCGATCTCTCGCGTCAGCGACGCGGGAGGAGCTCCGGCAGAGATCACGACGATCGACGTCGCAAAAGGTGAGACGACGCATCGCTGGGCGACCTTCCTTCCCGACGGGAAGCACTTCCTCTACCTCGCGGGCACGCACACGCTGGGCAGCTACTCCGACTTCAACGCGATCTACGCCGCCTCCCTCGACGAGCCGGCGAAACGGACGCTCGTCATCAAGGCGCGGTCCAACGCGAGCTACGCATCGGGGCACCTGCTCTACGTCCGCGACAACGTCCTCGTCGCGCAGCCGTTCGATCCCGACACGCTCGAGACGACGGGCAGGCCGGTGCCACTGACCGGGTCGGTCCGCTACTCCGTCCCCTACTTCCGAGGCGTCTTCTCCGTCTCCGACAACGGCGTCGTGGTCTATCAGCCGGGGATTGCAAACCCGAACTCGCAGCTCGCCTGGTTCGACCGTGGAGGGAAGGAGCTCGGCCGGATCGGGCGCGAGGGACGCTTCCGCGGTCGCCCTGCAATCTCTCCCGACGGGACGATGATCGCAGCGTCGATCGAGGACGAAGCGACGGGGATGCGCGACATCTGGCTCTTCGACACGGCGCGCGATGCGCAGAGCCGCTTCACCTTCGGGCCGAAGTCGGAGAACACGCCCGTCTTTTCTCCCGACGGCAAAGAGATCGCCTACCAGGAACAGAACCCGACGAATCCGAACGACTCGTTCGTCATGGTTCGAGGAACCGACGGCACGGAGGAGGCGCGCGCGCTCGTGAGCGCACACGGCTCCGTTCTGCCGAGCGGATGGAGCCCCGATGGCACGGCGATCCTCGCGTCGAAGCAGCGACCCTCGGGAGACTGGGATCTCGTGTCGATTGACGCGAGAACGCCAAACGCGCCGCTGCGGCAGATTCTCGAGCGTGAGAAGCAAAGCGACATGTTTTCCATCCGGTCGGCGGACGGCAAATGGATCGCCTGGTTCTCCGACGAGTCAGGTCGCATCGAAATCTGGGCGTCGCTGTTCCCCGGACCAGGCGGGCGATGGCAGGTCAGCAACACCGGCATCGTGATGCTCGGCTCGGCATGGGGAGAGCGCGAGCTGCTCTGCAGTCATGACGACGGCGGGATCTATTCGATTCCGATCACGATCTCCGGAGACAGCCTCAGCCCAGGCTCGCCTGTGCTCCTGTTCCGGAACAACCGCATCCTCACCTGGACCCTCGCACCCGACAATCAGCGGATTCTCGCGACCGTCGCAGCCGACACGAAGACGAACGAGCCGCTCGCGATCATCCAGAACTGGCCTCTCAAGCTCGAGTCGAAGTAGCGAGCCTCATCGGGCACACGCGAGGGCGATCCACGTCACGGGCGGCGGGGCCGCGCGGGCCTATGTTGGTTGGCGTGCTGAATGGCGATCTGCGCCCCGATTTCGCGGGACGGTACGAGCTGATCGAGAAAATCGGCTCGGGCGGCGGTGGAGTCGTGTGGAAGGCGCGCGACCCGCGCCTCGACAGGATCGTCGCGGTCAAGCTGCTCGGCAGCGAGCTGCTCGGTGACCGCGCGGCGCGGGAGCGCTTCGTGCGCGAGGCGCGCGCCGCGTCGTCGATCGACCATCCGAACATCTGCACGATCTTCGAAGTCGACGAGACCGACGATGGGCGCGTCTTCATCGCCATGGCTTACTACGAAGGGCCGACGCTCGACCGCCTTCTCCTCGACGGCCCGCTCGATCCGCGGCGCGCCGTGTCGATCGCAATTCAGATCGCACGCGCCCTCTCGGCCGCGCACGAGGAGCTGATCATCCACCGCGACGTGAAGCCGGGCAACGTCGTGATTGCGCCCCGCGACACGGTGAAGCTGCTCGACTTCGGCATCGCGAAGCTGCGCGGCGCGATCTACGACGACGAATCGGGGCGTGCCTTCGGAACTCTCGCCTACATGTCGCCGGAGCAGCTTCGCGGCGAAGCAGTCGATCCTCGCACCGATCTCTGGGCGCTCGGCGCCGTCCTTCACGAGATGGTCTGCGGGCGGCCTCCCTTCGAGCGTGACGATCGACGGCTCGTAATCAAGGCGGTGCTCGAAGAATCGCCGGCTCTCCCCACTTCGATTCGTGCCGGGCTGCCGAAGCGTCTCGACACCATCGTGGGCCGCGCGCTGCAGAAGCTGCCGCGCGCGCGATATCAGAGCGCCGAAGAAATGATTGCGGAGCTGCAGGAGCTCGAGGCCGACGTCGACTCGAACGCGGTGACCTCGCGCCGCGCCGCGGTAACGAACGTCGCGGCGTCGATTGCGGTCCTCCCCTTCGCCGACATGAGCCCGGCGAAGGATCAGGACTACCTCTGCGACGGGATCGCCGAGGAGGTGATCGGCGCACTGCGGTCGATCCCGGGCCTGCGTGTCGTCTCGCGCACTTCCTCGTTCCAGTTCAAGGGCTCGCAGGTCGACGTGCGTGCGATCGGAGAAAAGCTGAACGTGCGAACGCTGCTCGAGGGGAGCGTGCGGCGCGCGGGCGATCGGGTGAGGATCTCCGCGCAGCTCGTGAATGCGTCCGACGGATACCAGCTCTGGTACGAGCGCTGGGATCGCGACCTGCGCGACACGCTCGCGATCGAGGACGAGATCGCGCGCCACATCGCCGAAGCGCTCGAGCTCGAGCTCACGGGACGTCCCGCGGAAGGAGCCCCGCGCTCGACCGAGAGCGCCGAAGCGTGGGAAAGCTACCTCCAGGGACGACGCTTCCTGCACCAGCATCGCCGGAAAGGGTTCGAGGTGGCGCGCCTCAGCTTCCTGCGTGCGATCGAGATCGATCCCGGGTATGCGCGCGCGTGGGCGGGCATCGCGACCTGCTCGTCGTTTCTGAGGCTCTACTTCGGCGCGGGTGACGAGGCCGTGCGCGACGCCGAAGCAGCTAGCGCGAAAGCGCTCGAGCTTGCACCGGAGCTCGCCGAAACGCACGTCGCGCGTGGCTTCGCCCTCTCGCTCACGGCGAGCAACGTCGAGGCCGCGGCGGAGCTCGACCGCGCGATCGCAATCGACCCTCTCGACTACGATGCGCATTACATCAAGGGTCGCGTGATGTTCGCCCTCGGAAGGCACGGCGAGGCGGCCGACCAGTTCAAGCGCGCCTGCGACATCCAGCCCGAGGCGTACGACTCCTGGTACCTGCTCGGGATGGCGGCGCGGAAGCTGGGCGAGGAGCGTCGGGCGCGCAGCGCCGACATCGAATGCGTCGAGGCGGCGCAGAAGCGGGTGCGGCAGCACCCCGAGGACACGCGCGCGTGGACGATGGGAGCCGCGGTCTTCGCCGAGCTCGGTGAGCCCGATCGCGCCGCCGACTGGGTCGGGCGCGCTCTCGCTGTCGATCCCGACGACGCGATCATCGCCTACAACTCCGCCTGCGTGTACGTCGGGCTCCGCAGATTCGATGACGCGCTTCGCTGCCTCGAAATGTCGATCGGCCACGGCGGCCCGTTCTACGGCTGGATGGAGAACGATCCCGACCTCGACCCACTGCGCACAGACCCGCGTTTCGTCGAGCTGCTGGAGATGAACCGGCCAGGCGTCGCAACGAGAGCCTTGTAGCCAAGGCTTCCGGCCTTTGCCCCCTTGCGACCGTGCCAAGGCCGGAGGCCCTGGCTACAAGACAGGGCATCGACATCCCGGGAATCACCCGCCTCCCCGACTGTTTCGCTTTGAAGTCCGCGCGCCGGCACGACTGCAGCCCGCCCTGGACGAGAAAAACAAGGAGCGCAACCATGACCGCAAAGCACGGCGACACAGTCCAGGTTCACTACACCGGAAAGCTCGACGACGGACAGGTATTCGATTCTTCCGAAGGGAGCGACGCTCTCGAATTCACGATCGGCGGCGGCAACATGATCGAGGGCTTCGACGCCGCGGTCCGCGGGATGACTGTCGGCGAGTCACGGCAGGTGCGTATCCCCGCCGAGCAGGCCTACGGCCCGCGCCTCGACGAGATGGTCCTCTCGGTCGGCCGCGAGCAGCTGCCGCACGGGATGAGCCCGGAGATCGGACAGGTGCTCGAGCTCGTGACCGAAGAGGGAGAGCGCGCGCAGCTCGTCGTCACCGCGTTCGACGACGCGAACGTAACGCTCGACGCGAATCACCCGCTCGCGGGCCAGGCGCTGAACTTCGACATCCGGCTCATGTCGATCGCGTAAGGCGCGGGGGGAGTTGTTAGTTGTTGGACGAGACAGAAGCAACGCGAGAGAAGAGAGAAGAGTTAAGAGTTAAGAGATAAGAGTTAAGAGATAAGAGTCCTCCACCTCAACTCTTAACTCTTCTCTCTTAACTCTTAACTCTTCTCTCGCCTCTATCGCCTCTCGCCTCCCCGCCTTTCGCCTGCTATGGCCTCTGGCCCCTGGCCTGAAGTTCCGTGCTAACCGATCGTCTCGTCCTCCGTCTATGTCTGCTGAACGACGAAGGAGGAAACGATCATGGTTGCTTCGCCCCGCATGCGCGGTCTTCTGCTCACATTCTCGTGTCTGGTCTTCTCGGTCGGCGCGTTCGCCGGACATCGCCACGGCACCGACATATCCACCGACAGCGACGGCGCGATTCAGTCGTGCGACGACTGGCACGTCCGGATCGACGGCGAAAAGGCGGTCGTCTCGTCCGAGACGATCGAGGTCGCCGGCTCGACGCTTGCGATCGAAGCTGCCCAGAACGGCGGCGCATCGATTCGCGGCGGAAGCGGCCGCGGCTTCTCGGTGACGCTCTGCCGCGCGGCAAGCGCGTCGATGGGGAGCGGCGCGTTGTCGCAGATCAAGCTCCAGCGGTCGGGCGACAAGCTCTCGGTCGACGGCCCGTCGGGTGACGACTGGGTCGCCTACTTCATCGTAAGCGCGCCGAAGGGTTCGTCGCTCAGCGCATCGGCGACGAACGGCCCGGTCGACGTCAGCGACTTCGACGGCTCGCTCGACCTCGACGCGAAGAACGGTCCGATCTCCCTCGAGAAAGTCTCGGGCACGATCAGCGCGACGACGAAGAACGGCCCCCTCTCGTTCGACGAAGGCTCGGGCAACGTCTCGCTCAAGGCGACCAACGGCCCGGTCACCGTGCGCCTCTCCGGCGGCACGTGGATCGGCCAGTCGTTCGAGGCGTCGACGGTGAACGGCCCGTTGTCGCTCAAGGTGCCCGCCGGATTCTCGTCGGGCGTCGAGATCCGTTCCGCGGGCCATGCACCGTGGAGCTGCGCCGAAGCGCTCTGCGGGCCGATGGCGAAATCGTATCGCGACGTTGACGACGACGAGGACAAAGTCGTCCGCTTCGGCGGCGCGACTCCGGTCGTGCGCCTCTCGACGGAGAACGGCCCGGTGTCGGTGAAGGAACGGTAGAAGCAGGTCGCCTGACCCATATACCGTCACGCGCCGCCACCGCGCCTAACGAGCGCGGGGCGGCGCGTCGTTCACTCGGGAACCGTCGCGCCGCTGAAGCGGCGCCGGTCGTTCATTCATTCGCCTGATCCCCCGGCTGAAGCCGGGGGCTACCGATGTCGCGTCGCTGCGCGACTCCCGTGGGCCGCTCGCGCCCACAGACAATACAGGCGACGCATCGCGTCGTCCCTACGAGTGCCATCGCCGGCCTGCTCATCACCTCTCGCCTCTCGCCTAACTCCGCCTGCTTTGACCTTTGGCCTATGGCCTCTGGCCTGCCTTACCGCCTGCTTTGACCTATGACCTCTGACCTTTGACCTGCCGTTCGACCTGCTTTTCCGCGACGACCGCGCGGAAGAGCCCGGCGAAGCCGGCCGGCTCGTCGCGGATCACACGCAGCGATGTCGCCTCGAGAATCGGCGCGAGCGAGCGGGTGATGTCGGTGGCCGCTAGCGAGGTGATGACGTTGGCCGCACGACGGACGGCCGAGGCTCGCTCGCCGTCGCGAACGAACTTGTCGAAGATCGACACCCGTCCCCCGGGACGCAGCACGCGCTCCGCCTCTCGGATGCAGGCGACGGGATCGGGAATCACTGCAAGGATCAGATGGAGCAGTACGACGTCGAACGACCCGGCGGCGAACGGCAGTTCCTGACCATTTGCGACCCGCGCGTCGACGTCGATCCCCTGCCTCACGGCCCGCTCGCGAAGCCGGTTGATCATCGACGGCGTGATGTCGATCGCGGCCACGCTCACCCCCTCCGGAAGCATCTCCAGGTCGAGTCCCGTACCCGCACCATCGAGGAGCACGCGCTCGCCCGCCTCGATTGCGGCAAGTGCGTGGGCGACGCGGCGTCCCCGCTCGAGCCGCCGCGCAACGAGATCGTAGATCGGCGTCCATAGCGTGTAACGAAGGCGATTCCAGCGCGCTCCGGCGATCGGCATCGACGAAGCGTAGCAGAGCGCAGCGCGATCCTTCAGAATGGGTACGTCAACGAAAGGCGAGGTTGCCGTGGACGAGAATAAAGACGAGGAGAACGAACCGACGCAGAGGCTCGGCTCTTCATCCTTCGACGGGTTCGAGCTCGAGACGATTCCGCGCGGGGGCCCCCCTCCGATGTCGGATCGCGCGCGGGTGCGGCAGATCGACGGGCGGCTTCCGGTGTCGGATCGCTACAAGCTCGCGACGCAGCTCGGAGAAGGGGGCATGGCGACGGTCTACGTCGCCGCGGACCAGCTTCTCGAGCGCGAAGTCGCCGTGAAGTGCATCAAGTCCGATCTCAAGGGCGACGACGACGCCTCGATCCGGTTCCACGACGAAGCGAAGATCATGTCGATGCTCGCCCATCCGGGAGCAGTGCCGGTCCACGACCTCGGGAAACTCGCGGACGGTCGATGGTTTCTCGCGATGAAGAAGGTGCAGGGATCGACACTGAAAGACCTTCTGAAGAAACGCACCCCGGACGAGATCGCCGAACGGTCGAATCTCCTCCGCTTCGTCGATCTCTTCGAGCGCGTCTGCCAGACCGTGGCCGCCGCGCACGCGCAGCGCGTGATTCATCGCGATCTCAAGCCCGAGAACGTGATGATCGACGACTTCGGCGCGGTCTACGTCATGGACTGGGGGCTCGCGAAAGTCCTTCCCGACGAGAGCTCTCTCGAACGCACTGACTCAGGACGCACCGTGAAAGGCGTCATCCTCGGCACGCCCGCCTACATGGCGCCGGAGCAGGCGCGCGGCTCGACGAACACGAGCGAGCGTCAGGCCGACGTCTTCTCTCTCGGAGTGATGCTGTACGAGATCCTCACCGGAAACCGCCCGTTCGCCGGCATGACCTGGAAGGAGACGCTCGACCAGGTGATGAACAGCGATCCGCCTAACCCACGGACGCTCAACCCGTCGTTGCCACGGGACCTCGCAGAGGTCTGCATGAAGGCGCTCGCCAAGGATCCGGTGAAGCGCTACGCATCGGCGAAAGACCTTGCCAGCGACATCGCGAGATTCAGGCAGTCCCTTCCCGTCACCGCCGCGCAGCCGCGCTTCGTCGATCGAATCGCGGCGTGGTCGCGGCGCAATCCCCGCCTCGCAGCCGCCTCGGCGACGGCCGCCATTCTCCTGCTCATGGCGGGGATCTGGACCGCGGCGAGAGTGATCGAGGAACGCAACCGGATCAGCGTCGCCTTCGAGCGGATCGACGCGTTGCAGAAGACCGTCGCCTATCTCGACGACCGGATCTCGACGACGATCGAGACGCTGTCGAAGACTCCTTCCGATTCGCCCGATCGCGCGATGATCGAGCGTCAGCTCGCGGAGATTCGTTCGATCCGAAGGCTGGAAGAGGAGCTGATTCGCTCCACGGCATTCGCGGTGATCGGCGCGACGGTCGTCGAGCCCGACACGCGCGCGCAGAAACTGCTCCGCGAAGAATTCCGAAAGGAAGTCGTGCGCGCGGTCGACACGGGTGACGATGTCCTCGCGCGCACGCTGATCGCACACATGCTCGCCACGAAACAGCGTCGGAATCTTTTCGCGTTCGACGACGCCGACGAGAAATGGATGAAGCAGAAACTGGGCGAGATCGAAGCGCGCATCCGCGCGAAAGGCGAGCGCGTCCCCGATCTGCCTTCGCTCGAGCAGTAACGTTCGAAATGGAGAGACGATGAAACCTGTCCGGATATCACTGATCCTGCTCGCGCTTCTCGCCCCCGCGCTGTCGGCGCTCGCCCAGGTATCGAACGAGATCACCCCGTTCGCCTCGTTCATCGGCGGAGGCGCGCCCGATCCCTCGGCCGCCTTCGGCCTCACCTACTGCCGTTTCTTCAACCCCGACCAGGCGCTCGAGGTGACGGTGATGTCGCAGCCAACGACGCTGAAAACCGAGGAAGGCTCGGTCAATCGCGAGATCGATTTCAACGTCGAGTACTACCACGTGGGAGGCCGTTACTCTCCCGCGTACCACAAGTCGCTCCTTCGCCCCTTCGTTTCGATGACGCTCGGAGTGAGCAGATTCGTCGCATCGCCCGGCGATGAGGAAGCGGGATTCTCCGTCGGCTTCGGCGCAGGCGGCGACCTGGCGCTCTCGAAGAGCACCGCGCTGCGTCTCGACGCGCGGTTCTATTCGACCATCGCGCTCTCGAGTGCACAGATCTATTGCGAGCCGCAGTACTGCACCGCATTTACCACCGGAAGCGTCTTCACGCAGTTCTCGGGCAGTCTCGGCCTCGTCTTCAAGTTCTGACCGGGGAACCAGCGGACGCCTATAATCGTCAGGTGAGACGCGTCCGCGTGCCGCGGAGCGACTGAAGGGCGGTACCCGACGATGACCCGATGGCTCGCACTGATTCTCGCGCTTCTGCTCGTCGCGGGCTGCGGCCCTTCCGAGCGGCCGAAGTTCAACATCAAACGCGCGAAGGATTACGAGCCGATCGTGCCTCCCGAATCGCCGCGAGCGACCGCGACGGCCGACACCACGGCCACGGCGGCTCCGGCCATCGTGGTCGAGATCGACGCGTTCAAGGGAACCTGCGACCACTCCTTCTCGGGAATCAACGGTCAGGACGTCGTCTCGCTCGCGAACGCGTCCGGCCTTCGCAGCTACCGCCTCGCGGGAATCGCGATCCCCGACGAGATACGGGCGGAGGCGCACGGTCAGCTCCGGTCGTGGCTCGAAGGCGACGCGATCGGCGTCGAGATCGACGGCGCGAGCCCGGGAGCCGAGCCCGCCGCGTACGTCTACCGCTGTTCTTCGAAGTCGATGCTGAACGCCGACCTCGTGAGCGCAGGGCTCGCCGTCGTCTCCGACGCGCCAGCGACCCACCGCGACGCGCTCAACAAGGCGTCGATGCAGGCACTCACCGCGCGGCGCGGCGTATGGGGGAAGCCGCGGAAGTAGTCGTCGCCACGGATCTGCAGCGACGACTCCCCGTCAGTGATTGTGGCCGGGCGCTGCGATTTCGGCCTTGGCGCCTTCTTCGTGAGCGCCCGCTGCATGTCCCGCCGCGGCACGATGGATTCCGTCGGCGTAGTGCATGAAGGTTGCGTAGGCGTGAACCCACTGCCTGCCTGCGGCGACGTTGTGTTCCGCGTGCTTCTTCGCCTCGATCGCAGCGGCGAACTTCGCGCGGATCCCTTCGCGAACTTCGCTCACGATGAGCGTCTCCAACTCGTCGACCGAACCGCTCTCGAGCGCGTGATCGCCGCCGCGGATCGCCGGGCCGAGATCCTGCCCCGCAGGCTTGAGCCCGGTGAACGGTTCGCCTTCGCTCGCGCGATGAATCCTGACGAGAGTCTCGAAGAACCAGGTGTCGGCGAGTTCCTTCGAGTCGTTTCCCTTAACGCGCACCGATCGCGTCGTCTCGAACGCCGCGCGGATCGCAGCCTCGTCCGAAGGCGTCACCCACTTGAGCAGCGGGGTGACGTCTCCCTTCTCGAGCGCAGCCCGCGCCTCGGTGACGACCGGACCGTCGATCGCGTCGCAGTGGGCGAACGCGGAAACCGGGGCGAGAAACAGGAATGCGGCGACGGCCGCGAACGCGAGACTTCTTACGGTTACTGACATCGAACACCTCCAATGTGTCGGTTGCAGGCATCGTCGTTCACCGCGGGTCGCGTGGCTGCGACTTTTGACACGCCCGATTGCACGGTTCCGTCACAAGGCGCGAATCCGCCTTCCGGCTTGCGCCCCTTCCGTCCCCTGTTTATGATCCGCGCACCATGAGCGAACACCATCTGGCATTCATCTTTCCCGGTCAGGGGAGCCAGGCGCCGGGGATGGGCAAAGACATCGCCGAGGCGTCTCCCGCGGCACGCCGCGTATTCGACGAGATCGACGAGGCTCTCGGGTTTTCGATCTCCCGGCTCTGCTTCGAGGGACCTGAAGATCAGTTGCGGCTGACGTCGAACACACAGCCGGCGATCCTCGCGACCTCGATCGCGATTCTCGCGGCGATCCGCGAGCGCTACCCCGACATCGAGCCCGACGTCGTCGCCGGCCACTCGCTCGGCGAATACAGCGCGATCGTCTGTGCCGGCGGCCTCAAGGCTCCCGCGGCCGCAAAGATCGTCCGCGCGCGCGGCGAGTTCATGCAGGACGCGGTCCCGGTCGGCGTCGGCGCGATGGCGGCGATTCTCGGGCCCGACATCGACGAGATCCGCGCGATATGTGACGACGCGGCGCAGGGTCAGGTCTGCTCTCCCGCGAACGTCAACGCGCCCGGACAGATCGTCATCGCGGGAAACAGCGAGGCGGTCGCCCGCGCGATCGAGATCGCCAAGGGACGCGGCGTCCGTAAGTCGCTGCTGCTTCCCGTGTCCGCCCCCTTCCATTGCGCGCTGATGACTCCGGCGGAGGAGCGGCTTCGCCCGATCCTCGAAGCGGCCGACTTCCACGCTCTCTACGTCCCGCTCGTCACGAACGTCGACGCATCGCCCGTAGGCACAGACCATGCGGTACGCAACGCGCTGATCCGCCAGGTCGCCTCGCCGGTGCGCTGGACCGAGTCGGTGCAGCAGATGATCGGCATGGGCGTGAAGAAATTCGTCGAGGTCGGCCCCGGTGCGGTCCTCGCCGGCCTCGTGAAGCGGATCGACAAATCGGTCGAGGTCGTCAGCGTCAACAACCTCGCGACGCTCGAAGCGCTCGGCGGATAGTGTGGCGCAGGCACTCTTGCCTGCGCGCAGCGCGAAGCGCTGCCGGGCAGCTGGATGTTCCGATGTCCGGATTGGTGATTGGCAGGTCTCTTTAACGGCAAGTAGGGATGTGGATCCACGATGTCGCCTTCGGCGACGCGCAGGCAGGAGTGCCTGCGCCACATAAGCAACCAGAGGGGGCTGACCCATGAATATCGAATTGAACGGCAAGATCGCACTCGTGACCGGCGCCTCACGCGGCATCGGTGAAGGGATTGCGAAGCGCCTGGGCGAGTGTGGAGCGCACGTGCTCTGCGCGGCGCGCGGGCTCGACAAGGTCACCGAGGTCGCCGAGGCGATCAAGGCCGCAGGCGGCACCGCGACACCGGTCGAGCTCGACATCACGGGCGCCGACATCCGCGACCGAATCAAGGCGCTGATCGAGACGCACAAGCAGATCGATATCCTCGTCAACAATGCGGGGATCACCGAGGACGACCTCTTCATCCGGATGAAGCCCGAAGCGTGGGACAAGGTCATCCGGACGAACCTCGACTCGATGTTCCACATCACGCAGGAAGTCGTGAAGAAGATGATCCGGACGAAGTGGGGCCGCGTCATCAACATCACGTCGGTCGTCGGGATGATGGGGAACCCGGGACAGACGAACTACTCGGCGTCGAAGGCGGCGATCATCGGCTTTACCAAGTCGCTCGCGCTCGAGATCGGCTCGCGCAACGTCACCGTCAACGCGATCGCCCCCGGCTTCATCGCGACCGCGATGACCGAGGCGATGACCGACGACGCGAAGGCCGCCCTCGAGTCGCGCATCGCCATCAAGCGCCTCGGCACCCCCGACGACATCGCCCACGCCGTCTGCTACCTCGCCAGCGAACAGGCGAGCTACGTGACGGGAACGGTGATGAACGTGAGCGGCGGGTTGTACATGTAAAAGCAGGCCAGAGGCCATAGGCCAAAGGCCAAAGCAGGCGAAGAGCAGGTCAGAGGTCAAAGGTCATAGGTCAAAGCAGGCAGCGATTGGCGCTGCTGCAAATTGCTTCGTAGGGGCGACGCGGTGCGTCGCCCGTTTCATTTCTGGATGAGGGGCGAAAGGCGAGCGGCGATGAGCAGGCACCGTAGCGCGCCTCTCGCCTCTCCCCCTTCTCCCGCAAACAAAACGGGCGACGCATCGCGTCGCCCCTACGAGAACCCGTGCAGCCTCGCCAACCGCTGCCTGCTTCGGCCTCTGGCCTCTGGCCTTTGGCCTGCTATGACCTTTGACCTATGACCTTTGCCCTGCCGTATCCCCTGACGCCAGCCCGCCCGCCTGTTCCTGCTGGTGGAGCTCGGAGATCTTCGTGCGGATCTTGCCGTTGACGTCGTTCTCGACGAACTCGGCGGCGACGCGGATGGCGTTGCGAATCGCTTTCGCGTTCGACCGGCCGTGGCAGACGATGCAGCCGCCGTTGACGCCGAGCAGCGGCGCGCCTCCGTACTCGGTGTAGTCCATCTTCTTCTTCATCCCGAGGAGCGCGTTACCGGCGAGCAGCCCGCCGAGCATCCGCATCGGGTTCTTCTTGAACTCGGTGGCGAGCGTCTTCTTGATCATCTCGCCGAGCGCTTCGGAAGCCTTGAGCACGCAGTTGCCGACGAAGCCGTCGCAGACGACGACGTCGGCATGGCCGTTGTAAACGTCGCGCCCCTCGGCGTTGCCGATGAAGTTGAGTCCCGTCTCGGCGAGCACGCCGAACGTCTCCTTCGTCAGGTCGTTCCCCTTCCCCTCTTCCTCGCCGATCGACATGAGGCCGACGCGCGGGCTCTCGAGTCCGAACACCATCTGCGCGTAGAAGTGCCCCATGACGGCAAACTCGCGGAGGTGATGAGGGCGGGCGTCGACGTTGGCGCCGACGTCGAGAAGAATGGTGAAGCCCTGTGGCGTGAGGCTCGGCACGAGCGCGGCGAGCGCGGGACGATCGACCCCTTCGACCATGCCGAGCACGGCGCGCGCCGAGGTCCAGGTGGCACCCGTGTTGCCGGCGGAGACGAACGCCCCCGCGCGACCTTCGCCGACGAGGTTCGCGGCGACGCGGATCGAGGAGTTGCGCTTGCGGCGGAGTGGCGTGATCGGAGGATCGCTCATTTCCACGATCTCCGTCGCATCGACGATCTCGATGTTCGACGGGATCGCGCCCGCGTGCTTCATCAGCTCCGCGGTGATGCGTTCCTGTTGGCCTACGAGGAGAATGTCGACCGGAAAGCTGGTCGCGGCGTCGAGCGCGCCGAAGACGATCTCTTCGGGGGCATGATCGCCCCCCATCGCGTCTACCGCGATCCGGTGCCGCTTGGTCAGCCTCGGCTTCTGGATCATCGCTCGAGTTGTGCGGTACTGCGGGTGCCGGGCAGAGCCCGGCCTGGCGCTAGAGGACGTCCTTGGCGGCGACGACTTCGCGACCCTTGTAGAAGCCGCACTTCGGGCACACGCGGTGCGGAAGCTTCGCCTCGTGGCAGTTCGGGCAGTTCGAGGTCGACTTCGTCTTCAGGAAGTCGTGCGCGCGCCGGGTGTGCGTGCGCGCTTTGGAATGTCGTCTTTTGGGATTAGGCATCGTTGACTCCTACTTTTCTTCTTTTTTTAGCTTGTCGCGCAGGGCGCTGAGCGCCTGCAGTCGATCGTCTACAGCTTCAGGTTTGCAACCGCATTCGCCGCGGTTGAGGTTCGCGCCGCACCGGAGGCAGAGCCCCTGGCACGACTCGGCGCATACGATTCGCATCGGAAGCGCCAGTTCGATCTGCTCGCCGGCGAGCTGCTCGAGCGCCACCTGCGGCTCCGAGTAGTATTCGACGTCGAGATCACCCTCTTCGATCTCGATTTCGGGATCGTCCTCGGACGCCACCGAGGGATGGGGGCGGAATGTTACGGCAAACTCGCTCGTGTTGGCAAACGGCACCGGCTCGAGGCAGCGTGCGCAGCTGATTTCCGCCTTGAAATCGAACGTCCCCTGCAGCAGGAACTCCCCGGAACTCGAGCCCTTCGAGCCGATCACCACGATCTTCGCGTCGGAAATCGACTCGATATCGTCGTGCTCGAGATCGGCCGGGTTCAGCTCGAGGATCGCCTCGACCGTAACCGGCTCGTCTGCCTGCTCTATCTTCTTGAGATCAATGAAGTTGGACATGTTGTCTTCGGGTCGTTCACCCTGCTCGCCCGAGGGCATGCAGGCGACGCAGCAGTAACGCCGCACGGGCGGCGAGTATTTCGAGAGGGAGCCGGAGGGGAGGCGGCGCAACCATAGATTATAGGGGGGAACGGCAAACGCGGACCCTCGGGCTTCATCCCGGCCAGAAGGGAAAACCGGCCCGATCACGGCCAGTTCCACCCGCGCGGTCGGAGGCATCGTTTCTCCATTCTTCATTCCGCATTCGACATTCTTCATTTCGGTGTTCGGTGAAGGCACAGAAACCGAAATGAAGAATGTCGAATGCGGAATGAAGAATGGAGAAAAGAGAGGCGCCCCTCACCACTCGATCGTGCACGTGACCCGCCCCTGCCCCCCCGCGCTGCTCCTCTCCACGGTCGCCGACTGTGCTCCTTCGAGCCAGCCGAGGCCGCGGCTGAGCGACTTCACGGAGTTGCGGGTTCCCTTGCTCAGAAGCTTGTAGCCGAGGCTGTCACTCGCGCTCCGGATCGCGAGGCGAAGCTCGGCGGGGCGGACGCGAAGCGACCAGTCGGAATCCTCGGCGGTCGGCAGCGCGGTCGCGCGATCGTCGAGAAAGAGATCCATCGACGTGCCGTCGAGCGCGAGAAGCGCGTGACCGTCGACGATCGCCGCCTCACCGGCGAGCCCCATCGCCTCGCGGCGAGCGATCACCAGGCCGTCGCGGTGACGGATGGTCGAGACCGAGCCGTCGATCGCGGGAACGATGCGGTCGAGCAGCGCGACTGGATCGCGCTCCGAGGTCGATGCGACGACGACACCGCGAACTCGTGGCAGGAAAGCTCCCGACTCGACGCCGTAGATCGCGACGAGCCCCGCCCCCATGCCGTTCGCGTCGAACGGGAAGAGGCGATCCCACTCGCCCGCGATCGCCGTCACCGTGCCGAGCGCGACGGAAAGCACCGCACGCTTCGGATGCTTGAGATCGCGCGGCAACGGCGTCGACGCCGGGGGCGCGTCGCGCATCGTCGTGGTGATCGAGAGCGAATTCTCGCCGAGACCCAGAGACGAGATCGCCGGCGCGATGACGCCCGGGATCGACGGGTGATTCCTGTGCGCAACGAAGAGCAAACCCGGCTCGCGGGAGATGGCGACGTACTTCGAGATGGCGAAGCCGAAGTCGGTCTCGCCGACGACGAGTGCACCCGCTTTCGTCAAGACCTGACCCTTCGCCCTGCGTGAAAGAAGGAGCTCGAGGACGATACGGCGTGGGAGCGACGCGGAGATCACCGCTCCTCCCTTGTCGCCGCGACGCCAGAAGACGACGGGATTGCGCCCCACCGTCGTTGAGAGCATCGCGCCGCGCAGCCTGCCGCCGAAGATCAGATCCTCGCGGATCGGATGGCGCCACATCGCGGCCCAGAGGCTCCCCCCCGCGGGAACGATCATCACCTCATCCGCCTCGGCGGGCGCGAAGCGGGCGAGCTGGAGGCATCGTTCGCATTCACCTGCCTCTTGGGCGACGGGCGCGATCAGCAGCGGGATCACGAGCCACGCCGCGAGCGCCGCGAGCACGGCCGCGGCCACGAGGATGATGCGTCGCACAGGCGTTGCCATGCGTGAAGCATTCTCGCAGGAAAATCGGCTAACATCCGCTCCCGAATCGCCCAGGAGAGCTATTCGACTTGTCATTGCTCAACATCGCCCGCGAGCTCGCGCTCGCCTTTCCGTCGCTGCGCACGGTATCCGCCGCGCTCGTCGATGCGCTCGCGCGCCGCGTCCGCCGCGCGCTGGCGCCGAACGCGACGAAGCCGCTCCGTCTCGGCGTCGACATCCGCCCCTTCTACGAGCCGCTGACCGGCGTCGGCTGGTATCTCTGGCACATTCTCGACGAGCTCGGCCGTCGAGACGACGTCGAGCTCGTGCTCCTCGGCGACGCCCGCATCACCGACGACGGGCCAAGGCTTCATGGGTCAGTTCCGGAGAGTGCGGAGCAATGCATGTTCGATCTCCGCGGGACTCCGCTGTCGCGCTTCACGCGTGCGATCACAGCAGTCGCCTATCCGCTGCTCGTCTGGCTCGAGGGATGCGACGTCATCTTCGGCGCGAACTACTTCCTTCCGCGATCGATGGGCGCCGTCGCCCCGCGGCGCGTGATCACGGTTCACGACCTCACGTATCGAAGGCATCCCGAGCTGCTGCAACGAGAGACGCTCGAGAACCTCGCGCGCGAGATGACACGAGAGATCGCGCGCGCCGACCAGATCGTCTGCGTGTCCGAGACGACGCGACGCGACCTGCTCGAGTTCTATCCGGTCGATCCGTCACGCACGCACGCGATTCTCTCCGGTGCGACGCCGCCATTGCTCTCGTCGGACGAGCGCGGGGACCTTCCCGCGCGCTACCTGCTCTTCGTCAGCACCATCGAGCCGAGGAAGGATCTCGACACGCTGATCGAAGCGTTCGAGATGCTGAAGGATCGTGGAGAGTACGACGGCGAGCTCGTCGTCGTCGGCCGCGTCGGATGGAAAGCGGACGAGACGGTGCGGCGGATGCGAGAGAGCCGCTGGCGCTCGTCGATCCGCCACCTCGACTATGTCACACGCGACAGGCTCGCGACGATCTACCGCCACGCGGAAGCGTTCGTCATGCCGTCGCTCTACGAAGGCTTCGGCCTCCCGGTGCTCGAGGCGATGGGTCACGGCGTCCCGGTGATCGCGTCGCGATCGTCTTCGCTGCCCGAGGTCGGTGGCGACGCGGCGCTCTACTTCGACGTTCGCGACGCTCAGGGGCTCGCTGACGCGATCCGCGCGATCTCTGCCACAGTGGAGACACGCACGATGCTCATCGAGGCAGGACGGGCACGTGTAGCGCGATTCCGCTGGGACGAAGCGGCGGCGAGGACGCTCGACGTCTTTCGCCGCGCGGCGGGGACGCGATGACGCTTCGCGTCGCAATCGACGGCCGCGCACTCGTCGGCAACCGCACCGGCATCGGCGTGCACGCCGCGGAGATCACGTCTCGCCTCGGTCCGGAGCTTTCCCCGGTCATCGTCTCGCACAAGGAGATCGTCGACCGCGAAGGGCTCGAGTCGTGCCGCTTCGTCGTCGACCGCGCGCTGCGGGGCGTGTACTGGCAGCAGTTGATCCTGCCGCGCGTCGTCAGGCGCGAGGCGTGCGACGTTCTCTGGGGGCCGCATGCGACGCTGCCGATGTCGCTCTCGAGCCCGGCGGTCGTCTCGATTCACGACCTGACGTCGATCACGATGCCGCACCGGCACCGGCTGAAGACGATCCTCTCGTTCAACACCTTCATCAGGCGGAGCCTCGAGAAGGCGTCGAAGATCGCGGCTGTCTCGCGCCTCGCGGCCGACGAAGTGATCCGCGGCTTCGGCATCGCACCGTCGAAGATCGAGATCGTGCCTAACGGAGTCAGCGACTACTTCACACCGGGCGAGGCGCAGGCGCCCCGCGAGCCGTTCATCCTCTACACCGGCACGCTCGAGCCGCGCAAAGGGATCGGCGAGCTCCTCGCCGCCTGGTCATCGCTTCCGGGAGCACGGCCGAAACTCGTACTCGCCGGCGATCCCGGCTGGGGCACATCCCCGCTTCTGAGTCGGTATCGCGACTCGATCACGTCGGGCGCGATCGAAGTCCGCGGCTTCGTCGACCGCGAGACGCTACGCGCGCTCTACCGCGACTGTGCGCTCTTCGTCTACCCGTCGCACTTCGAAGGCTTCGGCCTTCCGCCGCTCGAGGCGATGGCGTGCGGCGCGCCCGTCATCGCCGCGCGCGGCGGCGCGATCCCCGACACCGTCGGCGAGGCAGCGCTCCTCGTCGCGCCGGGAGACACCTACGCGCTTCGCACCGCGATCGCGCGCGTGCTCACCGACCCCGCGCTCGCGACCGACCTGACGGCACGTGGCCGCGCTCGTGCAGCCCTCTTCCGCTGGGAGACGAGCGCCGTGCGGATGGCGGAGTTGCTGCGGGTCGCAGCCGCAGGCGCGGGACTCGGCACGCACTGAGCGTCAACCCCAGCCGCCGCCTAACGCGTCGCCGGCGCGACTTTCTCGAGCGTCGCCACCCATTCGGTGACGATCTCGATCTGTCGCGGGCGGAGCACGTCGGGGGTCCGCGACGCGATGACTCGCTGGCCGTCGGCCGTCACGTCGTAGACCGCGAGGTCTTCGTTGATCCCGAGCGCGAAGGAGAAACGGAATAGCAGCTTCGGCTGCTCGAACTCGGTCGTCGACCCCGCACGCGGCGTCAGCACCCAGAGCCCGTCGTCGCGGCGGAAGAAGATCTCACCGTTGCGTGCCCATCGCGGAGTCTGCGCGCCGTCGGCGGTGAGTTGGACACGCTCGCCCGGTCCGGGGTAGGGCTCCACGTAGATCTCCGGGCGACCCGTCTCGTCCGATTGGTAGACGATCCACTTCCCGTCGGGCGAGAACGACGCGCCGAGCTCGTTCGCCTTCGAGCCGCGGACTGCGCGCGCCGGCGCGCTCCCGTCGAGCGGCCGCTCGTAAATGTCGTTTCCCGTCTCCGCGTTGGTGCAGACGTAGACGACCGAGCGGCCGTCGGGCGATGGAAGCACGCCG
Organism: Thermoanaerobaculia bacterium; assembly: GCA_041671505.1. Classification (GTDB taxonomy): domain Bacteria; phylum Acidobacteriota; class Thermoanaerobaculia; order Gp7-AA8; family Gp7-AA8; genus JACPDH01. The sequence continues at coordinate 238,584 of JBAZBK010000003.1, read as the reverse complement.
TAGGTGTCGACGGTCGCCGGCTCCTCGAAAATCCGCTTCCCCGAGTCCGGAGCGCCGACGCCGAGACGGAAGAGATCGAACGGCGGCGTGTCGACGACATAGAAGAGCTCGCGCCCGTCGCGCGAGAAGGTTGGGTCATACTCGGTCTTCTCGCCGCTGGTCAGGCGCGAGAGCGTCGACCGCTCGAACGAGAGCAGCCAGACGTCGAAACTCTCCCCGAGGATCGTCAGTGCGGCCGAGCGTCCGTCGGGCGCGAGGCTCACGCCGCGGTAGCGTCGCTGCTCGGGTGTCGCGGGAGTCACGCGTCCCGTGCGATCGATCCAGGCGAGCTCGCGCACCGGATCGCCCACGGCCGCCGACACGTACGCGAGTGTCCCCGTGCTCGAGACCGCGAAGGTCGCGTTGCCGTTCGTCGGCTCCACCGACACGTCGTCGACGACGACGACCGGCTGGCCCGTCGCCTTCGCCGATCCGGCGTCGAACGGCAGCGCGTAAATGCGGCTCCCCTTGGCGTAGAGGAGGTGTCCGCTCGCGACGTAGCGTCCGTAGAAGCCACCGTCGACGATCCACTCGATCGACTTCGTCTCCAGGTCGAGCACGCCGACGCGCGAACGGTCGATGGGAGTGCGGAACGCGGTGAAGACGACGCGGCGCCCTCCTGGCAGCGGATCGGGCCACCAGTGGCCGAGCTCCCCCGCCTTACGGTCGGGCGTCGTCAGCCGCTCAGGCGTGCCGCCGTCGGACGACACGCGGAAGAGCCCCTCGGAGTAGAGCGGCGCGTAGACGATCCGTCCGTCGGGCATCCAGGTCGCGCCGCCCGCGCCGCGCGCGTCGCCGACGGGAAACGGCCGGCCCCCTTCGACCGGGATCTTCATCAGCTTGCCTACCGCGCCGAATCCGATCCACTTCCCGTCGGGAGAGAAGAAGGGATTTGCACCTAGGTCGGTGCCCGGAATCGGCTTCGCCTCGGCGCCGTCGAGATTCCGGCGAAGCAGCACGATGCGCCCGTCGACGCGGCCCGAGAAGACGAGCGAGCGTCCGTCGGGCGAGAAGGCAAAGGTCTGCGTCCGGACCTCTTCGTTAGGCGCGAGGGAGATGGCGAGATGCTGCGGCGCGCGCGCGGGCACCGCACGGCCGCCGAGGCGATAGGTCGCGAACACCGCGGCGACACCGAGGATGACGACGCCGACGAGCGCGATCGCCGCGCCACGCCTGCTCCTTCCAGCGACGACGGGGGATGGCTGCATCGGACCAGCGTCGTCGTCCCGCTCGAGAACCTCGGTGATCGAGATCCGCGCGTCGGCGATGTCGTGGAGGCGGTTCTTCGGATTGCGCTCGAGGCAGCGCCGCAGCAGCGTGCGGATCTCGCGCGGTGTCGCGGCGGGAAGCGCGGAGAAGTCGACCTCGCCGCGGAGCACGCCCGCGAGCGTGTCGGAGACCGTCTCCCCGGCGAAGAGCCGGACTCCAGTCAGCATCTCGTAGAGCACGACTCCGAACGCCCAGACATCGGCGCGCTTGTCGACTTTCTTCCCTCGCGCCTGCTCGGGGCTCATGTAGCCAGCGGTGCCGAGGATCACGCCGGCATGCGTTCCGGCGCGCATCATCGTCGGCGAGTTGGAGAAGTCGCTGTCTGCCTCTTCGCTCTCCATCGCTTTCGCGAGACCGAAGTCGAGAACGCTGACCTTCCCCTCGTCATCGACTTTGATATTTGCCGGCTTCAGGTCGCGATGGACGATTCCCTGATCGTGCGCCGCCTCGAGCGCCTCGGCGATCTGCTTCGCGATCTGCAGCGCCTCATCGACCGGCAGCGCTCCCTTCTCGAGCCGCTTCGCCAGGTCTTCGCCCGCGGCGAGCTGCATCACGAGAAACTTCGAGCCGTCGACATCTTCGATTCCGTGGATCGCCGCGACGCCGGGATGAGCTAGCGACGCGAGCAGCCGCGCCTCGCGCTCGAAGCGCGCGACGCGCTCCGCGTCTTTCGTGAACTCCTCGGGGAGCGCCTTGATCGCGACTTCGCGGCCGAGCTTCGTGTCGGTCGCGCGCCAGACTTCGCCCATGCCTCCCCTGCCGAGGAGCGCGGAAACCTCGTAGTGAGCGAGACGAGTACCAGTAGTGATCTGCATGGGTGGCGGTGATTATACGGTCAGCGGGTCGGGGCTCACCCCGAGAATCGAGGATCAGCGCCGCATTACGCAGGCGCACGCCGGCTGGATCGTCGCCGAATCCGCCGTATCGGATCCGGCGTCGTCTTGCGTTTCACGCTCCGCGTATCGCGTTCATCTTTAGCTCTCCTTTACGACCTCGGTCGCCTATCGCTGTTAGAGTGAGGATGGGAGTCGAGATGCAACGCAGATTCGGTCTGCCGGTCAGACTGCTCGTCGCCGCGGCGGTCGTCGGCCTGGTATCAACCGGTGGTACGTTCGCGGGCGTCAATGCACTGACGATCGGCTTCGGTTTTCTCGTCACGGTGCTGCTGCTGTCGCTCTGGGGCGGGATGCGCGTCGGCGCCGCCTCGTCGATCATCGCGACCGGTTGCTTCAACTACTACTTCCTCCCGCCGACCCACACGTTCACGATTGCCGATCCGGCGAACTGGGTCGCACTCAGCACCTTTCTCGTCACCGCGATCGTGACGAGCCGGCTCGTCACCGCGGCGCGCATTCAGGCGACGACTGCCGAGGCTCGAAGGAGAGAGCTCGAGACGCTATACGGCCTGAGCATCGACCTCTTCACCGCGACGAACCGCACCGGCGCGCTCGGTGAAGCGGCCGGGCGGGCGCTCTCGATGTTAGGCGCACGCGCGGGAGGGCTCGTGCTCTTCGACGGCAGCCCCTTCCGGCAGAAGCTCGTCTGGTGGACCGGCGAGCGCGGCGACGAGGTGGAAGACATGATCGCGGGCGTCGGACGGCACAAGGAGGCGGTGGCGATCCCGTCGCCCTACGGTCAGGACGTCTACGTGCCGCTCGCCGTCGGAGGAAAGACGACGGGCGCTCTCGTCGCTCGCGGGGCGAGCGCGTCGCGCGAGGCGCTCGATTCGGTCGGGCGGCTCGTCTCGCTCGCGATCGAGCGGGAGCGCTTCATCGAGGAGCGGGCACATCTGCAGGCGCTCGAGGAGAGCGACTCGCTCCGTACGTCGCTCCTGCGCGCCGTCTCGCACGACCTCACGACGCCGCTGACGTCGATTTCGATCCGCACCGAAACGCTGAAACGAGCCGCGGCCGCGCATCCCGACCTCGCCGAATCTGTCGACGCGATCGCCGCCGAAACGATGCGGCTTCGCCGCCGCATCGACAACCTGCTCGCGATGGCCCGACTCGAGGCGGGACGGCTCGTTCCGCGTCCCGAGCCGACACCTCCGGGCGATCTCTTCCGCGCCATCCGTGAGAGCCTCCCGCCAGTTTTCGACTCGCGGCCGGTGACGGTCCGCGTCGAGCCAGAGTGCCCCGACGCGTTCGTCGATCCGTCGCTCGCGCTCGAGATCTTCGTCAACCTCGTCGAGAACGCGCACCGCGCCTCGCCTCCGGGAGCGTCGCTCGAGCTCGTCGCGCGCCGCCATCCGATCGAGGCCGACAAGATCCGGTTCGAGGTGATCGACGAGGGCCCCGGCATCGCCGGACTTCCCCTCGCCGATTCGACCGCGGACGGCAGTTCGAGCGAGGCCGGTGACCTGCCGCGCCGCGGTCTCGGCCTCGAGATCGCGCGAAGCCTCACGGCGGCGAGCGGCGGGACCCTCAGCATCGCCAATCGGCCATCGGGCAAAGGGACGCTCGCACGCGTCGACCTTCCGGCCGCGCGGATCCCCGAGGAGGTTGAAACGCCATGACGATTGCGCCCGTCATTCTCATCGTCGACGACGACCCGGGCATCCGCGAGTCGCTCTCGCAGGAGCTGCGGGCCGCAGGCTACTCGACACTCATCGCGGCGGACGGTCGCGAGGGAATCGACGTCGCCGAGCACAAGCGCCCCGACCTGATCCTCACCGATCTCGCGATGCCGGTGGCCGACGGCTTCGCGCTCGTCTCCGCGATACGCGCGACGCACGACACGCCGATCGTCGTCCTTTCGGTCCGCGGCGGCGAGAGCGACAAGATCCGCGCGCTCGACCTCGGCGCCGACGACTACGTGACCAAGCCGTTCTCCGTGGCCGAGCTTCTCGCCCGCGTGCGGTCGCAGCTTCGCCGCACCGGCGGACCAACCGCAACCGTGCTTCGCTTCCCCGAGCTGACGATCGACCTCGAGCGGCGACGCGTCACGCAGGGATCGCGCGAGATCCGCCTAACCCCGACCGAATTCTCGCTTCTCGAACTGCTCGCGACCAATGCGGGCAAGCCGGTCATCATCGACGAGATCGTCGCAAAGGTCTGGAAGAACGCTCCCGCGACGACGACCGACACGATCCGCGTCCACATGAGCTCGCTGCGGCGGAAGCTCGAGCCCGACTCCGCCGAGCCTCGCTACATCATCAACGAGCCGTGGGTCGGTTACCGATTCATTGCCGAGCCGATCGCGACGTCGTAGCGGCTGATTCGCACCCTTCGCGCCACCCTTCACGAATTCTTTATCCCATCCTTCGATCGCCTTCAGCCGACCCTTGTGCCGCCTTATCAACCTCGCTCCCACGCGGAGGTTTTCATGAGTGGAGGTTGGGCATGACGTTCATCACCATGGAGGCTCACAGGATGTCGGGGGAAACCGCAGTGTTTCCGCGGGTCGCGCTCGGAGCCCTCGTCAGCTGGGCGTTTGCCGCACTCGGCTGCCATCTCGCGCTGATGCTCTTCGACAACACTCTTCTGGCTTTCGGAACCCGGCTCGTCATGATCGTCGCGTCGGGCGCGCTGCTCGGGAAGTTGTGCGCGCGACTCGACACGAACGCCGCGCTCATCGCCGGCGTCGGCTGGGCCGCGCTCGCGATCGCAACGGAGATCTACTTCGCCTCCAACGGAGTCAAAGGCTGGTTCGAGCTCCTCGGCAACCCGACCCAGCTCTCCGACTGGATGCGCGGCGCGACGATCGTCACCTGGATGCTCGCGCCGAGCGTCGCAGCGACGTCACCAACACCGCGATGAGCATTCGAGACGATTTCGAATTTCTTTCGCAGAACTTTCAAAAATCCAGCCGAACGCTCTCGCCACGGACTGATTCGCCAATGTTGAATGGCGCAGGAGGATGTAAGACTCGCATGAAATCGCAATTTCTGACGTCGCTCGCACTCGCTTCGGCCGTCGCTGTCATCTCGCTCGTTCCCGTCACCGCATTCGGAGAATCGACACCCGAACCGGCACCCGCGATCAACGTCGCCGGCTTCATCGACGGCTACTACGCCTGGAACTCGAACGATCCCGACAGCCACGAGAACTTCGTTCCCGGCACCGGCACGACCGCGAAGCGCTCGGACGAGTTCGCCCTCAATCTCGCCTGTCTCGAGGTCTCGCGCGACGCGAAGCTCAGCTTCAAGTTCTCCCTGGTCGCCGGTAACGGCACCGAGATCGTCCACGCCGGAGAGCCGCAGGGCACCGCGACCGGGTCGGACACGTACGAGAACATCTACGAGGCGTGGATCTCGTACAAGGCGACCGATCGCCTGACGATCAAGGGAGGAATCTATCCCTCGCACATCGGCTTCGAGGGCTTCTACTCCAAGGACAACTGGAACTACACGCGCTCGTGGCTCGGCGAGTTCTCTCCCTACTACCAGACGGGAGCCAACGCCGCGTACAGGTTCAACGACCACTGGTCGGGCGAGCTGCACGTCCTCAACGGCTGGCAGATCATCGGCGAGAACAACGACGCGAAGGCGATCGGCGCCAAAGTGGCCTACACGGGCGGGAAGCTCAGCGCGTCGCTCAGCACCTTCAGCGGCGCCGAGCTCGCCGACAACGACGACGACCTCCGCCATTTCGGCAACCTGCTCGTCAGCTATGCGATCACGCCTCGCGTCACGGTCGCGGCGTCGCTCGACCGCGGACACCAGGAGTATCCCGCGTCCGACGCGGCCGACTGGACCGGCATCGGCGGCTACGCGCGGTTCACGGTCAGCGACAAGAGCGCCATTGCGATCCGCGCCGAGCAGTTCGACGACCCCGACAACGGCATCAGCGGCACCGCGCAGAAGCTCAAGGAAGGCACTCTGACGTTTGAGTACCGACCCGTCGAGCGGCTGATCCTGAAGCTCGAGGCGCGCCACGACAGCTCGACCGAGCCGGTCTTCCAGGAAGAAGGCGGCAACTTCAGCGACTCGCAGACGCTCATCGTCTTCGGCGCGGTCGCAACGTTCTGAGGAGGACTCAACGATGTGGGACCTGATCTTCGTCGCAGCGACTCTCGTGGCGGGCGCGGTATGCGCCCTCTACGTGCGCGGCTGCGAAAAACTGTGAGGTAACGCCATGAACTTCGAAACCATCGCCGGACTCGCGCTCACCGTCCTGGCTCTCATCTATCTGCTCTACGCGCTCCTGCGCGCCGAGAAGCTGTGAGGCACGCATGAACACGCTCGACGTTCTCAAGATCGTCGTCTATTTCCTTCTGATTCTCGCCGTCACGAAACCGCTGGGCCTGTACATGCGCCGCGTCTTCTCCGGCGAGAGCACGTTCTTCGACCCGATCGCCCGGCCGCTCGAGCGGCTCGTCTACCGCATCGGCGGAGTCGACGAGTCGAAGGAGCACGACTGGAAGCAGTACACGCTCGCGATGCTCGTCTTCAACTTCGTCGGCCTGCTTCTCACCTACGCGATCCAGCGCGTGCAGCATCTGCTGCCGCTGAATCCCGACAGGATGAGAACTGTGGCTCCCGACCTCGCCTGGAACACGGCGGTGTCGTTCACGACGAACACGAACTGGCAGGCCTACGTCGGCGAGGCGACGATGTCGCACTTCACGCAGATGGTCGGCCTCTCCTTCCACAACTTCGTCTCGGCCGCGACGGGCATCGCGCTCGCGATCGCGCTGATCCGCGGCATCGCGCGCGCTTCAGCGAAGACGATCGGAAACTTCTGGGTCGACCTCGTCCGCTCGACGCTCTGGATCCTCCTCCCCATCTGCCTCGTCGCCGCGATCGTGCTCATGTCGCAGGGCGTCGTGCAGAACTTCAATCCTGCCGTCGAAGCAACGACGATCGAGGGGGCATCGCAGAAGATCGCGCAGGGCCCCGTCGCGTCGCAGGAAGCGATCAAGGAGCTCGGAACCAACGGCGGCGGCTTCTTCAACGCGAATTCGTCCCACCCATACGAGAACCCGACCCCATTCACGAACCTCCTCGAGATGTTCCTGATCTTCGCGATCAGCGCGGGGCTCTGCTACACCCTCGGCTCGATGACCGGTAAGGCGCGCCACGGCTGGGCGGTCTTCGCGGCGATGTCGACGCTCTTCCTCGCCGGCGCGTTCATCACCGCGTCGGCCGAGCGTTCAGGCAACCCGATCCATCACTCGCTCGGCGTCGCGCGCGACGCCGGCAACATGGAAGGGAAAGAGGTCCGGTTCGGATCGGGAGACTCCTCGCTTTTCGCGGTGGTCACCACCGACGCCTCGTGCGGCGCCGTGAACTCGATGCACGACTCGTTCACGCCGGTCGGCGGGTCGATCCCGCTGCTCAACATCATGCTCGGCGAAGTCATCTTCGGCGGCGTCGGCGCCGGGATGTACGGCGTGATCCTCTTCATCATCCTCTCGGTCTTCATCGCAGGCCTCATGGTCGGGCGCACTCCCGAGTACCTGGGCAAGAAGATCGAGGCCCGCGAGGTGAAGCTCGCGATGCTCGCCGTGCTGGTGCTCTGCTTCAGCATCCTCGTCGGCACGGCGCTCGCCGCGGCAACTACGGCCGGCACGTCGAGCCTCAACAACGCGGGGCCCCACGGCCTCTCGGAGATGACCTACGCCTTCACGAGCGCCGCGGGAAACAACGGGAGCGCCTTCGCGGGGCTCAACGCGAACACGAAGTTCTACAACATCGCTCTCGGCATCGCGATGCTCGTCGGACGCTTCCTGATGATCGTCCCGCTGATGGCGATCGCCGGCTCGCTCGTCGAAAAGAAGAAGGCGGCCGAGACCGTGGGGACATTCCCGGTCGAAGGCCCGATCTTCACCGTGCTGCTCGTCGGCGTGATTCTCATCGTCGGCGCGCTCACCTACTTCCCGGTCCTCTCTCTCGGCCCTTACGTCGAGCACTTCCTCATGAACGCCGGGAAGCTTTTCTAAGGACACCATGATGGCTACGAAAACCAAATCGTCTCTCTTCGACTCGAAGATCGTCACGCGCGCGATCGCCGACTCGTTCGTCAAGCTCCACCCGAAGCACATGTGGTCGAACCCGGTGATGATGCTCGTCGAAGTGGGGGCGCTGCTCACGACGATCCTCCTCATCCCGGGGCTCGGAAGCACGACGAACTATCTGTTCCAGGTGCAGATCACTCTCTGGCTCTGGGCGACGGTGCTCTTCGCCAACTTCGCCGAGGCGATGGCGGAGGGGCGCGGCAAGGCGCAGGCCGATGCGCTGCGCAGGACGAAGACCGAGACGACCGCGCGACGGCTCGCCGGACCCGAGCGCCGCGAGGAGCAGGTCGCGGCGTCGATGCTCCGCAAAGGCGACCTCGTGGTCGTCGAGGCGAACCAGATCATCCCGGGAGACGGAACCGTCGTCGAAGGGATCGCGTCGGTCAACGAGGCGGCGATCACCGGCGAATCGGCTCCTGTCATCCGTGAGGCGGGCGGCGACCGTTCCGCGGTTACCGGCGGCACGACCGTCCTCTCGGATCGCATCGTTGTCGAGATCACGAGCGAGCCGGGGCAGACGTTCATCGACCGGATGATCAAGCTCGTCGAGGGCGCCGAACGGCAGAAGACGCCGAACGAGATCGCGCTCGACATCCTCCTCGCGGGTCTGACGATCGTCTTTCTTCTCGCGACGGTAACGCTCAAGCCGTTTGCGCTCTACGCGGGGGGCGACGTCTCGGTCACCGTGCTGATCGCACTGCTCGTCTGCCTCATCCCGACCACGATCGGTGCGCTGCTCTCGGCGATCGGCATCGCCGGCATGGACCGCGTTCTGCAGCACAACATCCTCGCGATGTCGGGTCGCGCGGTCGAGGCAGCCGGTGACGTCAACGTCCTCCTGCTCGACAAGACCGGAACGATCACGCTCGGCAATCGCCAGGCGATGGAGTTCGTCCCGGCTCCCGGCGTCGACGAGCGCGAGCTTGCCGAGAAGGCGCAGCTCTCCTCGCTCGCCGACGAGACGCCCGAGGGTCGTTCCATCGCGGTGCTCGCGAAGGAGAAGTTCGGGCTCCGCGGGCGCGAGCTGCGCGAGCTCGGGCCGCATACGATCGTCCCCTTCACCGCGAAGACGCGCATGTCGGGGATCGATTTCGCTGCGGGCCACTCAGTTCGCAAAGGGGCGGCCGACTCCGTTGCCACATACGTGTCCGCGGCCGGAGGCGAGTTCCCCGCCGAGGTGCGGAGCGATGTCGCGCGCATCGGCTCCGAGGGAGGCACGCCTCTCGTGGTCGTCGAGGGCAAGCGGGTTCTCGGCACGATCTACCTCAAGGACGTCGTCAAGGGAGGCATGAAGGAGCGTTTCGATCGCCTCCGGATGATGGGCATCCGCACGGTGATGATCACCGGCGACAACCCGCTCACCGCGGCGACGATCGCACGCGAAGCGGGAGTCGACGACTTCCTCGCCGAAGCGACCCCGGAAGACAAGCTGAAGCTGATCCGCAAGGAGCAGTCGAAGGGGAACCTCGTCGCGATGACGGGCGACGGCACGAACGACGCGCCGGCGCTCGCGCAGGCCGACGTCGGTGTCGCCATGAACACCGGCACGCAGGCGGCCAAGGAAGCGGGCAACATGGTCGATCTCGACTCGAATCCGACGAAGCTGATCGAGCTCGTCGAGATCGGCAAGCAGCTCCTGATGACACGCGGCGCGCTGACGACCTTCTCGATCTCGAACGACGTCGCGAAGTATTTCGCGATCATCCCGGCACTCTTCCTCGCGACCTATCCGCAACTCCAGGCGCTCAACATCATGCGGCTCTCGACGCCGGAGAGTGCGATTCTCTCGGCGGTGATCTTCAACGCGATCGTGATCGTGGCGCTCGTGCCGCTTGCGCTGCGCGGCGTAAGCTACAGGCCTCTCGGCGCGGGTCGCCTGCTGCGACGGAACCTGGTGATCTACGGCGGAGGCGGCGTCATCGTGCCGTTCGTCGGCATCAAGCTCATCGACATGCTGCTCACGGCGGCGGGGCTGGCATGAGCGTCATCGTCGACTACTCAGACTCAGTGTGGCGCAGGCACTCCTGCCTGCGCGTCGCCGAAGGCAAGTTCGTGGCGGCGCATTCCAATGCGCCGCTCTCCGAGCGGTTCGACCGGGACGCCGAGCATCGGAATGCTCGGCCACAACGCGGCGCTTTGCGCCGCGCGCAGGCAGGAGTGCCTGCGCCACACAAGGCGCGCACGTGCCACAGGAGCGCATCATGAAGGAACACGTTCTCACCTCGATCAGGATCACTCTCGTCTTGCTCGTCCTGCTCTGCGCCGTCTACCCTGCCGCGGTCTGGGCCATCGGTCGCATCGCCTTCCGCGAGGCCGCGGACGGATCGCTGCTGAAGCGCGACGGCAAGGTCATCGGATCGTCGCTCATCGCGCAGTCTTTTACCTCTCCGAAGTACTTCCACCCTCGCCCGTCGGCCGCGGGAAGCGGCTACGACGCGATGGCGTCGAGCGGCAGCAACCTCGGTCCCACGTCGCAGAAGCTCAACGACAGGATCACCGGGTCGATCGCCGCGTGGAGCGACACGCGTCCGGAGGGCGGAATCCCGGCGGACGCCGTGACGACCTCGGGCTCCGGCCTCGATCCGCACATCTCTCCGGAGAATGCGCGCGCGCAGGCAGCGCGGATCGCGAAGGAGCGACAGATGTCGATCGAGGAGATCAACACGCTCATCGAGGAACGAACCGAAGGGCGGTTCCTCGCAATCTACGGCGAGCCGCGCGTCAACGTCCTTCTGCTCAATCTCACGCTCGACGAACGCAAGCGGTGATGGAGGCGTAAGCTCAATCCATGCCCAGGTCGACCGACGACACACGGCCGAATCCCGACGACCTGCTCCGCCTCGCGGAGCGCGACGAGGCGCGCGGGAAGCTGAAGGTCTACCTCGGGATGGCAGCGGGCGTCGGCAAGACCTGGAAGATGCTCGACGATGCTCTCGCGATGCGCCGCGCCGGTATCGACGTCGTCGTCGGCCTCATCGAAACGCACGGGCGAGCGGAGACCGCGGCACGCGTGCAGGACCTCGAGATCCTGCCGCGTCGCAGGGTGGAGTATCGCGGCGTGGTGCTCGAAGAGCTCGACCTCGACGGAATCGTCGCGCGACACCCTGACGTCGTCGTCGTCGACGAGCTCCCCCACTCGAACGCTCCCGGGTCGCGATTCGAGAAGCGCTGGCAGGACGTCGAGCAGATCCTCCGCGAGAAGATCTCGGTGATGACGGCGCTCAACGTCCAGCACCTCGAAGGGGTGCAGGACGTGGTGGAGTCGGCAACAGGCATCGAGATCCGCGAGCGGGTGCCCGATCGCATCATCCGCGGCGCGGACTCGGTAGTGCTCGTCGACATTCCGGCCACGGAACTGCAGGACCGTCTGCGCCAGGGGAAGATCTACCCGCCGGAACAGGCGCGCCGCGCTCTCGAGAATTTCTTCCGGACCGAGATGCTCGTGCGGTTGCGCGAGCTCGCGCTTCTGCAGACGGCGACCTATTCGGGAGGCGAGAGAACGACGGCCGAGCCTGACGAAGCGACGGCCGAGGTGCGGCTCGCCGTGGCAATGCCCTTCGATCCCGACGTGGCGCGCCCGCTGATCCTTCGCGGCTCGCGGCTCGCGGGACGGATGAACACGCGCTGGTACGCCCTCTACGTTCGAAAGCGGCGCGAGCATCCGGCGAACATTTCCGCCGCGGAGCATCGCCGTCTCACGGAAAACGTCCAGCTCGCGATGTCGCTCGGCGCCACGGTCGTCACGCGCGAGGCGGAGAACGTCGTCGACACGATCATCGAGTTCGTGCGCGAGGAGGCGATCAACATTCTCGTCGTGGGACGCCCGCGACGGCGCGGATGGCTTCGCAGGTTCGCTCCCGGCGTCGTGCGCACACTGATCGATCGAGCGCCCGACGTCGACATCGTCGTCATCGACATCGACGAGGAGAGCTGACGTCAGGGGCTCGACTCACCTCCCGTTCGAGCACTTGCGCAGGTGCGCTCCGCGTCACTACACTCCACCCCGCATGCGCGTGGGAATCGATTGCCGGAAGATCGTCGACTTCGGAATCGGCACGTACATCCGCGGGCTGCTCGGCGCGTTCGCGGAGAGCGACGTCGACGCGGAGTTCGTCGTCTACGTTCCCGTGAGTCTCGGTGACCAGGTTCCCGACGATCCGCGCTTCGAGATCGTCGCGGAAGACTCGCCGAGCTACTCGGTGCGCGAGCTGTTCGCCCTGCAGCACCAGATCGACCGCTCGAGAGTCGAGGTATTCCACTCGCCGCACTACGTGACGCCGATGACGACCGTACCGCTGGTCGTGACCGTGCACGACCTGGTGCACATCCTCTTTCCCGAGTCGACGCCGAGCCTGCTCGCGCCGTACTACGCGAACTGGATGATCGGCCGCTCCGTGAACCGCGCCCGCCGCGTGCTGACGCCGTCGGAGACGGTCAAGCGGTCGATCGTCGAGCGCTGGCCGGGAACTGCGGAGAGAATCGTCATCACGCCGAACGGCGTCGACGCGCGGTTCTTCGAGCGGGTCGACAGGGCGCGGTGTGACGAGATCCTGCGCGCCTGCAGGCTCGAGCGGGGGCGCTTCTTCCTCTACGTCGGCAACGACAAGGAGCACAAGAACATCGCCACGCTCGTCGCGGCGTTCCTCGAGGAGGGCGACGCGCTCGGGATGTGCCAGCTCGCGTTCGCGGGACGCGAGTTCCGCGACATCCCGGAGACGTCGAGCATCGTGAAGACCGGCTACGTCGAGGACGAGACTCTGCGCGCGCTCTACCAGTCGGCGCTCGCGCTCGTGATCCCGAGCGCGTACGAGGGCTTCGGGCTTCCGGCGATCGAGGCGATGGCGAGCGGCACTCCCGTGATCGCATCGACGGGCGGCGCGCTGCCCGAAGTGACGGGTGACGCAGCGGTGCATTTCTCTCCGTCGTCGCGCGCGCAGCTCCGCGAAGCGCTCTCGCGCGTCGCGCAGGACGACATTCTTCGCGCGCAACTCGTGGAGAAGGGACTGCGTCGCGCGCGATCGTTCTCGTGGAAGACGAGCGCCGCGTCGACGGTCGCGGCGTATCGCGCCGCGATGCGCGGCTGACGCGCGCGACACGCAAAATCATCAATGTTCATGCGGTCTTCGTGCGCCTTCACGCGCGCGCCGTCGCGCGTCGCGACGCGCGGAAACATCTCCTCGCGCGAATGCAGATCGAAAAGAAAACTCAATGAAGAATCAAAGCGCATTGAAAGTCCGGACGAATTCGTCAGTTGAATAGGTGAAAAAAAACTTGACATTGTTAATTGTCAACCGCATATTTGTTTCACAAATCAAGACACAATGTTGAACGTAATGCGAATGAAGAGGAAACAAGAGCTCGCGAGCGGCGCGACTCCAATCCTCGTTTCGCACAAGATCAACCCTAACTCCGTACAGTCGGAGCGATCCGACAACGTTTGCCAAGAAGGCGCGACCGTGAGGTCCCGTACGGCATGAAAGGTGGTGAACACTGATGCCTGCGAAGAAGGCCGCCAAGAAGGCTCCTGCGAAGAAGGTAGCGAAGAAGGCCCCCGCCAAGAAGGCCGCCAAGAAGAAGTAAGCTCGCTGAGCTCTTCTAGCACCGAGGGAACCCGTAAGGGTTCCCTCTTCGTTTTGCCCAGCGCGCTTCGCGCCCGTCGCGCGCGCCAGTCCTGGAGGACTCCATGCGTCGTCTGTTCCCGCCGTTGATCGCTCCTCTGCTCGCCCTCTCCCTCGCCCCCTCGCTGCTCGCGCAGTCCGCGGAGGTCAAGCACGAATTCTCCTCCACCATCCCCGCGAGCGGCATCGAGCGCGTCATCGTCGAGATGCCGTCCGCGGGCATCACCGTCCGCACCGCCGCCACGACTTCCGAGATCGCGCTCGCCGGCCACGCGCGCCGCGGATTCAAGAACGAGAAGCAGCGGAAGGATGCACAGGTCATGGTCGACGATTCCTCCGTCGAGATCGTCGTCGACGGAACGACCGCGACCGTCCGCCGCAAGTACGGCCCGAAGGCGCAGAGCCGCACCGCGAAGGGCTCGCACACCGCGTTCGAGTTCTCCATCACCCTGCCCGAGTCGATCGGCCTCCGCGTCCGCATGAAAGGTGGCGAGATCGACGCCGCCGGCGCTCTCGGCCACGTCGACATCGGCCTCCGCGCCGGCGACGTGAAGGTCGTCATGCCGAAGTCATCGGTCAAGGAGCTCATCGCCCGCGCCCGCGTCGGCGACCTCAACCTCAATCTCGGCGATCGCATCATCGAGAAAGAAGGAGTCATGGCGGGGAAGGTGAACTACCTCAACGAGGGTGGAGCGTACGTCGTCTCCGTGCTCGTCACGACGGGAGACGTCACGATCGAGTTGACGAGGTAGGGGCGGGGGGGTTGGTCTCCGTTGTCAGTTGTTGGTTCTGCTTGTCAGAAAAGCCGAAGTTAGAAGTTAGAACGTTGAATGTTGAATCCAGAAAGAGGTGCACTCCTATTTCTGGATTCAACATTCAACGTTCTAACTTCTAACTTCGGCTTTTCTAACGACAACTAAGAACTAACAACTCCCCGCCCGCTCCACGAACGCCCGCGCCTCTCCCTCACTTCCTACCTCGCCTCTGAGCTGCGCTACGAGCAGCGCGCGGCGGATCGTGCCGACTCTCGGGCCGGGTGCAATGCCGAGGAGGGCGGCGATCGCGTGGCCGTCGAGCAGCGGGCGTGTGGTGAAGATACGGTCGCCGTCTCGCACGATCACTTCTTCGATGCGCCCGGCCAGGTCATCACGTCCCTTCGCACGGACGATCGCGATCGCGCGCCGCGCCGCGTCCGCCCCTTCGTCGAACAAGACGACGGGATCGACCGCTGCTTGCTCGTCGTCGAGCAAGTGCCTCACGACACGGCATGCGCGGCGAACCGCGTCGATGCGCGTCGCACCAAGGCCGAGCCGCAGCGAGGTCTCGAAGAGTGTCGCTTCGTCTCCCTCCAGGGCGATCGCCGCAAGACGGCTGACCGCGTCGCTCCCTTTCACCGCCGCAGCGACGCGAGCCGCCGCGTCGCTCACCGCTCCACTGACGAGCAGCTGGTCGAGGCCGAGCTCGCGCAGGAGCTCGAGGCTGCGACGGAGAGCGACCTCGTCACTCGCCTCGAGCAGCGCGAGCCATTCGACTCCGAGCCGCTCCGCGGCGGAGCTCCCGACGTCAGCGGCATGGCGACGCATCGCGGCGAGCGTCGCCTCGTCGATCGACAACGCGAGCTCCGCCGCCAAACGCGCGCCGCGCACGACACGGAGCGGATCGTCGGTGAAGTTCGACTCCTTCACCATCCGGAGGAGCCTTCGCTCGACGTCGCCCGCACCGTCGAACGGATCGACGATCTCGCGCGCAGCGTCGAGGGGGAGCGCGATCGCCCCGATCGTGAAGTCGCGCCGCGCGAGGTCGTCTTCGATCGAAGCGCCTACGATCTCGGCGAAGTCGTAGACGACGCCGCGCGCGGCGACGCGCACGACGTCGAATGGAGCGCTGCCGAGCGCGATGACCCGTCCTCCACACGCCTTCGCAAAGCGCGCCGCTTCCTCCGCGGCGCCGGCGATCGCGACGTCCGCGTCGCGCGGCTCGCGCCCGAGAATCAGGTCTCGAACCGCGCCTCCGACGAGGAAGCCGCGCGCAGCGACGAGCGCAAGAAGCGGAAAGGCGCGGCGCGCCGCTCCGAGCAGCTCTGCCGCGTTTCCCTCGCTCATGCCTCAGGCCTTCCGCGTGTGGTTCCGCAGCGTTCCGATTCCCTCGATTTCGACTTCGACCGTGTCGCCCTCGGCGAGCGGGCCGACGCCCGCCGGAGTTCCGGTGAGAATCACGTCGCCGGGATCGAGCGTCATGATGCCGCTGATGAATGCGATGAGCGCCGCGGGAGGGAAGATCATCAGCGACGTGCGCGCATCCTGCTTCGTCGCGCCGTTCACGCGCGTCCGGATCGCGAGATCCGACGGGTCGAGATCGGTCTCGATCCAGGGGCCGAGCGGACAGAAGGTGTCGAAGCTCTTGCCGCGCGTGAACTGCACGTCCCGCTTCTGCAGGTCGCGCGCAGTCACGTCGTTCGCGCACGTGAAGCCGAAGACGTAATCGCGCCACTTCGCGGCGTCGACGTTTTTCGCACGGCGGCCGATGACGATCGCGAGCTCGCCTTCGAAGTCGACGCGATTCGACGCCGCCGGCATCTCGATCGCGGCTCCGGGAGCAAGCAGCGCCGACGGAGGCTTGAGGAAAAGGATCGGCTCGGCGGGCACGTCGTTGCCGAGCTCCTTCGCGTGGTCGGCGTAGTTGCGGCCGACGGCCACGATCTTCCCCGGCGTGACCGGGGCGATCAGCTTCGCCTCGTCGAGCGGAGTCGGATCGCCGTCAGGATCGATCGTCGGATCGGCCCAGTGGAAGTCCCGAAGGCGGCGGAATCCTGCGCCGTCAAGTAGCGCCATTCGCGGTTCGGGACCCGAGAGTCTGCAGATCTTCACGTGGAGTTCTCCTTTGCGGGCGCGGCGCGCCCTGCGATCGGCACGCGCCGCGAGGGACGTCTCGCGTCCCGGGAGAGGACTCTACCGCAGTGACGGGGAGTTGCGGGAGTGCGCAGGGATCGCGGCGCTACTGGCTGAAGCTGTCGAGCCTGTCGTCGACGCTCGTTTCCTTGTCGTAAAGGAGCCAGAGGCCGGAGAAGGCGCGCATGAGACGGAGGCGCGAGCGATAGAGTCGGTGCACCATCTTCGGGCTCAGGCCGAGCGGGCTGTCGTTCAGGCTCTCGCCGAACTCGATGTCGATCTCCTTGGCGCGGCTCAACGTCGACGCGATCTCCTCGAGGAAGCCAGCGTCATCGCGACGTCGCCCGCCGAGAATCTCCTGCGCCGCATCCTCCACCTTCATCCGGAGCGCTGCGCCACGGAGGAAGAGCGCCAGCATCTCCTCGCTCTCTTCGTCTCCCCGCTCGCGACCGAGGAAGAGTTTCTGGAACGATTCGATCTCCCACGTCTCCAGCCGGAGCCCGCGGGCCTCGGGGGAACGCGTGATCCTGTCCTGGCTCACGTCGGGATCGAAGTAGTTCAGCACCGAGTAGATCTTCTGGAGGTAGGGATAGAGCAGCGGCTCGGGCCCGAAGATCGCCTCGATGTCGTCGACTTCTTCGGCATCGGCGAAGATCGGTATGTCGGACGGCTCGTCCCCCGGCGACTCGAACTGGCGGTCGAGCTGGCCGAGCAGGCTGTTCATGCTCAGCTTGAGCTGCGTGATGAGCTGGTGCTTCACGTCGGACTTCTCGCGCGAGTTGTCGAAGGCCACCTTGAAACGCTTGAAGCGCTCGAGCTCCTCGGCGATCGCCGGGTTGTCGCGCCCGGCGCCCGCGGTGATGGCGGCCTCGCTCTCGAGCAGGCGCCGCGAGTCCTCGAGGATCTGGTCTTCCTGGTTCTTGTAAAGGCGGACGAAGGCGTTCTTCGACGCGATGTTGCACTCGACGATGGCGAGGAGGATGTCGGGAACGAGGAAGAGCTCGCCGATCTTGTGCTTGAGCTCGCGGAAGCTCCGGAGCAGATTCCGGCTCGTCAGCTCCTCGATCGCCTTCGCGTTGACGACTTCCTCGCGAATCGCGCGAACGGTGCGGATCAGCTGCATGACGCCTTCGTTGTCGGGCGGGTTCTGCAGCTTGTAGACGGAGAGGAGGCCGACGAGCAGCTTTCGCAGCTCCGACTGGTCCTTCATGTAGTATTCGCCGCGCTGCTCGAGGTAGTCCTCGGCGATCCGCGTGAACAGAAAATCGAGCTTGTCGCGCTGCTCTCCGTCGACCGATTCGCCGTAGAGATAGAACTTGATCAGGTGGAAGATGATCTTGTCGTCGGAGCGCCGCAGCTTCTCGAAGAACCGGCGGACCACCCCTGCCGTGACGTACTCGTCCGCGGAGACGAGCTGGCGGAGGATGGGCGTAACCGCCGCCTCGCAGGCCGCGATCTGCGAGATCCCGTCACCTCCCCCACCCACCGACTGAATCGCATCGCCCGCCGCCCGGATCTCGTCGTAGTGCTTCTGGAAGTCGATCTTGTATGGGAGCGGCTGCTGAAGGATGTTCTTGTAGACACCGGTGGCGAACTGGTTGTACGTCCAGACCGCTTTGAACTGGTCGGACAATCGGACGTAGCGATTGTGAAGCTCACCAATCTGCGCAACGGACATATTCTTTCCCGCCTTAGCGGGCCCCTTGATTTGCTAGAATTCTGGCACAAATGACCCTCCACACCCTAATCTCGAAAGACAGTATCGACAAACGCGTCCGCGAGCTCGCCGCCGAGATCACGCGGGATTTCGAAGGCCACGACCTGATCGCCCTCTGCGTCCTGAAGGGGGCCGTCCTCTTCCTGACCGATCTCATCCGGGCGATGGACCGTGACGTCTCGATCGACTTCATCCAGGTCTCCAGCTACGGCAACGAAAAGAAGTCCTCCGGGGTCGTCACGATCCTGAAGGAGCCGCAGCTCGACATGAACGGCAAGGGGGTCCTCATCGTCGAGGACATCATCGATTCGGGCATGTCGATCCGTGAGGTCTGCCGCTACATCGAGTCGCGGGGCGCCTCCAAGGTGAAGGTCGCCTCGTTCCTCGACAAGCCGGCGGCGAGGAAGTACCCCTTCGTTCCCGACTACATCGGCTTCACGATCGAGCCCGCCTTCGTCGTCGGTTACGGCCTCGACTACGCGGAGCGCTACCGGAATCTGCCGGAGGTCGCGATTCTGGAGGAGTGAGCGCCATCGCGAATTGAAAATTGAAAATTGAAAATTGAAAAACCGAGCACCGAAGACGGACGACTGAACGCTGGTCAGGAACGGCCAGATGCCTCGCGGACGTCAATTTTCAATTTTCAATTCTCAATTTTCAATTCGCGCAGCTTCGCGCGCGACCGCCTCGCCATCGCGCTCCTCTGCGCGCTGATCACGCTGCTCTTTGCCGACGTTCTCCTGGGACGCGTCCTCTACCTCCGCGACCTCACGCGCTACTACCACCCGACGAAAAAGGTGTTCGCAGCGGTCGTTCGGAGCGGAGCGTTTCCCTACTGGGATCCGTTCCACGCCGCGGGGCAGCCGATGGCGGCGAACGCGCAGTACGAGGTCTTCTACCCGCCGCAATGGCTCGTCCTCCTCCCCGGCTTCGAGCTCGGCTACACGCTTCACATCCTGCTGCACCTCTGCGTCGCGGGCGTCGGGATGTACCTGATGCTCCGGGGATTCCGGTTCGGCCTTCCCGCGGCGCTGTTCGGCGCGGTCACCTTCGCGATCGGCGGGCCGATGCTCTCTCTCGTCAATCTGCTTCCGAGCCTCTTCGCCTGGTCGTGGATGCCGCTCGTCGTACTGACGGCGCGACGTCTCTACGCCCGGCCGACGCTGCGGCGCTTCGCGATCGCTGCGCTCCTGGTGGGGCTGCAGGACCTTCTCTTCGACCCGACGGTCGTCCTCGAAACGATCGCGATCGTCGCCGGGATCGGGCTCGTCCGCGTCACGCGGCATCCGTCAGTGCGGCGTGTCGCAGTCGCCGCGTCTCTGACGGCGGCGCTCGCGCTCGCCGGAGTCGCGGTCGCCGCGGTGCAGGTGATTCCGCTTCTCGACCATGTCGGCGACTCGGCGAGGGCGCGCGGGCTCGAGGCGCGGATGCTCTCGTTCTGGAGCCTCGCCCCGGCGCGCGCGATAGAGCTCTTCGCTCCCGGCATGCTCGGGCACGACGCGCTCGAGAGCGGCCGATGGTGGGGGCGCGCGTGGTATCCGACGGAGGGCGCGCCGTTCGTGCTCGCCTTCTACGCGGGGGCGCTGCTGCCGGTGCTGCTCCTCGCCGGTGCGTTAGGCCGGCCCCGACGGGGATTCCTCTGGCTCGCGGGAGGAGCGGCGTTCTTCTGGCTCGCGGCCGCCGGGGCGCGCGGGCCGTTCGGCGCGCTCTCGGAAGTGCCGCCGTTCGACATGATCCGCTACCCGGAGAAACTCGCAATCGCGGCGATGTTCCTCGCAACGATCGCCGCGGCGGCGACGTTCGACCGGCTGGTCAGGGACGAGTCGTTCCGTTCCTGCGCGACCCGCGTCGCCGCGGGCGTCTTCGCGCTGTCCATCGCGCTGTTCGGCATGACCACGACACCCTTGTGGCCTTCGCTTTTCGAATCGCTCTTCCCGGGAACCGGCTCCTCCGCCGCGCTCGCCGCGGCGTGCCGCGCGTCGGCTGCCGGGCTCATGGTGCGAGCCGGCGTCGCCTCCGCCATCACCGTGCTCCTCTCTCTCGGACGACGAAGGGTCGCGCTCGCCTCGGCGATCGCGCTGACGGCCGCCGATCTGTCGTTCCAGTCGTTCGAGCTCTGTCCCCGCATGCCGCGTTCGTTCCTCGACCCGCCGGAGCTCGTGTCGATGACCGCGCCTGACCGCGATGCGTGGCGCCTCTTCAACGTCGCGGAGTGGAACACCTCCTCCCCTCTGGCGCGCCGCCATCTTTCCGACCTTTCCACGCAGATGTGGGTCGCTCGCAACGGCCTCTTCCCGCGCCTCCCGGCGAACTGGGGGATCCGGAGCGCCTTCGACACCGACATCGACCAGACGCAGCTTCTCCCCACGGTCGACCTCGTCGACGCGATGCGACGGCTCCACGACCGCTCGCCGCGCTTCATCGAATTGCTCTCGGCGATGTCCAACGTCCGGTACGTCGCGCTCTTCAGCGCCGATCCGACGAGGACTCCCGACCGGGGCACCGACCCGTCCCGCCTGCGCCCGGTCGACCTCGTCGACCTCGGCAGCAATCCGCGCTACTACGTCGCCACGACCATCGACGTCGCAAGCAACGTGGCGGACTTCGTCGACAAGGTGGCAAGGCTCGAGAGCGCAAAGGGAATTGCCTTTGTCGAGAGCAATCCGTTCGCACCGGCGCCCGGCACCATCAGCGCGGTGGACGAGCACGCCAACGGCGCTCGCATCGACCTTTCCGCCGAAGGCACCACACTTCTCGTCGCCGCGGTGACCGCCCACAAGTACTGGAGCGCGACCGTCGACGGCGTGCCGGCGCCGATCCGACGCGTGAACATCGCGTACCAGGGAATCGTCGTCCCGGCGGGCGCGCACGTCGTTGAGCTGCGCTACCGAAATCCGCTCGTGGCGGCCGGCTTCGCCGTAACCGCGACCGCACTGTTCGGCGCGTTCCTCGGAATGCGCAGACGGCGCACTGGGACGACGATTGGAAAGTGATGACCGCAGCGCGATCACTGTCGCCCGGCGCCGGCAAGCAATAGACTATCGATGTCATCGCCAGCGCAGCAGAGCCGTACAGCGGATCGATGCCGGAGGCCCCGATGCACTTTCGTCAGTTCTACCTCGGATGTCTCGCTCACGCCTCGTACCTGATCGGATCGGAGGGTGAGGCCGCGGTCGTCGATCCTCAGCGTGACGTCGAGCAGTACGTGAGCGACGCCGAGGCGCACGGATTCCGCATCCGGTACGTGATCGAGACACATCTCCACGCCGACTTCGTCAGCGGCCACCGCGAGCTCGCGGCGCGCACCGGCGCCGAGATCGTCTTCGGCGCGCGCGCCGACGCGGAGTTTCCGCACCGAGCCGTGCGCGACGGCGACGAGCTCCGCTTCGGTCGCGTGGTGTTGCGCGCAATGGAGACTCCGGGTCACACGCCCGAGAGCGTCTGCTGGCTCGTGATCGACGAGGAGCTGTCGGCAAAGCCCGTCAAGATTCTGACCGGCGACACGCTGTTCATCGGCGACGTCGGCCGTCCCGACCTCGCCGGGTCGCGCGGTTTCACCCCTGCCGACATGGCATCGATGATGTACGACTCCATCCACGAAAAACTTCTACCGCTCGACGACGCGGTCGAGGTCTGGCCCGCGCACGGAGCCGGCTCGGCGTGCGGGCGGAACATCGGGCGCGAGCGATCGTCGACGATCGGGGAACAGCGGCGCCGCAACTACGCGCTGCGACCGATGTCGCGCGAAGACTTCGTCGCGATGATGACGGGCGAGCTGACTCCCCCTCCGGCCCACTTCATGCGGAGCGCCGAGCTCAATCGCCGGGGAGCGAGAGCGCTCGACGAGATTCAGCTGCACCCGCTCGCCGCGGCCGATGTGTGGGCGCTTCTCGAGAAGGGAGCGATCGCGCTCGACGTGCGCGACGCGGCGTCATTCGGCTCGGGGCATCTCCCCCGTTCGATCAACATCGGACTCACGGGCGAGTTCGCATCGTGGGCGGGAAGCCTCGTCTCGCACGAGGCGCGCATCGTGATCGTCAGCGACGGCGTGCCGCAGGCCGAGGAGGCGACGATGCGCCTGGCGCGCGTCGGACTCGAGAACGTCGAGGGCTATCTCGACGGGGGGCTCGAGTCGTGGGAGCACGAGGGACTCGCCGTCGAGTTGCTTCCCCAGCTCGACGTGATCGAGCTTCGCGCGCAGATCTCCGAGTCGCCCGACCTGCAGGTCGTCGACGTGCGGGGTCCGAGAGAGTACGCCACCGGGCACGTGCCGGGAGCAGTTGCAATCTCGCTGCAGGAGATCGCATCGCTGCGGGAGCACGTCGACCTCACGCGTCCCGCTGCCGTCATCTGCGCCGGCGGCTACCGCTCGTCGATCGGCGCATCGATCCTCAAGCGCGAAGGCTTCACCGGCGAGCTCTTCAACGTGATCGGCGGCACCGCGGCGTGGACGGGAGCGGGGTTCGAGCTGGAGCGAGCGTAACTCGGGCGTTCAGATCCCGGTCTCCCGCGCCTTACGCCTCAATGGCCTTAACTTTGAGCAGAAACCCCGAAGTTAGAACGCAGAACGTAGAAGTTTGAACCCGGAAGGGAGACTTGCTCGCCATTTCTGGGTTCTCAATTCATCGTTCTGCGTTCTAACTTCAGAATCTTCAGTGCTAAGTTAAGGCCATTGGCCTTACGCCTGGTGCTCAGGCCGCAGCAGGTCGAACAGCGTCTTCACCGGCGCGAACGTGGCGGCGGGAACCTCGACGAAGATCGTGTTCCAGTAAGCCATCGCTCCGTTCCAGAGCCCCGGCCGCTCCAGCGCGACGAGCTCGCGTCCGCCGCTCGACTTTCTCGCGCGGAAGACGGCACGCGGCTCGGCGAAGAGATCGAGCGAGTAGCCGTTGCCGCGCCAGTCGCGAAGCCCGAGGACGAGATCGACCGGGTTGAAGTGGGTCGACGATTCCCAGATCGCCTTCTGTCCCGCGTCGGCGAGGTCGACCTCCGCCGACTCGACGATCTGCAGCCTCGCGGCGCCATCGAGGCCGCGCGTCCAGAATGGCCCGCCACCAGGCTCCCCCTGATTGCGCACCATGCCGCAGACGCGGATCGGACGGTCGAGCACCCTCTTGAGGAACGCGCGCTTGGTGCCGGCGTCGGACGACTTCACCGCGTGCGCTTCGTGAATCGCAAGCTGCTCGAACGCGAAATCGAGCGCCTGGTTCAGCATCGCGTCGTCGCGGACGTCCTTCTCGATCTTCTGCAAGTAGTCGTGCACCGCTTCCTGAATCGCGACGAGGTAGCCGATCAGTACCTTCCGCCAGAAGACGACGATCCCCATGCGCGTCTCGGGAACGACGTTGTCGATGTTCTTCACCACGACGATGTCGCCGTCGAGGTCCTGAAGGTTCGACAGGAGCGCCCCGTGTCCGCCCGGACGGAAGAGGAGCCTTCCCTCACCGTCGCGGAAGAGCCCGCCTTCGGGCGTGATCGCGATCGTGTCGGTCGACGGCTTCTGCGTGGAGAACGACACGTCGAGCGTCGCGCCGGCGTGCGCTCCAAGCTCCGCGCGCCTCGTTTCGAGGAGCCACTCGAAGTCTCCGGTCGTTCCGGCGGGAATCGTGAAATGAACGCGGCAGCGCCCGCGGCCGTCGGTGGCGAACCGCGACGCCTCGACGAGCTGCTCCTCGAACGCGCTTCGGGATTTGTCGCCGTACGAGTGGAACGCGACGAGTCCCTTCGGCTTTTCCGCGTAACCGAGCGCGTCGCGGCGGAGGAAGCGGCCGAGCGCTTCCATCCTTCCGGCGGCGTCGAGCCCTGGACGGATACCGTTGAACGCCAGCTCGCGGCGGAAGGGGAATCGATCGAAGCTCTCGAAAAAGCGGCTGACGTCTGCTGAGTCCGCGGCGCCGCTGTCGCCCTGTTCGTATGCCTCGATCGCCGACGTGAGCGCCTGGAACATCCTCGTCGCGGCGCCGGACGCGGGGACGAACTTCGACACGCGACCCGATCGCTGCACGCCGTCCGATAGGTCGACCATCTCGGTGACGGCATGTCCCGTGAGGCGTCGGATTCCGTCGTTCACGCGCGCGGGGCGGACGAGCCGCTGCACGACCGGAGTGGGATCGCGAAGAAGATCGAATTGCCGCGAGGCTTCCTCGAGCGCGATGCCGCGCCGCGCCAGCTCCTCGACGTCTTCCTTCCGCACGATTTTCACCAGCATCTCAGTCATTTCGTTCCGGGCCCTTCCAGGGATGTGACGGCGCCGTGACGCCGTGGCGGCAGCATGATAGCCGACCATCGCCGTTGAAATGACGGAAGCGCCGGTTCGGTTTCCGAAAAGCGCGCGGCGACTGCCACGCACGGAGAACGTACATGCAATCGACCATCGTGATCCCCGTGATTCTCATGCTGGCCGCCTGCGGCGGCGACCACGCCGCGCACAAGGCGGGAGAACCCGCAAAAACGCCCGGAACCTCGCCTGCCGCTGCGGCTCCGGTCACCACGACGGCGGAGGCGCTGTCGAGCCTCCCCGAGGCCTCGCGGGTTCCCTTCGGCGCGATGATGGCGGGCTATGACTCGATCCACGCCGCGCTCGCGTCGGACAAGACCGACGGCGTCGCCGGCGGTGCGACGGCCCTGGCGGGAGCCGCCAGGCTGCTTCAGACGAGCGCGACCGAGCCGTCGAAAACCTTCTACCTCGCGATCGCGACCGAGGCGGACGACCTCGCCGCAAACGCGGGAGACATCACGAAGGCCCGGCAGCAGTTCGGCGAGTTGAACAAAGGCATGATCTCGTTGCTCGTCGCGAACCCCGATCTCGCGAAGGGGCGCGTCGTCGTCGAGTGCCCGATGACGAAGAACTACCGGAAATGGCTACAGACCGACGAGAAGGTCAGGAACCCGCACTACGGCAGCACGATGCTCGAGTGCGGAACGATCTCGAAGCTGGAGCTCTGACGCTCGCAACCCGGATGGCTAAAGCATGTCGTGAAGCACGCGCAGCAGGTCGATGTCGCTGATGATGCCGACCAGCGCGCCATCCTCCACGACGGGAAGAGCACCGTATTTCCGTTCGACCAGGATCTTCGCGACGGACTTGACCGACGCCTGCGGAGTCACCGAGAGCGGATCGCGCGTCATGACCTGGTAGAGGCGCGTCTCGTTGAGCACCCTCTCGTAGTCTTCCTGCGTCACGCCGCCGTGCAGGGACGGCGTCGCCCGTTTGATGTCGCGGTCGGTGACGATCCCTTCCAGCTTTCCGGCCTCGACGACGGGGATGTGGCGGATCCTGAACTTCTGGATGACGGCGATCGCCTCGCGCAGATTCGACTCCGGGCGCAGGGTGATCACCTCGCGGGTCATGATCTCGCTGATGTTCATCGCTGTCGGGGCCTGTCGTTCGTGCCGGGCGGAACCTCACCATCGTAGCGAGACTCCGCTGCTACTTCAACTCAACCAAGGTTGATGGAGCACGGCTGGCCGCCCCGGCCGGACCGCGCCAGCCGACCGTTTCCCGCGGCGACCGCTCGCATCACGAACCGGGCTCCCTCGATTCAGCGTCCACGCGATAGAATCGGGCGAACGGCCGGAAAATGCGATGACGATACACGAGCTCGCGGAGCTGATCCGCAGGGAACGCGACTGGGAGTACGAGGACGGCGAGAAGTCGGTCGCCTTCACTGTGCCGACCGAAGGCGAGCGGCGCCACCGCGTTCGCCTAACGGAGTTCCGGCACGAGAACGTCTCGTTCGTCCGCTTCACGAGCGCGATCGGCTCCGCCGAGGCGCTCGACCCGCGGCGCGCGCTCAGCGCCCTCGGCCTCAACGCGCACCTCGCCTTCGGAGCGATCGCGATATTCCGCGACGAGCTCGTCCTGACGGAGAGCCTTCCCCTCGGACTGATCGAGTGGAGCGCGGCGATGATGACGATCTCGTACCTCGCGCAGCAGGCCGATCGCTACGAAGCCGCGATGTACGGCGACGACAGCGAGTGAAGCGCGACGCCGCGACTGGCGGGAAGAGAATGGCCACGCCCTCCGTTGCCGCCCGAAACGCATGACCGAGCCGTCGCCTCCGACCCGTCGCCGTGCCGCGAGCTTCGTCTTCGCGGCCGCGGCCCTCGTCGCCGTCACGGGCGCCGTCGTCTACTGGCGCATACACTCCTTCCACCTGCGAGAGGTCGTTCCCGGCGAGATCTACCGCGTCGCGCAACCGAATGACGGAGACATCGAGCGGGCGGCAACGTCGATGGGGCTCCGGACGATCGTCAACCTGCGCGGCCCGAATCCGAAGAGCGCCTGGTATCGCGACGAGCTCAAGGTTGCCGAGCGCCTGCACATAAATCTGGTCAGCCTCCGCTTCGAGACGTTCGACTGGCCGCCGCGCATCGAGACACTCGAGCTCGTCGACACGCTCGACCGCGCCCCGAGGCCTCTCCTGATGCACTGCCACAGCGGCCTCGACAGGAGCGGCTGGGCCGCGGGTGTCGTCCGGCTCCTGCGGGGAGACTCGATCGACGAGGCGCGCAGCGAGCTCTCGCTTCTCAAGGGTCACGTCTGCCGGCTCAATTCGTGCGCGCTGCACCGGTTCTTCGACCTCTACGAGACGTGGCTTGCCAGCGCAGGCCGGACGAACTCCCCCGCGTCGTTCCACGAGTGGCTGAAGAGCTCGTACTACCCGCCGCCGTACGGTGCGAAGATCGAACCGGTCGGCGGGTTGCCTCGCACAATTGCCGCGGGCTCCCCCGCCTTTTTCAATGTCGCCGTCACGAACATTTCGGGCGACGAGTGGCTCGCCCCGGCCGACGCGAAGCGCGGCATCCGGCTCGGGGCGCGCATCCTCGGCCCGTTCGATCCGGCGCCGGCAGATCCGATCGAGCCGTTCCGCGTGCCCCACACCGACGCGCGCGATCTCTTCCGCGACGTCAAATCCCCCGGCGTATGGAAGGCAGGGGCCGCGCGGCAGCTCGAGGTCGGCTTCCGCGCGCCGGCGGAACCGGGTCTCTACTTCGTCCAGGTCGACATGGTCGACGAGTCGGTTCACTGGTTCAGCGACCTGGGCGACGCGGGGCTGGTCCTGCCGTTCGTGGTCGAGCCCGCTGGAGCGGAATTGAGAATTCGGAATTGAGAATTGAGAGATACTCCGGCTTGAGAGGCGCCTCTGTCGCGCTTACTCGATCGTGATGACTTCCCCGACTGATGCATCGGCGCCGCACGGCGCATCCGACTCCGCGCCGCCATCTCTCAATTCTCAATTCTCAATTCTCAATTCGCGACGGCGCTTCGTCGCGTTAGTCGCGGCACTGACCATCGCGAAAATCGCGCTCGCGATCGCGCTGCCGATCTCGGGCGACGAGGCGGAGTACTGGGATTGCTCGCGCCACCTCGATTGGAGCTACCTCGACCACACTCCCCTGCTCTTCTGGTCGATGATCCCCTTCCGCGCGATCTTCGGGGAGAGCTCGCTGGCAGTCCGTCTTCCTTCGATCCTCTCCGGTCTCGTCGTCGCGCTGGCGCTCCCGGGGCTGGTGAGGCGGCTCGGAGGCCCCGTCGACGGCGCCTCGCGCGCGTGGCTCGCCCTCAACGCGATGCCGATCTTCTTTCTCGGATCGTTCTACAGCTGGACCGACAGCCCGATGCTCGCCGCCTTCGCCGTCGCAACTCTGGGAGCGGTAGCCGTCGCCTGCGGCGAGAGGCGCGGCTGGTGGATCTTCGGCGCGGCGATCGGCATCGGCTTCCTTGCAAAGATCACGGTCGTGCTCGTGCTTGCGGCGATCGTCCCGCTCTTCTTCATCCGCGAGGCGCGCTCGACGTTGCGCACGCCGCACCCGTGGCTGGCGGCGCTCCTCGCCGTCGCCCTGACGACGCCGTTCTGGATCTGGGGAGCACGGCACGACTGGGTGAACATCACGTTCCAGCTTCAGCAGCGGCACACGCGCGGCGGAGCGATCGACCCGGCAGGGGCGCTCGAATTCCTCGGGGCGAACATGCTGCTCGCGACGCCGTTCCTCTTCGTCGCCGGCCTCGTCGCCCTAACGCTGCTCCGGAAGTCGCGCGCGGCGTGGCCGCTCGTCACCGCGGCGCTCACGCCTCTCGTCGTCTTCACGCTCGTCGCGCTCCAGCACCGGCCGGGCGCCCACTGGGCCGCCCCGCTACTGCTCCTCGGAGCGATCGCAACGGGCGTCGTCGACTTTTGGTGGCGCCGCGGCCTCGTCATCGCGTCGGCCGCAATGACGACGATCCTCACCGTCGCGATCTGCATCATCGCCCTCCGGCCCGAACGGCTCCTCGCCATCGATTGGTCGTACTCGCGAAGCCCGGTCCGCATCTCGCCGAAGTACCTCGTCTACGCGATCGGCAACGAGGAAATCGCCGCCGAGGCGAAGCGAAGGCTCCTCATGGGGGAGATGATCGCGTCGGAGAACTACACGCACGTTCACCTCCTCGCCTTCCTCATGAAGGGCGAGATCCCGACACGGCTCGCCTGGCTGAAGAAGAACGCGGTCTCGGGGCTTCCGTCGCTCTACTGGTACAGCCCGTTGGAGCTGCGTGGGCGGAACTTCCTCTTCGTCACCGAGAAGCGTGGCGTCGACGAGGGGCTCCGGCGGATCTTCGAGCGCGTCGAGGAGGAAGCGCCGATCGAGGTTCGACGCAACCGCGAAGTCGTGCGAACCGTGCGCGTGCTCCGCTGCAGGAATCTTCTCGAGCCTAAGGGAAGCTTCACGCTCCTGAACGAGTGAATCGTCGCGGCGACTTCGAGGTAGCCGCTCGCTTCGGGCACCTGCGCCGTTAGGCGCGGTGCGGCGAGAGCAGTCGTGGCGGAAAGGGTGGCGGCGAGCACGACCGCGGGGGCGGGTCGGTACACCGGCGGTTCCTCCGGCGCGGGATGGTACACGAACTCGGCGGCAAATTCTCCTCTCACCGGGCCTGGCTGTCCGCGAACACAACGAGGTTGCGGCCCGCGGACTTCGCTGCGTAGAGCGCGAGGTCGGCGCTGGCCACGAGCCCCGCATGATTCTCAGCCTGTGACGGCACGACCGTCGCCACGCCGATGCTCACCGTGACGTGCCCGACGCCGGGCGCGCCGGCGTGATCGATCGCCAGTCGCTCGACCTCCTCGCGAAGTCGTTCGGCAAGAACGCGCGCGGCTGCAGGATCGACGACGGTGAGGAGCGCGAATTCCTCCCCTCCGTAGCGCGCGAGCAGCTCACCGGCGCGATGGACCTGGCTCCCGAGCGCACGCGCGACACGAGCGAGGCACTCGTCGCCGCGCTGGTGTCCGTAGCGGTCGTTGAAGGCCTTGAAGTGATCGACGTCGATCATCATCACCGTCAGCGGCGCGCCGTTGCGCGACGCGCGGCGCCACTCGGCGTCGAGCTGCTCGTCGAGCCGCCTGCGATTGGCGACTCCCGTCAGCGGATCGGTCGTCGACAGGCGGTGCAGCTCGTCGTTCGCCCCCTGGAGCAGTCGATTCGCCTCCTCGAGCGCGCGCGACGTCTCGCCGAGCCGACGGTTCATCGACGCGAGGTAGACCGCACCCGCGACGTGGTCGACGAGCATGTCGAAGACCAGGAGATTCTCGCGGGAGAAGGTGTCGATTGCGCGACTCTCGAGGTTCAGCACGCCGAGGAGCTGTCCCTGGAACATTGCCGGGATGACGTACTCCGCGACGACCGCCTCGTCGATCGGGAAGTAGTCGGGATCGCGCCTCACGTCGAGCACGAGCTGCCGCTCCCCACTGCGGAGAGCCCGGCCGACGATGCCGACCGAAGCTGGCCACGTCGTGGTTCCCGATTCGACCGGCGCGGTCCCCTGCCGCGACGCGAGCGTGAACGACGAGCGCGTCTCGTCGGCGAGCAGGAACGACGTCACGACGAGATCGAAACGCTCGTGGACGAAGCGCGTCACCCGGTCGAGAATCGCGGAGATCTCCACCGCCTGGAGCGCGAGCCTCGAGAGCTCGCTGATCATCTCCACCTGGTCGGCGCGGCGGCGCAGCGACTCGTGCAGACGCGCGCTCGCGATCGCTCCGCCGACCTGCGCGGCGATCGCCTCGAGCAGCGGAAGCTTCCCGTGGAAGGCGGCCTGCCGCGTGTCTTCGATGTTGAGTATGGCGACGACGCGCCCCGCGTGCTTGACCGGCACGCAGATCTCCGAGCAGACATCCTTCGTCGTTTCCACGTAGATCGGCGACTCTCGCACGTCGTCGATGACGATCGGCTCGCCGGATCGGGCGACCTGCCCCACCACCCCGCTGCCGATCGGGCGCGAGTAGCCGACGTTGATCTCCGTCTCGAGCGACGTCGTGAGCGCGTGACAAACGAAACGGTTCCGGTCGAGGTCGGTCCCGACGCAGGCGACGAACTGCCACGAGAACGATCGCGCGAGCGCGTCGGTGATGCGCTGCAGCATCGCCTCCAGGCGCAGGTCCTGCATCGCGATCCGCACGATCTCGTTCAGAAGCGCGAATTGTGCGGCGTCGCCGGTCGCCGGCTCGTCGGTGTGGTCGGTCATCTCGAATCCGAAGGCATCCCGATGTAACTGTCTCGTGTTCGCCAAGGATACGTCCGATGCTCCCTTCCGGTCTTCTGCCAGGCTCCTGCTCGTCGGAACGAAGCAGTTGCGCATCCACAGGCACTCGTCTTCGGTTTCGTTTCAGAGCCCTCGCGTGTCGAACATTGCAAGGAGGAGACGAGCATGTTCGAAACCGTCGTCGTCGAATCGAGACCGCATCCGATCCGCAAAGGCAGAGTGGCGACGCTTCCCGTGTCGGTCGCGCTTCACGCGCTGGCGATCACCGGAGTGATCGTGTCGAACGTCTGGAGCGTCACGCTCCCGACCAACGCGCCGGCGCAGTACGAGGCGTTCCAGGGCGTGCAGGCGGTTCCCGTTCCTCCACCGCAGGAGCGGCTGGTCCGCGTCGATCCTCCGAAGCCTGGGCCGCAGCCGCCTCAGCAGCAGCCTTCGGTCTTCACCGAGCCGCCGGCGCAGAACCCGACGATCATCACTCCGGGACAGATTCCGAACCACATCCCTGACGTCCCCGCCGGCGGCGGCGGGCTTCCCGAGGTGCCCGTCGGCGACCCGTCGCTCGTCGGTCCCGGAGGCGGCGGCAGCTCGACAGAAGTCGGCGGCGGCGGGCCCGTCCAGGTCGGCCCGGGAAGCGCGTCGATGCCGGTCGTCATCAAGCGCGTTCAGCCAGTCTATCCGCAGCTGCTCGTGAACATCGGACTCCGCGGCTCGGCGACGGTCGAATGCGTGGTCGGGCGCGACGGCGTGATCGAGAGCGCGAAGGTCGTGCACGCGACCAACCCGCTCTTCGGTGAGGCGGCGCGCGACGCCGTGCTGCAGTGGAAGTTCGTCGCCGGCCGGCTGCGGGGACAACCCGTTGCGACCATCTTCCAGCTCACGGTGACCTTCGAAGTAAAGCGTTAGGCGCCGAGGGGTCACGCCCGATGGGCCCGAGTTGGCGGGAGAGAAGCTGAAGTTAGAAGTTAGAACGTTGAATGTTGAATCCAGAAAGGTAGCCGTTCAGGCCTTTCTGGATTCAGCATTCAACGTTCTAACTTCTAACTTCAGCCTTTTGAACCTCAATCAAGGCGGGCGTGGCCCCCGGGTCCGGAAGGCACGAGCGCGCGCAACTCGGCAAAGAGCTCCTCGAAATCGCTGCGAAACTCGTCGTACCTCATTCGCGCAATCTCAGCCGCACCCGCGAGCGTCGCGCCGTGTCCGACCCTTCGTTCCATGTTCCGCAGCGCGGTTTCGATCGCCTCGATGTCGCGGTACGACGTAAGCCAGTCTCCCGACGCCATCGCGGCCGCGAGCCGCTGCCCCCTCTGCGGCAGATCGAAGCTTCGCGACGCAAGCGTCCGGTAGACGCGTGCCGCAAAGCTCTCGAGCGGCTCGCTCGCATAGCTGCCCCACTCCCTTGCAAGCACGTGGTCGAACACGACGTCGGCCGCGACCGGAGCCCAGCGCCCGCACGCGCCGTGCAGCCTCGCTACGGAACGGTGCGTCGCCTCGTGACCATCGGTCGTCGCGTCGATCTTCCTGTGCAGGGCGACTCCCGCGCGATAGCGCTGGTCGACCTTGTCGACGCTTCCGCGCGCGAAGTCGGCAATGAGATTCCCGACGACGAGGTCGTCGTGAGCGCTTGCGAGCAGGAAGTGAGCGAGGAAGTTCACGTCAGTCTTCCCTGGGATGCGTGAGCCCGGATCAGACGCGAGGGTACGAATCGTAGAAGCCGCGGCCGCCGCTCTCGACGCGCAGCAGCGCCGCGCTCGGCGCGAATCGCGCGCCGTGCCTCTCTTCGAGCGCCCGCAGCGCTCCGACGACCTTCGCGATCCCGAGGTCGTCGGCATGGCGGAGAAGTCCTCCGCGGAACGGCGGGAAGCCGGTGCCCATGATCATCGCCAGATCGACATCGGCGGCGCATGACGCGATCCCCTCGTCGAGGATCATCGCCGCCTCGTTCACCATCCCCGCGACCAGTCGCATCGCGATCTCGCCTCCGTCTCCCTCGACGCTTCCGCTGGTCCCTAACAGCTTGTAGACGGCAGGGTCGGGCCCGGTTTTCCTGCCGTTGACCCAGAGGTACACGCCGCGGCCGTTCTTCTTGCCGAAACGCTCGTCAGCGACGAGCAGATCGACGAGCTTCGACGCTTTCGCCCGGTCGCCGAACGCCGCGGCAAGCACCTGGCCCGCTTTCTGCGCGACGTCGATGCCGACCTCGTCGAGAAGGTTCAGGGGACCGAGCGGCATCCCGAACTTCACGAGCGACATGTCGATCGCGGCGATCGAGAAGCCCTCCTCGAGCAGAAAGCCAGCCTCGTTCATGTAGGGGCCGAGGATCCGATTGACGACGAAGCCGGGGCCGTCCTTGCAGACGACGACGGTCTTGCCGAGCTTCCGGCCGAAGGAGACCGCGGTCGCGACTGTCGCCGGCGACGTCTTCGCGCCGGCGATGATCTCGAGGAGCGGCATCTTGTCGACCGGGCTGAAGAAGTGCATGCCGACGACGCGGTCGGGATGCTTCGCTCCCTCGGCGATCTTCGTGATCGGAATCGTCGAGGTATTCGTGGCGAAGATCGCGCCGTCTTTCGCGATCTCCTCGAACTCGCGAAGCACCTGCTGCTTGAGCTCGAGTTTCTCGAGGACCGCCTCGATGACGAGGTCCGCGTGGTGGAAGCCGCTCCAGTCGGTCGTCGTGGTGAGCTTCGCGAGCTTGCGCGACATCTCGCCGCGCGTCAGCCGCCCCCGCTCCGCCTTCTTCTTCCAGACGCGCGACGCCGACTTCATCCCGGCGCCGAGCGCCTTCCAGTCCAGGTCCTTGATCCGCACGCTGATGTCGGCCTTGTCGGCGATGACCTGCGCGATGCCGGAGCCCATCAGGCCGGCGCCTAACACGCCGGCCGCCCCGATCGCTCCCGGCGCCGGGCCGCGCTCCTTCTTCGCGTCCTCGATGAGAAAGAAGAGCCCGACGAGGTTCTTCGCCACCCGGTCGCCGAACAGGCCCGCAGCCTCGCGCCCCTCGGCCTTGAGACCCTCCTCGATGCCGCGGCTGAAGGCGATGTCCATCACCTCGATCGCCTTGACCGGCGCGGGGTAGTGCCCGCCGCTCTTCGCGATGACGGCCGCCTTCGCCTTGTTGAAGATGACGCGGCGCGCGAGCGGATTTCCCTCGATGTAGAAGTGAGTGTTCCGGTTGTCGCTCTTTCTCTTCCCCGTGATCGCAGCGCCCCAGCTGCGCGCGGCGGCCAGGGCCGTCGAGGCCGGTACGACCTCGTCGACGAGCCCCATCTTCTTCCCGCGTTTGCCGTTGATCGACTTGCCCGTGAGGATCATGTCGAGCGCGGCGGGGATGCCGATGAGGCGCGGGAGGTAGGTGGTTCCGCCCCACGCGGGAAAAATGCCGAGGTTCACTTCGGGAAGCGCCATCGCAGCCTTCGGCGCATCGCTGACGAGGCGGTAGTCGCAGGCGAGCGCGAGCTCCGTGCCTCCGCCCATGCACGCCCCGTTGATGACGGCGAAGGTCGCCTGAGGCAGCCTGCGGAGGTTCGCGAGGACGCGCTGGCCGCGCGCCACGATCGCGAGCGCCTCCTCGGCGGAGGCGACCTTCGTGAATTCCTCGACGTCGGCTCCGGCGATGAAGATGCCGGGCTTCGGCGAGGCGATGTAGACGCGCTTCAGATCGGGCCTCGTCGCGAGCGTCGCGATGAAGCCGTCGAGCTCCTCGAGCACCCACGTCGAAAACTTGTTGACCTTCTCGCCCGGGAGATCGAACCAGAGGACCGCGTCTTCACCGTCGATCTCGAGCCGAAACGCCTTTCCCGGGACGAGGGTCATCCCCGCCTGTTCGACTGCGGCTGCGCTCATGCGGTCTTCTGCCGTCCTTCGACGCCCGATCGCCCCGCCCGCGCACGCATGGAAAATGCCGGCGCGGGCGGTGACCCGATCAGGCCATCGTGTCTTCGCCCACGTACATCGCGTCGATGAGCGACTTGAACTTCTCGTCGACGACGCGCCTCTTCACCTTCAGCGACGGCGTGATCTCGCCTCCCTCGATCGTGAAGTCCGCCGGCAGCATGGTGAACCTCCGGATCTTCTCCTGCTTGTCGAGAGTCGCGTTGAAGCGGTCGATCTCTTTCTGGACGATCGCGACGATCTTCGGGTTCGAAACGAGATCGGCGTTCGACTGCGTCGTGATCCCGAGCGCCTTCGCCTCGCGCTGCAGCGCCTCGAAGTTCGGCACGAAGAGGAGCGAAACGAACTTGCGGCGGTCTCCGATCAGCACCGGAGTCGCAATGTAGGGCGACGTCTTCAGAAGGTTCTCGATCGGCTGCGGCGCGATGTTCTTGCCGTAGGCGTTGATGATCAGGTCCTTCTTTCGGTCGGTGATCAGAAGATACCCGTCGGAATCGAGGTGCCCGATGTCGCCGGTGTGGAACCATCCGTCGGGGTCGATCGCTGCGGCGGTCGCATCGGGGTTGTTGAAGTAGCCCTTCATGACGTTAGGCCCGCGGGTGAGGATCTCGCCGTCGGCCGCGATCTGCACCTCGACCCCGGCGATCAGGCGGCCGACGGTGCCGAGGCGGCGGTGTGCGAGCGTGTTGAACGCGATGACCGGCGACGTCTCCGTGAGGCCGTAGCCTTCGAGGATGTCGAGGCCGGCGCCGGTGAAGAACGCGGCGAGCTCGGCGGACAGCGGCGCGCCGCCGGAGACGGCGAACTTCACCCGGCCTCCGAGGCGGTCGAGAATCTTCGAGAAGACGAGCTTCTGCGCGATCGTCGACTTGAGGCCGAGCATTCCGGGGAGCGGCCGCTTGTCGATGATGTACGGAAGGCGTTCCGCGCCAACGCTCAGGGCCCAGTTGAAAATCTTCCGGCGCAACGGCGGCGCATCGGCGACGTTGTTGAGAATCCTCTCCTTCATCTTCTCGAAGAGGCGCGGTACCGCCGCGAACACCTCCGGGTGGAGCTCCTGCATGTTGTCGGCGACCTTGAGCACGCTTTCGGCGTACGCGATCGTCGCTCCCTGGAGGATGTAGCAGAAGTCGACCATCCGCTCGAGGATGTGCGACAGCGGCAGGATGTTGAGGACGAGGTCGGCCGTCTGCAGCGGGATCATCGGCACGCAGGTCACGACGTTGCTCGTCACGTTGCCGTGCGTGAGCATCGCGCCCTTCGGATTCCCGGTCGTGCCCGACGTGTAGACGATCGTCGCGAGATCGGACAGCGTGCGCGACCGGAGCAGCTCGTCGAACTTCGCCGGGCCGTCCTTGCGATCCTGCTCGGCGCCGCTGCGGAGCGCGGCATCCCACGACGTCGCGAAATCGGGAAGCGCGGGGAGCTGGTCGTACACGACGATGCGGCGAAGCGAGGGGATCAGGTTCCTCACGCTCGCGATCTTCTCGAGCTGCTCCCTGTTCGACACGAAGAGGACGACCGTGCCCGAGTCGTTGAGGATGTACTGGATCGAGTTCGGCGTGAGCGTCGGGTAGATCGGAACCGACACTGCGCCCGAGGCGAGGATCGCGATATCGGTCATCGCCCACTCGGGACGGTTCTCCGAGAGAATCGCCACGCGGTCCTCGGGATTCACTCCCATCTCGCGGAGCGCCCCGGACGCGTTGCGCACCGTCGCCTCGAACTCGGGGAGGGTGATGTCGCGCCAGGTACCGTCCTTCTTGTACTTGAACGCGGACGCGCGAGGCTTCTTCAGGGTCTCGAGAAAGATGTCATTGAGCGTTTGGATCGCCATCGCCAATCTCTCCTCAGACGCCCGATGACCACGTATGGCACGACGGGAGGTCGTGCGCTGGCGTGTCGAGCGCGGATTTGCGCCGAATCATAGTGCAATCAGAGGAGGCCGTTCAGCACGAAATCACAAACCGGATCGGCGCTCTCGGCCAGGCGGATGTCCTTCTCCGAGAGAATCCACGAGGTGACCATCTCGTCGAGGATTCCGAAGACCGCCTTCGCGGTGACGTGCGGATGCAGCGACGCACGGAAGAGTCCCTGCTGCTGCCCCTCCTCGATCGTGCGGCGAAGGATGTTGAGGTAGTCGGCGACTTCCTGGTGCGAGAAGAGGCTCATGAACTTCAGGCTCTGCCGGAGCTCGACCTGGAAGACGATCGCGAGCGCGCGATCGCTGCCGAGCGACTCGAGATGAAAGCGGATCACCTTGCGAATGCGCGCCTGCGGGTCGCGCTCTCCAGCCATCACCTGCCCCACGCCCTCGAGGTAGGCGCGCATGTGCTCGCGGAAGATCGAGATCAGCAGGTCCTCTTTGCCGAGGAAATAGAGATAGATGGTTCCGTCGGCGACACCCGCTTCTTTCGCGATCTCGGATACCTTCGAGTTGAAGTATCCCGTCCGCGCGAACACTTCGATCGCGGCGCGAAGAATGCGCTCGCGCTTGCCAGTGCCCTTCGCCGGATCCGTCTCGACGGACCTCGTTGCCATCGCTTCTCCTCCTGGGCCGGAATGCCTGAATGAATACTCATTCAGACTACCAGAAAAACCGATTCGGGAACAACGCTCAGCATCCGAAGAGGGAGTTCGATTACCGTATTCATCATGTCGACGGAGCAGGGCGTCGGACTGGAGCGCTTCAGCCGTTCCGACAGACGGTTCCTGCTCGTCTGCGCGCTGCTCTTCGCTGCGACGATCGCCTTCAGCGTGTCGCATTTCGACCGCGCGTTCCCCGAGGCGTCGATCGAGTTCAAGGTCGACAAGCAGAGCTCGCGGGTGACGGCCGAGAATTTGCTCGACAAACTCGGCTACGGGCGCGCGGGACGGATGCACGCCGTTCAGTTCCAGCACGACGAGCAGGCGAAGATCTTCCTGGAGCGCACGTTAGGGCTCGACCGGGCGTCGCAGCTCATGGGAACCGAGGTCGAGATCTGGTGGTGGAGCCACCGCTGGTTCACGCCGCTGCAGACGGAAGAGCTGAGAGTGAGGGTGTCGCCGCGCGGCGAGATCGTCGGCTTCGAGCGGATCCTCGAGGAGACGCGCGCCGCGCACGGGATCGACCCCGAGGCGCGCGTGCCTGCCGCTCTCGCGTTTCTCCAGCGCGCCGGCATCGACACGTCGGACCTCCGGCTCGCCTCGGTGAGCGAGAAGAAGCTTCCGAAACGGGCAGACACGACGGTGACCTTCGAGCGGCGGAGCCTAAGACCCGGAGGCGCGCCGTACCAGTACTCCGTCACGCTCCAGGGCGGAGAGTTAGGCGGAATCTCGCAGCAGCTCCGCGTTCCGGAAAAGTGGACGCGCGAGTACGCCAGCCTCCGGTCGAAGAACGAGGCGGCGAACGACGTCGCCTCGGTGCTGCTCTCGCTCACCGGCTTCGCGGCACTCGTCGTGTTCGTCATGCGGGCCCGGCGGGGCGAGGTGCAGATCCGCTTCTCGCTCGGGATCGCGCTCGTCTGCACGGCGCTCGTCTTCCTCGTCTCCCTCAATTCCTTCCCGTCGGCGCTCGCGAACTACGACACGAGAAGCTCGTTCGCCGCGTTCGTCGCGAGCGAGCTCGGGCTCGGTCTGCTCGGCGGGATCGGGCTCGGCTTCTTCCTGATGGTCGTCGCGGGGGCGGGCGACGCGCTCCAGCGCGAGCGGCTCCCCAACCAGCTGGCGATCCCGCGCCTCTTCACTTCGGCGAGCTTCCGCTCGCGCCGCGTCTTCCTCGGGTTCGTTCTCGGCTTCACGCTCGTCGGCGTCTTCCTCGCCTACCAGGTCGGCTTCTATCTGCTCGCCGACAGCCTCGGCGCGTGGGCGCCCGCGGAGATCCCGTACGACGACACGCTCAACTCGTTTTTCCCTCTTGCCGCGGTGCTCTTCATCGGCTTCTTCCCGGGACTCTCCGAGGAGTACATGTCGCGCGCCTTCTCGATCCCTTTCCTCGAAAAGCTCCTCCACTCGCGGGTCGCCGCGACGGTGATCAGCGCGCTCGTCTGGGGCTTCGCGCACTCGTCCTATCCCAACCAGCCGTTCTTCATCCGCGGGGTCGAGGTCGGCACCGCGGGCATCGTTCTCGGCTGGATCCTCTACCGCTTCGGCCTTCTGCCTCTGCTCGTCTGGCACTACACCGTCGACGCGCTCTACACCTCGCTCCTTCTCTTCCGCTCGGGCAACGCCTACTACGTCGCGTCGGCGGCGATCGGCACGCTCGTCTTCGCCATCCCGCTGATCGCCTCGCTCGTCCTCTACCTGCGGCGCGGCGGTTTCGCTCCTGACGACGCGCTCGAGAACTCGGCGATCGCGTCATCCGGGCCGGAGGAGGAGCACGTCGAAGAGAGCGCGCCCGGGCCATCGCGCGGCGCTACTCCCCTGTCGCGCCGCACGATGGCGCTCGCGGCGGTGGCCGCGCTGATCGCGATCGCGCTGAGCGTTACGCTGGCCCGGCCCATCGCGGACCTCGTCGCCAATCCGATGACCGCCGCGGAGGCGACGGCGATCGCCCGCAACTACCTCGAGGCGGCTGGCGTTCGCGAATTGCCACTCCGCTCGCTCGCCTTCCCCTCGGCGGGGTTCCGCTCGTGGGACGACGAGCGCGGACACGGCGGCGCGCCCGGCGTGTACGACGACGTCGCCGCTTCGCAGATCGCGCGAGCGTCGGACCGAACCACGGGAGAGCTCGCGCGCGTGATGCGCGAGGACGTCGAAGGCGCAACCTGGAAAGCGCGCTTCTTCACGCCTCTGCGGAAGGAGGAGTACCTCATCGAGATCGACCCGCGAAGGCGCGTCGTGATCGCGGCTACTCACGTCATCGACGACGATGCGCCGGGGCCGTCGCTGGAGCGCGAGCGCTCGCTCGAGATCGCGAGCGTCGAGCTCAGGAGGCAGGGGATCGACGAAGGGAGCGTCGAGCTCAAGGACGCCGTCGCCGTTCCGCAGGCAAACCGGCGCGACTGGCTCTTCCACTTCGAACGGAAGAAGCCGGTCGCCGACGACGTCTACGCTCGCATCGACGTTCGGGTGGCGGGCAACGCCGTCACGCATGTCGGGCGGACGGTCCGCGTCTCCGAGCAGGTCCGCCGCGAAGCGAACGAGAGCTTCGCGATCAACACCGCCCTCCTCTTCGCGAGGATCGCCGGAGGCGTCCTCCTGTTCGGAATCGCGGTCGCCGGAGTCGTCGTCTCGATGCGCGGAGCATCGATCGCCTGGCGGCCCGTGATACGAACGACGGCGCTGCTCGCGGTTCCGGTCTTCGCCGCAGAAGCGCTCCGGCTCTCGCTCGCCGCACGCGCGTACGACACGTCGATCGCGTGGGAGACGTTTCTCACGCGACAGGTTCTCTCGATGCTGCAGGCGTGCGCGTTCGAGATCTTCGTCGTCTTCCTCTGCGTGCTCGTCCTGATCGCGCGGGGACGCGAAGCGCCGTCGCTTCTCGCGCTCGAGTCGCGCGCGCAGAACGGCCGCGATGCCGTGAGGCGGGCGATCGCGGCGGTCGCGGCGATGTTCGCGGTCGTGGAGATCGGCCGCGCGCTCAGAGCCGTCTCACGAGTCGGCATCGACGTCGGCGCGCCAGTGAACGAGCTCTTCGCGATTCCGGTTCCCGCCGTCGACGTCGCCTGGCGCGGCATCTTCATCGCCTTGTGGCTCACCGTGCTCTGCGGCGGCTACGCAGCGTTCGTCGGCACGCTCCCTCCGGCGAGACGGCGCCTGGCGCACGCGGCTGCCGTGCTC
This sequence comes from Thermoanaerobaculia bacterium, assembly GCA_041671505.1. Taxonomy (GTDB): domain Bacteria; phylum Acidobacteriota; class Thermoanaerobaculia; order Gp7-AA8; family Gp7-AA8; genus JACPDH01. Next base: position 197,928 of record JBAZBK010000003.1, on the reverse strand, counting down.
TGCCTCGCGCTGATCGCGTTCGACCACGCATCGCGTCCCGCGGAGATGGGATGGGCTGCGATCGAAGCGCTCGTGGCGGGTGCGGGGATCTTCGCCGTCGTCTGGTTGCTCCTCGTCGACAACCCGCTCGCGGCCCTGCTCGCCGCACTCCCCTGGGCCGCGGGAGACGACCTCGTCCTCTGGTTCCGGAGCGGACGCGTCGATCTCGTCGTCAACGGCATCGTGCTCGCCGTGGTGATCGCCGGAGTGTTCGCGTGGTGCTGGACGGCTGCGGCGCGCCGAGGGCGCGCCGAATTGAAAATTGAGAATTGAGAATTGAGAGATGGCGGGACATCAGGCGGCTCCCGATCCGCCACCATCTCTCAATTCTCAATTCCGCCTCTAGAGCCGCCCCGCCTCCACCATGAGACAACGGTCCTGCACGACCTTGATCCCCGCGCGGGCGAAAGTCTCCGCGGCCTCGTCATTTCTGATGCCGAGCTGGAACCAGACCGATTTCGGCGCGGCCGCGAGGATGTCGTCGACGTGCGGGGTGATGTCCTGCGACTTGCGAAAGACGTTGACCATGTCGATGGGGCGGCCGATCTCGGCGAGCCGCCTGAGCACCGGGACACCGAGAATCTCGGTGACCTCCGGGTAGTAGACGGGCACCGGGATCACGTCGAAGCCGTGCTGGGCCATGTACTGCGGCACGTAGAACGCGGGCTCGCCGGATCGCGACTCGGGCTTGATGCCGAGCACCGCGATCGTCTTCGTCTGCCGCACGATCTCGAGCACCCCGGGGTTGCTGTCAATGAGGTTCGACTTCCAGTCCACGCGCGCACCTCGCTCGTAATGTCTTCGAGAAGAATGCACGAGCGGGCGGTCGTTTGAAAGCCGCATCCACCGCCGGGCCGGAATGAACCACCGGGAACCTCCCTTTTGACTGGCTGACCAAACCACCTGGACGGACTGATGAAAACGATTCTTTCGACACTGTTTGCGACCACGATTGCGCTCGGTGCCTTCGCCGAAGCCCCCGAAACGCATCGCTACCTCGTCGCGACACGCGAGCAGCCTCAGATCGTCTCGTCGAAGATCGCCGGCGGAGGCGCCGGCATCGTGACATTCACGGCGGTTCGCGGGTTCGCCGCGACGATGACCGCCGACGAGGCGCGACGTCTCGCTCTCGATCCGAACGTCCGCTTCGTCGAGCCCGACCCGAAGCGCTACCTCGACGTCGATCGTGAGGCGCCCCGCGCCGCCGCGTCCGCGCGGCTCGCGTCTGCTCCCGAGGCGCAGGTACAGATCGTGCCGTTCGGCATTCCGCTCGTGCAGGCGCCTTCGATCTGGAGCCTCGCTCGCGGCGCGGGAATCAAGGTCGGCGTGGTCGACACCGGCATCGACAGCCGCCATCCCGACCTCGCGGGCCATTTCCACGGCGGGGAGAGCTTCGTCGGAACGGGGCTCTCGCCGCTTCAGGACGGCGTGGGGCACGGGACGCACGTGGCAGGCACGATCGGCGCGATCGACAACGGCGAGGGAGTCGTCGGCGTCGCCCCCGAGGCGGAGCTTTATTCGCTTCGGGTGTTCGACGAGAGCGGCGAGTTCACGAATGCGAGCGCGCTGATCGAGGCGATCGACTGGGCCATCGCTCACGGCATCCGCGTGCTCAACATGTCGCTCGGAGGACCGGAGAACTCCCTGCTCGAGCGCGAGGCGTTCGATCGCGCGGCGCAGAACGGTGTCCTCATCTTCGCCTCGAGCGGGAACGACGGCAAACGCCTCACCAACTATCCCGCCGCGTACGACGGGGCCGTCGGAGTCGGAGCCGTCGATTTCACGCTCGCACGCGCCGGGTTCTCGACCTTCGGCGACAGCGTGAAGATCGTGGGCCCGGGAGTCAGCGTCCTCTCGACCTTTCCGGTCGACAACGGCTTCCTGTCGCTCATCACCGGCACCGGAATCCCGGGAATCGCCGCCGACCTGATGGACAACTCGCCGGCGGGACGCGTCAGCGGCGGGTATGTCTACTGCAACTTGGGGATGCCGGCCGATTTCCCCGCCGCGGTGAGCGGGAAGATCGCGCTCATCGAACGCGGAGAGCTCACCTTCGCCGAGAAGGCGAAAAATGCGAAAGCGGCCGGCGCGATCGGTGTGATCGTCTTCAACAACATTCCCGGCGGGTTCAACGGCACGCTCGGGGACGAGTCGTTCGCGTGGCCGGTCACGGTCGGAATCAGCCAGGAGGAAGGAGACGCGCTCATCGCGGCCGCTCCGGGGACGACGATCACGATCGACTTCGTTCAGGGCTACGACTTTCTCTCCGGCACGTCGATGTCGTGCCCTCACGTGTCGGGAGTCGCCGCGCTCATCTGGTCGCTCAAGCCGCAGGCGAGCGCCGCGGAGGTTCGCGATGCGATCCTCAGGAGCGCGACCGACCTCGGCAAGCCGGGCTGGGACGAGATGTACGGCTTTGGCGAGGTCAACGCCTTCGCCGCGGCAAAGGCGCTGGCGCCCGAGCTGTTTCCGCGGAAACACCCGCTGCGACGGTGAGCTGCGCTCACCGAATTGAGAATTGGAGAATTGAGAATTGGTGCCACGACGGGCGCCGCCCGAGGGCCCGCCATCTCTCAATTCTCAATTCTCAATTCCGCCTTTCACGGCTCCGCCGTGTCCTCCGTCCTTGACGATTTCGCGCCGGTGAGGTTAATGGGGTGGGCAACTTTGGGGGCGGGAACTACAATGATGCCCGCCTCGAACGGAAGGAGATGAACATGCGGATCGGAGTACCGACCGAAATCAAAAACAACGAATACCGGGTGGGCATGGTCCCCTCGGGCGTGCGCGACCTCGTGCACGACGGACACACCGTCTTCGTGCAGGCGGGCGCGGGCCTCGGAAGCGGCTTCGCCGACGCCGAGTACAAGAAGGCGGGAGCGAAGATTCTCCCGGACGCCGACGAGGTCTTCAAGAAGGCCGACATGATCGTCAAGGTCAAGGAGCCGATCGCGGCCGACCTGAAGCGACTCAAGGAAGGCCAGCTCCTCTTCACCTACCTTCACCTCGCGCCGGTTCCCGACCTGACCTCGTCACTGCTCAAGAAGAAGATCACCGGCATTGCGTACGAGACGGTCACGGGCCGCGGAGGCTCGCTGCCGCTGCTCTCGCCGATGTCGGAAGTCGCGGGACGCATGTCGGTGCAGGTCGGCGCCTACTACCAGCAGAAGCCTAACGGCGGGCGCGGAGTGCTGCTCGGCGGCGTGCCGGGCGTGCTGCCGGGCGACGTCGCGATCATCGGCGGCGGCATCGTCGGCATCAATGCGGCGAAGATGGCCCTCGGCCTCGGCGCCAGGACGACGATCCTCGACACGAACATCGACCGCCTCCGCTACCTCGACGACGTTCTCGGCGGCCGCGTCACGACGCTCGCGTCGAACAAGATGCACATCGAGGAAGCGTGCCGTAATTCCGATGTGGTCATCGGCGCGGTGCTCGTGCCGGGCGCTTCGGCGCCGAAGCTCGTCACGCACGACGCGATCAAGCTGATGAAGCCGGGATCGGTCGTCGTCGACGTCGCCGTCGACCAGGGCGGCTGCTTCGAGACGACGCATGCGACCACGCACAGCGACCCGGTCTACACCGTCGACGGCGTGATCCACTACTGCGTCGCGAACATGCCGGGCGCGGTGCCGCGCACCTCGACGATCGCGCTCACGAATGCGACGCTGCCGTTCGTCCGCATGATCGCCAACATGGGATTCCAGAAGGCGATCGCGGAAAGCCCGTCGCTCGCCGAGGGCGTCAACGTCTACCAGGGACGGATCACCTACCGCGCGGTGGCCGACTCGCAGGGACGCGAGTTCACGCCGCTCGGCGACCTGATCTGATTCGCGCAGGACTCGAACAATGACGGCTCCGGACTTCGCCAGGCTCGATCAAAGCCCGGCGTTTCCGGAGCCGTCGATCATTCGGGTCTCTCTCATCAAGGATCGCGAGCTCCATCGCGGCAGCCTCGAGCTGATCGCCGCATGGGACCGCGACGCCGCCGACCGGATGTGGATCGACATCACGTCGGCGAACAAGACCGACGTGGAGCCGCTGCTCGAGGAGTGGTTCGGCTTCCACGAGCTCGCCGCCGAAGACGCCCTGAGCCCTAACACGCTGCCGAAGTACGACTCGTTCAAGAACTACGACTTCTTCGTCTTCCGCTCGGTGTCGATCGACGTCGTGCGCCACGAGATCGCGACGTGGAAGCTGGCCTGCTTCCTCGGCTCGAACTTCCTGATCACCGTGCACAACGAGGCGATGCCGGCGATCGACAGCGTCTGGCAGCGGCTTCCGCAGGACCGGCGCATCCTGAATCGGGGCGGCGATTTCGCGCTCTACTCCGTGCTCGATCTTCTCGTCGACGCGCATTTCCCGCTGATCGAGGAGATCGAGGAACGGATGGACGACATCCACAACCTCGTCTTCGCTTCGCCGACGCAGACGCTTCTCGACGAGCTGCTCGACCTCAAGCGCGACCTCAACCATCTCCGGCGCCACTCGCTTCCGCAGCGCGAGCTGCTCAACCAGGTCAGCCGCGGCGACGCGAAGTTCGTCGCGCAGGAGCACCTGATCTACTTCCGCGATCTCTACGACCACATGTTCCGCATCGGCGAGTCGATCGACGTCGAGCGCGACCTCGCGACCTCGACGATGGAAGCCTATCTGTCGGTCGTCGCAAACCGCACGAACGAGATCATGAAGGTGCTCACGATCTTTTCGTCGATCCTCCTCCCGGTGAATCTCGTCGCCGGCATCTACGGCATGAACTTCGACCGGATGCCCGAGCTTCGCTGGAACCTCGGCTACTGGTGGGCGCTCGGCCTCATGGGGTCCATCGTCTTTCTGATGCTCGTCTGGTTCTGGCGCCTCGGATGGCTCGGCGCACGCCGTCGCGACGTGATCCGCCACGAGCGCCGAGTCCGGAAGGTGCTCCGAAAGGGCGCAAGCCGAGCGGTCCCGAGCGATTCGCGTTGAGCCATTCTCGCGTAACGTTATATTTTTCAGCGGTTTACTGGAAATTATCAACGGGAGGCGCGAGCCCTGTCGCACGTCCGAAACAAATCTGCCAATACTTCACGCAGGTTTGTCTTCCGCAGCTTGACAGCCGCCGATCCGGTCGCTATATTTGCTAGCACTCAACGTCGGCGAGTGCTAATGCGCGCCGGCGCCGCGGACCTCCCGCGGCTGGAAAATTCCGAAGTCGATTGAAAGGAGAAGTCTCACATGAGCATCAATCTGCGTCCCCTGCATGACCGCATCGTCGTCAAGCGCGTCGAAGCGAAAGAGACGGTTCGAGGCGGCATCATCATCCCCGACACCGCCAAAGAGAAGCCCCAGGAAGCCGAGGTCATCGCCGTCGGTGACGGGAAGTTCAACGAGAAGGGCGAGCGCATCAAGCTCGACGTCAAGAAGGGCGACCGCGTCCTGATCGGCAAGTACTCGGGCAGCGACATCAAGCTCGAGGACGTCGAGTACACGATCATCCGCGAAGACGAAGTCCTCGCCGTCGTCGAGAAGTAGCCTCAAACCGAAATCCTGAAGGAGACATCCGAAAATGGCTAAGAGAATCACTTACGGTGAGAACGCCCGCCAGGGAATCCTGCGCGGCGTGAACCAGCTCGCCGACGCGGTCAAAGTCACCCTCGGCCCCAAGGGCCGCAACGTCGTCATCGAGAAGAAGTTCGGCTCCCCTCTCATCACCAAGGACGGCGTCACCGTCGCCAAGGAGATCGAGCTCGCCGACGAGATCGAGAACATGGGCGCGCAGATGGTGCGCGAAGTCGCGTCGAAGACCTCCGACACCGCCGGCGACGGCACCACCACCGCCACTGTCCTCGCGCAGTCGATTTACCGCGAGGGAATCAAGAACGTGACCGCGGGCGCGAACCCGATGGACCTGAAGAAGGGCATTGAGATCGCGGTGCGCGCGGCAGTGGAGGCGATTGACAAGATGGCCAAGCCGGTCGAGGGCAAGGACATCGCCCACATCGGCACGATCTCCGCGAACAACGACGAAGAGATCGGCGGCATCATCGCCGAGGCGATGGACAAGGTCGGCAAGGACGGCGTCATCACCGTCGAAGAGGCCAAGGGCCTCGACACCCTCCTCGAAGTCGTCGAGGGCATGCAGTTCGACCGCGGCTACCTCTCCCCCTACTTCGTGACCGATCCCGAGCGGATGGAGACGGTTCTCGACGGCGCGAAGGTTCTCCTCTACGAGAAGAAGGTCTCGTCGATGAAGGATCTCCTCCCGGTTCTCGAGCAGGTTGCCAAGCAGGGCAAGCCGCTCCTGATCATCGCCGAGGACATCGAGGGCGAGGCTCTCGCCACGCTCGTCGTCAACAAGCTGCGCGGCACGCTCAACGTCGCCGCCGTCAAGGCCCCCGGCTTCGGCGATCGCCGCAAGGCAATGCTCGAGGACATCGCGATCCTCACCGGCGGCAAGCTGATCTCCGAGGACCTCGGCATCAAGCTCGAGAACGTCCAGTGGGCCGACCTCGGTGACGTCAAGCGCGTGACGATCGACAAGGACGCCACCACGCTCGTCACCGACACCGACGACAAGACCCACAAGGACGCCCTTGCCGGTCGCGTCAAGCAGATCCGCACGCAGATCGACGACACCGCCTCCGACTACGACCGCGAGAAGCTCCAGGAGCGCCTCGCCAAGCTCGTCGGTGGCGTTGCCGTCATCAAGGTCGGCGCTGCAACCGAGACCGAGATGAAGGAAAAGAAGGCTCGCGTCGAAGACGCGATGCACGCCACGAAGGCGGCCGTCGAAGAGGGCATCGTCCCGGGCGGCGGCGTCGCTCTGCTTCGCGCGATGGAGGCGGTCTCCAAGGTCGTCGCCACCGGCGACGTGCTGGTCGGTGTCGGGATCGTCAAGCGCGCGCTCGAAGAGCCCGCGCGGCAGATCATCACCAACGCCGGCCTCGAGGGCTCGGTCATCGTCCGCGACCTGAAGGAAAAGGGCGGCAACTGGGGCTTCAACGCTCAGAACGAAGAGATCGTCGACATGCTGAAGGCGGGCATCATCGACCCGGCCAAGGTGACGAAGCAGGCGCTTCTCAACGCCTCCTCGATCGCCGGCCTCATGCTCACCACCGAGGCCCTCATCTCCGAGATCAAGGAAGAGAAGGATTCGGCTCCGAACCCCGGTATGGGTGGCGGAATGGGTGGAATGTACTAAACCACCAATTCAGAAATTGGGATGTTTCGAACGGGCGCTGCGGCAACGCAGCGCCCGTTCTGTCTTTCAGCGCATCAGTGCCCTCCGGAAATGCGAAGCGAGGCTTCAACGATCCGAATCCGGGACGTGGAGCTCCGTCCGCCTAACGAGCCCCGCGAGGCCCGGTCGGTCGTCTGGCGTCCCCCGCGCGAGACCGCGGAGTTGGCGCGGGTCGTGCGATTTCTCCTGAGCAGTAAAGGCGGGCGCAAACCGGCGTTTTCACTTCGTAACGACGACCCGGCGAACGTCCAAACCATCCGGACATCGAATCAGGAGGGATCAGCGATGTTGTCTCGTACCAAACTTCTCGTGCTGTTGACAGCCATCGGCCTGCTCGCAGGGCTCGGGGCATACGCTCAGACGAACGCGACGCTCAGCGGCACCGTCACCACAGACGGCACCGGCGTTCCGGGCGTGAGCATCACCATCACGTCGCCTAACCTTCAGGGGACGCGAACGACCGTCTCGGGCAACGGCGGCGACTACTATTTCGGGGCGCTGCCTCCGGGCAAGTACAGCGTCAAGTTCGAGCTCGACGGCATGACGACCGTAACCAAGACGGTCGACATCGGTGTCGCGCAGAGCGGTAAGGCCGACGCCGCGATGAGCGTCGCGGCGGTCGCCGAGGCGATCACCGTCACCGCCGCGGCGCCGTCCGTGCTCGAGACGCCGCAAGTCGCGACGAACGTGCCGCAGGCTCTTGTCGACGAGCTGCCGATCGGCCGCACCGTTCTCGACGGCGCGCTTCTCGCGCCCGGCGTGAACAACAACACCGCCGGCAACACCCCCAACACGCAGGCGTCGCAGCTCCAGATCTCGGGCAGCCCGGGCTACGACAACCTCGTGATGGTCAACGGCGTCGTCATCACCGAGAGCGTCCGCAGCCAGGCGCTGAACCTCTACGTCGAGGATGCGATCCAGGAGACGACGATCCTCACCGGCGGCGTGTCGGCCGAGTACGGACGATTCACCGGTGGCGTCGTCAACTCGATCACCAAGTCGGGGGGCAACCAGTTCAGCGGCAGCTTCCGCGACAGTCAGACGAATCCGCACTGGACCGACAAGACCAACTGGGCCGGCGAAACCGAGCCGCGCAACACCACCAGCGACGTCTACGAAGCGACCTTCGGCGGCTACGTCGTCCGCGATCGCCTCTGGTTCTTCGCCGCCGGCCGCAAGGCCGACGTGACCGACCCGACCGTATTCACGCGCGTGGTTCCGGGTGACGCGACGCGCACGATCTTCGGCGCCGACCCGACTCGAAGCAACGAGAAATACGAGGTCAAGCTGACCGGCCAGATCACGCCGAAGCACAGTCTCGTCGCGTCGTACTACGACGAGACGGCGGATGCGACGAACCAGCGCTTCACCGCGACGTCGTACGACCTCGAGCAGTTCAGCGATCGCTCCGATCCGAAAGACCTGACGACGGCGTTCTACAACGGCATTCTCTCGACCAACCTCCTCGTCGAGGCGCGCTACTCCGAGATGAACTACGGCATCGGCTGGGGCAGCGGCGCGAAAGACCGCGACTTCATCAAGGGCACGATCGTCCGCAACCGGGGAGACAGTAACGCCCGCTGGAACTCCGCGACGTTCTGCGGCGTCTGCGACCACGAGACGCGCTCGAACGACGGCTGGGTCGGTAAGGCCAATTACTACCTCGCCACCTCCGGTCTCGGCAGCCACAACCTCGTCGGCGGCGTCGAGAGCTTCTCGGAGCACCGCTTCGCGAACAACTACCAGTCGGGCTCCGACTTCCGGCTCTTCGTCAACGGCGCCCAGCGCGTCGACGGCAGCTACACGATCTATCCGACGATCCTCCCGGGTCCCGGAGGCTCGGCGACGTACCTGATCTGGACCCCGATCTTCGACGGGGCCAACGAGAGTGACCTGAAGACCGACTCGCTCTTCGTCAACGACAAGTGGGACCTCAACGACCAGTGGAGCTTCAACATCGGCTTCCGCTACGACAAGAACGACGGCCAGGACGGCAGCGGCAACACGACCTCTGACGACACCTACATCAGCCCGCGCCTGACCGCGATCTACGACCTCAAGGGCGACGGAAGGTACCGATTCAGCGCGTCGTACAACGAGTACGTCTCCCGCGTCGTCGACGGACCCGCGACGTCGGGCAGCTCGGCAGGCTCTCCCGCGTACATCTACTACGCGTACGAGGGACCGGCGATCAATCCCGCGGGCACCCCGACGAACCAGCTCGTCGACACGCATACCGCGCTGCAGCAGGTGTACGACTGGTTCCAGGCCAACGGCGGAATCCCGACGCCGGATAACCCTAACCTCGCGCATCTCCGCGCCAACTCGGGCCACAGTGTCCCAGGCTACGACGTCATCATCTCCGATTCGCTGGCATCGCCTCACGTCACCGAGTACGTCCTCGGCTTCGGCACGCAGATCGGCAACAACGCGTACGTGAAAGTCGACGGCATCATGCGCGACTGGAAGGACTTCTACGCTTCGCGTGTCGATCAGTCGACTCCGGTCCTCACCGATCCTCTCGGCATCCAGCACGATGTCGCGATCATCGAGAACACGAACGACGCGAAGCGCGAGTACCGCGGCATCCAGTTCCAGAGCGGATGGCGCCCCGGACGCTTCAACGTGGGGCTCAACTACACCTGGGCCACGCTGAAGGGGAACGACACGCAGGAAGATCCGAACCTCGGAACGCAGGGCAATTTCCCCGGCTCGATCTACTACGCGGAGTTCCTGGACTACGAACGCCGCCGTCCCGAGGGCTACCTCGCCGGCGATCAGCGCCACCGCGTTCGCGCGTGGGTCGGCTATGACGTCCCGATGCCGCAGGCATTCGGCTCGGTCAACCTTTCGGTTCTCCACAATTACGACTCGGGACAGCCGTACTCCGCGTTCCAGAACATCCTCGTTCAGGGAGCGGGAACCGGCGCTCCGACGATCGACAAATACGTCGCGTCGCCCGGCACCGGCACCTACTACTTCAGCGAGCGCGGCGAGTACCGCCTTCCCGACATCAACCGCACCGACGCCTCGATCAACTACTCGTTCCCGAAGATCTGGAACGTGGAGCTCTTCGCGCAGGCCGAGTTGCTCAACGTCTTCTACAACCAGAACGTCGTAACCGTGAACACCTCGGTCAACGCATCGGGGACGAGCGGCAACTTCGCGGCGTTCGACCCCTTCACTACCGACCCTTCGAGCCTGATCGAGTGCCCGCAGGGAACCCCGGGCGCCACCTGCCTTAAAATGGGAGCCCACTGGCAGAAGGGCGCCTCGTTCGGTCAGCCGACGGGTCCCGCGTCGTATCAGGTTCCGCGCACCTACCGCTTCTCCTTCGGCGCGCGCTTCTAACAGGCAGGATCACAGCAGTTTGCCGTCACGGCCCCGGCTCGAACGAGCCGGGGCCGTTTTGTTCTCGTCCGGATTGCCGAAGCGTTCCTCCAACTATCCGTACCAATCGGGTGCCATTCCTCCGTACAAACTACGTAAACGACGTTGTTTCAATTGTTTCGCCGCTATTGGCAAAGGGAAGGAGTTGGTGCAAGATGTGCGAGCTTCTTCACGGATTTTACGCGGCTGTAACGCGGGCACCCTCATTCCTTGACACGCTCGCGGTTCATCCGCACGAAACACCCATCGACCTTAGGAGGGAAAGATGATGTCTCGTATCAAAGTAATCGTGCTGGCAACGGCACTCTGCCTGCTCGTCGGCCTCGGGGCCTACGCGCAGACCACCGCGACGCTGAGCGGTACCGTCACGACCGACGGCACCGGTCTTCCCGGCGTCAGTGTGACGATCGCGTCGCCCAATCTTCAGGGCACCCGCACCACCGTGTCGGGCGACAACGGCGCGTACTACTTCGGAGCTCTGCCTCCGGGCAAGTACACCGTCAAGTTCGAGCTCGAAGGCATGAGCACCGTCAGCAAGACGGTCGACGTCGGCGTCTCCCAAAGCGGTAAGGCCGACGCCTCGTTGAAGGTCGCCGCGATGGCCGAGGCCATCACGGTCACCGCCGCGGCCCCGTCGGTTCTTGAGACTCCGCAGGTTGCGATGAACGTCTCGGGCGACCTCGTCGAAGAGCTCCCGATGGGACGTACAGTTCTCGACGGCGCACTCCTGGCACCCGGCGTTACAGCCAATACCCCCAATACCGGCCAGGTATCGATCTCGGGCAGCCCGGGTTACGACAACCTGGTCATGGTCAACGGCGTCGTCATCACGGAGAACGTCCGCAGCCAGGCTCTGGAGCTCTACGTCCAGGACTCGATCCAGGAGACGACGGTTCTGACAGGCTCGGTCTCCGCCGAATACGGCCGTTTCACGGGCGGCGTGGTCAACTCGATCACCAAGTCTGGTGGCAACGAGTTCAGCGGCAGCTTCCGCGATAGCCAGACGAATCCGCACTGGACCGACCTGAGCGAATTCCGGCCGCAGTCGGAACCTGTGAACAAGACCAACGACGTCTATGAAGCCACGCTTGGCGGCTTCATGATCCGCGACCGCCTCTGGTTCTTTGCGGCCGGTCGCAAGGCCGATACGACGAGCGGAACGCAGTTCACCCGTATCGTCCCCGGTGACACGACCCGCACCGTATTCGGCGCGGTTCCGACGAACAGCAACGAGAAGTACGAGATCAAGCTCACCGGCCAGATCACGTCGAAGCACAGTCTCGTCGGTTCGTACTACGACGAGACGAGCGAGTCGACGAACAACCGCTTCACGGCGACGTCATACGACCTCGAGCAGTTCAGCGACCGCGCCGATCCGAAGGATCTCACGAGCGTGTTCTACAACGGAATCCTCAACTCCAACCTCCTCATCGAAGGCCGCTACTCCGAGATGAACTACGGTATCGGGTGGGGCAATGGAGGACAGTTCACCGACTTCATCCGCGGCACGATCGTCCGCAACCGCGCCGACTCCAGCGCCCGCTGGAACTCGGCAACCTTTTGCGGCGTCTGCGACAAGGAGACCCGGTCCAACGACGCTTGGCTCGCGAAGGGTAATTACTACCTCGCCACCGCGGGCATGGGATCCCACAACCTCGTCGGCGGTGTCGAGAGCTTCTCCGATCACCGCTTCTCGAACAACCATCAGTCGGGCTCCGACTTCCGCTTCTTCGTCCAGGGCGCGCAGCGCGTGAATGGCAGCGAAGCGATTTACCCGACGGTCACCCCGGGAACGAGCACCACGACAGCCTACCTCGTCTGGACCGCGATCTTCACCGGCGCCAACGAGAGCGACCTGAAGACCGACTCGCTCTTCGTCAACGACAAGTGGGACCTGAACGACAAGTGGAGCTTCAACGTCGGCTTCCGCTACGATAAGAACGACGGCGTCGACGGCAACGGCAACGTAACCTCGGACGACTCGGCAATCAGCCCGCGCCTGACGGCGATCTACGACCTCAAGGGTGACGGCAAGTACCGTTTCAGTGCGTCGTACAACGAGTACGTCTCGAAGGTCGGCGACGGTCCGGGAACGGCAGCCCAGTCGGCCGGCAATCCGGCGTACATCTACTATGCGTACCAGGGTCCCGCGATCAACCCGGCGGGCACCCCCTCGAACCAGCTCGTTGACACGCGCTCGGCGCTGGCAATCGTGGAGGCCTGGTTCGAGGCGAACGGCGGACTCCCGACGAACGCCAACCCGAACCTCGCCTTGCTCCATCCGAGCCGGCGCGGTCACAGCGTTCCGGGCTACGACAGCCTCATCTCCAGCACGCTGGCGTCGCCGAAGGTCGTCGAGTACGTGCTCGGCTTCGGGACGCAGATCGGCAACAACGCCTACGTTAAAATCGATGGCATCTCCCGCGACTGGAAGGACTTCTACGCATACCGCGTCGACCAGTCCACGCCGGTTCAGACCGACCCGCTCGGCATCGATCACGACGTTTCGATCGTCGAGAATACGAACGACATCAGCCGCGAGTACCGCGGCATCCAGTTGCAGAGCGGATGGCGCCCTGGTCGCTTCAACGTCGGCTTCAACTACACCTACTCGACCCTCCAGGGCAATGACGAACAGGAGTCGGTGGGCAGTGGCACCATCGGCAATAGCCCGGGCTCGATCTATTACTCAGAGGTCCTGAACTACGACCGCCGCCAGCCAGAGGGCGATCTCACGCAGGACCAGCCTCATCGAGTGCGCGCCTGGGTCGGATATGACATCCCACTGCGTCCGATGTTTGGCGCCGTGAATGTCTCGCTTCTTCACAGTTTCGACTCCGGCCTCAACTACTCGGCAGTCGGAACGATCGACCTTGAGAGTTACGCGGGAGCTCCCACCCCAGCCAAGTACGTCGCGGCACCGACTAGCGGCCAGTACTACTTCAGCGATCGCGGCGAATACAAGCTCAGCGACACCAACCGCACCGACCTTGCGCTCAACTACTCGTTCCCGAAGCTCTGGAACGTGGAGTTGTTCGCCCAGGCCGAGCTGCTCAACGTTTTCTACAACCAGGAGGTCACCGCCGTCAGCACCACGGTGAACTCGTCGGGCACCAGCGCGAACTTTAAGCCGTTCGACCCGTTCACAACGCCGGTCGACCAGCTCATCGAGTGCCCGCAGGGCACTTCGGGAGCGAACTGCTTTAAGATGGGCGCTCACTGGCAGAAAGGTTCTGCTTTCGGCACCCCGACCAACGCTGCGTCCTATCAGCTGCCGAGGTCGTATCGCTTCTCGGTCGGCGCGCGCTTCTAGTCCGCAACACGAGAAGTCTGCAGTCGACCGCCCCGGCTCGCGAGAGCCGGGGCGGTTTCTTTTTGGGAGGCGGGAGGCGAAAGGCGAGAGGCGACGAGCAGGCAGGGCTCGTGTGGCGCAGACACTCCTGTCTGCGCGCGCTGCGCAGCGCCGCGGGGAAACACGAGATTCCTTCGAAGACTGGTCGCCCCGCTGTGCGGAGAGACGCGCAGGCAGGAGTGCCTGCGCCACATCAGCACTCGCTGCTCGGGTTGGGAGTGCGCGCCGGCCCGGCATCGGCACTCCACAAATGACGAAGGGCACGGCAAGCCGTGCCCCGCGCCTCAGGCCTTCACCAGCAATATGCGCCGACCGCGACGCACCAGTGCCCGTCTAACAACTAACAACTAAAAACCAACAACTCCCCCGCTCAGTGATACTTCTTCGGATCCTTCGCGAACTCGTCGCGGCATTCCGTCGAGCAGAAGTAGTGGGCGTGCTCGCCGTGCTCGATCACCGCGGGAGCTTCGCTCGGCATGACCAGCATGTTGCAGACCGGGCAGAGGACCTGCCTCACCGTGGGTGCGCTGTACGTGTTCTCGTCCATTTTCCCCTCCTGTGCGAAGGCCCGCGGCGACGCCGCGGGCCCTCCCGTTCCAATGCTGTTTCCGAGCTCAGTCGTTGTTGTCGATCTGGGCGCGCTGCAGCGCTCCCGAATAGTCGACGTAGATCGACTTCCACTCGGTGAAGACGTCGATGCCGGCAATGCCCGCCTCGCGGTGACCGTTGCCCGTCTCCTTGTTGCCGCCGAACGGCATGTGCGTCTCGGCGCCGATCGTCGGCGCGTTGACGTAGAAGAGCCCGGTGTCGGTGTCGCGCATCGCGACGAACGCCTTGTTGACGTCGCGCGTGTAGATCGAGCACGACAGTCCGAACTTGACTCCGTTGTTGATCTCGATCGCCTCTTCGAGCGACTTGCACTTGATCACCGAGGTCACCGGTCCGAAGATCTCTTCCTGCGCAATCCGCATGTTCGGCGTCACGTCGGCGAAGACCGTCGGCTCGTGGAAGAAGCCGTTGGAGCAGTCGTAGCCGTCGCGCTCGCCCGTCACGAGGTTTCCGCCCGTGACGAGACGAGCCCCCTCGCCCTTGCCGATCGCTACGTACTCGGCGTCGGTGGCGAGCTGGCTCTTCGAGACCGCGGGGCCGACCTGTACGCTCTCGTCGAGGCCGTAGCCGATCTTCATCGAGCTCGCACGCTTCGCGAGCTTCGCGACGAACTCGTCGTAGACCTTCTCGTGAACGATGAGGCGCGACGACGCGGTGCAGCGCTGGCCCGTCGTGCCGAAGGCGCCCCAGATCGCGCCGTCGACCGCGAGGTCGACGTCCGCGTCATCGAGCACCATGATCGCGTTCTTGCCACCCATTTCGAGATGGACGTGCTTGAAGTCGGTGGCGCACGCCACGTTGATCTCGCGACCGATGCCGGTCGATCCGGTGAACGAGACGACCCGGACGTCGGAATGCTTCACGAGCGGATCGCCGACACTCTTTCCGCTGCCGCTGACGACGTTCCAGACTCCGGCGGGAAGCCCCGCTTCCTCGAAGACTTCCGCGAGGAGCGTGACCATGAGCGGCGTTGGCGTCGCGGGCTTGATGACGACCGGGTTTCCGCAGACGAGCGCAACCATCCCCTTCCAGGCGGGAATCGCGACGGGGAAGTTCCACGGCGTGACGAGGCCGACCACGCCGATTGGCGAGCGGACGCACATCGCGAACTTGTTAGGCATCTCCGACGGCGTCGTGTAGCCGAAGAGCCTGCGCCCTTCGCCCGCCGCGAGGAACGCGATGTCGATCGCTTCCTGCACGTCTCCCCGCGCCTCGGCGAGCACCTTGCCCATCTCGCGCGTCATCTCGCGCGCGATCTTTTCCTTGTCGCGGCGAAGGATCTCGCCCGCGTGCTGGACGAACTCGGCGCGCCGCGCCGCCGGTGTGAGGCGCCACGACTGGAACGCCTTCTTCGCCGCGGCGACCGCCTTGTTCACGTCGTCCGCGTTCGAGTCCTGGAACGTGCCGACCAGGTCGGTGTTGTCCGCCGGGTTGCGGCTCTCGAAGGTCTTGCCCGTCTTCGAGGCGACCCACTCGCCGTTAATGTAGTTTTTGTAATCGCGCGGAGCCCTGAGGCCCAGCTTCGCGTTAAGACTTGCCGTCGCGCTGCCCGACATTGTTCTTCTCCTTTTGATCGGAAGCTTCGCGCTTCCTGTTTGATTCTGCCGATCCCATGTCCACGGCTCCCCTGAACATCGCCCCTTCCGCGACGACGATCTTGGGCGCCTTGATGTTGCCGTCGACCTTCGCCGACGGTGCGAGCTCCACGCGCGTGTCGGCTGAAATGTCGCCGACGAGCGTTCCTTCCACGAGCACGTTCTTCGCGTGAACCGTCGCTTCGATCCTGGCGTTCGGCCCGACCCGCAGGTCGCTCTCGAGGTTGATCTTCCCCTTGACCGTCGCCTCGACGAAGAGGTCTTCCTTGCCGCTGATCGTGCCCTCGACGACGATGCCGATGCCGAGCGACGAGCTGCGCGGAGCGCCGGCGTCGGAACGTGACGGGGTTTGAGCACGCGGCGGGGACGCATCCTTGCCGAAAAGTGCCATCTCGTGGCCTCCGCTGAATCAGAATTCGGTACCGGAACGACCACCCGAAAGGCGGCCCCAACGGCGTGCCGGAAGACACGTTCGCGATCTCGGAACGCCCCTCCGGCGGGAGCGAAATGCTATCACGATTTGCGAGGGGTTCGGGGTGGCGGCGGGGACGAATTGAGAATGGTGAATTGAGAATTGAGAGATGGCGGGTCGGGCGGGCAGCCGTCGGATGGGAAGTCAAACTCGAGAGAGCTCCGCCTCGAACACGCTGCGCAGATCGGCCCTCGAAAGAGCGCTCTCGAGGAGCCCGAGAACTTCCCTGATCCTCGCAACATCCAGCGACTCGCGTCGCTCGAGCACGATGCCCCGCACGTCATCGATGTCCTTCGGACGACCGGCGAGAACCTTGGCAACGATCAGATCCTCGGGGCTGATGACAGGCACGGTCAGCGCGCCCAACCTGACCGGTACGGCGCGCGCAAGGAACTGCTGCTCGAGACCGGCACCGGCAAGCACGATGTCGAGCGGCAGGCCGGATGCCTCGTGCACCATCGGAACCACGCGCGTCCTCGCCGCGAATCCTGCTATGTCGCTGAGCCGCGCCACGAATCCCGCTTCACTCAGGAGACTTACGATCGCCGTGGCATCGCTCGGTTCCGCCTCGATCGAGATGTCGACGTCGGCGCTCATTCGCGGCCGGCCCCACACGATGACTGCCTGAGCGCCGAAGAGAAACCAGCGTCGCCCGTATCGCCGGAGCGCAGGCTCGAGCGCTGCCAGAAGCTCAGCGACCGCCGACACGGCTCAGCATCTCCGCGACTCTGGTGTGAACGGCAATGTCGGCGTCTCGATCGGCTGGAGTCGGCCACTCGGGGCGAAGCGACCTGACATGTTCCCGAAGCTCGTCCCCCAGGCGCAATGCCTCGAGGGGAGTCAGCCCCGCCTTCGCGGCCGCCCAGTACGCTTCCTTGGCTTCGCGAACCTCGGTCCAGTTTCGGACCTGCAAGGCTGTCGCGTCACGATCCCGCATGTGCACTGATGTTAGCACCTGGCCGAAAGCGTCGCGGAATGGGGAGAAAATTGGAGCGGGCGACCGGATTCGAACCGGCGACCAAGAGCTTGGGAAGCTCCTACTCTACCAACTGAGCTACGCCCGCCTGATGCCGCAACCCGCACATTCTCCTACAGATACTTGAGATGCACTGGTCCAACGACGCTGCGCGATTCTAGCACGGATCGGCCGATCTGCGGGCGTCAAAGAGCGTCGTAGAGCCCTCGATGGAGACCGGAATGGAGACGTCCGTCCGGTGCGGCCGAGGTTGGACTCAGAGTGGTGCTCCGAGGTTCCGACGGCTTCCGATCGTGCGCCGGCAGCGCCATCGAGACTGTCCACGGAGGTCAATATGCACCACATGCCTGACGAGCAGTTTCCTGACGTGAGCGGTTTCAAATACATCCCGGCGTTCGTATCCGAACCAGAGGAACAAGCGGCCCTCGAGCTCTTTGCAACGATGCCGTTTCGGTCGATCAAAATGCGCGGCCAGATTGCACGACGGACGGTCTGCTGCTTCGGCTTCGACTACCTCTACACGCGCCGCGGCGTCGCACCGGCTGAACCGATGCCTCCTGTACTCATGCGCCTTCGCGAACGCGTGGAAGCTCTCACTGCCGAATCGTCCGAATTCAATCAAGCCATCGTCACGAGTTACCCGCCGGGCGCTGGCATCAACTGGCACCACGACGCCCCTGTGTTCGGCCCGACCATCGTCGGCGTCTCCTTTGGAAGCGCGGCTCGTCTGCTTCTCAGGCTCGGAGATGTCGTTCACCGCGTAGCCCTCGCTCCGCGATCAGCCTACGTGCTCGCTGGAGCCGCGAGGTCTGAGTGGTCACACCGAATCGCTCCGGTGGCGTCGCACCGTTACTCGGTCACGTTTCGCCAACTTCCCACTGCGTAGATGGTTCGTCTCAAAATGGAGGAGATACTCATGAGCGCTACTTCCGGAATCAATGAGTCTCAGGTTGGTTCGGCCGGCAGGGCGGTGCGCGACTTTCTGGAGCGCACCGCATCACTACCGCACGAGGACGTCGAAGGCTGGAGGAGAGCACTTCGGCATGCGCTGCAGGAAATCGAGGGTGCCGTTGGCCGCTCGATTCAGCGTGGGGCATGGGTGAGCTTCGCGACGTCCCGCGTGCCCGAACGGCTCGTCGGTACGGTGACGAAGGTGAACGCCAAGACCGTAACCATCCGCGTCGCGCAACCGAAGTCGCAGGCCGGACGGACATGGCGCGTGAGCCCCTCCCTGCTCACGATCGCGGAGCCGATCGAGATGCCGAGAATCGATCAGAAGCGTGCACTAGAGATCGCGTCTGAAGCATGCGCCGAGGAGCGCTTCGGCGCCGAGGACTGCGAGCCGACGTACCTCGTCGAACGAGACGGTCTTCACCTCGTCTTCGTCGAGACTCCGGCGCACGGCTACTTCGTGGTCGTGGAAGCCGATGGAGTTGCGAGGATCGTCGGCGAAGAAGACTGTGGCATACAAGATATGCGTGTACGCCGTCACTTCGGGATTGGCACGTACGCCGAAGAGTACATGCCCTGGGTCTAGAAGCGAGTCTGGACGGATCGCGCCTCATGCGCCGCCGTTCGCAGCAACCGGGAACCGAAAGTCCTGCACGCGTCGGCGAGTGTCCAGAGGGACCCGATTAGACCGAAATCGAGAACGGTCTCGCAGCGCTACGCGACGGCAGGGTGCGGCTCCACTCGAAGGCAGACGACCTTCCCCCAGGCTGCCGGCGCTCTGCCGGGCTGCAACACGACCCAGAGCACTGGCAGGCTCGGCGGCGTTGCAGGCGCGGGGCCCATGCCGTCGCTGAACACCACGACCGCTTCGACGCACGAACGCCGCAGGTAGTCGGCGCTGAACGGTGGGCGAAGGTCAGTCCCACCACGGCCCACCACCGTCCTGATTGCCTCCCGGTACCGATACGTTCGCCGGATCTCCGTGTCGCACTCGCACACGACGACTCGGGCGTACCTCGACAGCGCTCGCAACTCCGCGCTGATCGCGGCGAGCATCGCGACGGTGACCGACGCGGACGAATCGATCACGGCCAGAACGGTCGGCTCGCCGCCCCAGCGCTTCGAACCGGGCACCACACCTGCAAGCTCTGGGAGACGACGACTCGGACGACTCAGTGTTCTTTCCGGCTCCGCCAACCTCGGCGCCAAATGTTCGATCAACGACCTCCACGGCAGGCGCGCCTCGACGGCCTCCGGAATCGAAGCCTCGATCGGTGGTATCGATCCGAAGGCCCGCACGATCGAGCTCAGCCTTCCTCGGATCGCCGATGGAAGTGAGGCCAAGTCCCTGGGCGACATGGTGGAGGCTGCGCCGAGAAGCACCCCTGCTGTGATCCTCGCGACGGCGGCGTTTGCATCTACGCTGGTCCCAGCTTCACCCGCGCGTGGCCCGAATCCGCCGCACCAGCGGCCGGAATTCCCCGGGTCCTGTACAGAATTTCCGGTCGGAGGGTCGGGATTCGTGGCTGCAAGTCGCGCGTATCTCACCTCGGTACCCTCTCCGTCGGGTAGTCCAAACTGATGGTGACGGAGCACATCGGGAGGAAGCGGCTCCTGGATGTGCTCATTGCAGGTGACCTCCTCGGCCACCACTCGAGCCTCACGATCCGGAGACTTCGAAGGATCCGCTTCGAGATGCCCGAGTACGACATGCAGCACCTCATGATGCAGACCACCGACGAGAACGTCGGCCGGTGTCGTTCGAACGAACTCGGGATCGTAGAGAAACGTCAAACGATTTCCACGAATCGTCACCGCGAGCGTTCCCACTGGCTCGGGTCGCACCTCCCCTCGCGAAAGCACGGCGCCGTAGAACGGATATTTCCGCGCAAGTCTCGCGATCGCCTCGGCGACGAGCTCCGCCGCGGTGGCCGCCCTACTCACCCAGCCCTCCGAGCCCGCACCACGAGCTCCTGATAGCCACACCGGCTCGCCCACGCGTTCCACTGATCGCGCAGATCATCGGGCAAATAGAATGCGAAGCGAACGATGTTGCGACGCTCGTCGTCGGTGAGGACGTCGTGAACGACGCTCGGCTGCACATGTACCTGCACCCGCTTCGCCGAGCCGGCGATCAGCGCGACGTTGCCGTGAGTGACCCAGTACCGCAGCCGCTCGATCACTGCCAGTTCGCCGGCGACGACATCCGCGGGCCGCAGTGGTTCGAGGCCACCGCCGACGTACGCTACGAACGCGGAGGCGAGCGAATCTCCGACCACACCGGCAACGAGCACCTCGAGCAGATCGACCGGCAGGTCGCAACTCACGTCGAGCAACCGGCCCAGCGTTGCCCATTCGCGAGGCGACGACGAATCGAAAATCCCCGGCGTCGCTTCAACGAAGCTGATAACTCGATCGTCAATCCCATCGGTCTTCGCCCACAGACTCCACTGCACGACCGATGCCTCAACGTGAATCGTCAAGAATCGAGATTCGAGTGCCGGATCAAGCCCGGCCACGTCGAAATCCGGACCGACGTTCGCGGCAGCACAAGGCAACCAGTTCTTCTGGAATCGAACGCCGTCGATTTCGCGTCCCGTCAGGATCGCGTGAAGCGGCGCGACGATGTAGCGCGGCACCCGATTGATCTCGTCGAGGAAGAGAAAGCCACCGCGTTCATCCGTCGCGACCCGCTCGAGCCATTCGGGGCGGTGGTATCGAAGACGCTCACCGTCGCTCCGCGGCAGACCGACAAGATCCGTCGGCTCCATGACTGCGAGATTGAGGCTGATCAGCCCGATGCCGAGGTGCTCCGCGGCAGCCGCGACGCTTTCGGTCTTCCCGATCCCGTGCCCACCTTCGAGCTTGAACGGTACATCGGCCCGGTACGCCGTCGCGATCGCACGCGTCAGCTCCGGCCCCGCGCAAAGGCGATTCAAGGTCTTGAGGCGAAGACTCACGGATTCACCTCCCTGAGCTCGTTGACGATTGCCTTGCCCGCATCGGTGATCAGCCTGCTTCGCGACGTCTCGATTACGATCGCGCGCAGATGAATCAGGTACGGCTCGATCTCGCGGCGAACGAAGTTGCCGTCGAGTCGCATCTCGGCACCGAGTCGCTCGAACGAGGAGCGGCCCGCGGGCGCTGCCGCAAGATGTCGCAGGTACTGCTGCTGGGACGGTGTGAGGCCGTGCCTGGAGATTCCGCGTCGCGCCAGGAGTTCTTCCGCGTGCGACTGCGTCAACTCGAGCGCCCCATCATTGGTCAGCACGAGGAGCGAAACGAGCCGGCGCGCAATCCGCGGGCTCCCCTGGCAGCGCTCGGCGATGACTCGAGCTGCCTGCGCGGTCAGCCTAACACCTTCCTCGGCGGCGGAGTCGCGGGCGATCTCCTTCAACTCCTCGTGAGAGTACGGGTCGAGCTCGCAGACTTCGAGACGGCTGAAGAGTGCCGGGAAGATCTGCCCCGGGCACGTCGTCGCCAGGACCAGATTCAGTGGGGCGACGTTTACTCGCTCGAATCGATCGAGCCTTCCCGACTCCGCAATCCGCGGCATCTGATGATCGTCGATCAAACATTGGAGCAACTCCTGCGCTTCCCGATTCAGCGCGTGAGCCTCGTCGACGAACACGATCGTGCCGAAGGGGGCGTTGAGCAATCGCTCGCAGATCATCAGCGGCGTCGTGCGGCTGTCGGCGTCGAGCCGGATCAGCTCCGCCTCGGTCAGATTCGCAATCGCCGCAGCGATCGTCGACTTCCCTCCGCCCGGAGGACCCACCAGAAGAATCGGCGGAGCGGCGCGCACGGTCTGCTTCGACGCCACGTACAAATCCCTGACGTACGTCACGAGCCGCTTTTGGCCGTGAAACCCGGCGCCGTCGGTGAATGGCTTTCGCATCACTCGCCCCCTGCGTTCTCGTCGATACGAAGCGGGGCGACTTCCTTCCCGCCATCGACGAAGTACTGGAAGCCGTCAATCTGCGACACCGCTCCGGTATCGTCGCGACAGAAAAGGATGGCGGGGTTGTCGGGATGGCGGTGCAACACGAACAGCAAAACACCTCGGTGACTGATGCGGAAATTCGTCCGCCCATCTGTCGGCCGCACGTCGTATCCGCGCTCCTCGAAGAACGCGGAGCGGGCGATCGGCTGTTGAGGCCAGCACACTCTCGCCGAAGTACCCGCCGGTGCGGAGTGTGCCGAACTCGACCCAACATCAGTGGATCGCTTCGGGCTCGGCTTCTTCGTGTCCCTCTCCACCGGCGAGCGAGTCGGATGGGGCTCACAGGCCTTCGCGAGGAGTACGTCCTTCGCCTCTGAGGCCCTCGCCATTCTCATGTTGGCAACGGCCGCGCCGCTGTGCAGGTCAGGATGGTTCGCACGAGCGAATCGCCTGAACGCGCGACCGATCTCCGCGCGCGTCGCCTTGTCGGAGACACCCAGAATCTTTCTCGCCTCGTTCGGCGTCATGACTTGCCTCCGGACTTCGGTTGCCGGGGCGCGCGCAGAACGAGTTCGCCGGACCCCGCGCGGAGACCTTCGGGTAACCGCGGGACGTCGTTCGTTTCTTGTTCAGGCCGATCCTGCTCGTCGTCATCAAGAGGGTTAGGCGGCGCGACACCGAACTTCTCCGCCGTCAGGTAGACGACGATCTTCACGTCCTTGTCTGCGCCGCGGACCCCGGGATTCGATAGTCCTGGAAGCCTCGTCAGGGGCGGCCAATCCGGACCGAAACGGCCGCCGTGGATGCGTTCAGAAGGCTCGGGAAGGAGTTCCATCTCCCTGTTGAGCTTCGCCAGCGAGACGCGTCTCCATGCCCGGAGGAGATCGATCGAGACCTTCCCAACTTCTGCGTCGGCAGCGGGTCCCAGAACCTCGTACAGGTCCCCGGCGTGATCCACGAGCGAATAGCTCGCTGTAGGAATCGCGCGATATTCGAGCTCGTCGAGGTACACGCCTAACACTTCACCGTCAAGCAGCCGGGGCGTGACGATGGGCAACCCGTCCGCTCGGCAGACGATGCCGAACCGGCGCGGCACCTTGTTGTGCCACGGACCGGTGGTCGCGCGAATGATGTTGCTCAACAAGACGGCTACGCGAACCACACCCTTGAAAACCGTCGATGGCTCGAGGTCGAGCGCCCGGCACTCCTTCAGGAACTGGTGATGCGAGTCGGCTGAAAGGCTCCGGACGATCGTTTCCAAGAGAGCGCCCAAACGGTCGCGTAGACTCTTACGTTCTGCCCGCGTCAGGTCGCTGACCTTTCCGCCAACCACTCGAATAGCAGCAGCTACCGCTGTCGCGATTTCCTCATCGAAGTCAGCGGGGTCGATTTGCTCCAATTCTTTCCGCGCCTCGGCAATGACGGCGTCCGCCTCCAACTTTCGAACCGTTGCGATCCGCAAGGGAGGCCGTTCCGTCGTCCCGCCGATTTCAGCCCGCCCCACCCTCGCTGTCTTCTTACCACCGCCGTTGTTTTTCTTCATGGATGCTCCCGGAACGCTCTCAGCCAGAGGTCTAGCCCGTCTGGTGGTGATCTTTCGGGCCGGCACCGACGCCGCGATTCGCTACGCACCACGGTGTTCTCCTGACGCCGCCCAGGCACGTTGGGATTGGTTGGAGACGTTGGAGACACAAGGCGACCGAGTTGGGAAGGGCTTTGGAAAAAGGGTCGGACAGTACGATGATCTACTCGTGGACGATCTCGCGCGCGAGCTGGTCGGGTATGGTTTCGACGCCTTCGAGTACCGAAGGGCCCTGATCGGCTCCAGAGCGAGCTTCGTTCAAAAATGGGGAGAGAGCTCGATCAACTCCATACTCGGAGTTCGGCTGTTCGATCTCGCAATCGCCGACGCTGAAGCGTGGAACGAGCCGACGCGCCTGTCGCGTCAAACGCTCACCTCCACCTCGCTCGAACAAGAAGTCCGCCGCGGAGGAACCCCTCTAGCCGTGTCGGACGAAACGATTCGCTCCGCGGCTCGGGACGTGGCCCAGAAACTCGAGCGCTTCGAGTGGTACTTCGCGCTGGAAGACGACGAGTGGTTCAAATTTACGTTTGAACCGCGGCAGCCTTCATCCACCACAAAAGGCAGCGCACGCGTAGAACGGTACCTGGGCGTCAGTGTTAGGGCATGTCGCGTTGACGAAGTTCCTCCCGAAGCTGGTCTGCTCAGACCAATGTCACCGGACCCCGCACCCGCCCATTTGTTGCCCCTCGTACGCCTTCCGTCCCCTGATTTTCTAGGCCGGGAAAGCGAGCTCCGCTACATCCGCCGAGGAATTCGAAGCTGGCGCGAGCCGCCGACCATCGCCATCAACGGCGCCCCCGGCGTTGGCAAGACCGACCTCGCGCTCGCGGCCGCATTGAGCCTCCGCTATCGCTACACCGAAATCCTCTACGTCGCTGTTCCTGAGGCATCGTCAGCGTCCGCCGCAGAGCGGCCAACCGACCATGCGACGATCTTGGTTCAAGATGTGATCACTCGCCTGCTGAGCGCATTCGAAGAGGCGTCGTCGCCGTTCGGCCCCGTGAACGTGGATTCGTTCCGTGGCATCTACACTTCACTCCTTCAGGGTCGTCGCGTACTTGTCGTCTGCGACAACGCCCCTTCTGCAGCGCTCGCCGACCTGTTCCGCCCGCCGGCGGGATGCGCGATGGTCGTCACCTCGCGTGCCGCTATCGGTCTCCGCGGGCCGGCTGCCGAAATTGAACTTCAGCCGCTCGACCCCGTCTCTGGAGCCTCGCTGGTCGCCAGGCTCGCGCCCAATCGATTCCGCTCGCTCGAAGCCCTTGGTGTCGGCACGCAGTCTGACGCGGGAGAGAGCGACGCGGCGACCGACGCCACCATCGCGCTCGCACTCGCCTCTTTCTGCGAGGGAATCCCTCTCGCCCTCGAAACGGTCGCCACACACATCAGGATTCGTCCCGACCTCGACCTCGGAATCGTCCTCGAGGAGCTGATCGACGCACGGACGACGTTAGACCTGTCCCCCGAGTCCGCCGACAGCATCGCGCCTCCAGTTCGCGCGACATTCGAACTGACCTTCAGCGCCCTACTCGGCGAGCTAAAGCAGGCGTTCATTCGGGCGGCAATCTTCCCAGGATCATTCGATGTCGACGCGGGAACCTCGGTTCTGGGTGACCCAGCGCTCGTTCGAGAACTAGCTCGGCATCGGCTGATCCGCTTCGATGACAATTCACTTCGATACTCAATGCTGGTCCTCGTTCGTGCATTCGCACTCGAGAAACTCCGGGCCAACCCGGTCGACCTCGAGGAGACGCTGCGCCGCTTCGCGCAGTACTTCGCCAACTTTGCGACCAAGCTGTCCGCCGAACTCGCGTCGCCAACCCTGGAAGTGTTCGTCGACTCGCTCCGTGCATTCGACCGAGAGGCTATTAACCTCGAAGAAGCGATGCATCTGCTTTCACATCGCGTCGAGGCAGGAAGCGAATGGGCCAGCCTGGCACTGAAATTCGCTCCCCTTCTCAACCACCCCCGCATTGTGAACGGCTACTCGTTTGCCGCGTGGGCACAGACTGTTGTCGCGGCTGCAGAAAGTGAACGTGATGACGTTTGCCTGCGCGAGGGACTGCTGCACCTTGGGATTGCACTCAGCCACAGGCCCGGGGGACTACCAGAGTCAGCACAACTACACGAGGGCGCCCTTGTTGTTCTATCTCGATGCCGAGAGATGGCCAGCGATGCAGGCGACCGAGAGCTTGAACGCCGCGCCCTCGACGAACTCATCTGGTGCGCTCGCTGCAGCGGCCACCACGCGGATGCGCTGCGGTACACCACCGAAAAGGTCGATCTCGAGCCTCGGCCCTTTACTCGCCTCGAGACCCTATTTGACATCGTCCTTGCGGTGGATCTCGTACTCACCGAGAATTCTCCGATCCCACCGCAGGGCTTCCCCGAATTCGAGTTTGGTCCACGACAGTGGTCCGGCTCGTACGCCGCTCTCGTACTCTACGACGCGCTCAGGGCCTTCCCTGGACAGCGCCGCATGCTCGATTTCGAACTTCGAGCTCTGAAAACTGCTGCCCCAGCCCTAACGCTTGATCGCTACCTGATGGAAATCGTGAGAACGCGCGAGTATTCAAGAATTGGCCCGTTGCGGTACTTGCAGAGGCGACTCGCCGGGCTCTCCGGCAGACTGCCGCAGTTTCCGATCAACTGCGTCCCCTTTCTTCCAGGCCTCACGAGAAAGCAAGCCGGCGAATGGCTGGACGAAGGCTTCGAGATGGCGACTTCTTTCGGCTGGAATCTCGCGGCAGCTCATATGAAATGCGTGCGCGCTCGAATAGCCCTCGAAGACGGCGACATCGAGGTTGCAAAAACAGCGATCAAACTCGTACTCAAACTTGCACGAACCGAAGCGCACGCCGATGAAGTCCTCAACGCCGCGAGGCTGCTGGAGCGCGAGATCCGAGGCAAGACCCAAAAGCGATCGCGATCCGCGAAGGCGCGCAAGGCGCGAAGTTAGGCGTCTCTTCGAAGGCCGCCGCAGCTCCCCTCAACCCTTCCTGCGCGTTGCCGCGTTATCGAAGCGGACTCGCGCCGTGTGCTCGTGCTCGCCAGGGGGCAGTGGACCTCGCGGCGTCGCTATCGAACGGTTCGACCTGACGACACTCCAACCATCCTGAGCCGCCCTCTGGCTTGAACCTGCAGGCGCTTCCGCCGCCCCCCTTCCGATCTGTTCCGACGCCTTCCGCTCCGTGCCTGAACCCGTCCCCTAACCTGCCACTCATTCGATCGGTGAATCCACACCATCGGTAAACGTCGGAGAGTGGCTCATGAATGGACGAGTAAGGATCGAGACCGAAGGAACGTTATACGAACGCGAGTTCGACACCGAAAACGAGGACCGTGCCCAGGCCACCTTGAAGGAGATCCTCGCCGACGTAGACGAACGGTTTCTCAAGACTTCGAGGCGCGAACCGGGTGCGACTCGGAAAAAGAGTGCCGTCAAGCCTGCCGAGCCGTCCGGATCAGAACGTGGAGGTGAACTGTGAGGCGCACGAAGCTCACCGCCACCTCGATCTTAGTCGGGGCCATCACCATCTTCGTCGCCCTGGCGATGCCGGCCCAGGCTGCCTCCGTCGACGACTGGTGCGTCACGCTGCGACTCTGCGACCCGCCGTCGCCCGAGACTACGACCATCGACATCATCTGCGACCTGACGGCGGACTGCACTGTCGATAACCTACGCCTAACGCTCGACCAGAGCCTTCACCACTGCGCGTCGCGTCCGGGCTCGATCGTAAGGCTGTGGATGATGGGCAGGACGGTCTCCGACGTAACCCTCATCGGCGCGGCCGACAGCTCCTCAGCCGAAGCCAAGGCGAAGAAGAAGCGCGCGACGTCGGCGCAGCGCTTCGTCGACCGGGAGCTTCCCCGTCTTCTCGCCGCCGCACAGCTCGCGATGGCGAAGCCGAAGCCCGGAGCATCGCCGATCGCCGAGACCTTGACGGTCGTCTCGTGGGCCGAGGCGCGAACGACCACGCGGATCATCATCGTCATCACGGATACCCGCCAGGTCAGCCCGATCGCCGACTTCGAGTGCAAAGCGCTCCCGGACGAGGACACCTGGATTCGCGCCCTCGCCGCAAATCGGAGCCTCGCTCCTCACTCGCTCGATTCGGTGTCGGTCCACTTCGCCTTCGTCGGCGTGACGCCAGTGGCAGGTCGTGGCTGTCGCGTGTCGCTCGAACGCGAAACCGAGATCCGCGAGCTCTGGCGCGTCGCCATCGCTCGCGCGGGGGGAACGCTCGACATCACGAACGGGCCGTCGCGGCTCGCCGGGGCTGACAACGGAGGTGCGAAATGAATATCGACTGGAAGAAGGGAATCCCAAAGCCTCTGCCGGACGACCTGCTTGCCGAAATCCGCAGGGACGCCCGCTCGGACAACTACCGGCCGGAGCTGTTCGTCGTCGAGCAGATCGGCGATCGTCCTCGGCCGTTCGATCCCGAAACGAACCACGAGGATCGGGACCTCACGCACAAAGCGACGGCCACGGCGCGGCGCGATGACCTGCAGCAGGACGTCGACGACGCGAACCACAGCATCGCCGGCGAACTGCCGCGGAAAGCAACCGGATGCCTGACGATCGTTCTCCTCGTCCTCGAGTGGGCGATCTGCAGGGATCTCTTCATGAACATGGGATGGAGCGCTCTCGCCGCAAATGGCATGGCGCTCATCGTGACGCTCGCGACGGCCTTCGCAGTCAGCGCGGTCCGCCGCCCGAACTCAGAAAGGAGCAAATCATGAAACGAGTACTCTCCGCCGCCCTGGTCATTCTCGTGGTGTTAGGCATGGTGGCGCTCGCATACATGCGCGCGTCGGAATTCAGGAGCGAAGACACTACGCTGCTCGATGATGCGGCGTCATTCTTCGTGATCTTGCTGATCCTCTGCTTCATCGCGATCGCGATCGACTACTTCGGCGACTCGTTCCTGCACGTCACGCGCGAAAAGCAGCGCCTTAAGACTCTGGACCCTGAACATGCCGCGGCCGCGAATGTCATCGACAACGCGCGCAACGAGATCGCCGATCGCCAACTCGCCCCCCAGCTCTGGGAATCGCGCGCGCGCGAGCTGGCGGCCGCCTACCAGGGCGAGTACCAGGCGGAGGTCGCGCGCCAGAAAACGCGCAGCACCGCGCAGCAGCCCTTTCTCGGAGAAGACAGGAGGACCGAACGTGAACACTGATGTACATCTCCTGGTAGTACATGCCGGCGATCACCGTGGAGTAACCCTCTCGATTCGCAATTGGGTTGCCGTCTTTCGCGAATTCGAGATCATGCCCTCGCTCCTGACGATCGACTCCATCTTCGCCAGGCGCGTCGAGATGGCGCGCCTGGCGACGGCGCAGGAACTTCAAGCAGAAGTCGGCCCGGCATCGCTCCAGGAGGCTCGCCGCGAGGGGCTCCTCGACGATCGCAAGTGGATCTACCTCGGCTTCGACAAGCCGAAGTCGATCCTGGAGTCGATCGACCTCGCCGGGCAGCTTCATCGTGGCATCGTCGTGAACTTCTTCATCGAGTTCCCGGGCTGGCAGCTCGCAGCGTTCCGAGCGGTCATCGACGCGGATGACATCGCGGCGCGCGCGCAAGTCCGCCTGTTCATCGAGCGTCTTCTCGAGCTCACGACGCTCACCGGCTCCGCAGCCATCTTCGGCCTCGGTGCTCGCTCTCAGAACGCACTCATCGAGCCCCTCATGCGGCAGGGATTTCTCCGCCAGGGCTTTCGCGCGATCGCGAAGCGTTCTCTCGGCCAGGAGCCGGACGTCGTCCCGATCGCGATGAACTTCGACGGGACGACCGAAGTGCCGACGGTGATCATCGACGCCCGTGGCGGTGTCCAGGATCCGAAGCGGGTCGCGGCTGCAATCCTGGCGAATCCGCCATTTCCGCTCATTCCGGGGTCGCAGATCGCGGTCATCCAGATCGCGCCGAACCGCGAGCTCGTGCTCCACCGCGCACGACTGCGCAGCCTCGACAACTCTCTGCGCCTCAACCGGGCTCGAACGATCGACGCGCCCTACCTCGAAGACGCGCTCCGGAGCGGCGACCGGAACGTCGTTTCGGCGGTGAACCCGGTTCGCATGTCCGACTAGTTGGGTAGGTGACCCTCGCGCGAGGGTCACCTCTTCCCGGCCTCCGAGCATCGGGTTCGGAGGCCGGGAAGAGGAGGAGTACAGCATGGCGACGATCATCGCCTATCTCGTTGCGGCAGCGGTGGCGGCTTTGGTCCTGAGCCTCCCGTTCGGAAAGACGCGGGTCGGTTCGTTGCTGCGACGCATTGCGGCCTTTTGCGCCATCCTCGTATTGGTGCCGGCCATCGTCGTGTCGATCGTGAGGGTGCCGCCATCGGACGGAGGGTCCGGCATGTCGGACGTTGGTTGTGGTGTCGAGTCGCTTCTCGCTCTCGTGGTCCTTTCGCTCGTCGCCTGGGCCTTCCTCTTCATCCGCAATTGGCTCGCCCGCGGTCGCGACAGGCAGCGCACCCCGATGATGCGGCGCTATCGGCACCGCGCGGACAACGACCTGCTCGAGTTCCTCGATCGGTTCACCAACGGCGATCGCGATGCCTGACCTCGTCGACTTTCTGCTGTGGCGCGATCGCGAATCGCACCAGGCGAGCGCCGTTGACCTCGCACGCGGGTCGAGTGTGTCGGAGTCCGTTGAGGAAAAGATCGTCCGGGCCGTGAACGGTCCTGATTCGATCTCGTTCGGCACGATGGCAACCGCGGGCGAGATCGAAATTCGTGTTGCACCTCACGTCGCCGACAAGCACAACCTCGTGGTCGGCAGCACGGGCTCCGGTAAGACCCGCTTCTGGCTCGCGATCGTCATGCGGAAGCTCAATCGTGCCCTTCGGCGGCGCGCAAGGATGCAGGGAATCCGCCTCTGCGATCCGAAGGGAGAGACCGCGAAGTTGCTCATGGCGTACATCGCCCTGCTCTGGCTGGCTGCCGATGACGACGTCCGTCAACTGCTTCGGTCCGTGGTGCACTGCGTGATCGCCGAGGGCGACCGAGTAACGCCGATCCCGCCGTTCGCGCAGATTCCGGGCAAGTCGACCGCGTACGTCGCCGAGTTGAGAGCCGCGGCGTTCGACCGGGCTTCTGTCATTTCGGGACAGATGAGGCACGTGCTCTTCGTCTGCTTCTGGGTCATGGTCGAGCTCGAGGCGCCGTTCAGTTATCGGTTCGTCGTTCGCTTCCTGCGCGACGGCGTCTACCGCGCGTGGGTCCGTGAGCATGTCCAGGACCCGCTGCTGCGCGAACTGATCGACGCGATCCCGACGTTCGCGCGCGCGACGATCGAAGCCGTCCTCCGGGTCATCGTGATGTTCGTCTCGTACGTGCTGGTCCGGGCGTCGGTCGCTCCGCCGCCGAAGATCCTGCGCCAGCTCGGGCTGCCCGCGCAGCCATCGATCGTGATTGGCGACTTCAGCAGCTCCGGCTCGGTTCCGCGCTCGATTGCGCTCGCCCGCGCGAGGTGGTTCACGGTCGACTCGCTGTTCGAGGCCGGCGTCCGTGACACGTCGACTCATCTGAATCTCGCGTTCGAGGAAGTGACGGCGTTGATCGCCGAGGTCGAAGAGCTCAGCGACCTATTGCTGAACAGCTACCGCACGCTTCGGTCGCGGAACGTCTCCGTCACCTCGCTCCTGCAATCGCTCGAAGGACTCCCGAAGTCGGTCGCCCACGAGCTCCTCCTCAACAGCGGTTGGGCGGCCTTCTTCGCGTCCGGTGGCGATGCTGCCCAGCTCCTCTTCCCGCACGTCGCCGCCGATCCTCGCGACCCTCGGCGCGAATCCGAACGTGCGCGTGCCTTCGCGAAGAGCGTCCAGGAGTTGAAGACCCGCGAGTACTTCTTCTGGATCAAGACGAACGGCGTGCTCCGGATGACGGCGCCGCTCCTCGAGGATCCGACGCCTTCCGTCGACGAGCTCGTCGAGACGTTCCATCGCGAAGTCGCGCCGGCGAGCACAATCTCCGTGACGCAGGCCGAGCACCACCTCGCCGAGTGGGAGCGTGAGTTCGTCGACCAGATTCGTCCCGGCGGCTCCGCGCCCGACTTTCGCACGATTCTCTTCGGAGGTGGCGAATGAGCTGGCGCTGGCTGCTGATCGCACTCGCGTACATCCTCGCCGCGCCGGTGTTGCTCGCCATCTGGCTTTGGCGCCTCTACGCGAAAGACTTGCCGTATCTCGATGCAGTTAGGCGCGGCGAGCTTACCTGTCCGGCATGCGGCCCCTTCCCGCTGAACGGCTACTTCCAGTGCTCGTGCGGGTGGGTCGGGCCGACAACCGCGGCACTCTGTCCCGGCTGCCGCACGAAGTTCCCCGTGACGGCCTGCCCTACGTGTGGCTGGGTCCTGAAGATCCGGTGATCCCGATGCTGACGACCAACAACATCAACCTCGAGCGACGAAAGGAGGTGCCTCGGCACTCACGCTGCTCTGCTGCCCATTCACGTTCGTCATTCCTAACCCTTCACTGCCATGACCCGATCAATTGCCCGCCCCCTGCCGAAGATCCTCCCCGAGGGACCGCTCGAGGTTCCGAGCACCGCGTGGGACGACGTGTTCGCCGAGGTGGAAGCCGCGTACCCGGAAGCCCAAATCAGGGTTCACGAGCATGCACTCCCCGGGGCGTACCACGGCTACCCTCCGTGCCCGCTTCCTCACTACCTCATCGAGATCTCGGCCGAGGAGTCGGACCTCGACTCGATCATTGCACTCGTCGATCCTCGACTCGAAGAGCTCCGGAACAGGTTCGTGAACAGCAACATCAACATCCCGGTAGAGCACTGAGGCCTGGCGCATCTCCTCGATGCGCTCAGCTCGCCCCCACGTGCGCTCCGTCTCGTCTGCATGTCCGTGTCCGCGTCTCGCAACCTCCGGCGCGAGCTGCTCGATACGGAGCTCGAATGGACGCGATGGGCGCCGTGGGGCTCCGAGCCATGGAAAACCGAAGTCAATCTTGCCTGACAAGGGAGTGCGTGGCGCGGCAGTTCCTCTCCGCGACTCGCATCGGTCGGCCGTGGGCAATCCACACCACCATGACCTATCCAACACTCCGAGACACGGTTCGTCTCGACCTCCTCGTACCCGTGCAGAGCAACGCGGGGACTCCGTTCAACGAAGACCGGTTTCATTCGTTCGAAGAGTTTGTCGTCGATCTCACCGGTGGCGTCACGCGGCTCGGTGAAGTCGAAGGACTCTGGCGAAATGGGAGCGGGCTCGTGCAGCGCGAGTTCTCCCGCATGTACTCGACCGTCGTCCCCGCCACCGACGCCCCGCGCGTCGCCGCGGAGATTGACCGGTTCATTCGTGACGCGTTCGACCAGGAAGCGGCATTTGTCACCTCCACGCCGACCTTCGCGACCGCGTTCTAGAGGAGACCGTATGCGCCACGCAACCAGTCAGGCAGGCACCTCTCGCGATCCGCTCCGTCCGAAAACTCTCTCGCGCGACTCATCGCATGCGTCGCACCGCGAGGCCCGTGGATGGACGGAGCGGGCGCGACGTGTCATCCGGAACGACCAGCTTGAGCGAAGGGAGCCACACGCGACCGACATTCATCCTCCTTCATCTCTAACTCCACCTTCATATGACCAGCATCAACCAGGTCCTTCTCATTGGAACCCTCGCAGCGGATCCCGAGAAGGCGACGACCCGGACCGGACGAACCATCATCACGTTTCCGCTGATGACTCATCGATCGTTCACCTCGGATGGCGACCCGAAAGAGGTCACCGACTACCACCGCGTGTCAGCGGCCGGCGCGCTCGCAGAGCGCTGCGCGAACGCTCTCCGCAAAGGTCAGGCGGTAATCGTCAACGGGATGATCATCAACCGCGCCTACGAGAGCAACGGCGAGCGGAAGTACGTGACGGAGATTCGTGCCGACGAAGTGTCCTCGCTCGAGTATCGCAAACGCGATGGGGTCCAACAGCTCACGCGCATCCCAATACCGGAGATATCGGAATCGGGCACGGCGCACTCAACCTGATACGAAGCTCGACGTTCGTTTCACGAGGTGGACTGAATGAAGGCGCGTAACTCGCTCTCGCTCAAGACGACCGCGCGCCGGCGTGGACATCGCGCGAACCGGCCGCGTCCCGACGCAGGGGCTCACCTGACGTCGGCACGCGGCAGCACGGGGAACGCGGATCCGCGACCGGCGCGCGCGTCGGCCCTCCCGGCGGGAGGGGACCGGATCGGCGTTCGCGAGGCCACTGGTTACATCGCGCAGTACAACGAAGGCGCGATCTCGAACATCCACTCATTGCCCTCCGGCGAGCTCGTGCGTCAACTGCGGATGATCCGTGGCTGGCTCCGGCAGGGAGATGGCCCTCCCGGCCGGCCGCATCGACGGTACTACGAGTGTCTTCTTGTGCTGCTCGAGATGGAGCGTGCGTCGCGTCAGGAACGGCCGCCAGCCGAGAGCGCTTGTTCTCGAGGAATCACCGATGACGATTAACGACCCGTTCGATGTCTCCACTCCGGTCGGCACCCCGGCGCCGCGTGACCCTCGCCAAACTGTGGAGCCAACCGCGCGCGACCTTCGGGTGCTCGCGCATATCGCCGCGATGGAGTGGCTCGCGCAGTACCAGATCCACGTGCTCGAATTCGACGGAAAGAGCGAGACGGTCGTCTCGCGCAGTACTCGGCGCCTCTGGACTCGCGGGCTCATCCGGGTCGAACGATTCCGCGGGCAGGGAATCAATCTCGCGAGATCCACCGATGCGGGAGCGGACTACTTGCTCGAGAGGCAAGGCGCGGCGGCCGAGATGATCTTTGTACCTCGCCGGAAGTTCGACCCGCGTCAGCTCGCCCACCACCTCTCCATCATCGACACGCTCATCGCGATCAAGCGCGTGCAACCGGCCAGCAAAGTGCATACCTGTTGGCAGCTTCGCAGGCGACTGGCGAATCGGAATGTCCCGATCCCTGACCTGCTCGTCGCGAATCCGGTGACGAATGGCATTCTCGCGATCGAGATCGACCGCGGGACTGAAAGTCTCGGTGGTACCTCCGGGCTCGTCGAGAAACTCCGCCGGCTGGTCGCGTTCGAAGAGTTGTGGCAGGGAGCGTCCTCCCGCGGGGTCGTGGTGCTGACCATTGGGAAGAGCCGTCTCGAGTCGCTGCGCTCGCGTCTCGCGGACGGAACGAACGGAGCCATCGTTCCCGTGACGGTCCTGGCACTTCCGCAGGAGGTTGGCCGTCCCGCGATCGCGGCACTCGAAACGTTGTTTGGGGCTCGTTGATGTTTACCCTGCACGTGCATCGGACCCGTCCAGTCAGGGTGTTCACTTCTGAACGGGGTGAGCCCATCGATCGGCCACCGGGCAGGGTCTCCGGCTTCAGCACGTGCGTGTGCCTTAGGGAACGAAAGTGAAGCACGCCTAAAGACCTAGCGGAACTCAGCCTCGTTTACCGCCGTCCGCGTCCACGTTCTCCGAGCTGGACGACCGTGATCACCTTCCACGCCTCCTCACTCCGCTCGAGCAGTACGACGCCACCCTGCCCGCACGGCGGACCACACGCCGACCCGGCGTAGATGACTGCGGCACCACCGTCGGCGGAGTACCCCGGGAGCGAGACATGAATCGACTGTCGAGTTTGCTTGCGGGCGCCGGTCGCGAGCGGGAACTGCGCAGGCGCTCCGGGATCGATCGTCGCTGATGCGTGGTTGCGCTCGAGGAGCGTTCGAAGAAGCCTCGGAGGAACGTCGGCAGCATCGAGTTTCCGAAGATCATCCGCGTACGCATCGAGGTCCACCGAAGATTCGAATACCGGAGCGGGAGGCCAACCGCTCGTCGCCTGCACCGCCGCGGCGATCACGCGTGTGTCGTCAGGCTCGCACCGGCCGACGATGGCTTTAGGAACTGAGTTCGTGCAGCTCGAAAGCGCGGCGGAAAAGAGCACCGCGACGAGAGTACGTGTCCTGACCCGTGACCGCACGTTTCCATGGTACCGCGTGGGAGCCGAGGCGCAGCGCCGTCAGGGATTCGATAGTCAGGGAATGGTTGCGTGGGAGCGGCTCCGGACGAGAGCCCACGCCTCTGCCGGAGGCCTCCGACCCATCCGCGCAGGGTTTCGCGGGTCGGCGGTACCTGGATACCACGCGCCAACACGCGCGTGAATTCCCGGTTGAATCCTGAGTGGGAGCGCGGGATGCAGCCCACACCGACAAAGTGCGAGAATGAGGAGTGCCACTAGACCCACGAGCTGTCTTTGACAGCTTCGCCACTTACCTCACGCACTTCCTCGCGGCGGACGACGCCGATGTCGAGGACCAACTGTTCGACCGCAAGGAGGTTCCACGACTCGTCAACGGTGCGGTGACGCAGAGCGCGCTCCGCGAGTTCCGTGAACAGATTCGGGAAACAATTTCTGCGTTCGCGAACTCGAACGCGGAAGGTGGACTTCTCATCCTCGGCATCTCGAAATCAGGAGAACTCCGGGGCGTCGATCACCTGACCGATGCGCAGCGAAATTCCTTAACGAACACTGGACAACTCCTCCGCAACCACACCGCAACGGTCAAACTCGAGGATTGCGCCGACGATACCAGCGCCCTGAAACGCGTCATCCTCATCCACGTAACCGAGACGCGCGATGCGATTTGCGAGAGCATCGAGTCCGTACCTCGGGCCTGGCGACGTGCTGGTGCGCAGAATCTGCATCTCGCCGAGCGCGATCGAGACCAGCTACGCCGCGACAAGCAGATTACCGACTCGTTCGAACGGAGAATCGCTTCACGATACGACGCTACCGAGATCGATCAAGCGCTCCTGCAAGAGATCCGCGACACCTGGCCCGAGCTCGCGAACGTGGAGCGGACGAGTGAGGACCTCTTGCATGCCGTTGGAGCGCTGGAACGCAGGAGCGACGGCTACAGCTTCACGAACGCCGGACTGCTGTTTTTCTCTGCAAACCCGCAACGCGTTCTCCCGTCCGCGCACATCCGAATCTTGCGTTATGAAAGCGCATCAACGGACGCAAACCCCGGTGACCCATCACTCGATCGAACGTTCACCGGCTCGATCACGCACCAGCTGCTCCACGTGCGAGATTTTCTGCGCGAGTCGGGGCTCATCCGCGTGTACCACGTCCGCCGCCCCGATGGTGGCTTCGCGGAAGAACCCGAGCTCCCCTTCACCGCGGTGGATGAAGCGATCGTCAACGCCGTTGCGCATCGTGACTACGCCCTCGAATGGCCGATCGAGTGCATCTACTACCGCGACGCACTCGTCGTGAAGAACCCAGGGCGCATCCTCCAGCGAAGCGGCGCAGTGCCGGCAACGTTCAGGCTCGACGAACGGAACCTCCAATCGATGCCACGCAATCCCATGCTCATGGGGTGGCTAAAGCAGTCGAAGGATCAGAAGGGACAGCTCTTCGTCCGGCAGCTGAGCGAGGGCACAAGGGCGATGCTCCTCGCGATGACTGAGGCCGGGTTGCCCCCACCCGAATACAGCGTCACCGACGCAGAGACTACGCTCACGCTGCGAATCGACACCTCACGCCACGTGCGTCCGGTGGGACGATCCTCGGAGTTCGCAAACGTCTACCCGCTCGAGGCGGATGGCCCGTTGCCGGAAGATTGGCGACTCGCCGTGCTCGGAACGCTGCGCGATCGACTCAAGGCGGAAGGCTGGTTCATCGATCGATTCGCGCACGGGCGGATTACCGCGCACAGCAAGGGCCAAGATGTCGACCTTCCCAGCGCCGTTCGGAAGGTCGTGCGCCTGTTTCCGGCCTACCACTTCGCGCTCCGACACTTTCATGGCCGGGCGTACCTCGTGATCGACTACGGCGTCGAGGTGAAGAGCGTGCTCACGCTCGCAGACCTCCAGCGCCGCGGTCGCCACGTCGGTGGCTATGTGGATCGTTGGGCAGTCGCGCGAACGAGGGACGGGTGGGAAGACGTGAAGGTCCTGCGCGCGAATGAGGCGGGGGTTGAGGTGATCGTACGTGACCACTCGCGAACCGAGCGCCTGCATCTGGACGCGGTCATCCCAAACATCGGGCTCGCCGACATTCGCCTCGAGCTCGACGGCATCACGTTCGATCTCAGCACTGAAATCAAACGCCGGAGTCTCGCGAGCATCCAGGGCGCCGCACGGAAACGAGCAGAGCTGACGCAGACCACGGCAGAAGGAATTGCGGAAGGTATCTTCCCACTCCGCGTCGGTGGCGTCAGCCTGCGTCTTCTCCCCGAAGCCGTGCGGTTGGACGCGAGCTCAGGGCTGGTTGCGCGAACACTCGCAGAACCGCTGGTCGAGTTCGGCCGCCAGAAGGAAACGAGCAACATTCGAGATGGCATCACCGAATTCGGCGCGTACAGCCATGAGTCGAACGAGATCGAGCTCGTGCCTGTTGTTGCGGAGCCGCATCGCGCGGCGATGCACGCACTCATCGAGCGGCTGAAGAGTGGCAAGTTCCGGTACAAGGGAGCTGAGCGCACGTTCGGCACCCGCTTCACGTACAACACGATCATCGGGATCCAGTCGAACGAGAGCATCGACGCGACCTGCGCTCGACTCCTTGAGGAACATCCCGCGTGGCGTGGCGATCCGCACTTTCCACGCCTCTTCCTCGTGCACACGCCGGAGGCAGGATTCTCGCTCGATGACGAGCATGCGCCGTACTACACGACGAAGCGCACCCTCCTCGAAGCGGGCGTGCCCTGTCAGATGGTCGACACGCCGACGCTCGTGAACCCGGATTGGAAGGATCTCAACCTCGCCCTCAACATCGCGGCGAAGTGCGGAGTCGTGCCATGGGTCCTTCCGGAGGGGATCCCCGACGCCGACTTCTTCGTCGGCCTCTCTTACACGCAACATCGGGGTAGATCCGATGAGCGACTTATGGGCTACGCGAACGTGTTCAACCGCTATGGGCGCTGGCTCTTCTACTCCGGCAACATGCAAACGTTCGCGTACGAGGAACGAACTACCCGTCTGGCCACGCTCGTCGAGGAAACGCTCAAGCGCGTCGATGATCTCTCGCAGACGCCCCACGTCTACTTCCACTATTCTGCGCGCTTCTCGCACGACGATCGCATGGCCCTCGTGAAGGCTGCACGCCGGGTGCGCCCGCTGGGTACCTACTCGTTCATCTGGATCAACTCACACCACCCTGTGCGCCTCTACGACGAGCGTCCCGAGAGTGACGGCAGCTTGGCACGCGGGACTTACGTCGTCACCGCCGACAACCAGCTCCTACTGAGCACGACCGGATACAACCCCTACCGGAAGGGGCTCGGGACACCCTTGCCGCTTGAGATCAACACCTGGGCCTACCGCGCGAAGGGGCAGGCAGAAACCCCTCCGGATCTCCACGCACTCGCTCGGCAGATCCTCGCGCTCACGAAGCTGAACTGGTCATCATCGGATGCGCTCACGGGAGAACCCATCACGACGAAGTACGCGGGGGATATCGCGTACCTGACAGCCGCCTTCCTACGACAAAAGAGCACGTTCACGCTGCATGCGGCGCTAGAAACGACGCCTTGGTTCTTGTAGGCCGGCGCGGTACCGATGCCGCGCGATGATGCCATCGATTGCTGGTGACTGGCCCCCGAAACCAGAGTCTGTCCACCTTGTGCCTTCGCCGTACATCGCTTGGAGTTCGACGAATCGCGTCGTGATTCCGCACATCGCCGGCGGCGCAAGACATGTGGACTGCGGCTTCACGACCTCGTTGTTGATTGGCTTCACGGTATACCCGTCAAGAAGGCATCATGCCGCCCGTATGGAGAAGTTCAGCGTGGCTACGCGAGAGCACGATGCGGTCGCCTCGTCCGAGTAGCGTGTAGAAAACAGATTCCGGGAAATACCCGCAGCTCTTGAGCGTGGAGCGAAGCACATCTTCGAATCCGCGGTCGCGAGCGATCTCGAGCAGCACCGTCTCGGAGTCCTTATGGATTGTGCCTGCACGGAGTCGGCCGACGGAGCGGACGTTCTTGAACTCCGCATCGACGTGGCGGCCATTCTGGAAGGAGAACGCCCAACGCTGCACTCTGCGCGAGGCCGCGTAGATGTCGTGGACCGCATGGGTCGACAGCACGTGATGCCAAAGCTGCCCAAGCGTATCAAACTGCGTTCGTCCTTCGATCGCATCGCTGATATAGGTCGCGAAGCGATTCAGCAGGTACGCGTTTCGCCTAAGGTCAATCGGGACGAGCGTCCCTATCACAACCGATGCACCATGGCGAAAGAGGAGATCCGCTGCACTGACGGCGCCGAACGCGCGCGGCGAGACTTCGCAGGCGCTCAACATCACGACCGGCGGCACCTGCTCCACTTCGAGTAGGAGCGAGGGGGTTTCCCGAATGCAGATGGCCGCCATGTTCGCGCTGCGGTCATATG
Source organism: Thermoanaerobaculia bacterium (assembly GCA_041671505.1). Taxonomy (GTDB): domain Bacteria; phylum Acidobacteriota; class Thermoanaerobaculia; order Gp7-AA8; family Gp7-AA8; genus JACPDH01. The sequence continues at coordinate 157,426 of JBAZBK010000003.1, read as the reverse complement.
CACCGTGTGCACTTAGGATGAGCAGATCATATGGCTCGGCGCGCAAGACGGCGTTCAACTGCGCTTCATCCCTGATCGCCACCACATCGCAGCGAGATCCCTGCGTGGCATTCAGCACCTCTGCAATGAGTCTCCAGACACCATTGGAAGGCGCCCAGAGCGGGTCGCTCGGTGGCAGGCATTCCGCGATGAGTACCCGCACTCCCGAGCTCCAGTCATAGAATCGCTTCGGTGCAAGTTCGAATTGGAGGCAGCGCGTCAGAGGCGAGAGCGCGAGCTGGTTGAGCGGAACCCGCATGTTTAGCGGCGATGAGTCGCCCGGCAACATTGCTAGCCCGATCGGAAAATCGGTGAACGCGGTGAGAGATGATGACCGTCGTATCTTAGCGTGTACATCCGGGCCGAGCACGTCGGCGATGCGTGTGCCAAGCGTGCGCAGCATGCGCCAGACCGCATGCGGACGCACATGCGCGGTCGCGCAGTGCGATTCCAGTTGCACGTACATCCCCCAGAGGTCTGGCGGAATCGGGTCGGTTACTATGGTGCTCGCCGACCATGCGGCGCCGCGATGCGCTGCAAGGACCGCCATGACGCCGCGTTCATCGGCGGCATCAGACGCAGGCGCATCCCCGAGCTTTGCTGCCAGGCGTCGCCGGTACAGCGTCGCCGCTCCGGGAACCACCAGAACGGTTGGTAGCTTCAGCGTGCGCAGGGACTGGGAATAGAACTCACGAATAACTGCCTCGGGCGGCGCTGCCGTAAACCCACCTTCTTCTGCATGACGCCATGCGTTGACGGTCGCTTGGATGTGGATCAGCCGATCGACCACTTGCGGACGATCGGCACGGATAGCGTGGATCTTCATCTGTTCTCGCTGCTGGCGAGCAAGAAACTGCGCGGCGAGCGCCGTTGCGTGTTCTGAGGTTCGAGGAAGCAGCGGGATCGAAGCGGAAAGCTGTTGCGAGACGGGCGCTCCGGAGCGCTTCGCGATTGCTTTCCAGAGTTTCATCAGCGTGCTGTCCGTAAGGGCATCGAAGGACACGACGCCGAGCGGTACTTTCGCCGCCGCTGCAAACGTCTCTGCCGCTTGCGAACGGACCTCCGCCGCGAGGACGAGCACCGGTGGCGGATTTGAAAACGCACGCACGTACTCAGCTTGTTCAAGCAGCGCCATCGGCACCAGCGTGATGTGATGGGCGAGATCGACTCGCGACGCGACGCTCAGGAAGCGGAGCGGGAGGTCGAGCGTGTCGAGTAATCGGCGTGGCAGATGCAGCACGAACCAGACGGCATCCAAGGCAGGAAGCATCTCCCGATCGAAGCCGTGTGACTGCGTGATGGGATGCACTTGCGGTGCGTCGTCAAAGGTAATTGGAGAGTATGGCGCGTCCACATCGGTCGCGTCGAACAGCACCATGTACCAAAGGTCCCCGGCACCCACGGAGGAGGAGCGTACCGCACGAAGGAGGCACTGAATCGCCAATTCTCACGCTCGTTGAGTCGAACTTGCACAGTCCAAAGGTCGCACGTCCAAATCCTGCCCCCGGGTAACCAACGTCAATTTTTTCCGCGCAAGCGCGGCCAAGTACCCGGAAGGATCGCGATGTGGCGGGACGACCTGACTCATGGCAACGCCCCGCGCTTGAGTGCCGCGAAGGACGCGATCGCCCTGCATGAGTTGACCGTGAGGCTCGCAGCGGCGCTCAACGTGAACCTCCTGCTCAATCTCGGTTTCTCCCTCGACGAGATCAGGGAGCTGTACCAGCGGTGCGAATGGGAGCGACTGTTTCGGTTGGAGAGCACTCCCTGCCCTCGAGCCCGATCCCGTTTATCGCGGCTTCGAGCGGATGCTCCGCCAACGGCCGACCGAGGAGCGGCAGGCTTCCGGTAGTGGATAATGCAGTGATGAAAGTACAGCCACGGAAGGGGCACGACTTGAAATCCAGCATGATGAGCTACACCGCCGGTCAGCTGCAGTACATCGTCACTCGCGCCTGCAACGACGGGAGCCTGACGGAGCGCACGATCCGTGGATACCTTGCCGACCTGGAGAGGGAGATCGCGAGCATCGAAACGCGTATCCAAGAGCTTCGCCAGCTCGCAACGGGGAGCGCGCCGGCCGGCCATCCAAAAGCACGCCCCGCGCGCGAAGCTGCAAGCGCGCATCGCCTGAAGGCCACGACGCAGCCGCGCCGCAAGCGCATCTCCGCGAAAAATGCTGCGTCCCGGAAGATTCAGGGGCGCTACATCGCCTACCTTCGCCAGATCGCGCAGAAGGACCGTCCGAGGTATCAGGAGCTTGCGAAGACCCGCGGCCGAGAAGTCGCGATCACCGCGATGCAGAAAGCGCTCGGGCGCTGACGGCGGGTTCCTGTTGGGGCCGGTATCCATTGATTCGATCGTTCGCACGGCCGCCGAGTCGTTCGCGGCCGAGTTGCGCACTAACTTACTCCGCGCGCTGGGCGAATCCACAGTTCCTCGATACTCTTCCGGTGACGACCGTCTCCCAATTGGGTACGTACGCCCTCATCAGCGCCTTGAAGACTCGTCCGTGATTCGGCACGAGCAGGTGGAGTAGCTCGTGCACGATCACGATTTCCTGAAACGCAGGATCCTCCCGGAGCAGATCGTCACTCAGCGTAATGGTTCCGGCGGTGGAGCAGGATGCCCATTTGCTTCGCATCGGCTGCACCTGAAGGCGTTTCGGTTCTGCTCCGATGGATGAAGCCCAAAGTCGTGCTCGTGCCTTGAGATCCTCACTGGTGCGTGCAGCTCGACTCGGTCGCGTCGGCGGTGGAACCAATGTGCGCCTCATGCCCGTGCGATCCTCAGGAGGCTCTCTGCCGCCTCGACCATCGACTTCTTTCCAACGGTGGGAAGCAGATGTTTGTACAGCTCGGCCTTGAGGAGACGCAACTGCCCGGCATTCTCACGATGTTCGGGGAACGCGTCGAACACGTCGCGCAGCGTTTCCGCGAGCGCAAGTGCTTTCTCCGCGTCGAGGCCTGCCCGCTTCAGCGTCTGGAAAACGGCGAACGTGTGCTCGTCGAGCGAGAGTTTCTCCCGTTCCGACTTTGCATCGAGATACTCGCGAACGAGCTTCTCCAGTTCGGCGACGGCGTCGCTCGTCGAGAGCTGCCGATCCTCGAAAAACTCCAGCACGCTTTGCACTCGCCCGCCGATCGGGATCAGGAACGGCTGCTCCTGGCCTTCCTTCGCGACCGTGTCGATGATCGCGCGACCGAGGTTGATGACCTTCGCGGTCGAAGAGCCGTCGCCGCGCCGGAGCGCCTTGAGGGCGTCCTCATCGATCGATACCAGCGGCAGCGCGCCGGTGAAGCCGTCGGCCCTGGCATGTTCGCGAACCAGCGCCTCCGTTTTGCGCATCAGCTCCTTCACGAGGCTGACCTGCTTCCCGTAGGCGCTGCGAAGGAGGTTGAAGAGCACGGAGAGCTTAGCGTACGGATCGATGTGAGGCCGGAGGAATGCGTCAGGTGAGATGATCTCGTAGAGCGTCTCGATCTCCTGGAAGAAGGTGTAGAAAAGCTCGCGGCGCTCCTTGTCGCTGAAGCCATCGATCGCGCGCTCTACCGCCTTGTCGTCGATCCAGCCGCGGCAATACTCGAGGTACGAAGGTGCCTGCGTCGCCATGAGCGACTCGAAGCGTTGCTTGAGGACGTCGATGTTCTGGATGACCGACGCGACGACGTCGGAATCGAACGAGAGTGCCTTCTGGAGGTTCTCGAAGATCCCGACGAAGTCGAGAACGAAGCCGGCTGGCTTCTTGACGTTCCCGTCATCCTCGTACGGACGATTCACGCGAGCGATCGCCTGGAGGAGCGTGTGGTCGCGCATCGGCTTGTCGAGATACATGCAATAGAGAACCGGCGCGTCGAAGCCGGTCAGGAGCTTCTCGGTCACGATGAGAATCTTCGGGAGTTTGTCACTCTTGATGAACGCCTTACGCAGTTGCTTCTCGGCCTGCTCGTCGAGCCGGTACTCGGTGAGGAGCTCCGGGTCGTTGTGCGCAGAGGTGTAGACCACTGCGGAGTACTCCGCCGGAAGGTGCTTGTCGAGCGCGTGCTTGTAGAGTGCACAGGCCTCTCGATCCACGCCGACGAGGAATGCTTTGTAGCCCATCGGCTCGACGTTCGCCTTGAAGTGCTCCGCGACGAACGCGGCCACGCGCGCCACGCGATCGCCAGCCTTGAGGAACGTCTTGAGATTCACCGCGCGGTCGAGGATCTTGTTCAGTTCCTCGATGTCGGAGATGCCTTCGGTCTCCGTGAGTGCGAGGAACTCCTTCTCCAGCTGTTCCTCGGGGACGCGCATCTCGTTCGGCGCGAGCGTGTAATTGAGCGGGAGGGTCGTGCCGTCCGCGATCGATTCGGCGATCGAGTACTTGTCGAGATATCCCTTCGGGTCGTCGACGCCGAAGACCTTGAACGTGCCCTTGCCGTACGCCGTCTTGTCGATCGGCGTTCCCGTGAATCCGATGTACGTGGCGTTCGGGATCGCAGCGACGAGGTAGTTGCCGAGGTCGCCGCCGGTTGTGCGATGCGCCTCGTCCACGAGGACGAAGATGTTCTCCCGCGTCGAAAGATCGGCGTCAGCTCCTTCGAACTTGTGAACCATTGCCACGATAAGGCCCCGGTAGTCGTTCCTCAGCAGCTCGCGGAGACGCTTCTTCGAGGTCGCCTGCTCGTACGGAAGACCGTACGCTGAGAGGTTGAGAAAGAGCTGTCCCTCGAGCTCGTTGCGGTCAACCAGCATGATCACGGTCGGTTTCTCGTTTTTGAGCGCTGGGTGCTCGAGGATCTGCTCGGCGGCCGTGATCATCGTGAAGGTCTTCCCCGACCCCTGAGTGTGCCAGATGAGGCCGTGCCGCTTCTCGGGGTCGAGCGCGCGATCGACGACCTTCTCGACGGCGCGCGTTTGGTGCTGCCGAAGCACAATCTTCCGCAGCTCGTCGTCGCGCTTGTAGAAGATGATCCAGTCGCGGAGAAGTTTGAGGAACCGCTCTCGCCCGAAAAAGCGCTTCACCTTTCGCTCGAAGTTCCCTGCCTCCTCGTCCTTCCAGTTGAAGAGATTCTTGCGGTCGAGATTCCAAGTGACGCCGTAGTAGAAGTCCACGAGCCTCGTCACGTCAAAGACCTGCGGCGCCGTGAGGAGCTCCGGCGTCTCGCGGTGGTAGCGCCGCACCTGGTCGATCCCCACGTCGATGGCGTCGCTCTTCGCCGCGCCCTTCGCCTCGACAAGCGCGACGGGGATGCCGTTCACGGTGAACATCACGTCCGCACGGTTCGCGTGCTGGCCGTTCGTATAGCGCCATTCGTCGGTGACGTGGAACGTGTTGTGTGCGAGGTGTTCGTAGTCCACGAGAGTGACATTCAGATCACGACTCTCGCTCGGGACGTAAACGGTGCGCTCCCCGCGAAGCCAGGCGAGCACCTCCGCGTTTCCTTCGATGTTCGTCCGGACGCTTTCGATGCGGTCGATGACGTTCCGGACGTTCTCTGCGGTCACGACGCCCGGATTCAGCTCCAGGAGCTTCCGCTCGAGCGTTTTGTAGAGGAGTGTGCCACTCTCGCCGCCCCGCTCGGTGATCGCCTGGTCGCGCGTGAGGATGGTCCAGCCCACCTCCCCGGCGTAGCGGATGAGGGGGGTCTGGACTCCAAGGCGTTCGTTGTTGAGGTTAGGCATGTGCGTGAGGTTGGTGTTCGAGAAGCGGCGTAACCCTAAGAGCACCGATCATCAGCTTCTCGAGGGTGGATCGATAGAGCGCGCGGAGCGCGGAGACGCGCCGCTGACTCTTGGCGAGCCGGCCATCGATGGTCGAAAAGAGCGCAACGATTTCTTCCTGCTCCGCCTCACTCGGTGTCGGGAGGATGATTCCTCGAAGGATTCCCGTATCGACGTTGAACTTTCCATCCGCTGCAGGATTGGCTTTGGAAGTGATTTGGGAGCGGCCGGTCGATGAAAGGAAGTACTTCACAAAGTGGGGAGCCAGCGTGCCCGGTTGTAGCCGAACACGGATGAGGTAGGACGCGAAAAGCGCATTCTGCGGACTGCCTTCGTAGACCGCGCATCGGCCGGTGTAGTTGCGATTACCGTTGGTGCGAACGAAGAGGATATCCCCGGGGGTAAGCGTCAGCTTGTCTGCCTCCCTGTTCGGCAGGACTGCGTACTTGAGTTCTGTCTCGTCGATACGCTCGCCGATGACATTCGGGATCCGCAGGACCGGCGCGCCGATAGGCTCGAGTCCACAGTGAGCGGATGTCCCGTAGTTCATCCGGGTGACGATGTCGCCCATCGCCGAGACCTTCCAACTCTCCGGGAGTTCTCCGAGCACAGTTTCTCGGGTCCGCTCGCCCCGGAGCCCTTCGCGGAAGACCTTGGCCATCGTCGCGGCCTTCAGCCCACGGAGAGCTGCGACGCGCTTCTCTTCCAGGACTATTGCTGTGCGGAGCAGCGATAGCAGGGAGACGATTGCACGCTGCTCCGGTAGTGGCGGCAACGGGAGGTTGAGATCGTCCAGCGACGAACTACCAATTCGTTTTGTGCCGTGGGCGGTGGTACCGATCTCCTTCGTCATCGCGGCTTTCTGGCCAATGATCGCGTAGAGGAGGTACTCGGAAATCACGCGATCATTCGCGCACAGAGCCTTCATATCCTGGTTGAAAGCCATCGGCGTCGTGCTCATCGCGACCGGTAGGTCTTTCGCCAAGATCATCCCGCGAATCACGACGAAGATGGTCTTTGCTGGCATGACTCGGGAGTAGCGCGCAGCCGCAGCCGCGCTGATGTGATCGATGGTGTCGCTGAGGTGAGTCGCCTTCATGTCCTTCGGGCTGAGCCACGGCACAGGCCCTCGCCAGTACTCGGCCTCGGACTTCGGCGGAGTTCCACCGCTGTACGAATCGGCGACATGACGGAGTTGAACAACTTCCCAGCCTTGGGGCAGCTCCGAGGCAGAAGTGGCCGAAAGGACTCGCGGGAGATCACCGGCCATGCGCGGGGACGTCTGCGCATTCCCTGAGTGCGGAAGCGTGGTGGGGGTGCGGCTCATCGCCGAGATTCCGGATCACTCCCGTCCGATATCCGACGAGCGGGAAGTTCGCGCTGTGTGGAAAAGCCCAAGCGACCGAACGACTCGAGCAAGAGTCCGTCGAGATCTCGCGCCTCCCGTTCGATTCGAGTAAGCTCATCAAGGAGAGGCTGGATCTCCTGCTCTTCGACGGCCGTACCCGTTTCGACGTACCGCGAGGGCGAGAGGTTGTAGTCGTTTGCGGCAATCTCCCCAGCGGTGACGACCTTCACGAGTCGGTCGCCATCGACACCTGCGTGGAACGCTGCGGCGAGCTTAGATACAGCCGTTTCCGGGAGGTAGTTCTTCGGCCGGCCTTTCTCAAATTCGCCGCTCGCGTTAATGAGTACCACCTTGCCACGCCGCTCCTTTGGCTTTGAGCGGTTGAGCATGACGATGATCCCGGTCGCAGTGGTGTTGTAAAAGAGATTGTCCGGAAGGAGGATGACGCCCTCGATCCAGTCGTTCTCCACGAAGGCCTTCCGGATCGTCTTCTCCTTGTTGTCGCCCTGGCTGCCGCTCCCGCGACTCACGGCGCCCGTATCGAGGACGACCGCGGCGCGCCCCGAATCGCTCAGCGACGCCACCGTATGCTGGAGCCAGGCCCAGTCAGCACCCGATGCAGGCGCGTAACCGCTGGCGAAGCGCTCGTACGGGTCAGACTCGTAAATCGCGGGATCGATGTTGTCCTGGTTCCACATCGGATTGGCCACGACGATGTCGAAGCGCTTGAGTCGCGACCCCTCGAGAAACTTCGGGTTCGTCATCGTGTTTCCGCGGACGATCTCGCCCTCCATGTCGTGGAGGACCATGTTCATCCGGGCAATGGCGAAGCTGGATCCCGTCAGCTCCTGGCCATGGAGCTTCAGGGGCCGCTTCACTTTCTTCTCCCGCTGAAGCAGGCGCAGCTCGCACTTGATCAGCAACCCCGCGGAACCACAGGCGTAGTCGTAGACCTCTTCGCCCTGCTTCGGTTCGACGAGGTGTGCGATGAGCCAGCCGACTTCCTTCGGTGTGAAGAACTCGCCGGCACTCTGCCCCTGTCCCTCGGCGAATTTCCGCAGAAGGTACTCGTACGCGCGTCCGAGGAAGTCCGCCTCGACGTCCTTCAAGCCAAGGCGGTAGCGCGGCTCGCTGAACAGCTCGATGATCCGGTGGAGCGCTTCGTCGCTGACCTCGCGCTCACCGTTCCGCGTCTCGTTGAAGTCCACGATGTCGACGACGCCCTGAAGGCTCGGGTTCGCCCGCGCTACGGCGCGTACGGCGTTCGTCAGGCGTTCGCCGAGCGTCTTCGGTGCTTTACCCGCAGGCCACTCAACCTGCTTTCGACCGGCCAGTACAGGCCACGTCGCCAGCTCAGGGATGTAGAAGCGGACGAGCGAGTGGTCTTCGTCGAGGATCGTCAGCGCGGTTTCCGTATCGCCATATGTCTCCGCGAGGCGGGCGACCTCATCCTCGAACACGTCGGAGAGGCGCTTGAGGAAGAGGAGCGGAAGAATGTAGTCCTTGAACTTCGGTGCGTCCTTTTCGCCGCGGATCGAGCACGCTGCCTTCCAGAGCATCCCCTCCATGGATTTCGTATCGAGCGTGGTCGCTTCAGTCGGCAAGGCCGTGTCCGAGCTCCTTGTCTTGCGCCCCCGCTTCGGTCGATCCTGTACTGGGGAAGGTTCCTCACCTCCGTCAAGCTGGTCGGCGAGTTCGCGGAGCTCGGGTCCCTTTGCGCGCAGTAGCGTGGCGAGAGCATGTCGCGCCCGTTCATCGGGTTGCGTCTTTCCGTTCTCCCAACGATTCACCGTCGGAAAAGAGACCTTGAGGGAGCGTGCAAGCTTTTCTTGCGTGACGCCGAGACGCTGGCGCCCCAGCTTGATGAGCGTTCCGTAGTTGGCGGTTGATGGTTGCTTCACACCAGCATGCTATATCAGCTACTATATCAGCGCAATGAAGCTACCTCCCCCAGCCAAGGCTCGACTTACTGCTACTGCGAAGAGGGCGGGAGCCAGGAAAGCGCCCCACGTACCTGGCCAATTGTTCGGCTACTCACTGCAAACGACGCGAGCTGTTATTCGGCTCATCGAGGGGCAACCTGGCTCGTTCGTGAGTCTCGAGGTTTTTGACGATGTCGGCATCGAGGATGCCGAGGGTATCAAGACTGCAGAGCAGACGAAGAGCGTGGCGCGGAGGAATCCGATTGCAGACCGGTCCGTGGAGTTTTGGAAGACCATCTCCAACTGGTTAACTGCGGTGGAAGCTGGCGAAATCGACGTCACGCGCACGACATTTGAGCTTCACCTGTCCAGGAAATGCAGCGGACGCATCGCGGAATCGTTTGCGAGCGCAAATAGCGCAAGCCGCGCCAACGAGGTTCTCCGAGACGCGATTTCGACTCTCTGGGGTCCTCCGCCTTCGCATGCCAAACGCGCGAGAGTCTCGGTAACGCTAGCGTCCTATCTCGAGCATGTATTCGGATCTGACCAGGCAGTTGTCGCCTCGGTCATTGAACGTTTCGCGCTCTCGTTCGGCAAAGGCGACGCTACGGGAGATATCGAGAATCTCATCGCGACGAAAATTGTCTCTCCGGAGATGCGATCGACGGTTGCCAACCAGATGCTGGGTTGGACGAAGTCCGCGATTGATCAGTTACTGGAGGATGGAAAACCCGCGATGGTTTCGGTGGACGCCTTTAACGTCGAACTCCTCGCCTTCGTGCAGAAGTACGATCGGAGGCGGATCCTCCACTCTTTTGCGCCGGCCCCGAGCGCCGTTCAAGTTGCCGCCGAGCTCCCGTCACGAACGTACATTCGTCAGCTTGAGTTGATCGAGCTGGAATACGAGGAAAAGCTTCGTGCAGCGAACGATTTCCTTCGCGCTTCGCTCGAACGGTCCATCTGGGCAGAGAAGGGGCTGGTGCATCCTTCGAGTTTCAACGATTTCGAAGAGGAACTAGAACGCGCATGGGCGGCAAAGAAGATCTCCGTCGAGGTGCAGACCTCCGGACGGCCGGCGCGTGATGTTGGACGCCTTCTGTTTGCGGAGTGCATTCAGGTAAAGCAGCAACTAGAGGCGATTGATGTGCCTCCCCATTTTACGCCCGGCTGCTTGCACGCTCTTGCCGAGGATCTGACTGTTGGGTGGCATCCGAAGTATAGGGAGGAGCTGACGACCCTCGCTACCACGGTCAAGACATGACGGCGACACTCGCACGGGAAGTTGAGGCTGTACAAAACCCTGGACTCGGATGTGTTCTGTTATGGCGCTTCGCGATCGGCTACGCTGCTTCGCGTCAATCGCCGGATTCGACGCCCCTTCCAGCGCTCTTTCTCCCACTTCCAATCCTGTTCCACGACGAGACCTTCGCGGTTGTAAGCTCCACGAGGCGCCAGTCAGGGCTTCGGGTCTTCTCAGCCAAGTTCACGGAGTCGACGGTTAGCAAGAGCGATGTCCTGCTATCCCTCGAAAATAGAGTACGGGCGTATCGACGATTGAGCCTCGAGTCATTACGGATCGCGCTGTCATCGCGTCTCCTGTTCGTCGACCCTCTGACCGCCGAAGTGGTTGCACTTTCTGATACACCACCCGCCACAGTTGCGGAGTCCGTAAGGCCTCTCATCCGAAATGCCGAGAAACTTGGGGCATGGTGCGGCGGTGTTACACCATTCGAACTCGAAACCCTCTTACACATTCGATTCTGAGCCTATGCGATTCCAAATCCGAGAACTCATCCTTTGGCCGCGTGATTCATCGCTTCCACCAAAGCGACTTCCATTCGCGCTAGGTTCGCTAAATGTGATCAGCGGCGTCTCCCGAACCGGCAAGTCCGCAGTAATTCCAATCATCGACTACTGTTTGGGCGCCGACACGTGCACCATCCCCGTGAGCACGATTCGAGACCGGTGCAGTTGGTTTGGCGTCATCGTCTCGACACCGCAAGGCGAAAAGCTCCTCGCGCGGCGTGAGCCTGGAGGACAGCGAACGACGAACGAAATGTTCGTCATGGACGGCCTGTCCATTGAGCCACCGGTTTCGACTCCAGTTAAAAACACAACGGTCGAGGCCGTGAAGCGCTCGCTCGATGAGCTCGCGGGCCTCTCGCAACTTGAGTTCGAGCCGGATCGCGGCCTTAGTGGTTTCAAGGGGCGACCAAGCTTTCGCGATCTGATGGCATTTACGTTTCAGCCCCAGAATATCGTCGCGAATCAAAATGTGTTGTTTTTTAAGGCCGACACGCACGAGCATCGCGAGAAGTTGCGCACGATTTTCCCATATGTCCTCGGCGCTCTATCTCCCTCCGTTCTCGCGAAGCAGCATGAGTTGAGCCAGCTCCGAAAGGAACTCCTTCGCAAGGAGAGAGAGCTGAAAGCTCTTAAAGAAGTGTCGGAACGATGGATCGCCGAAATCCGTTCCTGGGAGTCCCAGGCTCGTGAAATCGGTTTGATTGCGACGCCATTTGACGCTGGAACACCCACTTCGACGGTCATCGATCAACTTCGTGAGATTGTTCACGGGACCGATCGGACGCCTGCAGTGTCGGACGCAACGATCGACGCATCCATCAAAGAGCTCGTCGAGCTCCAGCAAGAAGAGTCAGAACGAGCAACCGCGGTCGGACAACTACGGCGGCGGCTCGCCGAGATGGAGCAACTGCGCTCCACAACCACCCAATACAAGGGACAGTTGCAGGTGCAGCGCGATCGACTCCAGCTCTCGAAGTGGTTGGCGAACCTTCACGACGAAGACCACGCGTGCCCTCTCTGTGGACAAGGGTTGGAGAGTGGGCATGAAGCGCTCTCTGCACTCTTAGAAGCACTTGGCCAGCTCGAGAAGAGCGACGACCAGTTTGCTGGCGTGCCCGCCGCCTTCGACCGCGAGCTTCAACGGGTCAAGGAGCAACTCCGTCCCGCTATCGAGCAACTCGAAGGTATTAGACACCGAATCAGGGCTCTTGCAAGGGAATCATCGGATGCGCAGCAGCGGCAAGACGCTACACTCGAGGCGTCGCGGTTTCTTGGAAGGCTGGAACAAGCACTCCAGCACTACGAGCGAGTGGGGAGCGACGGCGAGCTTTCGACAGAGGTCGCAACCTTGCAGGAGCGGGTCAAGTCTCTCGAATCAGAGGTACAGGAGAGTGCGATCAAGCAACGCACGAACCTTGCGCTGGCGAAAGTTGCTTCGCACGCACAACGGCTCCTTCCGGGGCTGGATGTGGAATGGCCTGACGATCCAATGTCACTTTCTGCGACGGACCTAACGATACGAGTCGCGCGAAGTGATCGGGAGGATTTCCTCTGGGAGATCGGGAGTGGATCAAACTGGCTTTCGTATCATCTTGCCGCGACCCTGGCTCTCCAACAGTTCTTCATGGGTCTCGCGGCGAGTCCGGTTCCCTCCTTCCTGATCTACGATCAGCCGAGCCAAGTCTACTTTCCGAAACGGTTGGTGGAGCGTTCTCAGGATGCAGCGAAGGGCGATGGCGGCGAGCTTGATGACCAAGACGTGGATGCTGTCCGCAAGGCGTTCGTCACCCTCGCGAAAGTTGTAGAGGAAGCCAAGGGAGATCTTCAGGTAATCGTTCTCGACCACGCGACCGAATCAGTGTGGGGAAGCGTCAGCCCCTTGAATCGCGTCGCGGACTGGCGCGGAGGAGAGAAACTAGTTCCGGAAACCTGGGGCTGAGCGAAGAAATAGGCGGGACCAAGCGGTCCCGCCTATCGAATTACATCGCCTGTATCCCCTTGAGGGACACGAACCGATTGATCCCAAGAATAAGGTGGTCGAGTACGTCGACGCCCAGAAGCTTCCCGGCGTCGACGAGCTGTTTCGTGAAAACGAGGTCTTCGCCCGACGGCGATGGGTCGCCGGACGGGTGGTTGTGAAAGACGATGAGCCCTGCGGCATGGTCGTCGATCGCGTGGCGGATAATGTCGCGGGTCGAGACTGTCGTCGAGTTGAGCGTGCCGACGAAAATCTCACGCTCCCGGATCACGCGGCTCTTCGCATCGAGGTACACCGCGCCAACGCGCTCCTGGACGTGATGCCCGTACCGGGCAACCAGGGAACGCGCGAGCATCGTCGGATCGCGCACCGGGTCGCGCGGATTCTCGGACCACGAACTCAGCCGGCGCCCGAGCTCGAGGCTCGCGAGGATGCGTGCGGACTCTCTCGGGCGCATTCGATGGCGACGCGCGGTCCATTCGGTCCGCGCGAACGCCGGGAGGCCGTCGCAGACCAGCGTCCGAGCCTTTTCGATCTTCGAGCCGAGCAGTACCGCGACGAGCTCCGCATCGGAAAGTGATTCGGCGCCCGCTCGCAGCAGCCGGTCGAGAGGAGATTCGTCGCCAATCGTCGTCGTCGCCGTGATCGAAGTCGTGTCAGGCACTGGCGCCCTCCTCATCCTTGTGACGCGGTGCGAGATCGCGGCCGCTCTTGAAGTCGACTGCATCGAGGATGTCTGCGAGCAGTGCGTTTGCGAGACGCCCGCGTGGAACGCTCGTCCTACGGCTGAGACGTGTGATGCGTGCGCTGTTGCGCGGGTTGAGGGAGATCGTGAATACGTGTGATGCGTGCATGCAAAGCCTCCGTTGGGCACCCGATTCCTCGGGTGCCCGATTTCGGTGCTGGGTTCGTGAAGCGTTAGCCGACGTGTGCGCGAGAGTCGTGCGACGGGTGTCGCTGCGCCACGACAGCGGCAGGTGCGGATGTGATGCGTGAGGCCCACGCGACAATCGATGTGCGCACCGGCTCGGGAAGGTCCTCGAACCGGAAGCCGTCGCGCTGAGAGGACTCCGCGTTCGCGGGAGAGAGCCCGTTCGCGAGCTCGTCCGAGAAGAAGTACGCGAGCGTGACGCCATAGACGTCGAGCAGGCGCTCGAGCTGCGAGAGCTTCATCGCTTCGATGCGGCTCCCGGACTCGAACGAGCTGATCGTCTTTGCGCCGATGCCGCTTCGCTCCGCGGCTTGCTCCTGGGTGAGGCCTGCGTGCGCACGAAGCTCACGCAGACGGATGACGAGATCCATCGAGATACTCCTTTCTATGTCGTTGGGAAATCGGTTAGTCGAAGAGGGATAGCTGCCGGACGTTCACGAGTAGCGGCGGGACGAAGGTCTCCTCCGGCAGGTCGACCTTCGCGGGGATGGTGGGCACGATTTCGGGGAGGATGGGAAGCGCAGCGAGCGCGATCTCCGGCTGGATGACGGGGAGCAACTCGAGCCGCTTCGCGATCTCGAGCTGGACGTCGCCGGTGACACGTCGCAGCAACTCGGCCACGTCGCGGAACCGCTCGCGCCCGTCGATCGCATGACGGATCGCTTCGGACTTCTGAATCAGGACCTCGTGCATGACCTGATCGATCGTCGCCTGGGAGAGGAGGTAATGGATGTAGACCGGTTTGTCCTGCCCCGGCCGGTGCACCCGGTCTTCGGCCTGCTCGGTCGCTTCGGGTGAGTACTCGAGGTCGACGAGCACCACGTGATTCGCCGCGGTGATCGTGAAGCCGCGGTTGAGGCAGTTGAGGCTCGCGACGATGGCGCTTACGCGCGGCTCGCGCGAGAACTGCTGGATGAGTGCGAATCGCTTCGCGGCCGGGACCTCGGCGGTGATCGGGAGGAAGGTAATACCCTGCTCGCGCAGGTGCTTCGCGATTGCTGCGACCATCGTCCGAAGCCCCGAGAAGACGATCGTCTTCTCACCGCGATCCGCCGCGGCCCGCACGATCGAGGTGACCCTGTCGAGCTTGTTCCACGTCGGCTGCGTGAGGTGGCCGCGGTCGAGGTAATCGACTGCTACCGGGCACGTCGCCGCGTAGCGAAGTTTCCAGAGAGCGTTCGCGATGACGCCCATGTTCGGGTTAGCCTCGTTCTGCCGAAGCGCCTTCTGGATCTGCTCCCTGGCCCACTCGGCGTAGTCACGGTAGAGACGGCCGTGCGGGTCGCAGAGCGGGAGTACGTGAATCGTTCGCTGCTTCGCCGGTAGCTCGAAGACATCGTCTTTGCGGCGCCTCACGGCGAACGATGCCATGAGCCGCCAGAACCGGTTGAGGTTCGAGACCTCGGGGAGGAGCTTCGCGCGGCCTTCGTGGAGCGACTCCTCGAACTGGCGCGTAACGAACTCGTAGGTCCCGAACTCCGAGAGGAAGCGCTTCGCTCCGGCTCGATACGCGTACGGAAAGAGTGGCGTATCAAAGCCTAACAGCCAGGCCACGTTCCAGAAGACATCGTGGACGTAGCCCTTCATGAGCGTCCCGGTGAGGATGAGACGTGACTTCGGCTTGAGCGCTCGCACCGCGCGACCCCGGAGGGTGTTCTTCGACTTGGCGATCTGCGCCTCGTCGATGAGCACGGCTCCGAAGAGCTTCGCGATGCGCTTGTACGCGGGCCACTGGCGGCTGTCACCCGTCATTGTCCACGCCTGGTAGTTGCACGCGCGGCAGTGGCCGCCGGTCCATCCGGCGGCGTCGTTGCAGCGCGGGCATTGCCGGACAACCTGGCTGAAGTCGCGTTTGCAGACGCGGCAGGTAGCCTTGCGGTTGTCGAGTACTTCGTGAGCCAGCTCGCCTTCCGCTTTGAACGAACGGCAGGCCCACGGGTCGTACTGCTTGATGCCGACGAGGGAGAGGAATTCGAACGACGTGATGTAGAACGTCGTCTCGGAGGGGCGCACGCCGTTGCGATGTTCTTCACGGATGCGGGAGACCGATTGGTGGGTGGTTAGGCGCTCCGCGTTGAAGCCGAACTTCGCGAGCTCGTGGAGCCAGTTCTCGACGAGCGAGGACTGGCAGATGACGAGCACGCGCTTTGCGCCGCGCAGGAGTGCCCAGGAGGCCGCGGTGACGGTCTTCCCGCCACCCTGCTCGTAGCCGAGGTAGCCGAACGGCTTCAGGGCCATACGAGCGACATCTTCGCGCTGGAAGGGAAAGAGAAAAGGGCACCGGGCTGCAAGGAACTGACGGTTTCGCTCGACGATGTCGGGCAGCACCGCCTCGAGGTCCGGGATGTCGGGAAGTTCGAACGCGCGCGTGAGGATCTCGACGTCGGCGACGTCGATTTCGCGGAACGTGCGCGATCCGCTGTCAGTGATGACGGTGAACGCGAGGTAGCCGCGATCGACCGAGGTGATGAGCTCGACGTTCTTCTTGAGCGCTTCATCGAAGACCGTCTCGACCGAGGCAGTCTCGCGATGGCGCACCCACGTCGGGCGGAGGTGATAGGCACGGCCGATCGTGAAGAGCGGTGCGCCGTCGGCAGCCTGTACCGTTTCCTTCGCGGTGTAGCTGCGGTCGTCGAGGTACGCGAGCCGCTGATGCGGTCGCGGTGGAAAGAGCGGCGTCCGGAGCCGGGCGTACTTCTTCTGGAGGCGCGCGATGCGCTGGCAGTCGGCCTCGCTCACCTCCGGCTCGAAGCCAAGGGCGAGGAGCGTCTCGACGGCCGGGAGCGCGCCGCGCGTGAGGATGGATGCCGGAGAGAGCATTGCCGCGACGATGCCGTGCTCGATCCCGCGGACGGGGTCGAACGCAGTTTCAGTCGCGTCGAGGAATGCGAGCATGCCGGCGGTGTCGCCGCTCGCGGCGATTCCGCGGGCGGTGATGCGAACGTCGCGCGCCGGTGTGACGGAGACGAGCCGCGAGACAACGGGTACGGGCGGCATCGCCGACGCGTAGAGCCGATCGCTTCCGTAGTCGAATGCCTGGCGGAATGCCCAGCGGATGACGTCGGGTGCCGTGTCAGGCGGTGCTTCCGCCCGGACGGGTTTCCAAGGGGCGCCGTAGCCGCGATAGCCGCGACGCGCGACGACGAGGTCGGCGTCGACGGCGATGCCGTACTCGTCCCGGAAGGGTTGCCGGAGAGTGACCTGGCAGAGCCCGTCGTAGTTCGCGTAGAGCACGTCACGGAGTGTCCGGTCCTTCGCGTTGGCGAAGGTCGAGGTTGGTACGATCGCGACGAGCATGCCGCTGTATGCGAGCGAGCGCGTCGCGATCTCGAGCGTCGCTCCCTGGCTCTCGATGAGGCCACTGGCGGTTTCACACGACCACTCCTCGTTCTTGTCAGGTGGCGACCACCAGAGCCCGTACGGTGGGTTCGTGAGCACGATCGAGACGTTGGAGACGAGGTTCCGGTAGTCGAGGAGATCGCCGGTGCGGACGTTCGTGGAGCCGAGCGCCGCAGCAGCGTGACGGGCGGCGAGCTCGTCGAGCTCGATACCGAGCACCTGCGCCCCGGCGCTCTGCCATGGAGCGAGAAGCCGGCCGGAGCCGCAGGTCGGATCGAACACCGACATGCCGGACAACTCCTCGCCGCAGAGTGGGCGGAATAGCTCGAAGAGAAGCTCCGCGAGCCAGACCGGGGTGAAGTACTGCGCATGCTTCGACTTGTTGAACTGCCGGAACGAGAGATCGTGATTGGCGGTGCGGCCCGAGAAGGGCACACCTCCGTCCGTGGGAGCGAGAGACACGTGTCTCCTCCTTTCGCGAGGTTTGGGTTCAGGACTGCGGGTTGGGGTTCAGGGCGTGGGATCGGAGAGCAGCTCGGTGACGTGGGTGGTGTCGAGGTACGGTGGGACGTCGAGTACGAGCAGGTGGGAATCGGTGAGACCGGCGTCCGCGACGCGGTCGATGAGGTGGTAGGTGCCGGTGCGCCCGGCGAGCTCGCCTGAGCGAGCAACGAGGTCCGCGTCTTCGAGCGTAATGCCGAAGCGTCGCGCGAGATAACGCAGGAGCAGGTAGTACGCTCCCGCGGTCGAAGCGCCGGCGAACGCGAGCTTGCGCGTCGCGTCGAGCCGGTGGTCGAACCACTGCTTGCGCCACGCCGTCGTGACGCGGATCGTGCCCGCGTGCGACTGGGCGACGAGCCAGTCGTCAGTCGGCAGATCGTCGCGATGAAGTGGCGTACGACCGGCAACCTGGATGAAGAGCGGTCCGGCGCGCCCAGCGTCGAACCAGCGGTAGACGGCGAAGTCCTTGCCGTTGATCACGGCGTAGGGACGATTGCGAATACGAATGAGATGCATGACTGGGATTCCTCCTTCGGTGCGTCATCAGGGCGGAGAGCGCCCTCGTGCGACCGGCTCGATTTTTCTCATGACGCTCTGCGGCGATCGGGTCGTCGCCACGCGGGCGAACAGTTCGATGGGAGCAGCGTCCTTTGCACGAGCCGGCCGCAGGAGAGCGCCCTTGCGCCCCCATTGCACCGGAGGAACCGAGTTGTGAAGGGACACCCGTCCGCTGGGAACGCACACATTGAAAGCTGGCGACAGAGAAACTCACAGCGCCAAAGGGTGGGTCGTGACTGGGTGTCAGGGACCGGTAGCCGAGTCGGCCAGACAGGAAACTGAATTCAGTCGTGACAGGGCGTCACGCCATCGCCGGGCGCGGAGCGTTCATGCGCTCTCGGCTCAGCGAACATCGAAGACGGGGTGGCGTGCCGATTCGCACCGCTGGTACGATCGTTCGGTGGAAAGACGAACGATCGAATTTCACCGCGGGGAATCGTGGATGCCGGCGGACCCCGGCATCCGACGTCTCGGGTCGATGACGATTGACGCGCACGGACACACAACGTTGCACCGGCAAGGGAGCTTCTACCATGAACGAGTAATTGTCCGTCGCCCCGTCAGGGAGCCCGTCATTTTCGGGGAACTCGAGGACGGAAGCGCAGCCACAGTGCTCGGCGCACAGGACGTGCCGGTGCTGCAGGTCTCACTGCCGAACAAGCACCCGAAGGAGTTCTTTGCGCTTGGGCAGGCGCTGGCGGCAGTTCGCGACGAGGGAGTGCTCCTCGTCGGCAGCGGCTTCATCACGCACAATCTCCGCGCTGTCGACTGAAACGGCGGGGCTCGCCGCCCTCGTGGGCCATCGAATTCGACCGATAGGCGGCCGAAGCGATCGCGCAGCGCGATATCGGCGCGCTACTCGACTACGAGCACAAGGGGCCCGGATTGCGCATGGTGCTTTCGACGCGGTTGCACTTCTTCCCGCCTTTCGTCACGTTAGGCGCGACGGGCGACTCGGATACCGACTCGTTCCCGATCGGAGGCTTCTGGCTCGGATCGCTCATCCGACTCGCTGCCGTTCGGTCCATGACCCCGGGCGCACTCGAAGCGCGGCGCGGATGCGCAGCAGACAACAAGGAGACTCGAATGAACGTCGTAACAGGCGCGAGCGGAAAACTGGGTCATCACGTTGTTGAAGCGCTGCTCGATCGCGTTCCCGCCTCAGAGATCGCCGTAGCTGTACCGCCCATCGCGAAAGAGGCCGACAGCGTCGCCCGAGGCTTGAAGCTCCGGCAGATGGACTACGACAATACGGAGAGTGTCGCGCGGGCTCTGGCGGGCGCCGACAGGATGCTTCTGATTTCCAACAGCGAGGTCGAAGGGCGGGCCCCGCGGCACGGAGCGGCCGTCGGCACGACGAAGAAGTCGGGAGTGAAGCTGCTCACCTACCCCAGCATACTCAACATCGATCGCGCGAAGATGGAGCTCGGGACGGAGCATCGACAGACCGAGGAGATGATCCGGGCATCGGGCGCGCCGTTCGTCTTCCCCCGCAGCGGCTGGTACATCGAGAACTCCGGCGAGAAGCTCGCTCTGGCGTGGGCCCACGGTGCGCTCGCCGGCGCTGCGGCCGCCGTCGTGCTAACCCGGACGGGCCACAAGACTCGGGCATACGAGTTCGCCTGGGACCAGGCGTTCACGCTTGCTGAGATGGCCGCCGAGACCTCGGCCTCGGCGGGGAAGAGCGTCGTCTACACGATCTCCAGGTCGTGGAGTATGCGGCGATCCTCGTCGGACCCGGAAATCCTGCAGGCGTAAGCCGGCATCCTCGCCGACTCCGACCTCGGCTTCGGCGGGGCCGAACTGTTCAACGCGAGCGCGACCTGAGTCGCCTCATCGGGCAGCCGACTAAAGCGGTGGCCCGGGTTCTTCAGGCGTACTTCGAAAAGGAAGCGTTACGATGGCAAGGAGATTGCCCAGGCGCTCGTGGTCGCTGCTGCCGTGAACGCAGCGGCCTGATTTGTATTTTCAGCGCGAGTGATGGCTACGGTCGCGGAGCACGACGATGCCTGAGCGGCGGGCTCCCGCCGGCGTTCGCCGAGTTTGTCGCTTGCGCAGCTAGTCCGCCGGGGCTAGATTGGGATTGAACTTCAGCTCCTGCAAGCGATGGTGACGGCTTTGCGCCGTCGGGATCGGCCCGTCTATCACTCGACTTCACCACGGCGAGATTCAATGAGTCGGCACTCGGTTGGCTATTTCGTCGGAAGCCCCATCAAGGGATCGATCAACCGGTTGCTCTCCAAGGCGTTGATCGGCTCGCGTCTGCCGAGCTGCGCCTCACGGAGATCTCGATCGAGCATCTGCCGCTCTGCTGCTACGACTACGACGTCGACTTCCTGCCGGTGACGCGTGCGCTCAAGCGGGCGATCGCCGAGGTTGACGCCGTCCTCTTCGTCACGCCCGAGTACAACCCCTCGATCCCCGGCGCCCTGAAGAATGCGATCGACTGGGCGGGCCCTGAGGACAGAACTCGTTCACGCGGAAGCCGTCGGCGGTCATCGGAGCCTCACCCGGCTCGTTGGGGACAGCGGTGGCGCAGCAGAACCCTCTCATCGTGCTTAGCTTCTGCAACTCACCGCAGATGAACGCACCCGAGGCGTACATCCAGCTCACCGAGAGCCTCCTTCTGGAGGATGGCAAGGTGACCGACGCGCAGACGGAAGACTTGCTGCGGCGGTGCATGGCCGAGTTTCACGCGTTCGTCGTGCGCGCGCTGACCGTGCTGCCTCGCGAGGACAAATGAGCCGGCGTTAGGGAATCGAAGCGGGCCGTCGGGGCGGAGAAGTGGGCGCTGCGATTTATGAGATCGATCATATCGGGCAGGCACTCGAGGCCTCGAGAAGCTGGAAAGTCATAAGGTCGGCACTGAATATGCCGAAGTAGCCGCTGAACGTTTGGAAGCCGACGCGGGAGGTCGAGAGGTCTGGGACGCGCACACACTCGCCGCCAGGTAAAAAGACTTCCGACGAGCCTCCACGCCCGTGCCTCGATGCATGAGTGCTCGCCCAGGAATCGCTCAGTCAGTCTCCTCTTGCAGATCCCTCTGGGCACGCGGGATGACAAGCGCACGAAGCCCACGTGGAGTGCGTGGGCGGAGAGTTAGCGACGGCGGGGACATGACAATTTCGCGATTCGCGTGTCGCGTTAGCTACGCCTCTTCTCTCGCTCCCTTGGACGTATTCGTGTTCGCGATCCCTCGTGCAATCGTTCCGATCAGACCGATAGTCGTGATCGACCAAACGACGGGAGCCGTCGCAACGAAGGCGGTAGTGACGTTCATGAGGATCGACAAGACAGCCGCATACCAGCACACGCCCGACTACGATGCTGCGAGAAAGCTGCCCGGGAATTCGATATGAGGGGCGAGATGGTGCCGATCGAGACGCGCGCCTAATGCGATCTGTCCGCTCAGATGCCCGCGATGTCCTTCAGCGAGGTCTCGTTCAGAAATGCGACGTAGGTCAGCCTGACGCTCCTCCACTGCTCGTGCGCGGTGCAGGGGGTGGAGTCGGCGCATTCTTTGGTCACATCTAGAAGGCAGCGTGGGTGCGCGCCGTTCGAGTCGAACACATCGACGATCTCGACCAGGCGAATCTCGTCCGCGCGGCGGTTGAGGTAGTACCCACCGCCCGCTCCGCGCGAGGCGGTCACAAGTCCGGCGCGGTTGAGGACCAACAGAATCTTGGCGAGGTAGTTCGCGGGAACACCTGAGCGAACGGCAAGGTCCCGCCCGAGGACCGAGGTCTCTCCTCCTACTTGAGCGAGCGCGATCATCGCGCGCATCGCGTATTCGGCGGTGATGGTCACCATGTCGCTTTCTCCTGGAGCTAGATCGGGTGTCGTACGTCACACATGATTGCGTAGACGCCGTTTCTGTATTGACCATACGCTACTTTTGATTTATAGATCTCTTCATGCAAATGTCAAGAATATAATCTTGCCTCACTTTTCCCGTGAGAGCCAGGCTGCGGGAATCGAGGCAGCAGCGGTGGTGGGCCTCGGGATAACCGGAAGGAGAGATGTATGAAAAGGCTGAAGACAGACGCGCTGCGGACAGTCTCTCTACTGGCGGCGCTGGCGCTGTCCTTGCCGCTGCTAGCCCAGGACGCGACAACCGTGTTCCGGCAAAGCTGCATGAGCTGCCACACGATCGGTGGTGGGCGGCTCGTCGGGCCGGATCTCAAGGACGTGACGAAGCGCCGAGAGAAAGCGCTGGTGCGCGAATTCATCGTCAACCCCAAGAAATACCTCGAATCGAACGATCCGTACGTGCTCAAGCTGAAAGAAGATGCGCGCGGGGCGATCATGCCTCAGATCGCGGGGATCACGCCGGAGACGGCGGCCGCACTCGTCGACATGATCGAGAAGGAGTCGGCCCTCGAGGTCTCGCAGTTCGTCGGACTCTCGATGGGCGACCAGCCATTTACCAAGGAGGACGTCCGCAGGGGATTCGAGATCTTTTCGGGCACGAGACCGCTCGCCAACGGAGCCGCGCCGTGCATCAACTGTCACTCCGCCGCGGGGCTTCCCGGCCTCGGTGGAGGTCAACTGGCTCCCGATCTGACGAAAGTCTACGAACGGATGATGGGGCGCAAGCCGTTGGCGGCATGGCTTCAGGCTCCCGCCACTCCCACGATGCAGCCTTTGTTCGCCAAGAGCGCCCTGACCAACGAGGAGATCGTGTCGATGGTCGCCTATCTCGAGGATGCGGCCACGAAGGGCGGGCGGGCAGAGGCGCCCGATCGCGTCGCGTTCGTCCTGCTCGGATTCGCGGGAACGGCGCTCGGATTCATCGGAGCCGACGTGATCTGGAGACGACGCCTCCGAAGTGTTCGCAGTGCACTGGTACGAGGTGAGCAATGAGCATTCGCAACGCGATTCCCTGGATCCAGGACAAGATCGACCCGCAGTCGCGCAGCTGGGAAGAGTTCTACCGGAACCGCTGGCAGCACGACAAGGTTGTCCGCTCGACGCACGGCGTCAACTGCACGGGGAGCTGCTCGTGGCAGATCTTCGTGAAGAACGGCATCGTGACCTGGGAGATGCAGGCGCTCGATTACCCGATGCTCGAGGACGGCATCCCACCTTACGAGCCGCGCGGTTGCCAACGAGGCATCTCGTACTCCTGGTATCTCTACAGCCCCCTGCGCGTGAAGTATCCGTACATGCGCGGTGCGCTGCTCGATCTCTGGAAGAAGGCGCGCACGCAGCACGACGATCCGGTCGACGCATGGGCCTCGATCGTCGAGAACGAGGAGAGCCGGAAGCGATTCCAGCGCGCCCGCGGCAAAGGGGGATTCCGCCGGATCGACTGGGACACCTCGCTCGAGCTGATGGCTGCCGCGAATCTGTACACGATCAAGAAATGGGGTCCCGACCGCATCGCCGGGTTCTCTCCGATTCCCGCGATGTCGATGATCAGCTACGCCTCAGGGTCTCGGCTGATGCAGTTGCTGGGTGGTGTGTCGCTCTCGTTCTACGACTGGTACTGCGATCTGCCGAGCGCGTCGCCCGAAACATGGGGCGAGCAGACCGACGTACAGGAGTCGGCCGACTGGTACAACGCAAAAATGCTCGCGGTCATGGGCTCGAACCTGAACATGACGCGAACGCCCGACTGCCACTTCGCCGCCGAGGCGCGCCATAACGGCTCGAAGATGTGGGTCTTCGCTCCCGACTTCAACCAGGTGGCCAAGTACGCGGATGAATGGGCGGCGATCAACGCCGGCCAGGACGGCGCCTGGTGGATGGCCGTGAACCACGTGCTGCTCAAGGAGTTCCATCACGACCGCAAGGTCCCCTACTTCGAGAAGTACACGAAGCAGTACACCGACGCGCCCCTTCTCGTCGAGATCCAGGCTGAGAATGGCCACTTCCGTCCGGGCCAGCTCCTCCGCGCCAACCGCCTCGAGGAGTACAAGAGCGTCGAAAACGGTGACTGGCAGTTTCTCATGTGGGACAACTCTTCCGGAGCGCCCCGCATGCCGATGGGGAGTGTCGGTTACCGCTGGAGCCAGGAGAAGGGTAAGTGGAATCTCAAGCTCCAGGACGGTGTGACCGGAGCGGCCATCGAGCCCCGCCTAACGTTTCTCGAGGGGAATGAAGACGTCCTCCAGGTTCGCTTCGACGACTTCAGCCAGAGCAGCTCGCACCTTCGCGGCGTGCCGGTACGTTACCTCGAGACGGTCGACGGATCGAAGGTCGCCGTGGCCACGATCTACGACGTCCTGATGGCGCAGTACGGCGTCCCGCGCGGCCTCGCCGGTGACTATCCGAAGAGCTACGACGACGAGAATCATCCCTACACGCCCGCCTGGTCGGAGAAGTACACGGGACTCGGCCGCGAGATGCTGCTCCGCTTCGCGCGCGAATGGGGCCGGACGGCCGAGCTGACCAACGGCCGCTGCACGGTCATCATTGGCGCCGGCGTCAACCACTGGTACCACGGCAACCTGATGTACCGCGCCGCAATTCACGCGCTGATGTTCGCCGGCTGCATCGGCGTCAACGGCGGAGGCCTGGCTCACTATGTCGGCCAGGAGAAGCTCGCGCCGGGTGAGCCGTGGGGCGCGATCGCATTCGGCAAAGACTGGATCCCTCCCTCGCGTCAGCAGAATGCGCCGAGCTGGCACTACGTGAACACCGATCAGTGGCGCTACGAGAAGTCGTTCCGCGACTACCACTGCGTGCCGGACCTCGGAGAGAAGTCGGCGAAGGGCCACACGATCGACCGGCAGATCCAGGCCGTGCGCAACGGATGGCTTCCGTTCTACCCCCAGTTCAACAAGAGCTCGATCGAGCTCGTCAAGGACGCCGAGAAGGCCGGGGCCGTCACCGACGCGGAGATCGTCAACTACGTCGTCGAGAAGCTCAAGTCGAAGGAGCTGAAGTTCGCCGTCGAGGATCCCGACGCGCCGGAGAACTGGCCTCGCGTCTGGTTCATCTGGCGCGGCAACGCGCTGATGGCCTCGGCCAAGGGACACGAGTACTTCCTGCGTCACTATCTCGGCACGCACCACAACTCGGTCGCGCAGGAGCTCGCGCGCGACGAGGTCAAGGACGTGGTCTGGCGGGACGCCCCCGAGGGAAAGATGGACCTGGTGGTCGATCTGAATTTCCGGATGGACACCTCGGCGCTCTACTCGGACCTCGTCCTTCCGGCGGCGACCTGGTACGAGAAGTCCGACATCAACTCCACCGACATGCACACGTTCATTCATCCGCTGTCGAAGGCAGTCCCTCCGTCGTGGGAGTCAAAGAGTGACTGGCAGATCTTCCGCGAGCTGGCGCGTGTGATTCAGAAGCTGGCCCCGCGCCACTTCCCGGAGACAGTGCGCGACATCGTCGCCACGCCGCTTTCGCACGACAGCCCGGACGAGATTTCACAGCCGTCGATACGCAACTGGATCGACGGGGACGTCGAAGCGATTCCCGGCAAGACGATGCCCTGGTTCAAGATTGTCACGCGGGACTACCGCAACGTCTTCAACCAGTTCGTTTCCTTCGGTCCCGCCGCGCGGGCCAACGGACTCGGCGCACATGGCACGAAGTACGCCATCGAGGACTTCTATGACGAGATGCTCAAAACCTGCCCGACCGAGTCGTGGAACGGAGCCACATACCCGTCGATCCGCGAGGACGAGCGGGTGGTCGAGACGATTCTCCATCTCGCAACGGTGACCAACGGCGAGCTCTCGTACCGCTCGTACAAGAACATGGAGCAACTGACGGGCGTTCCGTTGGTGCACCTGGCTGAGAAGAACCGCGGGCAGCGGGTCGGGCTGGCCGAGATCACGGGCAAGCCGCAGCGATTCATCAACAGCCCGATGTGGTCGGGCCTCATCGAGAACGGGCGGCCCTATTCGGCCTTCACGTACAACGTCGAATGCCTCGTCCCCTGGCGAACGCTGACTGGACGCCAGCACTTCTATCTCGATCACCCGATGTATCTCGAGTTCGGCGAGCACCTTCCGACTTACAAGCCAAAGCCGCTGCCGGCCGAGTACGCCGACCTCCGGTTCACCGAAAAAGGCACGGGCGGAATGATGCTCAGCTACCTGACCCCGCACGGCAAGTGGCACATCCACTCCACTTTCGGTGACAACCAGCGGATGACGACGCTCTCACGCGGGGTCGAGCCCCTGTGGCTCAACGACAAGGACGCTGCCGAGCTCGGCATTGTGGACAACGACTGGGTCGAGGCCTTCAATGACCACGGTGTCGTCGTTACTCGCGCGGTCGTCTCGGCTCGAATTCCGCGCGGCATCTCGATCCAGTACCACTCGCCCGAGCGAACCTACTCGGTGCCCAAGTCTCCGCTCCGCGGCAACCGTCGCGCTGGCGGTCACAATTCGCTGACCCGGACTCGACTCAAGCCGAACCTGATGGCAGGCGGCTATGGGCAGTTCACGTTCCACTTCAACTACTGGGGCCCGCTCGGCAGCAACCGCGATACGCACATTCTGGTTCGCAAGCTCGAGAAGCTCGTCTGGTGAGGAGATAACCAATGGACGTTCGCTCACAGATTGCCATGGTGTTTCACCTCGACAAGTGTATCGGCTGCCATACGTGCTCGATCGCATGCAAGAACATCTGGACCGACCGCCGCGGCACGGAGTACATGTGGTGGAATAACGTCGAGACCAAGCCGGGAACGGGCTTTCCCACGAAGTGGGAGGACCAGTCGAAGTACAACGGCGGATGGGAGCTGAAGGATGACAAGCTGCGACTCCGCTCCACGGGGAGGTCGCGGGTCATCTGGAACATCTTCCACAACCCGTCGATGCCGAGCATGGACGACTACTACGAGCCGTGGACCTACGACTACCAGAACTTGTTCAATGCGCCGGAGGGATCGGATCAGCCGACGGCGAGGCCGATCTCGATGGTCACTGGCGAGTTGATCGATATCGAGGCGGGCCCGAACTGGGACGATGACCTCGGCGGATCACCTATCTACGCGGAGAACGACGTCAATCTCGAAGGCCTCAACCCGGAGCTGCGCGATCAACTCTCTGCGATCGAGCGGCTCGTCTTTTTCTATTTCCCGCGAATCTGCAACCACTGCCTGAATCCCTCCTGCGTCGCGGCGTGTCCCTCAGGCGCGCTCTACAAACGAGGCGAGGACGGCATCGTTCTGCTCGACCAGAAGGTCTGCCGGGGATGGCGCTCGTGCGTTGCGGCCTGCCCGTACAAGAAGACGTTCTTCAACTGGCAGACGGGCAAGAGCGAGAAGTGCATTCTCTGCTACCCGCGGCTCGAGACCGGCCAGGCGCCCGCATGTTTTCACTCCTGTGTCGGCCGCATCCGCTATCTAGGCGTGGTGCTCTATGACGCGGAGCGGATCGAGGAAGTGGCCAAGCTGCCCGACGATCAGCTGATCGAGGGGCAGCGGAGTCTGATTCTCGATCCCAACGATCCGGAAGTCGTCGCTGCCGCCCGGGCCAACGGTGTGCACGACTCGGTGATCGAGTCGGCCCAGAAATCGCCGATCTACAAGTTCGTCAAGATCTGGAAGATTGCACTGCCTCCGCATATCGAATGGAGGACGATGCCGATGCTTTTCTACGTGCCGCCGATGTCCCCGGTCATGGCGGAAAAGACGGGCGACACGATCGAGCACGTCTCCGACAATCTGTTCCATGACATCGACCAGTCGCGCGTGCCGATGCAGTACCTTGCGAAGCTCTTCGGCGCGGGACACGAGGGGCACGTCCGCTACGCGCTCCGCAAGCAGAAGGCGGTGCGAATCTACCGGCGCGCACTCACCGTCGGTGACATCGACGGGGAAACGGCAGCACGCGCGCTGCGCGAAGCGGACTGCTCGCCGGAGGAGGCGGAGGCCATCTACCGCCTCACGTCGCTCTGCACCTTCGACGACCGGTTCGTCATTCCTCCCATGCATAGGGAGGAGGCCATCGCGATGCTCGACGACCCGATGGAAGCAAAGCAGAGCACTGGGTTCGGATTCGTGACCGCACCGAGGAGGGGACTGTGATCGATCCGCATCTATACGGACTTCTCGCGGATCTCTACGCGTATCCCGACGACAGTTACGCGGACCGGTGGCTCGGCGCTGTGGCCGTGCTACGCCCCGTCTCGGGCGCCGCGGCAGAAACGCTGCAAAAGTTCATCGACGAGACCCGCGAGCACTCGCTCGACGAGCTCGAGGAGCTCTACACGCGCACGTTCGACCTCGATCCCTCTGCCACGCCCGACATCGGATGGCACCTGTGGGGCGAGGCGTATGAGCGAGGTCGGTTCCTTGCGCGCATGCGCGAGAGACTGGCCGAGGTCGGGATCGACGAGGGGGGCGAGCTGCCCGACCACATGACATCGATCCTGCGCTTCATTCCACATCTTCACGAGAAGCAGCGCGACTGGTGGGTCAACCAGTATCCGCTGATGGCCCTCGAACCGATGCTCGGGGCACTCGAAAAGTCGGGAAGCCCGTTCCGTCATCTCGTCGTCGCGACGTGTGAAGTTCTGCGTTGCGCTCACCCTTGCGACGCTTCGATGGATCTGGCGCGGCTGCGCCCCGTTCATGGCGAGCTCAACGCTGATCATTTCGACGAGACGGGAACCCCTGTAGGTCACGCGCTGGTGGATCCCTCGAACCCTTCGTCGCTTCTGGTTGCCCCCCGGCCTTCTCCGGAGGTTATCCGATGAACTTCGCACACTATCTCGACACGCTGCTCTTCGCCGTCCTGCCCTTCGTCGCGCTCGTGACCTTTCTCATCGGCACAATCCAGCGCTACCGACAGAGGCCCTTCACGTACTCGAGCCTTTCTTCGCAGCTGCTCGAGAACAAGCATCATTTCTGGGCACTCGTGCCGTTCCATTTCGGAATCATCGCCGTGCTGGCCGGTCACGTCGTCGCGTTCCTCATTCCGCGCCAGATACTGATCTGGAACAGCCGGCCGTTGCGCCTCTACGTGCTCGAGGCGACGGCTCTCGCGTTCGGTCTGGCCACACTCATCGGGCTTCTGGCGATGATCGTGAGGCGCATGACCGACTCGAAGGTTCGCTCGGTCACGACGCCGATCGACTGGGTCATCTACTCGCTCCTGCTGTTCCAGGTCATCACCGGGCTCGACACGGCGATTACCTATCGCTGGGGATCGGGCTGGTTCGCAGCGCTCGCAGCGCCCTACCTATGGTCGATCGCGAGACTCTCGCCGGACATAGCGCTGGTCACCCCGCTGCCATGGATGGTGAAGCTGCACATCGTGAACGCGTTCGTTCTGATCGGCATTGTTCCGTTCTCCAGGCTCGTGCACATCCTGGTCGTCCCTAACCAGTACTTATGGCGAAAGCGGCAGGTCGTCCGCTGGTACGGGGCGCCGGCCGCGCGGGACAGGAGTTAAGCGGCGATGAACTCGAGAGTCGTCACTCTGGCGCTCGTGGTGCTGGGTTTGCTGTCGCTGATCGCGCTCGTCCCGGCCGTTCGCGCTGTGAGATTCCCGGGGAATCACCAGGGCTATGAGCCATCGCAGCCGATTGCGTATTCCCACCGCCTGCACGCGGGTGAGCTCGCGATTCCCTGTGAATACTGCCATTACGCCGCCGACCGCAGCCGTCACGCGGGTATCCCCTCGGCGACGAAGTGCATGAATTGCCATCGGTTCGTATCCGCCGCGCGCAGCAAGGTGCGCGCCGAGGAAGAGCTTGCCAAGAGCGAAGGGCGCGAGCCCCGGCGCGTAGTCAGTCCCGAGATCCAGAAGCTCTACGACGCGCTCGCTCTCGGGCCTGACATGAAGCAAATCCCTGGCAAACCGACGAAGCCGATCGAGTGGGCCCGGATTCACAAGGTGCCCGACTTCGTCTACTTCGACCATCGCGCTCATGTCAAGCGCGGGGTCACGTGCCAGAAATGTCACGGGCCGGTCGAGACGATGGAGCGGATGCGACAGCAGGAAACGCTGCTCATGGGATGGTGCGTCAACTGCCATCGTGGAGTCGGCGGCGCCCTGGTCAGCGGACAGATAGCGAAGGGCTCGACCGACTGCTCGGTCTGCCACTACTGATTCCCGAGGAAGCTCAGATGGCGGACAAGACATACTGGAAGACACTCGAAGAGAAGGCTGCTGGTGGCGTGTCGGGGACCGCAGACGAGTTTCCCGAGCCTCTCGAAACCGGGTCGGCATCGAACCTCGACAGACGCAGCTTCCTGAAGGCGGCGGGCTTCACTCTTGGTGCCGCTACGCTGGCGGGCTGCCGCGAAGGAGTCGTCGAGAAGGCGATCCCGTACCTGGTTACACCCGAGACGATCGTCCCGGGCCGGCCGTATTGGATGGCGTCGACCTGTGGCGGATGCGAGGCCGGCTGCGGTGTCCTCGTCAAGTGTCGCGACGGCCGGCCGATCAAGCTGGAGGGAAATCCGGATCATCCGGTTTCGCGCGGCGGCCTCTGCGCGGTGGGTCAGGCCTCCGTGCTCGAGCTCTACGATTCGAAACGTCTGCGTGCGCCACTTCAGGCGGGCAAACAGTCGACGTGGAGAGAGGTCGACGATGCGGTCCTGCATGCGCTCGACGAGACGCGCGGACGAAGTGGCCAGGTTCGTTTCCTGACGACGAGCGATTCGGGCCCTGCCGCGCGGGGTGCTATCTCACGGTTCCTCGCCGGGTTCGCCGACGGCCGAGTCGTCAGGTACGACCCGCTCTCCTGTTCGGCTATTCTCGATGCTCATGCGGCCACGCACGGCGCGCGGATGCTCCCGCGCTATCGCTTCGACGAAGCGGACGCCGTCGTCGCCATCGATGCGGACTTCCTCGGCACGTGGATCTCGCCGGTGGAGTTCACCGCTGGCTACACGTCGCGTCGCCGCCTCGACGAGACGCGGCGCGAGATGAGTTGGCACGCGCAATTCGAGCCGGGCATGACGATCACCGGCGGCAAGGCAGATCTGCGTGTTGCCGTTAGGCCCGCCGACGTCCGCGCCATTCTCGAGAGGCTCGCCCAACGCGTGGGCCTCTCCGGTATCGAGCCCCCGCACGAGCTTCCAGCTCCGGTAGCCGCAAAGGTCGATGCGGCGGCCGTGCGCCTCGGCCGCGCGGGCAGCCGCGCGCTCGTGGTCTGCGGAACCAACGATCTGGCATCGCAGCGGCTCGTAAATCGGATTAACCAGCACCTCGGTGCGTACGGGACGACCCTCGACCTCTCTCGCTCCTCTTTCCAGAAGCAGGGAAGCGACGGCGAGCTCGCACGCCTTGTCGCCGAGATCGGAAACGGTGAAGTCGACGCGCTCTTCATCGCCGGCGTGAATCCGGTCTACGACCTTCCTGGTTCCGCGGAGCTGGCTGTCGCGATCGAGAAGATCCCGCTCGTCGTCTCGTTCGCCACGATCGCCGACGAGACGTCGGCACGGGCGCGTTTCGTCTGCCCCGATCATCACTTCCTCGAGGCATGGCGCGACTACGAGCCGGTTGCCGGCGTGGTCGCAGTCGGCCAGCCGGCGATTGCGCCTCTCGGTGCGACGCGCGCGATGATCGAGAGCCTTGCCGCGTGGTCGGGCGCCGCACGGCCTGCGTACGAGATCATCCGCGAGACGTGGGCGTCGGAAGTCGCCGCGCGCGCGGGCTCTACCGACAGCGCTGACAAACTCTGGAGCAAGACCCTCTCGACCGGGTTCCTCGAGCTCGATCCCGCGGCGACGGCCGCCGCATGGAACGAGGCAGAGTGGAGCTCCGGGATGGAGGCCGCGGCGCCCGCGGTCGAAGGGCTGACGCTCGTGATCTATCCGGCGGTCGGCATGCTCGACGGACGACACGCGCACAACCCATGGCTTCACGAGATGCCCGACCCTGTCACGAAGGTGACCTGGGACAACTACGCGTCGTTCTCGCCGGCCACGGCCGCGCGGTTAGGCGTCGAGGAGGGTCGGGTCGTGACGATTGCCGCGGGCGGAGTGAGCGCGAGCCTGCCCGCACACCTGCAGCCGGGCCAGCACGACGTCGTCGTCTCGGTCGCGATGGGATACGGCCGCGCTGGCACCGAGCGCTTCTCGCTGACCGGGCCGCAGTGGATCTTCCGGCGCCGCCTGCAGAAGGAAAGCGAGCCGGTGGGAGCCCGCGTCGCCGGCTTTGCGACGCTGGAGGGAGGCGTCATGAAGCTCTCCCGCGCCGGTGTGAGCGTCACGCCGACAGCCGCGCTGCACCCGCTGGCAGCGACGCAGCAGCATCACTCGCTCTTCGTCCCCGAGCATCTGAACCCGAAGCCGGGTGAGAAACGGCCCATCGTCCAGGAGACGACGCTCGGAGCGTGGCAGCATGATCCGCGCGCGGGTGAACCGGGCGGCCATCATTTCGACGCCGACCTCTGGAAGCCGCACGAGTACACGGGCCATCGATGGGGCATGGCGATCGACCTCTCCGCGTGTACCGGATGCAGCGGATGCGTCATCTCCTGTCAGGCCGAGAACAACGTTCCCGTCGTCGGCAAGGACGAAGTGCTCCGCCAGCGTGAGATGCACTGGCTGCGGATCGACCGCTACTACGCGGAGACCGAAGACGGCGTCGACATGGTGCAGCAGCCGATGATGTGCGTGCACTGCGAGAACGCCTCGTGCGAGTCGGTCTGCCCGGTCGTAGCCACGGTTCACAGCGAGGAAGGGCTGAATCAGCAGGTCTACAACCGCTGCGTCGGCACTCGCTACTGCGCGAACAACTGCGCCTTCAAGGTGCGCCGCTTCAACTGGTTCGACTACCCGCACGAAGACCGGCTCCAGAACATGGTCCTGAACCCGGACGTCACCGTTCGCTCGCGAGGCGTGATGGAGAAGTGTTCGATGTGCGTGCAGCGCATCGAATACGCGAAGCTGGAGGCGAAGCGTCGAGGCGTCCCGTTTGCCGATGGCGACGCGAAGATGGCGTGTGAACAGTCGTGTCCCGCACGCGCGATCGTTTTCGGTGACATCAACGATCCGGAGAGCCGGGTCTCGAAGGCGCAACATGATCCCCGTTACTACGTCGCGCTGGGCGAGCTCAACCTGCGTCCCGCGGTCGGCTACAAGCGGCTGGTGAGGAATCGGGAGGAAGCGGTGGCGCGGCACGAGGAGAAAACGCATGTCTGACAGCCTCTTGACGTTGCGCCCTCCGCTGATTGGCGGAAGAAAAACGCCCGGCGACGTGACGACCGATGTCGCCGGCCCCAC
This sequence comes from Thermoanaerobaculia bacterium, assembly GCA_041671505.1. Classification (GTDB taxonomy): domain Bacteria; phylum Acidobacteriota; class Thermoanaerobaculia; order Gp7-AA8; family Gp7-AA8; genus JACPDH01. The sequence continues at coordinate 124,150 of JBAZBK010000003.1, read as the reverse complement.
CGAGCGCGGCGTTACCTGGAAGTGGTGGGCTGCATTTCTCCCCGCCCTTGCGATGCTCGGCCTCGGTTTCGTCGCGATTGGTTACCAGGTCATGACGGGCATCGGCACCTGGGGCCTGAACCGCACGGTCGGCTGGGCGTTCGACATCACGAACTTCGTCTTCTGGGTCGGCATCGGCCACGCCGGCACGCTCATCTCGGCGGTTCTCTTTCTGCTTCGGCAGAAATGGCGCACCTCGGTCAACCGCTCGGCCGAGGCCATGACGCTTTTCGCCGTCATGTGCGCCGGCATTTTCCCGTTGATCCACATGGGAAGGCCATGGCTCGCGTTCTGGGTGCTGCCGTATCCCAACACGCGCGGTTCGCTCTGGGTGAATTTCCGCTCGCCCTTGCTCTGGGACGTCTTCGCAATCAGCGTCTACTTCATCGTGTCCGCCGTCTTCTGGTACATCGGGCTGATCCCCGATCTCGCGACGCTACGTGACCGTGCCAGCGGGCTGCGACGGAAGCTCCTCGCCTTCTTCGCCATCGGCTGGAATGGCTCGATGCGAACGTGGGCCCGCTACGAGATGGTCTACCTGCTTCTCGCGGGCCTGGCCACGCCGCTGGTGCTCTCCGTCCACTCGATCGTCTCGTTCGATTTCGCCACGTCCGTGATCCCCGGATGGCACACGACGATCTTCCCTCCCTACTTCGTCGCGGGCGCCATCTTCTCTGGCATGGCGATGGTCCTTACGCTGATGCTGATCGCCCGGTCGGTGATGGGGCTGGAACACTACCTTACGCACCGTCACATCGACGCGATGTGCAAGCTGATTCTCGCGACATCCGGAATGGTGGGCCTTGCGTACCTGACCGAGATCTTCACGGCGTTCTACTCGGGCAACCCGTACGAGCAGTTCGCGTTCGCCAATCGCGCGTTAGGTCCCATGGCCTGGGCCTACTGGATCATGGTCTCGTGCAACGTTCTCATCCCGCAGATTTTCTGGTTCCGTGCGATGAGGCGAAACCTCATGGTCGTCTTCATCATCGCGATCTTCGTGAACATCGGGATGTGGTTCGAGCGTTTCGTCATCATCGTGACGTCGCTGCACCGCGATTTCCTGCCCTCGGCGTGGTCGAGCTACACGCCGACGCCCATCGAGGTCGCGACGCTCATCGGCAGCTTCGGCCTGTTCTTCACGCTCTTCCTCATTTTCTGCCGATTCCTTCCGATGATCGCGATCGCTGAGATCAAGGGCGTGCTCCATGTGGGCCGCGAGGAGGCGCATCATGGCTGAGCGCTACATGCTTGCGGTGTTCGATGACGAGCACAGCACGATCGCCGCGGTCAACGACCTTGTAGCGTCCGGATACCGGCCAGTCGACGTCTACACGCCGTACGCGGTACACGGGCTCGATCGTGCCATGGGTCTTTCCCGGACGAAGATCGCCATGGCGTGCGCGATCGCCGGGTTTCTTGGAGCCGGGGCGAAACTCTTCTTTCAGTACTGGGTGGCCGCGGTCGACTGGCCGGTGAATGTCGGGGGTAAGCCACTCTTCTCGCTCCCCGCGTTCGTGCCGGTGACGTTTGAGGTTGGCGTGCTGCTCGCGGCGTTCGGCGCCGTCCTCGCATTCGTGTGGACAAGCAGGCTGTATCCGGGCAAAGAGCACTTCGTGATTCACCCGCGCGTGACCGACGATCGATTCGTCGTCCTGCTCGAGGAGAAGGACGCCTCGTTCGAGCACGAGCGAGTTCGCGCACTATGCATGAAGAACAACGCGATTGAGATCGAGGAACGGCCGATGAGGCCGGGGGCGTACGAATGACGAGCCGGACACGCTGGAACATCGTGCTTCTCCTTCTGGTCGGTGGTCTCGTCGCGATCAACCTGACACTCCGCGGCGAGCCCACCGGGCGGAATATCGAGATTTTTCCCGACATGCTGGATTCGGTCCCGTACGACTCGTTCACTTCGAATCCGAATTTCGAGGATGGGCTGACGATGCGGCCTCTCGTCGAGGGGACCGTGCTTCACGGCGAGGAGCCGCTCGGCTACGCAAAGACACCCGAGGACGCGGTCCGCGCGGGTCTCGAGCTCGTCAACCCGCTGAAGCCGGAGAGCGCAGTGATCGAGCGCGGGCAGGCTGTCTATCGGACGTTCTGCGAGGTATGTCATGGCTCCGGCGGACGCGGTGACGGGCCGATCGCCGGACGCGCCGGCTACCCCGCGCCTCCGTCGTTTCTTCCCGCTGAGGCAAGGACGCGCTCGATGGGGGACGGACAGATCTTCCACATCATCACTTACGGCGGCCAGAACATGCCGGCCTATGCCGCGGAAATCGAGCGTGAAGATCGCTGGGAAGCGGTCCTCTGGCTTCGCGAGCTTCAGAAGAAAGCTTCTGCCCCGAATGCGGAAGCGGCTGTCCCTGCCGGGCCTTCAGTCGCGTCGAGTGGAGGCGTTGCCATGCCGCGGAATGAAGGAGTGGCCCGATGACATCGATCGATCAGACGCTGCCGCACGGGACGCGGGACGCAGTCGTTACCCCGTCTCCGGCATACGGATTCCGCTCGTTTCCGCCCGCGATTCAAATACTCGTCGGAGTCTGTGTGGCCGCTCTGATCGCGGCGATCGTGCTCGACCCTGTGCGCGGGTTCGGCAACGTGCTGCTCTGGGGCAACTACTTCGTCGGGCTCGGGCTCGCGGGGATGTTCTTCGTCGCGATCCACGACCTGTCAGGTGCCGGCTGGGCGACCGTGTTCCGCCGTGTTCCCCTGGCATTCACGGCACTGCTTCCGCTCGGCGCGGCGCTGATCCTCGTGGCGTTCGTCCTGGGCGGGGATTCGATGTATCCATGGATGGCCGGGGAACATCTCCAGGGATTCAAGGCGCTCTGGCTCTCGACACCATTCGCGCAGGCGCGAGCAGTGGTCTACATTGCGCTGTGGCTACTCTTCGCGCGCGTGTTCCGTCGCTCGAACGCGATCAGCGTGGATGGAGTTCGGCGGGACGCCCGGATCGGCGCGATGTTCGTCGTCGTATTCGGGCTGACCGTCTGGCTCTCGAGCGTCGACTGGATCATGTCGCTCGAGCCGTTCTGGTACAGCACGATGTTCGGCGTCTATCGATTCGCAGGGCTCTTCGCCGCAGGCCTTTCGGCGATCACGATCGCGGTCGTCGTCCTCCGGAAGCGGGGGGCCTTCGGCGAGGCGATCAACGAGTATCACCTTCACGATCTCGGCACGCTGCTCTTCGCTTTCTGCACGTTCTGGATGTACATCTGGTTCAGCCAGTACATGCTTATCTGGTACAGCAACATCTCCGAAGAGGCCACATGGTTCGTGCCCCGAACAGCGCGTGGCTGGGGCGAAGTCATGGCACTGCTGCTTCTCGTCCACTGGATCATCCCCTTCGGCGTCATGCTGTCGGCCCGCGCAAAGACCAACGAGAGGGTTCTGATTCGCATCGCCGGAATGGTTCTCTTTGCGCACTGGCTCGATCTGTTCATACAGATCTTCGGATCGCTGAGCCCCGATGTGCCGCCGATCGGGTGGTGGGAGCTCGCGGCGATGTTTTCCGCGGTCGTCATCGCGGTTGCACTCGTGGCGGCGAGGCTCTCGAGCGAGCCGCTCATGCCCGACAAACATCCCCTGTTCAGCGAGAGCGTGCATCACCACGGGTGAGCACTCGACGATCGCAATATCCCGTCGCTGGACGGTGCGCACTCGCAGATCCTCGAGCGCTGCCGACTGCACCGGTTAGACCAGGCTTCTCCCCGCCCGGTGATCGCACCAGTGTGCTGCCGCGAGCTTCACCTGCGTCGTTTCCGACGGCATCATTTCCGCTCGTCGCCATCGACAGCTCGGCCTCGGCCCTTGCCCGCCGCCGTTTTGGCCCTAACGCCCGCGGCGTAGTAGCCGTCGTACCGAATGCAGTGCTTGCGTGGGTCCGTCAAACGCGTGACCGCACGCGCCACGGACTCCAGCTCGTCGATCCACTCGACTTGATCCCGGACATCATCCCTGCTCCCCTCATCACTCCCACACCCCTCGGCATGCCCGCGGCCTGTCCGTTGACCACTTCGCCCGTCTCGCGGTCCCACTTCACCCGCTGGAGATTCACCGAAGGCCGGGCGAGGTACCGCGTGAGCCGCGCAGCCGATGCGCGAGTCGATCTCGAACCGTGGGTGATGGACGACAATTAGACCTGCCCCTCAGATCTGGTTGACGTTGGACACGCGGGTTTGAGAGCTCTCGCGAGCTCGCGAAACGCGCGCGTGAGATCGGGGAATTGGTGAATGGCGAGCGAGCACATCGCGGCGTCGAAGACGTTCGAATCGAGCTCGATCTGCTCGACGTCATTCCGACTCCGGACGACGGCGTTCGACTTCGGCCTGGCTTGCGCGAGCATCAACCTCGCTTGCGCGCGAGCGTGAAGAGGTCGCCGTCGGCGCGTCCAGCAAGGGTCCAGCGCGCCGCGGCGCCCGAATCGACGCAGGGGATCAGCAGCCACGCCCCGTCCCTCGTCCACGCGCCGCGCGAGGCGATCGCGTGAATGTGCGCGTGCGCGTTGAACAAGCTGCCGAAGGTCCGCGGCACCACGACCATGCCGGGCCGCACGTCGGGGTCGCCGGCCGCCTCGGCCAGCATCGCGCGGACCGTCTCCTCTGCGACGCGGGAGAGTTCGCCTAACAGCTCCCGTTTTCGCAGAAAGTAGCTCCGAAAGATCTCCGGGATAGTGAAGACCCACTGCGCGTTCCCAGCGGCTTCGACCACTTCTTCGCGCAGGAACGCCCCGACGATCACTCCCCGTTTGGAGGGATGACAACTCGGATCATCGAGTGAAAACTACTTTTCACCACAGGGCCCCGGCGCCTCTCGGAGGCATCGAGAGTCGTTGCGCCGCGCGAAGATTCGCGCGACTTCCGCGATCGATTTCTGCACGGACGGGATCGCCTCGTTCCACAGCTCATCGACTGTGCATCCACACCACTTTCTGCGGCCGCCGGACGAGCGATCCGAGGGGCACGGAGAACATGTGCACCAGCAGAGTGAAGGGGATCAACGCCAGGACGATCCACGCGCCCGTCAAATGCAGCGTCACCAGATTGGGCAGGCCGGCCACCAGCGACGGATCGGGGCGAAGGGTGAGGATGCTCCAGAGGTACGGCATGGTGGTCCGGACGGACCAGACCGCCCCCCAGCGATACATGGTCGCCACGCCCAGGCCGAGGGAGACCTGGGCGATGAGAATGGCCAGGACGACCGCGTCGGCCGCCGTCGAGCTCGCGCGGACCGAAGCGGAGCCGAGGCGGCGGATGAAGAGGACGATCAGTCCGGTCAGGCAGAGGAGCGCGGCGCCCATGCCCAGGGCCTCGATCGTCAGCAGCGCGCCGCGTTGCGCCATCAGCGACTGCCACCGTCCAGGAAAGAGCAAGGGGACGAGATGCCCGAGCGCGAGCAGGGCCATACCGAGGTGAAACGGCACCGCGCCCCAGACCAGCCAACGGCTCTCCAGGATCTGCGACGACAGCGCGGAGATAGTCGCGCGCGAGCGGTACCGCCAGATCAGGCCGACGGCAAACGCGACCATGGCGGCATACGGCAGCGCCACGTACAGAATCACGATGCACCTCCTTCAGACAACGCCGCCGCGACGAGATGCCGGTACGGATTCGAATCCGAGAGCAGTGCCTCCATCTTCATCAACGCCGGCTGGAGCACGAGCTGTCGCAATTCGCACCACTCGTCGTGGTCGAACAGGGCGGCATTTTCCAGAACCTCGGCCACGTGATCAGGCAGCTCGGCAGAACCGATGCCCAGTCTCCGCAGGCCGGCCATCAGTCCCGCGCGTCTGGGACTCTCGTCGCCGAAGACGTGCGAGCCGAGGTAAGGACTGCACGACGGAGCGAGTTCGAACGTCGTGCTGTAGACGACTTGCAGCACGTCGCGGCCGATGCCGTCGGTCGCACGCGCGAACGCTTCGACGGCCGGCACCACCCGACGTGCCTCTTCGACGCGCTCCGCGAACTCGTGGTCGGGGTAGCGGAACAACGGTGCGAGCGCCACACATCGGGCCACGTTCAGAGTCAGACTCGGATTCACGCACGGAGCGACGTTCATATCCCTCTCCCCGGGGGCACGGTCCGGCCAAGCCCGGCGTTGCCCCGCTGCTCATCGGCGGCGGCAATCATCGCCTCGCGCTGCAATGGCGGAAGCACGTAGCGCTCCTCGAGTGTGGCCAGCGCGGTGAGACGATAGATTGCATCCGCCTGCGGCGGTGTAAGGCCTGTGCCGTCGAGCGCGTGCGCATCCGACGTGCGCCGGTATTCACGTACGCCCATCAGCTTGCGCAGAGAGTCCTGCACCACCGAGGTATTTCCCGCGCCGAACAGCGAGGCCAGGTACCGCAGCGGCAGGCGCGACTCCGTGCTGCGCGACATGACCGGCAGCAGCGGCGGCACATAGAACAGCATCGGCAGCGTGCGGTACTCGCCGTGGAGCGGGAGCGCCAGTCCCCATTCGCGCACGAACTTCCACACCGGCGACTGCTGCGCAGCGGCGATCATCTGCGCGGCCACGCCGCTCGCCTCCGCCGCCGCAATCACCGCCGGATCGAACGGATCGAGCAACAGCGAGCGCTGGCCATCGACCAATGATTCGAGCGGCGCACTGGCCACCTCCTCGATCCGGCTCGCGTCGTAGAGAACCACGCCCATGTAGCGGATGCGTCCGACGCAGGCGTGGAAGCAGGCCGGGGCCTGGCCTGTCTCCAGGCGCGGATAGCAGAGGATGCACTTCTCCGCCTTTCCCGTCTTCCAGTTGAAGTAGGTTTTCTTGTACGGACAGCCGACCACGCAGGCCCGCCAGCCGCGGCAGAGGTCCTGGCTGGTGAGCACGATGCCGTCTTCGCCGCGCTTGTACATCGCACCCGACGGGCACGAGGCCACGCAGACCGGATTTGCGCAGTGATTGCAGATGCGCGGGAGATACATCATCACCATGCGCTCGATGGCGAAAAGGGCCTGGCGCTCGTCTTCGGAGATCGCGTCGAGGTTCGGATCGTTCGCGGCATAGATCGGCGATCCCGAGAGATCGTCGTCCCAGTTCGGACCCGCCTTGATGTCGATCGGCTTGCCGGTGATCTGCGAGACAGGAACGGCCGTCGGCTGCTGGTCCCCTTCAGGCGCGTCGAACAGGTCGCCGTAGCGATACGTCCAAGGCTCGTAATAGTCGTCCAACCCGGGCTGATGCGTGTTGTAGAAGAGCTTGAACAAGCCGCTCACACGCGACTGCGAGCGAAGCTGCAAGTGGCCATTGCCGCTCGACGTTGCTTTCTCCCAGCCGCCGCGCCAGATCTCCTGATCCTCCCACCGTGTCGGATAGCCCGTACCCGGCTTTGTCTCTACGTTGTTCCACCACATGTACTCCGTCCCCGCGCGGTCGGTCCAGAGATTCTTGCAGGCGATCGAGCAGGTGTGACACCCGATGCATTTGTCGAGGTGGAACACCATAGAAGTTTGCGCCCTGACGTCCATCGTTTTCTCCTGGTGTGTTGCCGGTTGTCAGTTGTCCGTCGTCTGCGATGTGGTGCCTCGGGCGTCATCGCCGAGGCAACCGACTGATGGGAACTGACAACAACTCACCACTTCGGCTCCGCCAACTTCCTCACCATCACGTATGTATCTCGATTCACTCCCGGCGGCCCCCAGTAGTTGAAAGCCCAGGTGAACTGCGCGTAGCCACCGATCATGAGCAACGGTTTGAGGCGCACCCGATTGAGGCTGTTGTGTGCTCCGGCCCGGCGGGGGGTGCCGCGGGCGGTGGTCTTCGGCGTACCGACGGTCCGCTCCGTGGCGTGGTAGATGAAGCACATGCCGGGCGGAATGCGCGCGCTCACACAGGCGCGCGTCACGACCACGCCGTGGTCATTGACCATCTCCACCCAGTCGTTGTCCCGGACGCCGAGAGCCTGTGCGTCGCGGACGTTCAGCCAGCACGGCTCGATGCCGCGCGAGAGCGTCTCCATCCGCAGCGTGTCACCGTACGTCGAGTGAATGTGCCACTTCCCGTGCGGGGTCAGGTAGTTGAGGACCAGTGACCGCTGATCGGGCGGCGTCTGCTCGAGATCGCGCAGACTCACCTCGCCGGGACGAGGCTTGAAGGTCGGCAGATGCTCGCCGAATGCGCGATAGACCTCGTGATCGAGATAGAGATGCTGCCGTCCGCTCAGCGTGCGCCAGGGAATCAACTCCTCCACGTTCTGCGCGAAGCCTGTGTAGGTGCGGTTTCCCGCGGTGATGCCGGTCCAGAACGGCGAGGTCAGGACGCGGCGCGGCTGCCGCACGAGATCGTCGAAGTCATAGCGCACCGCGCGCGTGCCCTCGGCCAGATGCGAGTGGTCGCGTCCCGTCTTCTCCGACTCTGATCGGAACGCGCGCCACGCCAACTCCCCGTTCGTCTCGGGCGCGAAGCGCAGGATGGTCTCGCAGACACTGCGATCGTCCTTCAGGGAGGGATAGGTGCGATCGTTCCACCGCTCGGTCGGCGCCGTGGCCAGCCACTGGTCGTACACATCGTCGACGGAGTACTTCGTGCCGTGCACGCCGAGTCCCATGTCGCGAAACTTCGGCCCGAGGGAGATGAAGCGGTTGTAGAGATTCGCGTAATCGCGCTCCACCAGCGTGACGTTCGGCATGGTCTTGCCGGGAATCGCCTCGCATTCGCCCCTGGCCCAATCGCGCACGGTGGGCTGCGCCACTTCCGCCGGTGTGTCGTGCAGCAGTGGAGTGAGCACGAGGTCCTGGAGGGGCTCCGGTATCGACTTCGAGGCGATCTCCTGCGTGTGGCGGGCCAGCTCGCGGAAGATTTCCCAGTCGCTCTTCGACTCCCAGCACGGCGGCACTGCTTTCTGGAGCGGATGGATGAAGCTGTGCATGTCCGTGGAATTGAGATCGTCCTTCTCGTACCACGACGCAGCGGGGAGGACCACGTCCGAGTAAAGCGCGGAGGTGTCCATGCGGAAGTTGATGTCCACGACCAGGTCGAGCTTCCCGCGCGGCGCATCCTTGTGCCAAACCACGTCCTGAACCGACGACTGTCCATCCTCGGTGGCGACGACGGCATCATCGGCGCCGAGGTAGTGACGGAGGAAGTACTCGTGTCCCTTGGCGGAGGCCTGCAACGCGTTGCCGCGCCACATGTAGAAAACGCGCGGCCAGGACGCGGGGTTGTCCGGATCCTCTATCGAAAAGCGCAGGTTCCGCTCGCGCAGTTGCTGTGCGACGTAATCGGGGATCGACTCCGCGCCGGCTGCGCGCGCTTCCGCGAGCACCTGGGAATTGGGACGATCGAACTGCGGGTAACACGGCAGCCAGCCCGCGCGTACGGCCTGTGCCTGACGGTCGGCGGTGTGACCTCGAGCCATCGAGTGCGTCGGATCCGTGACGGGACAGATCTCACCAAACGGGCGTTCGTACCGCCACTGATCCGTGTGCATGTAGTGGAACGAGGGAGTGTTCTGCAGCCGCGGCGGACCACCCCAGTCCTGGGCGAATGCGATCGGCGCCCATGACGCCACCGGCACCAGCTTCTCCTGTCCGACGTAGTGATTCCATCCGCCGCCGCTCCGACCGATGCAGCCGGTGACCATGAGCGCGGTGATGCAGGCGCGGTAGATGAGATTGTTGTGGTACCAGTGATTGACGCCGGCGCCGATGATGATCATGCAGCGCCCGCTGCTTTCTTCCGCGCTCTTCCCCCACTCGCGTGCGAATCGGACCACCTCGTCCGCGGGGACACCAGTGAACTGCTCCTGCCACGCCGGCGTGAACGGCTCGGTGGGATCGCTCGAGTCCGCTTCGGCGCCGTACTGCGCGAGGAGGATGTCGAACGCAGTGGCCACGAGGTGCGATCCGACGCGGCGCGCCGGTATGTTGTGCAACCGTGTCTTCGGCGGCCCGGGCTCGGAGAAGTCGTCGATCTTCAGCGGCACGACCGTCTCGCTGGCATCGCGCAGCGTGAGCCGCGGCGTGTAGTCCTCGCCCGTGCGCGCGTCGCGCGACTCGAGGTTCCACTGCCCTTTCCGCTTCTGCCAGCGGTGGCCAACTGTTCCCTGCGGCATGCGCAGCTTCAGCTCCTCGTCGAAGACGAGCAGCTTCCACTCGCCGAGCTCCTCCCCGCTGGTCTCTTCGACGGCGGAGCTGCGGAGCATCGAGCCCGGGCGATACGCGCCGTCCGCCTCTTCGATCAATTCCATGAGGAAGGGGCCGTCGCTGTAGCGGCGAAGGTAGTCGTCGAAATAGCCGACTCGCCGCTGGAGATGAAACTCCTTGAGCAGCACGTGGCCGACCGCCATCCAGAACGCCCCGTCCTGTCCCTGATGCAGTGGCACCCACTCGTCCGCGATCTTCGCGGTCTGGTTGAAGTCGGGGGAAAAGACGACCACCTTCGTTCCGGCGTGCCGTGCCTCGACGAGGAAGTGCGCGTCGGGTGTACGCGTGGTGAGGACGTTCGACCCCGCCACCGCGATGAACTTCGAGTGGTACCAGTCGGCGCTCTCGGCGACGTCGGTCTGTTCGCCCCACACCTCGGGCGAGGCGGGCGGCAGATCGCAGTACCAGTCGTAGAACGACAGAGAAACGCCGCCGAGGAGTTGCATGTAGCGCGCGCCGCCGGCGTAGCTGATCATCGACATGGCCGGGATCGGCGAGAAGCCGACCACGCGATCGGGCCCGTGCGTGCGCGCGGTGTAGAGATTTGCCGCCGCCAGCATCGGCAGCACGTCGTTCCACGACGCGCGGCGGAAGCCTCCCTTGCCACGCGCCTTCTGCCATCGCTCACGCGCGCCGGCATCAGTGATCAGCGACTCCCACGCCGCGAGCGGATCGCCGTGGGTGGCCAGCGACTCCTGCCAGAGATCGAGCAGCGTCCCGCGGACGTACGGGTATTTCACGCGGAGCGGGCTGTAGAGGTACCAGGAATACGAGATGCCACGCTGGCATCCGCGCGGCTCGTACGAGGGAATGGCCGGATCGAAACGCGGGTAGTCGAGGGCCTGCGACTCCCACATCACCAGTCCCTGTTTCACGTGGATGTTCCAGCTGCAGCCGCCGGTGCAGTTCACGCCGTGCGTCGAGCGAACAACCTTGTCGTGAGCGGATCGGTTCCGATAGAGGTCTTCCCACGAACGGGTGCTGGGGCTGAAGAGATCCTGAATCCAGGTCACGGCGTTCCCCTTTCGGAGTTGCGGACGAGACGCGAGCGCACGCCGGCGCGGCGAGAGCGGAAGAGCAGCGTCACCGCTGCGAAGATTACGGCGGCGAACGCGAGAGCGCCGAGGTTCAACGGCAGCGATCGCGCTGGCAAAGGCTGCGCCGGCTGCTGCTTGCCCTTTGCGAAAGACGTAAGGAAGGCGGCCAGATCCAGCGCTTCCTCCTCCGCCACGGGGTGTTTCGCGTAGGCCGCCTTCATCATCGGAAAAGGCGGCTTCACGGTGGCCGCGACGAGCGTCCCAGGGCCGAGGCGAGCTTGCACGGATGTGAGATCTGCGGCCAGATTGCCGCCGCGCGCACCCGCGGCGTGACATGCGAAGCAGGGAGAGCCGCCGTTGACGAGCGGCTGCTCGCCGAAGAAGAGGAGACGGCCGTTCGCTTCCGAGCCGAGCGGCATAGGCGCCGCCGCCTCCGCGGCCGGCTGTTCGAGCAAGGCCAGACGCTGAGTTCTATGAAAGCGATTGTCAAGGGCAGTCCCCTTCTTATCTGATCGCTTTTCGGTTTTCTTCTCCCTTGCGATCAGCTTCTTCCGTGTTCTATGAAAGCGATTGTCAAGGGCAGTCCCCTTCTTATCTGATCGCTTTTCGGTTTTCTTCTCCCTTGCGATCAGCTTCTTCCGTGTCGAAGCCGACGCTCGCGAGGCTGCCAGGGTGGGCGGAACAGTCGTACGCCGCTGTCGCATCGTTCGTTGCTCGTTCGATCCGTACTGACGATTTCAAGCGTGTGACCGGCGATCACTCGATGGTGTCGACCATGGTTCTATCTGAGACTGGAGGCGGCGAGCCGCCTCCGCCTGACGCTTCTTCTGGTCATCCGAGGGGGACTATGGTTAGGTGAGTGCCTCGGTACTGACTGTTGCTACCGGGCAAAACTAAGCGCCTGAGACTCGCCCTCGAACCTTCGTCCCGGATCGCTCGTGCTCCGCGATGCGACACCCTCCGTCGCTAGCGCGTCGAGTCCTCCGGGAGCGTCATGTCGCCTGGACCATCAGCTTATCGGGATTCCAGAGCTCTCCTTTCTTCCAGAGTCGAAGCACGATCGACGCGATCTTTCGCGCCAGAGAGACCTTTGCCAGCTCGTCACGGACGCCCCGCTTGCGCGATGCGTCGTACCAATCTCGCAGTGGCCCCGGCCTCACGGTCGCCGCGTTGGCGGCCCCTTTGAGCACCGCTTTAAGCAGCGGGTTGTGATTCCGGTTGAGCCCCCGCGTGATCGGTGCGCGCTTCTTCTTGCGCAACTTCCCATCGACGAACTCCTGGTCTGAGCTCGACCGCGTCACGACCGCGAGTCCCGCGTATGGCCAAAGGTTCCGCTTTGTCCGGAATCGATGCGGCGTGATCAGGATCGCCAGGAGTTCCGCGACGCGTACGTCACCCAGGTACGGGATCGATCGCAACACCTTCCATCCCGGCTGGCGCCTCGCCTCGCTGATCATCGCGCTCTTGGCGGGAGCACGAAGTTCCATCAGCAGATCGAGCTGCCGGAACAGGCTCGCGGCACGCACCCGTGCGCCACCCTTGAGTTTGTCCAGCCACCTCTTACGCTCGCCCTTCCGATACACAGCCGATCCCTTCACCGCGATCGCGCGCCCGCGGTATAGCGCTTTGAGCCGCTGCATCACCCGCGTCGCATCACTCACCAGCGCCACGTAGTTCTGCACCAACTCCTTGAGCGTCTGCACGCTAGCTCCTCGGTGGTACACCTCCCGGAGCCGCCCCGCGTAAAGATCAGCCGAGAGTTGATCTGCGTCGAGTTCGTCGTTCTTGTTCACCACCGGGCTCGCGCCACGTTTCGTGCAAACGATCACCCGCTCCGCATGCGGCAGCAGCAGATCGTGAAGCCACTGCGCCTGCGTACCTTCCTCGAACGCCACCTGCACCCGTGGGCCGGCACTCTTGACCAGCCTCACGAGCGCCTTCGCTTCCGTCGGTACCGTCGCACGCATCACCACTGATCCCGACTCGTCGCGAAGGCTCGCTACGCTCGTTGCCTGATGTACGTCGAACGCGAGATACTGAATTGCCTGGTGTTTCATGGCAGCCGCTCCTTTCCTGGCTTCTTTGGTTTTTGGCGATTCCAAAGTTACAGGAAGGAGCGTGCTTTCAATATCCGTTAGGTCAGGCGCCTTCAGTAACGCCACCAGGCTGTCGATTTGCGCATCCGTCAGCTCCCCGACATTGGCTTTCATCCGCTCGACGGCGTCGCGAAGCTCCTGCTCCGGCCACCGCGTCGAAGCGAGCAGATCGGGACCGGCGCCGTCGCCCTGTCCGACGGTGTGACACGCGGAACAGGTTTCCGAGTAAAGCTGCGCGGCATCATCACCATGGGCCGTGAGCACGCCGATGACGAGGAATGCGGCGACGAGCATCGCGTATGTTTCTCGCCGTCCCGAACTTCTCATGCGGGAGCCTCCATTGCTCGGAGTATCGGCCCGCGCAGCCACGGGCCGCGCTGCGCGCGAGCACGGGCGAATGTGAGGCGCGCACGACAGATGACGCATCAATTTCGCAGATCGCGATCACACGAACTTTGGGGTGGCTGCCTTAGCGGCGACACCACTCTCATGCTCGTGTTCCCCGGGCCGAGCCCGGCGTTAGATTGTTCGGCGCGCCTTCGCGCGGCCATCGCCTGCGGAGCGGACCGGAGAGCCGTTGGCCCCTGGGCTTTTCGATTCCGGATTCATCGGAGCCGTTGCCGGCGATGCGACCAGGTCGTGCAGGGACGACACGCGAAAAAGCTCAGCGACGCAGGCCAGGTCCGCGGGGTGCACTTCGGGCCGAGAGTAATCGCGGTCACCGCGGAGCTGAATGAGGTGGCGGCTCGCGTTCTCGCCCGCGAGGGATTCGGCGCACACCCGAAAGAGCGAGACGAAAAGATATTCGCGGATGAGCCCCCGCAATGTCGCGCTGCCGTCACCCAGGATCCTGGGCAGGTTTTCCGTCGGCCAGGGAAGCTCTCCCAGCCCTCGCCGCCAGGACTCGTCCGGCGGCAGCAGTCGCTGACTGACGGGCGCGTAGGCCGCCGCGGAGTTGGGACGGATGGCCTCGAGGTTGTCCAGGTCCTTGCTCTGGCTCTAGCGGACTCGAACCGCTGACTCGAACCGCTGACCTCCACCGTGTCAAGGTCTACGGTACACTCGCCCGTCATGACTACCACCAATCGAGGTGCGAGCAAGCAGAAACTCGAGCGGGTTCCCGGCATTGCTGCACCGGTCGTCAAGGTCTGTCTCGGCCATGCTGTCGAGAGGCTTCAGAGCGATCCGGCTTGGGAGCACGGCCGCAGCTCGCGCACGCTGGCAAAATACCCCGATTTTCGCGCCGTCCTCGTCACGATGAAAGCGGGGACGACGATGGAGGAGCACAAGACGGAAGGGAGCATCTCCGTGCACACGTTGACTGGGCGCGTCCGGCTTAACATCGGCAAGGAGCACATCGACATTCCGGCGGATCACGTGGTGATGCTCTACTGCGATCTGCCACACAGTGTCGACGCCCTGGTAGACAGCTCCTTCCTGCTGACCATCGCCTGGCACGAGCCGGCCGAGACGTGAGTCTCCCGCCCATCCGTTCCCAGGAATGGGTTTCCCCGACCCGTGCTTCGTGCCTGACAGCGTAAGGAATCGTCGACGCCGCGGTGCTTGAGAAATTGCTCAATCGCTACTCGCGGTCGCCTCGGCGTCCTCCGGCGCGGGATAGCGCAGCGTCCCGTCGGCCATGACGCGCGAACCGGGCGTGAGCGTCGCTGGGACGATTTGACCAGCTCCCATAATGTGTTCCACGCGTGTCCCGCCGGCCAACAGGTAATCGGTGATGATCCTGCGATGACAGCGCCACCACACCGCTTCGGCGCACATGATCGCGCACTGATCATCGAGCGCGAGCGCGCGCAGCGCGTCCAGGCCGGCGCAGAACTCGTTGGTCTCCGCGTAGTCGGCGTAGTTCCGGAACGCGGCGACGCGCCAGTACCTATTGAGCGAGGGGGGAGCGCCTTTGCGATGATGACGTCGGCCGCCGAGCGCGTGCAGATGCCGGTAACCGATGCCATCGTTGGCGAGAGCGTTCGGCAGCGTGTCCTCGTTGAACTGCGGCGTCGTTCGCGAGCGCGGGATCGAGCGCACGTCCACGAGCAGCGTGACGTCAACCTGCCGCAGGAGCGCCACTAATTCGGCCAGCGTCCGAGTGGAGTGGCCGATCGTGAAGAGGGTCTCGCCCGCCTCGCGATTCATTTTCGTAGCTTCGTGAGCGCCGATCCCTTGTGCATCGCGATGTGGTCTGTCGTGTCGCTCTTGATCTCGTACTGCGGCTCGTCTCTGCTCGCGTGGACCGTATAGCTCTTGAACTTCGTCGGCGAGGTGACGACGCGCGTGATTCTACCGCGCACACGACCGGCTTCGGAATTCCACGAGACGTGATCCCCGCGCTTGAACCGCTTCGCCGCCATTGATTTCCTCGCGTGCATGATCCGTGATCGCTTGAGGTAGTATTGTGCATCGGCCGACCACGGTACTGCCATTCCGCACCTTAACAGCCGCCGAGCGCGCCGCCAACACCGAAGGTCGCATGTCATCGGTTCCTCGACCACCTAACGCGCCGCGCGGCACGACGCACGAAATTCAGGTCGTCACGCCGTACCGGCTCGACCTTACGGTAAGCGCGTTGCGCCGTACGGCAACGAACCGGGTGGACGTCTACACCTCAGACGGCCGCTACCTGCGCGCGCTCGGTGGTTTCGCCGATCCGGTCATCGTGAGCGTGACGCAGCCGCGCGCCGATGCGCTGGCGGTCTCCGTGAGCGGCGGTGCAGGCGACACCGAGGGGGCGCTCATGAGCGTACGCCGGATGCTCGGCACCGAGCGCGATCTCTCGGGTTTTCATCGGCACGCGCGGGCGATCTCCTGGCTGGCTCCGCTCGCGCTCCGCATGCGCGGCCTCAAGCCGCCGCGGTATCCCGCGCTGTTCGAAGCGTGTGCCAACACGATCTTGTTTCAGCAAGTCAGCCTGCAGGCGGCGAGCGCGATCATGTGCCGCCTCGTTCTCGCGCTCGGCAGGAAAGTCGAGTACGACCGCGTGCCCCTCGCGGTATTTCCGAGCGCGGAGGAATTCCTCGGCGCTGACGACACCGTGATCCGTGCCGCGGGTCTGAGCGCAGGAAAACTCGCCACGCTTCGACGCGTCGGCGAGGCGATCGCCACTGGTGCGATCAGCGAGTCGATGCTGGAGGAGCGACCGAGCGCGGACTCCGCACTCCTGCTCCGCAGCATCAAGGGCATCGGGCCATGGACGGCCGCGGTGATTCTGCTGCGCGGACTCGGTCGGCTGGATCTGTTTCCCGGCAACGACAGCGGCGTGGCGGCGAACCTCGCACTCGTCGCGGGCGAGCGCGTGGACGCCGGATCCGTCGTCGAGTCACTGGGATCGCAGCGCGGCATGCTGTACTTCTGTCTGCTGCTCGCGCGTCTGGAAGCACGCGGCGAGATCGGCCGTGCGTCCGACGTGGCGAGGTAGTGGCTCGCCACGCACGCGCACGTCCATGAACCGACGGGAGTCTCGCGCGCTGCGCCGCCAGGTTCCATTTCACAGTCACCGATACGAGTGTGTCGTCGGCCGAGCGCGGACCTCTTCGTCTTCATGTTCTCCCGCAACACGCCCGCCCGAGGACCGGCTCATCCCTGGCGAATCCTTCGTGTTAATCCAGTTCGCCGGAGAGGAGCAGTGCTTCGTGACGATGGAGCAGTTGAGCGTAAATTGCCTCCGCCATTCGATCCCTCCATCGTGGAGGCGCGAGCACGAAACGCCGACCGATTCTGTCGCCAGACGGGGCACCGGTTCCGCGCCGGTTGATCGCGACAACAGCGGCGGGGGCTCACCTCGCGCCTGGACGATCGACGTGAAGCGAATCCTCGTCGCGTCCTGCGACAGATGTTGAAATGATATCATTCAGGACGAGAGCCACGGACATGCTGGAAACAGAAACGCCCGCAACGGGCTGGCAGCAAGAGCGGGGTGGCAGAATCGATCATTTCGCCTCGCCCGTGGGTCCGTTGGATGACGATGCCCGCATTGACGAGTACATCGCAGAGTCGTTTCCCGCCAGCGACCCGCCGTCCTGGAACGGCGGCGTTGAAAGAACTACCAGCAACAGGCACTGACAGCGGCGCCCTTCGAGCCCACTCGATAGTGGACAGTGATCGCTTCGTAGCCTCAGTCCGAACTGGTAGTGGAGCACGATCGCGAATTTCACGCCGGGCAGGCAACCTGAGACGTTCCGGTTTACCTAACGATGATTCGCCGAATCCCCTCGGTGGATGTCCAAATGAGCGAAACAGAGACCAACCTTTTCGGACTCGATCTCGCCAAAGGCGTCACACTCTCGACAGTCGCTGACGGCGCAATGCTGCTCGGACATGTGCACGGCGAAGCGGCGCTGCTCGCCCGTCGCGGCAACGAACTGTTCGCAATCGGCAACGTCTGCACACACTACGGAGCTCCACTCAGTGAGGGGCTGCTCGTTGCCGATACGGTCCGGTGTCCGTGGCATCACGCCTGCTTCAGCCTACGTACTGGGGAGGCCCTTCGTGCACCGGCCTTGAACCCGGTTTCCTGCTGGCGCATCGAGCAGTTGGAAGGCAACGTGTACGTTCGAGAAAAGATCGAGACTGGACGGAAACAGGCGACGCCGGTGGACGACAGCATCCCCGGAACGGTCGTCATTCTGGGTGGTGGTACCGGGGGCAACGCCGCTGCGGAAACGCTCCGTCGGGAGGGCTACAACGGTCTCATCACGATGCTGAGTGCCGATGAGTCGCTGCCCTGTGACCGGCCCAATCTCTCGAAGGGCTATCTGGCAGGCGTGGCAAGTGCGGAGTCGAATCCCCTCCGATCCTCCGACTTCTACACGCAACACGATATCGACCTGAAGTTAGGCGCCCGGGCCGCCTCGATCGACACGTCGGCCCGGCACGTGAAGCTCACTGACGGCAACCGCTATCCCTACGATGCGCTTCTGCTCGCCACCGGCGCCGACCCGGTGCCACTCGAGGTGCCCGGCGCGGACCCGGCGCACGTACATTACCTGCGGACGCAGGCGGACGGCGGCGCTCTTCTGGCCAAGGCCCTGTCTTCGCGCCAGGTCGTGGTGATCGGCGCCAGCTTCATCGGACTGGAGGTGGCAGCATCTCTTCGAGCGCGGGATCTCGAAGTGCATGTGGTCGGGCGGGAGACATGTCCAATGGAGAAATTACTGGGTCCGGAAGTCGGGGGGTTCATCCGCAAGCTCCATGAAGAACACGGAGTGACGTTCTATCTCGGGACGACTGCCGCATCGATCGACGCGCGCGACGTCACGTTGAAGAGCGGCGAGCGCCTCCAGGCCGATCTCGTGGTCGTCGGCGTGGGCGTACGGCCGGCGATATCGCTGGCGGAGCAGGCAGGGCTCGCCACGGACCGCGGCGTCACCGTGGACGAGTATCTCGAGACGAGTATCAAAGGCATCTTCGCAGCCGGCGACATCGCGCGCTGGCCAGACCCACTGACAGGCGAGAACATCCGCGTCGAACACTGGGTTGTTGCGCAGAGCCAGGGACAGACCGCGGCGCGTAACATCCTGCGTCGACGGGAACGCTTCGAGGCGGTCCCGTTCTTCTGGACCGAGCAGTACGATTTCGGTCTCGCTTATGTCGGTCACGCCGAGCAATGGGATAAAGCCGAAATCGACGGGAAGCTCGACGCGAGAGACTGCACGATCACCTATCGAAAGGCCGGGAGGAAGCTGGCCGTGGCCGTGATTCACCGCGACATCGAGGGTCTTCGCGCGGAGGGCGAGTTCGAGCAGGCGATCGCCAGGCTGCGTGCCCAGAACCATCCGGAGTAACAGACAATGAACCCGCGGTGTTGTGCGCTGCGAAAACGGACGATCCGTCCGCCACGTAAGAGAGAAGCAAAGGAGATCCTTGAAATGGGCATCCAAAGAACGTCATTCGTCGTCATCTCCATCCTGGGAGCCATCCTGTCGGCTCGTCCGGTTCTGGCCCACTGCGACACGGCCGAGGGTCCAGTCGTCGCCGCCGCGAAGGCCGCGCTTGCAGCGGGGGACATCACGCCCGTCCTCAGATGGGTGAAGCCTGAGGCGGAACCCGAGATCAGGGCGGCTTTTGCACGGTCGCTCGCAGTCCGCGGAAAGGGCCCCGAGGCACAGGCGCTGGCCGACCAGTATTTCTTCGAAAATCTGGTGAGGATCCACCGGGCCGGGGAGGGTGCGCCGTACACCGGCATAGAGCCTGCCGGGACGCCAATCGAGCCGGCCATCGCCCTGGCCGACGAGTCTCTCGACAGCGGCAACGCCGACAAGCTGGTGAAGGCGATCGCGCACAACGTCGAAGAGGGGATTCGTGAACGATTCACGCGGGCAGCGGCCGCGAAGAAACAGGCCGATGCGAGCGTTGCCGCCGGCCGCGAATTCGTCGAGGCGTACGTGGAGCTCACCCACTATGTTGAGCGCCTGGACCTGGACGCCACCACGTCGGCCACGTCGGCCTCCCACGGCGCGGGAGCGCCAGCGGCCGAGCACAAGCACTGAGGATCGAAAGGAAGGAACGGAGATGACCGCAGCCACGACACCCCGTCAAACGACCGAACCGTTTCGGGAAGAGCACCTCGCCATCAAGGAGCACCTGCGCCACATGAGCCAGATGATCGAGTCGATCCCCGGCGCGGCGCCCGAAGTCCGGAAGCAGAACATGACCGGGTTGGTCGAGGCGCTGAAGGAGCACATTCTTCTCCACGCCGAGTGGGAGGAGAAGGTGCTCTATCCCGTCATCGACAAGAAGGCCGGTGGTGGGAAGTACGCCTTCACCGCCGCGATGCGCCACGAGCACCGAATCGTCGGGCGTTGGATCGACGAGCTCGCCCTGGAGTCGGAGAAGGGAACTCCCGACGCCACGCTCTTCGTCCATCGGGCCGACCAGCTACTCGGCCTGATCCTCGCGCACTTCGAGGACGAGGAGGAGGTGCTCCTCCCGGTTCTCGACGAGTTGATGACGCCCGAGGAGTTCGAGCGCGAGATATCGTCGCAGGGCCACCCTCACGGCCATTGAGAGCCTCGACCAATCTCTCTCCGCTCGGCGACCACCCGGTCGCTGGACGGAGGGATCGCAAACCACGAGCACCACGCAAAGGAGAAATGCATGAACACACCGATCTACCCACCGTCAACCGTCCTGAGCGAGCAAGCCGGTCAATGATGGATATGAAAACCAGAATCCAATATGCCAAGGTTGCACCCGACGGTCTCGCGGCGATGCTCGGGCTCGAGAGCTACGTCCACGGCACGGGACTCGAGCCGGGGCTGCTCGAGCTCGTGAAGGTACGGGCGAGCCAGATCAACGGGTGTGCCTATTGTCTCGACATGCATACCAAGGACGCGCGCGCCGCGGGCGAGAAGGAGCAGCGCCTCTACGCGGTCGCGGCGTGGCACGAGGCGCCGTTCTTCAGCGACCGCGAGCGGGCGGCGCTGGCCTGGACCGAGGCTGTGACACTGGTCGGCGAGACCCAGGTGCCCGACGAGGTGTACGAACTGGCGCGGCGGCAATTTGGTGAGAAGGAGCTGGTAGACCTCACGCTGGCGGTCGTTGCGATCAACGGCTGGAACCGCCTGGCGATTGCATTCCGGACGGTACCGGGCAGTTACAAGCCGGAGCTCAGCCGGTAGGAACCCGGGAGGATCACGCTTGCCGGAGAATCGCGAAGAAGGGGTGGCCGCGAGGCCAGGTGAGAGGTCCTCGCCCCGCGTTGTGATCGTGGGCGGCGGGTTCGGAGGACTCTACGCCGCCGAAGCACTGAAGAGCACGCCCGTGGAGATCACGGTGGTGGACCGCACCAACCACCACGTATTCCAGCCTCTGCTCTACCAGGTCGCAACAGCGAGCCTGGCACCGAGCGACGTGGCCTATCCGATCCGCGCGGTGCTGAGCGGCCAGCGGAACACAGCCGTGATTCTGGCCGAGGTGACCGCGGTGGACGTGGACGGCCGGAAAGTGATTCTGCAGGACGGGTGGCTCGCCTACGACTACCTGATACTCGCCCCTGGCGCGCGCCACTCGTACTTCGCGCATCCGGAGTGGGAGGAGTTCGCCCCTGGCCTCAAGACGTTGGAGGACGCGCTGGCGATCCGACGGCGCGTCCTCCTCGCCTTCGAGCGGGCCGAGCGAGAGATTGACCCGGAGCGGCGTCGCGCGCTCCTCACCTTCATCCTGGTGGGGGGTGGCCCGACCGGAGTCGAGCTGGCGGGTGCGATTGCCGAGATCGCCTGCAAGGTGATGGCGAAGGACTTCCGGCACATCGATCCGCGCGAGACGCGCACGATCCTGGTGGAGGCGGGCCCTCGAATCCTGCCCACGTTCCCGGCGAGCATCTCGGCAAAGGCAGATCGCTCGCTGCAGCGGCTTTGCGTGGAGGTGCGGACCGGGGCGTCCGTCACGGGCATTTCGCCGGACGTCGTGACGATCGGCGAGGAGCGCGTGAGCGCGGCAACGGTCCTCTGGTCCGCCGGCGTCCAGCCATCGCCGCTCGCCCGCTCCCTCGGCGTCCCGCTCGATCGCGTCGGCCGGGTGATCGTCAACCTCGATCTCACCGTTCCGGGACATCCCGAAGTTTTCGTGGTGGGCGACCTGGCAGCGTGCGCTGGCCCCGACGGCAAGCCGCTCCCTGGATTGGCGCCGGTCGCGCTGCAGCAGGGCCGCCACGCGGCGCACAACATCCTCCGCGCCTTGCGCGGGCGATCCCTCGCGCCGTTTCGCTATCGCGACCGCGGAACCATGGCGACGATCGGCCGGGCAATGGCGGTCGCCGACATCCGTGGACTGCGGCTTTCCGGTTTCCCGGCCTGGTTGGTATGGTGCTTCATCCACATCCTGTGGCTGATCGGCTTCCGCAACCGCTTCGTGGTGCTATTCGAGTGGGCGTGGGCCTACTTCAGCCGGCAGCGCTCATCCCGGCTCATCGTGGGCGGAGCGCGGACGGTAACCCCATCAGCGTCTCCACGCGCTCGAGGGTGAGATAGCGGTTCAAGGAGGAAGTCGCTCGCGAGCGATACCACATGGTTGCGGGGGTTCCGTTAGGCTCACTCTTCGGTCAGATTCTCACTCGACGCTGCAGGAGTGGCCGCACGGCGCAACCGGGTCATCAAAGATAGGGCGTCAGCAGCCGGGCCAGACCGTCGCGAACGCGGATCGGGAAGCTTCGCGCGTCGACCATCGCAAGCGTGATTTCCCGAGCACTCTCGCGCTTCCGATCGATCATCCGGTCGATTTCTGCAACGATCGGCAGATTGAACATCTCAACATTCAACTCGAAGTTCAATCGGAAGCTGCGAGGATCCCAGTTTGAAGAGCCGAACAGCGTCCAGGTCCGATCAACGGTCAGCAACTTGCTATGGTCGAAGGGCGGTGGCGTGAACCACACTCGACACCCTCTCTCCAGCACCTGCCAGAGCATTGCATTCGACGCCCACTTCACGACTGCGTGATCGAGGCGTTCCGGAATGAGAATCTCCACCTCGACTCCACGCAGTGCCGCCACGTTGAGTGCGGTGATGAGGGCGCCATCCGGCAGGAAGTAAGGAGTGACGATTCGGATCGTGCTGCGCGCAGACGCCACCGCGCCCAGAATGATCCAGCGAATGCGCTCGAAGTCCTCGTCCGGGCCGTCGGCGAAGACGCGCGCGTCCGCGTCGCCACGCTGTGCAAGGTGAGGGAACCAGCCCGGCCCCGCAAGTTGCTCGGACGAAGCGAACGCCCAGTCCTCGGCAAAAGTCTGTTGCAGATCCGCGACGACGGGTCCTTCCACCAGGAAATGCGTGTCATTCATTGCCAGCCGATCCTCGGCGCCGAGCATGTACTCATCGGAGATGTTCATCCCGCCCGTAAACGCCGTCTCCCCGTCCACGATCATCAGCTTGCGATGGTTCCGCAGGTTCGTATTCAGAAATCCGCGCGCGCCAAATGCCGGCAGGAACATCCCACCACGAATGCGCCCGCGATTCAGCTCACGCAGGATGCGACGCCCGCCAGCGCGCGAGCCGACGGCGTCAAGCAGAACTCGAATCTCAACTCCGCGCCGTTCCGCCCGAACGAGGGAATCGGTGAATTGCCTTCCGACACCGTCGTCCATGAGGATGTACGTCGAAAGCGCAACAGAGAGTCGGGCGTGCTCGATGGATTCGAGCATCACCGGATAGACGCGCTCCCCCCCTTCGAACGAGACGATTCGGTTGCCAGCACGGAGGGGGTAGCGGCTGACGGCATCACCGAACCGGACCAGCTTGTCGAAATGCCGATCGGACAGCCATTGCGATTCCGACGAAACGCGCGGCCACTTCGTCCGTCCTCGCAGGACTGCCCCGCGTCGGCGAATCCGATTCACACCGAAGAGGAGGTAGAGAACGGGTCCGACGAATGGTGCGATCCAGATGAAGCCCGCCCAGCCGATCGCGGCACGCACGTCGCGCTTGTAGAGTATCGCGTGAAGAGAGGCAGCGCCTGCGCTGACGGCCGCGAGCGCTGCCACTCCGAAGATCATCAGGGACTGCATGCGGAGGAGCACCGGTCAGGCTGCTTTTCGATTCTGCATCTCGTCGTAAAGCCTCTCCACATCCTCCATCGCGCACAGCTCAGCTCCTGGATTCATGACCGCCGCACTTCCCGCGGCGATCCCGTACAGAACGGCGTCATCGAACGAGAAGTCTCGGATCAGGCCCATGACAATCCCCGCCACCATACTGTCGCCTGCTCCTATGCGGCTCTTGACCTTCACTGTCGGAGCCATGACGCGTCGAGTTCCCCTTTCGGACGCGTAAACCGCACCACCTGCGCCCATCGAAACGACGACCGTCTTTGCCTTACCCGATGCCACGAGTGCTCCCGCCGCGCCCTCCAGAAAGAAATCGCTCATGGCAAGACCTCCTGCCGGCCCGCGGAATTCAGCGAGGTTCGGTTTGATGAGAAAGGTACCGGCTCCGGCGGCGTGCTGCAGCGGCAATCCCGATGTATCAACGATGAGATTCGATCCCGCTTCTGCGGCGAGCGCAGATAGCCGGCCGAAGAAGTCCTCTGGCACTCCACGGGGCAATGTGCCGCTGGCAACGATGAATCTCGGTACCGGGCGGAATGCGCGAACTTGCTCGAGCACAGCCGTCCACTCCTCGTCGCGAAGGAGGGGACCTTCCGTCACGAATCGAAACTGATTGTCGCTCGAATTCTCGATCACCGTGAACGTCTCCGGGGTCTCTCCGGAAATCGGAACAATCCGCGTGGTGACACCCTCAGAACTCAAGAGATCGTTCAGGCGCGTCCCCGTGATTCCACCGGCCGGCATGATCGCCACCGCATCTCCACCCAGGCGCCGCAACGCCCGCGCGACATTGACGCCTCCACCGCCCGGCTCGCGCACCGGCTCGCCGCAACGCAGTTTCCGGTTCGGCACGACCTGGTCGACACCGGTGTGAACGTCGACCGCTGGATTCATGGTTACGGTGAGGACTGCTGGAATCATGGTCTGCTCCTTTGCAGCATACGCGACGAGGTCGAAGCTCATCTCGGCGGTGTGACCGACGAGCGAGTCGATCCACTCTTCTTCGCGGTCGTGCATGTGTGTCCTGGACTCATGGGTCTCTCCTCAGCCGACGAAGGAAAACGGCCACGGGCGTGGCATGAGCAGCATCAAGAGTGCCGTAGCGGCCAATCCCGCGGTTCGCACGAGTGCGATCGCGGTCGTCCGATTCGTCGCGACGCCTTGAAAGCGCCACAACGAGTCGACCCCGAGCGCCGTCACCGTGGCCGCCACACCTGCGCCCGGAGCGGCCCCCATGACGATGCACATCCCGCCAGTGAGCATCATGAAACCCATGATCACGAACGTGAGATCCGAGCCCCACGAGCCATTGGTGCGAACCCTCGCGATTGCTGCCTGCCGAAGTGCCGGGTCGAGATACCCCACGCCACGCCAGACAAAGAACCCACCCAGAGCGATGCGAACGAGCAGAAACACGAATCCCATGTGGCCCTCCAAAAAGTCCGAAAGCGTCAAGGTGTCAGAGGTGAAAATCGCCGGCCGCTTCCGGCTGGTAATTGATCGCGTCGATCCGCAGCCGGCGAGTGCCGCCGGGCATGTGCCAGTTGACGACGTCGCCTACGCGATATCCCAACAGGGCAGTCCCCAGCGGCGCGAGGATGGAGATCTTCGACTTTTCATAGTCAGCGTCCGCTGGAAAGACGATCGTATAGCTGTGGGTCGTCCCGGCCTCCAGATTCGTCACGCGAACGGACGAGTTCATCGTGACGACGTCCGGTGGGATGTCCCACGGCGGAACTACTGCGCCGCGCTCGATCTCGTACGTGAGATCTTCGAGCTCCGCGCGGCCTCCCGAAGAGGTCTCAGCGCGGTTCAGCAGACGCATCAAGCGCCACTTATCGAAGCTGCTGATGACCAGGTCGCTCTTCGTCGCTAAGGCATTGCTCATGAGGAATCATCCTTCGTTTTCGTAATTCGCGAGTGGTCCGCCTCCGGCCTCCCGGCGCATCATGCAGACGCCTCGCGTCAAACCTCAATACAGCAACGCGTGGTCCATGTGATCGATAACGACAAGTCCTTTGTTATCAACGCCATGATCGCGGAGCGAAGCAACTCGAAGCGTCAGAGTGATCGGACGCCAATCAATTTGAACGAGCGAGACGGAGCGCGATGAGCGCACGCTGACGGGGCTATCGAGCGAACGAGCGGAGCTTTCTGTACAGCGTCGCCGCACCGATCCCGAGCAGTTCCGCCGTCTTCGTACGATTCCCGTCATTCGCCTCGAGCACTGCGAGAATGTAATGACGCTCCACTTCCGCGAGAGGCATGGTCAGATCCGCGGACGACGGCCGCGGAACTGACAGGCGCACATCCTCCGGCAGGTCGCCGGCATCGATGCGGGTCCCATCAGTGAGCACGACGGCGTGCTCGATCGCGTTCTGCAGCTCGCGCACGTTGCCTGGCCACGAGTACCGTAGCAATTGATCAGCGGCGGCCGGAGTGAACCCGCTCATGGGCCGGCCGAGTTTTCGCGAAAGCTGTGCGAGCGAGCGCCGCGCGATCGGCAGAATGTCCTGTCGGCGGTCCCGGAGCGGCGGGATCTTCAGCTCCACGACGCGCAGTCGATAGTAGAGATCGTCGCGAAATCGCGCTGTCGCAACGTCCTGCGCGAGATCACGATTCGTCGCAGCAATGACACGTACGTCCACCTTTCGGCTGCGGTTCTCTCCGACGCGTCGGATCTCCTGCTCCTGAAGAACGCGCAGCAACTTCACCTGCATGGATGCAGGAATCTCCCCGATCTCGTCCAGAAAGATCGATCCGCGATGTGCCGCTTCGAAAAAGCCAGGACGATCCTGCGATGCGCCGGTGAACGATCCTCGGGCGTGTCCGAACAGCTCGCTCTCGAGGAGGCTCTCCGTCACTGCCGCGCAGTTGACAGCGACGAACGGTCCCGAAGCCCGTTCAGACTCCTCGTGGATGAGCCGCGCGACACGTTCCTTGCCCACACCGCTCTCGCCGGTCACCAATACGCTCGAGTCGACCCGCGCGAAACGGCGCGCAAGATCGAGAGTGCGCTTCATCGAAGTGCTCGCCGCCACGATACCTGATGGATCGAGAACGTCGCCCGCCGCGGTGTGGAGCGTTCGCACGTGACGTTGGAGCTGCTGCTCAGCGCTCTTCAGCGACTCAGCAACGTTCGTTAGTGCTGCATCGAGCGACTCTTTTCCATAGATCGCGATCTCTTCCTCGATCTCGTCCCCCCACACCGCTCGTGGCTGCGCCACCATCTGGCAGACGACGTCGCCCTTGCCTCGACACTTTATTTCTCGCGCGTAGATCTCCTCGCCCCGACAGAAGCTCAGATAGCCGCTGGCGAACCCGGTGAGTGTCCAGCAGACCGGCATCTGCGCCTGCCCCACGTGCAGCAAATGTTGCTCGGCTTCGTAACTGTTCTTCCAAACCGCCTGCACCAACGGCCGATCCGTCGTCCCGTCACCGACGACGCGTTCAACGAGGGAATGACCCATCAGCGTGAGAAGTGCCGATCCTGCATGCGCCCAGTCGCGCTCGGAATCCCAGGGAAAATCGTGGCGCAAGTTCTCCGCGGTACGCCAGCCCTGGGCAAACCCAAAACGCGTGAGTACCATCCGAGCGCCATTCCACCCGAGCCCTTCGATGAGTTCTCTCCGAAACAAACCAACGGCGGTCGCGTCGAGCAGAATGACGCGCGACCCACCGAAACGGATCACGCCACCCTGCGGATCGAAACTGAGCATTTCATTAAAATGGAGGTCGTCGGCTTTCATCTCGATCTCATTCTATCAATATGAACGATCGTCGATCATACCGATCTCGAGCGAGCGGAAGCTCGAGCACCTAACTCCAGCGCGCTCAGTACCTCGCGAGAATCAGCGATGTGGAACTCTAATTGCTCAGAGCATGGGCATGCGAAACTCACAGGAAGCGACATCGATGAGTGGTAACGACGGGATTCGCCGCATTCTCGCTCCGACGGACTTCAGCGATAGCGCATCGAGCGCCGTTGATTACGCGAAGCTGCTGGCGAAGCGCTTCGGCGCTGGAATCACGCTGCTTCACGCCGCGCCGCCGGTAGCCACATTTGAACCGTTGCCGCTAGAGGCGATCGCCCTCGTGGGGACACTCGCTGACGAGCGCGACCGCGCGAGCACGGCACTGGAATCGTATCGGGAGAAGCATCTCTCAGAGATTTCCGAGACGGATGTCGTGCTTGCGACGGCCAGCCCTGCCGAGGCCATATTGAGCAGCAGCCGTGCACTGAACGCAGACATCATCGTGATGGGCACACACGGGCGCGAAGGGCTCAGCCGGGCGCTCCTTGGATCGGTCGCCGAGAGTGTGATTCACCAAAGCGACCGACCGGTGCTCATCGTGCGTCCCATCGCAACCCGGCCGCGGTCGGCCCGGTTTCGCAGGATTCTCTGTCCTGTGAACTACAGCGCCGTTGCATCACGCGCTTATGATCACGCGCTGTTCCTTGCCTCGGCGTTCGACGCAGAACTGACAGTCCTGTACCTGCAGGAGTATGACTGGGCCGACGACGCGACGGAGCTCAAACGGCTTCGTCAGTGGGTCGGCGACGTGCCGCTAACTGTCCGAGCGACTCTTCTCGTCGACCGCGGCGAGGCCGCCACGCAGGTGAACGAATACGCGCTGGCGCACGAAATCGATCTGATCGTCATCGGTGTGCAGCACAAACGTCGCGACACGGTCACCGTCATCGGATCGACCACCGCGAAGCTGACACGCCACGCGCCGTGCCCGGTCTTGACCATCCCGGCCGACTTGCTTCCGATCGAAGAGCCGACGCGCGAACTCGACCCGCGCGGGGACGAACACGCCACGCGAGAACCCGTCGACGCTGCTTAGTGCGCGGGATGCTGCCGCGAGCGCTTCATCACGGCGATGAGCGAAACGCAGCACGTGTCAGCCGATATGAAGGAGAGCCATGTCGCAACACCAAGAGCTTTATCCACAGTCTACAGTCGAGCTGACCCGGGAACGAACCCGTCTGGCTCCGACTCAGGCCAAGACTTTTCGAGCGTTCAGCGAGAGCGTGTTCGCGGATGGCTCGGTTCCAGCGAAAACGAAGCAGTTGATCGCGATTGCCGTCGCGCATGTCACCCAGTGTCCGTACTGTATTCGCAGCCACACGAAAGCCGCGTTGCTCCAGGGGACGACGCCTGAGGAGATCATGGAAGCGATCTGGGTTGCCACGGAAATGCGCGCCGGTGCTGCTTATGCGCATTCGGCGCTGGCGCTCGATACGATCGCGGCCGCTGCGGAGCAATCGGAACGGCTCCCATGAGCATTCGAAGAGCAATAGATCATCTGGGGCAAATCGGGATCTCGATCGTGACACTGATGTCGGGCCGGAGACGACTCGGGCTGTTCCCTATAAGTGACCGAACCGACGACGAGCATCTCGCTCACCATCTTCGTTTCCACACGGGAAGCCCTCGAAACCCGACCGCAAACGGGAAGGCGCTACTCCACCATTCTTTACAGGCGTTCAACTGGAAGTCCACCTCCACCGGTTAACACAAACGCGTTTCACTAATGAATAGGAGCTCATGATGAGAATACTCGCCGCTTTGTTCGTATCCCTGGCGTTGTTCCCGACCGTCAGCCTTAGTGCGGACGAACTTACAGACGCCCAGATTGCTGCAATCGTCGTGACCGCAAATCAGGTCGATGTCGACGCTGGTGTCTTCATAGCGACGAGAACGAGCAATGCGGAGGTCAAGTCGTTCGCGAAGCTGATGGTCACCGACCACAACGCGGTGAACCACGCGGCGGTCGAGCTCGTGACGAAGCTGGGGGTCATCCCCGAGGACAATCCGACGAGCCAGAGCCTGAAAGCCGGTGGCGAGAAGAACCTCGCGACGCTGAACGCACTCGATGGTCCGACGCGAGACAAGGCGTACGTCGATCACGAGGTCGCCTATCACCAGGAGGTCATAGAGGCACTGGACAAGATCCTGATTCCCGGTGCCACCAATGAGGAGCTCAAGAGTCTACTGGTGAAGGTCCGACCGGCCTTTATCACCCATCTGGAGCATGCCAAGGCTCTCCAAGGAACGCTCGCGGGGAGTCACTCGCGATGAAGCGATCCGCCCTCATCATCGCTGTGAGCCTAATCATGTTCAGCGTACTCGCAGCCGGAACGAAGAACCGGAAGCCGAAGACCTACACGGTGGTCATGGCGGCGATGGAGTTTCGTCCGGCGCTGCTGACCGTCAACTCGGGCGACACCATCGTCTGGGACAATAGAGATATCGTGGCGCACACGGCAACATCGACGACCGCCGGTGGCTTCGATTCGAAGATGATCCGGCCGGGTGAGTCGTGGAGATACACCATCCGAACGAAAGGCGACATTGCCTATCTCTGTGCATACCACCCGACGATGAAGGGAACGCTGGTGGTGAAGTAGATGACTCCATTGAGAATGCTGACCGAGCTTGGCCAGAGTGTCTGGTACGACTACATCCGCCGCGATCTCTATCAGGGGCCCGAGCTGAGGCGCCTCATCGAGGATCATGACTTACGCGGGATGACGTCAAACCCGACCATCTTCGCGAAGGCTGTAATCGAGACGGAGCTCTACGACCAGGCGATCCAGCGGCTCACAGCGACCGATGCGAACGCGGACGAGATCTTCGAGGCCCTCGTGGTGGAGGATGTGCGCGGCGCAGCCGATGTGTTCCGGCCGGTCTTCGAGGCGACCGGCGGAAGAGACGGTTTCGTCTCCATCGAGGTTCGACCCCAGTTCGCCCGCGACACACAACGCTCGATTGCTGAAGCGCGCCGGCTGTGGAGTGCCTGTGACCGGCCGAACGTCATGGTCAAGATTCCGGCGACGGCGGAGGGGATTCCAGCGATTCGACAGTGCCTCGCTGAGGGCATCAACGTCAATATCACTCTTCTCTTCTCGGTGTCGCGTTATCGCGAGGTCATGGAAGCGTATCTTTCGGCGATGGAACAGCGCGTGAGCAACGGACAACGGGTTGATCGAATCCGTTCTGTGGCCAGCTTCTTCGTGAGTCGCACGGATACCTACGTGAACAAGGAGCTCGATGGCATCGCCGTGGATGTGGGCCGCTCCGAACGCGACAGGCAGACAGCCCGCGATCTCCGGGGGAAGGTGGCCATTGCAAATGCGCGGATCGCCTACGAGGCATTCGGGTCCGTCTTCCAGAGCGCACGGTTCGCACTGCTGAAGGCGCAAGGAGCTCACCTCCAACGGCCGCTCTGGGCCTCTACTTCCACGAAGGATCCGACGTATCCAGAGCTCTACTATGTCGAGGCTCTCATCGCACCGGATAGCGTGGACACCATGCCGCCGCAGACATTCGCGGCCTACCTCGATCACGGCCGACCGCAGGTGCGAATCCACGATCAACTCTCCGAAGCTCACGCAGTCTTCCAGCGCATGGCCGCACTGGATCTCGATGCCGAGCGCATCGCGCTCGAGCTCGAAGACGAGGGAGCCCGTAAGTTCGTTGACTCGTACGATCAGGTCGTGAAGGCCGTTTGTGAAAAGCAGGCTCGATTCAGTCGCGCGGATGCCGGGAAGGAGAAGACATGATTCGCATCAAGCGAACCTATGACGCTCCCGCGCGCGGCGATGGCCGGAGAATTCTAGTCGAGCGCCTCTGGCCGCGAGGTATGCGGAAGGACGAGCTGGACGCGGACGCGTGGTTGAAGGACGTTGCGCCAAGCACGGAACTTCGAAAGTGGTTCAGCCATCGTGTCGAGCGATGGGAAGAGTTCCGCCAGCGATACCGCAGGGAGCTCGATGCCAGACCCGACGCCTGGGAACCCATCCTCAAGGCCGGAAGACGCGGCAATGTCACCCTTCTCTATAGTGCGCGCGATGCCATTCACAACGGAGCCCTCGTGTTACGCGACTACCTCGCGGATCGCCAGGCCGGCTCTGGCCACCATTCGCGAGTCGATTGCGAACCGGAAGGGGGGACGACCAAGATGAAGAATCCGAGGGTGAGATGATCGCTGACACCACGATCAACTTCGACGCCGAATCGAATAACCAGGACGACAGTTCTCATCGTTCAATTCGTCGCGATCGATTATGATGGCGACGGTCCGTAAACTGCTCGACGTCCACACCTGTTCTAAGTGTCGTAATGAACGCCGAACGCATTGGCAATCGACGTCACGTGTGGATTGGCCGTATGCTGTTGGGTTTTCCTGAACTGACGTCGAATCTGGCCGAAGTATTACTGACACTGACCATCGGACTCCTACGCACTGCGTCGGTGTGACCTGACGTCGGGAACGCGTTGACGCCATGCGTCCGAATGCTGACTCTCCAACTGAAGTCACAGTTCTGCATCTGTATAGCGGTGTGCGTTCGCCGATCGTTAGGTCGCGAGTTTGGTGCCGCATCATCGTGATCGCCCACTGTCGCCGATCATTACGATCGTCATGCGATCACTCTGATGGACAAGGACCGCATCCATCCCGCGAAGACTGCTGGTGTTACAAGGGTTGCTCGAATTGGGGGAGTGGACCGCTCATTGCATTAGAAGGCAGCGATGATGAAGCTCACCGATCAAAGCGAAGTCGAAGCGCGCCTTCTCGTGAATGACACGGCCGGAGCACCTGCTCTGCCAGCCATTCTCGTGCTTTCAACGACGACCCGTGATGCAGACTCCTTGTCGAGGTGCGCCACGACCATTCGCAATCAGGCCAAGAACGGCGCGATGGTTGTTTCTTCTCATTGGGGATCCCCGCAGATCCTCGTCGATGTTCCCTCCTGGACTCGCGGACCGCTGGCCGGGGAACGACTTCTTCCCACCAAAAGCCTCCAACTTGCCGCCAGCGCCACTCGGCTCCTGCAGGCGGCGGGTCTCGCGCAATCGAGCGATCGTCCCCTGCAGGACCTCTCACATCATGGGGTCGTTCCGGCCGATTCGATGCAACAGCCACCGATGATTCAGGTTTCGGTCCCCGCCAACTTCGGCGTCGAGTTGATGCTTCTCGCTGGCGCTGCGCTTCGCCCGCTTACTGATAGGCATGTCCTGTTCGTCGGCTTGTGCGGAAGAATCGACTCCGCGCTGAGAGCGCGGTTCCACGCCGATAGCGTCGAGGCTCTGACCGCTTTCGCGAACCAGCTTCCGAAACACCGCATCGCCGACCTCTTTCCGCTCTTCTTTATGGTCGGTGCATCATTCGGCATCGCGCGTGGCGTGCTCGATCGCTTGATCTCCGATAACGCAATCCAGATACGCAGCGAATCGACCGTTCCAAGCCGGCGACAGGTCCGCACGCGAGTTCCGCGTGGGCTGGAAACGTCGATTCCGTTGGTTGCCGATCCAATGATGTAGCGAATCACCGTAACGAGCACGTCACGTCATCGAGCCGTTCAGGCACATTCCAATCATGCAGGGGGACGTAGCATCGATTCCCGCCTCGCTTCAGCTTGCTTTACGAGGTCGGTAATGCGTTGATGTACGATGAACTCACGAATCGGCAACACGACAGCGAAGAGCGACCTTTGTCAAAGCCGGAGGCGCGTTCGTCGCGTAGCGTGGGGTCCGAGGTCGACGCGGGGGGTGCGCAAATGGAACTTCAAGCCGGATTCACGCGGGAGCGGCTGATTGCCGCAGGATGGGGTGCACTATTCACCGCGGGGCTCGCCGTGGCAATCGTTTTCGGCTCGCGCAATCTGCGTCACTTTGACGCGGCGCTCGTCGGCTACACCTTCTCGGTCCTCTTCGCGACCTTCGGCATCGTCTACCGCTACTCGATGTGGTTGCAGCGCCCCCCGACACGCCTCTATTGGAAGCGCGGATGGCAGATGTTCTTCCGTCGCGGGCATCTCGGCGCGAACTCGGTGAACTGGGTCAAGCGCCTCACGCAGGACTTCGCGCTCAACCAGTTCATCCGCCACCGCGGGACGCTTCGCTGGGCGGCGCACTTCTTCATCATGTGGGGCTGCATCCTCGGCTTCGCGATTACCATCCCGCTCGTTTTCGGCTGGATCCACTTCGAGAGCATGGCATCGGACCCGACCTGGTACGAAGTGATGTTCTTCGGCTTCAAGATCGGCGCGTTCCCGACCGAATCGCTCGTGGGATTCCTCACGTTCCACGGTCTCGTCTGGGCCTCGTTCCTCGTGATCATCGGCGTCGCCGTCGCCCTGCGCCGCCGCGTGCGCGACCACAGCGCCGCCGCGCTGCAGCAGTTCGGCGAGGACTTCCTGCCGCTCATCCTGCTCTTCGCGATCAGCATGACCGGGCTGATGCTCACGGCGAGCTACACCTGGATGAAGGGCTACGCGTACGACTTCCTCGCGATCCTTCACGCGATCACCGTGATCTTCACGCTGCTCTGGCTTCCATTCGGGAAGTTCTTCCACATTTTCCAGCGTCCCGCGCAGCTCGGCGTCAGCTTCTACAAGGACGTCGGTCAGAGCGAAGGGATGGCGAAGTGCGCGCGCTGCAACGACGAGTACGCTTCGCAGCTTCAAGTCGACGACCTGATCGCGGTCGAGCGCGAGCTCGGCTACACGTACGAGGTGAAGGCGTCGAAGACCGATCACTACCAGCGAATCTGTCCCGCCTGCCGGCGCAGCGTCGTCGCGCTCGCGCAGGGAAAGCTCTGGGCCGGAGAGATGAGCCCGATCGACATCACCCGCGCCTGACCGCGAGCGTCGCGGAACGGCACGCCGCCGGGCGCGGCGGCACGAACGACCGAAAGAGACCGACGACATGGCGACACTTCCCGCATCGAACGAGCAGCTCCTCGACACCTTCGGGCCGCACCTCGGCCGGATGTCGGGCGACAGCCTCTCCACCGGAGTCGAGCCCGACAAGCTCGTGAAGACGCACTGCTGCTTCTGCGGCCAGCAATGCGGCATTCAGCTCAAGGTCAAAGACAACGCCGTGATCGGCTTCGAGCCCTGGTACGACTTCCCGTTCAACAAGGGGATGCTCTGTCCGAAGGGCGTGAAGCGCTACCTGCAGGGCTCGCACGAAGACCGGCTCGTCACCGCGCTCGAGCGCGACCCGAACGCTCCGGGCGGCTTCAAGTCGATGAGTTACGACGACGCGATCCGCCGCGTCGGAAGCGAGATCCAGCGCATCCAGAGCGCGCACGGCAACTCCGCGATGGGAGTCATCAGCGGCGCGAGCATGACGACCGAGAAGGCCTACCTGATGGGCAAGTTCGCCCGCCTCGGCCTGAAGACGCCTTACATCGACTACAACGGCCGGCTCTGCATGGTGAGCGCCGGTGCAGGAAACAAGAAGGCGTTCGGCATCGACCGCGCCGCGAATCCGTGGGACGACATCCTCGGCGCCGAGGTGGTCTGGATCGCGGGGGCGAACGTCGCCGAGTGCGCGCCGATCACGACGAACTACGTCTGGCAGGCGCGCGAGAACGGCGCGAAGATCATCGTCGTCGACCCGCGAATCACGCCGATCGCACGCACTGCCGACCTCTTCCTCCCGGTCAAGCCCGGGCGCGACATCGCGCTCTTCAACGGCATCCTGCACCTGATGATCGAGAACGACTGGCTCGATCACGCGTTCATCGAGCAGCACACGGTCGGCTTCGAGGCGCTCGCCGAGCACGTGAAGCAGTGGACGCCGAAGCAGACCGCGGAGGTCACCGGGATCGCGGAGAAGGGGATCCGCAAGGCGGCCGAGTGGTGGGGCGAGGCGAAGACGTCGTTCCTCATGCACGCGCGCGGCATCGAGCACCACTCGCACGGCGTGCAGAACGTCCTCGGTGCGATCAACATCGTCCTCGCTTCGGGGCGGATCGGCCGGCCTAACTGTGGCTATGCGACGATCACGGGCCAGGCGAACGGGCAGGGAGGGCGCGAGCACGGGCAGAAGTGCGACCAGCTTCCCGGCGCGCGCGACATCTTCAATCCCGAGCACCGCGCCTACATCGCCGGCGTCTGGGGCGTCGATGTCGACGAGATCCCCGGCCCGGGCGTCGACGTCTACGAGATGTTCCGCAAGATCGACCAGGGGGAGATCAAGGGTCTCATCAGCATCTGCTTCAACCCGAAGGTCTCGCTCCCCGACAACAGCTTCATCACCAAGGCGCTCGAGAAGCTCGAGTTCTACGTCGCGATCGATTTCTTCCTCAACGAGACGGCGCAGCACGCCGATGTCGTGCTGCCCGGCTCGCTCCACGAGGAGGACGAGGGCGTCGTCACGCAGATCGAAGGGCGCGTCATCAAGATCAACAAGGCGGTCGACTCGCCCGGCGACGCGCGACAGGACTGGAAGATCATCCAGGACATCGCGAAGGCGCTCGGGCGCGAGAAAGGCTTCACCTTCACGGAGCCGCGCGAGATCTTCAACGAGCTGCGCATCGCCTCGAAGGGCGGAGTCGCCGATTACTCGGGCATCACCTACGAGAAGATCGAGGCGCAGAACGGCGTCTTCTGGCCCTGCCCGTCGGACGACCACCCGGGAACGCTCCGCCTCTTCGAGCCGGGCTCCTGGAACCCGATCGCGAAGGGAGCGGGGCCGTTCTACTTCCCCGACGGAAAGGCGCGCTTCGTCGTCGCGCCGTACACGTCTCCCGCGGAAGACGTCGACGAGGAGTACCCGCTGATGCTCACGACGGGGCGCGTCGTCAGCCAGTTCCTCTCCGGCACGCAGACGCGCCGCATCGGGCCGCTCGTCGACCAGTATCCCGAGCCGGTGATCGAGCTCCATCCGCGTCTCGCGGAGAAGCTCGGGATTCGCGACGGTGAGCTGATCACCGCCGAGTCGCGGCGCGGGACGATCACGCTCAAGGCGATGGTCGTCACGACGATTCGTCCCGACACGATCTTCATCCCGTACCACTGGCCCGGCAGGAAATCGGCGAATCAGTTAACGATCTCGGCCCAGGACCCGATCTCGAAGATCCCCGAGTACAAGGTCTGCGCCGCGCGCATTCGGAAGGCGACGCCCGACGAAGGGAAGGTGCTCTGATGCCCGTCCCCGAATCGATGGAGATGTTCGTCGACCCGAACCGCTGCATCGGCTGCCAGTCGTGCGTGCAGGCGTGCACCGAGTGCGACACGCACAAGGGAATCTCGATGATTCATCTCGAGTACGTCGACCGCCCACACTCGGTGCAGACCGTGCCGGTGATCTGCATGCACTGCGATTCGCCGACGTGCGCCGAGGTCTGCCCGGCCGACGCGATCAAGAAGTCGGACGACGGCGTGGTGCAGACAGCGCGGAAGCCGCGCTGCATCGCCTGCAACAACTGCGTGATCGCCTGCCCCTTCGGCGTTCCGAAGATGCAGGTCGAGTTCCAGCTGATGATGAAGTGCGATCTCTGCTACGACCGCTCGTCGATCGGCCTCAAGCCGATGTGTGCCTCGGTCTGCCCCTCGGGGGCGCTCCATTACGGCACGCGCGACGAGATCGAGAAGCTACGGCCGCGGTCGAAGCCGCTCAGCGAATTCCGCTTCGGCGAGCAGACGATTACGACGAAGGTGAACATGATGGTGCCGCGCGAGGCGCCACAGCTGTCGATCGATGTCACGGACTCGATGTTCGACGAGGCGGTCGGGCGTGGCGAGCCGACCAACCTGCTCGACGACATGCTCGACGGAGAGTGAGATGCGCAAGACGAGCGAAGAAGAGAACACGATCGCGCCCGACGGCAAGCCGATGGACCAGCAGCCGCAGTGGCGCAAGGATTTCCCGATCGACCGGTCTCAGGACGAGTTCGTCGCGCGCCGCGACTTCACCAAGTTCCTTGTGCTGACCAGCGCTGCCTTTGCGGTGGGCCAGTCGTGGATCGTCGCGAAAAGCCTGTCGGACAGGGCTGCGGAGCACGCAATCGAGGCGCGGCCGATCGCTGGTGCGACGGAGCTGGAAGTCGGCAAGTCGAAGATCTTCCACTTCCCTACCGGCGCCGACCCCTGCGTGCTCGTGCGCACCGGCGAGAACGAGTTTGTGGCCTACAGCCAGCTCTGCACTCACCTGTCGTGCCCGATCCTGCCCGATCCGCGCGACGGGCAGCTCCACTGCCCGTGCCACAACGGCTTCTTCGAGGTGGCGACGGGACGAGCGACCGCCGGGCCGCCGAAGCGGCCGCTGCCGAAGATCAATCTCGAAGTCAGGAACGGGCTCGTCTTCGCGACGGGCGTGGAACTGAGGATGGTATGAGACGCCCGATCTCCCGCGACCAGAAAACCACGATCGTCTACGGCATCCTCTGCTTTGTCGTGCTCGTCGTGGTGCTGCAGCTCTGGCTCCTCACGGCGACGATGAACGCATGGCTCGGCGGTGATCGCACGATCCTCGTCCCCGGCGCCGTCGTGAGCATCGTCGCGTTCCTGATGAACTGCGGCCTGCTGAGGTACGTCTACGTGATGGAGCGACGAGAGCGGTGAGGCAGGCCAGCGGTGAAAGGTCAAGGCAGGCAGGTGGAGTGCGAAAGCAGAGCTTTCGCGGTGGCGCGCAGCGCGGGGCTACGCCCGCTCTCTCGCTCCGGCACGCACTCCCGTCCTCGCAATCCCTCGCGCAATCGTTCCGATCAGACCGATCGTCGTGAGCGACCAGGCGACGAGAGCCATTGCAACGAAGGCGGTGGTGACGTTCATGAGGATCGGCGCGTCGAGGATCTCGGACAGCCTATACGTCGCCGTCGCATACATGCCCAGCGGGAAGACGAGTCCCCAGTAGAGCGGGTCGTACGCGAGCGGCACGCGGCGCACGACATGGCGCCATGCGCCGAGCACGATCAGCATCGGGATCCACCAGGTCGCGGTCGCCCAGTAGAGAAGAGAGAAGCCCTTCAGGAATGGGAGGAGCGACGTGAGGAGCGGCGACGGAGGTGCCGCCTTCACGAGGAGCGCGCCCGCCAGAGTGGAGATCGCCATCGCGCCCATGTTGATCCAGTAGGGAGGCGAGAGATCTGATGGGGAGAACTTCAGAAAGAGGTAGCGGTAGAAGATCAGCGCGATCATCCAGATGTAGAGCATCCCGCCGGCGAGCCAGAGCGACGTGAGCGCGAGCATGACGACCTCGTGGCTCCCTCCGAACTCGATCTTCGAGGCACAGCCGAGGACGACGAGTGACTGCGTGGCGACGACGACGGTGAGCCAGCCGCCGTTGAGCCCGTCGGCGAGCGAAGGCTTCTCTTCCTTGATCGTCAGCGCGGTGAAGACCGTGTAGGTGAGGACGAGCCAGAGTACGAACGCGACGCCCCAGAGCAGACGCGCCGCGCCGAACGACTGATCGAGAATCACGAGGTGCGTGCCGACGACGGAAGTCGCGGCAACCGTCGTAAAGAATCCGGGGCCGCGTTGATGACTCGAGAAGTCGGCGAGGAATGCCTTCGAGTGACGCGCGATGCGGAGAAGCGTGAGAAGCCAGAGAATCGCGAACGCGACAATGTTAATGCTCGCGAGAACGCGCGGTGCCGTCGGAACGTTCACCAGGTGGCACGCGATCGCGAGGATGCCGGTCGCCATCACTAGTGCGAAGTAAGCCGGAGGCATATTCGCGAGCCAGGCGTCGAATCCCCCTCTGGCCTTCATCGAAGACGTTGCGTTCTCGTGGCTGCCCATTTTCGAGCTCATATCGTCGGCCGTCTCAGCATGGTAAGGGTGAAACCCTGAAGTTGGAACGATGAACGATCCACCGGTGACAGAGACGCCCCCACCCCGCACCCCGTTTCGGGTTCCAACTTGAGCGGTCCGATACTAGTGTAGTGATTCAACTACTTCTTGAATCATTCAACGCAACGCGCAGGCGACCGACTTTCTCGATGATCTTGTCGGCCTCCGCTGACCAGATGAAGGGCCGCGGATCACGGTTGTGTGCAGCAATGTAGGCCTCGATCGCGGTGCGCAGCTCGACGACGGACGCGAAGGTGCGACGGCGAATGCGCTTGGTGGTTAGATCTCGAAAGAAGCGCTCGATGATGTTGAGCCACGAGGCACTGGTCGGCGTGAAGTGAACGTGAAAGCGGGGATTGCGTTCCAACCATCGCGTGACCTTTGGATGCTTGTGCGTCGCGTAGTTGTCGACGATGAGATGGACATCGAATCCCGGCACCGTTTCCCGATCGATTCGTTTCAGGAATCGGAGCGACTCCTGATGACGGTGGCGCGGCATGCACTCCGAGATGACGATTCCATCGAGCACCTCGATCGCAGCGAACAGCGTCGTGGTTCCGTTTCGCTTGTAATCGAGAGTCATCGTGCCGCAGCGACCACGCTTGATTGGCAGACCCGGTTGCGTCCGATCAAGGGCCTGAATCGGACTCTTCTCGTCGACGCTGAAAACAAGCGCGTGCTCAGGTGGATCGAGGTACAACCCGACGATGTCGATCACCTTGTCCGTGAAGTTCGGATCGCTGCTGAGTTTGAATGAACGAACCCGGTGAGGTTGAAGTCCGTGAACTTTCCAGACGCGTTGCACCATGACAGGGGCGGTCTGCAACTCGCTCGCGAGCGAACGAGTCGACCAGTGCGTCGCGTTCTTCGGCTTCGACTGGGTGGTCAACTCTACAATCGTACGTTCAATCTCACGCCGATCCCTTCGGGGCCGACCAGGACGCGTCGCGTCCTTCTCGATCCCGCTCAGACCCGATTCAGCGAATCGCCTGCGCCACAGACCCACGGTCGGATTGCTCGTCTGAAGTTGCTCGGCGATCTGCTGGTTCTCGACGCCCTCGGCAGAGAGCAGCACGATCTTCGCCCGCAAGACCAGACGGGCAGGTGTGGATCGTCCCCGAGCCCGTTTCCGCAGAGTCGCTCGATCCGATTCGGTGAGGGAAATGGCAGGTGCAACGCGCATGAGTCATGAGCTCGCACCGACGATAATAATGCAAGCTATTTATGGATCACTACA
The DNA here is from genome assembly GCA_041671505.1 of Thermoanaerobaculia bacterium. GTDB lineage: Bacteria > Acidobacteriota > Thermoanaerobaculia > Gp7-AA8 > Gp7-AA8 > JACPDH01. The sequence goes on along the minus strand of JBAZBK010000003.1, from coordinate 83,440 downwards.
CGAGCAACGAATCAACTGAACTCCCCTGGAGTGCGGCTGCGCTCTGCGTATTCGAGCGCCTCGCTGAGGAATGGACCGTCTGCGTCCTCGGAAGGCTCAGCCGCGGCCCGGTGCACTTCCTCGCTCTGCAACGCAGCCTCGGCGCCATCTCGAAGAGGGTGCTCAGCGACGTCCTGCGAAAGCTCGAGCGAGACGGATTGGAGTACCGGCATGCCGAGGCCACCGGCGCGGGGATTGTGTATTCATGATCAGGCACGGGGAGAAGTCTTTGCGCTCCCCTCGACACGCCGCGGCGGTGGTCTGAAGACAACGCCGCGGCGGTCGAGAGGGCACGATCGAGCTTCGATGGCACCGTGAGGCGTCCGAAGGAGCCGCCTCGGAAACTTCGTTAGGCGGATCGCCAACTCCTCACTCGCGCCGTGCGCGAGCCCGCTCAGCCAAGCGTCTTGTGGTAGAAGCGCTCGTGGACGACCTGGCCGTCCTTCCAGCGTCGAACGGCCGCCTGGCCCCATTTCACGCGCGGGCCGCCTTTGAAGGTCACGTCGTACGTCCATTCGCTTCCGCTGAAGTCGTCGCCCGAGGCCGAGTTCTCGAGGCTGAGCTGATGGACCTCGGCAACCGAGCCGAAGAACTGCAGCTCGCGCTCGCGGTTGAATGCCTTGCCGCTCCACGGCGCGTCGTCGTTGTCCTGCATGACGACGTCTTCTGCGTAAAACTTCTCGAATGCGTCCATCGCCTTGCCGCCGAGGATCATGTCGTTGATCTGCTTTTCGAATGTTGCGATGTTGCTCATGGTGCTCTCCTTGAATCAAATCGATGTTGTTGGTGGTCGTGCCTGCCGGAGCCCGGCGTCGGTCGCGGGTGAGAACGGGACCCGGACAGGCAGGAGCCTGCCCGGGCGATTGAGAGCGCTTACTTCTTCTTGTTGAGCTCGAGGTTGAGTGCGATCTTCACTTCGTCGCCGAGCATCACGCCGCCCTGGTCGAGCGTCTTGTTGAAATTGATGCCGAACTCCTTGCGGTCGACCTTGAACTCGACGGAGAAACCGGCCTTCTCGTTGCCCCACGGGTCCTTCGACAATCCGCCGAACTCGACCGGGACAGTAATCCGCTTCGAGACGCCGCGCATCGTGAGCGTGCCGGTCACCTCGTACTCGTCCTTCCCCTTCTTCACGATCTTCTCGCTCTTGAAGGTCAGGGTCGGGTACTTCTCGACGAAGAAGAAGTCCTCGGTGCGAAGGTGTTTGTCGCGGTCGGCGTTGTCGGTGTCGACGCTCGTCGCCTGGATGGTGAAGTCGACCGTCGACTTCGTGAGGTTCTTCGGCTCGAGGTTGATGTTGCCGGAGAAGTCGGTGAAGCGCCCCGGGACATTCGTCACGAGGTGACGGACGCGGAACGAGACCTCGGAGTGTGCGGTGTCGACGACGTAGAGGTCGGCGGCGGAGGCGATGGCGGGCATCAGTGCGATGGCCGCGGCGGCGAGTGCGAGTTTGATCTTCATTTGACGTTTCCTTTCCTTAGATGGGTTGGGTTGTTGTTGCGGCGTCGTGCCGTTTCGTTCCGGATCGCTCCGGTGGTTCCAAGAAGGGTCAGGTGGCCAGGGCGCTGCTCACTCTCCCAAGGAGAAGGACCAGCGCTCGCGCCTCGTCTCCTGTGAGCGAGGAGCGGAGATCGTCGCCGACGGCGTCGATCGAGGGGTCGAGCCGGGAAAGCAGCTCGAGTCCCTGGGGGGTGATGTAGCAGAGGACCTGCCTGCGGTCGCGCAGGCAGCGTTCGCGCCGGACGAGCGATCTCGCCTCGAGCCGGTCGAGGAGGCGCGTGATCCCGGGAGCCTGCTCGATCATGCGGTTTCCGATCTCGAGCGTCGGCAGCCCCGCGTCGCCGGCGCCGCGAAGGATGCGGAGGACGTTGTACTGCGGCGGCGAGATCGCCTCGCAGCCGGTCGCGCCTCCGAGCCTGCGGCCGAGTAGGTCGGCGGCGCGGAGAAGGCCGATCACCGCCTCGCGGCCGGTTGCCCGGAGCGATTCGTCCTTCCTGGTCGCTGCCGCCGGGCGGTTGTCTCTTATCGTCATGACGACAATATGCATGTCAATAGTTGATTAGTCAAGTATCGAAACGGTTACGACCCGAAAGACCCGTCGCCCGAAATATTCGTTATAACGACTATCGTTACTTCAGGCAGCAAAACACGGGAGGAGACGCCATGACACCGACGCTCAAAGAGGAAATCAGGCAGACCCGGCCGTTCCACAACCGGGAAACCGAGGCCTTCCTCAACATCATTCGGACCGCGGACGCGCTCGCGCGCCAGGTCGAACAGCTCCTCAAGCCGCACGGCCTGACGATGACGCAGTACAACGCGCTCCGCATCCTCCGCGGCGCCGAGGAGAAGCACGTCACCTGCGGCTACGTCGCCGAGCGGCTAGTCACCAGCGACCCCGACGTCACCCGCCTCTTCGACCGGATGGAGCGCGCCGGCCTTCTCGAGCGCGCGCGCGACACCAGCGACCGCCGCTGCGTGCTCAACCGGATCAGCCGGGCGGGCATCCGCCTCCTCGCAAAGCTCGACCACGAGATCGACGCGCTTCACGTCCGCCAGTTCGCATCCCTCGGCCCGAAGGCTCTCACTGCGCTCGTCACGCAGCTCGAGCAGGTCCGCGAGGCGACGGCTACGTCCGACGCGACAGCGGCCGCTCCCGGAGCGACGAAGCGCACGAAAGGAGCTTCACGATGAGTACCAGGACAACGAGAACATCCGACGACGCGCGGCCGTCGATCCCGCCTACCGACTGGAGCCGCCGAGATCTGCTCGGCGCCGCGATCGGCGCGGGAGCGATCCTCTCTGCCGGGAGCGCCAGTGCTGCAGCAGGTGGAGCCGCCTCGGAAGCGCGCGACGGCGTCGCTATCCGGTCGAAGGACGCCGGGCGTCTCCCCACCCTCTTCGTCGCGCACGGCGCTCCTCCCTTGCTCGACGACGCGGGATGGGTCCGCGAGCTCGGCAACTGGGCGGCCTACCTGGCGCGCCCGCGCGCGATCGTCATGCTCTCGGCCCACTGGGAAGCGCGCCCCGTGACGATCGGGGCGACCCGGACCGTTCCACTCATCTACGACTTCTTCGGCTTTCCGCAGCATTACTACGAGCAGCGGTACGCGGCGCCGGGAGCGCCTGAGCTCGCGGCGCGCGTCCGCGGCCTTCTCTCCGGGGCCCACCCGACAACCGAGGCTCCCCATCGCGGGCTCGATCACGGCGCGTACGTCCCGCTCGTCGCGATGTACCCCGAGGCCGACGTGCCGGTGCTGCAGGTGTCGCTGCCGAGCGAGGATCCGAAGGAGCTATTCGCGCTCGGCGAGGCGCTCGCGCCGCTTCGCGACGAAGGCGTTCTGCTCACCGGAAGCGGGTTCATCACGCACAACCTCCGTACCGTCGACTGGCACGGAGGCAGCCCTCCTCCGTCGTGGGCGGTCGAATTCGATCAGTGGACGGCCGAGGCGCTCGCGCGCCGCGACGTCGACGCCCTGCTCGATTACGAGAAGAAAGGACCCGGCGTGCGCATGGCGCTTCCGACGCGCGAGCACTTCGTCCCACTTCTCGTCGCGTTAGGCGCCTCCGGAGCGAAGGATGCCCTTTCGTTCCCGATCGACGGATTCTGGCTCGGATCGCTCACGCGCCGCTCGGTGCAGTTCGGCTCATGACGCCGGGAGCCGCGCACGACGCGCGGCACCCGCAACGCAGCAATACACAAGGAGATTAAGATGATCGTCGTAACAGGTGCAAGCGGAAAACTCGGCCACCACGTGGTCGAGGCGCTGCTCGAGAACGTACCCGCGAACGAGGTCGCGGTCGCGGTGCGCACGGTCGCGAAGGCGGCAGACCTCGCGACACTCGGCGTCGAAGTCAGGCAACTCGACTACGACAAACCGGAGAGCGCGGCGACGGCCCTCGCCGGCGCGGACAAGGTGCTGCTCATTTCGAGCAGCGAAGTCGGCAAGAGGTTCCCGCAGCACCGCACCGTCGTCGACGCGGCGAAGAAGGCGGGCGTCAAACTGCTCGCCTATACGAGCCTCGTCAACGTCGGCCGCGCGCGCATGACGCTCGCAGCCGAGCACCTCGCGACAGAGGAATACATCCGCGCCTCGGGCGTGCCGTTCGTCTTTCTCCGCAACGGCTGGTACATCGAGAACTACAGCGAGAATCTCGCTCCGGCGCTGGCTCACGGAGCGCTCGTCGGCAGCGCCGGCCATGGGCGGGTCTCCGCCGCGACGCGCTCCGATTACGCCGCGGCGGCGGCCGCGGTCCTGACGGGTTCGGGTCACGAGCGGAAGGTCTACGAGCTTGCGGGTGACACGGCGTTGACGCTCTCCGAGCTCGCGTCCGCAATTGCGACCGCCTCGGGGAAGCCGATCGTCTACAACGACCTGCCGGCTCCGGAGCTCGCAAGAGTTCTGATCGGGGCGGGGCTGCCGCAGAGTTTCGCCGACATCCTTGCCGACGCCGATCTCGGACTTGGTCGCGGCGAGCTGGAAAATGGCAGCGGCGACCTACGAAGGCTGATCGGACGACCCACAACCACAATTGTCGAAGTGTTGGCGAAACATTTCGGGACCGAGGACGCGCGATGATGTTCGACCGGAACGGATAGCGGCAGCAGCTCAGAGCGAAAATCGCGGTGCTCGGCAAGTCCAATCCGGGGCACCTTTCGCGGCTATCGGGAGCGCCAGCCGGACCGGCGACGAGGTGGGTAGCCATTTCGTATGTTTAGCGGACTTGACGAAGCGGCTCAATATTGTTCACACATGCAAACAGGAGGGAGATCATGACGAGCAAGATCGGAATCATCGGTGATGGCAATGTCGGCAGCGCTCTCGCGCGCGGGCTCAAACGTGCGGGCCACGACGTTCGTGCCGTCGGCAAGGACAAGGCGGCGATCCGCGAGACGGCGTCCTGGGCAGAGGTCGTCCTGCTCGCGGTGCCCTTCGGCGCGATCGACGAAGTCGTGAAGGAAGTCGGCAACGTCGTCGAGGGCAAGACGCTGATCGACGTCACGAACGCGCTCGACGCCAACATGAGTCTGGCGGTCGGCTTCACCACGAGCGCCGCTGAGGAGCTGCAGAAGAAGCTGCCCAAGGCTCGCGTCGTCAAGGCCTTCAATACTGTGTTCGCGCAGCACATGGACTCCGGCCGCCTGGGCGACAAGCCGCTGACCGCGTTCGTGGCCGCCGATGACGCTGGAGCGAAGAAGCGCGTCCTCGAGCTGGCAGCCGAGATCGGGTTCGACGCGGTGGATGCTGGGTCGCTCAAGAGCGCACGAACGCTGGAGCCGCTGGCATTCCTCAACATCCAGCTTGGGTACGCGCTTGGTATGGGCACGCAGATCGGATTTAAACTTCTACACGGTTGATTGGCACCAAAAGGAAAACGTCATGGCTCGATTGAATGGAAAAGTCGCGTTGATCAGTGGAGGAGCTCGGGGCATGGGCGCGGCCCACGCGCGAGCAATGATCGCAGAGGGCGCGAAGGTCGTGATCGGCGATTTGCTCGACAAAGACGGCGAGGCGCTGGCCAGGGAGCTCGGCTCGGCCGCGACGTATGTGCATCTCGACGTGACGAAGCCCGCCGACTGGGACGCCGCGGTGGCAGCCGCGGTCAAGGCCTACGGAAAGCTCGACGTGCTCGTCAACAACGCGGGCATCGCGAACTTCGGGCCGATCACCGAGTACAGCCACGCCGACTGGGACAAGATCATCGCGATCAACCTCACCGGCGTCTTCAACGGTATCAAGGCGGCGATCCCGGCAATGATGAACGCCAAGGCCGGCTCGATCATCAATATTTCTTCTACAGCGGGCATTCGCGGCTATCCGGCGCTGCCGGGCTACACCGCCTCGAAGTGGGGTGTCCGCGGGCTAACCAAGGCGGTCGCGCTCGATGTCGGCAAGTACGGCATCCGGGTCAACTCCGTCCACCCGGGCGTCATCAGAACGCCGATGACCAGCCCGATTCCGGAGGACACGCGCCACGTGGCCATGGACCGGACCGCCGACGCGATGGAGGTGGCGAACCTCGTGCTATTCCTGGCGAGCGACGAGTCCTCCTTCTCGACTGGCGCCGAATTCATCGCGGATGGTGGCGAGACAGCGGGGCTCGTGGCCAATCCGCCGAAGAAAGAGGCGGGCTCGCGATGAGCGCCGCGACCGCGACCGTACCTGGTGGACCGGAGCCCCGCGAGGCGGTCGTCCACGGCAGCGCGAAGGGCTTTGCGCAGGAGATCACGGTGGGCGGGCACCGGCTCCTCGCGGACGAACCGGTAGCCGTTGGAGGCACCGACACGGGGCCGGGTCCCTACGACCTCCTGATCGCCGCGCTCGGAGCGTGCACCTCCATGACGGTGTCGCTCTACGCCCGCCGCAAGCAGTGGCCACTCCAGGGCGTGACGGTGAAGCTACGCCACGCAAAGATTCACGCGGCCGACTGCGAGGACTGCGAGAAGAAGGAAGGCATGCTCGATCGCATCGAGCGCGACGTCGAGCTCCACGGAGCCCTGACCGACGAGCAACGAGCGCGGCTCCTCGATATCGCGAATAAGTGCCCCGTGCACAAGACGCTCACGTCCGAGATCAAGATCAAAACGCGACTCGTGTGAAAGGGGAGACCATCATGCATCCGACGAAGAACGACTTGCCCGAGGCGGCGCGAACGGAGCTTTGCGAGCTTCTGAACGCCCGGCTCGCCGACGCGATCGACCTTGGGCTTCAGGCAAAGCAGTCGCACTGGAACGTGAAGGGGCCGCAGTTCTTCTCCCTCCACAAGTTGTTCGACGAGATCGCGGACGGAGTCGAGGAGCACGTCGACGAGATCGCGGAGCGGATCGCGCAGCTCGGGGGCGTCGCGGAGGGCACCGTGACGGCTGTCAAGAAACGCTCGAGCTTGGTTGAATATCCGCTCGCGATCGCCGAAGGCAAGGAGCATCTCGAGGCACGTCGCGGTGCCCTGGCGAGCTTCGCGCGAAGCGTTCGCAAGAGCATCGATGAGGCGAGCGAATTGCGCGACGCCGACACCGCTGACCTCTTCACTGAGGTGTCGCGAGGCGCGGACAAGTACCTCTGGCTCGTCGAGGCACACTTGCAGGCGCCGCGATGAGCGCGGAGAAGCCAGGTCGAGACGCGCCCAAGCTCAAGGTCCTCGTTTTCGCAGCTTCGCTCCGCGCCGAGTCCTTGAATCGCAAGCTCGCCGGGCTCGCGGCTCGGATTGCCGAAAAGAGTGGCGCAACAGTGATCGCTGCGTCGATGCGGGACTTCGACTGCCCCTCGTACGATGGAGATCTCGAGAAGGCGCAGGGGATCCCGACGGGAGCCCACGAACTGAAGCATCGACTCGACGAAGCCGACGCTTTCATCGTCTCCTCGCCGGAGTACAACGGGTCGATGCCGGGCGTGTTCAAGAATGTGATCGATTGGGCGTCGCGATTCCGCCCGCAGCCGTTCGATGGCAAGCACGGTCTGCTTCTGAGCGCCTCGCCATCGATGGCCGGTGGCAACCGCGGGCTGTGGACACTGCGCATGCCGCTCGAACATCTTGGCGCCCGCATCTACCCGGACATGTTCTCGCTCGCGATGGCGCACAAGGCGCTCGCGGATGACGAGCTGGCCGACCCGACCCAGCGGGCTCGCTTCGAGAAGAACATCGAAGTGTTCCTTTCCCTCGCGGAAGCAGCGAAACACTACCCGTGCATGAAGCGAGCCTGGGTGGAGTTCCTCGGCGAGCCGCCGGGAATGGGAGCGGATCGAATTGATCCGGAGTCGGCATGAGCATCCAGCAGACGCTCGATCCCGTTTGCTCGAAGTCCGCATCAGAACCGGTCATCGCGACCGTCATCGATGGTCGACCGCGCGACCTCGGCGGGTTCGCCGTCCGGAGGGTGTTGCCCGCGACCGCACGGCGCATGGTCGGCCCCTTCACGTTCTTCGATCAAATGGGCGCCGCGGTCTTTGGCCCAGGCGAGGGCATCGATGTGCGGCCCCATCCGCATATCGGTCTCGCCACGGTGACCTACCTCTTCGAGGGCGAGATCGTCCACCGCGACAGCCTGGGCTCGTATCAGCCGATTAGCCCCGGGGACATCAACTGGATGACCGCGGGACGCGGCATCGTGCATTCCGAGCGCACGTCGCAGGATCACCGCCAGAACGGCTCCCGTCTGCTCGGTCTCCAGCTCTGGGTTGCGCTTCCCCTGTCGCACGAGGAGGTGGCGCCGTCGTTCCGCCATCATCCGGGCGGAACCTTGCCCGAGCGCGATCATCGAGGCGTGAGGCTCCGCGTGCTCGCGGGCGCGGCGTACGGCATGACATCGCCTGTCGAAACCTTGTCGCCCCTTTTCTACGTCGATGCGGCGTTGTCGGCCGGCAGCGAATTGTCCCTCCCGGGCGAGCATGAGGAGCGGGCCATCTACGTCGTGGAGGGCGCCCTTCGCTGCGGAGCTGAACGCGCGGAGCCCGGTCGCATGCTCGTCTTCACCGAAGACGCGCGCGTCACCCTGCAGGCCGCAGAGCCTACTCGCGTCGTGCTGCTGGGCGGTGCCCCGCTCGATGGCAAGCGGTACATCGACTGGAATTTCGTCTCGAGCTCGAAGGAGCGACTCGAGCAAGCAAAACAGGATTGGAGGGAAGGCAGATTTCCGAAAGTGCCCGGCGATGACGTCGAGTTCATCCCCCTCCCCGAGAAGTGATGGCTTCAGTTTTCAAGGCAACGGATGTCGAAGATGTCCGCGCTCTGGCGAGGTGGGAACACGAGGGTGGCCGGGTGCACCGAGGTGAATCTGCAGAAGGCTCGCGGAGAAGTCCCAAGGAGGAGCTCGTGCCAGAACTCAGACGTATCCGTCAGGTAATCAAGAGTCGTGCGACCATCGAGGGCGCGGGCGTCCATCTGCACCGTGCGATCGGCTTTGGTCCGCCGGAGCAGTACGACCCGTTTCTGCTCCTCGACGATTTTCGTTCCGATGAGCCGGATGAGTATCAGAACGGGTTCCCGTGGCATCCACACCGCGGGATGGAGACCATAACGTACGTGCTTGCGGGCGAGGTCGAGCACGCCGACAGCCTTGGCAACAAGGGTGTCATCGCGCCGGGCGACGTGCAGTGGATGACCGCGGGAAGCGGCATCATCCACCAGGAGATGCCCAAGGGCGATGAGACCGGCGCGATGCACGGCTTCCAGCTCTGGGCAAACCTGCCCGCCGCGAACAAGATGATGAAGCCGCGCTACCGGGGCGTGAAGAGTGCTGAGATCCCGAGCGTGGCGGACCCGAGCGGTGCGACGATCAAGGTCATCGCCGGCACGGTGGATGGCATTACCGGCCCCGTTCGGGACGTCGTGACGAACCCCGAGTATCTCGACGTGAGCCTGCCGGCCGGCATGTCATTCAGGCACGAAACGCCACGCGGCCACACGGTCTTCGCGTACGTGATCGGCGGCGAAGGCTTGTTCTGCCAGCAGTCCGATCCGTACAGCTACGAGGCCGTGGGCGGAAACTACTTCGACACGAAGCGCGAACGCCTGATCGGAGACGGTCACCTGGTGTTCTTCGCTGATGGCGATGCCGTGTCGGTCGTGGCAGAGGTGGAGCCCGTGCGGTTCCTTCTGATCTCCGGACAGCCGATCCGCGAGCCTATCGCCTGGCACGGGCCCATCGTGATGAACACGCAGGACGAGCTGCGGATCGCCTTCGAGGACCTCGAGCGAAACACGTTCATCAAGGACCGAGGGTAGTAGGGCCTGTGGGCAAGGACCCTCGCAACGCGGCCGCCGGTAGATTCGTAAATTCGACGAAACTGAAACCACCAACCACGAGAAGAAGCAGACGAGCACTGAAAAGACGAACATGGAGCTCATGCAAACCCTGGATGACGCCTGGAACAACCAGGACTGGGACACCTTCGATAAGCGCCACAAGCCCGACACCGTCGTCCGCTGGCCCGCGCAGCCCCCGCGCACGGCATCCACGATCATCGCGCCGAGGGCGTGCAGATGTTCAAGACGTTTCCCGACAACCGCGTCGAGAACCGGCCGTACAAGGTGTTCTTTGCCGACGGCGACTGGACGTGTTCGGTCGCTCGGTTCCACGGCACAATGAAGGGCCCGATGGTCATGGGTGACAAGACCATTCCGCCGAGCGGCAAGCGGTTCGAAGTCGACTTCTGCACGGTGGCTCGATGGCACGATGGGCAGATCGTCGAGGAGAACCTCTTCTACGACGTCGTCGGCATGATGAGCCAGCTCGGTCTCAAGTAGTGATGCGACCCGCGGGAGAAGATGACGCGTGAACAAGGACACCCACCACGAGCACTCGCCCCGGCGCGGCGCGCATGAAGCGCCCGCGCCGGGCGCGGTCACCTTGAATGACCCGGTGTGCGGCATGACCGTCACCGCGCAGTCGGCGCATCGGCACGAGTATGAAGGCAGGACGTACTACTTCTGCAGCGAGAAGTGCCGCGCGAAGTTCGCCGCCGAATCGCGCAAGTACTTGGCGCCCGATACGCCGCCCGCGCCTGGTCCAGCGTCCGTGGCGACCCTCTACGTCTGCCCAATGCATCCGGAGATCCGGCAAGATCGACCGGGAACCTGCCCGATATGCGGGATGGCTCTCGAGCCCGAGCTGCCGAGCGTCGAGGACGAGGAGAATCCAGAGCTGGCAGACTTTCGACGGCGCTTTTGGTGGACGCTGCCTCTCAGCATCATCGTCACCTTCCTCGCGATGTTCGGGCATCAGCTCGGTTGGTTCGGTATGGCGACGCAGAGCTTCATCGAGTTCGCGCTGTCGGTGCCGGTCGTTCTTTGGGCTGGATGGCCGTTCTGATGCGCCCGCGCTGGCCAAAGCCGACGTGAGCGTCGCCATGGGAACCGACACGGACGTGGCGATGAGCAGCGCTCAAGTCACGCTCGTGAAGGGTGATCTGCGAGGCATCGCGCGCGCGCGGATGCTGTCCGAGCAAACCGTCACCAACATGAAGCAGAACCTCGGCTTCGCGTTCATCTACAACGTGCTCGGCATCCCGCTCGCCGCGGGCGTGCTCTATCCATTCACCGGCTGGTTGCTCTCCCCAATGATTGCCGCGCTCGCCATGAGCCTGAGCTCCGCCTCTGTCGTCACCAACGCGCTGCGCCTGCGGGCGCAACGGACGCGATGAAGATGCTTACCCGACCTGGCGAAGGTGATCGCCCCGGCCGGCGCGCTCCGCTGCTGCACAATCGTCGGATGACGACCACCGCGCGCGACGCGGAACGCGACCGGGTCCTTCGCTCCTGAAGCGGCACGGGTGGAACTCGACGTCGTTCCATCTGCTCGAGCCGGAGTTCCGATACAGGTTCGCCGCCGACGACGTGGTCGCCTACACCGAGACGCCTGGCGCGTGGGTGATCGGCGGTGGGCCGGTCTGCCCCAAAGAGCGTGTCGGCGAAGTCTCGCGGGCGTTCGTCGATGCTGCGAGGCTAAGCGGAGGGCGCGTCGTCTTCTTCGGCGTGGAGGAGCGGTACCTAGTAGCCGCGGCGCCGCTGCGTGGGCTCCGGATCGGGCTGCAGCCGTTCCGGGATCCGAGGCGCGAGCTCAGCCCCCCTCCGCCTGCTTCGCCCCCGACCTTTGGCCGTCTACACATCTTTTCGCTCTTGGCTGATGAGTGCGCAATCAAACCTCTGTCGACGTCGCAGAGGGCGTGCTGACGCGAACGGCGGTGCAGCGCGGATAACGAGCGACAGGCGGTACTCAGCCGTGCGCTCGCATTCGTTCCATCGTGTCGAGAATGTGACGCGCCATGCCGAGAGCGAGCTCGTGCTCGCCCATGAAGACGGTTCCGGCGTTCTCGTTGCGCAGCAGTTCGGCCTCCTCGTCGCTGTGCGTGCGGATCACGATCTCGATCTTCGGATTCAGCATCCGCGAGACTTCGACCATGCTGCGGACGGTTACCGTATCGGGAGTCGCGATCACGAGCATGGCTGCTCGCGCAACGTGTCCCTGTATTAGGACCGCAGGATCGGATGCGTCGCCCGACACGGCATTGATGCCGTGCGCACGCAGCCGCTCGACCTTTTCCCGGTTTATCTCGACGACGACGAAGGGGACGCGCTTTTCGATGAGGGCCTTCGCGATTCGGCTGCCGACGCGGCCGTAGCCGACGAGCACCACCTGTCCGGTGAGCTGTGCCTGGTCGACCTCCATAGGCAGCTCAGCGAGTGGGTCGGGGCGTCGCTCGAGCATGCGCGCGAGATTCGAGCGCGCGCGGATCCAGCGCTGCGCCGGTTCGACCGCGGCAAACATGAGCGGGTTGAGCGCGATCGAGATCAGCGCACCCGCGAGGATGAGGCTTTGCGCTTCGAGCGGAAGCACGCCGAGCGAGACACCGAGGCCTGCGAGCACGAAAGAGAACTCGCCGATCTGCGCGAGGCCGCCGCCGATCGTGAGCGCGGTGTTCAGCGGGTACCGGAAGGCGAGGACCGTCGCGACCGCGACGATCGTCTTGCCGAACATGATGATCGCCACGACCACCAGCACGCGCACCGGCTGCTCGAGCAAGATGTGGGGATCGAACAGCATTCCGACCGAGACGAAGAAGAGGACCGCGAACGCGTCCTGGAGCGGAAGCGAATCCGACGCAGCGCGGTGGCTCAGCTCCGACTCGCGCATCATCATTCCAGCGAAAAACGCCCCGAGCGCGAACGACACGCCGAAGAAGTGCGACGACCCGTACGCGACTCCGACCGCCGCCGCGATGACGCAGAGCGTGAAGAGCTCGCGCGATCCGGTCTTCGCGACCATCCAGAGGAGCCGCGGAAAGAGTCGCTTGCCCACGACGAGCATGAGAATGACGAATACCGCGACCTCGGCGAGCGTGATGCCGAGCGCGGAGAGCGTCGCCTGCAGGCTGGCATCGCCCGTCCCATCGAGCGCCTCCGCGATCGGAGGGAGCAGGACGAGCGCGAGAACCGTCACGATGTCCTCGACCACGACCCAGCCGACTGCGACGCGTCCGTTGAAGGAGACGAGAGTGCCACGCGTCTCGAGGGCCCGAAGCAGGACCACCGTGCTCGCGATCGAGAGCGCGAGGCCGAAGACGAGCCCCGCGGAAAGGCTCCAGCCCCAGAAGTGCGCCGCCACGCCGCCGAGCGCCGTGGCGACGACGATGCGGATGATCGCTCCGGGGATCGCGATGCCGCGCACCGCGGCGAGATCCGCGATCGAGAAGTGTAGCCCGACGCCGAACATCAGCAGCATCACGCCGATCTCGGCGAGCTGTCCCGCGAGCGCAACGTCGGCGACGAAGCCTCGCGTGTGCGGGCCGACCACGATGCCCGCGACCAGATAGCCGACCAACGGCGGCATCTTCAGGCGCGCCGCGATGAGTCCGAAGACGAATGCAAGCCCGAGGCCCGCGGCGATCGTCGTGATGAGCGTCAGTTCGTGGTTCATGGCGGATGGTGCAAGTTTGCGGGAGGCGTGCGTGTTTGTCATCCCGGCATCCGCTTCGAGCCAGCGACGAACTGGCTGTCCGGCACATGCCGTCTCGACCTGCTCGACTTCGTACTCAAAGGTGCTTCATGCACTTCGTTCCTGACCTTGGCGAAAGCTCAGGTGTCTTACGCAAACGGACGCAACGCGTCCTCCCTGGTCTTCTGCCGGCGGCCAGTGACGGCGGAGATCGCGATGATCGCGCCGAGATTAACAGCGAGGACTGCGCAGTCAGCCGCGCCAAGCGATTCGCTCACTGGTTGTCGATCTCCGTTCCAGGACGCGTCTCGGGAGGCGGCGCGACGTATCGGCGCAGGTAGTCGCGCGCAATGTCGCGACCGCCTAACCCGAAGGCGAGTGCGAGAGCGAGAACCACTCCACCGAGGACGATTGAAAATGTCGCGACGACCACGGAGCGCGCCACGGCGAGGTGATCGAGCGCCATCGCGACCGAAAGCGCCAGGACGAGCAGCCGGGTGACACCGGAAACGAGGCGCGCTCCACGCCAACCCGCGTTCACCGTGGCGATCAGGACTCCGCGCGACGTGAATTCCGCGAGGAGAACTCCGAAGCAGACGATCATCGCCGCCGTCACCAGCGCGGGAACGAAGGCAAGCGCGTTCGCGAGAATCGTCGCCGTGCCTGGAATGCGCAATGACATGCCTCCCGCCAGCGCGACGGCGATCGCCGCCAGCCATCCGAGGAACCTCGAGACGTATTCCGAAGCCGTTCGCGCGAGCCCCGCCCTGCGAAGCGTGCTGTCGGCGCCGGTTCGACCCGCGAGCCCGTCGAAACCGGCCGCGCGAAGGACCCTCCCGAGCGCGATGCGAACAACCCACCCCGCGACGATGGCGACGACGAGAATCGCGAGAAACGAGAGCACGTCGACGGCGATCGTACCGAGCCGGTGAGCGAACTCGCGAAACCATTCTCCAAATGCGTTATCCATGATCATGGCGTTCTCCTTTCCGCGCGCCACGCGTCGACAAAGTCGTTCCGCAGGCTCTTGAACGTGCGCGCGAGCTGCTGGATCTGTTCCTCGGCGTCCTCGTCGCTTCGGTCCCGATTGTCGAGGATGAAGGAGCCGACGCGGCCGAGGTAGAGCGGCGTCAGTGACGACAGAAGCTGGTCACGCGCGATGACGCGCCGTTGGAATGCGACCGCGAACGCGTAGACGACCCGCGCCCAGAGCACGTCGTCGACGCGGTCGGCTCCGTCGCTTGTCGCGGCACGCGCGACGTGCGCGAGCAACGGCCCGGGCAACACCAGCTCGTAGACGGGGCGTAGCGTCTCGACGCCAAACCGGAATTGTCCGAGGATTCGTGAGACGTCGACGCTCACCGGGTCATGCTGCGAGTCGAGAGGCTCGCCGAGACTCGGCGCGCTGGCCGAAGCGATGCCGTTCGTCCACGCGCTCTCGTATTGCTCGAGCAGACCGAAGGCGGTGCCGACGACTTCGACGAGCATCTTGGCGAGGTGGTGTCCCGGATCTTTTGGATCGTGAACCTTTGCGCCGAGGTGGGCTTGTGCGACCCGGAATCCGCCAGCGAGCGCGGTGGTGGTCATCCAGATGTCGATCCCGAATCTGGCGACGTCCGTCGCCCACACGTCCGCGTCGAGATACGCGCGCAGTAGCGGCGCACCGACGCCGAAGTCACCTCCGATCGGTTGTCGCACGCTACCGCCGTACAGTGCCGCCGTCATCGGATAGATGATCGAATTCGTGATTGTGCCGTCAAACTTGTGGCGCCGGTAAAGCGGGGCCACGAAGTCGTACGCGCCGCTCTCGACGGGCGAAGCGAGTCGCTCGATCCATGCCGGAGTCACTGAACGGAGGTCGGCGTCCAGGACGACGACGGCCGACGCGCCGACGCGCGCGGCGACCTCGAAGATGTCGCGGAAGGCGGAGCCCTTCCCCGACGGGCCACGATATCGAATGCTCGCGAAGCGGATCGATTCCGCGGTCTCGGCCGCAAGCTCCGCGCGGGCACTCTCTGCGCCCGTTCGTGCCTGCTCCGGTGTGCCGTCAGTGGAGCCCCCGTCGGAGTTGAGCACGAGCGTGCGCTTCCCTTGAAACGCCCGGGACAATCCGCGAACCGCCGTGGCGGCGACGTGCACGATCGAGTGCGCGTTGTTGAAGCTCGGGACTCCGACGACGATCGCGGCGTCGCCGGTCTCCTTCACGGCGGCATCGATCGTGGCATCACCTGGCGATCGCATCGCTCACTCCGCCCTGCTCACCGAGAATCGCGAGGATCGCAGCGTTCCAGCCACGAGCCCCAGGCGCCGGCGCGACAATGGCTTCGGGCACGGCTTCCCGCAGCGCCGCGTTGGGCGTGCCGTCGACTCCCGGTACGATCACCGCCAGGTCCGCGAGCGCCAGGAAATCGGCATCGATGGGGGCATCGCCGAGCGCGATCACGTAAGGGCGATTCGTCCAGGTCCAGAGAAGGCGACGCGCGGCGTCGCCCTTCGTCACCGGCCCGCAGAGGTGGAGCAGCCGCCCTCCCTGCCGGACGACGAGCCCCGCCGCCGCCGCCGCGCGCCGTACGCGATCGAGATCGCCCTCGAGCAGAATGAACGGCTCCTCGAACTGGCGGAGCCTGGATTGGCCTAACGCCAGACCCTTCAGCCCCGAGATCATTTCCGCTTCCGACTCATCCATTTCGGAGTAGAGGCGAAACCGTGCGTTGGATCGCGCTTCGATCTCTCTAGCGCGCATTCGGATCTCCGTGACAGAGATTCCAAACGGTATCAGTGTCCAGCCTCCTGCTTCACGCGATGCGATTGCGGCGCCCGATTCGACGATCACTGGACCCGGGAGGCCGAGAGCGGCCGCGAGGGTCACGACCTCGGCCATCGTCTTGCTGGTCACGGGAATCAGGGGGATCTCCTCGACCCTGAGGCGTTCGATTGCCGGCAACGCGGGGGCAAAGCCGAAGTCGTGAGAATCGAGGAGCGTTCCGTCGAGATCGGTCAACACGACCCGGCGAGGAATCACACCAGCACTCCTTCGGCTCTCCTTGCGACGTCGAGCAGCCGCTCCGTCACGTCGGGTATGGCCGCGGCAACCCTGATCCAGTTAGGCAGGTCGGGCTCGCCGATTGGGTCCGCGAGAAAGCGATCCGACGCGGTGACGATGGCTCCCGCGAAGACATTGACGATCGATTCCTCTGTGTGACGGTCGTACACGAGTCCGTTGATGGCAGCGTCCGAGTAATACGTCGCGACCATGTCTTCCGCGGTTCGCCGGTAGACGCCCAGCAGCGTGTGGAGCTGCCCCGGGAAGAAGACGATCCCGGTCTGAGAGAGCGTGCGAAGCAGGTGACTGACGATGTCGATCGCCATCCTGTGCAGGCCCGTCGAGGGATCATCCGCGGAGACCACCTGGTGCTTGTGCTCGTACGCATCGAGAATTTCGGTCTGGCAAATGCGCCGGAGCGAACGGCTGCGGTAGACCTCCGACAGCACGCCCACCTCGAGTCCCCAATTGCACGGAATTCGAATAACGCTTGCGAGTTCGACGTCGAGGGCGAACTCGCCCGCGAGCGGATAGCGGAAGGCACCAAGGTAGTGGACGTAGGGATGATTGCCGATCACGATCTCCAGTGCACGGAGGAACGGGAAGAGCAGCAGTCGCGTCACCCGTCCGTGCAGGCGATCGGTCACCCGCGAGTAGTATCCCTTGCAGAAATCGTAGCCGATGCGCGGGCTTGCGATCGGGTAGACGAGCCGCGCGAGAAGCTCGCGCGAGTAAGTCACGATGTCGGCGTCGTGGAGTCCGATCGTCCGGCAGCGGTTCTCGGCGAGGAGGTAACCGAGACAAAGCCAGACGGCCCGGCCTTTGCCCGATTCGCCGATGGGGAGGCCGTGCTCCTTGAATTCACCAAGCAACTGCTGCATCTCCTCGCCGTCGACCCAGAGAAGCACGGTGCGCTGTGGAAGGCTCGAGAAGAACCGTTTCGCCTCCTCGAACTCCTCTGCCGAGGCGCGACCGATGGGCACCACAATCGTGTCGAGGTAAGGAACGTGTCGCAGCTCTTCGACGATGCCGGGAAGGGCGGGACCCTTCAGCTCGGAGAACAGGCTTGGAAGGATGAGCGCGATCGGGCTCGACTCGCTGAATTCGGCGATCTCCGCCTCGAGCTCGTAGACGGGACGGTGATCGAGGCGATGCAGAGTCGATACGATTCCGGATTGATGGAAGTCAGACATGTCACCTCCTTTTTCAGACGGGTCTGGTCCTGATCTCCGCGAGGAGCCGCTCGACGGTTTTCGCGAGAACGACGATGGAGACCGGTTTCGTGACGATCGTGAGGGCGTCACATGCCCTCGCCCGGCCGGTGAGCTGGGTGGAGCCGTAGGCGCTCACGAGCACGACCCGCGCGCCACCGCAAAGTGTCAGTACGGTGTCGAGAAGCCCGACGGCCCGCTCGTGCAACTGGCCGGTCATGTACGCGTCGACGATCACTACGCCGTAGTCCCGGGCCTCGAGGAGTTCCCTCGCCTGACCCGGATCGACCGCGATGTCAGCCGCGATCCCGGCGACATCGAGCTCGCGGAAGAGGGCAACGGTGATGATCTCGTCGTCGTCGACGATCAGAACACGCTCGGTTGAAAGTTCGCGCCACATGCAGACGAGCATGCGTCGCGAACTCCGAGGCCGAAAGTGTGGAATCCGCATGTGCGACCGCGGGGAATCGACGGAACGCGGCTAGGTAATTTACCTAGAACGGTCAGCAGGTCGCCGCATGAAGGTTCCGTGTCGCACGACCTATAATCGCGTGATGCTCACGATCGCAGCGGGCTCGATCCGATGGCGCCTGTTCGTGCTCGTAGTGGCGGTCGCGGTACCGCTCCTCGGCGTGCTCATCTGGGGCTTCACCGAGGAACTGGAACGGGAGCACCGCGATGCGCGCGAGGCCGCGCTGCGGATCGCACGCTCGTTCGCCGCAGATACGCGTGCTTCAAACGAACGGTCGCGCGCGCTACTTTTGCGGATGGCGACGCGAGCGAGGATCAGGGCACCGAACCCCGAGAGCTGCGACTCGATCTTCGCGATCGTCGAGTTCTTTCCGCAGTACCTGAATCTGCTGCTTTACGACGCGAACGGACGACTGGTCTGCGCGGCGACTCCTCAGCCGGCCGACGCGGGCTCCGCGCGCGTCGCCCAGGAGCATATTTCGCTCCTTCTGCGGGAGGGTGGCGAGACGCCTCGTCAGCCGATGGTAATGCGAGGGGAGGGTCGCTGGATTTCCGTCGTATTTCAGGACACCGTAAGTCGCAGGAAACGCAGCGGCGTCCTGGCGCTGGTGCAGTACCTGGAGCTCGATGCGTCGTCGCATCCCGAAGGCACCGTCATTACGATCGTCGATCGCGACGGGCGTATCCTCGCCCGATCGAGCGACGGCAACGAGTGGGTTGGCAGAGACTTCGGCGAGACGGAGATCGCCCGCCTCGCGGGGAATCGACGCGAAGGAGTTGCGCAAGCTCGTGGCGTCGTCGGCGAGTTGCGTCAGTACGGGTACTCAACGATCGACGATTCAGGCTGGCGAGTGTTTGCCGGCGTGCCGACGGACGTCGCGATGGCTGAGGTACGGGCGCTTCGCCTCCGCGGACTCGTCGCCGGTTCGGTGGTGCTGCTTCTCGTCGGATTACTGGCGGTGAAGATCTCCGCAACGGTGGAGCGGCCGCTGCAGGTGCTGGCGTCCGCGGCGCGGCGAACCGCCGACGAGGGATATGGAGTGCGGGTGCCGGGCGGCGGGCCGAGTGAAGTCGCGTCGCTCGCCGACGCCTTCAACAGGATGGTCGACAGCCGCGCGGGCGCCGAGTTAGCGCTCGTCGAGTCGCAGAAAGAGCTCCAGGCGCTCTCCAAACGGCTGCTGCAGATCCAGGAAGAAGAGCGAACGCGGATCGCAAGGGAGATTCACGACGAGCTCGGGCAGTTGCTGACGGCGCTGAAGATGGACGCGGGCGGGCTCGTGAAATCGATCGACGCGCCCTCGCCGCAGCAGCGCGCGATGATCGAGCGCATCTATCGAGCGCTCGACGAGACGATTTCGTCGATCCGCCGAATCGCCTCCGAGCTGCGCCCGGCGACGCTCGACGATTTCGGCCTGAGCGCGGCAATTCAGACGCTCGTCGCATCGTTCGAAGAGCGGACAGGGATCGAGTGCGACCTGTCGATCCCCGACGAGCCGCTGCTACTCGATTCGGAATCGGAGACCACCGTGTACCGGATCGTCCAGGAAGCGTTGACCAACGTGGCGCGACATTCCGACGCGACACGCGTCGAGATCCGCGTACGCGTTCGGGAGCTCGAGCTGGTCGTCGACGTTCGTGACGACGGCCGCGGGCTGGGCGCGGAGAGGTTGCATGACGACGGCGCGCTCGGCCTCGCTGGAATGCGGGAGAGGGCCCGGCGCGTCGACGGGATGGTCGAGATCGAAGGCGTCGAGGGGAAAGGTACGATCGTCTCGCTACGCCTGCCTTTGCAGAAGCGCGACGAGAGGGTGGCCGGATGATAGCCGTGCTCATCACCGACGATCACACCATCGTTCGCGACGGCCTGCGGCAAATCGTGTCGGAAACCGCGGATATCTCCATCGCCGCGGAGGCGGCGTCCGCGGCGGAGACTCTCGACATGCTGCGCGTTGTGAGCGTCGACGTTCTCATCCTCGACTTGAATCTTCCCGATCGGCATGGCCTCGACCTGCTCGCACAGATTCGCGCGCTCTACCCGCGCCTTCCTGTCCTCATTCTGAGCGTTCACAAGGAGGCCGAGTACGCGATCCGCCTGCTCAAGGCGGGAGCGTCGGGGTACGTCGGCAAGGACGTGGCGCGGGACCAACTCGTCGATGCGATCCGGAAAGTCGCCCGCGGCGAGCGCTATATCGAGAGCGACATCGCCGAGAGAGTCGCGTTGAGGCTCGTCGACGAGGGAGACGCACCGCCGCACGAGCGGCTCTCGGATCGCGAGAGACAGGTGCTCGTGCTCATCGCGTCGGGCAAGCCTCCTCGCGTGATCGCCTCCGAGCTCAATCTCAGCGTCCGAACGGTGGGCGCTCACCGGGCCCGAATTCTGGAGAAAATGAACCTGCGGAACAACGCGGAGCTCGTTCAGTACGTCCTGACTAACAAGGTGCTCTGACTCGCAATCGCCCGCAGGCTCCCGGGGGCTTGAGGAGGTCGGGGCGCGCCTCGAATTGCTCACGTCGCTGGCTCGTCGAGGAGCCTGCGGCGTCCTTCGTCCGCATCGCGCAGCAACGTTTTGATCGCGTTACGGACGACGGGCGTGTCGGCGTACGGCATCACAGGCACCTGCGGGATGGCGTGCGCGCGCGCCATGAGCGCGTCGAGCGCGTCGCCGGCTAGCATCTCGACGGACTCGTACAGTCCGCCGCTCCCTTCTTCGAGGCCGTTGTGGATCTCGAGAATCGCGGCGATCTGTGACGCGATGGCGGCGTTCGGCGGGAGAACGAGCAGGGCCGACAACGCTGCGTGGTCGCGGTGCAGCTGGCGGGAGAGCGCCGTCTCGGCGCGGTGTGATCTCAGCGCAGCGAAGAGCACGCGCTCTTCGATCGAGATGTGGCGCAGGAGACCGCGACGAAACTCCGCGAAGCTCTCGCCGTCGACCTCGCCCTCCTTCCGGAGAGCGGCAGCCAGGAGCGCGTCGAGGCGATCGTGATCGGCCGAGAGAAATTCGTGCAGCGCGGGCATCTCGCCTCCTCTCCCGTCATGAGTGAGCGCCCCCCGCCGGAGCGAAGCGCGCTGCGCAGAGAGCGCCTGCCGCGTGTTGCGGCAGACGCTTCCGCTCGACGCGACTCAGTGCTGGCAGCCGCAGGCGCCGGCGTGATCTCCGCCGCCGTGCGCAAACTCCTTCGGCTGACCGGCGACGTCCTCCATCGCGACCGCGCGCGGGAAGTAGAGGTTGTTCTCGACGTGGACGTGCTCGTGCGTCAGGCGCTCGAACTCCGCGAGCCTGCGGTACAGCTCGCGATAGCTGAAGCACGCGCAATCCGGCGGGGTGTAGTCGCCGGTCAAGTTCCGCATCTTCGCGAGTAGCTCGCCGACGCGATCGTGCTCGAGCATCATCATCCTGATCGGGTTCTTGACGGTGCCGAAAAACGGCGTCGGCGCCGGACCGTCGCCTTCGACTGCACCCTGGAGCTGGTTCACGTACGGAAAGAGAACCTGCTCTTCCTTCAACATGTGAGGGACGAGGTCTCCCGCCAGTTCGCGCACGAGCGAGAGAACCTCGGCGAGCTCCGGCCGGTTGCTGCCGTGCACGCCGTAGACCTTTACCGCAAGCGGATCGAGCGTCTCCAGCTCCTCGCGCGTGTAGCCGTGGTACGTCTTCACGATGTGCGCCGCGATCGTCGTCAGCGATTCGCCCGTCCAGTCGCGCTGCGAGCTGTCCGGAACGCTCGAAAGCGTGTCCATCGCCGCCGCGAAGGCCTCGATCGACTTTCCGACGGCCGAGCAGGCCGCGGTGAGGGGTGTCTGCCCGCCACAGCAATAGTCGATCTTCCAGGCCTCGAAGACGCGGATTGAGTCGGGCAGCTCGACAGCCAGTTCTCCGACGGTGCGCTCAGTATAGGGAAGGGTGGTCTTCATTCGTCATTCCTCCGTTCTGAACCCATCCTGCGCCTCGAGATCGGCCGCGCGAAGGACTTTAGTCATACCAACTCTGAGAAGATATCTCAACACGACGAAGGTGCCGCCGCCGTCCTTGGCTATGAGGACGTTCAGCGCCTGTTCCAGTATTCTTGACGTTTGAAGGAGGCATCTGATGCAGCAGCGCCTGGACTACAAGACCGCGTCGCCCGATGCATTCAAAGCCATGCTCCACACAGAGCATCAGGTCCACAAGAGCGGGTTGGAGGAATCGTTGTTGGAGCTGGTCAAGTCACGCGCCTCGCAGCTCAACGGTTGCGCCTGGTGCCTGGACATGCACACCAAGGACGCACGTGCGCAGGGTGAAACCGAGCAGCGCCTGTACCTGCTTCCGGTTTGGCGCGATGTGCCCTGCTATACGGATCGCGAGCGTGCCGCGCTGGCCTGGACTGAGGCGGTGACGGTGCTCGTCCCCAACGGCGTGCCCGATGCGGTTTATGAAGTAGTCCGCCGCAGCTTCGATGAAAAGGCGCTGGTGGACCTGACCCTGGCCATTATCACCATCAACGGCTGGAACCGGCTGAACGTTGCTTTCCGCACCAAGGTCGGCGATTACGTGAGCCCACACGGCGTTGCAGGCTGACGCGTGGGGCGGCGATTTCCGCGTCGACGCTACGGTGGTGTGCGGATTCGTCACGTTTCCGTTGGTCGTCGGCTTGCCCTACGCTCGGAATGGAGCTATCGCCGCGCTTCGCTCACGCGCCATGACGTCGCCTCTGCCTGCCAGGCATCCGATTCGGTCGGTTTCGTGCATCATGGATCCATGAGCGCTGCGGTTTCGACCTCCGATCGCGCGCGGATGCTCGCTCTGCTGCGGAGGTATGGATGGAACGCGACGTCGTTCCAGCTTCTCGAGCCCGAGTTCCGCGACTGGTTCCTCGACGGCGACGCGGCGATCTCCTACACCGAGACGCCCGGAGCGTGGGTCGTGGGCGGCGGTCCGGTCTGCGCGCCCGACCGTCTCGCGGAGGTGACTCGCGCCTTCGTTGCGCACGCGCGCCGCAACCGCCGGCGCGTCGTCTTCTTCGGCGTGGAGCAGCGACTGCTCTCGGCGACTGATCTGCGTGCGCTTCCGATCGGCAGCCAGGCTTGGTGGGACCCGCGACGCTGGCCCGAGGTCCTCGCCTCGCGCCGCTCGCTGCGCGAGCAGATCCGTCGCGCAAAGGCAAAGGGGGTCTCGGTCGAGTCGCCTGATCCTGCGTTGCTGGAGCTGCCTGACGGTCCGCTCCGGCGCGAGGTTGGTGAGCTGACGCGCGCGTGGCTAGGTTCGCGCGAGATGCCGCCAATGGTCTTCCTGGTCGCCCTCGCGCCCTTCGGTTTCGCGGGCGAGAGGCGCTATTTCACGGCTCGTGCGGGCGGCCGTCTCGTCGGGCTTCTCGTCGCGGTTCCGGTATTCGGCCGCAACGGCTGGTTCTTCGAGGATCTGCTTCGCGATCCCACGGCACCTAACGGAACGGCGGAGCTGCTCGTCGGCTCTGCAATGCAGGCGGTCGCTGCCGAGGGCAGCGAGTACGTAACGCTCGGCCTCGCACCTCTCGCCGGGGCGACCGGTCCGCTGGAGCTGGCGCGCCGGTTGCTGGCAGGCTTCTACTCGTTTGAAGGAGTCCGCGCGTTCAAGGCTAAGCTCGGCCCCGACGGGTGGGATCCGATCTGGCTCGCCGTGCCGCGCGATGCAAATCGCTGGCTCGCGGTCGTCGACTCTCTGGACGCGTTCGCGGGCGGTTCGTCGCTCTGGTTCGCGATCCGCGCGGTGCTTCGCGCTCCGGCGTTTCTGCTGCGGTGGATGACGGTTCTCGCGGCGCTCTGGACGGCGTTGCTCGCGCTCCCTGCCGCGGCTCCGCACTTTCCCTCCGAGACGGTGCGATGGGGCTGGGTCGCCTTCGACGCGCTGGTCGCCGGGGCGCTTGCGCGCCTCTCTCGTGCATGGAGCAACGGAGTCGCCAGAGTGCTCGCCGTGCTCCTCTCGATCGACGCGTGCCTGACGTTCGCGCAGGCGATAAGGCACAACGTGCCGCGCGCGGCGGGCACGGTGGACTGGTCGCTGATTGCGGTCGGCTGCGTCGCACCCGCCGTCGCCGCCGCAATCATCCGGGGAGGGCTCGTCCGGCGGTCGGGCCAGACGGGCATCGGCGAGCGCGCCTGAAGTAGCGCCGATATCGTCGTAGGCGCCGCACGCTCCCGACCGAGCACACGACGGCATTCCACGAGCCACTCGAGATCCCGATGAGAAGAAATGGACGGCCCCGTTGCCTTTCGTCGTCGATCCTGCGCTCGCGGGAAGCCTTCCGCGACGCGCAGTGTTTGGACTTTACGAGTAGACGACGATGACTATCGCCATCCGCCTCCCCCGCCGCCTCTTCCGCACCCGCGTCACGCCGGGGTGTGCGGGCCATGTCGCGTCAGTGCGATAAGGCCCGCCTGACCTTCGGCGCCACACACACTCTCTGATTCCGCCCGGCACGCACTGCCGGACGCCTGACCACGCACGCGCGGCCGAACCGCCGTGCGAAAGGAGCATTCCCATGTTTGACGGAAAAATCTGCGTCACCGAACGCGACAAGCATCGTCTCTCGACTCTTCTCGGCGGTATCGACACCAGCGGCGAGGACCGCGAGCACCTGGACGACTTGCGTTACGAATTGGAACGCGCGACGGTGATCGTGCCGAGCCAGGTCCCCCCGGACGTCGTCACGATGCACTCGCTCGTGCGCGTGACCGATCTCGACGACCGACGCGAGCTGGTGTACGCCATCGTCTATCCGCACGAGGCCAACTACGCGAACGGGAAGATTTCGATCGTCGCCCCTCTCGGTACCGCGCTTCTCGGCTACAGGGCGGGGGACACGATCGAATGGCAGGTGCCGGGCGGGAGACGCCGCCTGCGCATCGAGGAGATCGTCTACCAGCCAGAGGCGGAAGGAGACTACGAGCTCTGACCGAGGAGCTCGCCTTCGACATCGTGGACGGTCATTGCCGAACGTAGGTCCAATTCGATCTCCAGATCTTCGCTTGCGCGATCAAGGGGCTGTCCGCAGCCCCCAGATCGTCGTAACGCAACCGGACCTCGCGGACGCACATACTGGGATGTACCGCTCCTGCCGTCCAGCCCCCGTCCCTGGCAGAAAAGCGGAGGGAGACCGAGGATCGATCTCCCTCCGCGGCGCAACGCTCGCGCGTTTTCTACAGCGACTTCAGGAACTCAACGAGGTCTCGCTTCTCACTCTCAGCGAGATTGAGCCGAAAGAACGTGTCGTAGTGGTTCACGACATCATCGAGCGTCGCGAATCGACCGTCGTGGTAGAAGCCCCCCTTCTGATGCGCCCAAAGCCCGCGAAGGGGCGTCGTGCGATATGCGTCGTCGGGCGCACGGCTCGACTGGAAGTCATCGATGCCGATCTCGTCCGCACGATGCATGTTCCAACCGGGATCGGTGTAGATCGGGGCGACGTGGCAGCGTGCACAGTCGGCTTTGCCGGCGAACAGTACCTCGCCTCGACCCGCCGCCGCTTCGTCGAAGGAGCCCTGAGGCGGTCGTGGAGCCGCGAGCGCGAGCTGATAGAACTGAAGGTCCGCCAGCGCGGGCGTGACGCGATCGTCATCGGTCCGCACGTGGCCCATCCGGCTCCGCGCCGCGAGCGGAAACTTCACGGGATCGTCGAGCCTCGGGTCGTAGAAGTTCCCCTTGCCGTTCATCTCGAGATTCGCGACGAACGCATTCCAATGAGTCACCGAACCCCAGCCGGTCGAGGTATGGAGATTCACACCCGCGAGCCCGTACGCCGGCGGGATCAGCGTCGCTCCCGACTTTCCGTCCGGCCGAAACGCCTTTCCGTCGAGGAGCAGCGCGGCGTCGAACTTTCCCGGCCCCCAGCTCGCGAGCACCTGACGCACGGTTGCGTCGTCGGCTCCGAGGTGCGAGGTGAAGGCGGTGAGGTCGGGTGCGAGGCCTATGATCGCGCCGACGTTGAGGTCTCGATTGGCCCAGCCGTCGAGCCTGCGCCCGATTCCCGGAGCGAAGCTATCGTCGACGGTCGAATGGCACGCGGCACACGTGATGCCGACGGCCTCGAGCCTTCCGTCTTCACCGACGGTTCCCTTCACGCCCACGACCGCATCGAGCGATAACAGGGCGATTGTGGTCGCGGGTGATTGGAGGTCAACCTCGCCCCGAGCGATCTTCGCCTTCAGGGCGTCGGGCAGCGCCTCGGCATCGACCTTCAGTCCGACTGCGAGCGCCGTCGCGGGACTCACGCCAGGCCCGACGCCTCCGTTGGCCTCTCCAGCGATCGCCTCGTGCAGCCGAAGACGGCCGCTCCAGAACGACTCGTCGCCAAACGTGTCGTTGCGAAAGCTCTCTCTCCCCCGCGTGAGCATGTTGCTCGCGTCTCGCTCGACTCTCGCATCGAGCATCCGTTGGCTCAGCCGGTCACCCAGCCCTGCTTCGGTCGACAGCCCGGCCCAGAGGAGGCCGAGCCCGGTAAGCAGGCCGGCCAACAATCCACGTAGAAAGAGTCGCTGGTTTCTCATCGCTCACCTCCGAGTTCCGCCTGACCTAACATCCATCGAATTCGCTCCGCTGCGGTGATCCGCGCATCGTTCGACTTCGGCGCGGACTCGAGGGCAAACGGCTCGATCACGGTCGCATCGCCACTCCCGTTGTCGACGACCGATGCGTACGCGGTCGCGATTCCGCGCCCTCCGGTGATTCGGACCTCGACCGTCGCGGTGGCGTTGCCTCCGGATGGCGCGATCGAAAACTGCGAGTGCACGACCTCTCCGGGCGGAGTGACGATCCGCTGCACGACCGCGCCTCCAACACTGACTTCAATCTCGAGCGGCCGGTCACCATCGGCCATCGCGAAGACTCCGACATTCGTTCGGTAGCGGCCATCGACCCGTACCCCCGGCAGCGCCGCGAGCGGCGAGCTTTCGTCCACGAAAACGCGGGCGACGTGAATCGCCGCGCCTCGCGTTCCGTCGGGCTGCTCGACGTAGGTGCGGCTCGTGGCCGTAAATGGGGCCGTACCGCTGAGGATTAGCGCTCCGGTCGCCTCATCGGGCAGATTGTCTCCGAGCAGGTCTTCGAGAAGAAGCGTCTCTCCGGGAGCAACAGCCACGACCGCGAGCGGCTCGAATGCCCCCGCGCCCTCGGCGGGCTCTCCGCTTCTCACTAGCGCAATGTCGACGGTGATCGCGGAATCACCTGGGTTCTGGAGCACGAGGTCGGTCATCCACTCGGTTCCGTGAGCGCCGCGACTGTGGGCGGCGGCAGGAATCACATAGACGCTCTCGATCGCCGCGGCCGGCAGGGCCAGGGACAATATGAGCACGGACAGAGGCCCGAGACCTCTGCATTCATTCGATCTCATTGGTCTTCTCCTTCACGATAGCGACGCAAGGCGGAGAAACTCGGCACGCGACGCGGCATCCGTGCGCAGCCCGCCGAGCATCGCGGAGGTGACCATGACGGTCGACTCCTTCCGCACGCCGCGGCATGCCATGCAGAGATGCCGTGCCGAGACGACGACTCCGGTTCCTCTTGCCTCGAGATGGGTTTCGATCGCGTGGGCGATCTGGTTGGTCAAGCGCTCCTGAATCTGCAGCCTTCGTGCAAAGCAGTCGACCAGGCGCGCGAGCTTGCTGATGCCGACGACTCGCCCAGGCAGGTAGCCGACGGTCACGGTTCCATGAAACGGGAGCAGATGGTGCTCGCAGGTCGAGTGAAACTCGATCCCTCGCAGCAGGATCAGCTCGTCGCTCGACTCCTCGAAGGTGCGAGACAGGATAGCCGAGGGATCGGAGTCATAGCCTGAGGTCAGCTCCCTCAACGAACGAACGACGCGCGCGGGGGTGTCGCGGAGCCCGTCGCGAGACGGATCTTCGCCGACATACTCGAGAAGCGTCGCGACGGCGCGCTCGGCATCGGCTGATGCAACGCGAGGAGGTCCAAGTGCACGTAGTTCACTCATGGTCATCTCCTCAGTCGATCGAGAGCTTCGAGACGCGAATCGTCCCTTTCTCGAGCGCTCCTTCTACGGTCACGCGAAGCGAGTCCTTCTTTCGCGTCGCCTTCAGCGCCGCGAGCGTGAGCTCGTTCCCGTGTTCGTCGAACGGCAGGAAGGCCCCGTCGACGACGATTCCGTAGCCTCCCTTCGCGCATTGGAGTGCGCAGGCGGTGGTGTGCTCGTCGGTCTTCCCTTCGAACCTTGCTTTGCAGAGCGTATCGATGAGCGCAGCCCGCTCCCATGTCTCGGCCCATGCGACCGCCGGCAACAGCAGGGCTGCGAGCAGCATCAGTCGTGCGATGATCTTCGTCATACTCTCCGAGCCTTTCGTCTGTCTGGTCAAGTGGTCTGGGTTGATGGTCTGATGGCGAGCGGCTCGCGCACCGAAACGCGCAACGCATCGAGGCGTGCAAGCGCAATCGCCGCGATCGCCATGTTCACGTCGCGTACCGCGACGTCGTAGAAGCTTCCTGTCGTGACTAGGTTCGCGGCGATGACGAGAAGCCATGCCGAGGCGACCCAGGCGCCGACCTGCGTCGCGCCGAACAGAATGGTGGCTCCGACTGCCATCTCGACGACGCCGAAAACACGCATGAGCAGCGCCGGGTCGACCGGAATCACCGATCCGGCGATCGGGCCGAGATACATGTCCCACTGCGCGAGGATGTTGAAAAATTTGTCGAGGCCTGCGAGGAATGCGCTCGCGCCCAGCCCGATGCGGAGCGCCCAGTACGGCTTGATTAGCGATTCATTCATAAGTTCTACCTCCGCGATAAGAGAGTCTGCGACGTCCGATTGGTGACACCGTCCCGGCGGTTGTCACTAATCGACGGCTCGCGACTCCATTGGTTGGAAGGACGGCACCGGCGTTCGACGTCCACCTCATCGCCGACAACTACGCGACCCACAAACATCCGAAGGCCTTGCGCTGGCTGGAACGGCACCCACGGTTCCATGTGCACCTCACGCCGACCAGCGCGTCGTGGCTCAACATCATCGAGCGCTTCTTTCGCGATCTCTCGACCAAGCGCATTCGGCGTGGCTCCTTTTCATCGGTCGCTGAGTACGCCAGGCAATCCACGACTACATCGACGCGCACAACCGCGATCCTCGCCCCTTCGTATGGTCCGCGGAGGCGGACAAGATCATCGAAAAGGTCGGGCGGGCTCGCGTTGCGTTGAATAGAGCAAGAAGCAATTGAATCACTACACTAATGCCCCGCCGCCTGGAAAGGCGCCTTGTAGCTGCGGCGGGCCCTCCATCGAAACACGACCTTGGTCAGCTCGCGCAGCCACAAAACCGAGCTCGCAACAGCGGCGCAGAGGAGCCAGTCGTTGAACGACAGATTCGTCGTAGAGAAAGCCTGCTGGAGGAACGGCGTGTAGACGACGACGACCTGGAGGCTCAGCGACAACAGGATTGCAAGCCAGAGCCACCTGTTCGCGAACATTCCGATGAGGGCGCTACGATCGTCCGAGCGCGCGTTGAAGATCTGAAACAGGGAGAAGAACACGAGCGTCGTAAAAGCCATCGTCTGCGCGTAACGAAGGCCGCCAGGCATGCTGACGTGCAGCACGACGAGCGTTCCGGCCGCGATGATCACGCCTGCGAAGAAGATTCCTCCCCACATGCGTCGCGTGATGACGGATTCACCGCGCGGTCGCGGCGGGACCGCCATCAGACCGGGCAGCGGAGGATCGATGCCGAGGGCGAGAGCGGGAGCGCCGTCTGTGACCAGATTGATCCAGAGAAGCTGCGTCGCGAGCAGCGGAAGGACGAATGCGCCCTCCGCCGCTTTCAATCCGATCGCATCGGCGAAGACGACGCCGAAGAACATCGTGATCACCTCTCCGATGTTGGACGCCAGCAGGTACCGAAGGAACTTGCGGATGTTGGAGTAGATCGCCCGCCCTTCTTCGACCGCGGCGACGATCGTCGCGAAGTTATCGTCGGCGAGGATCATGTCCGCCGCCTCTTTCGAGACGTCGGTTCCGGTGATACCCATGGCGATGCCGATGTCGGCCGTCTTGAGCGCCGGCGAATCGTTCATACCGTCGCCGGTCATCGCCACGATCGCGCCGCCACGCTGGAGCGCCTGCACGATACGCAGCTTGTGTTCCGGATTCACCCGAGCGTAGACCGACGCTTCCCTCACCGTCCGATCGAGTGCGGCGTCGTCCATGGACTCAATCTCCGAGCCGGCGATTGCGCGCGCGTCATCAGCGATGCCGAGTTCTCTCGCGATCACCGCCGCCGTGATGGGATGATCACCGGTGATCATGATCGGCCGGATTCCCGCCGAGCGTGTACGCGCGACGGCATCCTTCGCTTCGTCGCGTGGCGGATCGATCATTCCGATCAGACCGAGGAAGACCATGTCCTCTTCGACGCTGTCATCGACCTGTGTCGCGTCGAACGCCTCCTTCGGCAGCGATCGGTAGGCAATCCCGAGGGTTCGGAGCGCTTCTGCCGCCAGCTCTTCGATCGTCGTTGCAATCGCCGCCCGGCGTTCGGCGGAGAGAGGTTGTGGTTGTTCTCCGACGAGCTCTCTCGTACATCGCGCAAGGAGAATGTCCGGCGCACCTTTCGTGAACGTGATGACGCGCTCCTGCCGCTCGACGTCGCTGTGGATGGTGCTCATCAGCTTGCGCTCGGAGGAGAAGGGCACCTCTGCGATCCGCGAGAAACGCGCGCCGAGTGCATCGGCGCTCAGGCCCGCTTTGCGTGCCGCGACGATGAGCGCACCTTCCGTCGGATCGCCCTGCACCGTCCAGCGGCCGTCGTGCTCCTGCAGCACGGCGTTATTGACGCGATCGGCGGCAGCGAGCGCACGCTCGAGCTCAGTCCTGAACGCGCCATCGATCGGCTGTCCGCTGTCTGCTCTCACCGTTCCCTCAGGGGTGTAACCGGTGCCTTCGAACTCGACGCGGCCGCTCGCAGTGACGACGACGCGCACGGTCATCTCGTTCTTCGTGAGTGTGCCGGTCTTGTCCGACGCGATGATGTTCGCGGACCCAAGCGTCTCGACGGCGGAGAGGTGCCGCACGATGGCATTCCGTTTCGCGGCCCGCTGAACCCCGAGCGAGAGCACGGCGGTCACGATCGCAGGCAGACCTTCGGGCACCGCCGCGACGGCGAGCGCGACGCCGAGAATGAGAACGTCGAAGATGGCGGAGAATCCGCGGACGTTCTGGACGACGATGATCGTCGTGATCATCACGACAGCGATGACGACCACGATCATCACGAGAAATCGGCCGACGCGGTCGAGCTCTTTCTGCAACGGCGTCGTCTCGACCGGGGTGGCGTGGAGCATTCCGGCAATGCGGCCGATCTCCGTCTGCATGCCCGTCGCTACGACGACTCCCCTTCCGAGGCCGTAGGTCACGGAAGTGCCACTGAACAGCATGTTGAAGCGATCGCCCAACGCTACGTCGCCGGCGATCGTCCGCGGGTCTTTGGAGACGGGCAGACTCTCGCCCGTCAGCGCGCCTTCCGCGGTCTGCAGCGCAGTCGCATGAATGATTCGGGCGTCAGCGGGAATCGTGTCGCCTTCCTCGACGACGAGGATGTCGCCGGGCACGACCAGGACGGCTTCGATGCTCTGCCGCTCGCCGTCGCGGATGACATGCGCATGTGCCGCGGACATCTGACGCAGTGCGGCTACGGCGGATTCCGCTCGCGCTTCCTGGATGTAACCGAGAACCGCATTGAGGAGCACGACGGCGAAGATGACGAGAGCTTCGTAGGGCAGTGCGGACTCGCGCTCGACGATCCAGAGAACCGCGGAGATCAGTGTTGCGACGAGCAGCAGAACGACGAGGATGTCCTTGAACTGCCGGAGAAACTTCTTCCACGAAGGCGTTCGTTTCTCTGCCTGCAACTCGTTTCTTCCGTAGCTCGCGAGACGCTTTGCTACCTCTGCCGTGCTCAATCCGATCTTCGGATTGCCCGCCACCTCAGACAGCACGGCCTCACTCGGTTGCTGGTAGGCAATGGTCATCGCGTCACGCCCTGCAGTGGATATCGTCGCAATCGGCCTAATCTCACTTTGCGGATACGCCCGCCGCGCTCGCACCTATCGAAGTGCTATAAGGCGCTGTGGCGATGGCGGCGAACACGGCTTCGGCGCTTTCTTCGGAGCCGCAGCTTCGTGAGCGACGAGCTCACTCGGTGGGTGGAAACTCCGGCCGCTACGTTTGGGTAGCCAAGCCTCAACCCCACATATGTTCGCCATACTGCATCATCAGGCCCCAACCGATGTCCGCATGGCTGATGATCCCGATCACTTTTGCGTCCTGGACAACCGGCAATTGTTTGAGGCGTCGGGCTGTCAGCGTCGCCCCGGCCTTCAGCGCATCCTCCTCTGGTGTGACGGTGATGACGTCTCTCGTCATAATTTCCTCGACTGCCACTTCCGTTATCTCAAGGAAGCGGTCTGCCATTAACGCGGGCGTTCTAATGTACTCTTCGTGTTCCATCAGTTCTTTCGTAGTGGGAAGCAACCTACGGCTCAGATCCGAGTATGTAACGATGCCTGCCAGCCGTTGGTCGCTGTCAACGACCACAATATCGTTTAGCTTATGCTGGAGCATGAGTTGCATGACCTTGCGTAGCGGCGCTTTAGGGCCAACTGTGACAACTCTGGGATTCATCAATTCGGAGACTTTCATTTTTGTGCCTCAGGGAGTGCGATTATTCTCGGAGAAACTGCGACCAATAGGTTGTGGGTTGATGAACCCCCGCCCCGACCCTGGCTACGAAGCCATGGCTGCACGGCCCAGCGCCATGGACGTCGCAGGTCGTGTTCTTTGAGTGGATTCATTGGCTGTGGTTTACACATTGCGAAGGTGCCACTCCAGGCAATTCGAGCGCATGCCGGCGGTGTGCGTGGACCATCCATTTGGGACGATTCACACACCGTCGCTGTTACGCGGCCCCTGCGGCCGCGCCTTCTCATGTCGCTTCTCAGCGACGCGCTGCAACCCGGGGTGCGCGCCGAGACCTACGACGACCTCGGAGTGAGGGAGTTGCGAGAGCTCGTACAGTTTGTCCTCCTCGCGTGTCGCGGCCACCATGACGAGCAAGGGATAGATGTCACCATATTGCGGTACCACCTGGCCATGTACCCACCACCTCTCTCGTCGCAGTTCACGCGGAGCGCTCGACGCGTGAGACGCGGCATCGAACGACTCCGCGCAGGCAGCGAGCAGAACGCCACGTTTACGAAGCTGTGCGAGCGCGGCTCCGACGACGATCATGAGGTCGGGGCCGAAATTGATCGGCACCGACACGTGAAGCATCGGAAAGCGCTGCGGCTCGAACATTGCGAGCGCGTCGGGCAATCTGCTGGTCTCATGGCACTCCTCGAGGTCGACGCTCAGTCCCGCACGCTCGAGTCGCGTGGCGACCGTCTCGGCGAGGATGACGATTTCGTCCGCAAGCGGCGTGTCACGCAAATCGACATGCAGCACGACGTTAGGCGAAGCCGCTTCACTGAGCCAGTTAGCGGAAACCAGGACGACACCGGCGATGTCCTGCTCGTCGAGGAGCATCGCCACCGCTCTGCGATAGCGCGAAAAGCTCATGGCGTCCGGGGGCGGCTTCGACAGATAGACCACCGGTGTGAGAAGCGCTGCTCCCTCGACATCGGGCTGGGTTCGCATCACGACAGTCATTGCATCCTCGCCTCTCAGAGCTCGTAGTCGCCGGCGGCTTCCGGCTGGTAAGTGATCACGTCGATTCGCAGTCTCTTTTCGCCCCCTGCATCATCGAGGTTGACGACGTCGCCGACCCGGTTGCCAAGGAGAGCGATGCCGAGCGGCTCGAGGACAGAGATGCGTCCGCCTGAGTCGTTCGCCTCCGCCGGAAAGACGATCGCGCACTCGCGCACGACGTGAGACGTCAGGTCGGTGAATCGAAACCACGCATTCATCGTCACGACGTCAGGAGGGATCGCGTCCGCAGCTACCGGCGTGGCCCGCTCGACTTCGAAGAGAAGGTCGTCCACGCGCTGAGCATCGAATTCGGACGCCCGACGCGAGCCGAGCAACCGCAGCAGGCGGCTCCGATCGGGACAGCTGATGAGCAGAGGATCGCGACGGATCCTGCGGTGACTCTTGCCCCGGGCTCGCTTCCAATACGTGGGCTGCGACGACTTTTCCAGCGCTGTTCGCATGCTGAAACCTCCCTAGCTCGGAAGAAGAGCAGGATCCCTGCCGAGCGCGCGAGCGCCACAAGTCGCTTTGTTGGTGTAATTGGTAAGCTTGACTCGCGGCTGGCCCGGATCAGAATGATCGCCCATCGATCCTTTTGATCCGGGCCGGTGGCACGATCGTCCACGTCGATCGGCAGACGCGGGTCGGGCTTCAATTCCTGGCCCTGTACCCGATACTCTGTCGTTGATGACCGTAGCGGACGTTCGCGAACGGTTCGGGAACATCCAATCAATGGCGGTTTGCGTTGGTAGCCGTACAGTTGCAGATACGCGAAATCGAGTTGACGGAGTACGAAGAATGAGAGAGCACATAATTCGGCAGCGCGGCGCCCGCTCCCGGCCCGCTACGCCGAGGAAGGAACACGTCTGCGCCCCGTACCTCCGGAAGCAGGTGTAGAGTCCCCATTCGAGAATGACGAGAAAGCGATGAAGAAAAAGAAGACCTCGAGTGCGATCCACATCACGCGCTTCGACAAAAAGCGCCTCATGTCACTGCTGCAGGGTCTCAACGCGGCCCAGGCGACGCCCGCCGAGATCGAGGACCTCGAGCAGGAACTCGAGCGCGGCACGGAGGTCGACTCGAAGGAGATCGGGCCCGACGTCGTCACCATGAACTCGACCGTACGCGTCACCGATCTCGACGCCGATACGACGCACCTTTACACGATCGTCTTCCCCGCCGACGCCGACTTCGAAAAGGGGCGCATCTCGATCCTCTCGCCGCTCGGGACCGCCCTGCTCGGCTACCGCGCAGGCGACGTCGTCACCTGGCACGTGCCTCGAGGAACGCGAAAGCTCCGAATCGAGGAGCTCGTCTATCAGCCGGAAGCGGCGGGCGACTTCCACCTCTGACGAGCCGAAAGCGACAGCGAGTTACACAACGTCCACCACTTCCAACCGGATCTCTGACGACGGCGCGCCCGGCATCGGCTGATCCAAGGCGAGGACAAGCAAGTGCACGAAGTTCGTTCACGGTCATCTCCTGATGTGGCCAGGTGTTCTGGGTTGATGGTCTGATGGCGCGCGGCTCGCGCAACGAAACGCGCAACGCATCGAGGCGTGCAAGCGCAATCGCCGCAATCGCCATGTTCACGTCGCGTACGAGGTTCGCGGCGATGACGAGAAGCCATGCCGAGGCGAGCCATGCCCGAGTTGCGTCGCGCCGAAGAGAATGGTGGCGCCGACTGCCATTTCGACGAGTTCCACCTCCGCAAGAAGAGAGTCTGCGACGCCTGATTGGTGACACCACCCCGGTGGGTGTCACCAATCGACGGCTCGCGACTCCATTGGTTGGAAGGACTCCCACGCTCGTTGGGTTGCTTCCCTGGAGGATTCGATGAACGTCGTCAGGCTCGAGCTCGAATCGGTGTTACGCCATCCGCTTGCGGACGAGGAGATCGTCGCGCGCGTCATCGCTGGTGATCTGGCGTTGTTCGAAGTGCTGATGCGCCGCCACAATCAGCGGCTCTATCGTGCCGCACTGGCGATTGTTCGCGACCGCGACGAAGCCGAAGACGTGGTGCAGCAGGCCTACATCAACGCCTACGCGCACCTCGAGCAATTCGGGGGACGAGCGAGCGTCGCGACGTGGCTCACTCGGATCGCAGTCTACGAAGCATACGCGCGCCTTCGAAAGCGTTCGCCCGTCGAGGCGATCGACGAACGAGGCGGAGACATCTCCGATCCCGCGTCGATCAGTCCGGAACAGGAAGTGCTGAACACCGAACTCCGCGAGACGCTCGAGGCGGAGATCGGCGCGCTCCCAGAGCACTACCGGGTGGTCTTCATGCTCCGAGAGATCGAAGGTCTCGATACCGCCGACACCGCCGAACTCCTCGGCGTGAGTGAGGACGTGATCAAGACACGGCTCTCGCGCGCCCGCGAGCGCCTACGCGCCGGATTGTTCGATCGCGCCGGGCTCACGCGCACCAATCTATTCACATTTCTAGGCGCGCGCTGCGACTTGCTCGTCGCGGAAGTGTTCGAAGCGATCGAAGCAGCGCGACCTACAGGTTGAGCATCGGATTCCCCTGCCGTCCAGGGGAGATCACGATCGCGGAATTCCGATCCCACTTCCCCGCACGCGACGTTCCATCTCCGCCTCGAGCTCGAGGCTCTCGCGATCGCGGAAGAGCGTCGCGACGGCAAGCAGCCGTCCGTCACGAACGTAGTCGACACGCGCGTCGCGAGCGGCGAGGTCTCCGGTGAGCACCGCGCGGTCCCAGCTTGAGGCATGACCGATGTATGCGAACACCACGTCGTAGTGAGCGCTCCAGAAGAACGGAACCGCATCGAACTTCTGTCGGTGCCCCATCATGTTCCGCGCCGCGACCTGTCCCTGCCGCTGAGCGACGGCCCAATGCTCGACTCGAATGCTCTCGCCGCTGTGCGGGTCTGGCCAGCGCGCGATGTCGCCAGCCGCGAAGATGCCGGGGATCGAGGTCTCCAGGAATTCGTCGACCACGACGCCCCGGTCGAGCCGAGCACCACAACTCCTCGCGAGCTCGACGGAAGGCTGAACGCCGATACCCGCGACAACCAGATCGGCGAGCATCTCCCCACCACTCGAGAGCACGACCGATCCCGGACGGATCTCGGTGAGATGCTCCCCGAGCAGGAACCGGACTCCGTGCTCTTCGTGGAGCGAGCGAACGAAGCGGCCCACCTCGTCTCCGAACGTGCGCGCCAGAGGGACGGCATCGGGCGAAACCACGGTAACGTCGAGCCCGCGCGCGCGCAACGAGGCGGCGACTTCGAGACCGATAAAGCTCGCGCCGAGAACCACGACACGCGACGCCTCTGCGGCACGGGCGATGATCGTCCTGCTGTCGGCGAGCGATCGCAGGTAGGCGACACGCTCCGCGCCCGGAATGTTCAATCGAACGGGCTCCGCACCCGTGGCGAGCAGCAGCGCACCGAACGAACGCTCGACACCTCCCTCGACGATGACGCACTTTCGAGCCGGATCGATCCGCTCGACGCGCTCTCCGAGCCGCAATTCGATCTCGTTCTCGCGATAGAACGATTCGTCCCGCAACGGGATCCATTCCTCGGGTGCGGTGCCCGCGAGATAGTCCTTCGACAGGTTTGGCCGGTCATACGGGGCTGAGGAGTCGGCCGATACGAGCGTGATCGGGCCACCGTAGCCTTCGCGCCGCAGCGTCTCTGCTGCCATGTGCCCCGCGGCTCCTCCACCGATGATGACGATTGACTCCGGGCCGCGCGTCGAACGGGCGCGAGCGCATGCCGGGCGCGGACTTCTCACGTAGAGCCGCTCGCCTTCGATTGCGACGGCCCAGGTCGATATCGACTGGAATGCCGGAGCCGCCAACGCTTCGCCGGTACGAAGGCTGAAGCATGCGTGATGCCAGGGACAGCGCACCGTGTCACCGACGATCAGCCCGTCGCTCAGCGGTCCGCCGTAATGCGAGCACCGATTCGAAACGGCAAACGCTTCGCCCCCCTGGCGCACGACGAGAACGCTCTCGTTGCCGACGTGACCGACGACGCTGCCTTCCTCCGGAATTTCATCGAGTCTCACGCCCGCCGCAAGATCGGGCCCGGTTGCTTCCTGTGCGCTGCCCATGAGTTGCTCTCCTTTTGTCGCCGCAAACGATGCTTTGCCCGCTGATTGACGATTCCCACACACACAGAGTCGAAAACCGATTCACGGTGACAAAGTAGGGGTCAAAACCGAATCGTGTGCAACATGAGAATGTTCACAGACCACTCCAGGGTGCGCATGCACTTTCCCCGCCAGGTGGATGGCGAATAGTTCTGCACGTCTCGCGGCACTGACCAATTCACCGAGCATCGCGATTCGGTCGTGCGGTCGACGGTTGAAGGGGTCCATGACCGTGACAAGAACGCGAAACGTCGCAAACCCCAAAATGTCCCGACAGAAAGACGGTAGGCTTGCGAGTTCGGCATAGCGTTCGACCTTCGCCTCGCGGAAATGAGCGAGGGACTCGGAGCCGCGGTCGTGTTCGCCGAATACGAGTTCGGGGCCGCGATCTCCGGCAACGACCAGCACGAAGTCGGGCTGAGGCATCGCGATGCCGTTGACTCGGTTCGGAAACGGACGATCGAATGCGGAAAACCAGAGGAGCCTCTTCTCAAGGGTCGCCCGAAAGCTGAGGCAGAGTCGGTTCACATCCCGTTGGTGCATGAGGAACGGCGGAGTCCTTCCTCGCGTGAATTTGAGCTCGTGATTCCGGCTGCCCGGAAGCATCAGGTCGGCGACTCGCTCCCACGACTGCCCGGCACACGACGCTCGAAGCGTTGCCGATGTCCATCGCAGCGACCTTGCCGTGGGGACCGCCCAACGCCGGTTCCCTCCACCTCCGGGCGAAGGCTCATCCCAGGTCGTAATCCACCCGCAGCGTCGAAGACGCTTCAACGATCGAGATATCACGGATGGATGGCGACTCGTGAAGATTGCGGCATGAAGCTCGGACACCGCGAGGAGTCGGAGTCGGACGAGAAGCAGCAGGGCATCCCGATCTCGGGCGAGTGCCGGCTCCGCAGTCGTGTCGGGAGGAGGTGGAGTTGACACGTCAACCGGCCATTCGACGGCGTGCCGGTTGACGTCAATCCCAGGATCGACGTCAACTCGACTGGCAATGGCGTCCTGATGCGGCGGGAGGGAAGCGTCAACGCGCTGATCACTATGCGTGGCAGCGCCTCGCGAATCGACGCGATCGCTTGCGTGAAGATTCATTTGTCGAGTATGGTGTTAGGCAGTACACCAACAAATTACCCTTCGATGTCTCCAATGCCGCCGGTGCCGCCGCATGAAGTGACGACGTGTCACCGCAGTTTCGCGAGTGGACGCTGTTGCGATCGCCTCACGCGATGACGCCTCGTCACGATCCATCGCAGTTCGTCGCATTCCATCGCTCGTCAATTGCAAAATATGCGTGTCCCCCCCTAGTCCGAAGCCCAAGTGCTGCATCACTCACCTCTGGTTCGGGAACTCAGCCGCCTCGCTCGTGAGCGGAACTGGTCGCGACAGGAGCTTTCTTCGCGGCTCGCCATCCATCCGACTCTGCTGACGCACATCCAAGCCGGGCGGAGGCGCATCTCGGTCGATCTCCTCTCGCGAATTGTTCGCGCCTTCCCCGAGGTGCGAACGATCCGCGACTTTGTGCTGAACTATCTGCTCGTCGAGGTTCCCGAGATCGAGGAGGAGGAGGGGCGGCTGGGCTGCACTGCGGTGAGGGAGGATGTCGCTGTCGAGCTGCCGGACGGACCACGCAGTGAGCTTCGGTCTTACCTCGGAACATTTCTCCGCTCGTTCTACGAGGGACGAGGTCTGTGCATCTCGGGAACGGACACGAAACTCCTGCGCTCCGCAGCCGCCTATGTGATCACTGAATGCGAACTGCGACACATTCAGGCACTCAAGACCGATGCGAACGTGAAACTGTCGGCGACGTTGGCCCGAGCCGCCCTTCACGCGAGCCTGCTCGTTGTCGAGCGCGTCGATTTCGCATCCGAGTCGGTGACCGACCTGCTGCTCCGCCGCGCGGATCTCGTGAAGCCGAGCATTGTCACGACGGCAGGCGGAATTGAAGCGATCCGCGATAGCCACCTCGCGCGAGTAGTACGGTCGATGATGCGGCCGATCGATCTCGTCGAGACGCCCAATCCCACTCCTCTCGCCCATGCCTGACACGACGCGCACGCCGGTGTTCGTACTCTCCCCACGGACGGAGCCGCCGCCGGGCGTCACCCACGTGACGGTCGACCTTCAGGCATTTTTCGCCGTGCTCGCCCGCGTCGGGAACGATCCAGCGCTCCTTCTTCTGACGATTCGCGCACTCCGTGTGAGGATGTCGATGTTGCTTGCGGTACACGAGCTGGCATGGATTCTCCGCGCACGACCTCGTCAGGTCATCTCGTGGCTCGACCGTCTTTCCGCCGCACGGCTCGTCGTCTACGACCTCTCCTCACCCCTCGGTCGCGATGCCTTCCTCATCGAGATTCTCGAGGAGCCGAAGCTTCCAGATCCCCCGAGGGATGAGTTTGCCGCCGTCGCTCCACGACGTGAGCATGTTCTCCCGACGCACTGGTTCCTTCACGCTCTGCCCCAACTTGGCCGCACGACGTTCCTCGTTTACTTGTACCTTCTGCGCGCCGAGGCGACCGAGTTGGCGGTCGTACATCCCTCGCGCCTGGCATCAGACCTTCGGCTGAGCAGCGAGCGTCACGGGATTCGGCATCTTCGGCGACTCCGACGGCATGGCTTCGTGAAGGGAGGGCGGACCAGCCACGGCCTCACCGTCGTCGATCCGCCTCCGCCGACACGTTGGCAACGCCTGCTCCTACGCCTCGTGACGCTCGGGCTCTGGCCGCGATTCCTCGGCGAGCTCCTCCTCTACCTGTTCCTCATCTTCACCCTTCTCGTAATCGTCCAGTTCACAACCCCTTAGCCGCCATGTCCGCCAATCCAATCGCAATTTCCTTCGAAACGACGCACGCCCGAACGAGGGCCGGTTGGCATGCGTTCTACCTCGCGCGAGATCGGTTCCTGCACGAGCAACTGCGACGACGCGGAGAGGGGCTGCCGTTTGCCGAATACCGGGCTCCCGATGGAAACGCCGTCGAT
This sequence comes from Thermoanaerobaculia bacterium, assembly GCA_041671505.1. Lineage (GTDB taxonomy): Bacteria > Acidobacteriota > Thermoanaerobaculia > Gp7-AA8 > Gp7-AA8 > JACPDH01. The sequence goes on along the minus strand of JBAZBK010000003.1, from coordinate 42,440 downwards.
GTCTGGCTCACCCCCGAGGATCTCCGTCAGCACACGCTCATCCTCGGGGCGACCGGCACCGGCAAGTCGTCGCTCATCGAGTCGATCGCAGAGCTTCACCTTCGCAACGGACGCGGCTTCGCGCTCATCGACCTTCACGGCGACCTTTTCAATCGGATTGCGGCGCGCGCGCTTCTGCCCTCGGCGTCGGGCATCACGGTGCTCGACTTCACGCAGCCAGACGCTCTGCCGTCGTGGAACCCGCTGAAACAGATTCCGGGCGTCGATATCGGTCGCCACGTCGACCTGCTGGTTGGGGTGCTCAAGCGGCTCTACGCTGCCGAGGACGCTGCCTCCTGGGCCTGGGGAGTGAAAGTCGAGGAGATCTTCCGGCACATTCTGCGTGCCTGCATCGAGAGCCAGGCGATGGCGACGCTCGTCGACATCAAGAGCTATCTGCTCATTCCGTCACTCCGGCAGAGGCTGCTCGAAACGTGCGAGCCCGAAACGCGCGCGTATTTCGCGAATTCGTTCGGCAAACGCGAAGAGATGTACGTCTCCGCCGTCTTGAACAAACTCGACCCTTTCCTTTCGTCGCTCGCGGTGCAGCGGTTCCTCGGCAGTCCGACACCGAGCATCGACCTTTTGCGGCTCGTCGATCGCGCGGAGACGGTGCTGATCAACTTGCCTCGCGGCTTCCTTGGCCCCACAGCCGACGTTCTCGGGCGGCTGTTTCTCAACGTGCTCCAATTGGCCGTACTGCGAAGGGAGTCGCTCGCTCCGGCGAGTCGAAAACCCTTTTCAATCCTGTTGGACGAGGCGCACAACCTCGCACATTCAGGTTCGGGGCTCGAGGATCTGCTCGTCTCGGCAAGAAAATATCGAGTCGCAGTCACCCTCGCCGCGCAGAGCCTGTCACTCTTCCCGCCCTCATTCCGGCCGCATCTGCTCGGCAACACAGGCAGGCAATTCTTCTTCCGGATGCCGTATGCGGAGGCGAAGGCGTTGGCGCCCGATCTCTTCGAGCCGCTCGGGACGATGTGGCGCGAGGCCGTTAGGCCGTACGACTCGCTCAAAGACCCGCTGCTGACGCCGGAGGAGGAGATCGCGGCGCGAACGCGCGAGCTCGCCAACTTGCCGGTTGGCGCGTGTTACTGGTTGCTACGGCCGCGGAGGTATCGGGCCCGCCGGATTCAGGTGAGGCAACGAGCCGCAATGCCGATCGCACATCGAGACCTTCGAGCGCGCATCGGGGCGTGGATGCGAGCGACGGTTGCGGGGAGAGCTGGACGTGCGCCTTTGTCCAAGGTGGACATGATCGAAATCACATCCGTTGAAGGCACCACGCCATGAAGCCGAAGCTATGGAACACGCACCAACTCGCCGCACCAACTGATCCGGACGGCATCGCAGCTCTCGTAGCTCGGCTTTCCGCGAGCCTTCAGCTCGCTCCGATGCGACCGTTCCAGTTGCCGTCGCTCGGTCATTTCGACGCAGCGGTCACCGCGGCGATCGAAAGCGCAACGCGGGTCGAGGCACTCTCACCGAAGACCAGTGAGGGCTACACCACCGCCTATCGGAGCTTTCGAAGATTTCTCATCGAGGACCACCGTGAAAGCGACTGGCTCGAAGGCGAGCTTGCGAAGCAGTGCGAGGTGTTGAACGGGTGGATCGGCTGGCTGCGCACGCGAGGCTGTTCACGCACCACAGTGAATGACTACTATCGCGCACTCCACGCGGTTGTTCACCGGGTTGCGAAGAGCCTCGGCGCTCCAGCGCCAACTCGCATGCTGCCCACGCCGCGACCCGGTCAGGCGCATCCGCGTTTCCTTACGCGCGACACGCTGGAGCGTCTCTTCACCGCGGTGCGACTGCAGCCATGGCGTGGAGGGCCGTTCGAACGCGCCCGCAATCTCGCACTCCTCGGCGCCATGGGGCTGGCCGGTCTCCGCCTCTCGGAAGTGCTCCACCTCAAGTTGGCCGACGTCTCTCTGCCGGATGGGACAATCCGGGTCCGAGCCGGGAAGGGCCGTGACGGAGGAAAGGATCGCATGGTCTATCTCCCGCCGGTACTTCGCCAGCTTCTTGCCGAGTACCTGACTCTGCGACGTGAACGGACCTCACCATACTTCTTCCTTTCCACGCAGGGCGATGGCCCGCTTGGGGAGAAGGCAATCCGCCGCCTCTGTGCACGACTTACTCGGGCGACTCAGATCTCGTTCACGCCGCACGTTCTTCGTCACACATCCGCCACTCTCATGCGGCAGGCAGGGATTCCCGACAGGCTCGCAATGCAACAGCTCGGGCACGCAAGCCTCTCGATGTTGCAACGATACTCCCACATTGTGAACGGAGAGCTTGCGCGGGAGATCGAGCGCGTCGTCATCGATGCATGAGGAATCCGCGAGTCAGTCGAACGAAAGCTTTCGGACTTCTCTGCGCTTATCTCCGTCAAAGACGCGGAGGTAGCCAAGGGTCGTCGACAGGCTCGAGTGTCCGGCGAGTTCTCGCGCGACGTGCACACCGATGCCGGACCGAAGCAGACCGGAGACGTACGAGTGGCGATACGCATGGATTGACGTCTTCAGACCCGCGGCGCGCTGAATGCGCGTGTGGATACGCCTCAGCGTCGAGAGGGAAATCGGAGTGCCGTTATGGGTGCAGAAGAATCCTGCGCTGTCGATGCGACGACGGTCGCGCTCGCGGACATAAATCTGCAGGGCGCTCGCCAACTGGGGCGGCAGATACACAACTCTGTCCTTCCCTCCGCCGCGCCCCTTCCCGTCGCGAACGAGGATCAGCCCATCCCGGAGGTTGACGTCGCTGTTCGTGAGGTGAAGAAGTTCCCCGCGACGTAGACCGGCGTAGAGAAACGTCGAGACGATTGCAACGGCTCGCGCGCGGGCGAGCGTCGACGGCCAGTCTAGCCCCTCGGCCGCCGCGAGTACTCGCCGGCAGGCTGCAGGCTCGAGGGCTTTCGGGAGGCGTGACGGTAGAGGCGGAGGTCGGACGCCAACGAATGGCGAAGGGATTCCGTCACGCCGATCGAGATCAGTGAAGAACGCGCGCAGGGCACGCCAATAGGAATTCGTGGAAACGGCCCCGAGGCCTCGGCGCCGGTTCCAGCGAACCCATTCGTCGATCTCGAAGACTGCGAGAGAGAGCGGGCTTCCTGATTGGAGCAGGAACTTCCGAAAGTTCCGAAACGCGTCGCGATACGCGCGGATCGTCGCGACGCTGAGGCCTCGCGCGGTCTCCGCGTAGTCGCAGAAGTCATCGAACCGCAAATTCAGAGCGCGGAGGCTTCCATCGCCGATGGGAAGGGGGAGATCGGTGAGCACCTGTGGACGGGCAGGCGTTCCCATGGGACGCGCTTGAGCAGGTGTTCGAGCCGAGTGGAGTTGGGACATGGAGTAGTGGTTAGGAAGGGCATAGGTGAGCGCTGACTGAGATTCTGATGTGTCCTGCTGCCCGCAACGCGCAGGTGGTCGCTTCGGCAATCGAAGCGCGTTGGCCGTGCGCAGTCTTCTCCGCATCCGGACGCGATTTTTCGGGGCGAGGGGATTCGAACCCCTGTCCTCCTGCTCCCAAAGCAGGAGGACAGTCCGACACACCGATGTTTGGCTTCTGGACGCGCCGGTCACGCCAGCGGATGTTCCGGACTGACCACCTGCGGCCCTGCAGGAAGGTCACGGCACTCGGTCTACGCAGGGTAAAGGAGCTGCGCCAACAGTGCCGAACGCCTAACGAGATGTCAATGGGGAGCAGCGGGCGCAGGACCCGCCAAGCGGACCGCCAACGCCGCGACATCTGCGGAGATAATCGCTACCCGGTTGACCCGGTCTCGGGAGCAGCTCCTCGCGTCGAACCTCATTCACGAATCCGAAGGTCACCCGCGGCCGGCGTCACTCGGGAACCTAGAGGCACTCGGGAACCTGGAGCCACTCGGCACCATCGATCACGGCCGGGATGTGCCGCTTTCCGACGTACTCCCCGGACTCGTTGAACGCGCCCCATTGCTTGAAGAAGAAACTCCTGCTCGCGTCACGGCACTGATCACGAAGGCTTCTGAGCCAGTCCGCTTGCATCGCTCGCGGTTGGTGCCGAATCTGAAAGGACTCTCCGCCGGCAATCACCCAATTGATGCCTCCGTTCAGGAGCCAGGGTCGAAGGTCGAGATGTCCAAGCAACGGTTCGGCCGACACGAACCGAATGCGTGCCGGGATGCTACCGAGCACGTCGAGCCGCCACGCACTCTCCGGAACTCCCACGGACACGCCGATCCACCAGTTTTGCGGCAACACCCGGCGCGAAGGGCCTTCAAACCTTGCGAGGTAGTTTCGGGCTTTCACCGGGCGCTTCGTGAGCAGTAACCAGTCGAGGTTGGTCGAAGGAATAATCACATCCTCGAATAGTCGGTCTCGCCACGCGTCGGGAACTTCCTCATCGAAGACATCGGCGAGAGACGCGCAGAAGACCCGGTGCCTCTCGCCTGCCTGCTTCGCCTTTCGATTCCAGCGCAACGGTGCTTTCCACGCATCCGCGCGCGTCAGAACACGTTCAGCTCCCCGCCCCCAGGAGCAGCGTTTGAGCCTTTCGGCCATTAACACTCTGGCGTAGCAGTTCACACATTCGGGGCCGACTTCCGTGCATCCGAACCACGGGTTGAACGTATGGTGCGCCCACTGAATCAGCGTACATTCCATCTGCGCCTCCTGATCTTCCGATTCTCAATTCGACAACGACGAGCAGCCAATCCGCCTAACTCCTGACCTCGGATGTGCCATCTACAGGGTCTCCGTCGAGCGCACGCGTGATCGCCCTCATCGCCTCTTGCGACGGACGCGCATACCGCTCGGCCATCCTCGTGGTCGTGTGTCCAAGTGCCGCGGCGATGATCTGGAGACTGACGCCACCCGAAGCGAGGCGGCACCCGAACGTGTGTCTGAGATCATGCAGCCGCAACCGGCGGGTGATCCCTGCCAGTCCTTTCGCGAGCATGAAGGCCCGATGAATTCGCGTGATCGAATACCGGCGTCCGGCAGCATCAACGAACACGTACGGGGACGAACCGGGTCTCTCCCTCCGACGATTCAGCGCCGCACGACACGCAGCGGAGATCGGGATCTCGGCTTCGAATCGCGTCTTCTCCATCACCAGGCGAATGAACCCCGCCTCGAAGTCGATCTGACTCCACTGGAGGTTCCGAAGGTCGTTCTTTCGCAACCCGGTTTCAACCGCGAGCAGGAAGTACTCCCGCAGTTCCTGGAAGCGCAGGAAGTAGGCTCCGGCCGCTTCACGATCGCCGCGCAGACCGCCACCGAAGCGCCTCGCCTTTTCGTATCTCCCACTCTCCTTCGTCTTCCCGAGCTTTCGATGTTCGTCAATGCGGCGGCGGAACGCTGACTCGTCGTCGAATGCGGCGAAGAAGCGCGCTCTCTCATCGAGCTGCATTTCGAGACGGAGAGTCGGTTCTCTCTCGCGCGGCACTTTCTTCCGAATCGGGTACTCGCTCATCACATCGCGCTCGACCGCCTGACGAAGAAGCATCTTGAGCACGCGAACCGCGTCATTCACGTAGCTCGGAGCTTTGCCGAGATTTCTCATATCGGCCATGAAGTCGATGACGCGGATGCTCGTGATCTCGTCGAGATACGCGTCGCCGAAGTAGCGGAGCAGATGATTTCGTATCAATGTCCGCTGCGTCGATCGCGTGCTCTCCCGTTGAGCGGACGCGATGAGCTCGTAATACCTTTCGAGGAATTGCTTGAGCGTCAGCGGGCCTTCGATGGCGCGCCCGCTTTCGAGGTCCCCTCGAAATGCCTTCCACGCTGCAAGGGCCTGATCTCGGGTGACACCGTCAATCGTCTTCTGCCTGCGAACCTTTGGAGTGGTTCCGGGCACGTAGCCGTCCAGAACAACGCGCTTTCTTCGACTGTCGTAATGAAATCCAGGAAGTGCCTTCAAGGCAGCACCTCCTCAGCTACTGCCCCCAAGATCCGTTGGGCGTTCTCTCCGCGATGAAACGTGCGACCTCCGCCAGTGGATACGTGACGAACGTTGCTGAAACGCGAATCCAGCCCTTGGGGCCCTTGTTCAGCGTTCGCCACTTGGCGAGCGTCTGCGTCTTCACGCCGATAAGCCGCGCCGCGGCGGCCGCCGAGATCCGTTCCTCCATGCCATACCTCCATCGATAGCGAAACCATAGAGGAGGCATTGGGGAACGAAGCGGAACCCGTCGGAAGGATTCGGACCTGCGAGCAGAAGATGATGGAGACCACGATGGAGACTCCTCGAATTAGAGTCATCGTGGAACCAGCGCAAATCGTTGAATCTTCAGGAGGGTGCTGGGTTTGTTCGACTTGCGACGCGAAGCTTGGGAAGCTCCTACTCTACCAACTGAGCTACGCCCGCCCGGAGAGCGAATCGGATTCTGGCAGAACTCTCGAAAACGCGCGCCGGCGGCCGGCTCGTCTACACTCATCGGGTCATGAAAGGTCAGCGTCTCTTCGTTCGGCCGCTCTCCGCGAGCGATTTCGGTCCGATCGCAGCACTTCAAGCCGGAGCCGAACTCCCGGCCTCCGAAGTCGCCCTCTCAGGAGACGGGCTCGTCGGCCGGCTCGCCGGGAGCACGGTGGCATACCTCCTCTGGAGCCGTGACGGCGATGCCTTCATTATTGCCTCGATCTTCGTCGCCACAGAGCTTCGCGGTATCCGCATCGGCAGCTCGCTGCTCGCCGATGCCGCGAAGCTCGCCGCCGAGGACGGCGCGACGTCACTTCGCGTGGCACAGGACTGCAAACTCGCGCGGTACTTCGAGCGGAGGGGATTCGTATCAGTGGAAGGAACGTTGACCAAAGCAATTCGCTGACACGACGATGCGCCGCCGCGTACTGAGCTCCATAGTCTGCATAGCGTTCATCGCGGGATGCAGGAGTCCGCAGCCGGCGGCCGCTCCACCGGCGCCCGCCGCGCCGCCGCGTGCGGAGAGCGCTCCCACGACGATCGCCGAGGCGATCCAACTGCGCGGCGACCCCGCGCGATTCTCGAAGGCTCTCCAGAGCCTCGAGCATTCCGCCGACGCGACCACGGCGCGACAGGCCCGGGCTCTCTACGCGATGAGCCGCGCCGCGGACGGCGACCATCAAGGTGCGATCCCTCTTCTCGAGAGCGCTGCGAACGAGTCCTCTCTCCTTGCGCCGACGCTGCTCGTCGAGCTCTGCCGCGCTCGCGCCGCCGCGGGAGACCCTCGTGGCGCACTCGGCGCCGCTCGCAGCGTGATCGCGTCGTACCCCGACAGCGCAGCGGCCGTCGAGGCGCAGCTGCTCGCCCCCGCTCTCGCGCTTCGCAACGGCGATCCGTTCGCGGCGGCGCGCCTGCTCGACGCCGCGCTCGACGTGCCGATCGATTCGTTCAGCGAGGCGCTCCTCGCCTCGCTCGCCGACGACTTCGACACGCTGCATCGTCCCGATCTCGCGCTGCGCGTCCGCCTCCGCCTCGTCGAGCGCTATCCGCGCGGGCGCCTCTTCGAACAAGCGTTCGCGCGCGTGCTCCGTCCCGCGGGAGTCTCATCGCCGTTCGACATGATGACCGTCTCGCAGATGGCCACGCTCGCCGAGCGGCTCGGTGACGCGGGCCACGCCGACGAAGGGCTCGAGCTGATCCGTGTCCTCCGCACGCGCGATGCGAAAGGAGCGAGCGCCGAACGCGTGCTCATCGCAAACGCGCGGCTCCTCTTCAAGCTCCGCCGCTACGACAGCCTGCTCAACATCCGCGTTGCGCCGAAGTCGCCGTATTTCGGCGAGCTCCAGCTCATGCGCGCCCGGGCCTACTGGCGCCTCGACCGCGACGAGGAGTTCCTCCAGCTCGTGAACGCGACGATCAAGCGCCCTCCCTCGGACAACGCCGACGTCGAAGCACGCGAGCTGCTCGCGCGATACCACGCCACGCAGAGCGGCGAGCATGACACCGCCGCCAGGATCTTCGGAACGCTCGTCGCGCGCGGAGCCTCCGGCGCCGACGGCGAGCATCTCTGGGACCATTCGTGGCAGTTGCTTCTCGCCGGAGACGATGACGCGGCGCTCGCGGCGCTCGACCGCTATCTGCGCGCGTGGCCCGACGCCGCCTACACCGCGAATGCGCTCTTCTGGAAGGGCAAGTTGCTCGCAGCGCGCGGTGACGTCGCGGGGCGCGACGCGGCCTTCGACGCGCTCGTACGCGAGCGGCCGTACGACTACTTCACCTGGCGCGCACGCACGATCGCGGGACTCCCCTCTCCCGCTGGCGCATCGAATCCCGATGCGCCGCCGTTCCCCGACGTCGACTCGAGCCCGCGCCTCGCCGATGCCCGCGTCGAACGCGCCGTCGAGCTTTCCGCCATCGGCCTCCACGGGCACGCCGCGCGCGAGTGGGATTCGCTCGCTCGTTCGTATCCGTCCGATACCGCCGTCCTCTTTCATCAGGCCGAGGCGCTCGCGCGCGCCGGCGAAGCGAATCGCGCGGTCCAGATCGTCCTCGCCACCTTCCGCGACGTCGCGCGCCACGGCGCCAGCGACATCCCTCCCCGCTTCTGGCAGATCCTCTATCCGCGCGCGAACTGGGATGCGATCACTCAATCGGCCGCGAAGCGAAATCTCGACCCGTGGCTCGTCGCCGCGATCATCCGTCAAGAGAGCGCCTTCGAGCAGAGCGTCGTCTCGGGCGCAGGCGCGGTCGGAATGATGCAGATCATGCCCGCCGAGGCGTCGCGCATCGCGTCGTCGGAGGGCGCGGCCCGCGAGATCGCCCGCGAGGAGCTTTTCGACCCCGCGACGAACATCGAGCTCGGCACCATCGAGCTGCGCGGCCTGCTCGACCGCCTCGGTGGCAACGAGGTTCTCGCGGTCGCGTCGTACAACGCGGGCGAGGCGGCGGTGAAGCGATGGACCGAGCGACAGTCGATCGAGAGCGACCTCGACCGCTTCGTCGAGACGATCCCCTACGCCGAGACCCGCCTCTACGTGAAGATCGTGATGAAGAACCGCGAGGAGTACAGGCGGATATATGGGGGAGGCGATGAGGCGAAAGGCGAGAGGCGATGAGCAGGCCACCGGGGGGGTCGCAGGGCACTCGCTGACCGACCAATTGACATATCGCCATACTGAACGTATGGTTTTCCATATGAAGACGACTCTAAATATCGACGACACCGTCATGTCGCAGCTCAAGCGGGAGGCTGCCCGTCAGGGCCGGACGATGTCGGAGCTCGTCGAGACGGCGCTTCGCATGCTCTTCCGGTCGCGCAAGACGCGCGAGGAGCTCCCTCCGCTTCCGACGTTTCGCGGCGGCGCTCCGCTCGTCGACATCGCGGATCGCGACGCGCTCTACCGCGCCATGGAAGAGGGCTGATGCTTCTCGTCGACACCAACGTGCTCATCGACGCGGCGAACACCGACTCGGAATTCCACGCGCCCTGCCACGCATGGCTGGAGAGCCAGCGTGCCCAGGCCGGGGCGTGGTACACCACCTGGCCGGTTCTCTACGAGTTCCTGCGAGTCACCACCCACCCTCGGGTGATGCGCAAACCCTGGAGCGTCAAGACCGCCTGGCAGTTCGTGACTGCGCTCCTCGCGTCGCCGGGTCTCGACATCCTCGTCCCGACTCCGACGCATGCCGAAATTGCGGGTCAGGTGCTTGCCGACGTGCCGCACTTGACCGGCAATCTCATGCATGATGCGCACACCGCGATCCTGATGCGCGAGCATGGAATCCGTCGCATCTGCACTCGTGACATGGACTTTCACAGATTCACGTTTCTCGAAGTCGTCGATCCCGTTCGCCATCGGTCGTGATCCTTGGAACGCAATCCTCAACTGATCCGCAAACTCCGGCACGCCGTCGCGAAGACGCGCGAAGTGTCCGGCGTGCTCTCACAGCTCGCCGCCGGGCGGGTGAACGTGACGAGCGCGTCCCCCGAGGCGCGCGCGCTGCTGCTTGCAACGGTCGCGGAGGCGACCGGAAGGCGGCTCGTCGTGGTCGTGCCGTCGGACGCCAGGCTCTCCGAGCTCGAGCACTCGCTACGGCTCTTCCACGAGCGGAGCGAGCGCGTGGTGATTTATCCCGCGCCGTCGCTCTCTCCGTACCAGGACGTCGATCCGTCGCTCGCGGTGCAGCGCGACGAGATCCGCGCGCTCGCGAGCCTGCTCGCCGGCGAGGTCGACATCCTCGTCGTCCCGGCGCGCGCGCTCTACAACCGCGTTCCCGATTCCGACGCGCTCGCCGCGCGCGTGCTCCGGCTCGAGTCGGGAGCGGAGATCGACCCTCGCGGGCTCGTCGAGCGCCTCGTCGAGAACGGCTTTACACGCACCGACCTCGTTGGCGAGGTGGGCGACTTCGCGGCGCGCGGCGGCATCATCGACCTCTTTCCTCCGAACCTCGACCGGCCGGTCCGCGTCGAGCTCTTTGGCGACACGATCGAGTCGATCCGCTGGTTCGAGACCGACACGCAGCGATCGGGCGACGCACTCGAGTCGATCTCGATCGATCCGCTCTTCCATTTCGATCTGTCGAAGAAGACGCGCGATTCGCTCGCGAGACGACTCTCGCTCGACTTCAACGACCCGCTCTACAAGCGCGACCTCGCCGAGAAGATCGACCGACTCCAGGAGACAGGACGATTCCCCGGCATCGAGTTCTACGCGCATCTCGCCGCGGGCAGCGTCTCGCTCGCGGAGTTTCTCGACTCGCGAGGCGACTGGCTCGTCGTCCCAATGGAGCCGGGCGAGATCGAGGGATCGCTCGACAAGTACGACCAGATGCTCCGCTCGGAGTACGAGGCAGCAGCCGCGCGCGGACGCGCCGTCTACGCCCCGGAGCGCCTCCTCACACCGACGGCCGACGTTCACTCGTGGGTCGTCTCCGCGCCTCTCGCACTCTCGTCGCTGCACTCCGGCGACGCGGGTCGCGAGGAGATCCGCGTCCGCGCCCCCGAGTCGCCCCGCTTCGTGAACCGCCTCGGGGAGCTCGCCGGTGAGCTCGAGAAGGCGCGCGGGTCGGGACTGCGTCCCGTCCTCTTCATTACGACGCGCGGCGGACGCGAGAAGGCGGAGCGGTTGCTCCGCGAGTTCGCGATTCCGTACGAGGACGATCCGTCGTCGCCCGGTGAGGCTCTCGCGGTAACCGGAGGCACACTCCCGGCCGGCTTCATATTCGAGTCGGCGAAGCTCGCGGTGATCTCCGAGTGGGATCTCTTCGATCCACCGACGCACCGGAAGGCTGCGCCGAAGCGGCGGACGAGCGACGCGTTTCTCTCCGACCTTCGCGACCTCAAAGTCGGCGACTTCGTCGTCCACGTCGACCATGGCGTCGGCGTGTTCCGCGGCCTCCAGCGCATTCCGTTCGGCGAGGCGGAGCGCGAGGTGATGGAGATCGAGTACTCGTCGAAGGGGAAGCTTCTTCTCCCGATGGAGAGCCTCCACCTCGTCCAGAAGTACTCGGGGGGCGCCGACAACCCGCCAAAACTCGATAAGTTAGGCGGCACGAGCTGGGCGCGCACGAAGGCGTCGGTCAGGAAGGCGATGCGCGACATGGCCGACGAGCTGCTCAAGCTCTACGCCACGCGCCGGATGATCGGCGGCCACGCGTTCGCCCCCGACACGCCGTGGCAGAAGGAGTTCGAGGACGCCTTCGAGTTCGACGAGACCGACGACCAGCAGGCGGCGATCGACGACGTGAAGAACGACATGGAGTCGCGCAAGCCGATGGACCGGCTCCTCTGCGGCGACGTCGGCTACGGAAAAACCGAGGTCGCGATGCGCGCCGCGTTCAAGGCGGCGATGGACGGGCGACAGGTCGCCATCCTCGCGCCGACGACGATTCTCGCCTACCAGCACTACCGCACGCTGCTGCGACGCTTCGCGTCGTTCCCCGTGCAGATCGAATTGATGTCGCGCTTCCGCTCGCCGAAGGAGCAAAAAGAAATTGCCGCGAAGATCGCGGTCGGCGAGATCGACATCCTGGTCGGCACGCACCGGCTCCTCTCGAAGGACATCGCGTGGCGCGATCTCGGTCTTCTCGTCGTCGACGAGGAGCAGCGCTTCGGCGTCGCACAGAAGGAGCGGCTCAAGTCGTTCAAGAAGTCGGTCGACGTCCTCTCGATGTCGGCGACGCCGATTCCGCGCACGCTTCACATGTCGCTCACCGGCATTCGCGACATCTCGGTCATCGAGACGCCTCCGAAGGATCGGCTCGCCATTCAGACCGCGATCGTCTCCTGGAACGACGAGCTGATCAGCGAAGCGATCCAGTTCGAGCTCGCCCGCGGCGGCCAGGTCTTCTTCGTCCACAACCGCGTCGACACGATCTTCGAGATGAAGCACTACCTCGAAACGCTCATCCCCGGCCTTCGCGTCGTCGTCGGGCACGGGCAGATGGACGAGAAGGAGCTCGAGCGCTCGATGATGGCGTTCATCGAACGGAAACACGACGTCCTCCTCGCGACGACGATCATCGAGAACGGCATCGACATCCCGGCGTGCAACACGATGCTGATCGCGCACGCGGAACGTTTCGGCCTCTCGCAGCTCTACCAGCTTCGCGGCCGCGTCGGGCGCTCCGACCGCCTCGCCTTCTGCTACCTGCTCGTCCCCTCCGAAAAGGCGCTCTCCGGCGACGCGCGCAAACGCCTCGCGGCGATCCAGGAGTTCGCCGACCTCGGCGCCGGCTTCCGCATCGCGGCGCGCGACCTCGAGATCCGCGGCTCGGGCAACATCCTCGGTGGCGAGCAGTCGGGCGAGATCGCCGCCGTCGGCTTCGAGATGTACTGCAAGCTGCTCGAGGAAGCGATCGCGGAGCTCCGCGGCGAGAAGATCGAAGAGGTCGTCGAAACGTCGATGAGCCTCGGCCTCAACATCTACATCCCGCGCGACTACGTCGCCGACGAGAACCTCCGGATGATGTTCTACAAGAAGATCGCGTCGGCGAAAGACGAGGAGCGTGTCGCCGCGATCCGCGCCGAAATGCGCGACCGCTTCGGCGCAATCCCCGAGGACGTCGACCGCCTGCTCGACTTCGTGCGGCTCAAGCTGAGGGCACAGCAGATCGGCGTGCAGAGCGTCGCGCGTGAGGGACGCCAGATCGCGCTCAAGTTCATGAGCGGCGCGAAGATTGATCCGAACCGGCTGCTGCTGCTCCTCGGCGAGATGCCGCAGGCGAAATTCTCGCCGAGCGGCGTCCTCTCCTTCGCGACGCCGGAGACGGGAACCGCGCTCATCGGCGCGATCGGGCAGGTGCTGGGAAAGCTGGAGGCGGCGGAGTAATTTCGGATTTCGAATTTCGGATTCGGCTTCGCCAGAATGTATGGTTCCGGTACTCACTCGACCAGCGTCGTGAGCACATCGATTCGGATATCAATCGTTACGGCGGAGATCGCACACGTGGGCGGAGCCAAATCCGAAATCCGAAATTCGAAATCCGAAATCCAGAATCCTCCTGATGTAAACTTCCCCTGACTGACAGCGCCTCGGAAGCCGGCCCTGAGACTCGCCCGCACACCCTCACTTCTTCTCGTCGCGATCGCAATGATCGTCGCGGGAGGCGCGTGTCGCGAAAAGGTCGACAAGGTCCCGCCCGGGGTGATCGCGCGCATCGGTTCGCGCATGGTGAGCGTCGAGGAGTTCAAGCATTACCTCAAGCGGAACACCGGCACCGAGCTCGCGCAGATTCAGCCCATCGCTGCAAGCGCACTGCTCGACCAGTACGTCGACGAAGCGCTTCTTTCGGAGTACGCCGCCCTGAAGCACTTCGAAGTCGAAGCGGAGAAGGTCACCGAAGCCGTGCGCAACGATCCGGGCTCGACGCTGACTGAGAAGCGCGACGAGCTGCGCCGCACGCGCCTGCTGGCGGATCTGACCGCGGCCGTCGAGAAGCCGGCCGACGACAAGGTTCGCGCCTTCTACACCGAGCACGAGACCGAGTTCCGCCAGGAAGAGCAGGCACGAGTCCGCCAGATCCTGATACGCGACGAGGCTACGGCGAAGAAGGTGCAGTCGGAGCTTCGCGCGGGCGTCGACTTCGAGGAGCTCTCGAAGCAGTATTCAACCGCACCGAACGCCGACCGAGGCGGCGAGATCGGCTTCATCTCCCGCGGACAGCTCCCGCCGATCTTCGAGCAGGCGATCTTTTCGCTCGGGCCGGGCCAGGTGAGCGGCATCGTTGCGAGCGACAGCGTCTTCCTGCTCTTCAAGGTCGTCGAGCGGTCGTCCGCCGGCTCGATTCCGTTCGAGCAGGCGCGGGAGAGCATCAGAATCCGGCTCGAGGCGGAAGAGCTCGACCGGAAGGTCGCCGAGACGATCGGGCTCGCCGGGAAGCAATTCCCGGTAACCATTCTGACGAAACGGGTTCCGTTCCCGTATACGGGCGGGTTTCCCCGCGCGGCGAACGAATAAGACGCGCCCCGCCGCTGTTTGCGGAACCGTTCGAATTACTGAAAATCCGGCCCGGAACGGGCCCGTCAGGACCTGGACGATGAAAAAGACCATTCTTGCGCTCGCGACTTCCCTTTCCCTCGTCTCCATCCCGGCTTCGGCCGAGGTCGTGGAGGCCATCGTCGCGCGCGTCGGCGACCGCATCATCACCCGCTCGCAGTACTCGGAGCGGCTTCGCGCGGCGTACGTCGAAATCGACCGCTCCGCCACCGCGGAAACGGACGCGGAGGCGCGCAAGAAGCGGACGCGCGACGGGCTGCTCGATGACATGGTCGAAGAGCTCGTCATCAAGGATCGCGCCGACCGGCTCAACATCACGGTGAGCGAACCCGAGCTGAAGGACGCCGTCAATCGACTGAAGGCGCAGTACGGGATCACCTCCGACGAGGCGTTCGAGGCGTCGCTCAAGGAAGCAGGGCTCACGAAGGCGCAGATGGAAGCGCGGCTCCGCGAGACGCTGCTGACCAACAAGGTTTTCGGCCGCGAGCTGCGCTCACGCGCGGAGCTCACAGACAAAGAGCTCAAGACGCGCTACGAGGCGGAGAAGGAGACCTACCGCCTTCCCGAGCGCGCCGAGGTGCGCGAGATCGTCATCACGGTCCCCGAGGGGGCGAGCGGTCAGGTTGCGGTCGAAAAGAAGGGAATGGCGGACGAGCTCGCGGCGCAGGCGCACGGCGGATCGGATTTCGCCCTCCTCGCGGCCCAGTTCTCCGATGCGACGACCAAGGCTGACGGCGGGCTGCTCGGCGAGATCAAGAAGGGCGAGCTCATCAGCCTTCTCGACACCGCGATCTTCAGCGCGAAGACGGGCGACATCGTCGGCCCGATCACGACTCAGTTCGGCTATCACATCCTCAAGATCGAGAAGCATTTCGACTCCGAGGTCCCCGGCTTCGAGGCGGTGAAGGAACAGCTCCGCAAGGACGCCAGCGAAGAGACCTTCCAGCGCGACTACAAGGCCTACGTCGAGAACCTTCGCAAGGAGGCGTACATCGTCACCTTCCCGGAGATGATCCCGACGGTGCAGGCTGCAAAGTAGAAATTGAAAATTAGAAATTGAAAATTGAAAAAGGCGCGCGCGGTGATCCGATCCGCGGGCCTTTTTTTCAATTTTCAATTTTCAATTTTCAATTCCTGCACGCCGAGGTACCATCCTTCCCGCGTGCTCCCCTCCTCTCTCCTCTGACCAGAAGAGATGATCGATCTTGAACGTGTCATCGAGGGAATCGAGAGAATCGACGCGCCGCGTCGCGTCGTCGTCATGACGGGTGCGGGCGTCTCGGCCGAGAGCGGCATACCAACGTTCCGGGGCGCAGGCGGGCTCTGGAAAAACTTCCGTCCCGAAGAGCTCGCCACGCCCGAGGCGTTCGCGCGCGACCCGCTGCTCGTGTGGGAGTGGTACGAGTGGCGGCGCGGGCTGATCCGCGCGGCTGCTCCCAACGCCGCGCACGAGGCGCTCGCCTGGTTCGAGCGCGAGGTCGAGGGCACCTGCGGCTATGCGCTCGTCACGCAGAACGTCGACGGGCTCCACGTGCGCGCGGGCTCGCGGCGGCTCATCGAGATCCACGGCAACATCTTCCGCGCGCGCTGCGTCCGTGAAGGGACCCGGCGCGAGTTCCCCGATCCACCCGCCGAGCTGCCGCCGAGGTGCGCGTGCGGCTCGCTGCTACGTCCCGACGTCGTCTGGTTCGGCGAGCCGATCGATCTGATCGCCGACGCGATGTCGGAAGCCTCCGCCGCCGACGTCATGATCGTCATCGGAACCTCCGGGACGGTCTACCCGGCGGCGGGGCTCGTCTCGCTCGTGCGAGGCGGGCTGACGATCGAGATCAACCCCGACGAGACGCCGCTCACCGGCGCCTTCTCGGCGTCGATCCGCTCGTCGGCGACGGCAGCGACCCGTCCCGTGCTCGAAGCGCTCGCGCGGAGGATCGGCGCATGTCGCTGAAGATCGCCGACCTCCCTCTCGACGAACGCCCCCGCGAGCGCCTCTTCCGTCACGGCGCGCAGACGCTTTCCGACGCGGAGCTGGTCGCCCTGCTCCTCGGCTCGGGCACCGCGGGGGCGAGCGCGATCGACGTCGCGCGCGCGCTCCTCGGCGACGGGCTCGTCCGGATGTCACGCCGCGACTGGAGCCTCGCACGCCGCGAGCGAGGCGTCGGAGAGGCGAAGGCAGCGCGACTGGCCGCGGCGTTCGAGTTAGGCCGACGGCTCGCCGCGCACACCGACGGCGACCGCGACCCGGTGCGCGATCCCGTCGGCATTGCGCGCGGGCTCGTGCACCGCTACGGCCATCACACGCAGGAGCGCCTCGGCGCCGTCTTCCTCGACGCGAAGAGCCGCCCGATCCGTGAGCGCGAGATCTACGTCGGCACGGTGAACGCGACGACCGTCTCCACGCGCGACATCCTCCGCATCGCACTCGACGAAGGCGCCGTCTCCGTCATCATTTTCCACAACCACCCCTCCGGCGACCCCTCCCCCTCCGCCGACGACCTCCTCTTCACCCGACAAATGGTCGACGCCGGCAACCTCCTCGGCATCGAAGTCGTCGACCACCTGATCATCGGGATGAATAAGTTCGTTTCGTTGAAACAGCGGGGGGTCATTCCATGAGGCAGGCGAAAGGCGAGAGGCGAAAGGCGATGAGTAGGCAGCAAGGCGGTGAATGCTCGCCGATGAAGATCGCAGACGACCGGCTGCTGGACGAACCAGAGACGGGTGACCGTGTGAAGCAGGCGAAAGGCGAGAGGCGAAAGGCGATGAGTAGGCTACAGGGCGCTGAGGGCTCGTCGATGAAGATCACAGACGAACGGCTACCGGACAAAGCAGAGGCGGATGATTCCGTGAGGCAGGCGAAAGACGAGAGGCGATGAGCAGGCTACAGAGCGGTGAGGGCTCGTCGATGAAGATCGCAGACGAACGGCCGCCAGTCGAGGTCAGACCGATTCGGTCACACCGGGATCTCCTGATCTGGCAGCGCTCCATCGACCTGGTGGACTTCGTGTTTGCGATGGCGAAGAACACGCCGGACGATGCACGCGAGCTGGTATGGCAACTGCACCGCGCGGCAATTTCGGTCCCATCCAATATCGCAGAAGGGCGCGGGCGGCGCGGCAGTCGCGAGTTTTCGAGATTCCTGAGCATTGCACGAGGATCGCTCATGGAACTCGACACTCTGGTGGAAATCGGCCGGCGACTCCGTTTCTTCGAACCGACCAGCGCCTCGTCGGCGGAGAACGAAATCGTTGAGCTCTCGCGGATGATCGGCACCCTGCAACGACGGCTCACACCGATCGGAACAAGCGAAGGCTAGAGGGACTGCAGCGAAAGAAAAAGGCGGAGGGGCTCATCGCCTCTCCGCCTGCTCTGGCCTATGGCCTTTGGCCTCTGGCCTGCTTATCGCCTCTCGCCTTTCGCCTATCGCCTAGGTTGCAGCTAACGCCGCCTTCTTCGCCGCCACGACGGGCGTCAGCCAGTGGTAGCGGTCTTCGACCTCACCGGTGATGTAGTCGAAGAAGGCTTTCTGGATCTTCTCGGTGACGGGGCCGCGGCGGCCGGCGCCGACGGTGATGCGGTCGATCGAGCGGATCGGAGTGACCTCGGCGGCGGTGCCGGTGAAGAAGACTTCGTCGGCAACGTAGAGGAACTCGCGCGGGATGTCCTGCTCGATGACCTTGAAGCCGAGGTCGCGGGCGATCGTCAAAATCGAGTCGCGCGTGATGCCGGGGAGCACCGAAGAGCCGAGCGTCGGCGTGTAGATGATGTTGTTGCGGACGATGAAGATGTTCTCGCCCGAGCCCTCGCTCACGTAGCCGCGGACGTCGAGCGCGATGCCTTCGGAGTATCCGTCGGCGTCGGCTTCGAGACGGATCAGCTGCGAGTTGAGGTAGTTGCCGGTCGCTTTCGCCATCGCGGGGAAGGTGTTCGGCGCCATCCGCTCCCACGACGCGACGCGCACGTCGACGCCCTGCTCGAGCGCTTCCTTGCCGAGGTACTTGCCCCATTCCCAGGCCGCGATGCAGACGTCGACGGGGCAGTTGCCGGGGAAGACACCGAGCGAATGGAAGCCGCGATAGACGAGCGGGCGGAGATAGCAACTCTCGAACCCGTTCGCCAGCACGACGTCGACACAGGCCTGGTTGAATTCATCAGGCGTGTACGGGATCGCCATGCGGTAGATCTTGGCGCTGTCGAAGATGCGCCGGGTGTGCTCTTTCAGACGGAAGATCGCGGAGCCCTGCTTCGTCTTGTAGCAACGAACACCTTCGAAGACGCCGGAACCGTAGTGAATGACATGGGAGAGGATGTGGATCTTGGCGTCGGCGAAATCGACGAACCGTCCGTTCATCCAGAGTTTCTTGACTTCTTCGAAGGGCATGGAGGCCTCCAGGGGGTGGATCGGAGTGAGGACAAGGCTCGCGCGGTGCGAACCCGGCCGCGAGTATAGTTTCGGCCGTTTTTCGAAGTCAACGCCGCGGGACCCGCCGATATGGTTGCTTTGTCGCGAGGGGTGCCTCGCGTATCATGCGCACGCTCCGGACAGGCACAGAACAGGCCGAAAATGGATCCAAAAGGACGCATCGCGATCGTCACAGGCGCCTCGAGCGGCATCGGCGCAACCACGGCCGTCGCCCTCGCCCGGGCGGGCTGCCGCGTCGCCGTGGCGGCCAGGCGCCAGGATCGAATCGACGAGATCGCGACGAAGTGCCGGGAAGCCGGGAGCGAGGCAGTCGCGATCCGGACCGACGTCACCCGGCGCGAAGAGTGCCTCGAGCTCGTCCGCCGCACCACCGAGGCGTTCGGGCCCCCCGACATCCTCGTCAACAACGCCGGCTTCGCGATATTCGACACGATCGCCGACGCGCGCCCCGAAGACATCCGATCGATGCTCGACACGAACTACCTCGGGGCTGTGAACTGCACGCAGGCGGTGCTGCCGGGGATGCTCGAGCGCCGGCGCGGCACGATCGTCAACGTCGCATCGATCGTCGGGATCATGGGATTCGCCGGCATGGGAGCGTACTGCGCGACGAAGTTCGCGCTCGTCGGCTTCAGCGAGGCGCTGCGCAACGAGACGATCGCGCGCGGCCTCCGCGTCTCGCTCGTCTGTCCCGGCACGACCGATACCGAATTCTTCGACACCGCGCTGCGAGAGAAGTCGCCCGCGGCGGAGCGGCTGATCATGGCCGTCCCTCCGGAGCGCGTCACGCGCGCCGTGATGCGCGCGATCCGCGGAGGCAGCGCGCGGATCATCGTCCCCTGGCCCGCGGCGATCTACATGCGCTTCAAGGAGATCCTGCCGGGACCGGCGCACTTCCTGATGCGCAAAGTCTCCGAGATCGTCGACAGGAGAGGCCGGTGAGCCTCTGGAAGACACCGGTCACCGCGGCGCTGCTCGCGGCGATTCTCGTCGTCTTCGTGCTCGAGCTCCTCGCCGGCGCGCCGCGCGACCCGCAGGTGCTCGTCAACATGGGCGCGATCATGAAGGGGGCGTTCCTCCAGGGAGAGTACTGGCGCCTCGTCGCCGCGATGTTCCTCCACGGCGGCTTCATGCATCTCGCGCTGAACATGTGGGCGCTCTGGCAGATCGGCGCGATCTTCGAGACGCTCTTCGGCTCGACGCGTTTCCTGCTGACCTACTTCATCTCCGGCATCGCCGCCTCGATCGTCAGCTCGATCCTGATCCCCGCCTGGACGCCGGGAGTCGGAGCGAGCGGCGCGATCTTCGGCATCATCGGCGCGCTGATCATCGCGCTGCGACGCTCGCCGCGCTGGAGCCGCAAAGAATGGAGCGGCGCACTCGCGCGTCAGCTCCTCATGTGGGCCGGCATCAACATCGTGATCGGCTTCACCATCCCCGGCATCGACAACGGCGCACACATCGGCGGCCTCGTCGCCGGGCTCCTGCTCGGGCTCGTCCCTCATCGCGTTCCCCCGCCACCGCCCGGCGAGATCATGATCGACGTTCGCCCGATCGAACGTGATCGCGAGTCGTAAGCTCCCGCGCGCTTCTCAAACGTGGTCGATCTCCGAGCCCGCCTCATTCCTCGGCGGAGTTGCGACGTTCTTCTCGAGGTAGGTCCGGGCGACGTCCTTGCCTGCGAGTCCAAACGCGAGGCCGACGGAAAAGACGACACCTCCGAGCAGGATCGAGAAGGTCGCGGTCACGACGCCGGGCGCGATGTGAAGCTCCTCGAGCGCCATCGCGGCGGTGAGCAGCAGGACCAGCACCCGCACAGTACCCGCAACGAGCCGGGCCCCGCGCCATCCGGCGTTGACCGCCGTGATGAGCACGCCACGCGAGATGAACTCGGCGAGCAGCATCCCTGCGACGAGCACGAACAGCGCCGCGACCAGCGACGGGATGAAGACGATCGCACGATCGACGATGTTCGCGGTGCCCGGAATCCCGACTGTTGCAGTGCCGGCCAGCACGAAAACGAGCACGGCAATCCACGCAACCACGCGCGCCGCGTACCCTGAAGGCTCCGAAGTCAAGCCCGCGCGCCGAAGCAGCGCGGTCAGGCCCACCGTGCCGGCGAGCCGATCGAACCGCAGCAGTGTCAGCATGCGGCCGAGCACGATGCGCAGCAGCCACCCGGCGACGAGCGCCACCAGGACCACGACACCGAGCAGCGCCACCCTCGTCGCGAGGAATCCCAGACGGTAGGCGAACCCGTTCGCCCACTCGCCGAAGGTGAGAATTGAATCGCCGTTCATGGTTGCCTCTCTTTCTCGCCGCTTCCCCATCTCGCGATGAGCTCGGGGACACGGCCCCGGAACGCGCGCGCCAGACCCTGCACACGCTCCTCTGCCTCGTCTTCGGTCGCCTCCCGGTTTCTCGCGACGAAACAGCCGGTGCGGCCGAGGTAGAGCGGGGTCAGCGAAGCGAGAAGCTGCTCTCTCGGCAGGCGGTGTTCGTGGAAGGCGACGATGTACTGAAGGATCGTCTCGACCCAGATTTCGTCCGGGAAATCGCCGATGCGCGCGGCGCAGTCGATTTCCGCGCGAAGCCTCGCGTCGAACAGCGACCCGTACACGGGTTCCAGGCTCTGGACGCCGAAACGGAACTGCTCGAGCATCCGCTCGACGTTGACCTCGACCGCGGGGAGCTCGACCGGCCGCGGCTCGCCGAAGATCTCGGCGTCATGCGCACGGGTGCCGGACAGCCAGCGCGTCTCGTGCTCCTCGATCAGCGAGAATGCGGTACCGACGACCTCGACGAGCATCTTCGCGAGATGCTGCCCGGGATCCTTCGGATCGTGGATCTTCGCACCGAGGTGCATCTGTCCGACACGCCATCCACCTGCCAGGGCGTGAATGGTCATCCAGAGATCGATGCCAAAGCGAGCGACGTCTCCGTTCCACACATCCTGACCGGCGTAGAACTCGGCCAACTCGCCGCAGACTCCGAAGTCGCCACCGATGGGCTGGCGAACGCTCCCGCCGAACAGCGCGTCGGTGAGAGGGAAGACGATCGAATTCGTGATCGTCCCATCGAACTTGTGGCGCCGGTACAGCGGCGCGACGTAGTCGACACGGCCTTCGACGATCGGGAGCGCCAGGCGCGCGATCCAGTCGGGGGCGACGCTCCGCAGGTCGGCGTCGAGGAGTACCACCGCGCTCGCGCCGAGCCCATGGGCGACCTCGAAGATCTCGCGGAACGCCGAGCCCTTGCCCGAGATGCCCCGGTAGCGTGACGAGGCAACGTGCGGCCTCATCTCGCCCGGATGAAGCTCCGCCAGCGTCGCGGCCGCCGCCTGGCGCAGCACGTCCGGCGTCCCGTCGGTGGACCCGCCATCGGAATTGAACACGAGCGTGCGCGAGCCGGGAAAGTAGCTCGACAGCCCGCGGATCGCCGTCGACACGACGTGCGCGATCGTTCTGGCATTGCCGAAGCTCGGGATGCCGACGATCACTTCGACGCGCCCGGCTCCGGCGATCTCGAGGGGCAATCGCTGTTGCGCCGAGCCGCTCACGAAGAAACTCCGTCGTTGTCGAGAAGCGCATCGACGGCGGCGGACCACCCCTCCGGTCCCGGCGCGGGAGCGATCTGCACGAGAGGGATCGCCGCGAGGACGGGATCGACGGAGCCGTCGGGCCGCGGGACGGCGATGCGCACGTCCGCGAGCGCGACGAACTCCGCGTCCATCGCCGAGTCGCCGAGCGCGATCACCAGAGGCGTTCGCTCGAGCCGCCGGGTCGCCTCCGCCACGATCTCGCGAACGGCCTCGGCCTTCCCGCACCGTCCGCAGAGATGGTGGAAACGCCCGCCGCTCTGCACCGTGAGGCCTAACGCCGCCGCGGCCGCGGCGACCGCTTCGATGGGCGCGTCGGTCGTGAACGGCACGTCGAACTGCCTCCGGCGCGCGAGGTCGAGCGCCGCTCCGTGAAGACCGGACAGCCTCACCGCGTCGGCCTCGGCCATTCTGGAGAAGAGATTGAGCCGCGCTCCGCATCTCCGTTCGATCTCCGGCACGAGCTCTTCGATCCTGCCCGCCATGAGACCGCGGCCCGCAATGCTCCACCCGGTGCCGTCGCGGCGTGCGATCGCGCCACCCGACTCGACGACCATCGGGCCTTCGAGCCCAAGCTCCTCGGAGAGAGGAACCACCTCGGCAAGGGTCTTGCTCGTCACCGGCACGATCGTCACCTCCCGCTCGTGCAGCCGGCGGAGCGTGGGCCGCGCAGGCACGCACGTGAAGTCGCGCGCGTCGAGCAGCGTGCCGTCGAGATCGGTGAACAACAGCCAGGGCCGCCTCATGCGTGCTTCCCGTTCGGGGCCTGAATGATCCGGCGAAGACGCTGGCCGACGTCGGGCATCGCCGTCATGACACGAATCCAGTTAGGCAGATCGGGCGCGCCGATCGGATCGGCGAGGAATCGGTCCGACGCCGTGCGGATCGCCGAGAGGAACACTTCGACGATCCCCTCCTCGGAGTGGCGGTCGTACTTGAGCCCGTCGATCGCCGCGTCGGCGTAGTACGTGGTGATCAGGTCCTCGGCGCTGCGGCGGTAGACGCCTAACAGCGTGTGGATGTGTCCTTCGTCGAGCAGCAGCCCCGCCTGCGACAGCGTCCGGAAAAGATGCGAGACGATGTCGATCGCCATCCGGTGCAATCCGGCAGCCGGATCCTCGGCGGAGAGCACCTGGTGCTTGTGGTCGTAAATGTCGAGAATCTCCGCCTGACAGATCCGACGCGCGGAGCGGTTCCGGTAGATCTCGGAGAGAACACCCACCTCGAGCCCCCAGTTCGACGGAATCCGGATGACCTGCGCCAGGTCGGTGTCGAGCGCGAACTCGCCGGCGAGCGGATAGCGGAACGACGACAGGTAGCGGATGTACGGATGTGCGCCGAGAACGATCTCGAGCGCGTGGAGGAACGGGAAGACGAGAAGCCTCGTCACGCGGCCGTGAAGCTGGTCCGTCACCCGCGCATAGAAGCCCTTGCAGAAGTCGTAGTCGATCTGCGGGCAGACGACCGGGTAGATCAGGCGCGAGAGCAGCTCGCGCGAGTACGTGACGATGTCCGCGTCATGCAGCGCGATGACGCGGCAACGGTTTTCGGCGAGGAGGTAGCCGATGCAGAGCCACGTCGACCTCCCTTTCCCGTCCTCTCCGATCGGGAGGCCGCGCGCCGTGAGCTCCGCGAGGAGCTTCTGAATCTCCTCGCACTCGATCCAGATCAGGATCGTCCGTTGCGGCAGGACGGAGAAGAACTGCTTCGCCTCCTCGAACTCGGCCGCGGACGCGCGCCCGATCGGGATGATGATCGTGTCGAGGAACGGCACCTTCTTCAGATCCTCGACGATTCCGGGAAGCGCGGGCCCCCGCAGCTCCGAGAAGAGACACGGCAGGAGCAGCGCGACCGGCCTGGCGGGAGTCCACTGAAGGATCTCCGAGTCGAGGTCCTCGACGGGACGCCTCGTTAGGCGGTGAATCGTCGCGACCACGCCATTCTGATGAAAATCGGTCATGGCAATGCCCTCCCTGGCGATCCATGCAAGCCGCGTGCGCGACGTTCGCCGCACGCCCTTCCCGTCGCTTCCGGCGTACCGGAACAGATCGGTCGGTTTTTTCGCGTTTGTCGTGTTACCCCGGCGGCTGCGAAGCCTCGCGCCGCGTCAGCGAAGAACCAGCACCACGGCTCTGCGATTACGCGCGCGCCCCTCGGCTGTCGCGTCGGTGGCCGCGGGAGAGAGCGATCCAGCCGAGACGATCCCGATGCTGTCGGCGGGCACTCTCATCCTGGTCGAGAGATAGTGGCGCACCACCTCCGCTCGCGCGCGAGAGAGGCGCAGGTTGCGCTCCTCGTCACCGGTCGCGTCGGCGTGCCCCTGGACTTCGATGTAATAGGAGCGGCCCGCGTTTCCGCGCGCGACCCAGTCGACGAGTTGATCGAGACGCTCGCGCGACGGCGGCAGGAGCAGCGTCGACCCCGGCGCGAAACGGACGTCGCCGACTGCACGGATGATCTCCTGCGGCATCCGCCCCACTTCGTCAGGCACGAGCGATGGCGTGGTCGACGCCTCGATCACCATGGGCCGTTCGATCTGTGTCTCGACTCGCATGTTTTCCTCCACGAGGCGGCTTCGCGTGGCGCAACCGGTCACGAGCATGACTGCGATCCACGGGATCGCGAGATTCGAGGGTCGTGACCAATCGCGGATGTGCGTCATCGCAATGCGGTGTCGGACGAACTCGCCGAACACAGAGCGCCAACCCGCCTCCAGGAGTTGTAGAGAGCAAGCGCGGTGCCATCACGCCATACGGGAAACGATGCAGCGCGCGTAGGCGGGCCGCCAGACGCGAACAGGGTCGGAAGGATTCGCCGGCGATCCCTTTCGGAAACTGCGGAGTCGCGGACGCACCGAAGATTACATCGGCGCCGGTAAACTCTTCCGTCTCGGAGCTCGGACTGCAGGCCGCCGTCCTGTAATTCATCGTCAAATCGGCCGCGCGCGGGAGCCATGACGTCTGGCACATCGCTTGCTCACTTCGAACTCATCGCGCACTTCGGCGCAGCGATCACGAAGGAGGCAGCAAGATGCAGAGACGAGCGCTTCCCATTCTTGTCGCGCGGTTGCGGGCACTCTCCGACCATGCAGGCGATCCACCCCGACCGGACCAGCTTGCAGAAAGCCCGTGTGCAGCAGACCAAGCTGCTGCCCGGCTGGCCGATGATCCCGCCGACCATCGAATTCGCCGTCATCACCGGACGGCATTCGACGAGTCGCGCGGTAGAGCCTGAGTTGCTCGATACGACCGCTCGCGGCCGTCGTCTGGTTCGCTCGCCGAAGTGCGCGAACCACCTTCACGAGAGCCCCGGGAAGCGGCCAGCGTCGTCACTGCAGAGGCAAATCGATGGGCAGCCTCGTTCAGATCCAACCGCCACGGCGGCACTCGAACCTCCTGACGATCGTGGAGCGCGTCGCGTGGAATTGCGCGGTGATCGGCATCGCCATCGCGCTCGGGCTGAAGGCTGAGGCGTTCCTCTACCAGCGGACCGCGGAACCTCCCACTGCTTCGGACGGTCGGGCTCGCTCCACGTCGAATGAAGTCCCCGTCGCTTCAGGCACCCCGATCGGGCGCCTCGTAATCCCCAGGCTCGACGTCGACGTAGTCGTCGCCGAAGGCTCATCCGATAGTGTTCTGCGCAGAGCGGTCGGCCGCGTGGAGAGGAGCGCGTCGCCGGGCGAGCGAGGGAACATCGTGCTCGCCGGGCATCGTGACACCTTCTTCAGACCGCTCGCAGAGATACGGAAAGGCGACCTCATCGTCCTCGAGAGCGGCGCCGGCGAGCAGAGGTATCGCGTCGAGTGGACCCGCGTCGTCGATCCGAAAGACGTGCTCGCGCTTCGACAGAGCGGCTATCCCGCGCTGACGCTCGTCACCTGCTACCCGTTCCAGTACGTAGGCAGCGCGCCGCTGCGGTTCGTCGTTCGTGCCCGAGGGCACGAGTCGTGATGACGCGACGGCGCCTGGTGAGAAACGGCCTTCTCAGTGGCCTCAACCTCGCCTTCTCGCCGATGCTCAATCTCGGACGCCTCCGGCTCTTCGCGAGCGAGCCGGTCGAGATCTCGACGCGCGCGGCCGACCTGGTTCTCGGCACCACGGTGATCGACATGCTCGGCCTTCTGACGCTCGACTGGTCGAGGCTCTTTCGATGGCAGCGGCGCCCCGGAGCATTCGGCGAGGCCGACTTCCGCGAGCTCGCGTCGTCGGGAGTGAACGTGTTCCATCCCGCGGTCGACACCGGCTTCGTCGAGCCGGTGCAGGCCGCCCTCACCTGGATCGAGGGTTGGAACCTGATGCTCGGCTCGCACGTCTGTCGCCTCGCGAAGGTGGAAGCCGCTCCCGATCTGACCCGCATCCCGGGCACCGGCCGCATCGGCGTGATCGTCGGGTTTCAGAACTCGACTCACTTCAAGAAGCGCGGCGACGTCGCGAAGTTCTTCGAGCTCGGCCAGCGCGTGTCGCAGCTCACCTACAGCGAGCGCAACGCACTCGGCAGCGGCTGCTACGAACGGCGGGACCGCGGCCTCACAGCGTTCGGCGGCGAGATCGTGGCAGCAATGAACGAGGTCGGGATGGCGATCGACGTGTCGCACTGCGGCGAGCGGACGAGCCTCGACGCGATCTCCGCCAGCAGTCGTCCCGTCCTGATCACCCACGGCAACTGCCGCGCGCTCAACCCGGGACAGCCGCGATGCAAGTCCGACGCGGTCATCCGGAAGATGGCGGCCGGCGGCGGCGTCATGGGAATCACGACGGTGAGCGCCTTCGTCGGCCGCTCGCCGACCGTCGAGACGCTGATTGACCACTTCGTGCACGTCGCGCGGCTCACGGGCGTCGAGCACGTCGGGTTAGGCTCCGACGTCGACCTCCAGGCAGTCGACCCCAGGAGTGGCAAGCCGCTGCAGTTCTACGCGATCAAGGGCCTCGATCCCGCGGCACGCGTCTTCCAGATCGCCGACGGGCTCCTCCACCGAGGTTTCAACCCGCGTGACGTGGAGCTCATCCTCGGAGGGAACTTCCGGCGGGTGCTCTCGGAGATCTGGCCTCCTGTCTCGGAGCACGCAGCCTCCCGCCTCGAGTGGCGGCGAGATCCGTTCTGCCCCACTCCCAACCCGGGAATGCCCGACTCCGTGGTGACGACGCGCTCGCGCTGAGCGCCGTCGTCAGACCCGGACCTCGACGGAAACAGGCATCCGCATCGTCAGGCGCAGAACCGTCTTCTCGGGCAGCACGATCGGGTGTCCCTTCGTCGACGCGGCGATCGCGGTTCCGATCCCCGCGCCGGCAAGACCGCCCACGGTGCTGCCCCGGTCGTCATCGATCTGATGGCCGGCGACCGCTCCGATGACAGCGCCGGCGATGATCGTCGTCGTGTCTTTGGCCGTCTCGCTCGGGCCCGTTCGCGCGAACATCGCGGCGATCGGGTAGTCCTTCCCATCGGTCGTCTCCAGGCGGTCGAACGTAAACGCGAGACTCGCGCGTCCGCCGATCTTTGGCTGCGGATGAACCTCGGTCACAGTACCGATCAACCTCGAGCCGGCGGGTATCACGACGGTCTTGCCTACGACGACGTCTTCACCGACGAGCCCCGTCACGGCATCGCCCGCCCTGCTCGACTGGCTCGAGACGGTCGACGTGAGCCGCACGGTGATCTTCGTCCCCTCGGCGACGACGATCTCGCGTGTCTTCGGCGGCATGAATCTCTCGATGAGACTGCGGTCGTCGCTCTCTGCGCTTTTCTCCGCGCGCGCAGATTCGGAAAACTTCTCCGCGTCCGCTCCCTTCGAGCAGGCGGTTGCGATCGTGAGCGGTGCAAGGAGACTCAGCAATGCAGCCGCGGTCCAGAGACGGTTCGACTTCAGGGTCTCGCGCATGGGTCCTCCTCTCTTCGCTCCTGCCTCAGAGCTCCTTCGGCTGTCGCCGCGCCATGAGCTCGAAGAACCGCCTGACGACACTGTGCAGAAGCAGGTACGCAATCAACGCGATGACGTACGACAGCATCAACTGAAAGCTGCCGACCGACGGGTCGGGCATCACTCCCTTGAACGGCGCCACGAGCGGAGCGGTGATCGCGTGCATGAATCGCATGAACCCGCTCCTGTCGCGTGCGCCCATCAGCTCGAGGGCAATGAGCATGCCGATGAGCGCGTATGCGACGAAGAAGAAGTAGTCGACGAACTGGTAGATCCGGGCGAGCCTGCGACGCGACTCCTCGCGGTGCTCGCTCTCGGCGATCTCCGAGATCGCCTTCTCCCGGAGCTCGAGCGCGACATCCTTCACGTCGCGGTTGCCCCGCCCCGAGGCGCGCTCGGCCTCCTGGGCCAGCTCGCGCTCCAGGACCGCCTCGATGCGCCTGCCTGCGTTCGCGCGTCCTCCGCGCACGGGCGTCAACTCCTC
The DNA here is from genome assembly GCA_041671505.1 of Thermoanaerobaculia bacterium. GTDB lineage: Bacteria > Acidobacteriota > Thermoanaerobaculia > Gp7-AA8 > Gp7-AA8 > JACPDH01. Next base: position 13,580 of record JBAZBK010000003.1, on the reverse strand, counting down.
GTGATCATCGGATCGGAATGTTTCCGGCATGATCTCCTCCACGCAAACGTGGGGGAGCAATCGATGTGCCAGCGCGGGAGTAGCCCTTCGAAACGCACGAGCGGCGTGATCCTCTCCTGCCGGGGAGGAACTTCTTACACGCCTCCTTGTCAGATTGACCGCGGCGGAACCGCCCCACTGCGGACTTTCCCTCTCAACAAAGGCGAATTGCGTTTTCGCCGGGTGGCACCGTCGTTGCTATGTCGAATCACGTGAAACGGAGGACTCAAATGGATGCGACGAAAATCGTAGGGCTGTCACTCCTGATACCTGCCGCTGCCGTGCTCGCCTGGCGGGTTCGACACACACAGAAATCCCGCGAGCTGAAGCTGGGCCGCGTGGAGCTCAAGGTGAAGCCGCCCAGGCGCTTCGATGCCCCGTTGCTCGCGTCCATCGCGACGACCGTCATCGGTGGAGGAATGCTCGCGCTCGAGCGGAGCGGCCTGCTCGCGCACAAACATTGACGGGATCCCGGAAGCACGGCGGACCCGACCGCCACTCCAACCCCCACCACGGTCGCGTACCCGTGAACCTGAATGCCGCCGTCGGTCGGGTCCCCCGTGCTTCCGGTGCCCTTGCCTTCCACCAACGGCCGCTCCGTCCGCCGCATCGGCGCATGGTCGTTATCGAGGGAGTTCGCCCGCTCTACGTTTTTCGTCCGGAGCGCGGCGGGGAATCTGCGAGACGAAATCCGATCGCTTCTTCAGCCACGAACCCATCCACGTGGCAAGTGTTCCCGCCACCGGAACGATCGGAGGATTCGCTTTGCAGATTCCTCGCCGCGCTTCGCAGGAAATCGCGTAACGAGCGACGCTCCGAGGATTGCCGACGCGACGACAAACCGCGAGGATCGCCCGTCCGCTTACGCGTCGCGATCCTCGTCCGGCTCGTCCTGCTTCCGCTTCAGCTTGTTGTAGAGCGTCTTCAGGCTGATTCCCAGCATCTCGGCCGCGCGCTTCTTGTCTCCTCCCACCGCGTCGAGCGTCACCGCGATCAGCGTCGCCTCGGCCTCCTCGAGGGACGATCCGATCCGGAGCTCGACCATCGGACCCCGCCGTCGCGGCGCATCCGGATGCAGCTCGGAGGGAAGATGTTCCGGTTCGATCAGATCGTCGGCCATCAGGAACGCCTGCTGAAGTGCGTTGCGAAGCTCCCGCACGTTTCCCGGCCAGGCGTATCGACTCATCGCGTCGATCGCCGCGGCCGACACGCGCTTCGATGACCCGCTCTGCTGGTTCATGGAGTCGAGGATCACGCCGGCGATTTCCTCGATATCGCCTTCGCGCGCGCGAAGCGGAGGAAGCTCGATCGGAAAACCGCGCAGGCGGTAGTAGAGATCCTGCCGCAGCTTTCCCTCCTCGACCGCTGCCTCGGGGTTCCTGTTCGTCGACGCAACAATCCTCACGTCCACGGCGACCGATTCGGTGCCGCCGACCCGGAGCAGCTCGCGCATCTCGAGTACGCGAAGAAGCTTCACCTGGAGCTCGGGCGGCATCTCGGTAATCTCGTCGAGAAAAAGGGTGCCGCCGCTCGCGACCTCGAAGAAGCCTTTCTTTCGCGCCGCCGCTCCCGTGAACGAACCCTTCTCGTGGCCGAAGAGCTCGCTCTCCATGAGGCTCGCCGAGATCGCGCCGCAGTTGACGGGCATGAACGGCCCCGAGCTGCGCAGGCTCAGATCGTGAACGCTCCGCGCCACCACCTCCTTGCCCGTTCCACTCTCACCGAAGACGAGCACCGAGACTTCGGAGGGAGCGACCTTCTCGATCAGGCTGTAAACCTTCTGCATTGCCGGTGAGGAACCGACGATCGGCCCGAACCGGCCCATTTCGCGCAAGCGCGTACGGAGCGCCTGCACCTCGCCGCGAAGCCGACGAGTCCTGCGAACGCCGGCGAGGAGGCTTCGAAGGCGCGACACGTCGACCGGCTTGGTCAGATAATCGTGCGCTCCGAGCCGCAGCGCCTCGACCGCGCTCTCGATCGTCGCATTGCCCGTGACGAGGATGAACTCCGGTGCATCGGGTCCGGTCACTTCGGACAGCAGATCGGTTCCCCGGCCGTCGGGAAGCGCGAGGTCGCAGAGGATCACGTCAGGCCGTGCGGTCTCGAGCACGGCCCGAGCCTCCGCCAGGTTCTCGGCGAGCGCGACGTCGAACCCATCGCGTCGCACGAGGTCTCCGAGGGCGACTCGCGAGCCATGATCGTCTTCGACTACGAGGGCGTTGGGCAATCAGTCCTCCTTCAGCGGCGGCAGCGAGATTCGAAACGTCGTACCGCCATGTCCCGTCGCGACGACCTCGAGCTTTCCTTGCTCGGATTCGACGATGGATCGCGCCGCCCAGAGACCCACTCCGGTTCCGAGCGGCTTGGTCGTGTAATGAAGGTCGAATACGCGCGGCAACGCTTCCGCACGAATTCCGCCGCCTGAATCAGCGACGTCGATCCGGACCCAGCCGTTCTTGCGCCCCGTCACGAAGCGCAAGGCACCCCCACCCGGCATCGCCTCGATCGCGTTGATCGCGAGGATCAGCAGCGTCTCGCGGATCCGGTCGGGGCGCGAGGCCACGACGGCGGAGCCCTCGTTCTCGCAGGCGATCGTGACTCCCTGCTGCCGCGCCTTCGTCTCGAGAAGCGCGGAGACCGATCGCGCGACGTCGCTGAGATCGAATGCCCGCCTGTCGGAATCTTCGGGAGCGGTCTCGCCTAACAGCATTTCGAGCGAGCGGTGGAGCCGATCGAGCTCGTCGCGCACCACGTCTAGGCGCTCCGGGAGGACACCGTCGCTCGCCTCGTCCTGCGCCGCGGCCTTCACGCTCTCGAGATTCAGGATCGCAGCGTTCAGCGCGCCGCGGACGTCGTGCGCGATGCCGACGAAGATCTGATTGAGGGCACGCTGCCGCGCTGCCGTGCGCAGATCGCTCTCGAGCGCCGCGAGCGCCCGGCGGTCGCGTATCTGCACGAGATAGCCCGACCATTCCTCTTCATAGACCGGGTGGACCTTGAAGTTGAGCAGCAACGGCCCGCTCGACGCCTCGACCTCGTACGAACCGCTCGAGGTGGAATTCGGATCGGAGTTGCGGCGGATCGAGGCGGCCACCGCGGGCCAGCGCTCCACTGCCGACGCCTCGGTCTCGAACCCGAGCAGCTCGCGCGCGCGCCGGCTCGCGAACTCCAGCGTGCCGTCGCGCGACATCTGCACCACGCCGACGTCGGCGAGCTCCGCGATGCGATCGAGCGCCGGGTCGTGCCGGCGGCGCGGCGAATCTGCCTCGCTTCCGCCCGTGACGGCTCGCGATGAGTTGCGCCCTGTGTCAACAGCCAGAGCGAGCCAGGCGAGCATGAAGAGCGGCAGCACCACCAGCGAGACCCGGACGAGCTCCGCGCCCGCGAACACCGCGAGGGTGATCGTAATGACGAAGCACACCCCGAGTACGACCGCGTTCCGCCACATTGTCCAACCGCCGTGCGCCCATGATACCGCGCTCGCCCATCCGACTCTGAGAGTGGACAATGCGGGGTTCTGAGATGCCCGTCCGGCGAACGGAGAGTCTCCGTAAGCCCCGGGATCGAAAGGTTGCGTCGTTGCTAGCTGGGAGGAACGCCGGCACTCGGCGGAGCTGCAACACCCGGAGCGGTGCTGGAGGAGTGATATCGGGAGGAGAGGCAGAGGCGCCGTACCGAGCTGCTAAGGCTCGGCACGGCGCTGGAGGGATGTCAGGGTTGTCCTCGTCGGAACTTCGGTCCGATGCGCTCGCGCGGGTCTCTCGAATCAAGCGCGAGCCACGCTACTCGACCGGTCGAAAAAAGGTCGCCGCGAAACCTTGTCCGGGACACGACCTGCCTTCGACCGCGAGTGAGTGAAGGTGGTATCGAACCGAAGAAGCGGCTTCGCGACGACGACCGGAATCAGGCTGCGCGGAAGGCGCGTACCGACAACGCGACGGCGAGCGCCAGCAGTCCGAAGATCAGGAAGCTCGGCCCGCTGCCCGCGGTTCGAGGCATTCCGGCACCCTCGCTCATCTCCGCCACCTTCGCAGGCAGATCACGTTCGGTGTACGACGCGACCTTCTGATCGGCGTTCACGACTTCGAGGGGCGTGGTCTTCAACTCTTCGACCTTCGTGTCGTCCTTGTAGGCGATGACCGGCTCTTTGACGGCGGCGGCGATCTGCATCGCCCGTTCCTCCGGATAGACGATGTCGTGTCCACCGTTGCTCGTCGACTCGGCGTTGAACCAGGTCCTCAGTGCGCGGGGAGAATCGCCGGACGCGGGATAGAAGATGAACTTCGTGTCTTTGGCGTCTTCGGTCGCCGGAAGTGCATGCGGAACGGAGAGCACCGTCGCGAAGATCTTCGTCCGGTCTTCGTTCGTCACCTGGAGAATGTTGCGGTTGGAAATGCTCGGGAGAACCTGGATCACGTACGTGCCAGGCTGGAGGATCGTGCCGCCGACGTCGAGCGGTTCCTCAACGGGCAGATACGACGTTTCGGGGATCTGCGCGCTGGCGGAGGGCGCGGGAGCGAATCCGAGAACCGGAATCAGACCGAGGGCGCCGAAGGCCAGAAGCCTTGCGAACAGTTTCATTTGACTGCCTCCTTTCAGCAGTGCGGCCGGAACGTTCCGGCCGCATGGGGTGGATGGGAGCTTCCGCGGACTCTCCCAGGAGTGATCCGGATGCACGTTCGAAGGTGGGCTTGTCGTACGTTTGTCATCTTCGACACGCTTCGAATCGGTTGATGCCGAGCGACCGTTGCGAGCGGCCGCCGGTCGGGATCCTCAACCCCTTGGTAACTCCTGGGAGCGTCCTGTCGCACATCGATCGAGTGCAAGTGATTTGCCAATGGCGGAGAGTCAGGCGCCTCAACGGTTTGCGAAGAATTCCTCGTCACGCCGACGGCACTGCGCGGAAATCCTTACGCTGGCGATTGAAAGATGTTCCATGCCGATCGGCGTGCGTAACGATCGTCATCGTGGCGATTGCCCCGGTTCCTGGAAACAGCCAGCGCAGATGCACCTCGTGCAACCAGGATCGCGGGCAGTTGTGGCAACGGCCTCCGGCCGTTGCGCGGAGGCCGGAGGCCTCCGCCACGACCGATCGTCGCCCTAACGCCTTCTCAGAACGACCCGGAGGTTCTGGTCGCCGTAGAGGAGCGTGTTGAGCCGCGCGACCAGCTGTCTGACCTCCGGCGACGCATCCTTCGCAACCTGGATCGTGTCGCTCTCCGGGAACGGCGCGGCGGTCGTCGCCTCTGCGACGTCGAATCCAGCCTCGCGGCCGAGCGTGACGAGCGCGGCCAGGTGGCGCGGCCCGAGGTGCGTCGGATCTTTCCAGAGCTCCGTCGAGCTCACGACGAGCGACGACGCGTTAGGCGTCTCGATCACGAAGTGCCCCCCGGGACGAACGGTCCGCGACGCCTCGGTAAAGAGGTCGAAGAGGAGATCGGCGGGAAGGTGCTCGACCACGTGCATCGCAACGAGCGTTCCGATCGAGCGGGGGGCGAGTGAAGCGAGGCAGCCGGGGATCGCGCCGACCGACGCGTCGAGACCCTTCGCGACGAGATCGGCCACCGAGCGCTCGTTCGTGTCGAATCCCTTCGCGGCGATCGCTTCGTCGCGGCAGAGCGAGAGGAGCTCGCCTCGCCCGCAGCCGACGTCGACGACGGGGGCGCCGTCCTTCAGATATGAGAGGTAGTGCTTCGCCGACTCGCGCACGTCGCTCTCGCTGCCGCGGAGCGCCTCCTCGAGGCGGCGGTAGACGAAGTCGGCACGCGCGGCGGCGGGAAGCGCTTCGCCAGCGGAAGGATTCGTCAGGTCACGGAGGCGGGCCGAGACGCCTTCGACTTTCCGGTCGACCGCGGCGACGAGCGCGTCGCCGCGCCTGACGGCGATCGGCACGAGCTCGTCCATGCGGGCGACGTGGGCCGCGAGGTCGCGGGCGAGATTCGTCTCGACCCCCTTGAGGTCGGTCCGCAGGTCGGTCGTCAGCTCGAGCAGCGCGAGATTGAAGTCGCGCTGCCGCACCGGCTCGCCCGAAGCGCGCAGGAGGATCGCCGCGAGCTTCCGCAGGAGTCTGGCGACGAAGCCGGCGCGCGGCGGATAACGACGATCGTCGCGCCAGACCTCACGCCAGCCTTCGAGCCCGGCCGGGGGCGTCTCGATGAAGCGTTCGTCACTCATTGCGCACCAAAGAATACGGCGGCCGCAGGGCGGCCGCCGCAAAAATGTTTCGATCGCCGTGGCGTGACGCGCTTACTTCTGCTCGTCCGCGCCGAGCGCGTGGACCTCGACCGTCACCTTGGCGCTCACTTCGCGGTGGAAGCGAACCTCCACCTCGTGAGTGCCGAGCGACTTGATCGGGTGATCGATGTCGATCCTGCGCTTGTCGATGTCGAGCCCCTGGGCCGCAAGCAGATCGGCGATTTCGCTCGCCGTGACCGACCCGAAGAGCATTCCTTCGTCGCCGGCACGCTTGCTGATCACGAGCTTGAGCTCCGTCATCTTATCGGCCGCGAGCTGTGCCGCGTCCTTTTCCTTGGCGCTCAGAGCGGCCCACTTCTTCCGCTCGTGCTCGGCAGCCTTCAGGTTGCCGGGCGTCGCTTCGCGCGCGAGCGACTTCGGGATCAGGAAATTGCGGGCGTAGCCGTCCTTGACGCTGACGACTTCGCCGCGTCCGCCGAGGCCCCGAACCTCATCCGTCAAGATCACTTTCATCGGAGTCTTCCTTTCGCTTCAAGTTCCGAAAATCGAAAAAGCTGTCGAATAAACCAGTGAGAAACAGGACCGCCATGCCGACCAGGTTGAACGACACGAGCCCCAGCAGCACGAACGCGGGAGCCGAGGCGAGAAAGCCGACCGGGCTCCTCGACATCAGCATCCTCACCACTGCGAGGCCCTGCACCCAGTAGAGCAGGGCGACGATCGCGAGCACGTTGAGCCCCGCCGTCCTGAGCTGTCCCTCCGCAAACGGAGAGAGGCCCGAGACGATGAAGGCCAAGAGCACCCAGTCGGGGAGCGCGAAAAAGCGGAGCTTGTACTGCACCGCTTCCGGATCGCCCCGCTTCAGCCGCGGGATCATCACCACGCCGACGAGAAACATGATCGCCGTGTTTGCCGTGATGACCGCCGGGAGGAACGAGGCGACGATCACGTCGCCAACCTTGCGCATCATCCCGAGATACTCCTTCGGAAGCTGCGCGTTCATCGCGATTGCCTGATCAAAGACCGAACCGGCTTCTGCAACGAAGCCGGCGTAGGGCGAATGGCCCCACGCGATTCGCATGATCCCCTCGACCACCACGACGCCGAGCAACGCCATACCGAACGTCGCCAGGAACGCCTGCCCCGAGGGGATCCGCCGTTCCGCGTGCTGCGCGAGCAGCAGCGCGGGAAAACCAATTTGAAAGACCAGAAGGCCCGCGGCCGTGAAGCCCGCCAGTGAGGCCTCGCTCCCTCCTGCGAGGGAACCGAGGAGCATCACCGTGACCGTGACGACGAGGACGAGCCTCGCCGCCCTCTGCCCGTACCGGAACGCCGCGCTGAGCACGATGGCCGGTACGAATAGCGTGAGCGGCGGGAGCACCGTCAGTGAGACGAGCAGCGCGTGGACCGCGATTCCGACTGCTGTCCGGAAGCGGCCCGGCGCGCTCATCTCCAACGGACCGGGAGTCCCGGTCTCCGCGCCGTTCATCGTTCGATCAGTCCGTCCAGAACGGGATCAGCGCCATCGTGCGGGCACGCTTGATGGCAATCTGGAGCTTACGCTGGTGCAGCGAGCAGGTACCCGAAATGCGACGGGGAAGAATCTTTCCGCGCTCGGGGATGAACTGCTGCAGCAGCTTGATGTCCTTGAAGTCGATGTACTCGAGCTTCTCGACACAGAACTTGCATACTCTCTTGCGGCGGTAGAAGAACTTCTTCTTGCCTCCGCCGCCATGCGCGCCGCCGCGATCTCCGCCGGGGCCGCTGCGACGGGGTCCTGAGCCAGGTGAAGTGTTCGACATAGTCTGGTTCCTCCCTCGTTATTCGGCTGCGGGCTCAGCCGCAGCCTCCGCGACGACCGGTGCCACGACAGCCTCGGGCTCGGCAACAGGCGCCGGCTCGACGACAGGAGCCGGCTCGACGACAGGCGCAGCCACGACCGCAGCGGCCGGCTGTGCAGAAACGCGAACCTTCTTCGGGTTGCGCGCGGCGAGCTTGGCAGCCCGCTTCTGCATCAGATCGACACGAACGATGATGTGGCGCATCACCTTGTCCGAGTTCTTCATCTTGCGGTCGAGCTCGGACAGTTCGTCCGATCCCGCCTCGAAGACCCAGAGGTGGTAATTGCCTTCCGTCACCTTTTCGATCGGGTAGGCGAGACGACGGCGTCCCCAGAAATCTTCACTGATGAGCTTCGCGCCGCTTTTTTCCGCGACACCACGAAACTCCGTCAGAAGATCGGTGACTTCCGTCTCACTGAGTTGGGGGGAAACTAGGGACAGGACTTCATAAGTCCTCATGAGACCTCCTTCTGGCCTAAAGGAGTCCCGCTTCGCGGGACCCAAGGAGTAGGCAGATTGTAAGAAACACCCGGAGGCGCCGGGCCCGCAAACGGCTGGTAATTGTAATGGATGGAGGTTTATTCCGGAGAACGGTCGTGACGCCGGCAGGGCCGTCCTACTTCTTCATTCCTCATTCTTCATTCGACATTCTTCATTTCGGTTTTCGGAATCGAGCGGAAACCGAAATGAAGAATGTCGAATGAAGAATGACGAATGAAGAAAACCGAGACGCTGCAACGACTTAACACCGGTGTTACCGCTCAAGTCGACGGCAACGCGCCAGCCTCCCGCCCCACCCTCACACCTGTTTCGCCGTCGACAAACCCCTGGTAGAGCGTCAGGCGCTGTACCGGCTCGTAGCCGGCGGCGCGGATCAGGCGCTTCATTTCGTCGGTCGTGACGTGGTTCCGTGCGCCCGCGGCAGCGACCACGTTCTCCTCGATCATGATCGAGCCCATGTCGTTCGCGCCGAACTCGAGTGCCAGCTGGCCGATGCCGAGCCCCTGGGTCACCCACGACGACTGGATCGACCGGACGTTGTCCATGTAGATCCGCGCCACCGCCTGCGTCCTCAGATACTCGAACCCGCTCTCCGGCGGGATCTCGGTCATCTCGGTGTTCTCGTTCTGGAAGGTCCAGGCGATGAACGCCGTGAAGCCCTTCGTCTCGTCCTGCAGGTCGCGCACGACACGGAGGTGCTCCACCCGATCCTCGAGCGTCTCCCCCATGCCGAACATCATCGTCGCCGTCGTGCGGAGCCCGAGCTCGTGTGCCACGCGGTGGACGTCGACCCACCCTTTCGTCGACGCCTTCGGGTACGAAAGCGAGTCGAGCCGGACGCTGTCGACGAGAATCTCAGCGCCGCCCCCCGGCACCGACTGCAGCCCCGCGGTGATGAGCTTCTCCATCACCTCACGGAGCGGCTTCTTCGTGATCCGGGCGATGAAGAGGATCTCCGGCGCCGAGAAGGCATGCCGGTGAACGTCAGGGAACTCCTCGCGCATCCAGTTGAGGACGTCCTCGTAGTACTCGAGCGGCAGGTCGGGGTGAACGCCACCCTGCAGCAGCACGCCGGTCCCACCAAGGTCGACCGTCTCCTGGATCTTCTGGCGAAGCTCGTCCTTCGACAGCAGGTACCCCTCGGGGTCGCCCGGCTTCCGGTAGAACGCGCAGAACTTGCACTTGTAGACGCAGACGTTTGTGTAATTGATGTTGCGATCGACGATGTAAGTCACGACCTTCGGATCGTTGAGGCGGTTCCGGATCGCGTTCGCGGCCGCGCCGAGCTCGAGCAGCTCGCCGTCGCGAAGCAGCGTGACCGCTTCTTCGTCGGTGATTCTCGTCCCCGCAACTGCCTTGCGGAGGATGGCGCTCACTGCGGCTCGATCAGCCATTCGATCTCTCGTCCCTCGTCGATGAGCCGGTATTTTGCGGCGAGCGCGTAAAAGCGCGCAAGCGCGGAGCGTTCCCGGCTGCCGAACTCGTAATGCAGCGCGGAGCGGAAATATTCGACCAGCTCGCCGAAGGGAAGGGCAAGCTCGCCCGAGGCCTCGCGGGCGATCGTGTCGATCTGCGAGAGACCGTACTCGCGGCTCTCGACGAGGCGCGCGACCAGCTGCTCCGGGCTCCGCCCGCCGAGACCTGCGTCGATTGCGGCCCGGCTCCCCGCCCAGAGGGCGAAGACGAACGGCTCGCCGAAGAGGGCGTTCCACTCGGAGACGAGGTCGTAGCGGTGCTTCGCAGACGCGGGAAGCTCGCGTGAGACCTGGAGCGCGCGATCTCCGATGACCACCGCGGCGTCGTGGCCTTCGAGTCGCAGCAGCTCCGACGCCTCGACCGGATCGAACTTCACCGCGGCGAAATCCTTCGGCCCGAGCCGCTCGCCGATCAGGATCCGCGCGAGCGTCACCGAAGTGCGCGAGCTCGGGTCGAGCGCCACGCTGCGGATCTCCTCGAGCGGCACCTTCGACACGAGCAGCACGCTGCGCACTTCGGTCTGCGACGCGATGCAGAGCTGCGGGAGTGCGACGACGCCCGGAATGCGGAGCATTTCGATCGCGGGAATCAGCGCAAGGGCAGCATTGCCGCCCGCGATGAGGTCGGCGCAGCGCGCGGGCGAGGCGAACTGGAATGCCTCTCCCGGCTCGGGCGAGTGCGTCAGCCCCCACCAGAGGGGCCTGGCGTTAAGGAACGAAATCAGTGCGTAGTTCAATTGTGTCTTGCCCCGGAAGCCTGCGTGGCAGATGCTTGAAGGCCCGAAACCAATCATTCACGATTCGACTTCGCAGTTCAACCTGACGAGGGAGCAGCGCATGAGCGAGCTCGACGCTTACAGAAAGACCACGCTTTTCCAACTCGACGAGGCGGGGCACTTGTTCATCTCGCCCGCGATCCACAGCTGGGAGCCGATCCACGACCGCAAGGTCAACGTCGTGATCGACCTCGAAGGGGACGTCGACCACGGTATTCCGACGATGCCGAACTCGATCCTCTATCTCTACTTCCCGATCCACGACGAGGAGCTCCCGAACCTCGCCAAGCTCGATGCGATCGGAACGCTCGGCGCCTCGCTGATCACGTCGGGCCACCGCGTCCTCTCCCATTGCGGCATGGGCTTCAACCGCTCCGCGCTCGTCGCCGGGCTGATCATGCAGAAGCTCGGGATGCCTGGCCGGGAGGTCGTGTCGAAAATCCGCGAACGCCGCGCGGGAGCGCTGTTCAACGAGAACTTCGCGAGGTTCCTGGAGGAGCTGTAAACGCGAAACGCGGAAGGCAAAACGCGGAACGATGAATTGAGAACTCAGAAAGGGCACGCTTGAGCCCATTTCTGGATTCAACATTCACCGTTCTAACTTCTAACTTCGGCTTCATTCCGCATTCCGAAATCCGCATCTCCCTCACTGCTTCGTCTCCGGAACGCTCCTCGCCGGCTCCGCCACACGGCCCGGGCCTAACAACAACTGATCGAGGCTCGCCTGAACGAAGGGGTGGTAGCGCGGCCTGGCGCGGCCGTAAATCGCAAGCGCCCTCGTCCGCTCCCCTGCGTTGAGGAGCGCGCCGTAGACTGTCGAAAGGCCTGCGGTCGAGCCGCTCGACATCAGGTAGCGCTCCATCGCGCTCCACGCCGGTGAGTAGCGAAGCGTCGCGACCCAGAACGACCATCGAAGCAGCAACGAGAGATTTCTCGTGTTGCTGAACCCGAACGCGGCGTCGAGTGCGCCCATTCTGGTCGACATCGTCGCGCTGTCAGACCACCGCAGGAAGTAGATGAACTCGAGCGCGCTCCATCCCGACGTATCGAGATTCGAGGGCGCGACGCCGCTGCGGAACCGCACCACCTCGCGCTCGGCCGTGGCGTAGCGCAGCGACGTGACGACAGGTGCGTTCGAGGGAAGCCCCGGCCCGAAAACCCACGCATCGAGTTGCAGAGCGCTCTCCATGGCTGGAACGCCCTTCACCAGCTCCGCGCGCACCACCGTCAGAAACCCCGCGGCGTCCATCCATTGGAAGGCGTATCGAGAGAAGTAGGCGCGCATGAAGCGGTCGATCGCCTCGCGCCCCACGGCGCTCTCGATCGTGCGCAGGAACGATCCTCCCTTCTCGTAGGCGATCGACGTGAAGACGAGATTCGGATCGCGCCCGTTGAAGTCGAGATGCAGCCGCGTGTCGGCATGCGTCGCGCCGACCGCGTCGAGGTAGCCGCGGAGCGATGCCGCACCGTTGAAGGCGAGCATCTCCTCGAAGTCGCGCCCGTAGAGCTCCTCCATGATCCGCCGCTCGAGCCAGACGGTGACGCCCTCGTTGAGCCACGGATCGTTCCAGGTGGCGTTCGTCACGAGATCGCCCGACCAGGAATGCGCGAGCTCGTGCGCGATCAGCGAAACCAGGGAGCCGTCGCCCGAGATGAACGACGGGTTGATGAAGTTGAGCCGCGGATGTTCCATCCCCCCGAGGTGATACGACGGCGGCATGATCGCGATGTCGTAGCGCTCCCAGCGGTACGGCCCGGCGATCCGCTCCGCCGCGGTCATCATCGCGGGGACGACCGCGAGCTCCCTCGCGGCGTCATCGACGAGCGCGGGAGCCGCGTAGACGCCGCTTCGCGCGTCGATCTCGCGGAACTCGAGGTCGGCGACTGCGAGACCGATCAGGTACGCCGGCACCGGCAGCCGCATGTCGAAGTGATAGACGCCATCGGGCCTCCTCTCGCGCTCGTTGCCCGCCGCGCTCATCACCGCCATGAACTGCGGCGGCACGCGCACGGTCGCGCTCCACGTCATCCGGAGCTGCGGCGAGTCGTGAATCGGAATCCAGCTGCGCGCGTCGATCGGCTCGTTCTGCGAATAGAGATACGGCGTCGCCTGCCCCGCCTGCGCGGGAGTCATCCAGTGAAGCCCGTCCGCCAGGGGGCTCGTCGTGTAATCGACCTTCACCTCCCTGGTTCCGGGAGCGATCGCGACCACGAGAGGACGACCGCGGACCTGATCGTTCGCGCCTAACGAGAACCCGGCGATCGAGCCGTCGCCGAGCGTCACTCGTTCGATCGCGAGCCCGCGCGTGTCGAGCACGAGCTCGCGCGCCCCGGTTCGATTCTCGATCTCGAGCGTCGCGCTGCCGCGAAGCTGCTTCCGGTCGAAGTCGACCGTGAGGTCGAGCTCGACGTGGCGCACCGCGACCGCGTCGCCGTTCGCGTAACTGTGAGCGTCCGCCGGCGCAATCCTCGGCGGCGCGGGCACCGGCCGCGCCGGATGCAGCCGCGCGCCCGTCAGTAGGACGAAGGCGCAGAGCGCGAGGGCGAGTCGCCCGGTCAGCCGTCGTGGAGACCGCATCGTGTTCATCGTCACGCCGCGGCGGGCATTGCGCAAGGCGCCGGGGGGAACGAATCAGAAACGTCACCTCGATTTGTGTGGCGCAGGCACTCCTGCCTGCGCGCCGCCGAAGGCGGCCCTGAACTTCCAACCAGCCTGATCCACGGCGGCGCTTCGCGCCGCGCGCAGACATGAG
>JBAZBK010000002.1:0-391602 GCA_041671505.1 Thermoanaerobaculia bacterium | reverse complement strand
TCTTCCAACGAGCGGCGGGCAGCTCCTGTAGCCAAGGCGTCCCGCCTTGGCAGGTTGCGCAGGGAACGGAGTGATTGCAACGAGGGCAAAGACAGGAGGCCTTTGCTACAGGGCTCCTGCTACAAACGCGTCCCCCGATCAGAACCCCGTCGCCTTCTTCGGGATGCGGCCGCTCTTGATCGTCTCGCTCCTGAGGCGGCGCCCGACGATGCGCTCGGCCATCCGGCCGGCATTGAGGATCTTGTCGACGTCCATGCCGGTCTCGATGCCCATCTCGTCCAACATCACGACGAGATCCTCGGTGCAGACGAGGCCGACGTTGTTCGGATCCTGGTAGTAGTACCTGCCCGTTCCCGACACGGGATAGCCGTCGAAGAAGTTCGCAGGCTGGCCGCCGATGCCGCCGAGGGTGCTCTCGTAGCGGACGATGCCGGCCTGGAGCGCGGCGAGGACGTTCGCGAGGCCCCAGCCGCGCGTAACGTGGAAGTGCGCGACGTGCTTCGACACGTCGGGGATCGCGTCGAGGATCATCGAGTAGTATTCGTGGACTTTGTTAGGCGGAGCCGAGCCGTCGTGGTCGGCGTGCTCGATGTCGTCGGCGCCGATCTCGAGGAAGCGCTTCGTGAAGGCTACCGCGTCCTCGAGCCTCGTCGGGCCTTCCATCGGGCAGCCCCAGATCGTGCTGACCGTGCCGTTCACCTTGATTCCGGCGTCGTGCGCCTTCCTGATCGCGCGCTCCGCCTCGGCCCAGTACTCGGTATGGTCGAGGCCGGAGTTCTTCTTCATGTGCGTCGCGGAGGTCGAGACCATCATGAGAATGCGGTCGGGGCCGACCCCTTCCTTCTTCAGCTCGATCGCGCGGTCGACGGCGCGCTCGCGGATCGTGATCGCCGTCAGCTCGACCTCGCCGATCACCTTCGCGAGCCGCTTGCTCGCCCGGATCTGTTTGAGCAGCTCTTCCGCGTCGGCGAACTGCGGCATGCCTTTCGGATTGCCGAGGTTCGTGACCTCGATGCGCCGGTACCCGGCGAGGATCAGCTCTTCGGCGAGCCAGAGCTTCGCGGGAGTCGGGATCCACTTCTCCTCGTGCTGGAATCCGTCGCGGATGGTGATGTCGGCGAGCTCGACTTTCTTCGGGTAGCTGAGCGATTTCATTTCGGGCTCTCTTCCTTCGACTGTTGTTCCTTCTGGAGGCGGCGGCGCGCGGCTTCGACGGTGAAGGCGTGGGCGCCCAGTGTGATCGCGACCGTCGCGAGGAATCCGCTGACGAGAAACTCGATGCCGAGCGGGTGCTTCTTCGCGCGGGCGATCAGCCGGTCGACGACGCCCGGATCATCGGGGCGGGCGTCGAGCGGATGGGGGGTGTCGGGGAGAGACGTCGCATCGACGGAGCCCTCGTCGACGAGGTCGTGCATCGCGTGCAGCACATCGGCCGCGGTAGCCTCCGAGATGGAGGTCCGGCGTGCCAGCTCTTTCACAATATCCCGTTCGTTCATGGAGTCTCCGGATCCGGGCGCGTGCCGGTGATGGGTCGGATCGTCGCTCTTAAATAGGGCGGCAGGCGCCGGCCGTCAATGATGGTTGTCACAGGTGGGGCAGGCCACAGGCCAGAGGCCACAGGCCAAAGCAGGCGAGGGGCGAGGAGCGGCGATGAGCAGGCATCGCGTTGTGTGGTGACGCCTGAGCTCGGTCTCTGGCCTGAGCCTCGGAGGCAATGGGATGAAACTGACCACTGAGCGTCACGCCCACGCGTGATCCATCTCGCTGCAAGCTACGCAGGATCCCCGCAATACTCGCCGCCCAGAGCGAAAAGGGCAAACCTGCCGCGAGGCAGGGACGCAACGCCATCGGGTCTCCATACGAGACAGCCGGGCTGCCGCACATTTTTCGGTGTGCTGCCGCCCAGGGGTGTCGGCACGAAAGGAGAGACGGTGATGCAGAGGCTCGTTGCTTTGGTGTCGATGGTGGCTTTGCTCGTGGTTGCCGCGGCCGCCGCGGCCGCGCCGCCCAGTTACGTGATCGTCGCGAAAGGCCAGGGTCAGGGGAGCACCGACCTGGATGACGCGATCGTCAACGCAGGCGGCCAGGTCACAACCAGAATCCCCGAGATCGGCGTGTTGGTGGCGTCGTCCGCGAATCCGGGTTTCCTCTCGCTCGTCGTGAAGGATTCCCGCGTGCAGGCTGCTGCCGAGGACATCGAGGTGTCGTGGATCGACGAGGAGGGCACGATCGAGGCTTCCGGGTCGGAGCTCCAGCCCGCTGGCGTGAACTCCGAGCCCTACTGGGGATACCAGTGGAACCTCGCGCAGATCGGGGCCAACGAGACGGCCGCCGCCGGCATCAGAGGAGACGGGGTCAAGCGGGCACGGGTCGTGGTGCTCGACTCGGGAATCTGGAGTGGCCATCCCGACATCGCGCCTAACCTCAATCTTGCGCTGAGCAGGTCATTCGTTCCGGGCGAGCCCGGAATCGACCCGATCGTCTACGGGTTCAATCACGGCACTCACGTAGCCGGCATCATCGCGGCGCCAATCAACAACCGCGGTATCCAGGGCGTCGCGCCGAACGCGGAGATCGTAGCCGTCAAGGTACTTCGCAGCGATACCGGGAGCGGTTCCTTCTCGTGGATGATCGGAGGGCTCGTGTACGCGGCGAGCATTCAGGCCGACATCGCCAACATGAGCCTTGGAGCTACGTTCGACCGGGTCAACGAGAGGGGCGGTGCCGGGCCGCTGATCGCTGCGCTCAACCGCGCGATCAACCACGCCACGGCGTCCGGGGTACTCTGCGTCATCGCGGCTGGCAACGAGGGCGTCAATCTCAACAGCAGGCTCTGGTCGATTCCGGCCCAGTCGGGCAACGGAATGGCTGTGTCCGCGACCGCTCCATGCAACTGGACCGCATTCGACATGCCGGCGTCGTACACCAACTACGGGCAGTCGGTCGTCAATGTTGCGGCGCCGGGCGGGGACGGCGCGTGCGGATCTGCGTACGACATGGTCTTGAGCTCCGGAGGGCGCAGCGCGACCGCATGGCAGTATTTCTTCGCGGCTGGCACGTCGATGGCCGCACCACACGTTTCGGGTGTCGCCGCCCTGATCGTCGGTCAGTACGGGAAGACGACGCCGGCGGAATTGAAGGGCATCCTGGAGCGAAGCGCCGATGACATCCTGAAACCGGGTGCCGATCTGTACTCGGGGAAGGGGCGTATCAACGCTGTTCGCGCCACACAGTAACGCGAACGTTTTGGTTCTGGCGTGCGCGGGGTGCAGCTTCGAGCTCCGAGGTTGCCCTCGCGCGCGCAGTTTTCCGGGAACGACGTTGGAGTCGACGCGACGCGCGCGGAGATTCGCTTCAGCGGGCCCTTTCGTACGACCACGATTGACACTCGACGTGATTCTCCGAGATGGTGAGCGCGTTCGCGCCTGACAGGCTGATGACGTCGAGATCGATGCCGGCGCGGGAGATGAGCCAGCTGTCGTTTCCGAAGATCGACGGGCCGCGCGCGATGCGGAACGGCACGGTCGACACGAGCTTTCCGTTTTTCCAGGTCTCGATCCGGTTCGCCTTCGCGATCACGATCATCTCGCCGTCTTTCGGGGCGGGATCGGCGTGGCCGTCAAATCCACCACCTGACCCCGTGAGCCGCCACCTGCCGTAGAACTCCTTCCCGGAACGAAGAACAGTATGATCGATGTCGAATGTTCGAGCACAAGTCCGAGCCCGTCCTTGCGCGCTCCATGTTTCTCCGGCGGCTCGCGGCGAGCTCCGCGCTCGGCCTGGCGCTCGTGGTCGTCTCTCTCGCCGCAGGAATGGTCGGCTACCGCACGATCGAGGGGCTCAGCTGGGTCGACGCGTTTCTCAATGCATCGATGCTGCTCGGCGGGATGGGCCCCCTGGAGCACGAGCGCGACGGGGCCGGCAAGATCTTCGAAGGGCTCTACGCCCTCTATTGCGGCCTCGCGGTCATCACCGTGTCGGCGATCATCTTCGCGCCGGTGATTCACCGCTTCATGCACAAGCTCCACGCTGACGATCCCGAAACGCCGCAGCCGACGACGCATCGGCACAAGGCTCCGCGCTCCTGAGTGGGGTTGTGTCCATCGGGCGAGTCTTGAAGAGCGAAACACTGAAGTGAGAACGCAGAACGATGAATTGAGAATCCAGAAAAGGGCTCCCCTCCAGCATCTCTGGATTCTCAAATCATCGTTCTGCGTTCTAACGTCGATTGATTCAGCCGCAGGCCCGGGCGGACGCGATGTGCACGCGTGGCGCCTTCACCTCAAGGGTGAATCTCGTCGGATCCCGAATGCGAGAGCGTCTCGACCTGCTGCAGCGGGATGACCACGGTGAAGGTGCTCCCTTTTCCCGGCTCGCTGTCGACGACGATGGAGCCCTGGAGGAGCTCGACGAACTTCTTCACGAGCGCCAGGCCGAGCCCGGTTCCTGCAGGCTTCTCGGTTCCGGTTGCGAGCTGGCGGAATTCCTCGAAGATCTCCTCGTGGTAGTCGGGGTGAATGCCAACGCCGGTGTCAGCCACGGAGATGGCCACGGAATCGCGCGCGAGAGGCGACTCGGCCGCGCGAAGCGGCTTCGCATCGATCCGGACGGTCGAACGCTGCGGCGAGAACTTCGCGGCGTTCGAGACGAGGTTGTAGACGATCTGCTTCAGCTTCGTCGGGTCGGCGACGACCGTCGTCACGCCGTCGGCGACGACGACTTCGAACTCGACGCCGCGCTCCACCATCAGCCCGCGGGCGGTGTGGGCGACCGACTCGAGGAGCGGTGCGATCTCGACCTCTTCCGGCTCCACGGTGATCTTGCCCGCCTCGATTTTCGCGAGGTCGAGGATCTCGTTGATGAGGCGCAGCAGATGCTCGCCCGACATCGCGATGTTGTGCATGAAGCGGCGCTGCTTCTCGTCGAGCTTCGAAGCGGCGCTCTGCTGCAGGACGTGGGCGAAGCCGATGATGGCGTTGAGCGGAGTGCGGAGCTCGTGGCTCACGTTCGCGAGGAACGTGCTCTTCGCCCGGCTCGCGGCTTCCGCTTCGACGAGCGCTTCGGCGAGCAGGCGGCCCTGGCTCTCCGCGATCTCTCGCGCCGCGTGCGCCTCGTCGAGGGCGAGGCGGATGTCGCCCGTTCTCTGTTCGACGAGTTTGACGAGCTCGGCCTCGCGCACACTCATCGAACGGACGCGGCGGAGATGGAGCAGCAGCACGAGAAGCGAGGCCGCACCGACGATGAGCAGCGGGAACCAGATCGTCTGGACGAAGCGCGGCTCGAGGCGGATGGCGAGCTTCGCGCCGTCCTCGTTCCAGACACCGTCCGCATTGGCGGCGATCACCTGGAAGCGGTAGCGCCCGGGCGGCACGCCGGTGTAGTACGCCGTTCGCCGCGTGCCCGCCTCGATCCACTGCTTGTCGAACCCCTCGAGCCGGTAGCGGAACGTGGCCGCCTGCGGTGAATGGTAGGTGAGCGCGGCGTAGTGGACCTCGAGCTGTCGGGCGCCGGGCTCGACGTCGATCTCTCCGCCGGTCGGAACGGCCTTGCCGTCGATGACGACCGTCTCGATCTTCACCGGCGGCTTGCGGGCGTTCTTCGGGAACGCTCGCTGAGGGAGAATCGTGGCGACGCCGTCCACCGTCGGGAACCAGAGGTGCCCGTCGCGCGTGCGGATCGCCGACGGCGACACGCTGCCGTTGCACTGAACGCTCCGGATTCCTTCGCCGGTTCCGAACGTCGTCGTCGCAACCGACGTCACCTTTCCCGCGGCGTAGGAGTCGAGCTCCACGATCGAGGCATACCAGATGCCGTTTCCGCCGCCGGCCCAGAGGCGGCCCTGATCGTCTTCCAGCATTTGCAGGATCTTGTCGCTCGGGAGCCCGATCGCCGTCGTGTACTGCGTGAAGCGGCCGTCCTTCATCCGGATCAGGCCCGCGCTGTCTGTGCCGATCCAGAGCGTTCCGTTGCGATCGAGAAGAAGCGAGAGGATGTGACCGTCGGGGAGTCCCTCCTCTTCGGTCCAGACGGTGAAGGTCCCGTTCGACAGGCGCGCGAGGCCGCTTCCGTCGCTGCCGAACCAGAGTGCTCCATCGGCTGCTTCGGCGAAGGCCTGGACGTAGGTGGTGTCCCATCCCGGCAACGGATTGACGCGCTCGAATTTTCCGTTCACGAAGCGAAGCGCGCCGGAGTCGGTTCCGATCCAGAGCGTACCCGATCGGTCGCAGTGCACCGAGCGCACGGTGGGGCTCGGTATCCCGTCTTTCTCCTGGTAACTCGTGAAACGTCCCTGGTAGAGGCGATTCACGCCTCGAGAGGTGCCGATCCAGATCGCACCGTCGGGTGTCTCGCCGATCGCGAAGACATAGTCGCTGCTCAGGCCATCGGCGGTCGTGAAGGCCTTCGTCTCATTTCCCGAGATCCGGTTGAGTCCCTGCGCCGTCCCGATCCACACGTCGCCCGCGCTATCCTGAAAGACTGAGCGCGTGTAGGCGTCTGAGAGCCCCTCTCTCGGGCCGATGGTGACGAACTTTCCCGCGATGAACGACTCGAGGCCGCTGTTCGTGCCGACCCAGAGGGTCCGCTCCGCGTCCTCGAAGAGCGATCGCACGGAGTTGTTGAGAAGCCCTTCGCGCGCACCGAAGTGATCGACCGAGCCGTCGGCCGCGAGACGCCAGAGCCCGTGCGCGTAGGTGCCGACCCAGATGGTATCGCTCGTGTCGCGCAGGATCGAGGTGACCTGGTCGACCGGAATGGCGTCGACACGCATCGTGCCTTTCGTGCCGACGGTGAAGAGGCCGTCGCCGGCGCCAACCCATAGCGTTCCGTCGGGATCGGTCCGGAGCGTGTGAACGCTGCGGCCGTCGAAGCCTTCGCCGCGGAAGCTGCCGTTGCGGAGTGAGAAGAGGCCTCCGCTGCGCGTTCCGATCCAGAGGGTGCCGTCGGGGGCTTCGGTTAGGCTGAGGATCGAGCGGTTCCCGATCTCGGGAATCGCGACGGGGTTCTCGATTCGGCCGTTGCGCCAGACGACGAGCCCCTCCGACGTCCCGACCCAGATCGAGCCGTCGCGTCCCTCGGTGAGTGCCGCCACGATCTCGCTCGGGAGCCCGCTGAGCGGGAGGAACGAGTCGGCCTTGCCACCGAGGAGCCGTCCGCCGCCGCCGCCGTTGGTGCCGATCCATACGGAGCCGTCGCGTGCCTTGAGCAGGGAGAGAACGGTGTCGCGGCGGAACCCGGGGAGATTGGTCTTGTTGTATCGGGTGAAGCTGTCGCCGTTGAAGCGCGCGAGCCCCTCGTACGTCGCGATCCAGAGATAACCGTCGTCGGTCTGCGTGATGCCGCGCACGACGCTGTGAGGGAGACCGTCCTCGATCCGCCAGGCGCGGTGCGCGTACTGGCTGATCGCGCGGTCGGGCTCGAGCGCGACGAGGGGAAGCGTGGCGAGGAGGACGACCGACGCGAGAAGAATTCGCGTAATGAGCGCACTCGCGCGGGTCGTGGGGGCGACGATGGCACGAGGAGAGTTCATGGCATATGCGCGTAGGCCATTATGACGGAAGCAGGTTGCCTCCGCGAAATGCCCAAAGGTGAGGGCCGGGGAAACTCCGGCCGCGCAGCCGGAGCAGCTTCAGGGTAGCTCGCGCCTTGCGTGCCGCCGGATCGTTCGGTTTTCGCGAAGGCTCAGGGAGTGCAGGGCGGACCTGGAGCGGCCGTGATCGCCTCCAGTGCGGGGTCGCGATTGTCGCGATAGGCGTCGAACGTCATCGGGGCGACGATCTGCGGCATCGTGGCGTCACGCTCGTCACGGGGATGCCAACCCTGCCAATAGTAAATCGACGCGCGCACGGTGACGCCGCTTCGAGGGAGAACGATCTTACGTGAATCGCCATAAGCGTTTCCCTTCGACCCGGTGGGCTCGCCGACGAACGTGACGTTCGTATATTTCTCGAGGTCGTCGACGAACATCTGCGCGGCAGAAAAGGTCGCGGGCCCGATGATCGCGAACAGCCGGCCTTTGCAGTCGACCGATTGCGACTGGATGAGCGCGCGGATGAACGGGACGAGGAGCGTTCCGTCGCCTCCACGGTTCAGGCGAAGGTCAATTGCGACTTTCTCCGGATTCGTCGCCGCGATCTCGGACCGCACGCGCCGCGCGAACTGCTCGAGCGACTCGGCCTTCGTGTTGCCCACAGTGTTGACCTGGAGGTAGAGGAGTTTACCGGCATGCTCGAGGTGGAACGCCTCGCTGCCCCGGCGAAGCCAGAGCGGCTCGGGGCTCGTTGCAGCGTCGCGGGAGTCGATCCACCCCTCGCGCCTGGCAAACGTCGTCGCGATGTCGCCGCTCATGATCTCGACCGGGCCGATCGGGTGGAGGGTGACCGTGGTTTCGCCGCTGCTCGTCGCGACGGTGATCGGAACGTCGTCGAGCGAGCTGGTGAGGCGAAGTGCGTGGAGAACCTCGGGCATCGCGAGGAGATACGGCGCCCAGTAACGCGCCCCCTGTTCGTTGTCGCGCCCGACGATCGCCTTCGCGGCGGCGTATGCCTCGTCGACGCCCCGATCACCGATCCTCACGACGCGGCTGCCGACGAGCTGGCGTTGCGACTCGTGCGCCGCGCGGACGTAGAGCTGCCCGTCGAAGAAGGTGAAGGCGACGGGCAGCGCACGAAAACCGATCTTCGGGTCGCGAGTCGGG
This sequence comes from Thermoanaerobaculia bacterium, assembly GCA_041671505.1. Taxonomy (GTDB): domain Bacteria; phylum Acidobacteriota; class Thermoanaerobaculia; order Gp7-AA8; family Gp7-AA8; genus JACPDH01. Next base: position 382,907 of record JBAZBK010000002.1, on the reverse strand, counting down.
TAGATGTTCGTGTGGCCGTCGCCGACCGCGGCGACGATCCGCGCCATCCCGACGATCACCTCATGCCGCTCGAGCCCCGGGATTTTCGTGTCGAGCGCCGACACCATCGCCGCGAATTCGTCGCGTGAAATCGAGTGATACAGGTTCTTGTGCGTGCGCTCCATCGCGGAGGCCATGAAGTGCAGGTCTTCGCGCCACGCCGCTGCTTCCTCCGGCGGCATTGCAAGAGCGTGAGGCGAGAGCAGCGCCAGAGCGACCGCCGCGGTGCAGAGGGTGAGTCTCATCGTGTCTCCTCGATCGGACGCCGGTACATGCAGGTGACGACACCGCGCGAGATGAAGTGGCCGTCACGACCCCTCCCGGAGCCGCGCGAGTGACGTATTGCAATGGCACGAAGATAGCTCCGCAGGGTGACGGTCAGCCGTGACGGTTTGCGAACAACAGGAGGCGCGCCTTGCACGAATCGAGCGCCGAGGCCGCGCCGCGGTGCGGTGAGCCTCGAGCCGCTCTTTCGGTCTGGTCGAGGCCGATTCTGATGCCCGGGTCGTCGTTCCCGTTGTCGGCGACGGCGCCGCAGGCGATGAAGTCTTGCGCATCCGCTTGGATGACGATGCGTTTGCCCGGAGGAAGCGTGGCGCCGTGGAACCGACGATCGAGCTGAGACAGGGAGGAGACACCGACGACATCACCGGCGACGACCGGGGCGCGCACGCGTCGGCCGACTGCTGCCCTAACGGCCTCTCGTCGCTCGGATTCTGAGCGGGGTACGGGCGTCGCCGCTACTTCTTCGTGTGCTTGACCAGCTCGATCGTGGTTTCGATGCTGCGAATCTGATCCATCTCCATCGAGACCACGGACATCGACTTCACGACGCCGACGTCGGTGACGAACCACTGCGATCCGTGGATGACCGAGCCTTCCTGGCCGGGGATCGTGGTTTCGACGTCGTAGTCGACCCTCCAGGCTTCGAAGGTCCCTTCGGGGACGGTGATCTCCTCGCGCTTCGTGACCCTGTTGGTGGTCTTCGTCGTCTGGTTGACCCCCGGGGCTTCCATCGTGAAGCTCTGCGTCCAGCTGCCGCCGATCTCCATCGTCGAGGGAATCGTGACACCGCTCGCGGTGATCTTCGTGTCGGGGAAGTCGCCGTACTTGAGGGCGACGCCGTCGGCGCTGCAGGTCCATTCGGACTCGGCGACGTTGCCTTCGCTCACGGTCTTCGTCTTGTAGCGATCGGCCTCGACCGCGACGATTTCTTCACTGTACGTGCTCGAGTTCTCCTGCAAGACTTTCCCGGAGGCGTCCTTCTGCTTCGACGAGAGCCGGTACTCCGAGGAGTTGCCCACTTCGACCGGATAGTGCGCGAACGAGCAGAGGGTCTTGGGCGCGTCTTTCTTCTTCGCCGGCTTCGCGGCGAGCGGGGTGGCGAGCATGAGCGTGGCGATTGCGAGCGTTACGACGCGTGACGGCTTCATCGAGTCTCTCCCTGAGCGGTTGTCGGTTACGCGGAGCAGTCTACGTCCGCGGGGGCGGGGATGATAGGCGCGCTGCGAGGTTGGGGCTGCGCTTGACAGCCCTGGCGGCGCCCGCCCATACTCCGCGCATCCAATGACGCGCCGCAATTCCAACAACGCCAGCTCGAATTCGCTGAATACCAACTTCAGCGCGACGGGGGGCTTGTTGCCTTAGCGGCGTAGTACGATCGAAACGATCACAACGCGGCTCCCCGGAAACGGGGAGCCGATTTTTTTTGCGCAAACGAAAACGAAGGAGAACTCACGACATGTGCTCGATACTCGCAATCCTCGACATCAAAGGCGGTGACGCGGCCGCGCTCCGCACGCGCGCCGTCCGTCTGTCGCGCCTCCAGCGGCACCGCGGGCCCGACTGGTCGGGCGTCTTCGCGTGCGATCGTGCGGTGCTGGCTCACGAGCGGCTTGCGATCGTCGACGTGACGCACGGCGCACAGCCGCTGATGAACGCGGAGAAGACCCTCGTCCTGGCGGTGAACGGAGAGATTTACAATCACCGCGCGCTCCGGGCGTCGCTCGCATCGCCGTACGAGTTCCAGACCGAGTCGGACTGCGAGATCATCCTCGCCCTCTACCGCGAGCGCGGCGCCGACTTCCTCGACGAGCTCAACGGCATCTTCGCATTCGTTCTCTACGACATCGAGCGCGATCGCTACGTCATCGGCCGCGATCATCTCGGCATCGTTCCGCTCTACACCGGGCGCGACGAGGAGGGGCACCTCTACGTCGCGTCGGAGATGAAGGCGCTCGTGCCGGTCTGCAGGACGGTCGAGGAGTTCCCCGCGGGTCACGTGCTCGACAGCGACGAGGGGTCGCCGCGCCGTCACTACACGAGGCCCTGGCCGTCGTTCGAGGCGGTGACGGGCGCGCCGGGCGGCGCGGCCGAGATACGCCAGTCGCTCGAGCAGGCGGTGAGGCGGCAGATGATGAGTGATGTTCCGTACGGCGTTCTCTTGTCGGGCGGGCTCGACTCGTCGATCATCGCGGCGTGCGCGGCGAGGTTTGCGGCGGGGCGCGTCGAGGACGAGGGGAAGAGCGGCGCATGGTGGCCGCGGCTCCACACGTTCGCGATCGGCCTCGACCACTCGCCCGACCTGCCGAAGGCCGCCGAGGTGGCGGAGCACATCGGATCGGTGCACCACGAGTTTCGCTTCACGGTCGCCGAGGCGCTCGACGCGGTGCCCGACGTCGTCCATCACCTCGAGACCTACGACGTGACGACGATCAGGGCGGCGACGCCGATGTACCTCATGGCGCGGCGCATCCGCGCGATGGGGATCAAGATGGTGCTGTCGGGTGAGGGGTCGGACGAGATCTTCGGCGGCTACCTCTACTTCCACCGCGCTCCCGACGCGCGCTCCTTTCACGAGGAGACGGTGCGCAAGCTCGACCGGCTTCACCTCTACGACTGCCTTCGCGCGAACAAGGCGATGGCGGCGTGGGGAGTCGAGGCGCGCGTGCCGTTCCTCGACAAGTGGTTCCTCGACACGGCGATGAGCATCGACCCGGCGCTGAAGATGGCGGGCGCAGGGAAGATGGAGAAGCACATCCTGCGCGAGGCGTTCGCCGACATGCTCCCGGCGTCGGTCGCGTGGCGGCAGAAGGAGCAGTTCTCCGACGGCGTCGGCTACGGCTGGATCGACGCGCTCAAGGCGCACGCGGAAGTTGCGGTGTCTGATCGCGATCTTGCAGCGGCAAAGTTCCGATTTCCCTACAACACTCCGCCGACGAAGGAGGCGTACGTCTACCGGAAGATCTTCGAGGAGCACTTCCCGCTCGGCGCGTGCGCGGAGTGTGTGCCGGGAGGACCGTCAGTCGCCTGCAGCACGCCGGAGGCATTGCGCTGGGATGCAGCGCTCGCGGCCGTGACCGATCCCTCGGGGCGCGCGGTGAGAGGAGTGCACCAGCAGGCGTACTGAGCGCAGCGGTGCGGGGGGCGCGGCCACGAGCAGGCGAATGCCGGGGAGGCCACGCCCTAACACCGGCTCCTCGTGGCGGGCCTGGTGCGGGCCGAAGCCCGTCCGACGCTCCCCGGCGCATTCGATGCGTCGGGGAGCTACCGCCTCGACCGGCAGTTGGCCAGAGGTCCGCGACCTAGAAAATGCAGGGGCTGAAGGCGCCGAGCTTCTTGGTCACGCCCGCTGTCTTGCCCTGCTCCACCACCTTGAACACCGCCGACTTCATCGCCTGGTTCGGAACCGTCCCCGAGATCGTCGCGGTCGCTCCCGCGGCGATCGTCTTCGGCGCAAGAGTCGGGGAGAAGGTCGTGTCGGGCGCGTACTGCGTGCAATACCCGGGGCAGAACATCTGATTGGCCGTGCACGGCGTGCCGTCGGGGTTCCTGGTCGGGTCGGTCTTGAGACACGCACCCGGCTTCGTGACGGTCAGCGTGCCGACGAATACGAGCTGCTTCGTGCTGCTGTTCTTGACCGTGCCGATGAAATTCGTGGCGGATGTCGATCCGCAGGTGAACTTCGCATCCACGATCTTCGCGGAGCTGATGGCGACGACCACCGGTGGTTTCACTGCTACCGGTCGCTGGGCCTGGGTCGTCGTGGCGGTATTGGACGGTGCGGCAGCAACCAGCAGGAGCAGCGCCAGCGCACAGAAGAGGAGGGTTGCAACCATTGGACGGAAAGCGAGGATCCTGTTCATCTAGATCTCCTTTGCTCTTAGCCTTGTGCAGGCCTCCATGGTCTCCAAGGTATGCCGGCAATTATACTGCCGCAGCGTTTGTCAAGATCTTTTTATGGAATCTGAGAACTACTCTCACGTTCGTGCTTCGGAGTCGGACCCGAGGCGGGCGTCCGGGGCCGCGAATCACGAACTCGACAATGCCTTGCGGCAGAGAGCAGGCACCATGAATGTTCAGCCGTGTTGTCGGGTCAGTTGCCACGGGGGCAGCTGATGGAGTCGGCAGTTACCCGAGTCAGAGCTTCGGAATTCCGCGGAAGCTAAAGCAGAAGGGAGCCCCGCAACGCAAAGGCCTGACCCGGCCACCCCGGAGATTATCGCTTCCCGCTGTATTTCGCCCGGCTGACGGGGGACTCAGGTGGAAAGGGGAAGGTTGCGGCTCGTCGTTACGACGCGCGCGGCCTCCTCGGGAGAGGCAACGACGACCTCATGGAAACGCACGTTGGCCCTAGACCGGTTCCTGGAATGAACTCACCGGGGCTCGAATCGCTCCAGTACGCACTCTGCTTCCACTGCGCGCGGCATTTCGACCGCGCCGAGGCTCGATGGTGCGACTGCATCGCGCGCTGCAGGACGGGAGTCTGCCCGACATGCGACAGGTGCTCGTGCGCAGCACCCGCAGAGTGGGTCACGAAGTACGGCGCGTTCACGCTCGCCGAGCCTGAGACGGAGACGCGAGAGGAGGCGCGGCACGATGACGACCGCCCTGTCGTTCTCGTTGCCGAAGACGACAGGGTGACCCGGACGATGCTTTGCCGGGCGCTCATGTCCGACTACCGCGTCGTGACCGCTCACGACGGAATCGAGGCGCTCATGCAACTCTACGCGTATCGACCCGCGATCATCGTGTCGGACGCCCTGATGCCGGGGCTCGACGGCCGCGCGGTCTCACGCCAGGTGAAGTCCGACCCGCGCACGCGCGGCATCAAAGTCGTGTTGATCACGTCGCTCTACCGCGACAAGCAGTACGAGGAGGAGGCGAAGAGCGATTTCCACGTCGACGCGTTCCTTCGCAAGCCGATTCTTGCAATCGAGCTGAAGCGCGTCGTCCAGAGGCTCCTTGGGTGGCCGCTTCGCGCCGCCGTGTGAGGTCGCTGCCGCACTTCGGCCCTGTGCCTCCGCCCCGCTTTGCGGCAAAATGCAGTCTCCATGACCGTGATACGCCGCGTTTCGGTTCTCATCGTGTCGTTCCTATGTCTCGTTCCGGCCGTCGCGATTCTTGCGGCGCCCGCCCCTGCAACTCCCGAAGAGTTGGTTAGGCTCGTCTACGCAGACCACCAGCCGTGGGCCGGGAAGGCGATCGCGTGGGAGGATTCGGCGGTGCTCGCGAAGTATTGCGATGCATCGCTCGTCGAACTCTTCAAGAAGGATGGGGAGTACTCGGCGCGGATGCAGGAGGTCGGCTGCCTCGACGGCGATCCGTTTCTTGACGCGCAGGACTACGACGAGAAGGGGATCACGCCGCCGAAGATCCGCAAGGTGAAGGGGAAATCGGGCGACCTCTACGAGGTGACGTTCACCGGTCTGTCGGACGCGTGGAAGAACTGGAACGTGCGACTCCAGTACGACGTGCGCAAGACGCCGGAGGGGTGGCGGATCCACGACATCATCTTCAAGAACGGCGACTCGCTGCGGAAGATCTTCGCCTGTAATCAGAAGTGAGCTGGCGCTGGCGTCACGTTGGGGTCACAGCCGCAATATGAAATATTTGGCGACACGTGCCCCGGCAAATACTTCATATTGCGGCTGTGACCCCGGTCTCTTTGACCTTTCGGTCGCGCGCCTTGTAGCATCTCCGCGGATTCCCAAGAGGATGGATCGATGATCGGTCGTACGATTTCGCACTACCGGGTTACTGCAAAGCTCGGCAGCGGTGGCATGGGCGTGGTGTACGAAGCGGAAGACACCACACTGGGCCGCCACGTCGCGCTGAAGTTTCTCCCTCCCGAGCTGGCGCAGGACTCCTCGGCGCTCGAGCGCTTCCAGCGCGAGGCGCGCGCGGCGTCGGCACTGAACCATCCGAACATCTGCACAGTCCACGCGATCGACGAGTTCGAGGGGCAGCACTTCATTGCGATGGAGCTGCTTGAAGGGGAGCCGCTCAACGAGCGGGCGCGGCGCGGGCCGCTCGCGATCGACGAGTTGCTCGACGCGGGGATTCAGCTCGCCGACGCGCTCGAGTCGGCGCACTCGAAGGGGATCGTCCATCGCGACATCAAGCCGGCGAACATCTTCCTCAACGCGCGCGGCCAGGCGAAGATCCTCGACTTCGGGCTCGCGAAGGTCGAGCGGATGCTGGCGAACAGCGGAATGTCCGAGGCGACCGCGATGAGGCATGACGAGCTGACGCAGGCGGGCACGACGCTAGGGACCGTCTCGTACATGTCGCCCGAGCAGGCGCGTGCGCAACCGACCGACGCCCGGACCGACATCTTCTCGTTAGGGACGGTTCTCTATCAGATGTCGACCGGCAGGCTCCCGTTCCAGGGCGAGTCGTCCGCGGTCGTCTTCGAGGCGATCCTCAACCGCGATCCGGCGCCGGCGAACGAGGCGAACCCGGCGATTCCGATCGAGTTCGCGCGCATCCTCGGCAAGGCGCTCGAGAAGGACCGCGATCTGCGCTACCAGAACGCCTCGGAGATGCGGACCGACTTGAAGCGGCTGAGGCGCGATCTCGACTCGGGCGGCCGCCGCGCGAGCGAATCGAGCGGTTCGCGCCAGGGAGTCACGCCGGCGGCGCAGGAGAAGTCGGTCGCCGTCCTCTACTTCGAGAACCTGAGCGGCGTGAAGGAAGACGAGTACCTGCGCGACGGCGTCACGGAAGACATCATCACCGAGCTGACGAAGATCAAGGGGCTGAAGATCTTCTCGCGCGCGACGGTGCTCGCGTATCGCGACAAGCAGGCGACCCCGACGCAGATCGGCCAGCAGCTCAAGGCGAGCTACGTCCTCACGGGGAGCCTGCGCCGCGCGGGGAACCGGCTGCGCATCAATACCGAGCTCGTCGACACGCAGAGCAATTTTCCGGTCTGGAGCGAGCGATTCGACCGCGAGATGAAGGACGTGTTCGAGGTTCAGGACGAGATTGCGCACCGGATCGCGGAAGCGCTTCGCGTGACGCTCTCGCCGCAGGAGCAGCAGGACCTCGCGGCGAAGCCGACGGCCGATCTGCAGGCCTACGACCTCTATCTGCGCGGCAAGAGCTACGCGCGGCGCCTCACGCGGCAGGACATGGAGTTCGCGCTGCAGATGTTCGAGAACGCGGTCTCGATCGACTCGAACTTCGCGCTCGCGCACGCCGCGATCGCGAACGTCTGCGCGCAGTTTCACTACCACTACGAGCGCAAGGGCGACTGGCTGAGGCGCGCGGTCGTCGCGACGCAGCGCGCGAGCGCGCTGCAGCCTAACGCGCCCGAGGTGCAGCTCGCCGAAAGTTGGATCCTTTACGTCGAGGAGAAGTACGAGGAGGCGGCGCGGAAGGTGCGCGAGGTGATCGTGCGGAAGCCCGACACCGAAGGCGCCTGGTACCTGCTCGGCCGCTCGCTCTTCCAGGCGGGCGACTTCCAGGGAACGATCGACATCAAGGACGAGGCGCTCAAGGCGGCCGGAAACGACTACAACATCTTCATCCCGATCATGAACGCGATGGGATCGCTCGGGAAGAAGGACGCGCTCCGCAACCTGACGCTCCAGCACGCCGAGATTCTCGACGCGCACGTGAGGCAGGTCCCCGAGGATGCGCGGGCCCGCGCCCTGCTGGCGGGCGCGTACGCCGACGTCGGGCGCATCGAGGACGCGATGCGGGAGGCGACGCTCGCGATGGCGCTGCGGCCTAACGAGGCGACGGTGCTCTACAACCTGGCGTGCGTCTTCTGCCAGCTCGGCAGGAAGGAAGAGGCAATGAAGACGCTGCGCCGCGCCTGGGAGACGGGCTACAAGGATCCGGGCTGGGCGAGGCGAGACCCCGACCTCACGCTCCTGCACGGCGACCCGGAGTTCGAGAAGCTCTATCCGCCGAATTCGTAGCGGCGAGGTGGCGCTGACCCCGCCGCCCGTGACTCGGAACACAACCCCTGCCGACGTGCGGCACGTCATGATTCCGGCGCGTCGTGCATCCTCGGCAGAAGCAGACTCGAGCTGTACGCAGGGAGGGGAATGATCGATGGAAGCTGAACGGGTGAATGTGGTGTGGGAAACGTACCGCAACCGGAAGTGCCTGGAATTCCGCTTTCCGCAGGAGCTCACGTCGGCGGCTGCGGAAGAGGCGATTCGTGCGTGGCGTGCCGAGCTCCAGTCCACGGGGACGGCGCCGCTCACGATCGTCTGGGACTGCCGGCGCATGAAGGGCTATGACTCGCAGGCAAGGCGGGTCTGGCAGGATGCGCTCCAGGAGATGAGGGGACGCATCGCCACAGTCTGGCTGGTGTCGGGTTCCCCGTTCGTGCGCCTCGGCGCCATGCTGATGGGGAAAGCGCTCTCGATCGAGATCAAGTCCGTCGACTCGCTGGAACGCATCGGCGCCTGACGCGTGATTCGCCTACGACGCTTTTCCTCGCCGGGTGGCTTTGCGCGCGGTCTCCTGTCCCGCGCGCTCGACGATGTTGCGCGTGACAGGTGAGGATAGGACGATCGAGGTCGAGGTCGATCCGAACGGCGTCAGGCGGTCGATCAGCGCTTCGAGATGCTCGACCGAGGCGACGGCGACTTTCATGATGAACGAGTCGGCTCCGGTGGCGCGGTGGCACTCGAGCACCTCGGGCATGTCGCGCACGGCGGATGTGATGCGGGTGAGGACGTCGCCGACGGCGCTCATGCGGATGACCGCGAGAATCGGGAGGCCGACCTTGTCGAGGTCGATCTCGGCGCGGTAGCCCCGGATGATTCCGGCCGCCTCGAGATTCTTCACGCGTTCGGCGGCCGCGGGAGTCGACAAACCGACGCGCCGCCCGAGCTCGGCGAAGCTCAGCCGACCCTCGAGCTGAAGCTCCCGGATGATCTGCCAGCCCTTCGCATCGAGAACTCTTTCGTCTTTCGTGCTCATTTCTCAATTTTACCTAATAAAGCATCACCAAGAATGCGAAATTGCCACATATAACTCGTTCAATCGGCTCGTTGGCTTGCGTAGGATGTTCTCCGCAAGGAGAGAACCGATGCCTGTCGCCAATCCGATCCACGAGCCGCACAAGACCAAGACCGTCCGGCTCGTCACGTTTCCCACGCCCGAGGAGCGCAAGCGCAACCTCGCGCGCGCGCACTTCAACGTCTTCAACATGACGCCGTCGGAGATCGCGTTCGACATGGTGTCGTACGGCACCGGCGCGATGAGCCAGGAGCAGATTTCGGGCCAGCTCATCGGCGACGAGGCCTACGCCGGCGCGACGAACTTCGAGACGCTCACCGCCGCGGTCAACAAGGTCCTCGGCCACACCTATGTCTGCCCGACGCACAATACGTTAGGCGCCGTGAAGCTGATCGTCGCGACGCTGACGCCGAAGGGGTCGCTGATTCCGAGCAACGCGCGCAACCGCGTCGACATCCACGCGCCGCGCGGCATCGAGATCGCCGACGTCCGCGACCACGACGCGAAGCTCTTCACCGGCGACGTCAGCATCGCCATGCTCGAGAAGCTCCTGTCCGTGCGTAAGGCGGCGCTGATCGGAATGCAGTGCTTCGCCGACGGCCAGCACCCGATCAGCCTCGCGGGGCTCCGCGCCGTGCGCGCGACGGCAGACAAGCACGGGCTGCGACTCCTGCTCGACGTCTCGCGCGTCGTGGAGAACGCCTGGTACATCCAGCGGCACGAGCCGGGAATGGCCGACCGCACGATCGCCGACATCGTCAAGGTGATCGCGAAGACGGCGCACGTGATCCTGCTCGACGGCGCGCAGGACGCGAAGAGCAACACCGGCGGCCTCATCGCCACCGACAACCCTGCCGACAACGAGCACTTCATGAACGAGGTCGTCGTCTTCGAAGGGCTGCACACCTACGGCGGCATGGCGGGGCGCACGATGGAAGTGCTCGCGCGCGGCATCAACGAGATGTGCGACGAGTCGGAAGTGCAGTGGGCGATGTACCAGACCGAGCGCTTCACCGCGCGCCTCCGCGACGCCGGCGTTCCGCTCGAGCGCGGCTGCGACGGCGCGTACCTCAAGGCGGACGAGTTCCTGCCTCACCTGAAGCAGCATCAGCAGCACGCGCTCGCCTGTGCGCTTTACCAGACCTCCGGCGCGCGCGCGCTCGTCACCGGGCTCGTCGGCCGTGACGCGCTGCTGCCGGTGCAGATCCCGCGCCTCGCGATGTCGAACGCACAGCTCGACCAGGTGGCAGACGCGATCATCTCGCTCTACGGCCAGCGCGAGCACGTTCCGGCGATCGATCTCGAAACGGGAGGGGAGTGGCACGACGAGCTCCACTTCCGCTGGATCTTCGCGGACATGAAGAACAAGGAGTTCGACACCGCGCCGTTCGTCGTCCACACGACCGAGCCGGTCGCGCGCACGACGCGCGAGCAGCGCGAACGGGCGATCCGCGAGGCGGGATGGAACACCTTCCTCCTCCGCTCGGCCGACGTGGCGATCGACCTGCTCACCGACTCGGGGACGACCGCGATGAGCACCGACCAATGGGCCGCGTATGACGGCGCGCGCGCGACGCCTGCGACGAGCGAGGCGTACCTCCGCTTCGTCGGGCTCATGCAGGAGATCTACGGCTACAAGTACATCCTGCCGACGCACCAGGGACGCGCGGCCGAACACATCCAGAGCGAGGTGCTCATCAAGCCCGGGCAGTTCGTGCCGGGGAACATGTACTTCACGACGACGAAGCTCCACCAGGAGCTCGCTGGCGGAACCTTCGTCGACATCATCGTCGACGAGGCGCACCAGCCGCAGAGCGACTTCCCGTGGAAGGGGAACATCGATCTCGCCAAGCTCGACGCGCTCGTGAAGGAGCATGGCGCAGAAAAGGTTGCTTACATCTCGTTCGAGCTCTCGGTGAACATGGCGGGCGGCCAGCCGGTGAGCATGGACAACCTTCGCGAGGTCTACACCTACTGCCGGCCGAAGGGAATCCCGGTCCTCTTCGACGCGACGCGCGCGGTCGAGAACGCCTACATGATCCGGAAGAAGGATCCGCGATACGCATCGACGCAGATCAAGGACATCCTTCGCGAGATCATGGAGTACGGCGACGGCTGCACCGTGTCGGGCAAGAAGGACTTCCTGATCAACATCGGCGGGCTCCTCGCATTCAAGGACAACGCCGAATGGGCGCGCGCTGCCGAAGCGAAGCTGCGTATCTATGAAGGTGGAGTCCACGATGGCGGCCTGCCTGCGGCCGATCTCGCCGCGATGGCGCGCGGCGTCGAGGAGATGCTCGACGACCGTTACATCCGCGACCGCGTCGAGCAGACCGCGTATCTCGCCGAATGCCTGAAGCAGGCGGGCGTGCCGATCGTAAGGCCGACCGGAACGCACGCGGTCTTCGTCGACGTGAAGGCGTTCCTGCCGCACGTCGACCAGGACGAGTACCCGGCGCAGCGTCTCGCGGCCGAGATCTACATCGAGACCGGCGTTCGCGTGATGGAGCGCGGCAACGTTTCGAAGGGGCGCGACCCGAAGACGGGGAAGAACTACCGTCCGCAGCTCGAGCTCGTGCGACTCACGATTCCGCGCCGCGTCTACTCGAACGACCAGATGAAGGCGGTCGCCGACGGCATCGCGCGGTTGTATCAGCGACGCAGCGAGATCAAGGGACTCAAGTTCGTCTACGAGCCGCCTGCGCTTCGATTCTTCCAGGGGCGTTTCGAGCCGATTGGTTAGGCCCTGCGACCGCGCCCGGGCCGGGTGACCGGCCCGGGCGTGCGTCACGTCGCGTCGCGCGTGGGGTAGAGCGCATCGGACGAAGGAGAATGTCATCCCGACGACCGAGTCCCGCGAAGCGGGACGAGGGAGGAGGGATCTCTCAGGCTGGTACAGATGCGCAACAGGCGCGCAAGTTCAGGCCGACGACTTCATCTGTACCAGCCTGAGAGGTTCCTCGTCGCTCCCCCGCTTCGCGGGGTCGCTTCTCGGAACGACACCCCCGTCGGACTTTCCCTCCCCGCCTAACCTTCCCGTCGCGCCTTCGACACCAGATAGAGGTCCGACAGGCATCGCCGATACGAGTAGGCGTAGTGCTCGCCGTCGGGTGTCAGCCAGACGGGATTGATGTCGAGGATTCCGGCCAGGTCGAGGGGATGGATCTCCTGCCACGGACTCCGTTCGCCCGTCTCGACGTCGATCCGATCGACCGTGAGTGTCGTCTGTCCTCGCGGGAAGACGAACACGAAGCGGCCGTCGGCGCTCCACTGGCAAGGCCAGTCGCCGGTGCGCGCGCCTTTCAGTGGGGCGCCGTCTGGTCCCGTCATCGGATAGATCATGAGGCGCTCGTCGGGTCCCGACGCGACGAAGCGCGCGCTGTCGGGCGAGATCGCGGCGGGAAATCCGAACGAGCCGGGGCCCGCGGGCGTCGGTTCGCTGCCGTCAACAGGCACGCAGAGGCAGAGGCGCTGCTGGTCGTCTCCGGTGCCGATGACGAGGATGCGCTCGCCGTCGGGCAGCCAGAACCACCAGTGCATCTGTTCGAATTTGTCGCAGCGGACGAAGCGCGACTCGCCGACTCCCGTCGGAATCAGCTCGAGTTGCCCGGCGCCGCCGGCAGCGGCTGCGACCCAGTTGCCGTCGGGGGAGATCGATCGAGCGCGTCCGTCGCCGATGTGCAGCGCGGGTCCTCCGTCGGTCGGTCGGAGGTAGAGCAGGGCGCCGCGACTCGATTCCGCCCCGGCCTTCTGCTCTTCGATCAGCACCTGCGAGCCGTCTTTCGAGATGTCGGTGAGCATCGGCCAGTCGAACCACGCAAGGTTTCGCTGCGGTTCCTCGCCGCGACGCGCCGAGTAGACCTCTCGCCGATGCGTGTCCTGCGAGATCAGGAACTCTCCCGAAGGGTTCGCGTCGAAGATCGTCAGCTCGCCCGGGACTGCGAGGACGAGCCTCGAGGCGCCCGCCATGTCGAAACCGAACAGGTCGCGCCCTAACGAGTGGTGACTGCCGGCGATCCAGACTTCGCTACCGTCGGGCGACCAGGTGAGCCCGCTCGTTCCCTCGAGCGGCTCGGCGTGCTCCATCACGAACCCCCCTTCGAGATCGATGACGATCGGCCGTCCCGCGTCGTCGCCGAACCATGGATGCTCGATGAACGCGAGGCGCGTTCCGTCGCGCGAGAAGCGGACGTGGCTCAGCCAGCCGCCCGATGCGTAGAGGCGCCGCCCGATCGGGTACTCGAGAACGAACGTCGACGCGACGTGCCTGACGATCGCGAAATTCTTTCCGTCGGGCGCCCAGTCGGCGTCGACCACCTGCTCGCAGATCTTTCGGGGCGCGCCGCCGGCGAGCGGCATCTTCGCGAGCGTTCCGATCGAGACCCAGCCGCCGATGAATCTCCTTCCGAGGGAGACGCCGAGCTCTCCGGTGGGCGACACCGAGAGGAGATCGGCGTCGACTAGGCCGATCGGTCTCGCCTCCGGAGTCCCGGGGTACGAAACGAAGAGCTCAAGCGGGTTTCCCTCCCACGCAGCGCCGTAGACGATCGAGCCTTCGGGGGTGAAGCGCGCCGTGCCGACGCGTCCTCGCCGGAAGGTGACGGAGAGGAACTGGTTCGTGTCGGAGGCTGGCCCGACGCGGGCCTGCGATCCGCTCTGCGACGCGATTTCTCCGGAGGCGCCGCTCCCCGAGAGGAGCCGGAGCGCGAAGGCGACGTCCTTCATCGACTGGAAGCGTGAGCCGGGGTGCTTCGCGAGCATGTGGTCGATGATCCGCGCGAATCCCGGCGGGACCGAGTCGGGAAGCGCCACGTCGTTCTGGAGAATCGCGGTCATCGTTTCGACGCGCGTCGCGCGCCTGAAGGGATTCGCGCCGGTGACCATCTCGGTCACGACGATGCCGAGCGCGAAGATGTCGGCGCGCTCGTCGACCGCCTCGCCGCGCACCTGTTCCGGCGCCATGTAGCCCGGCGTGCCTAACACGGAGCCCGGGTCGGTGTGGCGCAGGTGCGTGTCGCCGTCGAGGTCGGCAGGCTGTTCGTCGAACGTCAGCTTCGCGAGCCCGAAGTCGAGCAACTTCACCCGCTCGTCGCGCGTCAGGAAGATGTTCTCCGGCTTGATGTCGCGGTGGATCACTCCCTTCTCGTGCGCCGCCGCCACTCCCTCTGCGATCTGCGTCGCCCAGTCGATCGCCTTGCGCGCGGGTACAGCGTCGCGATCGAGCCGCTGGCGCAGCGTCTCGCCCTCGAGAAGCTCGCTGACGAGATAGGGGACATCCTCGTGCGTGCCGAAGTCGAAGATGACGAGGAGGCTCGGATGATTGAGCGAGCCGGTCGTCTTCGCCTCCTGGACGAATCGGGCGAGGCGGTCGGGATTCGAGGTGCAGCCGGGAGGAAGGATCTTGATCGCGACGTCGCGCCCGATGCGCGGATCGCGCGCGCGCCAGACCTCGCCCATGCCGCCGGCTCCGATGGGCGCGATCATCTCGTAGGGGCCGAGGAGATTGCCGGGTTGTATGGGCATGTTCGAAGGATAGCAGGCGCGAAGGGGAGGATGTGGGGATGGCGAGTCCGGACGGGGGGAAGCCGCAGCCTGTTGCCCCGATCGAGCCCGTCCGCCGGAGACTCGGCACGATGTCCCCAGGGTTGATCGCCGCGTCACTCGACTGCCGTCGCCAGCCGGGTTAGGCGAAGCCGACTCGTTCCGAGCTGCTGCCGCGCCCGGCGGCTTCCGCGGATCTTGATGCTACGCGCGTTGCGCAATCCAGATGAGAAAGCGCGAGCCGCCGGCGCGGCCGCGGGCGCGGACGGGATGTTCCTCCACGTGGAATCCCGCCTGGCTGAGGCGTTTCGTGAACGATGGATCGTGATCGGCGGACCAGACGGCGAGGACGCCACCCGGCCGGAGCGCGGCATGTGCCGCCTTTAGTCCTGACGCGCCGTAAAGCCGCGCGTTCGACTTCGAAGTGAGCGCCGAGGGGCCGTTGTCGACGTCGAGGAGGATCGCGTCGTACGCGTTCTTCTCAACGCCGATGATCCTGGCGACGTCGCTCTCGCGAACGGTGACTCGTGCGTCTGCCAGCGCAGCGCCGTTGATCTCCGCCATTTCCGCTCGGTTCCAGGCGACGACCGCAGGGACGAGCTCCGCGACGTCGACGACGGCTGGGGGACCGACGTGCGACAGCACGGCGGCGAGCGTGAAGCCCATGCCGAGGCCGCCGATGAGGATGCGTGCGCGATCGTGATCGGCGAGAGGAGCGCAGGCGAGCTCCGCGAGCGCCTCCTCGGAGGCGTGCACGCGGCTGTTCATCAGCTCGTGCGGGCCGACCCGGATCGAGAACTCGGGGCCGCGGCGGTAGAGACGCATCTCTCCGCCGTCGCCGGGGATGTCGGTGGATGCGAGCAGAACCCAGGGAACCATGAGGGCAATGGTAGCAGCAGGTCAGCGGTCGACGTGGGCGGGCCGCTTCGGGGTCTCGTAGGCACAGGCGCGCCCGGGCGGTCGCCACGCGGTCGAGGGTGCGGATGCTAACGACTCGGGCCTTCGGCGTAGCCCATCTCGGTCGCCTTGAAGTTCATGAAGAAGCGCATCGTATTGATGGAGCCGAGCTTGTCCTTCAGCACGGAGGCACCCACGAAGTAAATTCTGGGTCCCTGTTGCACGATGCGCAGCTTGATGTCATGTGCCTTTTTGTAGCGCTTCCCCGCGGGAGCGCGCATCACGATCTCGCTGCCGAGCGCGGTCTCCTTGTCGCGGTCGATCGTGGCGTTGAATTTTTTCGCGATGCCGTCACGAATCTGGTTGATCGCGCCGTTCATCGCCCCGACTTCGGTGTTTCTCGGCAGCTGCAAGTACATCACGAAGTACTCGCAGCTCTCATCCTGGGTGGCCACGTCATAGAGGTGAACCGACGAGCCTTTGAGCACAGCCGAGTGGTGCTGTTCAAACGGCTTGACCGGCATGGCGAAGGAGAACGAGCCGTCGGGAGCGCGGTACTCGTACCAGTCGGCCATCATGTCGACGACCGGACCCTTGAGCAGGCCGATCAGGCCAAGAACGACGATGACACCTATCACCTTGACGACGACCCCGCTCACTGCCGACGACTTCGCGACGGAATCGGTCGATGCCTTGGAGGACTTCGCTGGAGTGACGGCGAGCGGCTCGACCAGCTCGATCTCGAACTTGTCCCCGCGCCGCACTGCGGTCCATCGCTCACCGGCGATCGTGAACTCGCGGGCGGTCTCCTCGTTGGAGATGGGTCTTGCCGCGGTGCGTCCGTCGACCCGCACGACGGTCTTGCCGATGTTCGGATCGAGCACGAGCTCGACGACGTGATCGACCCCTGCGACAGTGACGTCCCACGAACCGAGTGCGAATACTTCCGACTGGGCCTCTTGCATCGCGGCGCACCATAGCAGACCGGTCGATTCGCGACAACCGCCCGTAAAGGAAGGCTGTTCGAGTGAGTCTGCCGAACCCACCCAGGCTCGCGCTTGTCTCCTACTGCACCCTCAGGATCGAGTCGCCGGTGCCGTTGTCGGTCGACGATACGGTGACGATGACCTTCCCGCTGCCGCCGACCACCTCGAACTTGAGCTGGAGGTTCCTGATGTCTCCGTAGTCTGCCCGCGCCGCGCCGAGGACGTTGTCGGTGATCCGGTTGATCCTGAAAAGCTGGTTAGGTTGGACCTCGTAATTCTTCGCGGCGACGGTCCCCGCGAGGCTCCTGCCGTCGGCGAAGAGGAGCGTGATGCGCACGGTCGCGGGCGCTCCGGAGGTTTCGACGATGTCGACGTTCGTCCGGTAGGTCGCCGGAGTCGCGGCCGAGAGCGTCGCGGCGGACGCGTCCTGCAGTCCCGCGATGACCTTCTTCTGCCCCGGCCCGATCGCGGCCGTCAGCGGGATCGCGGGCACCGCAGTGCCGAAGGTCGCCGTCGAGTTCGCCACCGTCGTGTAGGTGCGGCTGGTGACGGTGATGCTCCTGCCGAGCGGGTCCACCACGATGTAGCCGAGGGAGTCGCCGCTGACCAGGAAGAGGGTCTTCACGATGTCGGCGACGACGTACGAGCGGTTAGGCGCGAGGCTGACGCTCTTGACGATGGCGGCGCCGCCGCTCGGGCGGTAGGTGAGCTGGATGTTCCCGGTGCCGGCTCCGATGTTCGTCGCGGCGACGTCGGTGCGGAAGAACGTGCCGAGGGCGCCGGCGATGGAGCCGGCGATCGGGATGATCAGCTTGTCCGTCGGCGCCGAGCCGTACGCAGCGTTCCAGTCGGTGACTGCCCATGTGTCGCCGCTCACGCTGTCGAGAGGCGTCGCGTATCCGCTCACGGTCCCGCTGCCTCCCGTCTGCGTGACGATCGCCGTGACGGTGCCCGCGGGAGCGGGGTTCACGATCTGCAGCATCCGGAACGGCTCGAGCGAATCGCTGCGCGTGCCGATGACGGTGCCGGTCGCGCTGAGGAAGTCGGTGCGGACGGTCGGCGCGCCGCCCGCGGTCTCCTGAAGGTAGAAGTTCGTCCGGTGCGTCGCGTCCTGGATGAGGCCGGGGAGATAGAGCTTCTGCCCGGTCGTGATCGAGCGGTCGGAGCGGAGCACGGGGATCGCCGTGCCGAAGGTGCCGCGCGGATCGCTCGAGTTGAAGATGCTTGCCGCCAGCGAGAGGCTCGAAATCGCGCTGGCGCGGATCTGCATCGTGCCGACGGTCTCGCTGTTGTTGTAGACGTTCTTCACGACGTCAGCGAGGCTCACCGCCTGGTTCGGAAGGAGTGACGAAATCGACGACTGCGTAGCGCTCGCCGCCGACCCGTCGCGTGGCGTGAAGAAGAGAGAGACGTTGCCGATGCTGTAGGCATCGACCGCGTTGCCGATCGTCACGTCGGAGATGTAGACGACGCTGCCGCCGCCTCCTGTCACATGCCCGATGCCGGCCAGGAAGAGCGCTGGACCGTCGAGCGGAGGAATCGCGCTCGTGCTGGTGTCGGGCGTGTTCGTGTCGATCACCGAGACGATGCTGACGCCGCTCGCGGCGTCGAACGGCAAGCGCGCCGATGCGGCGGTCAGGAAGCGGAGGCTCAGCGTGCCGACGATCGATCCGGGCGACTCGGCTCCATCGGGACGGAGCGAACGGTCGATGCGGAAGCTGACGTTCACCGTCTGGCCCGGAGCGATCGTGATCACTCCGCTTTGTGGAATGAGCCATGGCGCGTCGGACACCGCGATTCCCTGGAGCGTCGAGCTTCCGTCGTTCCTGAAGGCGACGCTGCCGTTCGGGTTCTGCCCCTGCACCGCGGCGAGGTCGATCCGGTTCTGCGACGCGACGGCGCGAACCGTGCCCGAGGGAGGCACCGCGGAAAGCAGCGATACAGGAACGCGGAAGAGCGTCGTTCCTCCCGAGCTGACCGTCGACGTTCCGCTGAACGAGCCGGGGCCCTGCGACACGCCGGCGAGCGTGACCTTCTGCGTTCCTCCCGCGGGAATCGTGACGCTTCGTGGCGTCTGCGTGAAGAACTGTCCCGTCTGCCCGAGCGTCACGTTCGCCGACACGCCCCCGCGGTTCGCGATGGTATAGCTGTCGCTGCCGCCGCCGGAGCCGGCGGGCTGAAGCATCCCGTGCGGCTGCGAAACGATTGCGAGCAGTATTCCGTCGGCGCGGATGTTGTCGATCGCGATGAGATTCTGCGTGACGCTCGAGATCCGGATCCGGCTGAATGATCCGCCGCCCGGCGACAGGTTGATGAATCCTTCACCGTAGACGCCCCCGTCCGGCACGACGGCGGATTGGATAAACGTTCCAATGATGAGTGAGCCGCTGAACACCTCCACCTTGAGTTGCGCGCCGGTGTCGTAGTTGTTCTGCGCGAACGAGAACGAGAGGCTCGAGACAGGGTTCTGGAAGGTGATGTCGAGCGAGCCCAGAGTGTCCGGCTGAATGAGGCACGTACCCCCGAGGCTGACGAACAGGAGATCCTCCGTGTCGACGGTGAACCACGACCCGGACGGGTTCGAAGTAAAGGTGACCCCCGGTATCCCGAGCTTCTCAGCCGCGACTGCGTTTCCGAACTGATTGAAGTCGATGCTGTAGGTTTGCGCGGCTGCCTCGAACGTGACGACGAGAGACAGCAGAGGGAAGATTCGGACCGCGAGGGCGCGAAGCATGGGTGCCTCCAGCTGGCAGGTTGTGCGAGCGCTTCCGATTGTTCTCCTCGTGGATGTGCGGCGCAAGTCCGTTCGGTAGGAGAGAAGCTCCGGTCGGAACAGAACCGCATGATCCTGGCATCGCTGCTCCGTCGTGATCGTGCGCCGATTCGTGCGACGCAGTCGGAGGCGGCGAGACAATGCGACGGTAGATCTCCGTTCGAGCGGGCGTGGGGGACGGACGAGCGTCGAAGAACTTGACCATCGCTGAGGCTTTCCGATCGTGGGCGTTTTCTCGCTCGTCATGCTCTAATGTCGTCCGTCTCCCCATGGCCGACTCAAGGATCGAATCAGGCAGCGCGCTGCTCCACTACCGTCTCATCGAGCGCCTCGGCGCGGGAGGGATGGGAGTCGTCTGGCGCGCGCTCGACACGATTCTCGATCGCGAGGTCGCGATCAAGATCCTCCCCGAGGAGTTCGCGCGCGATCCGGAGCGCCTTGCGAGATTCGAACGCGAAGCGAAGCTGCTCGCGTCATTGAACCATCCGAACGTCGCCGCGGTTTACGGCCTTCATCAGGACGGGGCCGTCCGCTTCCTGGCGATGGAGCTCGTGCGCGGCCGGACGCTGGGAGAGGAGCTCGCCCACGGCATCGAACCGCCGCGCGTGGTCGAGCTGGCCGCCGCGATCGCCGGCGGGCTCGCCGCGGCGCACCGGCAGCACGTGATCCACCGCGACCTGAAGCCCGACAACATCATGATCGACCGTGACGGGCGTCCGAAGATCCTCGACTTCGGGCTCGCGAAGTTAGGCGGCGCGGTGGTGACGGCCGACGACGCGACGGCGCTGCGCGACGGCGAGTCCGGCCCGCGCAAGGCAACGACGACGCGCCAGGGAACGCTGCTCGGAACCGTGGCCTACATGTCGCCGGAGCAGGCGCAGGGGCAGGCGGTCGACCAGCGCTCCGACATCTTCTCGTTCGGCATCGTTCTTTACGAGATGGCGACCGGACGCAGGCCGTTCTCGGGCGACAACACGATCTCGCTTCTGACGTCGATCCTGCGCGACACTCCGCCGCCGGTGACGGCGCTCGTCCCGGCTGCACCGGAGCCGCTCGACTCGATCGTCTTCCGCTGTCTCGAGAAGAAGCCCGACGCCCGCTATGCGGACGCATCGGCATTGCGCGACGCGCTTGACGCGCTGCGGGTCGATATCAGCTCCGGCTCGGGCCGCAATGCGATGCCACTTCCGAGGAAGCGCGCGGGGCGGGTGCTGACCGGTGCTGCACTACTCGTCGTGCTCGCTCTCGCGGGCACGTGGTTCTACCGGCGCCAGGCGCAGCAGCGCTGGCTGCGCAACGAGGCGCTCCCCGCCCTCCAGTCGACCGTCGACCGGATCCAGGCGCTGGAGGAGGGGAGGGAGAGCTGGGACGCGTGGGTGCTCGCTCGGAAGATCGAGGCGGTCGCCCCCGGCGAGCCGCTCGTCGCGCAGCTTCGCGGCAAGTTCACGCGGCCCGTCTCCATCGAGTCCGATCCGCCCGGTGCGACGGTCACCGTGCGCTACTACGACGATCCCGACTCCGCGCCGATCGTGCTCGGAAAGACGCCGATCGAGAAGTTCGCCTATCCGCGCGGCTTCACCCGGGTCCACCTCGAGCTCGCCGGCAAGCAGCCGGTCGACGACGTGATCTGGAACTTCCCGTTAGGCGGCGACGGAACCTGGAGCTATCCACTGGGCGATTCGTCGACCATGGCGCCCGAGATGGTTCGCGTTCCGGCCGGAGCGTTCGATCTCTACCTCTCGGGCTTCGAGCATCTCCCCGCCGTGCCGACCGTGGCCTTCGACATCGACCGGAACGAGGTGACGAACCGCGAGTTCAAGCGCTTCGTCGACGCTGGCGGATACGCGGAGCGGAAGTACTGGACGCAGCCGTTCGTCGACGGCGATCGCACCCTCTCGTTCGAGGAGGCGATCGCGCGATTCACCGACCGAACCGGCCGTACCGGGCCGGCCACGTGGGAAGTCGGCGCCTATCCCGCGGGACAGGACGACTATCCGGTCGCCGGCGTCAGCTGGTACGAGGCCGCGGCGTACGCGGCGTGGGCCGGTAAGCGGCTCCCGACCGTCTACCACTGGACTCGCGTCGCCTTCACCGTCGCGAGCTCGCGGATCGTCCCGTTCGCGAACCTATCGGGCAGCGGGGCAGTCCCGGTCGGCTCGACGAAGAGCGTCAATCGCTTCGGTGCGCGCGATCTCGCGGGCAACGTGCGCGAGTGGGTCTCGAACGCGAACGACGACGGTCGCTCGCGCTTCATCCTCGGCGCCGGGTGGAACGACCCCGACTACGCCTTCTCCGATTCGTACGCACAGCCCGCGTTCGACCGCTCCGCGACCAACGGCTTCCGATGCATTCGGATCGTGGGTGGTGAGCCGAAGCTCGCCGAGCTCGAGAAGCAGATCGACCGGCGCTTCCGCGACTTCTATGCGCAGAAGCCGGTGTCGGACGAAGTCTTCGCGCAGTATCTCCGCCTCTTCGCCTACGACAAGGCTCCGCTCGACGCGAAGATCGACGAGGAGAAGCGGACCTCGACCTACGTCCGTCAGAAGATCACCTTTCGCGCGGCGTACGGAGAGGAACGGATGATGGCGTACCTCTTCCTGCCGCTGTCAGGAAAGGCGCCGTACCAGGTCGTGCTGACATTTCCCGGATCGGGATCGATCGGCGCGCAATCGAGCGCGACGCTCGAGCCGGGGCGCATCGACTTCGTTGTCAGGAGCGGTCGCGCGATCGTGTGGCCGATCTACAAGGGAACGTACGAGCGCGCGGACGAGCTCAGCTCCGACACGCAGCGCGAGACGACCTTCTACAAGGACCACGTGATCATGTGGGCGAAGGACATGAGCCGCACGATCGACTACCTCGAGACGAGGAGCGACGTCGATGCCTCGAAGCTCGCCTACTACGGTTTGAGCTGGGGCGGAGCGATGGGTGCGATCATGCCCGCGGTCGAGCCGCGCATCAAGGCGAACGTCCTCTACGTCGCGGGGCTCAGCTTCCAGAAGGCGCTCCCCGAGGCCGATCAGGTCAACTACGTCGGCAAGGTGAAACAACCGACGCTGATCCTCAACGGTGAGCTCGATTTCTTCTTCCCTCCGGAGACGTCGCAGAAGCCGCTCTTCGATCTCCTCGGATCTCCCGCGGATCAAAAGAAGCGCCTCGTCTTCCCGGGCGGGCACTCGGTGCCGCGCACCGACATGATCAAGGAGTCGCTCGACTGGCTCGACAGGTACCTCGGGCCGGTCTGACGAGACGCAGGCGATAGGCGAAAGGCGAAAGGCGACGAGCAGGCGGGGATTCGCGCGAGATTGTGCTTCCGCCTGGAGCGCCTTTGATACGGATTACTCCGAAAGAAGTCGGTGCGTGATGCGCAGTGCGAATGCGAAGCGCATCCGCGGCTTCGGTGGCGACGCTGAGTTGCGCGTCACTGCTCGCGCTTCTCGACGATCGTGTCGCGCGTGATCACGTAGCGGCGCTTCTCGTTGCCCGACGGGCAGCAGCTCGCGTCGGAGTCGAGCCAGCGCACGAAGCCGATCAGGGCGTCTCGTCCGTCGAACCAGATGGCATTCGGGAGCCGGGTGCCGCGCTTTCCGACCTCCAGCCGCATCGGAGCCTTCCCGGTCCGCGACGTGATGAACGCCATGAGATAGGCGACGACGTCGTTGCCGTTTCCCTCGCCAGTGCCCTCGACATTGAAGGTGACGAGGAAGTCTGCCTTTCCATCCGAATCGATGTCGTCGAGCGAGAGATAGCGGCGGAACTGACAGTACTCCGTCCCCTGCAGTTCCGTCGCTACCGAGGCGATGGCTCGCTCCACCCGCTCGTCTTTGAGCTGGCAGTTCGGGGCGGCCGCTCCGGTCTGGAACGCGAGCATTGAAGCGAAGGTGAATGCGAGCAATCGGGTAAACGGAGTCATGGCGCGATGCTCACTTTACTCCGTGAGGCGCCGTCGGGGCCCGTCTCAAGACAGGAAGAACTTCCTGATCGACCCGGCGAGCGATCGCAATTGCTTCTTGCTCTCGTAACTCTCTCCGGCCGCCGCCGTCGCGCGAAGGCGTGGTTCCATGATGGCTGCGAGCTCGTCGATCGCCGACGGGCGCGCCTGGAGGATCGGCGCGAGCTGTCGCTGCCCGATCTCGTAGACGACCGCCGAGTCGATCGATCGCACCGTCGCGCTTCGCGGCTCTCCGGTGAGCAGCGAACGCTCGCCGAAGACCGCCCCCGCGTCGAGCGTCGCGACGGCGAGGTCATGTCCGTCCGCCTGTCGCACCAGGACCTCGAGCTCTCCCTCGGCGAGGATGAAGAGCGACGATCCCGGCCGGCCCTGGACGATGATCCGCTCGATCGGGCCGAGCACGATCGGACGCACTGTCGAGGCGAGATGCCGGAGCTCGTCCTCGTCGAAGGGCTCGAACATCGGGATCGTGCGGAGCAGGTGGAGAATCCGCTCGCGCGAGACGTCGAATTCGGCGGGCGCGTCGGCGGCGACGTCGATCGTTTCGGCATAGCCGTCACGCCGCTGCAGCTGCCCGAGTCTGACGTGCTTGCCGTCCATGAACGCAGCGAGGAGGCTCACGCCCTCGGGGACGCACTCGTTGCCGGCATGGTCCATGAGCGCCTTCGACTTGGCCCAGTCGGCGACGTGGTTCATCGACGCGCGGTACTGATTGCATGCGGAGGCGTAGAGGCCGTCCTGGTCGCCGAACCACGAGCTCATCTGTGTGAGGTTGATCCCGGCGAGCTTGCCCTTGCGGTGCCAGAGGATCACTTCCGCCGCCTTCGGCCCGAGGGCCGCGACTTCGGGAAACGCCGAGGGGGTCTTGCGCAAGACGGCGCGCTCGGCGTCGCGGAAGACCCGATGCCACGTCTCCTGCGAGTTGTGCTCGTTAGGCCCGGCGAGACGGATCGCGTGCTTGAGATCCTCGTGGTGCGTCTCGAGGAACGCGAGCGTCGCCTTCTTCTTCGCGAGGAGGTTGAGCGCCGACACCTCGCCAGCGTTAGGCGCACCGACCGTCGGCATGACGATGCCGCGGAGCGACCAGACGTGCTTCCATCCCTCGACGTTGACCGATTTCCGGATCTCGCTGAACCAGGGGCTCGTCTCGTACGCGGTGCGCTCGGACGGCGTGAGAAGGTCACCGAGATCGTCCTTCACCGCCTCGAAGATGCCGATGCAGGTGAGGAACTCGAGATAGAGGCCGACCCGAAGGAGCCAGCGCGGATCGGTCAGATGTCGCTTCTTGTGGACGATGTCTTCGACGAGCGCGCGCGTGTAGAGATCGGCCTTGTCCGCCCCGATGAGAAGCACGGGAAACCAGGGATGGTAGGAGTGGCTGAGCCACGGCTGCTTGTGGCGCTCGGCCTGGCGTCTCGTGTCGGGGATGATCACGCGCTCGACCACGCGCTTGTAGAGCGATCCGAAGCGTCGCGAGTCACAGACGTCGAGCAGCTCTTCCGATGCCGAGACCGAAACGCCGTCGCGCGACAAAACGATCTCCGCGCGGACCTGCTGCAGGAAGAGATTGCCGAACGTGAATGGATCGCCCGAGTCGGTGGCGCGGGTACGGATCGTCGGGTCGAGATCCTCGAAGATCCATCCCTTCCCGGGAAGGAAGTCTCCTTCGGGGGAGAGCTCGAGCACGAACGCGTGACTCTCCGCATCGCGCCACGCGGCATCGGCGAGTACCGGCGCCCCGGACTCGCTCTGAACGAACTTTCGCGGAGTGACGCGACGGGAGCTCCAGGTCGGAAGCGGCTCGGTAGCCAGCTCGCCCCATGGTCCGGCGAACGAGAGTGTTACCTTGACTTCGCAGCAGGCGAGCTCCTCGTCGGTGAGGTTTTCGAGGTGCCCGAGGCGGAAGAGGAGGTAGCAACGGTTCTCGGCCGACTCCTCGCCGCTGCGGATGAGCGCGACGTGATCGCTCGATCCGAGGCCGGGATAGGTCGCCTCGTCGATTGGGCGACGGCCGGTCACGAAGGGAACCCAGTAGCACTCGGTCGACGTCGCCGCGCCGCCGGTGCTGTACTCCTCCGAGAGCCGTCTGATGATATCGAGCTTCCTCTGGTCGTCGAGTCCGCTGACCCTTCCCGACAGGAGCGTGCGCAGCTGGCGAATGAATTCGCTCTCTCGAAGCATGGAGCTCTCCCTGACTGCCAACTTCGGATTTGCTCGTTTTTGGAATTTTGGAAATCTTACACGGAAGCGCTGCGCACGGCGCGCGAATTCGGGAGCGGCGAGTCCTGACAGTTACCTCGGTCCATCGCGGAGACGACCGGGTGCTGCGCCAGCGGCAGCATCAGCTTTCGTGGGCTGCGATGACTTCGTCGAGAAGATCGTCGAGGGACCGGGTGGGGTGCCAGCCGATCTGTCCGATCTTTCCGACGTCGGCGACGATGGTCGAAGCCTGCGTCCCGATCGGTTCGAGTCGAAGGTCGCCGCGGCCGAGCTTCTCGGTGAGCCGCCGCGCGAGCTCGCCGATCGAGCAACCGTTGCCCGAGCCGATGTTGAACACACCCTCGGAGCGAGTCTCGTGCAGCCGTCGGATCGCCGCCGCGACGTCGCTCGCGGCGAGAAAGTCGCGAACGCTCCCGAATCCAGCCACCTCGAGGCGTCCGCCGGGCGGTGCGTTCCGGATTCGCGTGACGAGCGAGGGGATCACATAGGAGTCGTCCTGCACGGCCGCGGAGTAGCTGAAGATCCTTCCGATGCAGAGCCGCATTGCGCCGTTCCGCGAGACGGCCCGGGCCCACTCCTCCGCCGCGAGTTTCGATGCTCCGTAGAGAGATGACGCGCGAAGCGGGGAGTCTTCGTCGAGCGGGTGCATCGCGGCCTCGTAGACGTGCGAGGTCGACGCGAGGAAGATCCAGGGCGATGCGTTCCGGAGGCGGAGTGCCTCGAGGAGGCTGGCCGTTCCGCCGGCGTTGACGTCGAACGCACTCTTCGGTTCGCGCTCGACCCGCGCCGTCGGCACGACGGCGGCGAGATGGAAGACTGCATCGAGGGGAGGGCAGCCGTCGAGCCAGTCGCTCAGCTGAGCTCCGCTGCGGATATCTCCCGGGAACGCATGCCACGCGACGTCGCGGGACTGAACGAGCGCTCGTCCGAGCACGCCGCTCGCACCGGTGATTCCGACGTGCTGTTCAGTCGAGCTCATATCCGAGAAGGATATCCGCAAGCATCGTGATGTCGGACTCCTCGATGGGCTCGGTATGCAGGCCGATGAAGAATCCGCAACGGCCGACCCTCTCGGCGCCGGGAAAGTCGGCGGGGTCGAGATCGACGCCTAACAGGTGAAGCGCGGGCTGGCGCGCGAAGTTCCCCGAGACGATCGGGCGATTCTCCACACCGTGCGACGTGAGGTAGTCGAGATAGAGCTGCTTGCGCGCGGCGAAACGCTCGGCGAGAAGCATCGGGGCGCCGAACCATGCAGGCTCGGTGCGGGGCGAGGGCCGCGGAAACTCGATCTGATCGTGCCAGCGGGGATGCGCGAGCAGAGTCTCGCGAAGCCTTGCCAGGTTCCGGTTGCGCGTTGCGTTCATCGTCGCGAGGCGCTCGAGCTGGCGCAGCCCGAACGCCGCGGCGACTTCCGTCGGCCGGACGTTGTAGCCGGTGTTCACGAAGAGGAAACGGGGATCGATGTCGGGGTTCGCCGCCTGAACTTCGCTCCGGTTCGAGAGCTCCCGCGACCAGCCGTGCGCCCGGAGGCAACGAAGCAGGTCGTCATCCTCCTGCGTCGCGCAGACGACCATCCCTCCTTCTCCCGTCGTGATGTGATGAGAGTAGTAGAAGGAGTATGTCCCGAAGTCGCCCGACGTTCCGAGCGTCTTCGCTCCGGCCCTGGAGCCGAGCGACTCGCAGGTGTCCTCGATCAGCTTCAAGCCGTGCGCTCGCGCGATGTCGAGGAGCTCGTCCATCGGGGACGAGTTGCCGAGGATGTGAACGGCCATCACCGCGCGACTGCGTGACGTGAGCTTGCGACGGAGGTCGTCCATCGACATGTTGAGCGTCGAAGGATCGACGTCGACGAATACGGCCTTCAGGCCGAGCTGAATAGCCGGCCAGATGCTCGTCGGCCAGCAGACGGCGGGGACCAGCACTTCATCGCCGCGGGAGAGGGCGCCCGCTCGCGCGGGATTCACGAGCGCGCTGACGGCGAGCAGATTCGCCGACGAACCGGAGTTCACCATGACTGCGTGAGGAGCTCCCACGATCGAGGCGAAGCGGCGCTCGAATTCGGCCACGCGCTCACCCATCGTGATGCGACCGCTGAGCAGCACGTCGACCGCGTCGATGATCTCACGCGAGTCGAAGCCCTGCGCGATGAGGGGGAAGCGCCAACGATGCTCCTCGCCTCCCCGCCGACGCTTCCACTCGGACTCGATCGCCTCTTTCCAGCCGGTCATGCAACCTTCTTTTGTAGCCGTCGCCGGAGCAGAAAAATCTTCCAGAGACCCGAAAGCGCGTCCGCGATCTCCCTGGCGTTGACCGAGCTCTCTCCCCGGAGCCGATTGACGAAGTGCGTCGGCACTTCCGCGATTGCGTAACCTCGAAAGTGAAGGTTCACGAGGATCTCGCTGAGCGGGATGAACCCTCGCCCCAGCCGTCCGCACGTCTCGGTGATCAGCGTGGCGCCCCGGCGGCTGTACATCCTGTAGCCGTTCGTGTAGTCGCGAACGGGAACGCCGAGAAGGTTGCGGGCCACGAAATTGGCAGTGCGCGAGAAGAGGCGGCGCGATCGCGGCCAGTTGTCGATCCGGCTGGACGGGAGGTAGCGGCTGGCGATGAGCAGATCGGTGCCTTTCGACCGGGCCGTCGCGAGGAGCTCGGGAAGTTGCGACGGCGGATGCGAGAAGTCGGCGTCCATCTCCGCGATCTGCTCGCAGCCACTCTCGAGCAGCATGCCGATTCCTAGTAGTACGGCCGAGCCGCGGCCCGATTTGGCATCGCGATGAACGATTCGGACTCGATCCCGGCCCGCATTCCTGACTGCAGCGGCCGTAGCGTCGTCAGGAGAGTCGTCGACCACGACGATCTCGACGCCTGGCAGGACCGCCGCGACCTCGTCGACGAGGGCGACGATGTTCTCGCTCTCTTTGTACGTGGGCACGACCACTCCGACTCTCGCGTCGAGAGGCGTCGACATCTCGCGGTTTTCCTCCACGACCTTTGCGATGCTGGTGTCCTCGGATTGCGGCCTGAGACCGAACTCGATTCTGCCGCATTACGACGGGTAATTACAGGCAATTCCCGGATGCGCTGCAACCCGAGCCGTGCAGCCGGCAGTGGAACGCTGTTTCCACCGCGCACGATGGAGCTGCGTCGTCGCAGTGACGTCGCTGGCGCTCCGCTCGTCGCCGCGCGGCCCCCACCGCCCTGCGCACTTGCCGCAGCTGAGTGATATCGTCATCGCGCCGTGGGAACGATGATCCGTGTAGGAGTGGCGCTCAGCAGCGGCGGCGCCGCCGGAATGGCGCAGATCGGGGCGCTCGAGGAGCTGATTTCCGCGGGAATTCCGATCGACTGCATCGCGGGCACCAGCGCGGGTGCGATGGTCGGAGCGGCGTGGGCCGCGGGGAAGCTCGACGGGTTCCGCACGGCGATGTGCTCCCTCACGCGGCGCGGGGTCGTCGCCCTCTTCGATCCGACCTGGCCGCGCACTGGGCTGCTCGAGGGACGCCGCCCGCTCGACCTGATCCGCCCCTACATCGGTGAGACGTTCGAGACGCTGCCCCGACCCTTCGCGGCCGTGGCGACCGATCTGATGACGGGCAGGGAGGTCGTCCTGCGCACGGGAAGCGTGCCTGACGCGGTGCGCGCGAGCGCGGCGATCCCGGGGCTGCTTACTCCGGTCACGATCGACGGGAAGATGCTCGTCGACGGTGGAATCGTGAACCCGATTCCGGTCGACGTCGCACGTGAGCTTGGCGCAGACGTCGTCATCGCGGTCACCGTGCTCGACGTCGCCGCCGAAACGGAAGAGAAGCCGGCGGAGAGCATGCAGGAGGTCGCCGCGCAATGGCTCGCGAAGCTGTTCCCGACGAATGGGACGAAGGCAATCGCGGAGGCGGAGCTGCCTGGGCGCGCGGAAAGGTCGGCCGCTATCGACGATCTCGGGCTGATCGAGATCATGTCGCGCTCGTCGCGCATCGTACAGGCGCGTCTCGCCGAGTACCGGCTTCGCTCCGATCCTCCCGACGCGATGATCCGGATTCCTCTTCCGCGGATCGCGCTGTTCGAGTTCGATCGGTCGAGCGAGGCAGTTCTCGCGGGGCGTCACGCGGCGCTCGCCGCCTTACCGGCGATCCGTGCGGCGATCGAACGGGCGGGATCGATCCAGGGGCGCGTCACGCGGATGCTGAAGCCGCTGGGACGGTAAGGCGTCGGCCTGCATGATCGAAAGGGAGCACGAAGTTCGATGATCGTCTCACGGAGCGGAGAGGGCTCGTTCACGCTCGAGTTCGAAAGCGAAGACGAGGTTCGCGCCGAACACGCGACGAATCTCATGCACGGAGCGCTCCGGCTTCCGACGGCCGAATCGGCTGCGCTCCATGCGGCGCTGTCCGTGCTTCTGCGTGGCCCGTGGGGCGGAGAGACGATCGTGCGCGCGACGGTCGTGGCGTCGCTTGGCGATGCGCTCGCGCTCGGCGTCGAGGGCTACACGGACGAAAGCCTTGCGGCATTGCTCATGAGGCCGGAACCAGCTGTCGACGAGACGCCACGTGCGGGGGGCGAGCTCGCCGCCACGGATGACGATGGTGAGAGGAAGCAGACGGTCTGGGATCGGGTGCGCGGCCTCTCGCAGATGGAGAAGATCCTTCTCGCGGTGAAGGCGGAGCGTACCGAGCGTGCGCTCATGCTGCAGGACAACGACCCGCGCGTGCTCCTGTCGCTGTTGCGCAACCCGCGAATCACGGTGGAAGAGATCGCGAGACTTGCGCGGTCGCCGTTCCTCACATACCAGGTGGCCGACGTGATCGTGAAGTCGGCACTCTGGATGGGAAACCTCGACGTACGTGTCGGGCTCGTCCACAACCCGAAGACGCCACAGGCGTTCGCGCTGCGAATCCTTCCCACGCTTCCCGAGAACGACGTGCGCGCGATCGCGCGCGCCGGCACGAGCATGGCGCTCAAGCAGGCGGCTCTGCGAAGGCTCCAGGGGAAGTAGGCGTTTCGTCTTCGTCCGCGTTTCCCGCCTTGTGACGCCCTCCCGCCGGAACGCGGCGTAGAGTCTTCGCGATGCGTCGTGCGATCGCGATCGTTTCGTTCCTCCTGATCTCGCTTCTCCCTCTGCCGCTCGCCGCGCAGACGGTGGAGACGGGGAAGATCGTCGAGGGGATGACGTGCGCGTCCGATCCGACGCAGACGTACTCCCTCTACCTTCCCTCGCGGCTTACGCCCGACCGCAAGTGGCCGCTGCTCTACGTCTTCGATCCGAGGGGGCGCGGAACGCTCGCCGCGGAGCGCTTCCGCGCAGCGGCCGAGACCTATGGCTGGATCGTCATCAGCTCCAACGACACGCGCAGTGACGGTCCCCCCGATCCGAACGTCCGCGCGATCAACGCGCTCCTTCCCGAAGCGAGCCGCTATCCGGTCGATCCGAAGCGGGTCTACCTGACGGGGTTTTCCGGCGGCGCGATCCTCGCGTTCCTGATCGGCGCCGCGAACGGCGACGGAATCGCGGGCGTGATCGGTTGCGGGGGACGTTTCCCCGACGGCTGGAAGCGGCACCCGGTGAAGTTCGCGCACTGGGGCTCGGCGGGGAGCACCGACTTCAACAACAACGAGATGAGGCAGATCGACGGGTTTCTGGAGAAGACCGGATCGATGCATCGTTTCGAGCAGTTCGAGGGCTCGCACGAATGGATGCCGGTCGCGCTCGCCGAGGACGCCGTCGCGTGGATGGAGCTCGACGCGATGCGTCGTGGGCTGCGCGAGCGCGACGATGCAATGATCGAGAGGCGCTGGGCGGCGGAGCTCGCTGCCGCGGAGTCGCTCGTCTCCGATCGGGACTCGGCGGCGCTTCTCCGTCGCTGGAAGAGTATCGAGCGCACGTTTCGGGGGCTCCGCGACGTCCCGGTGGCGACCGCGAGGATCATGGCGCTGGAAGCCGCTCCGGCGGTGCGAACCGCGCTTCGCGACGAGAAGCGATGGGACGAGTACGAGACGGGAATGATTCGACAGATGGGTGTCGCCGTCGCCACGTTGCGGCACGAGGAGGCGCCTGTCGCGAAGGGTCGTCTCGCGGCGGAGCTGCGCATCGACGAGTTGCGCAGGCACGAGAGCGCGACGAGCCCGTACGAGTCGCTCGCCTCGAAGCGGGTGCTCGCCTCGATGTACAGCCAGATGTCGTTCTATCTCTTTCGCGAGTTCGTCGTCGCGGGGCGCTTCGATCGCGCCGCGCTCGTGCTCGAGGTCGCGGAGACGCTGCGACCAGGCACGTCCGCAGTCCGCTACAACCTCGCGTGCATGCTCGCGAAATCGGGAGAGAAGTCGCGCGCGCTCGACGCGCTCGAGGCGGCAGTCGGCGCAGGCTTCGGCGACGCTGCATTGATGCGGACCGACGACGATCTCGCGTCGCTGCGCGACGAGCCTCGGTTCAAGGCCGCGTTGGCGAGGATCGCCGGGGCGCCCTAACGCTCGAATCGCAGCGTGAGGAGGACCGACCGGCCCGGCTGCGGCAGGAGCGAGTTGAAGAAGCCGCTCGAGCCGCGCCAGTTGCCGCCCGAGTCGAAGTAGCCGGGCGTCGTGCCGGCGTTCGCGTCGCGGATTCCGGGGTGGAAATACTCCTCGTCAAACAGATTCTCGACGCTCAACGACACACCGATGCCGGTCGAGGCGAGGTCGGTGGCGACCAGGTTGAGGTCGATCGTCGCGAACGAGTCGACTTGTCGGACGGGGTTGGAGACGATCGTGTCGCGCGAGCCGACCCATCGCCCGCGCAGTGTGGCGATCCATCGTTCGTCGACCGTCACGGTCGTGCCGAGCCAGAACTTGTTCTCCGCGAGGTCGGGGATCGGCCCGTCGCCGGAAATCGCGCCCGTGGGGGTGTGCTGATCTTCGCGGGCGTGGAGAATCCGGGAGTAGTAGCCCCACGCCTTGACTCGCGTGCGGCCGGTGCCGCGCACGATCGCCTGGCCGTGAAGGTCGATGCCCGAGACCTCGCGCTCGCCGAGGTTTCCGGCGCCGCTCGCGGTGTTGACGAAGGTGTCGTGATTCCTGACGGCCCAGAGGCTGGCGAGCCCCGAGAGCCGCGGAGTCGTCCATGACGCGCTGAGCTCGAGCGTGCGCGAGGTTTCGGGATCGAGAGTCGGATCGCTCCCCGATCCGTCCCATCCGCCGTACAGCAGCCTCTGGTTAGGCTCCTGAAAGGCTTCGCCGTAAAGGGCGCGGAACGTCCACCTCTCGAAGGTGCCAAGCCATCCGGCGCGCAGCGTCGTCGCCGTCCCGTACTTCGAGTTGTCGTCGACGCGGATCCCGAGGTTCAGCCGCTGTCCCTCGACGAACGCCCAGCGAAGCTGAACGTACCCGCCGAGGTCCTCGGTGGTGATCGAGTTGTTAGGCGCGACGGAGTCGTCGGGAGGCTCGGGGTAGGGATACGTCGCGACGTCGATTCCGAGGGGGGGCAGCGCGGGCCCGTACGCGGCCTCGTACGCCTTCTGGAGGTCCTTCTGCTCGAACTCGAGCCCCGTCTTGAGCGCGAGCGTCGGCGAGAGGGCGATGTCGAGATCCTCGGCGACGGTGATGCTCTCGTTGAGCGTCTGCCAGAGCGAGAAGTCGACGAGGCGGGGCTGACCGTTGCCCGACGCCGCGGCGACGAAGTAGGAGTCGTTCTCGACGTCGCTCGAGCGGTAGCGGACGGTCGTCGTCGCGCGGACGCCCTTGCGGAGGTCGCGCATGTCGCGGACGAAGGCGCTCAGCTCGGGGCGCGACCAGACCGCGTTGTTCTGCGCCTGGTCGGCGGCGTACTCCACGCCGTAGCCCGAGGATGTGCGGAAGTACTGGAGCCCCGCCTCGATCCCGCCGAGGGCGACGCGCAGGTCGAAGCCCCGGTTCTCGTGCTTCGAGCGGAAGTCGCCGCCGAAATCGGGGTTGTCGAGGAAGCCGCCCCAGAGGGCGCGGTCACGGTAGTAGCGTTTCTTCGTGTACTCGTACGACTCGCTGACGCCTGGATCGAGCTCGCCGTTGTCGACGCGTGCGGTTAGGCGGAATTTCGTCGCGCCCGCGGCCCAGGCGAAGGTCGCGTCGGCGATTCGCGCCTCGTCGGAGCCGCCGGTCAGGTCGAGCCGCGACGCCGTGCCGCCGGTGATCACGTTCACCACGCCCATCGACGCGTTCGCACCGTAGACCGCGGAGGCGGGGCCGTAGACGACTTCGACACGGTCGACGTTCGAGATCGGGATCGCCGCGAGGATGTCGGCGGTGTTGAAGTAGAGATGGTTGAAGACCAGGCCGTCGACCATCACGAGAAACGGGTCGCCGATCGTGTTGCGGTAGCCGCGCCAGTAGTTCTTGAACCACGTGTCGCCGCGGGGACGGACCATCTCCATGCCCGGCAGGTCGTCGAGGATCGCGCTCAGCTCGCGGTAGCCGCGCTCGCGGATCTCGGCGCGCGTGACGACGATGACGGTTGCGGGAGCGTCCCCGAGGCGCTCGGATACGTTCGACGCGGAGACGACCGGGACGTTCATCAGCTCCTCGAGGCTCAGGTCGTCGAGCTCCTGCGCGGGGGCAGAGCAGGGGAGTCCGACCATCACCGACAGCGTGATCGCAGCCGCAACATCACAGGCTCGCATCTCAACCTCCCCGGGGCCGGGCTCGTCTCTCGATTCCGGCGCTCACGCGCGCCGGGAGTTCTCACCTCGCGATTTGTCGCCTTTCGGTTTCCGGGCCAGCCGCCTCACCGTGGCGGCCAGCTGTTCGGTCGTCAGCTTCTGCTTCTCGACGATCGCCTCGATCCGTCCGCGCAGCCGCGAGCGGACGCTCGCGTCGACGTCGGCGGAGGTGACGATCATGATGGGGATCGTGGCCGATCGCGGTTCGAGCCTGATTCGGAGTGCGACCTCGAAGCCGTCCATCTCCTCCATCATCAGGTCGAGGATCACGAGTGCGGGGGCGCTCTCGGCGATCATACGGAGCCCTTCCGCGCCGTTACGTGCGTGGCGCACGCTGAAGCCTGCCGGCTCGAGCTGCGCGTCGATGAGGTCGTGGAACGACGGGTCGTCGTCGATGAGGAGGATGTCGTGACGCCCTCCGCTCCCGTCGACGAGGCGGCGAAGCGTATCGACGATCGCGCCTCTGTCGACCGGCTTGGTGAAGTAGGCATCGACGCCGAGGGCGAGACCGAGCTCGCGGTTGTCGACCATCGAGACGATCGCGACGGGGATGTCGCGCGTTTGCGGATCGCTCTTGAGGGCGCGCAGGACATCCCAACCCCCGACGCCGGGAAGGACGATGTCGAGAAGAATTGCTGCCGGGGGGCGCAGGCGTGCGAGCTCGAGTCCCTCCTCGCCGGAGCGCGCCCAGATCGCGGCGAACTCGGTGGAGCCGAGCGCGGAGGCGAGCGCCGAGAAGGCGCTCTCCTCGTCCTCGATGACGAGCACGCGTGGGCGTGGATCGGCGGGATCGATTCGGAACGGGGCGGGGGTCCGCTCGGCCGCCGCACCATGGAAGGCGACCGGCAGGATGATCGTGAAGGTGCTCCCCTTCCCGAGCTCGCTGTCCAGCTCGATGCGGCCCTGGTGCATCTCGACGAACTTTCGGACGAGCGCGAGACCGAGGCCCGTGCCCTCGAACTGCCGCGACGCGCCGGCATCGACCTGCTGGAACTCGCGGAAGACGATGCCGTGGTTGGCGGGATCGATGCCGATTCCGTGGTCGATGATCGAAACGGCGATGGAGGCTTCGCGTAGCGGCGAGAGTGAATCGGGAAGGAATCGCGCCCGAATCGAGACCATCGAGCCTTCGGGGGAGAACTTCACGGCGTTCGACAGCAGGTTGTAAAGGACCTGCTTGATTTTCACGGCGTCGGCGACGAGCAGCGGAAGGCCGGGCTCGATCACGACGTCGAGCGCGATCGACCGGCGCGTCGACACTCCCCGCATGAGGCTCGTGACGCCGTCGATGGCCGCGTCGATGGAGAAGCGCTCGGGGTTCATCTCCATCCGTCCTGCCTCGATCTTCGACAGGTCGAGGATGTCGTTCACGAGGCCGAGAAGGTGCTCGCCGGAGGAGTGGATGTTGTCGACGAACCGCTGCTCCTTCTCGCTGAGGCGGCCCGCGAGACGGCTGCGAAGGATGTCGGAGAAGCCGATGATCGCGTTCAGCGGCGTGCGGAGCTCGTGGCTCATGTTCGCGAGGAACTGGCTCTTCTCGCGGGTACGCTGGTCGGCCTCGTCGCGCTCGCGCTGGCGCTTCTCGATCTGCGCGAGCATGTCGTTGAAGCCCTCGCTCAGGTCGCCCAGCTCGTCGTCGGACGCCTTCGTGACGCGGAGCGAGTAGTCGTGCCGCTCGGAGATTTCCCGGGTGGCGCGGGCGAGCGTGAGGATCGGGTCGGAGATCACCCGCTCGAAGCGGAGCGCGGCAACCGACGCCGCTGCCACGAGGAAGACGGTGAGGCCGGCGATGACGAGCAGGTGCTCGACGATCCTGGCGCGGAGCGGCTCGGTGGAGACGGCGAGATGGATCACGCCGTAGTGGTCGCCCTGGTAGTCGATCGACTCGCTCAGCTGGAGGTGGGAGCCGATGAATTCCGCGCTTCCCGCTCTGATTCTCGGCAGGGCGATCGCGCCGCCGCGGCGCCACGCCGTGAACTCCGCGCCGGACGCGTCGAACACCCACGCGGCCTCGATTTCCGAAACGGCGCTCAACTTGCCGAGCGTGCGGAGCGTTTCGTCCTTGTCCTCGACCGCGAGGCCGGCGACGCACTGCTCGCCGGTGATACGCGCGATCGCGCGCGTCGACTCGACCATGCTGCGGCGGAGCGCGCGGATCTCGTAGACGAGCGTGGCCGTCAGGCCCGCGACGACGGCGAGCGTCGTCGTCAGCAGGATGATCGCGGCGATCTTTCCGCGAATCGACCGCTTGAGAGGGGCGCTCATCGGCTTCCTCCGGAGGCGCTCGATCGCGCAAGCTTGAGCAGCTGAGCGCTGGCAGTGAAGCCAGCCTTGCTCAGCTGCTGCTCGTTGATCTCGAACCGCACCTTGTTCTCCGCGGTGTAGAGATTGATCATCACGCCCGACGCGAACGCGCCCGGGCTGTCGGCGATCGTCAGCACCGGGTACTGCCGGGCGCGTGCGACGATCTCCGCGAAGCGCTCGTTTTCGGAGGAGGAGACGAAGAGGATCTGGCACGACCCGATCGCGTCGGGCGAGGTGAGATGCCGGACCTTGACGGGACGTCCTTTGATCGTCCGCGCTCGCGCGATCGCGTCGAGATAGCCGCCGAAGGGATCGCGGCCGATGACGCCGATGACGAACGGATCGCCCGGCGGCTGCGGCGTGCCGGCGGGCCACTCGATGAAGCGCGTGAAGCGCTCGATGAACTCCGCCTTGATCTGGTATTCGGCCAGCTCTGCGCCGCGAGCGCACACCGACATCGCGCACAAAATCGCGAACGCGATGCTCCGAAGTCGCAGTTTCGCCGCGCGCATTCCCGTCTGCCGATGTCGATGAATTCGAATCCAGTCAGAGACGGGAGCGAGTCTAACACGCGCTCAACGTCGCGCGAATCGACCCGAAGCGAGAGTGCTCGTCACTTGCGGACGAACCTGATCGCGCCTTTGTGCGTTTCGACACGGACCAGCGGGCCTCCGCCGTTGACGTGAGCCTTGACGCTCCCCTCGGAGCCGCTCCGCTCGATCGTCATCGGAAAGTCGGAATTGAAACCGGCGTCGTCGTCGTCGAGGACCGCGTCGACGTCGAAGCGCGCGCCGGCGGCGATCCTGAGCGTGATCGTTCCCTTGTGCGTCTCGAAGCTGCTCGGCCTGGTGATCGACGCGAAGTCGACGTCGATCGTCCCCTTGTGGGTGTCGACGTGAACGGGACCCGACTGCGCCGTAATCTTCGCGATTCCCTTGTGTGTTTCGATCGTCAGCTCTCCGCCGAGTCCCGCGACGGTCAGGTTGGACTTGTGATCCTCGATCTCGAGCGACGCGGTGGCGGGCATCTGGATCTCGTAGTTGACGAACGGCATCGTGCCGCCGGTCACGCCGAAGAGTGTTCCGAAGAAGCCCTCGCGCACGCGGCTCGCCTCGCTGTAGTCGGACTCGATGTCGACCGTGCCCGACGAGGAGCTGACGCGCACTTCGGTGAGCTCGACGCGCTCGTCCTGCTTGTCTCCCGAGGGGTCGGGGGCGATCGTCGCGACGATGTCGACCTTTGGCTGGTTCCACGTTCGTACGTGAACCGTTCCTTTGAACGTCTCGAGCGAGACGCGGCCGTCGGGGCGGATCTCCACCTGTTTGCGGACGATACGTGTGTCGTCCGCGAGCGCGGTGGCCGCGACGAGGACGAGCAGGGCGGTGATGGCGGCTGGCTTATGCATGGCTCGAGTCTCCACTTAGCCTAGCTTACGGAAAGCGGGACTGGTTGTTTCGGGGAGGCAGGCCAAAGCAAGCAGGCCAAAGGCGAGAGGCGAGAGGCGAGAGGCGAAAGGCGAGGGGCGAGAGGCGAAGGGACCGGGGCTTCTCTGGCGAGCGAGAGAGTGGGCCGAAATGAAGAGAGATGGCCGAAGCCATCTCTCAATTCTCAATTCCGGGAGCATCGGCCCCGGGTCAGCGTTTCTTGCCGCCGCCGAAACGGCGGATCGAGGCGAAATGGACATCGATGTACTGCGCGGCCTGCCTGACTGCACGCTCGACGTTCGACGGCTCGCGCCGCTGGATGCCCTCGAGGTTCGAGCGCATGTGAGTCGGCAGTTTCTGCCTGCAGCGGCGACACAGTGCCGTGTCCATCGTCTTCGCGCCGGTGCAGAGCGGGCATTGCTGCCGCCGCGCCAGCCGAAGCAGGTTATCTGCCGTGAAAAATGCCAAAGCTGCCCTCCCCGGATCGGTAGCCGCTGTCCCTTATACGAACGCCAGGGCGAAAGCGTTCGGGTATTTCCCATATTGGAACTCGCAACGTGGTCTCAAATCGTGACCTGGATCACCAATCGGGCAAGGGTTCCGAGGGTCAGCGTGCGCTTCGCGAGTACTGCGCGATCGCTTTTGCCGCAAGCAGGAGGAGCGGCGCGGCGTGGAAGACGAGATCGAACCAGTCGAGAGGCCGGCGGAGCGTGCCGGCCATCAGCATCCTCGTCTTCTCGAGCAGGTGAGACTGCCCGAATGGAATGAGCGCCATCACGAGGGCCATGACGATCAGAAACGAATAGGGGATTTTTTCGAGAAACGACATCGCGTCATCCTCCGGTCAGGTGCTCGACGACCGTCCAGACGCCGATGGCGATCAAGACGGCGCCGCCCAGGATCTCGACCCGGGAGCCGAACTTCTCGCCGATTCGCCGCCCGGCCCAGGCGCCGAAGTACGACATGGCGAACGAGACGATACCGATCACCGCGGCCGATGCGACCAGCGGAAGCTCCAGCGTGGGAAGCGTGGCGCCGACCGCGAGCGCGTCGAGGCTCGTGGCGACGCCGAGGACGAGGAGCGTGTGGAGGGGAAGGGTCGGGTCGATCTTCTCGATGTCGTCGCAGTGGTCTTCGAGCGCCTCGTGAATCATCTTCCCGCCCACCCAGGCGAGAAGCGCGAAGGCGATCCAGTGGTCCCAGCGCTCGAGATAGCGCTCGGCCGCGTGGCCCCCGAGCGCGCCGGCGCACGCCATCGCGAACTGGAACGAGCCGAAGGTGATCGCGAGCTTGGTGATGTCGCGCATCGAGAAGCGTTTGAGCGCGAACGACGCTGCCACGGCAGTGACGTCCATTGCGACGCTGAGCGCGATGAGCAGGAGGAGGCCGACCGTCATCGGATCTTCCCAACCGCGCTGAGATCGAGCGGCTTCCCGGCGAGAGGAGAAAGCTCGATGCCGAGGTGACGCGCGATCGTCGGTGCGATCGAGGTCATGGAGACGACACCTAGGTTGCCCGGCGCGACGCCGGGACCGGCAATGACGAGCCCCGCACGGATCGAATCGCGCAGCGGTGCGTAGCCGTGATGCGCCTTCTTCCTCGACGGCTCCTTCCATTCGCCGCGCGGCGAGCCGTTGAACTCGAAGCCTTCGCGCGCATCGAGCACGAGCCTGCCGGTGCCCCCGGGCGGGGCGACGGTTTCCGCGTCGAGGATCCGCTCGATGCCGTACGCCGGGTCGGCGAGTCGCGGCGCGAGGAGCTCCCGGACGATGGCCAGCGCCGCCGCGTCGTTTTCGTCGCGAAGCTGAAGCGAGGCGCTCCCCCCTTCGGCCTGGAAGATCGCGCGGTAGTCGA
Organism: Thermoanaerobaculia bacterium; assembly: GCA_041671505.1. Lineage (GTDB taxonomy): Bacteria > Acidobacteriota > Thermoanaerobaculia > Gp7-AA8 > Gp7-AA8 > JACPDH01. The sequence continues at coordinate 342,996 of JBAZBK010000002.1, read as the reverse complement.
TGACCTGACCCTTCGCGTCGAGCTTCACGAGCCCCGCGTCGGCGAGCCATACGTTCGGTCTCACCGTCCAGGAGATCGGGACGAAGCCATGGTCGGAGACGATCGCGACGAGCGTGTCGTCGCGGTGCTTCGCCTTTGCGAGAGCGTCGAGGAGCCGCCCGAGAAGCTTGTCGCTCTCCTCGAGGGTGGCGAGAGCCTCCGGGGACATCGACCCGAAATCGTGCTCGGCGAAATCGAGGTCAAAGATGTGGACCATCACGAGCTCCGGCGACTGGTGCTCGATCACCCAGCAGGCGACGTCGACGCGATCGGGGTCGCGCTGGTCGGGGAAGGCCTGCATGGCGCGGCCGCGGGCTGCGCCGACGGCGGTGAGAAGCCCAGGAGTCGAGAACTGCTCGAGGAAGCGGATGTCGTAGGGGTGCTTCGACGATCCGCGCCAGAACTCCGGCATGTTGAAGTCGGATTCGAGGCCGATCGCGACGGGCCACGAGATCGTCGCGGTGCGGAGTCCCCTCGCTCGCGCCGCCGAGACGAGCGTTGGCACGCGGATGTCTTTCGCGAACCAGAACCACGCCCCGTCCGCTTTCTCGAACGGGTCGAAGATCCTGTTGGAGACGATGCCATGCTCGTTCGGCTTCATGCCGGTCATCAGCGTCGTGTGCGACGGGTAGGTGAGGGTTGGCAGGACCCCGACCACGCCGTCGGCGGATGCTCCGGCCTCGATGAGCTTCATGAGGTTCGGAATCCTGATGCCGCGTGCGGCCGCTTCCCGGTAGTGTCGCGGAGCGAGTCCGTCGATCGAAACGACGAGGGCGCGGGGACGCGGAAGGGCGGCCGGCTCGGTCGCGACTGCAGCGCTCGAAGCGAGCACGAGAATCAGTGCGACGAGGGGACGGACGAGGAGATGGGTGCGCATCGGAAAGGGCGACATTCTACGATCGGAAAGGCGCTGAATCGGTGATGCGCCACACCCGCCCGGTCGGGTGGAAAAACAGGAATAGGTTTCGGGGGAGGTGCGTTTCCCCCGTTGCGCTTGACAGGCTGATGGCAGCCGCCTCAGAATGTCCGCCGTTTGCGGGAATAACTCAGTTGGTAGAGTGCAACCTTGCCAAGGTTGATGTCGCCGGTTCGAGTCCGGTTTCCCGCTCCAACCGAAAATGATCGAAGGGCCGCCTCGGCGGCCCTTCTCGTTTTTCAGGCGCTCCGCTCGACCTTGATGCCATAGGCGTTGAGCTTTCTGTAGAGGTTCGACCTCTCGACACCGAGAGCCTCGGCGGTACGGCTGACGTTTCCTCCGAAGTCGCGCAGTCGCCGGAGGATGAACTGCCGCTCGAACTCCTCGCGTGCGTCGCGCAGGGAGAAGTTCGAGGTGAAGAGCGATCGCTCCTCTCCCCCGGGCCCGAGCTCGATGTCGCGCGCCTCGATCACCTCGCCCGGCGCGAGGATGGTGAGCCGCTCGGTGACGTTCCGGAGCTCGCGCACGTTGCCGGGCCACGTGTGAGCCAGGAGCAGCGCGCGCGCCGCGTCGGAGAAGCGCTTCGGCTGGCGTCCGGTCTCGGCGGCAAAGCGGCGGAGGAAATGCTCGGCGAGAAGGACGACGTCGTCGCCCCGCTCGCGCAGCGGCGGGACGACGATCGGGATGACGGCGAGGCGGAAATAGAGGTCTTCGCGGAAGCGCCCTTCGCGGATCTCTTCCTCGAGGTTCTTGTTCGTCGCGGCGATGACGCGAACGTCGACGCTGATCGTCTGCTGCCCGCCGACGCGCTGGAACTTCTGTTCCTGCAGCACGCGCAGCACCTTCGCCTGCGTCTTCGTGCTCATGTCGCCGATCTCGTCGAGGAAGAGCGTGCCGCCGTCGGCGAGCTCGAACTTCCCCTTCCGGTCGTCGATCGCGCCGGTGAAGGCGCCTTTCCTGTGCCCGAAGAGCTCCGATTCGATCAACTCCTCCGGGATCGCGGCGCAGTTGACGTCGACGAACGGAGCGTCGGAACGTGTCGAGAAGCGGTGAAGCGAGCGTGCGACGATCTCCTTGCCGCTGCCGTTCTCGCCCGAGATGAGGACCCGGCTCGCGGAGGGGGCGGCATTGCGCAACTTGTCCATCAGGCGCTTCATCACGTCGCTCTCGCCGATGAGCGTTTCGTCGAAGGTGAGGTGGCGTCGCAGGTCGCGGACTTCGGCGCGGAGGCCGCCTTCGGCGAGGGCGTGGCTCACGGTCAGGACGACGCGCTCGAGCGAAAGCGGCTTTTCGAGAAAATCGTAGGCGCCCAGCTTCGTCGCCTTCACGGCGGTGTCAACCGTGCCGTGCCCCGAGATGACGACGACTGGAGGCGCCCCGGCGTTCGCGCGAACTTTTTCGAGCACGGTCAACCCGTCGATTCCGGGGAGCCAGACATCGAGGAGAACGAGATCGAACTCCTCGCGCCCGAGCGTCGCGAGCGCTTCCTCACCCGAATCGCACATCGATGTTTCGTGACCCTCGTCGGAGAGGATCGCCGAGAGCGTCGTGCGGATCGCCTTTTCGTCATCGACGATGAGTATTCGACCCATGTCCGGTTGCGCTCCTCCTCAGGCGGGAATCTCGATTTCGAACCTGGTGCCGTGCGGCTGGTTCGGGTGAACGGTGATGCGACCGTCGTGGTCTTTCACGATGCGCAGAACGATGGCGAGACCGAGCCCCGTCCCCTTGTCCTTGGTCGAGTAATAGGGGAGGAAGAGCCGCTCCCGATCCGCGGCAGTGACACCGCGTCCCGTGTCTGAGACTTCGATGCGCAGAATCTTGCCTCGGAGGCGTGCGTGCAGCTTCACCACTCCCTCGTCGGTCGCTTCGACGGCGTTGTCGAGGAGATTCACGATCGCGCGGCGGATCTGCTCGGGATCGACGACGGCGCGCAGATCGTCGGCGACGTCTGCCTCGAGCGTCACCCCGGGCTTCACCTCGGAGTAGAGCTGCGCCGTCTCGCGAAGAATCGCGGTGACGTCGCTCATCCGGAGGTGGATCGCCGGCATCCGCGCGAATCGGGAGAACTCGTCGACCATGCTCTGCAGCTCGGTGACGGAGTTGACGATCGTGCGGCAGCCCTCGTCGACGACGGTGGCGACGCCTTCGTCGCCGGAATGGAACTTCTTCCGGATCCGGTCGGCGGAGAGGCGGATCGGCGTGAGCGGGTTCTTGATCTCGTGGGCGATGCGGCGCGCCGCCTCGCTCCAGGCTGCGAGCTTCTGCGCCTGGATCAGCTGTGTCGAGTCTTCGATCGCGACCACCCATCCGATCGTCTTGTCGGCGGAGGTCATCGGCGCGGCGGAGATCTCGAGGTAGAGAATCTCGCTGCCGCGCGAGAGCGAGACTTCGCGCGGGCGCGGCTCGCGCTTGCGGAGCTCGCGGAGATAGCCGCCGATCGGCAGGAGGCTGCCGACGAGGATCTCGTCGAGACGCGTGCCCGGCGCGGGCTCGGCGGGGAGTTGGAGAATCCTGAGCGCGGCGCGGTTGATGCTGAGAAGCTCGAGCTGGTCGGTGCAGGCGAGGATGCCGGTGGAAACACTCTCGAGAATGGTCGAGAGGTAGGCGCGCTCGTCGCCGAGCCGGCGGTTCACTTCCTCGGTTTCGCGGTTCGACGCGGTGACCGCGTCGCGCTGCGCCTCGAGCTGCTCGGCCATGCTGTTGAACGACTCGATGAGCTGCCCGAGCTCGTCGGTGCCGCGAAGCTCGATGCGGTGTCCGTAGTCGCCACCCGCGAGCGTGCGCGTCCCTTCGGCGAGAGCCTGCACCGGGCCGGTGATGCGCCGCGACACGTAGATCGAGATCCAGAGGGTGCCGAAGAGCACGAACAGCGTGACGGTGAGGAACATCGAGGTCTGCGACGCCTTGAGCGCCTGACGCTGCGCATCGAGCTGCTGGAAGTTCGCGTGCGCGACGACGTTCTGGTCGACCATCCGCGCGATCTCGCCCGAGAGGAACACCCCGGCGATGGCCACGAGATTCTTTCCGCCGGCGTCGATGCGCCGCCCGGAGCGGATCCATTTGCCCGCGGGCGTGACTTCGATCTTGAACGCGCCCCCGTCGGCTGCAATCTTCTCGAGGAACTGCGTCGACGGCTCGCGCATCTGATGGACCGGGGCGCGCGGGTCGGCGAGCAGGCTGAGCACCGCCCCGTCGTCGTACACACCGGCGACGTCGACTCCCTGCGTCGTACGGACGTGGCGGAGCGCCTCGTCGACTCGCGACACGCCGCCCTTCTCGACAGCGTCTTCGACCTCTGCGGCGGCGCGGCCGCTCCGCTCGATCGCTTCGGTCTGCAGCTGCTCGGCGATCGCCTCGCCGTTCGTCAGGATCGTGCGAACGGGCGTGTTGAACCAGCGATCGATCGATACGCGCAGAAGGTCGGTCGCGACGAAGAAGAGGAGTCCGATCGGCACGAGCGCCGTCGCCAGATAGGTGAGGACGAGCTTCGTCCGGAAGCGCGAGCCCGCCACGCCGCGCTGCCGCTCGAGGATCAGTTTGATGACGTTGCGCGTCAGAACGAAGAGGATGCCGATGATCAGGATGACGTTGATGTTCCAGAGGGCGAACAGTAGCAACCGGCTCGTCAGCGCTTCGGGAGAGAGCTCCCGCGCGCGGAGCATCAGGTAATAGACGAGACTCGTCGCGAGGAAGAGAACCAGCGGAACCGTGATGACGAAGCGCGGATCCTTCCGGTAGTCGAGGATCGTCGACGCCTTCATTTCGACCGCGGCGTCCTCACCCGCGTCTCACCCCACTCCGTCGACACGTCCCACGGGATCATGTTGAGGAGGAACTCGCGCATCAGGTCGGCGCGAACGCGGACGCGGAGCTTGTACGGCTTCCACGCTCCGCTCGAGAAGAGCTCCGGCTCGACGATGAGCGCCATCCTCCGCCGCAGCTCGACGGGGTCGTTCAGCGTTTCGGAACGGACGAGCTTGCCGTCGCGCCGGTAGTTCACGAGGTACTCGCGGGTGCGGGAGTCGTAGGTGCAGATGACCTCGATCCGCGCTTTCGCGACGGTGGAGTCGAACCAGTTCGGCCGGTAGCGCTCGAGCTCGACGTGGTAGGTGAAGCCCGTCGGAAGTCCGCTCTCGAGCGCCTGATTGAGCTGATCGCTCTCGAACGCTCCCGTCAGCTCGAAGGCGACCGAGATCTTCCCGTCCTTCTCCGATGCGGAGAGCTTCGAAATTTTCGGCTCTGCGGCAGAGGAAAGCTCCGCAAACAGCAGAACGAGCGCGAAAAACCAGATTCGCCGAGCCACTGTGGCGTTTTTACCACAGTCGGCGCCCGGCGAACACGGCGATTTGATGGTCTTACTCCTGGCGGTTGGCGGTCGCGTAGAGACCCGCGGAGGCGGAGTCGGTGCGCTCGTCGCGCTGATCGCTGCTCCAGACTGCGGCCTTCTCGAGCACCGCGGCAACGAAGCGCGAGTGGAGCGCGTGACCGGCGCGCGACGCGCTGATCTCGCCGATGAGCGGGCGGCCGAGGAGCGCGAGGTCGCCGACCAGGTCGAGCACCTTGTGGCGGACGAATTCGTCGCTGTACCGGAGCGCGCCGTTGATGACGCGATGATCGTCGAGGACGATGCAGTTCTCGACCGAGCCGCCGCGGGCAAGACCGGCCGCGCGCATCTTCTCGACGTCGCGGAGGAATCCGAACGTGCGTGCGCCGGCGACCTTCTTCGCGAAGCTCTCGGCGTTGAGCTCGAGCTTCATCGACTGCTTGCCGATCGCGGGGTGGGCGAAGTCGACGTTGTAGCGGATTTGCAGGGTATTCGAGCGGGTCGGCTCGATGCGGACGAACTTGTCGCCGTCGCGGACTTCGATCGCTTCGCGGACGCGGATCGGCTCGATCGTGGCGTCGAGCTCGCGGACGCCCGCGGCTTCGATGAGGTGGATGAAGGGGAGCGCGCTGCCGTCGACGATGGGAACTTCGGCGCCGTCGACGACGATGTCGAGGTCGGTTAGGCCGGCGGCGACGATCGCTGCGAGAAGATGCTCGATGGTGCCGACGGATACGTCGTCACGGCCGACGGAGGTCGCGTAGTCGAGAGCAGTCGTGCTCGACTGAAGCGCAGGGATGCGAAGACCGTCGAGGTCCGCGCGGACGAACGCGATTCCCGAACCGGCCGGCGCGGGGCGGAGCTCGACGCGGGTGTAGATTCCGGAGTGGAGGCCGATCCCTTCGATGGCGACCGGGGCGTTGAGTGTTTTCCTGTGCATGGTCATATGGGTACCTTCGTACTCTGCCGCTGTGTAAAGCAGACCTCGTGCCAGCGGAAGGGGAAGGCCGGGATTCCCATAAAGCTTTATTACCCAATGATTTGTGTTTCTGGAGCGATCGCGGGGAGACGCCGATGTGTCGTCGCGGATGCGCCACAGTGTGGCTCATGCACCACACCCCCTGCCGCAATCGTTGTGCGAAGCCGCCCTCCGCCCAATTCTTTTGCTGGCGGCGATATACTGATCCTGTAAATCTGACGATGACTCGCCGTTTCGCGATGCGAAGCGGCTTATGGCAGCTATTCTCGAAACGATCCGCGGGGCCCGGCGGCATGTGAAGGTGGGTGGCGAGCGATGCTTCCAGAACTGTCCGAAGTTGAGCCGAAGCTCAAAGAGATCCTCTACAACTGCCTCGAGCAGATCCGGGCGACGAAGGCCGCGCTCTACATCGCCGACAGCGAGCGGCAGCCGTTCGAGCTGGTCACGCAGTACGGCTTCAAGGACGGGTTGAGGAAACAGATCGAGCTCAGCGATCCGGCGATCGACCTGTTGCTCCTGAAGCGTGTTCCCTTTTTCCTCAACTCACTCGGAGAGGATTCCCGTTTCGCGCAGACCCTCGACAGCGCGTCGACGACGCGGATGCTGATCGCTCCGATTTACTCGCGCGGCCGTCTGTACGGATTCGTCGACATGCGCGACAAGGCGGCGGGAAAGCCGTTCGAGCACGGCGACTCCGAGGCCGGCCAGGCGATCACGCAGCAGTTCATCGAGTTGTTCGCCGAGCGCGGCGTTTTCGGGCTGTCGGCCGAGTCGCTCGTGCCGGTCGCCACCTCGTCGGGCAATATCGAGGTTCCGAAGGTTGCGTCGACGCCGGAGCTCTCGGTCTCCTACCTCAAGATTTCCAATCGCACGATCGACGACGCGAAGCGCTACGTCGACCGGGGCGGCCTGCGCCCGCGCGCAGGACGCAAGGCGCTCACCGATGCACACGTGCGCGGAAGCGCCGTCGTGCTGCCGGGTGTCCTCGCCATTCCCGGCGCGCTGGTCGCCGCGCTCTCCGCGTTCAGCGAGCTCGGCGGCTCGCAGGTCGTCGCCTCGCGGGCCCCGGTCATGCCGGAGGCAATGGACCAGTTCCAGGCGAAGCTGCGCGGGTGGCAGCAGAAGCGGAACGAGCCCGACAAGCTGACCGAGACGTCGATCCAGTATCCGTACGGCAAGTTAGGCTCGCCGATCGGCCCGGAGCGGATGGTCTCGACTCTCAGCGCGCCGGTGCGCGTCGAGGGCATCTCGGGCGTGGTTCTCACCGTGGCATTCGAGTCGCAGGCAGGGAACGAGACGAAGGCCATCCTCGAAGAGTTTCTCGCGCGTCTCGAGCAGATCGTGCGCTACGCGATGGTCTCCGACGACTACCAGTCGCTCCGCCAGAGGATCGCGCAGAAGCTGATCGAGCCCGACCTCAACCACTACCCGCACCTCAAGAATCACTCGGAGCGGGTTGCCGATCTTGCTGAACGGCTCTCGCTCTTCGTCGGCCTCGAGCCGGCGGAGGTCGAGACCATACGCGTTGCGGCCTACGTGCACGACGTCGGAATGCGCCTGCTCGACTACGGCGCCATCTACAGGAAGTCGGGGCTGACGACCGAGGACATGGAGCTGATCAAGAACCATCCCGTCGTCGGAGCGGCGGTCATCGCCGAGTCTCCGCTCGGCGCCGAGATCGCGAACATCGTGCTCTCACACCACGAGCGGCCCGATGGCGGCGGCTATCCCGCGGGGCTCGACGGGGAGCAGATTCCGATCGGTTCGCGGATCATCCACATCTGCGAGGCGTTCGACGCGATGACCGCCTCCGACTCGTACCAGACGCCCGTGCCGGCCGCGGCCGCGCTCGCGAAGATCAAGCGGGTCGCCGGCGTGCAATTCGACGCGGCTCTCGCCGAGAAGTTCGCGGAGATGATGAGCCGGGAGTAACGCCCCGGCCCGTCCGCGTTTCATTCTCCCGCGCCGGAACAACGACTGCGCGCAGTCGCGCTCCCTGCAGACAGGCCAACGATGGCGAAGAAAAAAGACGACGGCGAAAAGTCGGTCGCGACGAACCGAAAGGCGTATCACGACTATTTCATCCTCGAGCGGCACGAGGCGGGCATGGCCCTGTCGGGCACCGAGGTAAAGTCGCTCCGCGACGGCCGCGCGAACCTCAAGGACGCCTACGTGATCTTCAAGAGCGGAGAGGCGTGGCTCTTCGGTTTGCACATCTCCCCCTACAGCCACGGGAACCTGAACAATCACGAGCCCGAGCGGACCCGCAAGCTCCTTCTCCATCGCCGCGAGATCGACAAGCTCGCCGAGGAGGGGACGATCAAGGGGAACGCGGTCATCCCGCTCCGCATCTATTTCAAGGGGAGCCGGGCGAAGGTCGAGGTCGCGGTCGTCAAGGGAAAGAGGCAGTACGACAAGCGCGAGACCGAGCGGACCAAGGAAGCCGACCGCGAGGCCGCTTCGGCGATGAAGCACGGCCACAGGTAACGCGAACCCCGGCATCATCCGCGCCCGGCCGTAGAATTGTCGCGTGCTCCCCGCAGGCTTTCGCGTCGGCGTCTACGAAATCGTGAGTCTGCTCGGCTCCGGTGGAATGGGCGAGGTCTATCGCGCCCGCGACCCGCGCCTCGGCCGCGACGTTGCGATCAAGCTGCTCTTCAGCGACCGGGCACCGACCCAGCAGGCGATCGCCCGATTCCGCAACGAGGCGCGCGCCGCCTCGGCACTCAACCACCCCGCGATCGTCCATATCTACGACATCGGTGAGGTCGAGGTCCCCCGGGCCGACGGGTCGCTCTCGACGACGTCGTACATCGCGATGGAGCTGATCGACGGGATGACGCTTCGCCAGCGCCTCGTCGAGAGCGTGCCGCCCGAGCTTCTCGTCGACTGGCTGGTCGAGATCGCCGAAGGGCTCGCGAAGGCTCACGACGCCGGAATCGTTCATCGCGACCTCAAGCCGGAGAACGTGATGATCGCGCGAGACGGCTATGCGAAGATCGTCGACTTCGGTCTCGCGAAACTGCGCGAGCCCGCCGGCGGTGTTCCAATCGACACCGCGTCACCGACCGAGCCGCTCAGGACGGCGGAAGGGCTGATCGTCGGCACCGCGCCTTACATGTCACCCGAGCAGCTGATCGGCCCGTCGGTCGACGCCCGATCGGACATCTTCGCGTTCGGCGCAATCGCGTTCGAGGCCTTCGCCGGAAGGCGTCCATTCGGCGGTGCGACAACGCTCGAGGTGATCCACGAGATCGCGTACGGCACGCTCGGTGAGATTCCCGATCGCATCCCGGCTCGGATCGCTCCGATCGTCGTCCGCTGTCTCGAGAAGGATCCCGGGCGGCGCTATCCGTCGGCGGCGGAGGTGGCGAAGGCGTTGAGGCTCGCCAGGGCGGAAGGGATCCACAGCGCGCCGAAGGCAGGCGCGATGCGCGCTCCTTCGAAGCGCCGGATCGCCGCGGTCGCCGTCACGCTCGTCCTGCTCGCCGCCGCGACCGGTCTCGTCGTTCACCTGCGGCGCGACGCAACACCCCCTGCGGCGGCGCGACCCGTCGGCAGCATCGCGGTGCTGCCGTTCCACAACGTGAGATCGAACCAGGAGATCGACTATCTAGCCGACGGGATGACCGACTCGATCATCTTTTCGCTCTCGCGCCTGCCGGGTCTCCGGGTGATGTCGCGTGGGACGGTGTTCCGGTTCCGCGATCGCAGTGTGACGGCGCTCGACGCCGGCAAGGCGTTAGGCGTCGACGCCGTGCTCGACGGTGAGATCGTGCAGCGCGACGGACGGCTGATCGTCCGCGCGGAGCTCGTCTCCGTGCCGACGGGAGCGTTGCTCTGGGGCGACCGCTACGACCGCGCCGGGGGCGACGCGCTCGCGATCCAGGGAACGATCTCGCGCGAGATCGCCGCCCACTTGCAGCGATCGCTCTCCGCGGAGGATCAGTCGCGCGTGGCGGCTCCCGCGACGACGAACCCGGAGGCGTATCGCGAGTACCTCAAAGGACGCTTCTTCTGGAACAAGCGGACCGCGGAGGGCTTGCAGAAAGCGATCGAGCACTTCGACGCGGCGCTCGACCTCGACCCGACCTTCGCGCTCGCCTGGGTCGGGCTGGGCGATTCCCACGCGCTCCGCGAGCAGTACGCCGGAGTCCCTTCGAGCGAGAACTGCCCGCGCGCGCTCGAGGCGGTGCGCAGGGCGCTCGCGCTCGATCCTTCGCTGCCACACGCGCACGCGTCGATGGGGCTGCTCTACGCGCACTGCGAGTGGGACTGGCGCCGTTCCGAAGAATCGTTCCACCGGGCGATCGAGCTCGCGCCCGACTATCCGACGGTGCATCACTGGTACTCGCTGCACCTCGGTTACCGGCTGCAGTTCGAACAGTCGCTCGCCGAGGCGCGGCGCGCCGTCGAGCTCGACCCGCTCTCGCCGATCGTCAACAACGCGGTCTCGGTCGCCTATGAATATGGCCGGCGCTATCCGGAGACGGTCGAACAGTCCGACAGGATCATCGACATGGACCCGTCGTTCCCCGTCGCTCACGTGCTGAAAGCGAGAGGACTTCGCGGCATGGGAAGGCTCGACGAGGCGATCGCCGAGAATCTGAAGGCGGTCGAGCTCTCGGGCGGACGCTCTCCGGAGGCGGTCGGCAGTCTCGGTATCTGCCGTGCCATGAAGGGAGACAGGGCGGGCGTTCGCGAGGCGATCGCGACGCTCGAGGCGTCGCTCGAAACGAATCCGGCGAACGCATACCAGCTCGCAAAAATCGCGGCTGCGTCGGGCGACCGCGAAACGGCGTTCCGCTGGCTCGACCGGGCGCGGGAGGCTCACAGCTGGCACCTTGTCGAGCTCGAGGTCGAGCCGGCATTCGACGCTATTCGCAGGGAACCGCGGTTTCTGGCGCTGGTCCGCGAGGTCGGACTCGAATGACGTCCGAGGCGTTTGACGTCGGGCGCGGGTCAACGTAGAGTCACCCGATCATGGCCTGGTTCAAGAAGGAAAAAACACCCAAATTGCCCTCCGGACAGCGTCCCGTCATCCCGGAAGGGCTTTGGACGAAGTGCGACGAGTGCAAAGAGATCATCTTCTCGAAGACGGTGGAGCAGAACCTCAACGTCTGCCCCCGTTGCGGTTTTCACTTCCGCCTGACGGCCCGTGAGCGCTTCGAGCTCTTTCTCGACGATGGGCAGTACGAGGAGTTTGCGACCGGCATCCGGTCGAACGATCCCCTGAAGTTCCGGGATACGAAGCCCTACCCCGACCGGCTCAGGCTCTACACGCAGAAGGTCGGCGCGGGTGACGCGGTGCTCTGTGCGGAAGGGCGCATGGAGGGGATGCTCGTCGTCGTCGCGTCGATGGAGTACGAATTCATGGGCGGCTCGATGGGCTCGGTCGTCGGCGAGAAGATCACGCTCGCGGCGGAGCGCGCGCTCGAGAAGAAGATTCCGCTGATCGTCGTGTCGTGCTCCGGCGGCGCCCGCATGCAGGAGGGAATCCTCTCCCTGATGCAGATGGCGAAGATCTCGGCAGCGCTCAAGCGGCTGGCCGACAACAAGTTGCCGTACATCTCGGTGCTCACGAACCCGACGACGGGCGGCGTGACCGCGTCGTACGCGATGCTCGGCGACGTGAACATCGCGGAGCCGAAGGCGCTGATCGGGTTTGCCGGACCGCGCGTCATCGAGCAGACGATCCGGCAGAAACTCCCCGAGGGTTTTCAGCGCTCGGAGTTCCTGCTCGAGCACGGGATGGTCGACATCATCGCGGTGCGGCACGAGCTGAAGGCGACGATCGCAAAGGTGATCCGCCACCTCGCATGAGCGCCGGCCGCCGAGCGGCGGGAGCGTCTCGCCTCGACGGCGGTTCGCCGTTCCGCTCCGCGCGCGAAGCGCAGCGCTGGCTCGACTCGCTCCAGGGAAGTGGTATCCGTCCGGGGCTCGCCCGCGTCAGGGCGATACTTCGCGCTGCAGGAAATCCTCAACGCCGCTACCCGACGGTAATCGTCGCGGGAACGAACGGAAAGGGATCCACGTCGGCGACGATCGCGTCGATTCTTCACTCTGCCGGGCTCGTGACGGGGCTCTACACCTCGCCACACCTCGTCGATATCCGCGAGCGCTGGCGCATCGGTGATCGTGACGTGTCTGCCGACGGTTTGCTGCAGGCGATCGGCGAGCTATCGGTGGCGGCGAAGCTCAGCGCGATCGAGCCGACTTACTTCGAAGCGCTCACGGTCCTCGCGTTCATCATCTTCCGGAACGTGAAGTGCGATGTCGCGGTGCTCGAGGTCGGCATGGGCGGACGACTCGACGCGACGAACGTGACTCGTCCTCTCGCGGCGCTGATCACTCCAGTCGCGATGGACCATCAGGAGTTCCTCGGCGACACGATCGAGAAGATCGCCGCGGAGAAGGCGGGGGTGATCCATCGAGGCTGTGCGGCGGTGACTTCGGTGCGCGAGCCGCGCGCGCTCGGCGTGATCCGCCGTCGCGCAGCGAAGGTAGGAGTTGCGCTCGCGGAAACTGCACTCGACAGCCGCGTCTCGCGCGTGACGCAGGACGCGGGCGGGCTCGCGTTCCGGCTCGTCACTCCTGCGGGGCGTTACGACCTGCGCACCCCGCTCGCCGGTGTGCACCAGAGCGACAACGTGGCACTCGCAGTGCGCGGCGCTGAGGCATTGCGCTCGCGTTTTCCCTCGATCACGCGGAAGGCGATCGTCGATGGCGTCGCGAAGACTGCATGGAGGGGAAGGCTCGAGCGATTCGATCTGCCTCATGGCGCGGTCTGGGTCGACGGAGGCCACAACGAGGACGCGATCAGGACCATCGTGCCGTTCGTCGAGGAGATGATCCCCCTGCCCCGATGCCTCGTCTTCGGGATCATGCGCGACAAGGATTGGGAGACGGTCGCGAGGCTCGTCTTTCCGCTCTTCGATCGGATCATCCTGACGAAGCCTGACAAGGCGCGCGGCTGCGATCCGCGCGAGCTGGCAAACCTGGCGACGATCGATCGACGACGCGTGACGGTTCGCGTCCGGCCCGAGGATGCTGTCGCGCTCGCGGTCGAGGAGTGCTGGCCCGCGACGCTCGTCTGCGGCTCGCTCTATCTGGCGGGAACGGCGATCGAGGTGCTGGATCGGGTGATCGTAGCGCCGGCGTCTCGCCGGCAGCCTCGGGAGCGTCCTCGCTCCCGAAGGTAGCGGCGGCCGAAATCGCCGGCGTTCCGCCGGCCTGCCCGCGAGACGCGGGCGCTACGATTCCCTTCGGCTACAATGCGCCGCTACGGAGACACGACGATGGCGAACGCAACCGAAACGCACACCGACGAACACACCCGGCTTCAGCGCGACCTGCGCGAGGTCGATCCCGATATCGCCGACGCAATCCGCGCCGAGAGCGAGCGGCAGAACGACACGATCGAGCTGATCGCCTCGGAGAATCACGTGTCGAAGGCAGTGCTCACCGCGACGGGCTCGGTCTTCACGAACAAGTACGCCGAGGGCTACCCCGGCAAGCGGTATTACGGAGGGTGCGGTCCGACCGACGTCGTGGAGTCGATCGCGATAGAACGGGCGAAGCAGCTCTTCGGCGCTGAGCACGCGAACGTGCAGCCGCACTCCGGCTCGCAGGCGAACATGGGCGTGTACTTCACCGTACTCAAGCCCGGCGACGTGATCATGGGGATGGATCTCTCGCACGGCGGACATCTGACTCATGGACATCCGCTGTCTTACAGCGGGCGCGATTTCCAGGTCGTCTCCTACGGCGTCCGGCAGGAGGACGAGCGGATCGACTACGACCAGATGCAGAAGCTTGCGGAGGAGAAGAAGCCGAAGCTGATCATCTGTGGCGCGTCGGCGTATCCCCGGGTCATCGACTTCAAGCGGATCCGCGAGATCGCCGACTCGTGCGGCGCCATGATGATGGCCGACATCGCGCACATCGCCGGACTCGTCGTCGCGGGCGAGCATCCCTCTCCCGTGCCGTTTGCCGACTTCGTCACGACCACGACGCACAAGACTCTCCGCGGGCCGCGCTCGGGGCTGATCCTCTGCAAGGAGAAGTACGCGAAGGACCTCGACCGATCAGTCTTCCCCGGCATCCAGGGAGGGCCGCTCGTCCATGTGATCGCGGCGAAAGCAGTGGCGTTCAAGGAAGCGGCGAGCGAAGAGTTCCGCGGTTATCAGCGGCAGATCGTGAAGAACGCAAAGGTCCTTTGCGAGACGGTTGCCGGCGCGGGCTTCCGGATCGTCTCGGGCGGCACCGACAACCACCTCTTCCTCACCGACGTCTTCTCGAAGGGCGTGACCGGAAAGGAAGGGGAGAAGATGCTCGAGAACGCCGGGATCACCGTGAACAAGAACACGATTCCGTTCGATCAGAACAAGCCGATGGTGGCATCGGGAATCCGCATCGGCACGCCGGCCGTCACGACGCGCGGGATGCGCGAAGACGAAATGCGGACGATCGGCGGGTTGATCGCCGAGGTGCTCGACTCGAAGGGTGACGCCGCGGTGATCGAGAGCGTGAGGGGTCGGGTGCTCGAGCTCTGTCGGCGGTTCCCGATTTATTGATCGGTAGACGCCGGGCGAAGGCCCGGGGGCGTTCACGTTCACGGAGCGTGTGGCGCTCGGATTTTTCGATCACGCGAAACGATGAGGGCCGGCGAGAGCCGGCCCTTTGAATTCGTGCTACGCAGTCTTCGCCGCCGCCGCCTTCGGCCGGAAGATCCGGTGCTTGTAGATCCTCTTCTTGTCGAGTTTGTAGTAGACCATCGTCTTGAGGATCTCGAGCCCGTAGCGGACGCTGCGCCAGAAGCTGATCTGCGACGCCTCCTCGAAGTATCGCGTCCGGATCGGTACCTCGCGGAACTTCATCCCGGCAGCGACGCCCTGCGCGATGATCTCGGTGTCGAAGACGAAGTTGTCGGAGTTTGCCTCGAAATTGACCGAGTCGAGGTAGCGCTTCGAGTAGGCGCGGAATCCGGAGTGATACTCGGAGAGGAAGACGTAGAAGGTCGCGTTCTCGACCGCGGTGAGGAAGAGGTTCGCGAAGTATTTCCACTTCGGCATCCCTCCCTCGATCGGCCTGCCGCCCAGCATGCGCGAGCCGAAGACCGCGTCGCACTCGTCGTTCAGGAGCGGCTGGACGAGGTGGGGAACGATCGTCGGGTCGTACTGGTGGTCGGGGTGGACCATGACCATGATCTCGCCGCCGAGCTCGTCCATCGCGGTCCGGTAGCAGGTCTTCTGGTTGCCGCCGTAACCGCGGTTCACCTTGTGTACGACGCTCCGGATCCCGAGCTTCTGCGCGAGGGCGACCGTACCGTCCTTCGAGCAGTCGTCTACGAGAAGGATTTCGTCGACCCAGTCCTGCGGAATGTCGTCGAGCGTCGCCTGCAGAGTCTTCTCGGCGTTGTAGGCCGGCAGCACGACCACGACTTTCTTGTTTCGCTTAGGGGACATATCAGGCTGCCCGGTCGGGCGCGCAAAGGTTAGCACAGCGGCCCGCATCCGGTTACAATCCGCGCCGCTTGAGCCGGAGGAAACTGCGCATCGAGGCTGCCGCGCTGACGCTGCTCGTCTTCGTGGTGCTCATCCCGTTCCTCGACGTTCTGTTCGCGTCGGGGCGTTTCTACGTGCGCGACCTGACGCGCTACTACTATCCGACCAAGCGGATTCTTCGCGAGATCGTCCTGGGCGGGGAGTTCCCCTTCTGGAACCGCTACTACTCGGCGGGGCAGCCGATCGCCGCGAATCCGGAGTACGAGGTCTTCTACCCGCCGCAATGGCTGATCCTTCTGCCAGACTACGACCTCGGGTACCGGCTCCACATCATCGTCCACATTCCGATCGCCGCGATCGGGATGTACCTGCTCCTGCGGTCGCTGAGGCTGCGCATCGCGGCGTCGTTCTTCGGGGCGGTCGTCTTCGCCATCGGCGGCGTCTCGCTGTCGATGATCAACCTTCTGCCGATTCTCTTCTGCGTCGTGTGGATACCGTACATCCTGCTCTTCACCCGTCGATTCCTGCGCGCGCCTAACATCCGCGACTTCGCGCTCGCATCGTTCTTCCTCGGAATCGAAGGGCTGGTCGGCGAGCCGACGTCGATCATGCAGACGGCGCTGCTGATGGCAGCGTACGGGCTCTGGCGTGCGGTCAAGGCGGAGCGGCCGCTGCTCACGCTCGCGCGGAACGTGGTTCTCGTGGGGCTGATCGGGCTCTTCGGATTTCTGGGAGGCGCGGCCCAGCTGCTTCCTGCGCTCGACCACGTGGGCGACTCGGTCAGGTCGCGGCCGTTCGAGCTCGGGCTGGTCACGACCTGGAGCATGCCGGCCGCACGCCCGCTCGAGCTGATCTACCCGAGCATCTTCGGCCACCTCTTCGATGTACCCGGGACATACTGGGGGGCGGCGCTCTATCCCCGCACGGCGTCCCCGTTCATCTTCAGTATCTATCTCGGACTGCTCGCCGCGGCGATGATCGTCGGCGCGGTCGCCGGGCGGGTGCGCGGGCTGGCACTGGCGGGACTGGTGGTGGCGGCGACGCTGCCGATCGCGCTCGGCGGCAATACGCCGCTCTTCGACGGGCTCGACGCCCTCGGGCTGACGCAGTCGATCCGCTATCCGGAGAAATTTGCCTACGTCGGGCTGTTCGCTCTCAACCTGCTCGCCGCGGTGGCGTTCGACCGTTACCTGCGGCGCGACGCGAGGGTCCGCCGTGCGGCGGTAGTGTTCGCGACGGCGTCGGCGATCGCCGCGGCGATCTTCTTCGTGGCGACCTTCACGCCGCTGTACGAGATGTTCGCGCAGAGGGTCTGGGGGATGACGAGCAAGGAACGGATCGGGATGGCGATCAGCGTCGCGCGGGAAGGGTGGGGTCTAGCCGCGCTCCGCGGTCTTGCCGTCGCCGGGCTGCTCGCGGTGGGATGGACGCGTCGGCGGATCGCCTGGCATGCGGCAGCGATCGTCCTCATGCTCATCGACCTCGCTCCGATCGGGCTCAGTGTCCTTCCGCGCTTCCCCGCGAAGTTCTTCACGATGCCCGTTGCTGCCGCGGAGCTGCCGCGGGGAGGCGAGCCGTACCGGGTCTTTCACGAGGCCGATTGGTATGGGGGAAGCCAGCCGTCGAACTCGTACTTCGGCGTCGGATCCGACGCCTACTGGGTGGTGAGGAACGGCGTCTTTCCGATGACGACGGCGACGTGGGGCATCGAAACTGTCCTCGAGCGCGACTACGACAAGACCGCGCTACTGCCGACGGTCGACTTCGTCGATGCGATGTGGCGCGTGCGCGACGCCGGTGTGAAGAACTGGCGCGAGGTCTTCGGATCGATGTCGAATGTCGCCTGGGTCGTGCAGTACCGCCCGTTCGACGCCGAGAAGAAGAGGGTCAAAGGCAACTTCAAGAAGGCGCAACCGGTCGACTTCATGCCGCAGGATCCGTCTCCGCGTTACTACTTCGCGAGCCGGCTCATCGAGGCGCGCAATGCCGACGCGATAGTCCGGAAGATCGTCAAAGGCGACTGGTGCCGTGACTGTGCGTACGTCGCCTCGCGAGCTGGAGCGGTGGCGACGGGACAGGTCGTCTCGGCGCGGGAGACGGCGAACAGCGCCCGGATCGAGGTCGACTCGGCGGGCGATGCGTTCCTCGTGATGAGCGTGACGCCGCACAAGTACTGGACCGCGCGGCTCGACGGACGAGCGATTCCGATCGAGGCGGCGAACGTCGCGTACCAGGGAGTTCGCGTGCCGGCGGGCCGTCACGTCGTCGAGGTCGAGTACCGGAACACGCTCGTCGTGCGCGCCGCCAAGCTCTCGGCCACTGTGCTCCTTGGACTGCTCGCCGCCGCGGCGCTGCCGCGAAAACGCCGCGCTACCGTAGAATTCAGGCCGTGACCTCCGAAACCGGGGACGAAGGCCGGAAGACGGCCCGCGCATTCGCATTCATCGCGGTGCTGACTGCGGTGTTCTTCGCGGACGTTCTCTTCTTCGGTAAGCGACTCTTCATCCGCGACGTTGCGAGCTACTACTACCCGACGAAGAAGCTGCTTCGCGACTGCTGGCTCGCGGGCGACCTTCCACTCTGGAATCACGCCTACTCGGCGGGCCAGCCGATGGCGGCAAACCCCGAGTACGCGGTGTTCTATCCGCCGCACCTGCTCCTGCTGCTGCCTGACTACGCCTTCGCGTTTCAGCTGCTGATCGTCTTCCACGTCGTCGTCGGCGCGTGGGGCGCCTACAAGTTCCTTCGATCGATGGGGCTCCGGGAGTCGTCGAGCCTGTTTGGCGCGATCACCTTCGCGTTTGGCGGTCTGACGGCGTCGCTGCTCAACCTGCTGCCCTACCTCTTTCTTCTGACGTGGCTCCCGTGGGCCTTTCTCCACGTACGGCGATGGCTGACCTCGGGAGGGTGGGGCGACATGGCGCTCGCCGCGCTCTTTCTCGGGTTGCAGCTCCTGACGGCCGAGCCGACGACACTCGTGCAGGTCTGGCTTCTCGTGGGTCTTTACGGCTTGCACCGTGTTGCGAGCGCGGAGAGGAAGCGCGACGCCGCGGGACGGATCGCGCCTCGCGTCGCGGTGCTGCTGGCGGCCGCGCTCGCGGTCGGAGCGGTGCAGTTGCTTCCCGCAATCGGCCACGTTGGCGACTCGGTCCGCGCCGAACCGTTCTCCTACAAGACGGTGAGCAGCTGGAGCATGCCGGCGATCAGGCCGGCGGAAGTGGCGATCCCCGGGCTGTTCGGCCGCGTCTGGCGTGACGACGAGACCGCGTACCTCGGGTCGGTGCTTTACTCGCCGCGCCCCCTGCCGTTCCTCTTCAGCATCTATGCCGGTATGTTAGGCTGCTGTCTCGCCGCGGCGGGCGTCCGGGCTCGGCTTCCGGGCACGGGACTGCTGCTCGTGGTGCTGGCGCTCTCGTTCGTCCTCGCGCTCGGCGACCACACGCCGTTGCTTCGCTTTTTCTACGATGCCGGGCTCGCGTCGTCATTCAGGTATGCGGAAAAGTTCGCGATCATGGGGCTTCTCGCGCTGATGGTCTACCAGGCGAAGGCGTTCGACGCGCTTCTCGACGATCCCCGGCGCATCGGCCGGAGCGCCGCGGTCGCCGCCGCGCTCTGCCTCGCCGCGTCGCTCGGGGCCGTCGTGTTCTTCGGCTTGGGGCAGGGACCGGAGCTCGTGCGTTCGCTGACCGGCATAGGGAGCGACAGCGCGGTGGCGCGGATCGTGGCGGACGCGCGCGCCGATTGGGTGGCGAACTCGATTCGCGCAGCTGTCGTGCTGGCGCTCTGCATCGCGGCCGCGCGCGGCCGCGCAGGCAGGGCGTGGGTCGCGATCGCGATCACGAGCGCGTTCATCGATCTGGCAGTGGCGGGCCGCGCGGTCGCGCCGTCGATCGATGCGCGATATTTCGACGAGCCGCCGACGGCGGCGAGGCTCGACGGCGATCGAAACGCGTACCGGATCTTTCCGCTCGCCGACTGGTACGACACCTTCGGCCGCAGCGAAAACGGCCGGAAGTTTTCGACGACGGGGCAGGGGACGTACTGGAGCTTGAGGAACGGGCTTGCGCCGACGCTCTCGGCCGCGTGGGGATTCCGCTACGCAGCCGAAATCGATTACGACCGGACGAACCTGCTCCCCGCGAAACGGTTCGTCGAGACGGTATGGGGCGTGCGAAACGCGGTCGGCGACGCACGAGACGCGACGCTGATGGCGATGGCGGGAGCTCGCTATTCGACGCACTTCCGCGACTATGCAACTGCGGTTTCGAAGGGCGGAGCCGGCGAAGCGATCGACCCTGTGGCACTCAACTCACCCGGAAGAGGCGAGAGGTACTATTTCGCCGACCGGGTGATTCGCGTGCGTGACGCGAGAGAGATGCAGCGCTCGCTGATCGCCTCAGATCCGGGCCCGCGCGCGGCGTTCGTCCAGGGGCCGGCGCCGGTCACTGCCGCGAACGGCAGCGTGATCTCCTGGCGGGAGAGCGCGCGCTCGATTGCGGTCGAAACGGAGGCGTCGGGACGAGCGCTGCTCGTGCTCAGCGTGACGCCCGACCGGCACTGGCGCGCGAGCGTCGACGGGAGTCCGGTGCGCGTCGTCACGGTGAATGCCGGCTTCAGCGGCGTGCCGCTGCCTCCGGGCCGTCATCGCGTCGTTCTCGAGTATCGGAACCGTGTGCTGATCGTGGGCGCCGAGATCAGCCTGGTGGCGATTCTCTGCCTCGCAACCATCGCGGTGCTCAGTCGCGGGCGGCGCGAAGCGATACGGTAGAATCCGGCGCTCATGGGGGAAGCGACCTACTTCACGACCGAGCGGCGGGACGACCTGCGAGCGATGGGTTTCCTGGTGTTCCTCGTCGCGCTTCTTTACGCGGACGTCCTCTTTCTCGGCGCCAACTTCTTCAGTCGCGATCTGACGACCTACCACTATCCGATGAAGTGGGTGGTCCGCGAGGTGATTCTCGGCGGCGACTTCCCGTACTGGAACCGGCTCTATTCCGCGGGACAGCCGCTCGCGGCGAACCCGGCGTACGAGGTCTTCTACCCGCCGCAGTGGCTCACCTTCCTTCCAGACTACAACTACGGATTCCGGCTTCACATCGTTGCCCACGTCTTCATCGCGGTGCTCGGGGCGTACCGCTTCCTCCGCTCGATCGAGTTGGGAATTCCGGCGAGCGTCGCGGGAGCGGCCGCGTTCGCGCTTTGCGGCCCCTACGTCTCGACGATGAACCTCCTTCCCTTCCTCTTCAGCATCAGCTGGGCGCCATGGGTCGCGATGTACGCGCGACGATGGGTTCTCGAGCTCCGAGGGAGGGACTTCGCGGCGGCGGCAGTCTTCGCGGGAATGCAGGCGATGGTCTGCGAGCCGGTGACTCTTCTGCAGACATGGGGTGTCATCGGGCTGTATGCGGCGAGCGTCGGCCGGAGCCGTGGCGCGTGGCGGGGCGCGGCGGCGGGCCTCGCGCGATCGTTCGGGCTCGTCGCTGCCGGTATCGCAGTGGCCGCGGTCCAGTTTCTGCCGGCGATGGACCATGCACGCGACTCGGTCCGCGGGCGCGGGTTCGAGTTCTGGGTCGTCTCGCGGTGGAGCTTCGCGCCGGTGCGGCTGTTCGAGGAGGTCTTTCCCAATCTCTTCGGGTCGCCCGAAGGGCTTGGCCCGCTCTACTGGGGACAGCACCGGTTCGGTATCGAGTCGGGAGGTCCGTTCCTCTACAGCATCTATCTTTCCATCGCGATCGTGGCGCTCGTCGCGGCGGGATTCATGGGGCGGATCGCCGGGCGCGGCCTAACCACGCTCGTGACCGTGCCCGCGATCGTGCTGTCGTTCGGATCGCACACGCCGCTTCTCTCGCTCCTGTACGGCGCGGGACTCCTGCCATCGATCCGCTATCCGGAGAAGTTCATGCTGGTCGCCTCGTTCGCGCTGCTTACGTACGGCGCGATCGTCCTCGATGCGATCCTCCGAGGAGACGGCGCGCTGGCGCGGAAGGCAGCGTGGTTCTGCGCAGTCTCGAGCGCGATCGCGACGTGCGTGTTCCTGCTCTGCCTGCAGCCGGGCTACACCGACTGGTTCGTGGCCTTCTGGCGCGGCGTCGACAGGAGCGCGGCATCGATCGCGCGCACGCAGTGGCTCGTGTCGGCGGTCCGGGGAGCCGCGTTCGCGTTCGTGTTCCGCGTGCTCGTGCGCGACACGGGACGGAAGGCGGTCGCGCTCTTCGTGTTGTTCCTCGTCGCCGACCTCGCGCCTCTCGGAAACCAGGTCAACCCCCGGATCGACCGGGCGTTCTTCGACACGCCTCCTGCGCTCGTGAAGTCGCTCGACCTTCGAGGCTCGAGGCTGGCCAACGTCGCCGCGCTCCAGTCGAAATCGCCGGAGGCGAAACAGTACTTTCAGTCGGTCCGGGCCTACTGGACGCTCAGAAACGGGCTCTGGCCCTATACGCCCGCGTTATGGGGAATCGCGAGCTGCATCGAGTACGACGTCGACGAGACTCAGTTGATACCTTCCCGTGAAGTGCTCGAGATCATCGATACGCTCTCGATGCGCGGTGTTGGTGATTGGATGCTCGTCGTCGGCCCCTGGTACGGGTCGGGTACCGTGCTCACATTTCGCGATTCGGCGACGGAGCTGAAAAGGATCGGCGAGAACTGGGACCTGATCGAGCCGGTCAGGGTCGACTCGATCCGGCGATTCCCGCGCTATTTCTTCGCGTCACAAATGATTGACGCGGCCGATAACGCCCGGCTTGCGGACATGCTGGTGGCGCGACAGTGGGACCCGCGCACTGCGTTTGTCGAGAAGGGTGCGCGCCCGGTTGCCGGGGGAACGATCCTGTCGGCGCGCGAGTGGGCGAACAGGACGCTGCTGGACGTCGTCGCGGACGGCGACTCTTTCCTGGTTCTCTCGTCGACGCACCACAAGTACTGGCGTGCGACGATCGACGGCAAACCGGTTCCGATCGTGCCGACGAACGTAGCGTTCCAGGGGATCGCGGTTGCGAACGGCAGGCATCGCGTGGAGCTCACGTACAGGAATCCGATGATCGCGGTCGGTGGGGCTTTGACACTGGTGACGCTTCTCGCGCTCGCATTCGTTGCGAGCCGCAGCGGCGGACGCGCCGTTGGCGGAGGTTCTCCCAGATGAGTGTCGTGAAGAAGTGGTCTTCGTCGTTCCGTCTGATCGTCGCACTTGCGATCGTCGTGTTCGTCGCGCTTCTCGTCAACGCATGGCGGATATCGAGGCCCCTCGAGGATTCGACCTACATCCCGCGGAAGGAGATCATCACCCCTGAGATCGTCCTGCTCCAGGAGTACATCCGGATCGACACGTCGAACCCTCCCGGCAACGAGCTCGAAGGCGCGCGGTTTCTCGTGCGCGAGCTCGCGCGTCGAGGTGTCACCGCGGAATTGATCGAGTCGGCACCCGGGCGTGCCAACGTTTACGCGCGGATTCGGGGGAAGAACCCTGGCGGTGGACTGCTCCTGCTGCACCATATCGACGTCGTTCCGGCGGATCCGCGAGGATGGTCCGAGCCTCCCTTCGCCGCGAAGACGAAGCTGAACATGCTCTATGGCCGAGGTGCGCTCGACATGAAGTCGTTCGGCATCAGCCAGCTGCTCGCGTTTGCCGAGCTTGCGGCAACGGGCGCACAACCGGAGCGGGACGTGGTCTTTCTTGCCGTGGCCGACGAGGAAGAAGGTGGAAAGCTCGGCGTCGCCTGGCTGCTCGAGCACCGCCCCGACGTGTTCGAAGGCGTCGCGTTCGCCCTCAACGAGGGAGGGATCAGCGAGACCTTGAAGGAAGTGCCGAGCTACTTTGGAATCGAAGTGGGCACCCGCCAGCTGGTCAAGCTCAGAGTCCGCGCGAAAGCGCGAAGGCCGCTCGAGCTCGCGCGCACTGCCCTGCTGCCATTGCAGAATCCACGCGATCCGGACGAGATTCTCCCGGAGGTCCCGGCCATCCTGCGGAATACGGCGCAGTATCGGATCGCCGATCGGGAGCTGCTGAGCGACGTGCAGAAGACGATTTCCAACGGCGACTTTTACCGCCTTCAGCCCGTCTATCGCTCGCTGCTCATTTCCGCCGCGAGTCTCGAAGGCGTGATGCCCGACCCCGAAGGGGGATTCATGATGGATGTGACGATGAACAATCTTCCGGATGTCCAGCCGGACGATTCGATCATGCACGTCAGCAAGCTCGTCGAGCCGTACGGAGTCGCAATCGACGTCGTCAGCGTCCAGGGTCCGTCCCCGATCACCCCGACCGACACTCGGCTTTTCGAGTTGATTCGGGAGGAGGTGGTCCATGAGTACGGCGCGAAGGTTTTCGTGGGGCCGATCATCCTGCCGTTCTCCTCCAACGACTCGCGATACCTTCGGCCGTTGGGAATCCGGGCGTATGGATTCTGCCCGTACCCGGTGAGCCTCTACCATACGTGGGGGATTCATGGGGTGGACGAGAGGGTGCGCCTGGACTGGTTCGTGGACGGCGTAAACCTGACGAGGCGTCTGGTCCGGCGATTCGCAGCCGAACAGTAATTGGCTGCGAGCGCTGACAATAAATGTCAGGCCGTCGTCGCGGCTCTCCGAGTGAACGTGGTTAAGATATTATTGCTCAATGGTTTAGCTTCTTTCGTTCATTGGTACGCTTCTTGAGTAACCTCAAGGCGGAATCCAACCACAACAGGAGGAAAGGATACATATGATGAAAATTTCTCGTAATCAGAAGGGTTTCACGCTCATTGAGCTCCTGATCGTCGTCGCGATCATCGGCATTCTGGCCGCGATCGCAATTCCGAACCTGCTCACCGCCATGCAGCGGTCGAAGCAGAAGCGGACGATGGCGGACATCCGCTCGGTTGCGACGGCTTGGGAAGCGTATGCGACTGACTACAACGCGTACACGGCGGCTGGCGCCGCGTCGACCGTGAGCACACTGACCTGGGGCTGCTTCAAGACGTACACGTACGACAGCCTTTCGGTCCATCTCTCGCCGACGTACATCCGCAACACGCCGAAGAACGACGGCTGGAACTACGGGTTCGACTACGCGGTCGATGACGTCACCGCGCAGGCCGGCCAGGAATATGCCATTCGCTCGCGTGGCAAAGACAACAAGGAAGACAGCGTGACGTCCTACTCCGCTGGTCCGCGTAACGTGTTCGAGTGCGACATCGTTTACTCGATGGGCGCGTTCGTCGCGTATCCGGAAGGCGTCCAGCAGAGCAAGTCGCAGTAGTTGGCCGCGGCTTCATCGTGAATTTTGTGAAGGGGCGCCCTCGGGCGCCCCTTCCTCGCAATGAAGGGAATGAGATGAATCGTCGCGGCAACGAATCGGGGTTCACGCTGATCGAATTGTTGATTGTCGTGGCGATCATCGGTGTCCTTGCCGCCATCGCGATTCCGAATCTCATGATGGCGATGCAGCGCTCGCGCCAGAAGCGGACAATGGCCGACATTCGCAGCGTCGCGATGGCGTGGGAATCGCGGCACGTCGATACCGCGGGTTATCTTCCCGCTGGCCAGAACGACCCGATCGAGTTCGGCGACTGCGCGATCGTCCCCTTCGACACGATGGCGGCGATGCTCGCTCCGACTTACCTCCGCGAAGTTCCGAAGCGTGACGCGTGGGGGGCCGACCTCGAGTACTGGACGAATAACTACGCCTACTACATCCGTTCCGCGGGCAAGGACAAGCAGTTCGAATCGACTCCTTACACGACTCTCCGGACGTCGTTTTACGAATGCGACATCGTCTACGGTAACGGGACGTTCCTCGTCGTTCCCGACGGTGTTCAGCTCCCGGGGAAGTGAGCGCTACTCCGCTTATGAGCCCGGCTCCCATGCTGCGAGCTCGGGAGTGTTTCCCTCAAATCAACGAAGCGACGACACCCCTTGCGGAGCATCCTCGTCGTGGTGCGCCGTGAGCCGAGTTGCAACGCCCGGCCGTCCGCCTGCGGCGACACGCGCTGACGGCCGCGACACCACCGGGCGTGCCGCGCAGCCCTTCGAGCCGGCAGTGGCATCACGCCCCCGGGTCATTCGCTATACTCTGCGCGAAATGCGCCCCGTTTCCGCCATTGCCCTCGCCCTTCTCGTGCTCGCCTTCGCGCAGAACTGTCGCGAAGCGGAAGCTGTCACTGAGTCGCCGTTCGACAAGGAAGCCCAGTCGAACCTCATCGAATATCTGAAGATCGACACCTCGAATCCTCCCGGGAATGAGACTGCCGGTGCGGAGTTTCTCCGAGACCTGCTGATCAAGGAAGGGATCGACGCGAAGCTCGTCGGCCCCGACGGACCGAGGAAGTCGGTCTGGGCCCGTCTCGACTCCGGCACGCGGAACCCCGCGCTCCTTCTCCTCCACCATATCGACGTCGTACCCACCGCGGCGAAGGAGTGGAGTGTTCCTCCATTCTCCGGAGAGAAGGCGAACGGTTACATCTGGGGACGCGGAGCGCTCGACATCAAGTCTCTCGGGATCGCGCACCTGATGGCGATGATCGACCTCAAGCGCCGTGCCGTTCCCCTCGATCGGGACATCATTTTCCTCGCCGTGGCCGACGAGGAGATGGGCGGACGAGAGGGGCTCGAGGAGTTGCTGGAGAAGCAACCCCGCCTCTTCGATGGCGTCGGCTTCGTGCTGAACGAGGGAGGCGCGAACGTCACCGTCGTCGACCGCGTCGACTTCTGGGGAATCGAAGTCGACCAGAAGGTTCCTCTCTGGTTGCGCCTGACCGCGAAGGGGGAGGGAGGCCACGGGGCGACACCGCCAGCCGACGGGGGAGCGACCAAGAAGCTCATCGACGCTGCCCACGCGGTGAGTCAGATTCCGATGCGCACCGAGCTTCACCCTTCGGTCGAAGCGTTCTTCAAGGCGGTCGCGCCTACGAAGCCGGGAAAGCGGGGCCAGATCCTCGCTGATACGCGGCGCTTCGTCGGCACGCCGCAGATCGCCGAGCTCCCGTATGGACTGCAGCTCCTGCTGCGCGACACGCTGGCGCTGACGAAGCTCGAAGCTGGAACCTCCACCAATTCGGTTCCCGACATCGCGACCGCCGACGTCGACATTCGCCTGATCCCGGGCAGCGACCCGTCGCTCCTGCTGTCGCAGGTCCAGCAGGTCGTCGGATCTCTTGCCGAGATCGACGTGCTTCTCAGCGGTCCGACTGCGCCGGCGTCGCCGGTCGATACGGAGCTGTACAAGACGCTCAACCGGGCTCTGCTCAAGGCCGCGCCTAACTCGAAGGTCGGCCCGATGGTGACCGCGGGCACGACTGACAGTCGCTATTTCAGGCGGCGCGGGATCGTTGCCTACGGCTTCTCCCCCTTCAAGATCAACTACTACGACGGTGCGACGGTGCACGGCGTCGACGAGAGAATCCGGGTCCGCTTCTTCCTCGAAGGCGTGGCGCTGACGCGCCAGATCGTGAGCGACTTCTGCGCCCGGAAGCCGGCATGAAGCGTGGGGCGTGGCGCGTGGCGTTCATCGCGCTCGCCGCGCTCGCACCTTTCCTGCCGATGCTCGTCCGGGGCGAGGTCCCCGACTTCCGCGACCACCGCGACTACTTCGTTCCGATGCGCGAGGCGACCGCGGGCGCGCTCCGCGGCCTCGAGCTCCCGCTCTGGAACTCGCTGAGCGGCTCAGGCGAGCCGTGGCTCGCGAATCCGCAGACGGGAGTCTTCTACCCTCCCGCCTGGCTGATGGCGCTGCTTCCGTTCAAGACCGGCTACGCGATCTTCCTCGCGCTTCATCTCGCGATCGCCGGCATCGGGTGGCGCAGGTTGATGCTTCGATGGACGGGCGACGGCGTCGCGACACTCTCGGCGTGCGCGCTTCTGCTGTCGGGGCCGATCCTCTCGCTTCTCGAGCTGTCGACCGTGCTGGCGACGCTCGCGTGGATACCCCTTCTCCTCGCGTTCGCTCTCGAGCCGCGAGCCTCCGGGTCGATCGTCCGCGATGCGGTGACGATCGCGCTCTGCTTTCTCGGCGGGGAGCCGCTGCTCGCCGCGGTAGGAGCCCTGCTTTATGCGTCGGCGAGACTCGCGCGTGAACGGCGCGCGTCGCTGCGACCCGTGTCGCTCGTCGCCGCGCTGGCGTTCCTTTTGACGGCGGCGCAGTTGTTGCCGTTCGTCGAGAGCCTGCAGGGGAGCGACCGGGCGAACGGACTCGACCGGGCGTCGGCACTCGCGCAATCGATGGCGCCTCTCGACTGGCTTCGCATTCCGCTGTCTCCGTTCGCTCCGGGTGCCGCGTCGGTCACGCTCACATCGCAGCGATTCCTTCCTTCGCTCTACGTCGTTCCGGTGATCGCGCTTCTCCCGATCGTCCTCCCGCTCTTGTGGAGGCGCGAACGGGTGCCGCGGCGCGCCTGCGGCGGCTGGCTCATTCTGTTCGCGGTATCCGCGTTCATCTCCGCGGGGTCGAGCCTCGCGGTGACCGAGCGGGTCTATCTCATGCTCGGTCTCGAGGTGAACCGGTACCCGGTGAAGTTCGCGCTCTTCGGGGTGCTGGCACTCGTGGCGCTGGGCACCATCTGTCTCGACCGGCTTCTCGAATGCACGAAGGAGGAAGCGCCGTGGGGAGCCGCCGTGATCGCGATCGCGGCATTGCTGCCGCTGCTGCTTGCCTTCGGAGCGCGGTGGAACGCGGCGCTGCTGCTCGGCGCATGGGTCGTCGCGATTGCCGTCGTCGTCGTCGCGAAGCCGACGCGTGCCTGGGCGTTGCCGCTTCTCGCGCTCGCGGTCTGTGCCGACTCGATGCATTCGTCGCAATTCCTCCTGAAGTCGCAGCCGCTCCCTCTCTCGGTGATGCCGCACGATTCGCTTCTCTCCAGGGAGCGAAAAGTCGTCCGCCTCGAGCAGCTCGATCGTCGCTCCGGCGCCGTCGCGAGCAGTGCGAGTCGCGGAGCATGGCTCGGCGGTTACCTGAACCTCCGCAACTCGCAATACGACGCGATGACGGCGGCTCCGGTCATCGACGCGCGCTATGAGCGGCTGCTCGACTACGCGCTCGCGCGTCCGAGGATCGACATCCTCGATTTCCTGGGAGCGGGCTACCTGCTCACGACGCGTCGCATCGACGTCCCCGGCTATCGCGAGATCGGCGCGACCGACGGCGTGCGTGTTTACGAGCGCGCCGCGGCGCTCTCTCCGGTGACGATCTGGGAGAACCACGTGTCGCAGGGCGATCGCGCAGCTGCATTCGAATCGCTCTTCAGCGAGTCGTGGAGCGCGGCGAAACAGATCGTCGTCACCGGGAACGCGCCTGCGCGGCCGAGCGACGCTGTCGATGGCACAGTCGGCCGAACGCGCGTCGTCGCGACGACGTGGAGCTCGCTTCGCGCGGACGTCGAGTCGCCTCGCGGCGGAGTGGCGGTCGTATCGCAGCGCGATGCCCCGGGCTGGAGCGTAGCGGTCGATGGCGCTGAGGCTCAGCCTCTTCTCGTCGACGGGCTCTTCCGCGGCGTCGCCGTTCCCGTCGGCCGCCACACGGTGGAATGGCGCTATGCGCCGCGCTCGCTTGCCATCGGCGCGCTGCTTTCCGTGACCGGCGTCGCCATCGCCGTTATCACGATTTTTCGCCGCCGTCGCCGCAAAAGCGCGTAGCGGTTCGTCCCCCCAAAAGTCAAGGCTTCCCATGCGACGCGCAGGTAGTAGAATTCCCGCTCGCTTCTCATCAGTACCGAGGAATCAATGTCCACGATCGACGACCGGTTGAATCAGATCATTCGCGAGCTCATCTCGAGCGGCATCACCCTGGAGCAGGCAGTCGAAGCGTTCGAAGCGAAGTACATCGTCGCTGCGATGAAGGAGAACCGCGGAAACGTCACGAAGGCGTCCGTGGTTCTCGGCGTGCACAGGAACACTCTGCACAACAAGCTGCGGAGTCAGGCGATGCTCAGCGGATACGTTGCGACCCTCCGGCCGCGGCGCTCGTCGTCGAAGCGTGGTGTCGCCTCGCGCGCCCGCTCGGGCGGGAACGACGCCGGCAGGAAAGACTGAGCGCACCGTTTCCTGACCGCGAGTCGGGGCGCCAACGCCGATGACCGACCCCGCACAGCAGATCAAGTCGCTCCTGGCGCGAAAGGGCTCGCGAGTTCTCTCGCCCGCCGACATCTTCACGAGGCTCTCCGACTCTCACGAGGGTGAGCTTCCCTTCACGGTCGACGACGTGAGGAAGCGTCTCGAGCAACTGGAGCGCGACGGCGTCGTCGTCGCGGTGCGCGGCAAGCACTACTCCCTTCTCGAGTACACGCCGTTCGTCGCGGGAGTCCTCCGCGCGCGTTCCGACGGAAGCGCGACCGTGCGCGTCGGCGGCGGCGACACCCCCGACGTCGCGATCTCGCGCAACGGCCTCCGCGGCGCGATGAACGGCGATTTCGTGCTCGTCCGCGCCGACCGTTCGACGCTGCAGAAGAAGAAAGGGCGCGGGCGCGATCGCGTTGAAGGCGAAGTGGTCCGCATCCTGCGCCGCGAGCACCAGCTCGTCGTGGGGCGGTTTCATTTCGTCGAGCATCCGTTCG
Organism: Thermoanaerobaculia bacterium; assembly: GCA_041671505.1. Lineage (GTDB taxonomy): Bacteria > Acidobacteriota > Thermoanaerobaculia > Gp7-AA8 > Gp7-AA8 > JACPDH01. The sequence goes on along the minus strand of JBAZBK010000002.1, from coordinate 312,710 downwards.
TCCGGCCGTTCGACGTTCGGCTCGACAGCGACATCATCATCGACGTCGATGCGAGCATCCCGGCGCGCGACGGCGAGATGGTGAACGTCGAGATCACGCGCTACGGGGACCGCGGCGGCGGTCCGGCAGGCCGGATCGTCGAGACGCTCGGAATGCTCGGCGAGCCGGGCGTCGACATCGAAGTCGTTCTTCGCAAGTATCACATCCCTCACGCCTTTCCCGACGACGTCACCGACGCCGCTGAGGCGATTCCGCTCGAGGTGGCGCCCGACGAGGTCGCGCGGCGCGTCGATCTGCGCGAGCGGACGATCGTCACGATCGACGGCGAGACGGCGAAGGACTTCGACGACGCGGTCGAGGTGATCCGTCTGCCTAACGGAAACTTCGAGCTCGGGGTCCACATCGCCGACGTCTCGCACTACGTCACCGAGGGCTCGCCGATCGATCGCGAGGCGTTCGAGCGCGGGACGTCCGTCTATTTCCCAGGCCGCGCCGTCCCGATGCTCCCCGAGCACCTGTCGAACGGAATCTGCTCGCTCAACCCGCGCGTCGACCGGCTCACCGTCTCGGCGATGATGGAGATCGACCCGAGCGGGAGGTTCGTCGGCCAGAAGCTCTTCCGCTCGGTGATCCGCACGCGCGAGCGGATGACCTACACCGACGTCAACACGCTGATCACCGGCGACGCCGAGCCCGCTGAGTTAGGCCGCCTCCGGGAGCGTTACGACGCCATTCTTCCTGCGATCGACCGGATGCGCCAGCTGTTCGAGATCCTCAACGCCCGACGCAATTCGCGCGGCTCGATCGACTTCGACCTTCCGCAGAGCGAGGTGCTGTTGACCGAAGCGGGGGAGATCGAGGCGATCCAGGCGAGCGAGCGCAACGTGGCGCACCGACTCATCGAAGAGTTCATGCTCGCGGCGAACGAAGTCGTCGCCCGAACGCTCGTGTTCGCTCCGCAGCCCGGGATGTACCGCGTCCACGCGCCGCCCGACGAACAGCGGATGCACGACCTCAAGGAGCTCGTCGGCGAGTTCGGCCTGAAGTTCCGGGGCGACCCGGAGGCGCTCCGTCCCGCCGACCTCCAGCGGCTGCTCGACGACGCGAAAGGACGCCCAGAGGAGCGCTTCATCCACGAGCTGATCCTCCGCTCGATGACGCGCGCGATCTACTCGGAGGAGAACACCGGGCACTTCGCGCTGGCGCTGGAGCACTACTGCCACTTCACCTCGCCGATCAGGCGCTACCCCGATCTCGTCGTCCATCGCCGCCTCAACGCGCTGCTCGAGCAGGGCGCGATGCAGGGCGAGAGGCTCGAGCGGGCGGCGGCATCCGACCCGCTCGTGGCCAGGCAGGCGAGCGAGCGGGAGCGGCGCGCGGAGGAGGCCGAGCGCGAGGTGCTCGAGTGGAAGAAAGTCATCTTCATACGCGACAAGATCGGCAACGCGTACTCGGGACGCATCGCCGGCGTCGTGCCGTTCGGGCTTTTCGTGGAGCTCGACGAGTACTTTGTGCAGGGGCTCGTGCCGATCGCGTCGATCGGCGGTGACTACTGGCTCTACGCCGAGCGGGAGCATCGCCTGCGCGGCCAGTCGAGCGCGCGCGAGTTCCGGCTCGGCGACGCGGTCACCGTGCAGGTGAGGAGCATCGACGAGGACCGGCGGCAGATCGAGTTCCGTCTCGTTCAGGCTGGCGGTGTCGAGGTCGAAAAGCGTCGCGGCCGAACGCAGCAGAGGGGGCGTCGCGGGGCATGAGTCCGACCGGGAGCGCGCGCCCGCCGAAAGGGAGGCTCGCGAAGGCGCTCGCCGCGCGCGACGAAGCGGTGCGGCGGCTCCATACGGCGAGTGACGCACTCGACGACGCGTCGCGCCGCGCGCTCGACGCATCGCTCGAGGGAGTCTTCGACTCCTGCGTCGAGGCCTTCCGCGCGGCGTGGCTCGAGGGCTCGAGAATCGACGCGGCGCTCGAGATCGCCCGCACGCTCGCGATCCGCCTGTCTCTCGTCCACAACTACAGCGTCGATCCGACCTCTGACCTTCGCATGCTCGCGGAGAAGCTCGCGGCGCTTCTCGCCGCGGCCGCGGCCGAAACGAAGCTTCCGGCCGACGACGCGGAGGCCGCATACCTCGGCGGCATTCTGTTTCTGCATGCGGGAAAGCGGGAGGAGGCGCGTCTCGCGTTCGAGAGCACGCTGCTGCTCGCCGGCGGCGAGACTCCGGAGCGCGTCGACTACGGGTCGTGCCTCCTCATCGCGCAGATCGCGCACGAGGAGGGCGACTGGAGCTACTCGATCCGGTTTGCAGAGCGCGCGGCGAAGCTCGCGTCGAGCACCAACCTCGTCGCGCAGGCGATCTCGGTCGTCGGCCTGAGCCGCCACGCGCGGGGCGACAAGGCGCGGGCGCTGCACAAGCTCGAAGACGCGCTTCGCTACTTCGATCCTGCCGAGCCGCTCTTCAACCCGTACTACTTCAGGAACACGATCCTTTTTTGCGGCATCGTTGCGCTCGACATGGGCGACGCGGCGGCCGCGGAGCGCTACTTCCGCCGCGCGCTCGAGGTGACCTCGGCCGATTCGTACGATGCGTTCGACGCGCACGCACGGCTCGGTCGTGTGCTACTGCGCCAGCGGCGCGATCGTGAGGCGGCCGCGGAGCTCGAGAAGGCGCTCGCCACCTACCATTTCGCTGAGAGCGAGCCCGTCGTCGACGTCCTTTTCGAGCTCGGCACGCTTTGCGCGTCGCTCGGCGACACGAAGAAGGCGCGCCCGCTCCTTCACCGCGTCCTGACCTCCGAGATCGCCCATCCCGGAAAGGGCGAAGCCTCCCGGCTCCTCGGAGAGGTTACGATCGGCTAGACTTCCGGACAGAGCGAACAATGAAACTGATCGTCGGCCTGGGTAATCCGGGCGGCCGCTACGAACGCACCCGTCACAACGCCGGCTTCATGGTGGTCGACGCGTTCGCGCGGAAGTTCCGGATCGAGATCGATCGCCACGAGCGCGACGCGTTCGTCGGCAAGGGGCAGATCGCGGGTCGCACCGTGATGCTCGCGAAGCCGCAGACCTTCATGAACCTGTCGGGCAGCGCGGTATCGAAACTCGTCAAGGCGCACATCGAATCGCTCGACGACCTCATCGTCGTCTACGACGACATTGACCTTCCGGTCGGAAAGCTGCGGATCCGGCAGGGCGGCGGGTCGGGGACGCACAACGGCATGCGATCGCTCGTTGCCGAGCTCGGGAGCGAGAAGTTCCCGCGCATCCGTTTCGGCGTGAAGGGTGACGACTACGCGGAGGCGCGCGATCTCGCCGACTACGTGCTCGACGACTTTCCGTTGGGGGACGAGCCGAAGGTGGAGAGCGCGGTCGCCCGCGCCGTCGACGCGCTCGCGGTCATCGCGCGCGGCGATCTCTCCCGTGCGATGAATCAGTTCAACCGCGACCCCGCGGACGAGGAGGAGAAGGCGTGACGACGAGACCGGCGACACTGGGCGAGCTTCGGGCGACGGGCTACACCGCGCGCTCGGTGAAGGACGAGCTCCGCGAGAATCTCGCGAAACGCCTTGCCGCGAACGAGCCGGTCTTCCCCGGAATCCTCGGGTACGACCGCACCGTGGTTCCCGCGATCGAGAACGCGATCCTCGCGAAGCACGACATCATCCTCCTCGGCCTCCGCGGCCAGGCGAAGACGAGGCTGCTCCGCGCGCTCGTGCAGCTGCTCGACGAGGAGATCCCCGTCGTCGAGGGGTGCGAGATCAACGACTCGCCGCTCGATCCGATTTGCCGGCGATGCCTCCGGATGGTCGAGGAGCGGGGCGAGCAGACGCCGATCGCATGGCTGCCGCGCGCCGACCGCTACCGCGAAAAGCTCGCCACGCCCGACGTCACCGTCGCCGACCTGATCGGCGACATCGACCCGATCAAGGCGGCAAACAAGCGCCTCACGTACGCCGACGAGGAGGTCATCCACTTTGGCATCATCCCGCGCACGAACCGCGGCATCTTCGCGGTGAACGAGCTGCCCGACCTCGCGCCGCGCATCCAGGTGTCGCTCCTCAACATCCTCGAGGAGCGCGACCTGCAGATCCGCGGATTCCCGGTGCGCATTCCACTCGACGTCGTCCTCGTCTTCAGCGCCAACCCGGAGGACTACACGAGCCGCGGCAACATCATCACGCCGCTCAAGGACCGCATCGACTCGCAGATTCTCACTCACTACCCGAAGACGACCGACATCGCGCGCGAGATCACGCGACAGGAAGCGTGGCTCGATCGCGGCGGCGTGGCCTCGCGGATCGTGATCCCCGAGCACATTCGCGAGCTCGTCGAGCAGATTGCCTTCTCCGCGCGCGACTCGGAGCTCGTCGATCAGTCGTCGGGCGTCTCCGCGCGCATGCCGATCTCGGCGATCGAGATCCTCTGCTCGAACCTCGAGCGGCGCGCGATCACGACCGGCGACCGCGAGGTCTATCCGCGCCTGGCCGACCTCGCGATGGTGCTTCCGGCGATCACCGGCAAGGTCGAGATGGTCTACGAAGGGGAGCAGCAAGGCTCGGAAGTCGTTGCGCGAAAGCTCGTGGGTGACGCCGTGACGAAGCTTTTCGAGAAGACGTTTCCTCCCGTGGAGCGCGCGGGGAGAGGCGCGGCAGCCGAACGCGGGCGGCGCGGCTATGGCGAGATCGACCCCGAGATGCGTGACGACGAGGGAGTCCGGCGGAAGAAGAAGCAGAGAGCGGAAGAGCTCGAAACGCCGCGAGGGGAAGGCGATCCCGACTACGAGGCGATCGTCGCCTGGTTCATGTCCGGCAACAGGATCACGCTCTCGGACGAGCAGCCGTTCGCAGAGTACTTCGCCGAGCTGCAGCGCGTCCCGATGCTCGCCGATGTGGCGAGGCGACATGCGAAACCGGCGTCGGACGCCGAGCTCGGTTTCGCGATGGAGATGGTTCTCGAGGCTCTCCACCAGGCGCTGCGGCTCAGCCGGGAGGACCTCGACTCGACGATCACCTTCACGGAACTCATGAAGTTCAATATTCTGCGTACAATCAGGTAGTCATGGCAAAGCTGACGATCGAGATCGAGCCTGGCCTGCAACGACAGATGGACCGCATCGTGCGCGACGGGTGGTTTCCCGACGCGGCGGCGCTCGCGGTCGAGGCGCTGCGGCAGTACGCCGAGGCGAAGAGCCATCTTGGAGACTCGCCGCCGCTGCTTCACCGCTTCGCCGCCGACGCGCTCAACGCGTCGAAGCCCGAGACGGCGCTGAAGTTCGTCTCCCGCGGCATCACGCTCCTCGACTCGCAGGCGATCGCCGACCTCGGCCTATACCAGAAGCTGGTCGAGCTGAAGGTGCAGATCCTGCTCGTCCTGGAGCGAGCAGAGGACGCGATCATCACGCTCGACGGGGCCAAGGACAAGCTCCCGAACAACCCGACGATCGACGGGTGGCTCAAGAAGCTCAGGAAGTAGTTGCGACTCCGCTACGGCTATCTCGATCCCGACCTGATCCGGCAGCTCCTGTCGGAGTTGGGGCTTCGCCGTCTCTTCAATCACCTGCTGCTCCAGACGAGCGGCGACGTGGACGAGGCGATGGAGTGGATGCGCGAGCTTCAGCGGCGCGGCTACATCGACGCGGGAATCGACCTCGACGAGTTCTTCGCGCGCATGGTCGACGAGAACCTGATCGGCGAGGACGGCGACGGAAACTTCGTGCTCGCGGCGGGAGGGGAACGGCAGATCCGCCGCGACGCGCTCGACCAGATCTTCGGTGGGCTGCGCAAAGGTGGCGCCGGCTATCACTCCATCGCCTCGGAGGGGCAGGGGAGCGAGCGGCTCACCGAGACGCGCCCCTGGAAGTTCGGCGACGACCCGATGAGCCTCGACGGCGTCCGCACGCTGCAGAACGCGATGAAATCGGGCGACCCATTCGGCGAGATCGGCATCACCGAGGATGACCTCGAGGTCTTCGAGACGGAGCACGACTCAAACTGCGCGACCGTCGTGATGATCGACATCTCGCACTCGATGATCCTCTACGGCGAGGACCGGATCACGCCGGCGAAGAAAGTGGCGCTCGCGCTGACCGAGCTGATCCTGACGAAGTATCCGAAGGACTCGATCGACGTGGTCCTTTTCGGCGACGAGGCAATCGAAGTGGCAATCTCCGAGATCCCGTACGTGAAAGTCGGGCCGTACCATACGAACACGAAGGCGGGACTCGAGCTCGCGCAGGCGATCCTGCGGCGGCGGAGGCACGCGAACAAGCAGATCTTCATGATCACCGACGGCAAGCCGTCGGCGCTGCGCGAGGGAGGGAGGCTCTACACGAACTCCTTCGGGCTCGACATGAAGATCGTGAACCGGACGCTCGAGGAGGCGGAGCGCTGCCGGCGTGCCGGGATCGCGATCACCACCTTCATGCTGGCGACCGATCCGACGCTCGTGAACTTCGTCGAGCAGCTGTCGCGGATCAACCGCGGCCGGGCCTTCTACAGCTCGCCCGACCGGCTCGGCGAGTACATACTTGCCGACTACATCCGGAACCGGAGGAAGTTCGTTCACTGAACTGATGAGACGAATCGGACCGATCGCAATTCTGCTGGCGCTCTCGATGCGCCTCGCGGCGCAGTCGAACGAGAGCGGGCACGTCTCGCTCCAGTCGGGCACGCCTAACGGCGGCACGCCGGTTCACGATCGCGGCATTTTCGGGCAGGGGCAGATCATCGCGGTGCTCGACACGGGACTCGACTGGGACAGCTGCTGGTTCTCTGAGGCGAACGGAAACGCCCCTCCGGTGAATCTGACCATCGACGGTCGTGCGGTCGATACGACGCGCCGGAAGGTGATCGCTTACGACTTTCTCTACTCGTGCGCCGAATGGCCGAACGCCCTGACCTGCGAGTCGCCGCTCGACGCGGCGGCGTGGGATAACCAGGGGCACGGAACGCACGCGGCGGCCGGCGCCGCAGCCGACAAAGGCGCGCTGCTCGCGCACGACTACGGCGACTCGCTCGCTTCGGGGGCGAAGCTCGTGATCCAGGACGGCGGCTATGTCGGCGGAGACAATTGCGCCCAGCGTCCCGGCTTCGGCTGTCCGCTGCGCGACCTTCGCCCGGTGCTCCGCCAGGCGTACGAGCAGGGAGCGCGCATCCATTCGAATTCATGGGGCGACCGACAGGGTGTGGCGCCCTCGGCGACCGCGCCGACCGGAAACTACTCGACTGGCGCGAGAGACATCGATGCCTTCGTCTGGGAAAAGCCCGACATGGTCGTCGTCTTCAATACCGGAAACGCGGGCGATTACGGACCAATGTCGCAGTCGAGCCCCGGAAACGCAAAGAACGCAATCCAGGTCGGCGGCGCGTCGTTCGCGACGCCCGTGCTGCAGGTGGTGGCGTCGTACAGCGGAATCGGGCCGACGCGCGACCAGCGGATCAAACCCGATCTCGTGGGTCCGCTGAACGTGTACGGCGCCGACAGCGACCTGTCGGTCGGCACGGCCAACTGCAACGGGAGCCTTCAGGGAGGGACTTCGTTCTCCTCACCTCCGGTGGCCGCCGCCGCGGCGCTCGTCCGGCAGTACTACCTCGACGGCTGGTATCCGACCGGCGTGCGTGTCGCCGCGAATGCCGTCCCGCCGAGCGCGGCGCTCGTCAAGGCAACGCTGATCGGCGGCGCGAGTCTCGTCCCCTACTGGAGCAACGGGTCGGGGACGGTGAGGATCGAAGCGCTGCCGTCGTACGAGCAGGGGTTCGGCTTCCCGGTGCTCGGCGACGCGCTTTATTTCGCCGGCGATGGCGCGAGGCTCTTCGCACGCGACGTCACGCTCGCGAACGGCCTTCGCGCGGGCGACAGCACGGAGCTCTTCTTCGAGGTCGGCGCGTCGGAGGAGCTTCGTGTCGCGCTCGTCTGGACCGACCCGCCCGGCACGCCCGCGGGAGTCTCGAGCACGACGCCGCAGCTGGTGAACGACCTCGACCTCGTCGTCGTCGAGCCGTCCGGCACGGCGCACTACGGCAATGAGCGTCTTCATCCCGGCGCGCGCGAGACGCGCAACAACGCGGAGATCTTTCGGGCGTCGTCCCCGTCGGCGGGCCGCTGGAAGGTGAGGGTCGAGGCGACTCGGTTAGGCCTGGGGCCGCGCCAGAGTTATGCCCTGGTCGTCCTCGGCGATCTGCGCGAGTCGGTCGAGCAGACGCGGCGGCGACCGGTGCGCCCGGGACGGTAACCGGCATGGGCGACTACTCCGAGTTCAGTCTGAGGATCCGCGCGCTGCTCGCGATCTACCGCTGGCGGCGGATCGATCCGATGCCGTGGGCGGAGCCGCGCGTCCGGCTCGCGGAGGCGAATGTCGGGCTCGTGTCGACCGCGGGACTCGTGCTTCCAGGACAGACTCCATTCGACGAGAACGTGAAGGGAGGCGACTTCTCGTTCCGCGAGATACCGTCGTCGACTGACCCGCAGCTGCTCGTCGAGTCGCATCGGAGCGAATCCTTTTCGCGCGACGGGCTCCTCGAGGACGTGAACGTCGTCTTTCCGATCGACCGGATGCGCGAGTTCGAGCGCGACGGCGCCGTCGGCCGGTTCAACGCGCGATGCCTCTCGTTCATGGGCTCGATCACGGCGCCGAGACGGCTGATGCTCGAGACGGCGCCAGCAGCGGCGGAGATGTTCGTTCGCGACGGCGTCGACGTCACGCTGCTCGTCCCCGTCTGACCGACCTGCAACTAGACGGTTGGTCTGATCGCCGCGGAAATGGAGAAGCGAGGAATCGCCACGGTCGTGCTGTCGCTGCTTCGCGACGTCACGGCGAAGGTCGGTCCGCCGCGCGCTCTCTACGTTCCGTTCCGGCACGGCTACCCGCTGGGCGTTCCGTCCGACGCCGCGGGACAGCGGCGCGTGATCGAGGCGGCGCTCGCGCTGCTTTCGCGACCTCGCGCGGAGGCTCCAGTGCTGGTCGACTACATGGCGTAGTGGCGGAGGCCTCTTGCGAGGCGACAGGCGAGAGGCGAATGGCGATGAGCGGGCGACGGCTGTGATCCGGTACCCCATTCCGCAATCCGAATTCCGCATTCCCGCTCGGTCGACACCGGCGACGCGCAGGCAGGAGTGCCTGCGCCACAGAAGCGGTGCAGCGCCTCTGCTAGAATCGCGCCGCCATGCTGTCACGAGAATATCTGCGCGAATCCACTGATGCCTACCGCGAGGCCCTGAAGAACCGCCGCGCCACCGTCGACCTCGAGCGATTCCTCGAGATCGATGCCGAGCGCCGGCGCGTGATCGTCGAGGTCGAGCAGCTCAAGAACCAGAAGAACGTCGCCTCGCAGGAGATCGCGACGCTCAAGAAGAGCAAGCAGGACGCGACCCCGCAGATCGAGGCGATGAAGGAGCTCGGCGAGCGGATCAAGGCGCTCGACCTGCGGCAGTCGGAGATCGAGGAGGAGCTGCACGCCCTCGAAATGATCTTCCCGAATGCTCCCGACGCGTCGGTTCCCGTCGGCGCCGACGAGAGCGCGAACCGCGTCGAGCGTGTCTGGGGGACCCCTCCGACGTTCGACTTCGAGCCGAAGAACCACTGGGACATCGGCGAGGCGCTCGGCATCCTCGACTTCGAGCGCGCCGCGAAGATCACGGGCGCCCGTTTCACGGTGCTGATGGGAGCCGCCGCGCGGCTCGAGCGCGCGCTGATCAACTTCATGCTCGACGTCCACACGCGCGAGCATGGCTACGTCGAAGTGCTCCCGCCGTTCATGGTGAACGCCGACTCGCTGCGCGGCACCACGCAGCTGCCGAAGTTCGAGGCTGACCTCTTCAAGCTCCAGGGCGACAAGGAGTACTACCTGATCCCGACCGCGGAGGTCCCCGTCACGAACCTTCACCGCGACGAGATCCTCGACGGCGACACGCTGACGATCTCCTATTGCGCCTACACGCCCTGCTTCCGCAGCGAAGCCGGCTCGTACGGCAAAGACACGCGCGGCCTCATCCGCCAGCACCAGTTCGACAAGGTCGAGCTGGTGAAGTTCTCCAGGCCGTCGACGTCGTGGGCCGACCACGAGACGCTCACGAGCGACGCCGCGCGAATCCTGGAGAAGCTCGGGCTCTGCTATCGCGTCGTCACGCTGTCGACCGGCGACATGGGCTTCGGCTCGGCAAAGACGTACGACATCGAGGTCTGGCTGCCGGGTCAGGCGACCTTCCGCGAAATCTCGTCGTGCACGAACTTCCTCGACTTCCAGGCGCGACGCGCGAACATTCGTTTCCGAGGCGACGGGAAGAAGAACGAGCTCGTCCACACGCTGAACGGCTCGGGACTCGCCGTCGGGCGCACGCTCGTCGCGATTCTCGAGAACTACCAGCAGGCCGACGGATCGGTCGTGATCCCCGACGCACTGCGACCCTACATGGGCGGGCTCGAGACGATCACGAAGCGGTGACCATGAAGCCGCTCATCGGCATCGGATGCGACATCGAGCCGTCGGCGCACGGCGAGGGGCGCGAGCTCATGTATGCCTACGGCACGTACCTCGAGGCGATCGAGACGGCCGGGGCGATCCCGCTGATCCTTCCGCCGATCGACGGCTCCATCGAGTCCACGCTTCCGCTGCTCGATGGCGTGATCCTTGCCGGCGGCGACGACCTCGATCCTCGGAGCTACGGTGAAGCAGACACCTCCTGCCGTGGAATACTCGACTCGCGTCGCGAGCGTCATGACCTCGCGCTCGCGCGAGCGGCGCGCGAGCGTGGAGTCCCGACTCTCGGCATATGCCTCGGTGTGCAGTTGATCAACGTCGCCGGCGGCGGGTCGCTCGTTCAGGACATCGGCTTGGCTGTTCCCGGCGCCCTCAAGCACACGGGCACGACCGGGAAGCGAGAGCGGCACGGCGTCGCGATCGAGCCTGGCTCGCGGCTTGCTTCGGTGCTTGGCGTGACGGCAGTCGACGTCAACTCCGGACATCATCAGTCGGTGAAGCTTCCAGGGCCCGGGCTTTCGGTCGTCGCGCGCGCGGCCGATGGAGTCGTCGAGGCGGTCGAGGATCCGAGTCTGCCGTTCTACGTCGGCGTGCAGTGGCATCCCGAGGAGATGCTCGCCGAGGAGTCGGCGCAGCGTCTCTTCGGCGCTCTGGTCGACGCGGCGAAGGCTTTCCGCCAGCAGCGCAAGTCGTGACTGCTCCGAGACTCCCGCGCGGAATAGCCCCCGTAGACGACTCGTTGCGGCGATTCTGATGGAGGCCCGATTGAATCGAATCCCGCGACTCGCCGCGCTCGTGCTCGCGCTGGCCCTTGTCCCTCAGTTTGCGCATGCCACGAAGTGGCATGACACCGTGGCGAAGGCACAGGCCGAGGCGAAGCAGGGCAACAAGCTGATTCTGGTCGACATGTGGGCCGACTGGTGCGGCTGGTGCAAGCGGATGGAGCAGGAAGTCTTCCCGTCGGAAGTGTTTCAGGCGTCGGCGAAGAACTACGTGCTTCTCAAGCTCAACACCGAAGATGGCGCGGAGGGATCGAAGGTCGCCGCCCAGTTCGGCATCCGGAGCCTCCCGACGTTTCTCGTCATGACTCCGGAGTTCACGCTTGCGGGCAAGGTGCAGGGTTACGCTCCCCCCGAGCAGTTCATGGCGCAGGTTGCGCAGGCGGAAGACGAGTTCCTTGAGTACAAGAAGAAGCTTCGCAACGAGTCGAAGACGACGAGCGACCGCGACCGGCTCGCGCTCACCGAGGACATCATGGATCGGCACGACTTCGTCCGCGCCGAGCCGCGTCTCGTCGCCTTGACGAAGAGCACGAATACCACCATTCGTGACGAGGCGTACAACCATCTTGCGGACCTCTATGCGTTTCAGGGGAAGTGGGACCAGGCGGCGGCGACGTTCAAGCAGGCTCTCGCGCTCAACCCGAAGGGCGAGATGGCCGAACGCAACCAGATGGGGCTCGCTGAGATCTACATGACCACGAAGAACTACCCGGCGGCAATCGCCGAACTGAAGAAATTCAAGGTGCGCTTCCCGCAGTCTCAAATGATCCCGCGCGTCAACGCGATCATTCCACAGCTCGAAAGACAGATCCCCGGAAAGTAGACGAATCACGACACGATGAGATCCTCCGCGCGTCACCTCCTGCTGGTCGCGACGCTTCTGGTCGCGGCCCTGTCCGCTCACTCCCAGTTCGGCTCCAGCGGTTTCGGCGACAAGACGGCGGTGCCTGAGATCGGCATCGACGCGAAGTTCGCGAAGCCGGTCGGCGGCCGCATCGACGGCGTCGTCACCGTCACGATCCCCGAGACGTGGCACGTGAACTCGTGGAAGCCGAAGGACGACTTCGCCATCCCGACGAAGGTCCGGGTCGAGTCTCCCGCGCTCAAGATCGACGCGATCGACTATCCGCCTCACGTCGAGCGTGCGCTCGGCTTCGCCGGTGGCCAGCTTCTGCCGGTCTACGAGGGGACGGTCCGAATCCCGGTCCACGGCACGGCAATCGCCGCCGACGGCGACGTGACGGTCGGCGTCTTCTACCAGGCGTGCAACGACAGCGTCTGCCTTCCGCCGAAGGAAGTGACGAAGACCGCGGCGCTCTCGGCGATCACGGTGGATTCGCTCGGCGAGCCTGCCGCGGCGCAGGCGACAGACGGAGCGTTTCAAAAGCTCGCGGACGCTCCGGGCGGCGCATCGAAGGGGCTCTTCAGCGGCGACATCGGTTCGACGATGCAGTCGCGAGGCCTCGCCACCACGCTTCTCGTCGTCTTCGTCCTCGGGATGGCGCTCACGCTCACGCCGTGCGTCTATCCGCTCATCCCGCTGACGATGGCGTTTTTCTCGTCGCAGACAGGGGGAAGCACGGCGCGGCGTGTCGGGCTCTCGTCGACCTACGTCCTCGGCATCGCGATCACCTACTCGACACTCGGCGTCTTCGCCGCGCTCAGCGGCGCGCTCTTCGGCGCCTGGATGCAGAAGCCGGGCGTCCTCGGTTTCTTCGCGCTGCTCATGGTGCTGCTCGCGCTCTCGATGTTCGGCCTCTACGACATCAACGTGCCGCAATTCATCGCCAACCGCGCGAGCGCGAGGGCGGGGTTCATCGGGTCTCTCACGATGGGACTCCTCGCCGGCATCGTCGCGGCGCCGTGTGTCGGTCCATTCGTCGTCTCGCTCATCGCGCTCGTGTCACAGAGCGGGAATCCATACCTCGGATTTCTTCTCTTCTTCGTCCTCGCGTTAGGCCTGGGCGTCCCGTTTCTGCTGCTCGGAATCTTCTCGAGCGGCGCGAGCTCGTTGCCGCGCTCGGGCCCCTGGCTCGTTAAGATCAAACAGGCGCTCGGCTTCGTGCTCATCGCGATGGCCTTCTATTTCCTCCGCCCCGTGGTGGGCGACGAGATCTACCGCTGGGGAGTCGCGGGAAGCCTGATTCTCGGCGCGCTCTTCCTCTTCGTGCGCGGCGAGCAGACGCGCGCGGGCAACGTGATTCGCGTCGTCTGCGGGCTCCTGCTCCTGGCGGGCGCCGTTCCCTTCGTGATGCCGCGGACGACCGGGCCGGAGATCAGCTGGGCGAAGTACGATGACGCGAAGATCGCTGCGGCCGCGGCCGAAGGGAAGCCGGTGATCATCGACTTCTACGCCGACTGGTGCCTGCCGTGCAAAGAGCTCGACCACAACACCTTCAACCAGAAGGGGGTGGTCGACGAGGCGAAGCGATTCGCGACCTTCAAGGCCGATCTCACGCGCGGCGACGACGAGCGCTCGAAGGAGCTCGTCAAGCGCTACGGCATCATCGGTGTCCCGACGATCGTCTTCATCGACGCGAAGGGGAACGAGATCCGTGAGCTCAGGCTCACCGGCTTCGAAAAGCCGGAGGCGTTCCTCGAGAGGCTGAGGAAGGCGAAGTAGGAACGCTCGACAGCGGGCCAAAGGCCAAAGGCCAAAGCAGGCAGTCAAGCAGCGGACGCCTTTCGAGTCGCGCGAGTCGGATCATCGGCGATCCGTTCACCAAAGCGTGCTGGGACACGGCATACCGCTTGGCGCCGCCAGCGCTGACCGAGTGATCCGCGATGTTCGCCTGCCTGCTATGACCTTTGGCCTATGGCCTCTGGCCTGCTTTATCCCGGCAACTTGATCGTCGGATCTTCCGTGCGTTTGCGGTAGAGGATGACGACCTTGCCGATCACGCCCACGACGTCGGAGCCGGTCTCCACGGCGATCTCGCCGGCCAGCTGCTTCCGATCGCTGCCTTCCGCGTCGATCTTCACCTTGATCAGCTCGTGTGATTCGAGCGCCCGTACTGTTTCGGTCGCCACGCCAGGGGTCAGCCCGTGCTGGCCGACTCTCACGATCGGTTCGAGGTGGTGGGCGAGGGCCCGCAACTGCTTTTTCTGGCGTGGTGTGAGCATCGATGACCTCGGGAAGGGAATGCGCGTCGCCGCGCGGCCATTGTATCGAAGTCGGCGGGCTCGAGCCCCTTCATTTGACTGCCTTGGAAGGCATGCGCTAGAGTTTGCCGCCCTCTGGAGGAAACCATGGATCGCCAGGAACGACACGACATCAAGCACGACAGGTTTGTCGACGAGGTCAGCCACTACTACGACGAAGTCCGGAAGAACTCCCAGCGAGTGATGTTCGGGGTCGTCGGATTGCTGGTCGTGATCGGTATCGGCATCGCGATCTGGGGCTGGAGCGCGCGTCAGGAAAAGGCGGCGCAGAAGCTTCTCGCCGACGCAATCGAGACGTATGACGCGCCGGTCGGAGCCGACGTCGTCGCCGACCCGAACCGAAAGGGCCCGGCATTCACGACCGAGGCGGAGCGCACGGCCGCCGCGGAGAAGAAGCTGACCGAGGTCGTGTCGAAGTACGGGAGAAGCGACGCAGCTCAGGTCGCGAACCTCTACCTCGCGCAGGTAGACGTGTCGAAAGGGCAGACCGACGCGGCGATCAAGCGCTTCGAGGAGTTCGTGAAGAAGAACCCCGACACGCTCCTCGCGGGAGGCGCGCAGATGAGCATCTTCCAACTCCGTCTCGCCGCCGATGCGAAGGCCGTGATCCCCGATCTGGAAAAGGCATCGCAGGACGAGAAGTCGCTCCTTCCGAAGGAAGCGGTGCTGTCGCTCCTTGCCGAGGCGTACGAGAAGAGCGGCGACCATGCGAAATCGCTCGACATCTACCGCCGGGTGGCTACCGAGTTCCCGCAGACGGCGTTTGCGGCGCAGGCGCAGCAGAAGATCAACCGCGGCTGACCCGCGGACGGACTGAACCGGACAACGAAGCGCGGCCGATCGGCCGCGCTTCTCGTTTTCGGCTAAGCTCGGCGCGGCGATCGGGAGGCTCGGCATCATCTATCTCGCAGGATTAGTGCTCCTGTTCTGGACCGCGATATCGATCCAGACGCTGGTGAATCTCGTCACGGTGCCGCGTCTTCGGAGAGTTCTTCCGCCCGGAGACGCCGGGCCGCTCGTGTCGATCGTGATCCCCGCCAGGAACGAGGCGGAGCACATCGGCGCGACGGTGGAATCGATGCTCGCGCAGACGTGGCGGCGGCTCGAGGTTGTCGTCGTCAACGATCGTTCGACCGACGCAACCGCGGAGGTCGTGCGCTCGCTCACCGCGCGCGATCCACGTGTGAAGCTCGTCGAAGGCGCGCCGCATCCGGCGGATTGGCTCGGTAAGCCGTGGGCCCTGCAGCAGGGAGGAGAGGCGGCGCGCGGCGAGTTGATCATCTTCGTCGACGCCGATCTTCGATACGCGCCCGGCGCGATCGAGGCAGTCGTCGCAGAGATGGTCGCGCGCCCGAGCTGCGCGATGCTCGCGCTGATTCCGCACTTCGAGATGTGCGGTTTCTGGGAGAACGTCGTGATGCCGGCGCTGCCGGGCGGCTACTTCATGGGAATTCCGGTCTGGCTCTCCAACCGGACGACGATCCCGATCCTCGGCGTCGGCGGCGGAACCGGCAACGTCGTGCGACGCGAGGCCTGGGAGGCGATCGGCCGGCACAGTCGGCTTCGCGACGCGGTGATCGACGACATCGGCCTCGCGCGCATCGTGAGGGCGCACGGTTTCAGGACCCGATCGGTGAATGCCGACGACATGATCCGGATCCGGATGTACCGGGGCCTCGGCGAGATCGTCGCGGGCTTCACCAAGAACTCGTTCATGGTTTTCGCGGGAACCGTTCCACGCGCTCTCGCACTGATGCTGATGGTCCCGGTGACTCACCTTGGTCCGTGGGTCTGGGGAGGGATGGTCGCGTCGGCGCTCGTTACCGGCGAGCTGCCGCGAGGCTCCGCGCTCTTCGGCGCGACGGCGCTCGTGATCATGCTCCTTACGAGACACGCGATGTTCGGCATGCTCGGTTTCAGTCGCCTTGCGGCGCTCTTCACGCAGCCGCTCGAGGTCGTCGTCTGGCTCTGGATCTTTCTCCGCTCGACATGGAAGGTCGGCGTTCGGGGCCGGCTCCACTGGCGAGGCCGCGACTATCCGGCGAAGCTCACGGCGTTCGGGGATTTCAGCAATATCAGGCGATAGGCGATAAGCAGGCCAGAGGCCAAAGGCCATAGGCCATAGCAGGCGATAGGCGAGAGGCGATGAGCAGGCAAGGTGGAGTGGAAAGAAAGATCGTTCGCGGCGGCGCGCAGCGCCGCACGAATCGGGCTTCAGGCCAGGTCTTGTAGGGGCGACGCGGTGCGTCGCCCGTTCGTTCCGCGCAGCCTCCCGAAACGGGCGACGCATCGCGTCGCCCCTACGACGGCATCCCTTGATCCCCAAGTCGTTCCAATTCAATGAAATTGTCGTGTGAACGCACCCCTCGCGCTCCCGACCCGATCGTTCGTGAAATATGTTGGATCCGGCGAGGATTGAGTTCTCCGCAAGAGACTCTCTCTCACCTTATGACCAGACCGATCGAGCGGCACCAGCAGTTGATCGAGGAAATCCTCGCGAAGTACGACCTGAGCCACGACTTCGGCCGGAAGATGGCGTACGAGGCGGCGATCGAACACGCTCGTGAGCATCTCACCGAAGATCCCCATTGCAACGACTTCCTCCGTGCCGTCGCGACGCGTCTCGGATTTCAGCCGGTCGTCTTCGACACGATCGAGAGCCGCGTAAAGCTTCGCAAAGGAGCCTGGGTCGACGCCTGGATCTCCGACGAGGACGACGAGGTCGCGATCTCAGGAACTCGCGAGGGACTCCAGTACGTGATCGACGTGCTGACGCAGCTCCGCAATTCGACCGAGCCGGGAGAGCACGTGCATCTCGATCGGGGGATCGCCCCGATGACCGACAACTCCGCGCACCTCGTCTTCTTCAAGGAAGAGGAAGCCTGGTTCACCGGCGCGCCGGAGGAACAGGAGCCGTATCCTCCACGCGACATCGAGCCGTTGCAGGTTTTCGCGTTCCAGACACTGCAGTACCCTCCTGAAGGGCTCGCGGTTACGCCGCACCGGCTCTACCGCGTAACGGGCTATGAGTCCGCCCCCGAGGACGACCTCAACGTCAAGGACTTCCCCGAGGGCGATCCGAAGCGATTCTTCCTGTTCCGCTTCAGGAACGATAGCGGACAGTCCGTGGCGTACGGCTTCCATCTCGACGATCCCGGCATGAACTTCTTCACGCACAAGGAAGTCATGTCGCTGGTGATGGGGGTCGAGGAGTAACGCGAGTTCCGGGCGCGAGTTCGACTACCGCTGGCGGGCATTCGCGGTGCCCGAGAACCGGAATGTCGAATGAAGAGTGCAGGATGGAGAATGAAAAAGGGTCCGTGAGTTCCGCTCGCGTGCACGTTCTCAATTCTTCATTCCTCATTCGCCATTCTTCATTACGGTGTTCCCTTGGCGTCCCGCCATCGCCCGTGTGATCCCCATCATGTCCCCCGTCGCCCTCGCGGGATACGCTGCCTCCGGTTTTCCGAGGAGGTCGCGCGATGGCGGCATGGGAATGGTGGGACTGGTGGCAGGCTCGCAAAGACAAGTATCTTCTGGATGACGAGCCGTTTCTCGACGCCGAGCGCTTCGCGAGCATCTGCGTCGGCACCGGGCTCCCCGACATCACGCAGCGCTCGACCTTCGCATTCCGCAACGTTCGTGATGGCGCCGACCGCTTCATCGGGAAGTCGAAGCATGGAGAGAAGCCGTTCGCGCGAATCTACACGCGTCTCGGCAACCCGACGACCGAGTATCTCGAACGCGTCCTCTTCCGCCTCGAGTGCCAGCACCTGATCGACAAGGCGCTCGATGCCGACGAGCAGGAACCGACCGTCGGCAGCATGGTTCTCGGCTCGGGAATGGGCGCGATCTCGGCGCTGCTCCTCTCGCTCGTCCGCACTGGCGACGCCGTGATCGCCGGCAACGTCTACGGCTGTACGGATAGCCTTCTCCGCGGCCTGCAGCACCGGTTCGGCGTGGAGCCTGTCTTCGTCGACACCACCGACCTCGCGCAGATCGAAGCGGCCTTCGCGTCGCATCCGAACGCCCGCGTCGTTTTCCTCGAGAGCCCCGAGAACCCGAACCTCGGCATGGCCGACATCCGCAAGGTCGCCGCGCTGGCGCGGAAGAACGGCGCGCTGCTCATCGTGGACAACACGTTCTGCAGCGCCTATCTCCAGCAGCCGTTCCGCCTCGGCGCCGACTTCGTCGTGCAGAGCCTCACGAAGTACGTCAACGGCCACTCGACCTCGATCGGCGGCCATGTCCTCGGGCCGTTCCCTCACATGACCGCGGAGTTCTTCGTCTGGGCCAAGGACCTCGGCCCGACGCCGAGCCCGTTCGACAGCTGGCTCAACGGACTCTGCATTCAGACGCTGTCGCAGCGGATGGAGATCGCCTGCGCCGGCGCCGCGAAGCTCGTCGACTTCTTCGCATCGCACAAGCGGGTCGAGAGGCTCTACTACCCCGGCCTGCCGACTCATCCGCAGCACCACCTCATCGGGACGCAGATGCGCAACGGCGGCGGGATGATCGCCTTCGAGCTCGAAGGGGGCTACGAGCCGGCCGTGAAGCTGATGGACTATTTCGCGCGGCACGACACGCCGATGGAGCTCGCCGTCAGCCTCGGCAGCGTCATCAGCTACATCCAGCATCCGGCCAGCATGACGCACAGCGTCGTGCCGGAAGCCGACCGCCTCGCGCGAGGCATCAGCAACGGTCTCGTCCGCTTCAGCGTCGGTCTCGAGGGGATTTCGATACTCCGCGACGCCTTCGAGGAAGGTCTCGAGCTCGCCTACAGGTAGACTTGGGCGAGTGAATTCGCCCGACGGGGTCGCGGCGGAGGAGATCGGGGCCCGGCCGCGCGCCGGGAGCGGAGGCAACGTGTCGATTCACCGGATCACTGTCCTTGGCGCGGGAACGATGGGGCGCGGCATCGCATACCTCAGCGGGCTCGCCGGATACGAGACGCTGCTCTACGACGTGACCGATCACATCGTTCACGACGCGATGACGCTCATCGAGGGAAGCTTCTCGAAAGCCGTCGAGAAGAAGAAGCTCGAGCCTTCGGAGGCGCACAAGGCGGTCTCGCGCATCGCGACGACGAGCGATCTCGAGGCGGCGGTTCGCGACGCCGATCTGATCGTCGAGGCGATCCCCGAGGATCTGGGGCTCAAGAGAGAGCTCTACGCGCAGATCGACGTGCTGACCCGCGATCACGCGATCCTCGCCTCGAACACGTCGTCGATCTCCATCAGCGAGCTCGCCGGGTCGGTGCAGGATCCGACGCTGTTCGTCGGCATGCACTTCTTCAACCCTCCCCAGATGATGAAGCTGGTCGAGATCGTCGTCGGTGACGCGACGAGCGAGGCGACGACGGCTGCGGTGCGCGAAGTCGCCGCGCGCATGGGGAAGGAAACGATCGTCGTGAAGGATTTTCCCGGCTTCGCGACCTCGCGCCTCGGCGTGGCGATCGGGCTCGAGGCGATCCGGATGTTCGAGGACGGCGTCGCGTCGGCGGCCGACATCGACAAGGCGATGGAGCTCGGCTACAACCATCCGATGGGGCCGCTGCGCCTAACCGACCTGGTCGGGCTCGACGTGCGCCTCGGTATCGCGGAGTACCTCTCGAAGACTCTCGGGTCGCGGTTCGAGCCGCCGAAGCTGCTTCGTGAGATGGTCGAGCAGGGGCTTCTCGGAAAGAAGGCCGGCAAAGGCTTCTACGACTGGGAATCGTGACCCTTCCGGCCGACTCCTACGGCGCGTTCGCGCGCGTCTACGACAAGGCGCTGGGGGAAATCTTCATGCGCGGCGCCGGCCTCGTGCTCCGCGCGCTCGAGGCGGAGTACCCGACTGAGGCGCGCACGCATCTCGACGTGGCGTGCGGCACGGGGCTGGCGATGCGGCACTTCGTCTCGCGTGGATGGAGCTCGCGTGGCATCGACGCGTCATTCGCAATGGTGTCGAGAGCGCGGCGGCGCGGACTCGCGGTGGCCGTCGCCGACGTGCGCTCCTTCGCCCTGCGCACCACGTTCGAGAGAGTCACCTGCCTTTACGACAGCCTCAATCATCTTCTCGATCGCGACGATCTCGCGCGCACCTTCGCGTCGGTGGCATCGGTCATGGGCCCGACGTCTCTCTTCTGGTTCGACCTCAATCACCCGGAGGCGTTCCGCGAGGTCTGGGCGATGGCCGATCCATATCACGCCGAAGACGCCGTCTACCGGCTCGAGATCGAGACGCGCTATGACGTTGCGGCGAACCTCGCGACGGCTCGCGTGCGCGGCTGGCACGACGACGGCGGCGTGCGTCATCCGATCGACGAGACCCACTATCAGCGCTCGTGGGAGCGCGACGACGTTGTCGATCTGCTCCGCGAGGCGGGACTCGAGACCGTCGACGTCTTCGGCTTCGACCCCTTCGCCGCACGAGTCTTCGACGGGCACGACGTCAAAGAGATGTACGTGGCGAGGAAGGCGAGAGGCGAGGGGCGATGAGGCGGGAAGCAGGCTAGGGCGCGCGCTGGCCGCCTGGTAAGTGTGGCGCAGGCACTCCTGCCTGCGCGTCGCCCCGCACCGCGGGGCGACCGCTGTGCAGGCACGACATGGCGTGCCCTCCGGACGTGACTGATTGCGGCGCTGCGCGCCGCGCGCAGACAGGAGTGTCTGCGCCACACTCCGGCGCTCGCATTCCGCACGTCGCACTCCGCATTCCGCATTCCGAATTTCCATTGGCACGGTAGAATCTGCCTACTCATGAACTTCGGAATCACTGGTCGCGGTGCGATCGTCGGCGGATCGAGCTCCGGTATCGGTCTGGCGTGCGCCGATCTGCTCCTCGCCGAAGGCGTGCGCGTGGTGCTCGTTTCGCGTAGCGAAGCCAAGCTCGCAACGGTTTCGGACGCGCTCGCGTCGAAGCATGGCCACGCTGTTCCGTATGTCGTCGCCGACCTGTCGACGGCCGCAGGCGCCGAAGAGGCATTCGGCGGAGCGGAAGAGAAGCTCGGCGAGATCGACATCCTCGTCAATAACGCAGGCGGCCCGAAGTCAGGGCCGTTCGAGGCGCTGTCGGATGCCGACTGGGAGAGCTCGTTCCATCTCAACCTCATGAGCGTCGTTCGCCTCGCGCGACTCGCCTCGCCCGGAATGAAATCGAGAGGCTGGGGGCGGATCGTCAACATCACCTCGACCTCCGTGAAGCAGCCGATCGAGGGGCTGATGCTCTCGAACTCGATCCGAATGTCGGTCGTCGGCTTTGCGAAGACGCTGGCCGACGAGCTCGGCCCGTTCGGCGTTACGGTGAACACCGTCGCGCCCGGTTACACCGGAACCGAGCGGCTCGTGCAGCTCGCCGTCGCGAAGGCATCGAGAACAGGGACGACGAAGGAGTCGGTGCTCGAGGAATGGCGCTCCGGCGTTCCGCTCCGGAGAATCGGACTCCCGGAAGAAGTCGCTGCCGCCGTCGTCTGGCTCTGCTCGGAGCAGGGGGCGTACATCACGGGAGTGACGCTCGCCGTCGACGGCGGGCGAACGCGGGCGTCGTTGTAGCGGGCGGACATCGGCGATGGCGAAGGGGCTCAGCTTCGGCAAGTCGATCCTGGTGAGAGCGGCGGGCGCTCTCGTCATCGTCGGCTTCGTCCCTCTCCTCATCACCGCCTCGCGGCTGATCAACATCAACAAGGAAGGGATGAAGGACCAGGTCCTTCGCGCGCACAACGTCGCGGCGACCACCTCGGCGGAGAGGATCGACGCGTTCATCGACTCGTGGCGTTCCCGCTGCAACGCGGTGTCGATGAACGAGATCGTGGCCGGCGACCCGCATTCGCCCGAAGCGCTCGAGATCCTCCAGTCGCTTCTCGGCGGCGACTCGAACCTCGTCGCGCTCGAGATCTTCGATCCCTCCGGGCAGCGCGTCGTGGCCGTCAGGAGCCGCGAGCTGGGCGGGAGCATCGACGAGTGGTTTGGCCATCCGATCCTCAGCGAGCTCGAGCTCGTCGGAAAGGGGACCGACCGGTGGCTCGTCGTATCGTCGCGTCTCCCCGACTCGCTCTCGACCGTGCAGATGATCGTGAACGCGAAGCCGATCGACGACATCCTGACGGTGACCGTGCTCGGCCCGCAATCCGAGCTCGGCCTGATCGACACGCAGGGACGTCTTCTCGCACCGCGCGGGCGCTCCATCGACGCCTTCCCGCCCGACCTCGTCGCCTTTGCAAAGACGGCGAGCCTCGGAGGCGCGGGAAGGTTCGGCACGAAGCAGACGGGGCAGGTGCTCGGCGCCTTCCATCCCCTGGAGAAGCCCGACTGGACCGTGCTGTCGCGACAACCGGTCGAAGTTGCTGAAGAGGTCGAGGGGACGATGAGGCGCGAGGCGACGAAGTTGCTGGCGCTCGCGGTGGGACTGACCGCCATTCTCACGGGCGCCGCCTACGCGCAGTTCGTCCGGCCGATCCGGCAACTCGTGCGTGCGCAGAGGAAACTCGCCGGCGGCGCGGGGCGCGGCAGCGAGGGCGGGTCGGAAATCCAGCAGCTGCAGAGCACCTTCGAGATGATCGAGCGCCGGATCCGCGACCAGGAAGAGCTGGGCCGCATCTTCGTCGGGCGCTACCAGGTGTTAGGCCTACTCGGCCGTGGCGGCATGGGCGTCGTGTTTCGCGGATTCGACTCGAAGCTCGAGCGCAACGTCGCGCTCAAAGTGGTCCGCGCCGCGGAGAACGTCAGCGAATCGGAGCGCGAGGAGATGGTCGAGGCGCTCAAGCGCGAGGCGGTGACCATCGCGAAGTTCAATCATTCGAACGTCGTCAGCGTCTACGACGTGGAAGGGCAGGGCGGAACGGCGTACATCGCGATGGAGCTCGTCGAGGGGCTCAGCCTCGAGCGCTACCTCGCGCGACGGAAACGCGTGCCCTGGACCGAGGCGCTCGTCATTGGACTCGCGACGACGAAGGCGATCGCGGCCGCGCACGACAACGGCATCGTCCATCACGACATCAAGCCCGGGAACGTGCTGCTGGGCAAGGACGGATCGATCAAGGTCACCGACTTCGGCATCTCCCGCCCGATCGCCGCCGCGTCGCAGCGCTCCGACGTCGTCTTCGGCAGCCCGAGCTATCTCTCCCCCGAGGCATGCAAAGGAAAGCGGATGGGTCCGGAGGGGGATATTTTCGCTCTCGGCGTGACGCTCTACGAGATTCTGATCGGGATCAATCCATTCCGCAGGCCGACCGTCCAGGCGACGATCCGCGCGACGATCGACGAAGAGGTGCCGGAGCTCTCCTCGAAGCTGGAGGGAATCGACCCGCAGTTCAGCGCCCTCATCGCCGCGATGCTGCGGAAGGATCCCGAGGCACGTCCTCACAGCGCGGCGGAAATTGCGGACAGGTTGGCAGAAATCGTCAGACGAATCGGGGCCCGATGGGAGTTCCCGTCGGCGCTGCTGGCGAAGGCAGGCGACACGGGAAGCGCGAAGAGCTCGTCCCCGGAGTCCGGGAGCTGACAGTAGAAGGAGACTCACCCATGAGAGCACTGACTTCGGCCATGCTGTTCGTGTTCTTTGCGACGCTCACGCTGGCGCAGGGCGCGCCGGAAGCTCGACAGGGCGACTCCGTGGCGTGGCACACCGTGCAGGCGGGGGAGACGCTCAGCGCCATCACCTTCAAGTATCTCGGCGATGCGTCGCTCTGGCCGGAAAATCAGCGGCTCAATCCCGGGATCGGCGATCCCGACAGGCTGACGCCGGGACAGAAGATCAGGGTCATCACGGCGCGCGAGATCTCCGCGCGACGCGCGAAGGTCGACAAGCTGTCGCGCAAGGTCGACAAGAAGCTGCAGCAGGAGTCGTGGCTGACCGCGAAAATCGGCGACCAGCTCGTCGAGCGCGAGGGGCTTCGCACGTACGAGAGCTCCTCGGCCGAGCTCGGCCTCGACGACGGGACTCGCCTCCAGATGACCGAGAACTCGATCGTCTTCCTGCGCGAGTACAAAGCGTCGCTTCGCAAGGTCGACCGGAGCAGGATCGAAGTCGTCGAAGGCGGCGTCGACCTCGCGCTCGCGCCGCTCAAGCCGCGCGAGAAACGGCAGGTCGAAGTTCTGATCGGCGACGTGCAGGCTCGCCCGAGGGCGACGAACACTACCACCGAGGCGCGCGCGCGGCGTGATACCGAGACGAAGTCGGCAAAGCTGATGGTCTACTCCGGCGCCACCGAGGTCGAGTCGGCGGGCGTGAAAGTGCAGGTGCCGAAGGGGATGGGAACGTCGGTCGCGGAAGGCGCGGCGCCGTCGGCGCCGCAAAAGCTCCTCGCTGCGCCCGCGCTCGTCTCGCCGGCCGCAGGCGCGCAGAGCAGGGGAGCGACGGAGCTAAGCTGGGCTGCCGTATCGAATGCGGCGAGCTACATCGTCGAGGTCTGTCGTGACCAGACGTGTGGCGAGCTTGCAGCGCGGCAGGTCGGCATCGGCGGGACGAAGACCGCGTTCGCGTCGCTGCCTGCCGGGAACCTCCATTGGCGCGTGACCGCGCGAAGCAAGGGTGGGCTCGACGGATTCCCGTCGAAGACTCGCGCGCTGTCGATGGTTCGCGTCGTGAGCGGGCGGGTGATGCTCGATCCGACCGCCGCGGGCAATGCGGCGACCTGGGCCTTGATTCCCGGAGCCGTCGTGCGGTTGTACGCCGACAACGGCGACGGCACGCCAGGGGAGGGCGACGAACGGCGAGGCGAGGGGCGCAGCGACGCGAGCGGAGCGTTCGCCCTCGACGGTGGCGCCGATGGAGTCTGGTGGCTCGCGGTCGATTCGCGCTCCGCATCTCCTTCCGGGGGATGGCGGGAGCAGACGTGGGGCCCGGCGGGCTCGCTCTGCAGCGACGGCAAGGGAGGCACGCAGATGCGTGCAAGCCCGGGAGCCTGCTTCGGCGGGCGCCGCGGTGCCGTCTCCGACTCCTTCGACAGCCTGGCCGGCGCCGAGCACGTGGCGAAGGTCGAGCTGAGCGACGCCGCGGCGGCGACCGGGCTCGATTTCGCCTTCAGCGGCGGAGCGGTGACGACGATTGCCGACGCCGAGCCGGCGCCCCAGGGATCGCTGCGCGCGTTTCTCCTCAACGCGACCGCTTCGGCGAACGATCGCACGATGCGCTTCGTCCCGGCGACGGCGCCTAACGCCACCGGCGGCGGCGCCTCGTGGTGGCGGATCGCGCTTGCCGCGATGCTGCCGCCGCTCCCCGAGGGTGCGATCGTCGACGGGAAGGCGTGGAGCCTCGCGGGCGAAGAGCTCGATTCGAACCCGGGAAGGTTTGGTTCCGGGGAAATGGTCGGTGTCGACGCGGTCGCACTGAAGAATCCGTCGCGGCCGGAGCTCGAGGTGAGCGGCGGGATGAAGCTCGACAGCGTATTCACGAGCGCCGGCACGTCGGCGATCGCGAACTTCGGCGTCGTCGGTGCCAACCGCCAGCAGGTCGTCGCGGTGGGTTCCCTCTCGATCGAGAACTGCCTCGTGGGCGTCAATGCCGACGGCTCGGTCCCGACGGAAGGCTCGCAGATCGGCATCGACGCGACCGGGGATCTCACGCTGTCGCGCGTTCTCGTCTCAGGCCAGTCGGTCATCGCGATCCGCGTCATTTCCGAAGACGGGAAGCCGAAGCTGCGCGCCTGGGACCTCGAGGCCGTCGGCTGCGGCTCGTGGCCCGCGCTGCAGGTCCGCTCTGCCGGCGCGGAGATCGTGAGCTCCCTCGTCCGCCGCTGCGAGAACTCGGCGTCGGGCCCCGGCATCGAGTTCCAGGGGCGAAGTGTCGCGTTAGGCTCGATCTGCAGGAATCACAAGGTGACCGGCTCGACGATCCGCGGCTTCGACGACGGAATCGTGCTGCGCCTCGGCGCGATGGACAACGTGATCGAAGGCAACGTGATCGACGCGCCGGGGCGCGGGATCATGTTCCAGCACCTCCAGTCGTTCTGGACGCCGAAGGGAAACCGCATCTCGAGGAACACCTTCCTCGGCGGTGGCGAGCCGATCTCGCTCGAAGGGCTGCCCGGACTCGGCTTCGAGAAGAAGAAGCTGTACGAGCTGGCGGTTTCGTGCGCCGGGAGCGGAACGAGCGTCGACCGCGGGCTCGACTTCATGGGCGTCGGTACGATCGAGCGCAAAGGAAACGCGTTGCATGTCACGGGGACGGTCTGTCCCGACTCGACCGTCGAGGTTTACTCGCGCGGTGACGGAGGCATTCGATACATCGGCGCGCTCAAAGGCGACGCCGCCGGCGCGGTCGACGGAACGATCGACACCGCTGGCACAGCGCCACGCGATCTGGCTCTCGTGACGATCGACAAGACCGGCACGACTTCGCGGATGAAGTTCGGCTCGATCAAGTGACGGGAGGCCGCAGATGGTGAAACGCGTCGGCATTCTCACCGGGGGAGGCGACTGTCCCGGGCTCAACGCGGTGATTCGCGGCGCCGTGCGCACGCTGATCCGCGAGTACAGGTGCGAGGTGATCGGCATCGAGCTCGGCTTCGAGGGGCTGATGCAGGGGCGCGGCTACCCGATGACCCTCGACACGATCCGCGGCATCCTCCACAAAGGAGGCACTCTCCTCCGCACCTCGAATCGCGGCAATCCGTTCGATTACCCCTCGAAGGACGATCCGAAGGTGCGCGAGGACCGCTCCGGCGAGTGTCTCGAGAACTGCCGCAGGATGGGGATCGACGCGCTCATCGCCATCGGCGGCGAAGGGACGCTCAAGATCGCCGACAAGATGGGCGACCTCGGATTTCCGATCGTCGGAGTGCCGAAGACGATCGACAACGACGTCCGGCACACCGACTTCAGCTTCGGCTTCCAGACCGCGGTCGCGATCGCAACCGAGGCGATCGACCGCCTTCACACCACCGCGGAGAGTCACAACCGCGTGATGGTTCTCGAGGTGATGGGGCGGCACGTTGGCTGGATCGCGCTTCATTCCGGTATCGCGGGCGGGGCCGACATCATCCTGATTCCGGAGATTCCTTACGACCCGGAAGAGATCGTGAAGAAGATCAGGACGCGGCAGTCGCGCGGGCAGCAGTTCGACATCATCGTCGTTGCCGAAGGGGCCAAGCGGGCCGGAGGCGGCGAGGTCTGGGCCGACAAGGGGACGAAGCGCCTCGGAGGCGTGGCGTTCCAGGTCGCGGAGGAGATCGGCGACCTGATCGACCTCGAGGTGCGCGTCACGGTGCTGGGCCACATCCAGCGCGGCGGCTCGCCGGTCGCGATCGATCGCGTCTGGTCGACTCAGTACGGCAACCGCGCCGCCGACTTCGTCGCCGAAGGGATGTGGGGAATGATGACCGCGTTGCAGAACGGTGAAATCGTCCCGATTCCGATCAAGGACGCCATCGGCCAGCTGAACATGGTCTCCCCCGACGGCCCGCTCGTCAGGACGGCGAGGGCGCTGGGGATATCGTTCGCGGACGGAAGGTAAAGCAGGCCAGAGGCCAGAGGCCAGAGGCCGAGGCAGGCAGGCGAGAGGCGAGAGGCGATGAGCAAGCCGGCGGCCTCGTAGCGCCGGCGTCCGCCGGCCGTCGCGTGGGCGTCCCGCCCGCGCGAAAGTCCGTTCGCAGCACGCCGGTGTCGCGATCTCGCGGCCTCCCGCCTGCTCATCGCCTCTCGCCAATCGCCTGCCGCCTGCCGTCTTGACACGTCGCGTACAATTCACGCCATCTAACGTCTTTCGAGGAGCAGCCATGGGAACTCTTGTCGACTACAGCGTCGAAAACGGCGTCGCGGTCATCGCGCTCAACGATCCGCCGGCGAACACCTACACCTATGAAATGAACAAGGAGCTCGACACGGCGATCCTCGAGGCTCGCATGGACGACAGCGTCCACGTGATCGTGCTTCGCGGCGCGGGAGACAAGTTTTTCTCCGCTGGCGCCAACATCAAGATGCTCTCGGAGGTGACTCCGGGCTTCAAGTACTACTTCTGCCTGCACGCGAACGAGATGCTTTCCCGCCTCGAGCAGACGCCGAAGCTCGTGATCGCTGCGATCAACGGCCACTGCGTCGGCGGCGGCCTCGAGATCGCGATGGCGGCGGACATGCGCATCGCGAAGAAGGGGGCCGGGAAGATGGGCCTCCCCGAGGTTTCGCTCGGCGTGCTGCCGGGAACGGGCGGCACGCAGCGCCTCTCGCGCATCGTCGGCAAGTCGAAGTCGATCGAGCTGATGATCGAAGGCGGTCTCTTCGAGCTCGAAGACGCGCTCGAGATGGGCATCCTCAACTACCTCTGGCCGGCCGAAGAGAACGGCAAGGCGTGGTGGGATCGCGTGATGGAGTACGCGCGCAGCTTCTGCCCGCCGAACAAGGCGTCGAGGGCCGTCGGCCGCATCAAGCGTTCAGTGCAGTCGGGCTGGGAAATTCCGTTCGAGTCGGCGCTCACCCTGGAGCGCGAGCTGCAGCAGCAGCTCTTCCAGTCGAGCGACGCGAAGGAAGGTCTCAACGCCTACGTCACCAAGCGGACGCCGAAGTTCGAAGGCAAGTAGATCGACGTTCACTGTAGCGATCCGAAGGGCGGCCGCGAGGCCGCCCTTTGACTTTTCACCGCTTCCCGAGAAGAATGCGCGCCATGTCCGAATCGACCATCCAGCGGCAGCTCTACATCAACGGCGAGTTCGTCGACGCGAAGAGCGGCGCGACGTTCACTTCGATCAACCCCGCGACCGAGGAGGCGATCTGCGACGTCGCATGCGCCGACGCGACCGACGTCGACGCCGCGGTCGCCGCGGCGCGCGCGCAGATGGAGCCGGGCTCCGCGTGGCAGAAGATGAAGCCTCGCGACCGCGCAAAGGTGATGTGGAAGCTCGCCGACATTCTCTCGTCGCGCGCCGCCGAGATCGGCCGGATCGAGACGATCGACAACGGCAAGCCGATCTTCGAGTCGCAGTACGTCGACGTTCCCGCCGCCGCGGAATGTCTCTACTACTTCGCCGGATGGTCGGGAAAGGTCACGGGCGAGACGATCCCGGTGCAGGAGGGCGCCTTTACCTACACGACGCGCGAGCCGATCGGCGTCGTCGGCGCGATCACGCCGTGGAACTTCCCGCTGATGCTCGCGGTCTGGAAGATCGCCCCCGCGCTCGCCTGCGGCAACACGGTCGTGCTCAAGCCGGCGGAGTACACCTCGCTCTCGATTCTCAAGTTCGCCGAATACGCGCGCGAGGCGGGACTTCCGCCGGGAGTCCTGAACATCGTTCCGGGCCACGGCTCGGTCGCCGGCGCGGCGCTCGTCGACCATCCCGGCGTCGACGCGATCGCCTTCACCGGCTCGACGGTCGTCGGGCGCGAGATCATGATGCGTGCCGCAAAGACCGTGAAGAAGGTCTCGCTCGAGCTCGGCGGCAAGTCGCCTAACATCGTCTTCGCCGACGCCGATCTCGAGGCTGCCGCGCGCGGCGCCCTGAGCGCGATCTTCTACGGCAAAGGGGAGGTCTGCGCCGCCGGCTCGCGTCTCCTCGTCGAGGATTCGATCCACGACGCGCTCGTCGATAAAGTGCGCGAGCGCGCCACGAAGATGATCGCCGCCGACCCGCTCGACCCCAAGACGCGCCTCGGTGCGATCGTCTCGAAGAAACAGATGGAGTCTGTCCTCGGCTACATCGAGACGGGAAAGAGCGAGGGAGCGACGGTCGTCGCCGGAGGCGGACGCGCCGACATCGGAACGGGGAAGGGATTCTTCGTGCAGCCGACCGTCTTCACCGGCGTCGAGCCGTCGATGACGATCGCACGCGAGGAGATTTTCGGCCCCGTCCTCGCTACGCTCCGCTTCAGCGACGTCGACGATGCGGTGAAGAAGGGGAACGACTCGCTCTACGGCCTCGCCGCCGCGGTCTGGACGCGCGACGTCTCGAAGGCACACCGTGTCGCGCGCGCGCTCAAGGCAGGAACCGTCTGGGTGAACACGTACAACATGTACGACCCGGCGCTGCCGTTCGGCGGCTTCAAGGAGTCGGGCTTCGGCCGCGACCAGGGTCGCGACGCTCTCGACAAGTACACGCAGACCAAGAGCGTCTGGCTGGCGCTGTAGGGGAGCGCAGAAACCGGAACGAGTGTCGTGGCGCGATGCGTACGACTTGTCGTCCCGAGAAGCGAGCCCGCGAAGCGGGGGAGCGACGAGGGACCTCGCAGGCTGGTACAGATGAGGTTCGGTGCGACTGACTGCGCATGTGGCGCGTGAGTACCAGCCTGCGAGGTCCCTCCTCCTTCGCCCGCTTCGCGGACTCAGTCGTCGGGACGACAGCCCGCACGCACGACGTACTCGAGCCTCCGCTACTTTGCCTTCTTGTCCGGAATCTGCAGCGGCCCGCTCTTGAGGTCTTCGCGGATGATCAGATCGAGGAAGAGTTGGCGCACGCCGTCCTTGCCCTGCTCCTTGAAGACCCGCTTGACGTCAGCGGGCTTGAGGGTCACGCCGGTCATCGCTTGAAGGTACTGGCAGAACACCACCGCGCGTGCGCGGAACGAGACGATCAGAATCAGCAGCAGAATGAACGCGAAACCGACGAGCACCAGTGGCAGTAGGTTTTGGGGCATCTCGGGCATCGTGATCTCACTCTCCGTCGAGAGAATGCTAGCAGAAGATCCGATCGCGGTCCGATGACCTCCGATAGGTCCCGAAGGGGCGTTCCGGCAGTCGGTCGATTCTCCATTCTCAATTCGGGCCGTCGCCGCTTATCCTTTCTCCGGAGCGAGACGAGGAATGAAGGTTTATCTGATGCGCCACGGCGAAGCTGCGGCGAGGCAGGGAGAGTCGGAGTCGGCGCTCACGCTCAACGGAGAGCGGCAGGCCGACGAGACGGCGCGGGTCCTCGCGAGGCAGGGAGCGGCGGTCGACATCATTTATCACAGCGCGAAGCGGCGGGCCCGCGAGACGGCGCAGCTCGTCGCCTCGAAGCTCAACCCGGCGCGCGGGACCGAGCTGCTCGACGGGCTTTCTCCCGATGACAGCCCGTTCGATCTCGCGGCGCTGATCGAGGATCTCGTCGAGCCGGCACTCTTCGTTTCGCATCTACCGTTGCTCGATCACGTCGCGGGGCTGCTCGTCGAGGGAAACGCCGAAGCGACTGTCGTCGGATTCGCGAGAGGTGAGGCCGCGTGCCTCGAGAAGAGCTCTCCCGGCGAGTGGCAAGTTGTCTGGAAACACCGCCCGAAGTCGGGTTGACGAGGTAGTGACGGCCGCTGGCCGTCATTCTCCGCGTAGACCCGGGGAGATGGCGAAGGCGAGACGCCTTCGCTACGAGGCTACAGCTCTTTGACCGTGCTCTTCGTCAGCGCGTAGCCGCCGGTGATCGTGCCGAGCAACACGGCGTTCATCGCGAGCGCGGCCTGCACCGAGGCGTGCTGCGCCACGAAACCGGAGACGAGCGCGCCGAGCGGCATGCCTCCCCGGAAGGCGAGCATGAAGATCGACATCACGCGCCCGCGCATCGCATCGGCCGTGGTCAGCTGGACGAGCGAGCTGTACATCGAGATCGCGCCGACCGAGCAGCCTCCCGCAACGAACGCGAGAGCGAGGCTCACGGGGAGCCAGGGGGAGAGCGCGAAAAGCAGAAGAGCTGCGGCGAAGGCGACCTGCATCAGGAGCCCGAGGCGCCCTTTGTGCTTTCCCCCGCCCGTCGACGCCGTGAAGATCGCGCCCGAGACCGAGCCGATGCCGTACGCGGCGAGCAGCCACGAATAGGTCCGCGGGCCGCTTGCGAAGACGTCGCGCGCCACGACCGGAAGCATCGTCACGATCGGTCCGCCGAAGAACATCCCCGCAAAGCCGAGGACACAAAGCTGGCGGAGCGTCTGGCTGCCGGTCACGAACGCGAAGCCCTCACGCATCTCGTGCATCACGCTCTGCCTTCGCGCCGTGCCGACCGCGGCGAGCGACCCGCCGCCCATAAGCATCAGCGCGGCGATCACCGCGACGAACGAGAGGCCGTTCAGCGCGAAACAGGCGGCGGCGCCGAGCCCCACGAAAGCGAAGCCAGCGATCACCGGCCCGATGACGCGCGCGAGATTGAACTGCATCGAGTTCATCGCCACCGCGTTCGGCACGTCCTCCTTCCGGACGAGCGTCGGCAGCAGCGACACGTACGCCGGAGCGCTGAACGCCTGCGCCGTTCCCGTCAGGAACGAGAGCACGAAGACGTGCCAGATCTCCACGCGCCCCGTCGCGACGAGCAGCGCGAGCGTGAAGGCGAACGTCATCTGAAGGACCTGCGACAGGAGCATCAGCCGCTTCTTCTCGACACGGTCGGCGAGCACGCCGCCGAACAGCGAGAAGACGAGCATCGGCGACGCGGCGAGAAAGCCGTCGAGGCCGAGAAGGAAGGCCGAGCCGGTCAAAGAAAAGACGAGCCAGCTCTGCGCGACCGTCTGCATCCAGGTGCCGGTCGTCGAGGTGAACGCGCCCAGCCAGAGAAGGCGGTAGTCGCGGTAGGTGAGCGCGCTGAACGTCCGCGCGAGGCGTGACCGCGCCATCGCCGGCTCAGGCGCCGCCTCGACGACGGTCACCGGCTCGATCGGGGTCGCACCTTCATCCATGGTTTTGCGGAGCGGAGTTGCCCCAGGGACGGTTCCGGCGGCGCTCATTCACGACGTATACGCCGCCGCTGCCGCCGGGGTTCGCTCGATGGAGAGACCGTAACAGAACGTTGCGATGCCGCGCCGCCTTACGGTTTCCAGGTGAAGCTCCAGCGGCAGACCTTGCCACCCTCCGCCACGCAGCTGTCGTGCACGAGACGCAGCTCTTTCGCCCCCGCGCGCTCGCCGATGACCTCGAACCAGCCCGTGATGCGGCCGCACACCGCGGGATGCGACGGAAACTCCGTCACCGTGATCGCGGCCTTTCCGACGCCTGACTCGACCGAGATCACGCCGCCGTCGTAGACCCGCGTCCACATCAGCGGCGCCTTCTTGAGCACGCCTTCGATCGAGAGGACGAGGAGGATGAACTTGTAGACCGTCTTGAGCCCGATCTCCGCGCCATATCGGCCCGCGCGCTTCGCGAATGCCTTCAGCGGCTCCTTCTTCAGCTCGGCCGCACATTCGGTGAACTTGTTGACGACCGATACCGGCACGAGCTCGTGTGCCAGCATGTGCCCGGAAAAATACTTCTGCTGTTCCGCCGGGATTCGTGCGAGCACGTCCTGATACTGTTGAGGCGTCAGCTCCTTCATCACGAACTCCACGAGTCCGTTGATCGGTGTGCCTTTGAGAGTGACCTCTTTCATCGCGTTCACCTCTGCCGTATTCTGCATTCGAACACCCGAAAAGCAAAACCCACGGGCTGCCGAAGGGGCAGCTAACCCGGACTATTCACGAGGGTTCGTAGCTAGGAGGGCGAGAGCTGTGCGGAGACAAGGCGCGCGACGGTTCGCCGACGAAGGCGTAGCCGTGCACTACGTCGAGGAGGCGGACCGAGCGCAACGCCGTATCCGCGCGGCTGTCGCCCTCCGCAGTAGAACTCTCGTGAATAATCCGGGTTAAGTGAACGAAACGATCGGTTAGGATTGAGCCCAATGCAGATCGAAATCCCACCCGCGCGCACTGTCATGGACGTGCTCGACGAGACGACGACGCGGTTCGGCGCGCGCCCCGCGCTCTGCTTCAAGCAGGCCGAGCGCTGGGAGATCCTCGCCTGGAGCGGCTACCGCGACGCGGTGCGTCTCGCCGCGCGGGGGATGATGCGCCTCGGGCTCCAGCCGCGCAAAGGCGTCGCCATCCTGGGCTACAACCGTCCCGAGTGGTTCGTCTCCTGCCTCGGCGCGATCCACGCCGGCGGTTTTCCCGCAGGAATCTACACGACGAACTCGCCCGAGCAGTGCCACTACATCGCGCATCACGCCGAGGCGAACATCGTCGTCGTCGAGAACGAATTCCAGCTCGAGAAGCTGCTCGAAGTGCGCAAGGATCTTCCCGACCTGCGCGCGATCGTCCTGATGTCGGGGGAGAGCAGCGAAGCGGGCGTTCACAGCTGGAGCGAGCTGATGCGCCTCGGCGCCGAGGTTGCCGAGTCGGAGCTCGACGCACGCATCGCCGCGCAGACGCCTTCCGATCTCTGCACGCTGATCTACACGTCCGGGACGACGGGCCCGCCGAAGGCGGTGATGATCAGTCACCAGAACATTACCTGGACCGCCGAGGCGGTCGCACAGGTGCTCGAAGTTGGCGCCGAGGATCGCGTCGTGAGCTACCTGCCGCTGAGCCATATCGCCGAGCAGGTCGTCAGCCTCTACTCGCCGCTTCGCACGGGCGCCTCGAGCTGGTTCGCCGAAAGCCTCGAGCTTCTCGGCGAGAACCTCCGCGAAGTCCGGCCGACCGTCTTCCTCGGTGTTCCCCGCGTGTGGGAGAAGATCGAAGCGAAGATGCGGCAGTTCGGCGACTCTGCGCCGCCGCTTCGCAGGAAGATCGCGGCCTGGGCGAAGAAGGTCGGCCTTGCGGGCGGCTACGCGATCCAGCGCGGCGAGCGGAAGCCGATGAGCTACGGCCTCGCGCAGAAGATCGTCTTCTCGAAGGTTCGCGAGCGGCTCGGTCTCGACAAGGCGCGCCTTTGCATGACCTCGGCGGCGCCGATCTCGCTTTCGACGCTCGAGTACTTCCTCTCGCTCGGCATCCCGATCTACGAGGTGTACGGCATGAGCGAGTGCACGGGCCCGACCACCGTGCAGAAACCTGGAATCCACCGGACCGGTTCGGTCGGCATCGCGGCGCCGGGGAGCGAGCTTCGTATCGCGCCCGACGGCGAGGTGCTCATGCGCGGCCCTCACGTTTTCCTTGGCTACTACAAGAACGAGGTCGCGACGCGCGAGGCGCTCGACGATGAGGGATGGCTTCACTCGGGCGATGTCGGCGTGATCGACGCCGACGGCTTCCTCCGGATCACCGACCGCAAGAAGGACATCCTGATCACGGCGGGGGGACACAACGTCGCGCCGCAGAACATCGAGAAGCAGCTCAAGGCGATTCCCGCGGTCTCGCAGGCGGTCGTCGTCGGCGACCGGATGGCGTACCTCGTCGCGCTCTTCACGCTCGATCCGGAGCGTCTCGTGCACGTCGCGGAGGCGGTCGGAAGCCCCGCGCGTGATGCCGCGGCCGCTTCGACGTGCCCGCGGTTCATCTCGTACCTCGAGTCGCAGGTCGACGTCGTGAACAAGGCGCTCGCGCGGAACGAGATGGTGAAGAGGTTCGCGATCGTGCCGACGGAGTTCTCGATCGAAGGCGGAGAACTGACGCCGACGATGAAGATCAGGCGTAGAGTTGTGCTCGAGAAATACCACGCGATCATCGGCGGGCTTTACGATCAGACGGCCGGCGCGACCGCCAGCTGAGGGATAATCAAGAGATGGACTACGTTCCTTACATTGCTGGCGCCGTTGCGGTCGTCGGTTTCCTGATGATGATCGTCGCGGTAATCATGCTGATCTCGCGCCGCGGCAAGAAGGGGAGCGCGCAGCCTCACACCGGCGCGAAACCGGGTGCGCCGCCCCGCGCGCCGGGACGCCCTCCGGCGCCGCCGCCGCGCGCAGGTGCGCAGCCGTCCGCCCCACCGCCTCCCGCGCCGAAGCCTGCCGGCGCGCCCGCGCCGCCGCCGCCTCCCGTTCCGCAGGCTGTGGCAACGGCGCCTCCGCCTCCCGCTCCTCCCGTCGCCCCGCCGCCGCCACCTGTCGCTGCTGCGCCTGCACCGCCTCCGCCACCTGCAATGCCGTACGCGGAGCCCGAGGGAGGCAGCACGGTGCTCGTGGATCCCGCGGATTACGCGAAGGCGACCGTCGCACAGGCGCGTCCCGGCTATTTCGGGAAGCTCGTCGGCGTCAAGGGAATCCTGGAAGGGCGCGAAGTGCCGATCGACGAGACCGGCTTCTTCATCGGGCGCGACCACACGCTGTCGCAGCTCGTGATCAGCGATCCGCGCGTCTCGAAAAAGCACTGCTGGGTCGGCGTCAAGGGGGGCGAGGTCTGGGCCGTCGACCAGGGCTCGACCAACGGCACCTACGTGAATCAGATCGAAGCGGGCCGGATCACCGAGCGCCGCCTCGAACGCGGCGACGTCGTGATCGTCAGCGAGGACGTGTCGAGGTTCGAGTTTCGGTTGGAGTAGCTGGCGGGAGAGTTGTTAGTTTTTGGTTGTTAGTTGTTAGACAGGTTTGCCGATTCGAATGGAAGGCGGAGCAGCTGCTCCGCCTTTCTGTCTTTGGGATCGTGGCGCTCGCTGCGCCCTTGCAGCCTCCACAAATCGTCTAACAACTAACAACTAACAACTAACAACTAACAACCAACAACTAACAACCAACAACTAACAACCCAGCCTCAAACCACCACCCCGTCCCACCTCGAGCGCCACCGAGTCGGATGGAATTCGGGGATCGCGATCGGATAGATCTTCGGGCTCCCTTCGCGCCAGAGCGAGCGGAATGGGAGCTTCTCTCCGGTGCGATAGAAGTGGAGGAGGTAGGAGACGTCGCAGGCGCTGAAGTCGGCCAGCCATTGGTCGATCCCTTCGATCGCGGCTTCGTGCACGAGCGCCATCGAGTAGCGCGCCGCGTCACGCTCGTACTGCGCGAGCTCGGTGAGAAGCTCCTCCGTCGGATCCGTCACCGCGAGCAGTCCGATCGCGCGCGCCCTCTCCGACGAATTCCACTGCACGGTGTGTCCGAAGAGGTGAACGAGAATGAAGAGCGCTTCCTCCGGATCGTTCTCGTAGTCGATCCTGATTTCCTCGCCATCGAGGTCGCCGGTGAACGGGTTAGGCACGTCGGTGAGGACGACTGGAATCCCGTAACGCCTCTCGATGTGCTGCTCGAGCTTGTTAAACGCGTCGAGGAAGAAGTCGTGCGTGAGGGAAGTCATGCGCAATCGTACGACGGCCGGGTGCGGAGCGCGAGAGCGGGGACGACGGCTGCAACGTGGGGGTCGGTCCGCGGAGATGGAATCGAGAATTGTGAGACGGCCGGAGGCGCCGGGCGTTCGTGGCGTTGATCGGTGGCGATCGTTGCGATAGGTCGGCTGTTTCATCCTTCCCCGCGGCGCGTAAAATACCCGCATGCTCACCCTCGGTTGCGGTGTCGTGCTGGCGGTTTCCGTGATCTCCGTCGTCGTCTACGCCGCGTGGCCGAAAGACAAAGAATGAAACGTGGAACGTGAAACGCGGAACCCGGAACGGGGAAGGCGGAACGCGAAACGGGGAACGAAAGTCGTCGCATGGCGTCGCGAAGCGACGCAGGAGAGGTAGCCCCCGGCTTCAGCCCAATGGCCTTAACTTAGGGAACGAAACCCTGAAGTTAGAACGATGAACGATGAACTGCGAACCCAGAAACTCCCACCCGGTGCCCTTTTCTGGGTTCAACATTCAGCGTTCTGCGTTCTAACTTCAGGGTTTCGTTCCTTAAGTTACCGCCATTGCGGCTTCAGCCGGGGGATGACCGTCGAGAGATTCGATCGCGCCGCTTTGCGGCGCAGAAACACGGCCGGGCTCGGCCTCAGGGGACAAGGAGGCTCACATGAAGATCTTCATCACAGGCGCCACCGGCTACATCGGCTCTGCGGTCGCTCTCGACCTTCGCGCGCACGGGCATGACGTCACCGCGCTCGTGCGCCGCGGCCGCTACACGAGCACACTTCGCGATGCGGGGATCAAGATCGTCGAAGGCGACCTCGGCACGATCCTCGACAAACTGGCCGAGATCGAAGACCACGAGGTTTACGTCCATACTGCGCAGAGCAACGACGCGAACAAGATCCTGAACGACGAGAACGCCGTCGAGGCGCTCACCCGCTTCCGCGACGGCGGCCGCTACTTCATCTACACGTCCGGTGTCTGGGTCCTCGGCAACGCGGGCCCCGCGGTCGACGACGAGGCGATGCCCCCCGAGCCGATCGAGCTCGTCGCCTGGCGCCCGAAGCACGAGCGCTTCGTCCTCGATGCGAGCCGCGACGACTTCACCACCGCCGTCATCCGTCCGGGTTGCGTCTACGGGCGCGGACAGAGCATGCTCCGCCCCTGGTTCGAGGCTTCGCGTGACGGCAAGCCTCTCGAGATCGTCGGCGAGGGCGCGAACCACTGGTCGCTCGTCGACCTCGGCGATCTCGTCGACTGCTACCGCCTCGCGATCGAGCAGCGCGCCTCCGGCATCCTGCACGCCGTCGACGACAGCCGGCCGACGCTTCGCCAGATGGCCGAGGCCATCGTCGCCGCGAAGAGGAGCGCGTCGACGATCACGACGATCGCTCCCGACGCCGCGCGTGCCGCGATGGGCGGCTTCGCCGACGCCCTGATGCTCGACCAGAACGTGTCGAGCGCCTGGACCCGCCAGCACCTCGGCTGGTCCCCGAAACGCGAGTTCCTCAGCTCGGTCGGGGAACAGTGGAGGGAGTTCAGGTAAGGCGGGCGATCGGCGAGAGGCGAGAGGCGACGAGCAGACGGGCGCTACGGTCCGCCCGCTCCGGCACCGACCGGTCCCTTGCCGGCTCATCGCCTCTCGCCTTTGGCCTCTCGCCTTGATTCCAGGGAAGCCCCCGCCACTCGACCCTGTTCTGCCCGTTCGGCATGGCAATGGACGACGACGATCGCGAGCACCTGAACGAGCTCCACCCGGCGATCCGGGGGCTCAAGACGGTCTGCCGCTGCAACAACGTGAAGTACAAGACGCTCGAACGGGTGATCCGCGAAGGGGCGAATACGATCGCGAAGGTCGCGGCGAAGACGACCGCGACGACCGGTTACTGCGGCGGCTCCTGCACTCCCTACATCCAGCAGGTCATCGACGAGATTCACGGAAAGCCGGCTCCCGCCGCGCCGAAGCCGGCCGCGGACGGGGGAGAGAAGCCGTGGTGGGAGAAGTGACGCCTTCGGCGAATTGAAAATTGAAAATTGAAAATTGAAAAATGGGACAATCGGTAGAGTCTCTTGGTTCACGGTGCTTTACAGCGGCCCGCCCCTTTTTCAAGTTTCAATCTGCAATTCTCACGAGGAGCAATTCATGAAGATCACGATGTACCTGAAACCGAGCTGAACGTCCTGCCGCAAGGCAGTTGCTTACCTGGATGGTAAGGACGTGGAGCTCGAGAAGCACGATCTGGCGAAGGATGCACCAACGCGCGCGCAGCTCGAGGCGTGGATCAACGAGAAGAACCTCGATGCGGCGCTCAACAAGCGCAGCCCGAAGTACAAGGAGCTCGGCCTGAGCACGCGGACGCTGACGAAGCGCGAGGCGATCGACCTGATGATGCAGGATGTGAACCTGCTTCGGCGTCCCGTCGTCGTGAAGGGCCGCTCGGTCGTCTTCGGCTACGACGAGGATGCCTACGACGAGGTGACCGGCCCGTGATGCCGATCGAGATGATGCCGCTCGCCGCGCTGACGGTGATGCTCTGGCTGCTCTGGAGCGACTCGATCCGCCGCGGAAAACAGCTGAAGATCTTCTACTTCGTCCGGATGCTCCTCTTCGGCGCGGTGTCCGGCGTCGTGTTGTTCAACCTCTTCAAGCACCCCGACCTCTTCGGCCGCACCGGAATGATCATGAGCTGGGTCGCCGCCGTCGTCGGCGTGATCGGCGTCGTCTTCTTCTTCAGAAAGATCACAGCCCCGTCGATTTCGCAGCAGGCGCCTCCCGGCGTGGACGGCCCGATCGTGCGCTGAGATTGCCAAGTCCGGCGCTCCCCACCTTGGATAGGTGCCGTCCGGAACCTGCAAATTTCGTGAGCCCTCTCACGGTTCCGGGTGGTGTCACTTCTATATTCGTTCAATCAATGGCCGGGGTACCACGCCGGAGGTGTAGTTGCTCGAAACGACACCGCGGTGTGGCGGTCGGCGAACGAGGACCATCCATGAAGACCCGCTCTCTCCTGATCGCACTGCTGATGCTCGCCATCGGGCCGCTGGCTGGAGCCGCCACGGTCATTGCGCGACCCGACGAAGCGATGATCGCAAGGGCGGATGGCGTCGTCCTCGGATCTGCCGTCGAAGCGTTCTCGCGAGTAGGGGAGCGGGGTCTCATCGAGACCGTCTACCGGCTTCGCGTGGAAGAATCGCTGAAGGGGCAGTTCGCTGCGGGTGAGATCGTCGAGGTCGTCGAGTACGGTGGGCGAGTCGGCGACGCCGAGCTGGTGATGTCGGGAGCGCCCCGATATGGGGTCGGTTCACGATATCTCGTGTTCCTCAGCCACGAAGATTCGATGCGCTGGGCGACGTTTGATCTCGGCTTCGGACAGTTCGCGTCGAGCGTCGACGCGAAGGGCAATCACATTTTCGAGAGAGCGGATGGCGCCTCGGAAACGATCAAACAGGACGGGACGGAGTTTGTCGATCGTCCGCGCCTCGAGGCGCCGTTTCTCCAGTTCGTGCGCGACATCAGCAGAGGAACGACAGCCGACGGACGTTACTTCGTCGACGGGACCGGGAGTGCGAAGGTGACTGCGCCCGGAAGTTCGCCCGAGGTGACGCCGAGGGTGCTCGATCTCGACCTCGCCGGCGCGTCGAACATCGCGATGAGCCAGTGGTCGTCAGCCGGTTCGATCGGATACACGGTCAGCGGGACGAACGCGGGCGGCAACGCGATCGGTAACGACGGTGAGGATCGGATCATCCCCGACGATCCGAACAACGTGGTTTCGGGTAGTTGCTGTCCGGGTGTGGTCGGAACGGCGTTCTACGGATGCAATCCCTGCGCGCAGCACATGGTCAACGGAGAAACATACCGAGCGATTGACTACGCGGACGTGGTGGTCAACAACGGCGTGAGCTCGGCGAACCTGGGCCAGTCAAATCTCAACACCACGATCACGCACGAGGTCGGGCACACGCTCGGTTACCGACATTCGAACGTCAACGCCGACAATGCAGCGTGCGCGCTGCCGCTTCCTTGCTCGGGAAGCGCAGTCATGAACTCTTCGGTAATCGGCGGCCTTAACGGTGTCTTGCAGACATGGGATCTGCAGGGAGCGAACGAGGTCTACGGTGACGGGAGCGCGACGACCTTCCTGGGCAGTCAGTACGTGATCACACTCCTCAGTACTCCGGCCAGACGCCAAAACAGCTCCGTCGCCTGGCGAATCCTCTCCTCGGTTT
Source organism: Thermoanaerobaculia bacterium (assembly GCA_041671505.1). Taxonomy (GTDB): domain Bacteria; phylum Acidobacteriota; class Thermoanaerobaculia; order Gp7-AA8; family Gp7-AA8; genus JACPDH01. Next base: position 271,242 of record JBAZBK010000002.1, on the reverse strand, counting down.
GCACACCGGTCTCGATCAGCGCGCAGCCTCAGTCCTCCTCGATTTCGTCAGGCACGTCGAAGACGCTCTCGGTGACGGCGGCCGGCTCGGGCCCGTTCACCTACCGGTGGTATCGGGGCAACTCGGGAGATACGTCAACGCCCGTCGGAACGAACTCGGCGAGCTTCAATACCGGCACGCTCAACACGACGACGAGTTACTGGGTCCGGATCACAAACTGCAGCGGCGCGAACACGGTGAACAGCAACACCGCCACGGTCACGGTGACCTGCAGTGCATCGATCATGCAGCAACCGCAGTCTGTATCGATCCCGTCGGGGACTGGCACGACGCTGTCGGTCGTCGTGGCGGCGGGTGGTACCTATGCCTACCAGTGGTACCGCGGCAACTCGCCAGGCACGGCCGATCCCGTCACCGGTGCGACGTCGAGCTCGATCAATACCGGAGCGCTCACTCAGTCAGTGAGCTTCTGGGCTCGGGTCACACGCACAGACTGCGACCCTGACAGCGTCGCGAACAGCGCCACGGCCACAGTGTCGATCTGCACGCCGGTCGCTATCGCGAACGAGCCGCAGGATGCCACGGTGATCTCCGGAACCGGCACGACGCTCAGCGTCACCGCGTCGGGCAGCGGGACCAAGACCTACCAGTGGTACCGCGGCGTGAGCGGCAACACGACGAACAAATTGACTGGAAAGACCACGTCGAGTCTCGCCACCGGCAACCTCACGTCGACGACGCAGTTCTGGGTCCGCGTGGGCAACACCTGCGGCGGCTCGAAGACCGCGGACAGCCGCACGGCGACGGTCACGGTGCAGGCATCGTGCGTGCAGCCGCTGATCACCGTGCAGCCGCAGTCGAAGACGATCAACGAGGGCGAGTCGACGACGCTCACCGTCACCGCGACCGGCACCTCGCTCGGCTATCAGTGGTACGTCGGGACGAGTGGAAACACCGCGCAGCCGGTCGGCTCGAACTCTGCGTCGTTCGATACCGGCACGCTTGCGCAGACGAAGAGTTACTGGGTGCGCATCTCGAACGGATGCGGGCAGGCGAACAGCACGGCTGCGACGGTAACGGTGCAGCCGTCGTGCCCCGCGGGCGCGCTATGCGCCCTTGGAGGCCGGTTCCAGCTCAGTCTCGCAGTGCGCGACCACCGCACGGGCAAGACTGGTACCGGAATGCCGCTCGCGCAGAACGACATCTTCGGCTTCTACTCGCTCCCCACCTTCACGGGTGACCCGAACAACCCCGAGGTCTTCGTGAAGATGCTCGACGGGCGTTCCGTGAACGGCAACTTCTGGACCTTCTTCGGCGGCCTGACCGACCTCGAGTACACGCTGACCGTGAAGGACACGCAGACGGGTGGAACGAAGATCTATTCGAAGGCGGGTGGCACGTCGAACGGCGGCTTCGACGTCGGCGCCGGCGTGACGCCGGAGACGTGCGCCGGCGAGGTCGACGGCACGCCGCTCACGACCGAGGCGCCGACGGTCTGCGCCGCCGGGACGGACCGGCTCTGCCTCTCGAACAGCCGCTTCCGCGTGACGCTGACGGCGCGCGACCAGCGCACCGGAGTGACCGGGGCGGGGCAGTCGATTCCGCAGAACGCGCTCTTCGGCGACTTCTCGATTCCGGCGCTCACCGGAAACCCGACGAATCCCGAGGTGTTCGTCAAGCTGGTCGACGCGCGTGGCTTCAACGGCTTCTACTGGGTCTTCTTCAGTGGCCTCACCGATTTCGAGTACACGATCACGGTGACCGACACCTTCACCGGAAAGAAGAAGTCGTACGAGAAACTGCCGGGAAGCGCGTGCGGCGCGTTCGACACGAACGCGTTCACGGGAAACTAGGGGATTTCGGATCTCGAAATCCGAAATGTCTTTCGCCACCGCTTCGCGCTAGAATCCGCGCCGATGACGGATAGTCTGCAGAGACGTGTCGCGGAACGGATCCTCATCGAGCCTCAGCTCGAAGGGATGCTGGCCGACAATCCCGGCCGGATCGGCGAGATCGCCACGCTCGGCTGTCGCTTCGAGCACCTGCCGCGGCTTGCGATCGGAACGGCGATGCCGCTGACGTTCCGCTGGGAGGGTCTTCAGATCGCGCTGCAGGTGAAAATCGTATGGTCGGAGTTGAAGCTGGCCGGAGGAGAGAAGTTCTACCACTCCGGGCTTCAGTTCGGCGACGGCAATCCGGAATCGTTGAAGAACGTCCGCACGGCGCTCGATCGCCATCTCCGGCGGGTCGTGGCCGCGCTGTTCCCGTACCTTCCGCTCGATCCCGCGTCGAAGGCGTCCGCGGCGTCGATTCCCTTCATGGCGGCGCCGTTTCTTTCGGCTGTCGAGGAGCCGGCGAAGACGATCGTGCCGTCGGGGTTTCAGGAGTATCGCTGGAAGAGCGGGCGGTGGGACAAGACCAGCGCCTCGGCACTTTCACAACCGCGAGACGGTCTCTCGTTCCCGAACGACTTCGATACCGACGAGATCGAGAGCTGGCAGCGTGCATATCAGGAAGCGGAAGAGCCGGTGCAACGCATGATCCGCGCGGCGCTCGAACTTCGGATCGGTTGAAACGCCCGGAGCCTGTCATCCCGAACGAAGCGAGGTTCTGGTCATCCCGAGCGCAGCGAGGGATCTGCAAAACGACTTCAGCTGTTCGTTTCCCTGATGGCAGATCGACGTTGCGACTGGTTCCGGATCACGAGCGCCCTGTGAGGAAGCGGTCAGGTGAATGTTTAGCAGATCCCTCGCTTCGCTCGGGATGACAGCCTGGAAGTTGCTGGCCTAACAACTAACAACTAACAACCAGCAACCAGCAACCACTCCTACCGCCTCAGCGCGAACGCCACCGCATCCGCGAGCCGCATCGACCGGCCGAGGAGCTCTGCCGCTTCGCGATCCGCGGCGGGTAGCGCACTGGTGAGGGTTGCGATGTCGGCCTCGATCGTCTCCTTCTCCGCCAGCGGCACCGGCGTGCCGAGCTGGTCCCTGATCGCCCGGGCGGCGCCGAAGATGGTCGCCGCGCGCTCGGTCTCGCCGAGGTCGACGGCGTAACCGGCGATCGCCTCGAGCACGCTCGCGGTGCGCCACCGGTCGCCGAGCTCGAAGTGATGCTCCAGGCTGACACGGAGGAATGCCTCGCCCCGCTCTCGATCTCCGCGTCGGCGCGAGATTCGCCCGAGGATGTCGAGCGCCCAGGCGATGCCTTCCTGGAAGCGCGCCTCGCGCGCCGCGGCGAGGCTCTGCTTCGCGAGCTTCATGCCGCTTTCGTAGTTCCCTTCATAGAGCGCGACCGCCGCGAGATTGAGCAGCGACCACGACGACCCTTCGCCGTCCTGCGACGCATTGAAGGTGGCGAGTGTCTCACCGCAGACTGTCGCGGCGCGGTCGAAGTCGCGCTTGAGCCACGATGAGAAGCCGACGTAATTGAGCGAGCGCGCGACTCCCGTCGCGTCTCCGAGCTGGCCGAAGAGCGTCAGCGCGAACTGGTGCAGGTCGATCGCGTGGTCGTAGTCGCCTCGCTCGCGCGCGACGCTGCCGAGGAACTGCAGCGCTTGCGCCCGGTTCCGGAGGTCGCCGGTCTGGCGCGACAGGTCGACGCTCTCCTCGAGGAGCGTCGCCGCTTCGGCATAGTCGCACTGCAGGAACGCCATGACCCCCGCCCCGGTCAACGCGCGTGCCCGCACGGGGAGCTCCTTCGCGGCCTCGCGCGCCAGCGAGCGCCCTAACCAGCGCCGCCCTTCGGCGTAGTGCCCGCGCAGGTACCAGAACCACCAGAGCGATCCGGCGATCCGGAGGGCCTCCCGCGCGTCGCTCTGCCCCATCGCCCACTCGAGCGCGAGCCGCATGTTCTGGTGCTCCCGGTCGAGGATGTCGAGCCACGCCACCTGCGATTCCTTCGACGCCTCTTCTGCGCGGTGGGCCAGCCGCGCGAAGTGCCGCGCGTGCTTCTCGCGCGTCGCCTCGACTTCGCCCGCCTCCGCGAGCCGGTCGTGGCCGAAGTCGCGGATCGTCTCGAGGAGCGAGAAGCGCGGCTCGCCGTCGCTCGCCGCATCCTGCCGCACGAAGCTCTTGTCGACGAGCGAGGAGAGGATCTCGAGCGTGTCGCCTCCCGAGCCGCACACATCTTCGGCCGCATCGAGCGTGAAGCCTCCGGCGAAGACGGAGAGGCGTGCGAAGAGCGCCCGTTCGGTGTCGTCGAGAAGATTGTGTCCCCAGGCGATCGCGCCGTACATCGTCCGCTGCCTGTCGGGCCGGTCGGTCGGGCCCCCGGAGAGGAGCGAGAAGCGGTTCTCGAGCCGCGAGAGCATCGCCGATGGGGTCAGAAGGCGAATCCGCGCGGCAGCGAGCTCGATCGCGAGGGGAAGGCCGTCGAGGTGGCGGCAGATCGCGGCGATCTGCTCGGCGTTCTCGTCGGAAAGTGCGAAGTCGGGCTTCGCGGCGGAGGCACGCTGGACGAAGAGCGCGACCGCCGAGTGCCTCTCGAACTCGTCGAGCCTCGATTCCGACGGGTCGGGAATCGAGAGCGGCGGCACCGGGAACTCCTGCTCGCCCGCCAGGCGGAGGCGCGTGCGGCTCGTCACGAACAGGCGGAGCGCCGGCGCTTCGGCGAGCAGGCGGCTGACCACCGGCGCGGCCGCGGTGACCTGCTCGAAGTTGTCGAGGATCAGGAGCAGGCGGCGTGCCTTGAGCTGCTCGATGAGGAGGTCGGTGACCGACGCGCCGCCCGCCTCGTTGATCTGAAGCGCCGCCGCGATCGCCGATGGGACGAGGCGCGCGTCGGAGATCGTCGAGAGGTCGACGATCCAGACGCCGTCGGGGAACGCCGGCGAGAGCGCGCGCCCGACCTGGAGCGCGAGGCGCGTCTTCCCCGTGCCGCCCGGGCCGGTCAGCGTCACGAGCCTGATGTCATTGCCCTGCACGAGCGCCGCGAGGGCGCGCTGCTCGGTCTCGCGGCCGATGAACGGAGTGACCTCCAGGGGAAGGTTTCCGCTCCGCGGGCTCGCGTCGCGCGCCCGCAGCTCGCGAGCGAGCGTGGAGTCGCTCGCCGAGAGCGTGATGTCGTCGGTTCCGACTTCCGCGGAAGCCGCCGAGGTGCCGACCGCCAGGTGGCGCAGGCCCTGAAGCTCGATCGAGGCGTGCTTGATGTCGGAGATCAACTCGTTGACGTCGAGGTATCGCGCGTTGCGATCGCGCGCGAGGCAGCGGGTGACGATCCGCTCGAACGGTACCGGGATGTCCCGTCCGGTTACCGACGCGATCGGGCGCGGATCGGCGGTCAGGATCGCGGCGATCAACTCCCCGACGGTGCCTCCTTCGAAGGGGGGCCTTCCCGCGAGCGCCTCGTAGAGAACGACGCCGAGGCTCCAGATGTCGGTCCGCGAGTCGAGCTGCTCGAGGCGGAGTTGCTCGGGCGACATGTACTGGATCGTTCCGCGTACGACTCCAGGCTGCGAGAGCTCCTCGATGCTGAGAGGGTCGCACACGAAAGCGAGACCGAAGTCGAGCACCTTAACGTAGCCGTCGTTGCGCAGCATGATGTTGTCGGGCTTGATGTCGCAGTGGACGACGCCGGCCGACTCGGCGGCCGACAGGGCGCGCGCGACCTGCGAGGCGATGTCGAGGATCTCGCCCGCCTCGAGCGGCTGCGCGGCGAGGCGCCTGCGCAATGTCACCCCTTCGACGAACTCGGTCGCGATGAAGGGGTGGTCGTCGACCTGGCCGACCTCGTAGACCGTGAGGATGTTCGGGTGGTTCAGCGCCGACGCGGTCTGCGCCTCGCGCGTGAGGCGCTCCCGGTGCTCCCTGCTCGCCACGACGTGGCTGCCGAGGACCTTCAGCGCGACCGGCCGCCGGAGCTGAGGGTCTCGCGCGAGGTAGACGCGGCCCATCCCCCCCGCGCCGATCGGCGAGAGGATCTCATAGCGGGCGAACTTGGTTCCGGGCGTCAGGTCCATCGCGTTAGGCTGCCTCCCGGCGGCGGGGCCGTCGTCGATCGATCCGGCAGCGGGTTTTCGAATACTCGTCAGTATCGTAACAAAACGAGGCGGCTCCGCCGTTGCCGGGCTGGAGCGGCGAGAGGCGAAACGCGAGAGGCGAGAGGCGATCAGCATGGACCGTCTCCTCTCCGCTACCATTGGCGCAGATTCCGATATGAGCGACGCCACCTTCCTCGGCAGCTTCTTCCAGGCGGACCCCGATCTCCGCATGGTGGCCGCCGACATCCATCTCGATCCGTCGTCGCCGAAGCGGCTCGCGATCGTCTCGCACGCGCACGGCGACCACATCGAGCACCACGATCACTTCGTGTCGACGCCTGCCACCGCGTCGATCGTCCGGAGCCGCCTCGGCGCGTCGCTCCGCGCCATCGAGCTCCCGTTCCGTCAGCCGCTCGAGCTCGAAGGGCATCGGGTCGAGCTCTATCCCGCCGGGCACGTTCTCGGTTCGGCGATGACGATGATCCGGCGTGACGACGTGTCACTCCTTTACACGGGAGACTTCCGCCTCCGGCGCTCGTGGACGACTGAAGAAGCGGAGGTGCCCGAGGCCGACGCCCTGATCATGGAGTCGACCTACGGCTCGCCCGACTGGCGCTTTCCGTCGCGCGACGAGCTCGGCGCGCGCCTGCTCTCGCTCGTCTCCGACATTCTCGGGAGCGGCAATGTTCCGGTGCTTCTCGCCTACTCGCTCGGCAAGGCGCAGGAGGTCTGCTCCTGGCTGACGCGACATGGCGTGCGGGTCGTGGTCCACCCGTCGATCGCCAGAATCAACGAAATCTATCTGAAGCACGGCGTCGACGTCGGCCCGTGCGAAGTCTGGACGAAGCAGGCGGGCCTCTTCGCGACCGCGACGAGCGATCTTCGAGGCGCGGCGGTGGTGGTGCCGCCGCACGTCGACGGGGAGATCCGGCGCATCGCCCGACGCGAGACCGTCAGCCTCACCGGCTGGTCGCTGCGGGGTGGATGGAGGACGGGAGGCGACCACGCGCTGCCGCTTTCGGACCACGCCGACTTCGACGAGCTGATCGAGCTCGTGGAGCGGGTTAGGCCACGGGTCGTGTACGTGACTCACGGCTCAGCCCGTTTCGCGAAGGAGCTGCGGCATCGCGGATTCGCGGCGGAGTTTCTCAAGCAGAAGCCGCAGATGATGCTGTTCTAGGGCAGGCGAGAGGCGAGAGGCGAAAGGCGAGAGCAGGCGGACGGCGAGCGTGGTTGAGGCATCTTGTAGCGGACCAGGCGGGGATGGCGTCTTCCCGGTTGGTTCGCGGATCGCCGGGCGATTCGATTCTTCCTCACCTCGGGGCTAGACTTGCCCCAGGAGGTTTCCCATGGTCAGACGCACGCTCGCAGCTCTCATCCTCGTTCTTCCGACGCTCGCGTTCGCGCAGGGTGAGAAGCGTTACCCCGACGCGGAGGGATGCATCGGCGGCGAACGATGTGGCGCCGACGAGTCAATTCGGATCGTTCTCGAGAAGCGCCCCGTCGTCTCGATCCGTTTCTTCGCAGACGACGACATCGGCAACTCTGCCAACGGAAAGCTCCGCATCCGGATCGACCAGAAGATCATCGAACGGGAACTCGACATCCCGCGCGACGGGCAACGGTTCTCCCTCGACGTCGACCGCGTGGCCGGCTCGTACCTTTACATCGAGCCGGCGAGCGCCGACGAGGTGAACGTCACCGACGTCGAAGTGATCTACGGCAGCGCGACGTCGGGCCCATCGTCGGGCGGCGGGCCGAGCGGTTCGATGGGTGGAGTCTCGAGCGGCTCGTCGGGGACGAACCAGTGGGTCGACTACTCGAAGTACGACGCTTGCATCGGCGGTGAGGAGTGCTCGAAGGGGAAGATCCGGATTCCGCTCGACGGGCGGCCGATCACCGGGATCCGTTTCAACGCGCACGACGACGTCGGCAGCCGATCCGGAGGGAAGTTCGAACTCAGGGTCGACGGCCAGGTGATCGCGACGAACGTCGACGTGAAGCGGAGCGGAAAGCTGCACGAGTTTCAGGTCGCCAACATCGCGGGACGGGAGTTGAGGATCGAGCCTTTGGCGAAGGACGAGATCGTGGTGGAAAAGCTCGAGATCCGGTTTGGCGGCCGGGGACAGGTGATCGATCGAACTCCCGTTTGGGGCGGAAGCGGCGGCACGGGCATCTCCGCGGCGCCCCAGGTGACAGGCGGCTGCATCGGTGGCAAGGAATGCGGCGGACGAACGAGCGCAATCCGCATTCCGCTCGAGGAGAGGCCGCTGTCGACGCTGCGGTTCTTCGCACACGACGACGTCGGCGACCGCTCCGGCGGAAAGCTGCGCATACGGATCGACGACCAGGTCCTCGAGCCCTCGCTCGACGTTCTGAAGAGCGGACGCGAGTACACGATCAGCGTCCGGAGTCTCCGCGGCCGTGAGCTTGTGTTCGAGCCTGCGGCCGACGACGAAGTGAAGCTCGACCGGATCGAGGTGACGTACGGGCATTAGCAGGTGATCACGGCTGCCCGGCTAGGCGAAAGGCCAAAGGCGAAAGGCGAGAGCAGGCTGTGGGAATGGAGCTGCGCCCCTGCGGCGTGGTCAACCGGTGCACGGGAGCGGAAGCTGCGGCTTCCTCCAGGGAGCCGCGGCTGCGAGGCCGAGGTCCTGGAGCGAACACTGCGGGTGAGGCTGTTTGATGGGTTTCCTACGCATGAATGAACCCGGCGCGGCGCAACCACGATCCGACCGCTATCCGTCGATCGTGGCTGCAGCGCTCGTGTTTTTCGCAGCGACGTTCGTCCGCCTCCGCCTCCTGCCGGCGCCGCTCGAGCGCGACGAAGGAGAGTTCGCGTACATCGGTCAGCTCATGCTGAACGGTTTCGCACCCTTTGCGCATGCCTACAGCATGAAGCTGCCCGGGACTTCAGCCGCCTACGCGCTGATCATGTCGGTGTTAGGGCAGAATTCCGTTGGGATTCACCTTGGCTTGCTGGTCGTGAACGCAGCCTGCGTGGTGCTGCTGCACCTCCTCGCGAGACGGCTGCTCGGCCCGGAGTGCGCATGGTTCGCTTCAGCGAGCTATGCGGCAATGTCGGTGAGCATGGCGGTGCTCGGCGTGCTTGCCCACGCGACGCATTTCGTGGTGCTCTTCACTCTCGCGGGACTTCTTCTTCTGCGTCGTGCGGAGGATCACGACGGTGGCGTCTGGTTGCTGGCGAGCGGGTTCTGCTTCGGTCTTGCGATCACCATGAAGCAGCATGCCGCGATTTTCCTGCTGTTCGGTTGTCTCGTCGCCTGGCGGAGCGGCAGGGAGCGGAGAGGAGCGCGCTGGCTCGCAACCTATGCGAGACCCGCGCTCGTCCTTGCCGGTGCGGTGATCCTCGGGGTGATCGTGCTGCTGGTCATGGCGCAGGCAGGTGCCCTGGATGCGATGTGGTTCTGGACCGTCCGTTACGCCCGAGCCTACGTGTCGGCGCAGCCGGCGGCGGGAGCCTTTCGCGCATTCTCCGGCGCCGTCGCGTTGATCCTGCAGTCGCAGATGCCGTTCTGGTTCCTGGCGGCGGCGGGCGCCTTTGATCAGTGGCGCAAGGCGCCGTCGATCGATGACCGCACCTTCATGGCCGGCTTCGGCCTCTTCTCGCTCGCTGCTGTCATGCCCGGCTGGTACTTCCGGCCGCATTACTTCGTCATGCTCCTCCCGTCCGTGGCTTTATTCGCGGCAGCGTCGATACGCCCGCTTGGCCGGCTGGTATCGTCCGCGGGATTCGAAGGCGCGAGGCGATATCTGCCGCCTTTCCTTCTCCTCGCCTCGACCGCATTTGTCGGCCTTGCGGAACGGGACGCACTGTTCCGCGAATCTCCCGCGACGATGAGCCGATCGGTGAACGGCGAGAATCCGTTCCCGGAAGCGGTCGAAGTCGCCGCCCACGTCAGATCGCTCACCTCGGCCGGCGATCGCATTGCGGTTCTCGGCTCCGAGCCCGAGATCTACTTCTACTCCGGCCGGCTGTCCGCGACGGGGTACATCTACATGTACGGGCTGTTCGAGAATCAGCCCTACGCAAGCACGATGCAGCGGGAGTTGATCAGCGAGATCGAGTCGGCCAGACCCAAGTGCGTCGTCTTCGTCGACGTCCCGAATTCGTGGGGGGTAATGGCGATCCCGCCAGGGCCGTTTCGCGACTGGATGGACTCCTTCCTGGCGGGCGGTTACGAGCTCGTGGGGGTGGCGGACATGGTCGATCCGTTCACGACGCGCTACGTATGGGGACGCACCGCCGCCGCCTACACTCCGGTTTCACGTTCGGTGCTCAAGGTTTACCGCCGGCGGTGAATCAGGGGCGGTCGACCCGCTCCGTGATGCGCGCCGCTCGCTTCGAAACTGAAAAATAGTGTTAAGACGCTAACCGCCCCCCCGCCCGTCCGTCCTAATCCGATAGAATCGCCCGTGCCTTACGACCCCCCACCCTCCGCGACGAATGCGGAAACCCTCGGGCGGTCTCTTCGTACAAAAGGCGTGACTAGGAGGATCGGCTTCATGAGATTTCGAACGTACCTGGCCGTGGTGGCACTTGCGGCGCTCGTCGCTCCCGCGGCGATCGCACAGGAGACACTTCCGCTTTCGCTCGACCAGGCTGTGAAAACCGCGCTCGAGAACAACCTCGGCGTGCAGATCCAGTCGTACGACTACAGGATCCTCGGCGAGACCGCAAAGGGCTCCTACGGTCTGCTCGACTGGAACACCTACGCGACGGTCAGCACAGGCAAGACCGAACAGGCGACGTCCGACGTCACGCAGTCGTCGGATTCCGAGCTCCGGGTCTTCAACCTCGGCGCGAACCACCTCTTCTCGACCGGCGGCAGTGTGGGGATTCAGTTCAACAACTCGCGCAGCTCCGAGAACTCGCAGGCCTACCAGCTCCCGAGCTTCTATCAGACGAGCGTCGGCGTTCAGCTGACGCAGCCCTTGCTTCGCGACTTCGGTGTCGACGTGACGCGCCGCGGGATCAACATCGCGCGGAACAACCTCGGCATCAGCCGCGAGTCGTTCCGCAACGTGATGCTCGAGACCGTGTACCAGGTCGAGGCGGCGTATTACGACCTCGTCTTCGCCCAGCGCGACCTCGAGGTGCAGAAGCAGTCGCTCGACCTCGCGCGCGAGCAGGAGCGCATCACGCAGATCCGCATCGACGTCGGAGCCGACGCGCCGCTCGACATCCTCGAGCCGCAGGTTTCGATCGCGCAGCGCGAGCAGGAAGTCCTCCTCGCCGAGGCGGCCCTCCGTAACGCCGAGGACACCGTGCGCAGGCTCCTGAACCTTCCGGTCGAGCAGTGGGACCGGCCGATCGAGACGAACGCAAATCTCGAGTACCAGCAGATGTCGATCGACGTTCCCGCGTCGGTCGAGAAGGCCTACGAGCTTCGTCCGGAGATCAAGCAGGCGAAGCTCCAGCAGGAAAACAACAAGATCCAGCAGGTCTTCGCGCGCAACCAGGTGCTGCCGACTCTCGATCTCTCGGCGAGCTACCGCTACGCGGGCCTCGAAGAGAACTACGGCGACGCAATCGACCAGGTGACCGGCACCGACTACCCGGGCTGGCAGGTGCAGCTCCAGTTCGGGCTCCCGATCGCGAACACGCAGGCCCGCGCAGACGCGCGGCGGGCTCAGCTCGAGTTCGAGCAGACGACGACCGACGAGGCGCGCACGCGCCAGCTGATCATGGTCGAGGTGCGGCAGTCGATCCGCAACATCGAGACCGCACTCAAGGGAATCGCGGCGACGCAGGCGGCGCGCGACGCGGCCGAGAAGAACCTCGACGCGCAGCGCAAGCGCTTCGACAACGGCATGAGCACGAACTTCGACGTTCTACGTGTGCAGAACGACCTCGCCGATGCGCGGCGCGCGGAGCTCCGCTCACTGACCAGCTACCAGAAGTTCGTCACCGCCTATCACCGCGCGGTGGGCGACCTTCTCGAGCTCCGGGCGATCGAAGTGGCCGATCCGGCCGACTTCGACCTGCCGGCCAGCAATCTCGAAAACGTCGGATGGCTCAACTACGGCGACCATTCGAAGTAGGATCGACACGATGATGACCGCGACCGGATGCAACCTGTTGCGTCCGGTCGCTTTGCTTTTTGACAGACGGGACCGCGGTTCCCGCGCCGGACGGCGCGGCGGCCGCCTTGAGGAGGGACACTCATGACGGAACCCGCAATTGACGGTGGAGGCGCTGCGCCCGAGGCGAAGCCGAACCCGTTTGCCATGATGTTCGGCGCGCTGTTCTCGCCGGCCGAAACGTTTGCCAGTGCGGCACGACGCCCGACGTGGGTCGTGCCGATGATCGTTTACGTGCTGCTCTCGATCGCCGGGACGGTGCTCGTGATGCCGAAGATCGACTTCGAGTCGGTCGTCCGCGCGCAGATGGAGAAGAGCGGGCAGGAGATCGACGACAAGCAGCTCGAAATGATCATCAGCATCCAGAAGCCGGTCATCTACGTCAGCGCTGTCGTGATGATTCCGATCGCGATCCTGATCATCGCCGCCGTGCACATGGGCGGCTTCCGCGCCTTCGGCGGCGGCGGGACGTTCGGCCAGTACTTCTCGGTCACGACGCTCGCCTGGATGCCGTTGCTCGTGCAGTCGCTGGTCGGGCAGGCGGTGATCATGACGCGAAGCTCGATCTCGATCGAACAGATCCAGACGGCGGTCGTGTCGAACCTCGGCTTCCTGACGAGCCCGATGGACAACCCGGCGCGCTTCGCGCTGCTGTCGTCGATCGACCTCTTCTCGATCTGGGTGCTCGCGCTGCTGATCATCGGCTTCGGGATCGTGTCGAAGCTGCCGCGCGCGCAGTCGATCGGCATCGTCGTCGTCTTCTGGCTGATCTACGTGATCGGCAAGACGGGGATGGCGGCGCTCGGACAGATGATGCAGCCGGGAGGCGGAGGAGGTTCATGACGATCCGCTGGCCCGCGGTAGCGGGAGGCGTCGCGGTCGTCGCGATCGTCGTCGCGGCGAGCATCTGGGGTGGCGGCGGCGAGAAGTCGACCGCCGTCTACCTCGAGAAGGCGGCCGCGCGCGACATCGAGGAAGTGGTCTCTGCGCCGGGCCAGATCGACCCGCGCGTGAAGGTGAACCTCAGCTCGAACGTGATCGGCAAGATCGACAAGCTCCACTTCAAGGAAGGCGACGACGTGAAGAAGGGGCAGCTCCTCGTCGATCTCGAGCGGGCGAACTACGAGGCGCAGCGGAACCGGATGCAGGCCGAGCTCGCGAACCGCGAGATCGAAGTGCGCCGCGCGCGCGTCAACCTGGAGAACGCCGAGACGCAGTTCGAGCGGGCACGGCGCCTGCGCGAGCAGGGAATCCAGGCCGAAGAGCTCTACGACCGCGCGAAAGTCGAGCTCGCGAACGCGAAGGCGAACCTCGAGGCCGCGGGCGAATACGTACGACAGGCCGACGCGGGTCTCCGTCAGGCGATGGAAGACCTCGGCTACACCCGGATCGTCTCACCGATGGATGGCAAGGTGGTCCAGCTCAACGCACAGGAAGGTGAGGTCGTGGTCACCGGGACGATGAACAACCTCGGTTCGGTCATCGCCGTGATCGCGGACCTGTCCGAGATCCTCGTCGTGGCCGACGTCACGGAGATCGAGGTCGTGAACCTTCGCATCGGGCAGCCGGCGAAGGTGAGAGTCGACGCGATCGACGACAAGACCTACGACGGGCGCGTCGTGGAGATCGGAAGCTCCGCGTCGCTTCGCGCCGGCTCGACGAGCGGCGTCCGCTACTTCAAGGTGAAGGTGCAGATCCTGAATCCCGACGAGCGGCTCCGTCCCGGAATGACGACGCAGGTCGAAGTGATCGTGAGCTCGAAGAAGGGCGCCGTCGCCGTGCCGGTGCAGAGCGTCGTCGAGATCCGTCCCTCGGAGCTGTCGAAAAAGGACCGGACCTCCAAGAGCGAGACGGCGAAGACGGGCGAGGAGAAGAAGAAGTACGTTTTCGCGATGAAGGATGGCAAGGCGAAGGCGGTCGAGGTGACGACGGGGATCAGCGACGCCACGCACGTCGAGATCGTGAAGGGAACAACGGCCGGTGAGGAAATCGTCACAGGGCCGTTCCGGACCCTCCGGAAGCTCTACGACGGCGAGAGAATCAGGAAAGACGACGGCAAGGGCGCCGGAAAGGCGAAGGACGCGAAGAAGAAGGACGCGGACGACGCTGACGACAAGGACGAGGAGTGAATGTCATGACGATCGCGACGGAAACGGGAACGAAGACGAACAGTGCCGCCGGGGCGAGCCGCCTCATCGAGATGGTCGACCTGCGCCGGACTTACGAGATCGGCGTCGAGAAGATCAACGCGCTCGACGGCGTCGACCTCGTGGTCGAGCACGGAGAGTACGTCGCGATCATGGGGCCGTCGGGCTCCGGCAAGTCGACGCTGATGAACATCATCGGCTGCCTCGACACGCCGACCGCGGGTCGCTACCTGCTCGACGGCATCCCGGTCGAGACGATGAACGAGGACGAGCTCGCCGCGGTGCGCAACAAGAAGATCGGCTTCGTCTTCCAGACGTTCAACCTGCTCGCACGTACGACGGCGTTGCACAACGTCGAGCTGCCGCTGATCTACGGCAAGATCCCGCGCGCCGAGCGGAAGCTGCTCGCCGAGGAGGCGCTCGTCAACGTCGGGCTCGCCGACCGGATGAACCACCAGCCTAACGAGCTCTCGGGCGGCCAGCGCCAGCGCGTCGCGATCGCGCGCGCCCTCGTCAACAAGCCATCGCTCCTCCTTGCCGACGAGCCGACCGGAAACCTCGACTCGAAGACCGGCCGCGAAATCCTCGACCTCTTCCACGAACTCTCTTCCCGCGGCAACTCGATCATCATGGTTACGCACGAAGACGACGTCGCGCGGGAATCGAAGCGGGTGGTGCATATTCGGGACGGGAGAGTCAGTAAGTAGGGAAGTTGTCAGTTTTTAGTTGTTAGTTGTTAGACGGGTTGCGTGGCTGGTTGAGGTTCCCTTACTTAGTGAAGGGTTGTTTGCCGGCGGGTCCGTTTGTGCGGGGGAGTCGAATGTATCGGTTTGAGAAGTTGATCGGCTGGCAGCGGGCGATGGACCTCGTGGTCGAGGTGTATCGGGCCACTAAGTCGTTCCCGGCGGACGAACGGTTCGGACTCACGTCCCAAATCAGGAGAGCGTCCACGTCGATCGCTTTGAACATCGCAGAAGGATGTGCGGCTCGGTCGCGGAAGGAGTTTGCACAGTTCCTGTCGGTGTCGCTGCGCTCGCAATACGAGCTTGCAGCAGCGATTCGGATTGCACTTCGGCTCGCGTATCTGGACCAACCAGGATTTGACGAACTCGACAAGCGCACCGCGGAAGTGGGACGTCTGGTCCAGGGACTGAGCGACTCGATCGGAGGCGAAGGTCGATCAATTTCCGATGCGCCTCTCGATCCCGAGGTCGAGGCGGACGTCTCGGCGTTATCAAGTATTCTGATCAGGCCGTGAGGCGAACGACTGTAGCTTCGTATGCAGTGAACGCTTCCTGTCTAACAACTAACAACTAACAACTAACAACTAACAACTAACAACTAACAACTAACAACTGACAACTAACAACCCAAACCGTGTTCTCCGAAAATCTGAGAATCGCCCTCAAGTCGATCTACGCGAACAAGCTTCGCTCGGTCCTGACCACGCTCGGCATCATGATCGGCGTGGCGTCGGTGATCGCGGTGGTGTCGCTGGTGCAGGGGCTCAAGCAGCGATTTGCGAACGACCTCGAGGGGGTCGGGGCCACGTACGTGCTCGTCTTTCCCGACGCGGGGCAGGAGCGGAACACGATGAACCCGAAGATCCCGGCCCTCACGTACGAGGACGGGGTCGCAGTGCTGCGGCAGGCGCCCGAGATCCGCAGCTTCACGCCGATCTTCTACCGCCCCGGCGCCGAGGCGAAGCGGAAGGATCTGCGGCACTCGACGACGCTGTTAGGCGTCGGGGAGTCGTACCAGGAGGTCGTGAACCACTGGGTCGACCGCGGCCGCTTCTTCACCGCGCTCGACATGGAGGCGCGCAAGCAGGTCTGCGTCGTCGGCATCGAGCTCGTCGACAAGCTCGGGCTCGACGCGAACCCGGTCGGCAGCGTGATCCAGGTGGCCGGGACGACCTTCACCGTCGTCGGCGTGATGGAGCCGCGGGGCCGGATGTTCGCCGACGACTACGACGACCTGATCCTCATCCCGTTCCCGACCTCGTCGATGCTCTACGGCCCCGACGCGATCCGCTCGCTCCGGCTCGATTTCCAGGCCTCCGACGCGACACGGATGGATCTCGCGCAGGAGCAGATCCGCGACGTGCTCCGCGTCCGGCACGGGCTCAAGGAGAAGGACAAGGACGACTTCCGGATCCTCCTGCAGGAAGAGATCCTGAAGACTGTGTCGGGAGCGCTCACCTCGACGTCGCTCATCATGGGCGCCGTCGTCGGCATCGCCCTCCTCGTCGGCGGCATCGGCATCATGAACATCATGCTGGTGTCGGTGACCGAGAGGACGCGCGAGATCGGCATCCGCAAGTCGATGGGCGCGCGGCGGCGCGACATCCTGATGCAGTTCCTCATCGAGGCGGTCGTGCTCAGCGGGATGGGCGGGGTGATCGGCGTCGCGGGAGGCATGCTCCTCGGCTTCGGCGCGCGGCAGTTCATCCGCCGCTTCATCGAGTTCCCGACGACCTACACTCCGCTCTGGGCGATCGCCCTCGCGTTCGGCTTCTGCGCATTTCTCGGGATCGTGTTCGGCCTCTACCCGGCGGCGAAGGCCTCGAAGCTCGATCCGATCGAAGCTCTGCGCTACGAATAGCCGGCGTCGCCATTCGACACTGCGCCGCTCCCGCTTCTGGCTCGCGCTGCGAGTGCGACGAAGCCGGCGCCGGCAGTCGTCGCGACGATTGCGAGCAGGGTCGACGCGACGGGAATCGCGCTCGCCGGTGGTTGCGGCGGGGTCAGTACGAGCCAGTCGACGCCGAAGATCGTCGCTTGCAGTCCCAGCACTGCGACCGTTCCCGGCCACGGCAACACGCTGAGCTCGTTGCCAGCGAGCACGAAGAGCAGCACGATCGTCGAGTACGACAGGTGGTGCGCGGTCGCCTCCGTGGGCGTGAACATCAGCGCGATCCAGAACAGGAGGCTCGCGGCAACGAGCCAATAGAGCCTTCCGATCTCGACGCCCTCACCGCGGCGTTTCATCACGCGCCAACCGAGGAGAAGCCAGGCCAGGTTCAGCGCCCCGAGAGCTCCGAGCACGCGGTTCCACTCCGTCGTTCTCCGCGCCTCGGCATCCGCGGCCCTGGCGAGCGGCACGATCTCGAACAGTTGAAGGGTGTTCTGCCACCGCGCGCGAAGCGCAAAGCCGGGTCCGACGCGCCGGTAGTTCTCGACGAGCAACTCGCCGAGCGTGCGATCGGTTTCCGTCCATTGTCCGGCAAGGTGCGTCTTCGCGAGGCGGTCTCCCGGCGGAGCGTAGAGCCTGCGGTAGAGCGACCATGGGGTGAGAAGGATCGCAGCCACCAGGGCGGCGAGCAGGCAATCGCGCAGTCGCGGGCGGGCCGTCCCTAACGCGAAGAGAAGGACCGCGGGAAGCAGCGTCAGCACCGCTCCCGAATGCGACAGCATTGCGAGGGCCGCCATCGCTGCGAACGCGCCGCCAAGCTTCTGGGTCCATCCATTCCGGCGCGCGACGACGAGGACCGCGATCGCCATCGAGCCGAGCGCGGCGGCGATCAGCTTCGGCCAGACGTACGCGGTGTTCAGGAGGAAAAACCCCGACATCCCGGCACCGAGCAGGGTGATGACAAGCGTCGCCCGACGTGTCGCCAGCACGCTGCATAGCACCCAGATCCCGGCGATCCACGCTGACTGCGCGACCACTCCCGTTACCTGCGCGCATAGCGACACCGGGGCGCCCACTCCTTCGATGACCGGCCGCTGCAGCAGCAGGATGCCAGTCTGCAGCGGCGGCCGGTCGCTGCTCTGCCAGCCGTCGATGATGTAACGCGAGTCGCTTCCGGCCCACATGTTCTCCGCAAGGTATTGCGGAAGCGCGTTGTCGCCGGGAAGTTCCCGGACGTAGCGGCTTCGCGCCACTTCGTCGGCATCGGGCCAGCCGGGCAGGTAGAGGAACGTCAGCGAGACCGTGAAGATCGAGTAGAGCAGCATCATCGCGAACGGCGCGCGTATCTCGCTTCCGAAAAGCAGACGCCGCCCTTCGGCGCTGCGCGCGCGAACTGCCGTGACGACGACCGAGGCCGCGACGATTGCGATCGAGACCATCGCTCCCGCCGCGGGCGAGAAGAAGTAGACGAAGAACGCCGCGTACCCCGCGAGACAGCTCGCCGTGATCACCAGCGCAATGCGCGCCCACGGCTCCAATCGGGCGACTGTCAGAGCCGAGGCCGCGACGCCCGGCAGCAGGAAGAGCACGAAGCAGAAGGGAACGAGGAGCGCCGGTCGGACCTCGGAGAGGGTGTCGCGAGCCGGCGCCACCGGCGACGTGACTCCGATCCACCACGGAGACTTTCCGGCCGACGCAACGATTCGAGCCCGCGCGCCGATCCACGAGCGAGGGATCGCAAAGCTGACCGCATTCCACTCAAACCCTGATTCGGGGGCGTCGAGGGTGAGGCGCCCGCGATCGCCGCTGCGCTCCAGCGCGAGCGTCATCCCTTCCTGTCGCGGATACCCGGCGACGACGAGGGTGAGGGACGCGGGAACGACGAACTCCTTCGACTCGAAGTGCCCGTCAGCGTCGCTCCGCGAGCTCCATATCTCGTCGATCGTGGCTGAGTCGTAGCCTCTCGCATCGAACGGCGGATCGAGCGCGGGGGACGCCGACGCGATTCCCGGGACGCCGAGCGCGAGAAGCAGCAGCAGCGATGCGGTCCGCGCGACACGAAGGGATCTCACAGAATGCGATCATACCCGAGGGGCGCGAGGTCGCTCGCTCGATCGCACCCGATTCCGATATCCTCCTCCCTGCTTTCCACTGGAGGTCTCATGACGACGCATCCGCTCGCAGGCAAGCGGCCCCCCGCATCGGAGCTTGCCGACATTCCCCGCCTCGTGACGGCGTACTACGCCGAGCATCCCGACCCCGAGCTGCGCGACGAGCGCGTCGCGTTCGGCACGTCAGGGCATCGCGGCTCCTCGCTCCGGCGCTCGTTCAACGAGTTGCACATCCTCGCCACGACCGAGGCGATCTGCCGCTACCGCAAGGGGCAGGGGATCGACGGCCCGCTCTTCCTCGGCATCGACACGCACGCGCTCAGCGAACCGGCCTTCGCGTCAGCGATGGAAGTTCTGGGCGCGCACCAGGTCGACGTGATGATCGACGCACAGCGTGGCTACACGCCGACGCCGGTCATCTCGCACGCGATCCTCACCTACAACCGTCCGCGGAGGGACGGCCTCGCCGACGGCATCGTCATCACGCCGTCGCACAACCCGCCGGAGGACGGCGGCTTCAAGTACAACCCGCCTCACGGCGGCCCGTCGGAGACCGCGGCGACGAAGTGGATCGAAACCGAGGCGAACCGCCTCATGATCCACCTCGACGAGATCAGGCGGATTCCGTTCTGCCGCGCAATGGCGGCGCCGACGACCCACAGGCACGACTACGTCTCCGCGTACGTCACCGACCTCGGCAACGTCGTCGACCTCGACGCGGCGAGGGGAGCGGGAATCCGCATCGGTGTCGACCCGATGGGGGGCGCCGGCGTCGGCTACTGGGGCGCGGTGAAGGAGCGTTACGGGCTCGACATCGAGATCGTGAACGACGCGGTCGACCCGACGTTTCGATTCATGACCTGCGACTGGGACGGGCGGATCAGGATGGACTGCTCGTCGCCCCACGCGATGGCGTCGCTGATCGCTCTGCGTGACAAGTTCGACGTCGCCTTCGGCAACGACACCGACAACGACCGCCACGGCATCGTGACGAAGAGCGCCGGACTGATGAATCCGAATCACTACCTCGCGGTCGCGATCTCGTACCTCTTCGCGAACCGTCCGGGATGGAATGCGAACGCCGCGGTGGGCAAGACGGTCGTCAGCAGCAGCATGATCGACCGCGTCACGGCGAGCCTCGGCAGGAAGCTCTACGAGGTTCCGGTCGGCTTCAAGTGGTTCGTCGACGGACTGCTCGCCGGGACGTTAGGCTTCGGCGGCGAGGAGAGCGCGGGAGCCTCGTTCCTGCGCCGCGACGGCACGGTCTGGACGACCGACAAGGACGGAATCATCATGGGCCTCCTCGCCGCGGAGATGATGGCGAAGACGGGGCGCGATCCGGGCGAGCTCTACAAGGGGCTCGCGGAGAAGCACGGCTCGCCGTTCTACGCGCGGAGCGATGCGCCTGCGACGCCGGAGCAGAAGTCGAAGCTCGGAAAGCTCTCGCCGGAGCAGGTGACGGCGAAGGAGCTTGCCGGTGAGCCGATCGACGCGATCATGACGAACGCGCCCGGCGACGGCAACGCGATCGGCGGGCTGAAAGTCTCGACGACGAACGGCTGGTTCGCCGCGCGCCCCTCGGGGACCGAGAACATTTACAAGATCTACGCCGAGAGCTTCGTGAGCGAGGAGCATCTCGCGAGGATTCAGTCGGAGGCGCAGGAGCTGGTGACGAGCGTGCTGTAGAACGCGGAACGCGGCACTGCGCAATCGGAGCCTCGCGGGCAGAAGTCAGACGTTGAACGACGGCGCGGGCGGTGTGGCGCAGGCACTCCTGCCTGCGCGTCGCCGAAGGCGACTGGTTTCCGCTCGCAATTCTCCCCGGTTCCGGCTGCGCTCCGCGCCGCAGAGTCAGGCGTGTCTGCGCCACACGAACCGTTACGGAACGTTCCCCCGCGGGCACTCGGTCGGCTGCGAAGATTTGATCATGTAAATAGGAGATGCATCGCACTTCCAAAGTCGCGGGAGTGTGAGAGAATCCGCCGGTCGCGAATGGGAGGGTGTTCCGGCGAGCCCGGTGCGGTTGTTTTCGCACGACCGGGTGGGCGCTGACGGAGTCGCGACAGTCCGGCACGATGGTGAAGCCGTCGCGCTATCCAATGAAAATCGATCGATCCTGGCATTGCGAGCGGGGAGACGTTTCGGGCGGTGCGGGTGGGGTGATGAATCCTCTCTCGGTGTTCGAACGCGCTCGTACCTCCGAGCGGGCCAATGGTTTGGCTCGGCGGCGTCCGCCGCTCGGGAAACGTACTCGTGTCGGGGCTCTCGATCCAGAACGTGCTCGATCCAGGTTTCGTCGCTCATATCCGCGGTGTGCAGGCCCTGGCACCGCACCGATTCGAAAGACCTTCAAGGAGATGTCGATGCTCAAGCCGTTCGCCTCCGCTCGTTCGCTCACACTTGCGCTTCTCGCCTGTGTGCTCCTCGCTTCGAATCTGCTCGGCGCGCCCTTCACGCCGGGCAATCTCGTGGTGTATCGCCAGAACGACGGCGCCGCGGCGCTCACCAACACGGGTACGGCCGTGTTTCTCGACGAGTACACGACGCTCGGCGCGCTGGTTCAGTCGATCGCCGTTCCGACCACGACGGTTGGATCCCAGCGGCGGCTGGTGTGCAGCGGATCCGCGACGAGCGAAGGTTTCCTCTCTCGCTCCTCCGACGGCCAGTACGTCGTGTTCAGCGGCTACGATGCGGCGCTCGCGACAGCATCGATCACCAGCAGTTCTTCTGCGACCGTTCCACGGGTCATTGGACGTGTTGCCGCGGACGGAACGATCGACACGACCACCGCGCTCACCGATGCCATCAGCGGCGGCAACCCGCGCAGTGCCGCATCGACGAACGGCACCGATCTCTGGCTGTCAGGAAGTACCAGCAGCGTTCGCTACGCGACTTTCGGCGCGACGACCTCTACGGGCCTCGCGGCCTCGCCAACGAATCTTCGCGCTCTCGGGATCTTCGGAGGTCAGCTCTACGTCAGTGCCAACACCACAACGTTTCACCTGATGACCGTCGGCACCGGGACACCGACCACTTCCGGCCAAACATTGACGAACCTGCCGGGGTTCCCCACCACCGGTTCCCAGTACGGCTTCTTCTTCGCCGATCTGGACGCCGGCGTCGCCGGTGTCGATACGGTGTATGTCGCCGACGATGGCGGCACGATCCAGAAATTCTCGCTTGTGGGCGGGAACTGGACCGCAAACGGAACGATCGCGCTGACCTCCGCTCGCGGACTCACCGGCACCGTGAGTGGATCGAACGTCACTCTCTACGTCACCGCGCGCACGACTCTCCGCACGCTCACCGATACCTCGGGCTACAACGCGACGATCACCGGCGCGCTCACCACGCTCGCGACTGCGGCGACGAACACTGCCATCCAGGGAATCGCCTTCGTTCCCGCCTCCGCGGGCCCCAATCTCTCGATCAACGACGTTTCGCTGAACGAGGGGAACGCCGGCACGACGTCGTTCACGTTTACCGTCAGCCTCTCCGCACCGGCGGGCCCTGGCGGCGTCACGTTCGACATCGCAACCGCCAACAACACGGCGGCACAACCGGGCGACTACACGCTGAATTCGCTCACCAGCCAGACGATCCCGGCGGGCAGTTCGACGTACTCGTTCACGGTTCTCGTCAATGGGGACACGACTCCGGAAACGAACGAGACCTTCTTCGTGAACGTCACGAACGTCACGGGAGCGACGGTCACCGACGGCCAGGGCCAGGGGACGATCGTCAATGACGATGTCTCGTGCGCAACGCTCAGCATCAATGACGTCACCCAGGTCGAGACCGACGCCGGCACGACCAACTTCGCGTTCACGGTCAGTCTCTCTCAAGCGGGCTGTGGAACGGTGACGTTCGACATCGCCACGCAGGACAACACCGCGACGACGGCCGGCATCGACTACGTCGGTCAAACGCTCAACGGTCAGACCATCACTTTCCCGTCGACGTACACGTTCAACGTGACCGTCAACGGCGACGTCACGACCGAGCCCGATCAGACCTTCTTCGTCAATCTCACCAATGTGTCGCCTGCCAACGTGCAAGTTGGCGATTCCCAGGGTATGGGCACGATCCAGAACGACGACTACACACGCATCCACGACATCCAGGGGCCGGGCGGCAGCTCCCCGCTCGCCGGCAGCGTCACGACGCGAGGGATCGTCACCGGCCGCAAGAGCAACGGGTTCTTCCTCCAGGAGCCGGACGCGAGCGTCGACGCCGACCCGATGACCTCCGAGGGCATCCTGGTCTTCACCAGCTCCGCGCCTTCTGCGGCGGCGGCCGTGGGCAACTACGTGGAGGTCACCGGCACGATCTCCGAGTTCGTCCCGAGCGCCGACGTCCTGCAGCCGCCAGTCACGGAGCTCACCTCGCCAACCGTCGTCCAGCTCACGACCGGGAACCCGCTGCCCGTGCCCATCCCGCTCACCGCTTCGTTCCCCGATCCTGCCGGTGGGTTCGATCAGCTCGAGCGACTCGAAGGGATGCGCGTTTCGGTCGCGTCACTGACCACGAGCTCGCCCACTCTCGGCAACAGCACGAATGAGCCGAACGCGACGCAGACATCGAACGGTGTCTTCTTCGGAACGGTCACCGGTGTGCCGCGGCCGCAGCGCGAGCCGGGCATTCAGGCCCCGGACCCGGCGCCTTCGGGTGGCTCGATCCCGCCGATCCCTCGCTTCGACGCCAACCCGGAGATGCTGCGCATCGATAGCGACGGTCTCACGGGCGCTCCCATCCTCGACGTCAACAGCCTCGCGACCGTCACCGGTCTCGTCGGACCGCTCGACTACACGTTCCGCCACTACACGATTCTTCCGGATCCGACCCTGCCGGCGCCGATTGCCGCCGGCGGAATGACCGCGACGGCCGCCACCGCGCCGACGGGCAAGGAGTTCACGGTCGGTTCGTACAACGTCGAGCGCTTCTTCGACACCAACAACAATCCGGCAATCGGCGAGCCGGTGCTCACCGCAACGGCATACAACAATCGCCTCAACAAGGTCTCTCTCGGCATTCGTAACAACCTGCTGATGCCGGACATCCTTGGGATGGTGGAGGTCGAGGACCTCGCCACGCTGCAGGACATCGCGACGCGCGTGAACAACGACGCCGTCGCCGCGGCGCAGCCGAACCCGATGTACACGGCTTTTCTAGTGGAAGGGAATGACGTCGGCGGCATCGACGTCGGTTTCCTCGTGAAGACTGCGCTCGTCGATGCCACAACACCACGCGTGACCGTCAACGCCGTCGTGCAGGAGAACGCGGGCGAGCTTTTCGTCAACGCCGATTCTTCGACGGAGCCGCTGAACGACCGTCCTTCGCTGCGCCTCGACGCGGTGGTGAATGCCGCCAACGGTGCAACGTTCCCCGTGCAGGTCATCGTCAATCACCTCCGTTCGCTCATCGGTGTCAATGACGAGAGCGCGGGATCGAGTGGCTGGCCGACGGTCGGCGCACGCGTGCGCGCAAAGCGCCTCAAGCAGGCCGAGTCGCTCGCAAACCTCCTGCAGGTCCGGCAGACCAACAACCCGGCCGAGAGCATCATCCTCGTCGGCGACTTCAACGCGTATGAGTTCAACGACGGTCTCGCCGACACGATGGAAGTCATCGCCGGTACGCCCGTGCCCGACAACGAGACCGCGGTGCCGGGCGACGGCGTCGATCTGGTCAATCCCGATTTCGACAACCTCTTCGACACGCCGCCTGCAGGAGAGCGCTACTCGTACGTCTTCGACGGCCAGACGCAGAACATCGACCACGGGATCGTGAACGCGGCACTCATCGCGGCCACGTCCGCGCGGCGCCTCGAGCACCCGCGCATCAACACCGACTTCCAGGCTGTCGACCGCAACGACCCGAACACTGCGCGGCATCTCTCCGATCACGATCCGCTCGTCGGCTACTTCGAAGTCGCGGCCTTCGGCAGCGCGGACGTCTCGCTCACGAAGACCGACTCGCCCGATCCGGTCAACGCCGGACAGAACCTGACGTACACGATCACCGTCGCGAACGTCGGCCCCGATGCCGCCGACACCTCGGCGTGGAGTGACACGCTCCCGATCGGCACGACGTTCGTTTCGCTTTCGTCGCCGGGCGGATGGAGCTGCACGACGCCCGCAGTCGGCGCGGGCGGCACCATCTCTTGCTCGATCGCGTCGCTCCCGGTTTCGAGCGCCGCATTCACGTTGACCGCTCTGGTCGATCCTTCCGTCGCTGCCGGCACTGTGCTTTCGAACACGGCGACGGTCACCTCGACGACGGCGGACCCGACCACTGGCAACGAAAGCGCAACCGCGACGACCACGGTCGCAACATCCGCCGACCTCTCGGTGACGAAGGTCGACACGCCCGATCCGGTCGACGCCGGTTCGAACATCACGTACACGGTCACCGCGACGAATGCGGGTCCGAGCAACGCGGCGTCGGTAACTCTCGGCGACACGCTGCCCGCCGGCACGACGTTCGTCTCGCTGTCGTCTCCGGGCGGCTGGTCGTGCTCGACGCCGTCGGTCGGAAGCGCCGGCGCGATCTCGTGCACCAACAGTTCCATGGCGGTCGGCTTCGAACTCTTCACGCTCACCGTCACAGTCGATGGCTCGGTGGCCGATGGGACCGTCATCACGAACACGGCGACGGTCGCGTCCTCGACTTCCGATCCGAACACGGGCAACGAGAGCGCCTCGGCAACGACCACAGTGTCGACGATCGGAGTCTCGATCAACGACGTTCCGGTCACCGAAGGGAACGCAGGCACGACTCCGGCGACCTTCACGGTTACGCTCGCCCGCGCGGCGGGAGCGACGATCACATTGAACTATGCGACGGCGAACGACACCGCGTCCGCGGGGAGTGACTACACCACGGCGGCCGGCACGGTGACCTTCGTCCCTGGAGACACTTCGGAAACCGTTACCGTGCAGGTCACCGGCGACACGACCGACGAGCCGAACGAGACCTTCTTCGTGAACCTCTCCGGCGTCTCCGGGCCGGGCAGTCTCACCGACGCGCAGGGTCTCGGCACGATCACGGACGACGACGGCGAGCCGACGATCTCGATCGCGAATGCGAGCGCACTCGAAGGCAGTGGCGGCGGACTGACACCCATGACCTTCACCGTCTCGCTCTCGAACCCGAGCGTTTCCACGATCACCGTGGACGCCGCGACGGCCGCGGGTACCGCAACCCCGGCGAACGATTACTCGACGACGAGCCAGACGATCACCTTCCTGCCCGGAATCGTGATGCAGAGCTTCGTCGTGCCGGTCATCGACGACGTCGACATCGAGAGCAGCGAGGCGTTCTTCGTGAACCTGTCGGCGCCCGTCAACGCGACGCTCGCCGACGGGCAGGCGATCGGGACGATCACCGACGACGACGAGACGCTGGACGCTCCCGATCCGAAGATCATTGCGAACTGCGAGCCGGTCATCGGCGGACCGTGTGTCCTGACGGTTGGATCGCTCTCCGGCGCGAGCCAGAGATACTGGTACTACCAGTGGTTCGTCGTCGGAGTGGCGTCGGGCAGCCTTCCGAGCCTCGAGCCGAGACTCACGGCTCCGGGAAGCTACGTGATCGTGGTCGTGGTCACCGGCCTCGACGGTCAGACCGGAACCGCGACGATCACGATCACCATTCCGGATCCGTGCCCGGCCGGAAGGCTCTGCCTGCACGACAAGCGCTTCGAGGTCAGCCTCGTGGCGACCGATCAGCGCACCGGAGCGATGGCGGACGGCGTGCCGCTTCGCGAGAACGACCACTTCGGTCACTTCGCGTTGCCCGGCCTTACAGGCGACACGGACAACCCCGAAGTCTTCGTGAAGATCCTCGACGGAACCTCGATCAACGGGCACTTCTGGGTCTTCTATGGCGGTCTTACCGACCTCGGCTACGTCCTGACGGTCGTCGACAAGGAGAGCGGCGAGACGAAGAGCTACACCAAGCCGGGTGGAAGCTCGGCAGGCGGATTCGACGTCGGCAGCGGCGTGACTCCGGAGGAGTGCGTCGGCGAAGTCGACGGAGAGCCCGGCCTGCCGGCCGTGCTGACCGGCTGCGGTGAGGGAACCGACCGGCTCTGCCTCCTCGGCGGGCGCTTCAAGGTCACGCTCACCGCGCGCGACCAGCGGACCGGCAACACCGCCCAGGGCGTATCGATGCCCAAGAACGACCTCTTCGGCTACTTCTCGCTGCCGGGCCTGACCGGCGATCCGACGAACCCCGAAGTCTTCGTGAAGGTGCTCGACGGCACCCCGGTCAACGGCCACAACTGGATCTTCTTCGCGGGGTTGACCGACCTCGAGTACACGCTCACCGTGGTCGACGTGACGACGGGGTCGCTCAAGACCTACACGAAGAAGCCGGGCAGCGCGTGCGGAGGCTTCGACACGAACGGGCTCTGATCCGGCAACACGAACGACAACGCTCCGATTACGACACCCCGGTCCGGCGCCTGGCGCCGGGCCGGGGTGTTTTTCGTTTCTGCGGCCGGGCGCCCGTGCGTCGTGCCCGCCAGGCTTGACTTTCAGGACCTCCGATGCCATAGATGTTATGGCTATGGAGGCGTATATGGAGCTTTCGAAGAAGACGACGATCCTCCTTTCTGACGAGCAGCACGAGCAGCTGACGCGGCTCGCGAAGGAGCGGGGGACGAGCCTCGGCGACCTGATCCGGGAGGCGTGCGCGCAGGAGTACGGGCTCGCGTCGAAGAGCGACCGCGCCGCGGCCGTCGCAGAGCTCGCCGCGCTCTCCCTTCCGGTCGACGACGTCGCCGCGATGAAGCGCGAGTCGATCGCGCCGCCGAAGGAACCCCGCCGGTGATTCTCGTCGACGCGAACGTCGTGATGTACGCGGCCGGCGCGGAGCATCCGTTCAAGGCCCCGTCAGTCGCCTTTCTCGAGCGTGCGATCGCGGGAGAGTACGCGGCGGTGATCGACGCGGAAGTACTGCAGGAGATCCTTCACCGCTACCGGTCGATCGGCCGCTGGAACGACGGAACGCAGGTCTACGACCTCGCCCGCCGCGTGCTGCCCCTCACGATTCCGATCGACGACGCGGTGACCGACCGCGCGCGCCAGCTCATGGACGACTATCCGCGCCTGGTCGCGCGCGACGCCATACATGCCGCGGTCGTCATCGCGAGGAAGCTCGACGCCATCGCATCGTTCGATCGCGACTTCGACGGCATCCGCGGCGTGAAGCGGATCGAGCCCAAAACGAAAGCCCCTCGCAAGGCGAGGGGCTGATCGTTCGAGCCGCCGTCAGGAGGAGTGCAGCGAAGGCTTACTTCGCGCGCTCCATGTACTTGCCTTCGTTCGGGTCGACGATGAGCATCTCACCGTCGGTGACGAACGGCGGAACCTGGATGACGACGCCGTTCTCGAGGGTGGCCGGCTTGTAAGACGCCGAGGCCGTCGCGCCCTTGACCATCGGCTCGGTCTCTTTGACGCGGACGCGGACCGTTTTCGGGAGCTCGATGCCGACCGGGCGCAGCTCGTAGAACTGACCCTGGATCTTCATGCCGTCGGCGAGCCACTGGGCTGCGTCTCCGAGATCCTCGTTGGAGAGCTCGATCTGCTCGTAGTTCTCGGTGTTGATGAAGTGATAGCCGGCAGCGTCGGCGTACATGAACTCGAGCTCGTGATGGTCGATGAACGCCTGCTCGATCACGTCGCCCGAGCGGAACCGATGCTCGAACTGGTTGCCGGTGCGCAGGTTGCGGAGTTTTGCCTGCACCATCGCGCGGAGGTTGCCCGGCGTGTGGTGGCGGAACTCCATCACCTTGCACAGGTCGCCGTCGAAGAGAACTACCATCCCGTTGCGGAGATCATTGGCCTGCATTTGCGGATTACACCTTTCTCACTTCGCTGGAATCTCGCGGCGCCGGTCGGCGACGCAGCTATCGAACAGTCTGAAAAGACGGGGGTAAGCACCCCCGACCGGGCAGGGAAACGGCGATCGAGAGGGGGAGTATTCCTCCGGCAGCCGGGGAGGCGAAAGGCGATAGGCGAGAGGCGATGAGCAGGCGGAAATCGGCGTTTGGGGCTTTCGAACGAACTTCGAAATGTCGAATGTCGAATGAAGAATGAAGAATGAAGAAAAGTGGCCGTAATTCGTGATTTTGAATGGTTTCTTCATTCGCCACTCCTCATTCGACATTCGACATTCCGGTCTCTGCTCAGCGTGCATGCGTTTGTGTGGGCACGATTCCGCCTGCGCATCGCCTCTCGCCTTTCGCCTCTCGCCTGCCTATCGCGCTACAATGCCCTTCACAACTGAGTTTCGCAGCCGAGGGTTAACGATATGCATATCAACGACCTGCTGAAGATCGCCGCGGAGCGCCGGGCCTCGGACCTCCATGTGAAGGTCGGCTCGCACCCCGTGATCCGCGTCGACGGCCAGCTTCTGCCGCTCGTCGAGCTCAAGCGCCTGATGCAGGAAGACACCATCGCGATGGCCTTCTCGATGATGTCGTCCCGCCAGAAGGAGAAGTTCAAGAACAACTTCGAGATCGACTTCGCCTACTCGGTCCCGGGGCTCGGCCGCTTCCGATGCAATATCTTTCAGCAGCGCGGCACCGTCGGCCTCGTCCTCCGCGTCATCCCGGTCAAGATCAACAGCGTCCGCGAGCTGATGCTCCCCGCGGTCATCGAGAAGATCTGCGAGGAGACGCGCGGGCTGATCCTCTGCACCGGGACGACCGGCTCGGGCAAGTCGACGACGCTCGCCGCGATGATCGACTACATCAACGCCCACCGCACCGAGCACATCATCACGGTCGAGGACCCGATCGAGTTCCTCCATCGCGACAAGAAGTCGATCGTCAACCAGCGCGAGGTCGAAGTCGACACGAAGTCGTTCTCGCAGGCGCTTCGAAGCGCTCTCCGTCAGGATCCCGACGTCATTCTCGTCGGCGAAATGCGCGACTACGAAACGATCGAAACGGCGCTCACGGCGGCGGAGACGGGCCACCTCGTGCTCTCGACCCTCCACACCATGGACGCGACGGAGACCGTCAACCGCATCATCTCGGTCTTTCCGCCGCACCAGCAGAAGCAGATCCGACTGCAACTCGCCGCGGTCCTCAAGGCGGTCATCTCGCTCCGCCTGCTCCCGCGCGCCGACGGCCTCGGCCGCGTGCCGGCCGCTGAGGTCATGGTGGCGACGAACTACATCAGGGACTGCATCGAGAACAAGGAAAAGACGAAACTCATCAAGGACGCGATCCAGGCGGGCACGTCGCAGTACGGGATGCAGACGTTCGATCAGTCGATCTACATCCTCTACAAGAACGGCCTCATCACCCTCGAGGAGGCGCTGCGGCGCTGCTCGAATCCCGACGAGTTCAAGCTCAAGATCCAGGGAATCCAGTCGACCGCCGACCAGTCGCGCGAGGAGATGGAAGCCCAGCTTTCGATCCCCTCCGATGCCGACCCGTTCGGCGACGAGTCGCCGTTCGACTTCTCGAATCAGACGTAACGTGAACGAAGCTTCCGGGCAAAGGCGGGGAGCGGTCCCCGCCTTTCTCGCTTTTGGGCCGAAACGGGGGGACGTTGGCAGATGCGAAATGACAAATATGAAATGACAAATGACAAAAGGAGTCCGCGGCGATCGGTCCCGGCTCGCGCGGCCATGTTTTGTCATTTGTCATTTGTCATTTGTCATTTCGGTTTCGATTCGGCCATGAACTTCTGTCCGGTTTCGGTGCGACCATGAGTCTCCGCCTGGTGCCCCCGAAGGACGAAGCGGCGGCATACGTCATCGCCCTCCGCCTCCTCAACTACCGCTTCCGCTCGGAAGGGGAGTTGCGGCGGCGGCTGCACGAGAAGGAGTTCGACGCGGGCGTGATCGACGGGACGATCGAGAAACTGCGGCGGGAGGGGTGGATCGACGACGCCCGGTTCGCGGTGCACTACGCCCAGTTGCTTCTGCGGAAGAAGAAAGGGCGGCGGCGGATCGAATCGGACCTGCGCGAGTTCGGCGTCGATCAGGCAGTCGCGAGGCAGGCGATCGCCGAAGCTGGGGAGGAGCACCCTGAGGAGGAGGCCATCGACGCGTTGCTTGCGAAGAAGGCGTCGTCGCTCGAGCGGCGGCTCGGTCCGGAGGCGCTCGACGACGAGGCCGGGCGAAAGAAACTCGCTGCGTATTTGTTTTCCCAGGGTTACGATGCGGCGGCTGTTTTTTCGGCGCTGGATCGGCGGCGGCGGGGACGCCGGAATTGAGAATTGAGAATTGAGAGATGGCGCGCTGCGCCACCCTCGTGCTCCCGTTCTTCTCTCTCAATTCTCAATTCTTCAATTCTCAATTCCTCCGAAGGAGGCCCTATGTGGACCACCAAAGAAGTTCGTGAAGCCTTTCTCGCCTATTTCGAGTCGAAGGGGCATCGCCGCGTGGCGAGCTCGTCGCTCGTGCCCGCGGGCGATCCGACTCTGCTCTTCACGAACGCGGGCATGAACCAGTTCAAGGACTGCTTCCTCGGCCGCGAGAAGCGCGACTACACGCGCGCCACGACGTCGCAGAAATGTGTCCGCGCCGGAGGCAAGCACAACGACCTCGAGAACGTCGGCCGCACCGCGCGGCATCACACGTTCTTCGAGATGCTCGGCAATTTCTCCTTCGGCGATTACTTCAAGAAGGACGCGATCCAGTACGCCTGGGAGCTCGTGGTGAACGTCTACGGCCTCGAGGTCGAGCGGCTCTGGTTCTCGGTCTATGAAGGTGACGACACGGTCCCGGCCGACGAAGAGGCGGCTCGCCTCTGGATCGAAGCGGGCGCCGACCCGTCGCGCGTCCTCCGCTTCGGCCGGAAGGACAACTTCTGGCAGATGGGCGACACCGGCCCCTGCGGTCCCTGCTCTGAAATTCATTATTTCCGCGGCAGCGACATGTCGAAGAACGTCGCCTCGCTCGTCAATGGCGAGGGGGACGACACGATGGAGATCTGGAACCTGGTCTTCATGCAGTACGAGCGCGACGCGAACGGCGTGCTGACGCCGCTCCCGGCCCCCTCGGTCGACACCGGCGCGGGTCTGGAGCGCATCGCCGGCGTGCTGCAGAAGGTCGACTCGAACTACGACATCGATCTGTTCAAGACGCTCGTCCACCGGATCGAGGCGCTGGGGCGCCACAAGTACGCCGGGTCGTGGACCGACGACATGGACGTCGCAGTCCGCGTCCTCTGCGATCACGCGCGCTCCGCCTCGTTCCTCATCGCCGACGGCGTGATGCCGTCGAACGAGGGGCGCGGCTACGTGCTGCGCCGCATCATCCGCCGCGCGATCCGCTTCGGTCGCAAGTTTCCGGAGCCGGTGCTCCTCACCTCGCTCGTCGACACCGTCGTCGACGCGATGGGTGACGCCTATCCCGAGCTCGAGAAGCGGCGCAGGCTGATCCACGAGACGTTAGGCAGCGAGGAGGAGCGCTTCGGCAAGACGCTCTCGACCGGCGCCGAGCGCGTCGGCCAGGCGATCGACGACGTCAGGAAGCAGGGCTCCCGCGCGGTCGACGGCTCCGAGGTCTTCCGCCTCTACGACACCTACGGTATCCCGATCGACCTCATCGCCGAGATGGCGGAGGAAGAAGGCGTCTCGATCGACCGCGACGGCTTCGAGCAGCAGATGGGCGAGGCGCGCAAGCGCGCGAAGGCGGCCTCGAAGTTCCAGGCAGCCGACGTGGCCGTC
This sequence comes from Thermoanaerobaculia bacterium, assembly GCA_041671505.1. Classification (GTDB taxonomy): domain Bacteria; phylum Acidobacteriota; class Thermoanaerobaculia; order Gp7-AA8; family Gp7-AA8; genus JACPDH01. The sequence goes on along the minus strand of JBAZBK010000002.1, from coordinate 238,574 downwards.
TACCAGAAGATTGCCGAGCGTACCGGCAAGCCGGCGTTCGTCGGCTACGAGAGCTACACCGGTGTGACGAGCAACGCCCTCGCGCTCATCGCGAACGGCGCTGAAACGAAGGAGCTCGGACACGGCGCGGAAGGCGAGATCGTGCTGTCGCCGACGCCGTTCTACGCCGAGTCGGGCGGCCAGATCGGCGACGGTGGAACGATCGAGTGGAAGGGGGGCCGTGCCGAGGTCCTCGACACGCAGAAGCCGTACGGCGACCTCGTCGTCTCGCGCATCCGCGTCATCGAAGGGACGCTCAGGTCCGGCGACGAGATCAACGCCTCGGTTCCGGTGCAGACGCGCCTCGACACCACGGCGAACCACACCGCGACGCATCTGCTCCACAAGGCGCTGAAGGACTACCTCGGCGACACGGTAAGCCAGGCCGGCTCGATGGTTGCGCCCGACCGTCTCCGCTTCGACTACACCTACAACCGTCCGCTCGAGGACGACGAGCTCCGCGATCTCGAGCGGATCGTCAACGAGAAGATCCGCGAGAATCTCGGGGTCACGAAGACTGTGATGGGAATCGAGGACGCGAAGAAGAGCGGCGCGGTCGCGATGTTCGGCGAGAAGTACGGCGAGGAAGTTCGCGTCGTCGCTGCCGGCGACTGGTCGCGCGAGTTCTGCGGCGGCTGCCACGTGAACCGCACCGGCGACATCGGCGTCTTCAAGATCACCTCCGACCGATCGCTCGCCGCGGGCGTGCGGCGCATGGAGGCGGTCACCGGGCGTCTCGCCGTCGAGTACCTGCAGCACCTCGACCACGCGGCAAAGCAGGTGCAGTCGCATCTGAACGTGCCGCTCGAAGAGCTCCCCGCGACGGTGGCCTCGCTTCAGGAGAAGCAGCGGCAGCTCGAGAAGGAGATCAAGAGCCTCAAGGTGAAGCTCGCGACCGGCGGGAGCGGCGGCGGAGCGGACGACGCGGTGATCGAGGTTTCCGGGGTGCGCCTGATGACGAAGCGTGCCGACGACATCTCGGGCGGCGACCTGCGGAACCTCGCCGACACGCTTCGCGGCAAGATCAAGTCGGGCGTCGTAGTGTTAGGCAGCGCCGCCGACGGCAAGGCGACGATCCTCATCGCGGTAACTCCGGATGTGCTGGGGAAGGTTCCCGCGAACAAGTTGATCAACCACATCGCCCCGATCGTCGGCGGCAAGGGAGGCGGCAAGCCCGACCTCGCCCAGGCGGGGGGGAAGGACGCGGATCGGTTGGACGAGGCCCTCGGTGCGGCGGCGGGGGCGGTGCGGGAGATGGTGGGGGAGTAGGTTCGTTCCCGTCGTTTTGTATGTGGCAAGCTGCCGGAACTTCGAAATGAAAAATGTCGAATGTCGAATGAAGAATGAAGAAATGAGGCCGGCAAACTGGTTCGGCCGCTTCTTCATTCTCCATTCTTCATTCTTCATTCGACATTTCGGTTTCCGTTCGAATCGCGAGGCTCGCCGAAAGTGACGATGCCCAACAGTTCCTCCGCCGTCCCCCACACCCACGCCTGGGGCACGCAGCCCGAGATGTTCGGGCCGCGGCACGAGCATCGGCTCGCGATGTTCACGCGCGAGACGGCGAAGCTCGCGCACGGGGCGAGGATCCTCGACGCGGCGATCGGGCTCGGGCAGCTTGCCGGGCGGCTCGAGAAGCAGGGGCACCGCGTCTTCGGGATCGACTATTCGTTCGATGCGGCGCTTCACGCGAAGCGGACGACCGGGGCGAGGCCCGTGGTCGGAGACCTGACCCTCCTGCCGTTCTGCGACGGCGCGTTCGACGCGGTGACGAGCGGTGAGACGCTCGAGCACCTGGACGACGACGAGGAAGCGATCGAGGAGCTCGGCCGCGTGGTGAGGCGGGGCGGCACCTGTGTCGTGACCGTGCCGGCACTCGGAAGCCTCTGGACGAAGTCGGACGATTACTACGAGCACAAGCGCCGGTACGAGAGCCGGGAGCTCGCGGCGCTCTTCGATCGTGCGGCGTTTCGCGTCGACAGGTCGTCGTACTGGGGTTTCCCAGTGGTGCTCGTCTATGACTACGTCTTTCTTCTTCCGATGAACCTCCGGCGCGCGAGGCGCGAGGTGACGAGCGACGCTGCGCTGCGAGGCGTGGCAAGCGTCGGGCGGAGGAAGTGGCTTGTTAGGCTCGTCCAGGCTGTCTTTTCGATCGACCGCCTCTTCTCGTTCGTTCCGTTCGGCCCCGGCCTGCTGCTCGTCGGGACGAAGCGCTGAGCCGAGCCCCTGTAGTCAAGGCCTCCGGCCTTGACCTCCCGAACATGTGATCGCTCGAAGCACGCGGGCAAAGGCGGGACGCCTTTGCTACAAAAGGCCAATCGCCGCCTCGAATCAGACGGACAACGGCGGGACGCCTTTTCTATGAGACCCTTGCGGAGGCGCTGCGCTGCAAATGCTGCCGGACGGGTCCGTCGGGCTCGGTGGCGATGATCGCGTCACTCGCGCTGCGGGCTTCCTGCACGCCGGCGTTGACGAGCGCAGAGAGTGCCTTGGCCGCCGCGAGGCGCGCCTCGTTCGACTCGCCACCGCCGAGGAGCCCTTTCTTGCGGATCAGCTCGACGAGCGAGGGGATCGCCGCGGGCGAGCCGGTCTGTCCGAGCGTCTCGATTGCCCTGATTCGAACGGCGTCGTCCCCGCGGCCGAGCTTCTTCTTCGTGAGCTCGGCGATCTGCGGGATCGCGCTGTCGCCCTTCATCGTACCGAGCGCGGCGAGGATCTCCATCTGCGTTTCCGATTCGCTCGATGCGAGCACGTCGCCGAGCTGCTTCTCCGCGCGAAGGCCGCCGAGCTTGCCGAGCGCGCGCGCCGCGGCGCGGCGTACCCGGTCGTCCCGATGGGAGAGTGCATCGATCGCGTCGTCGAGCAGGTCGGTTGCGACCAGGTCGCCGATCAGGTTGAGCGCGTTTCGCACGAGGTACCAGGTCGGTGACTTCGTCGCATGGTGGAGGCTGTTGAGCGCCGGCTTTCCGACCGCCTTTACTGCCTTCATGAGCCGGCCGCGCCGACCCCGGTCCTCTTCTTCCGCCAGTGCTTCGAGGAGACGTTCCGCGGCCCGTTCGCCGAAGAGCATGAGGAGGGGATGAAACGTCGCGACCGACTGCTCGACGTCGAGCGCATACGCCTTGTCGAGGAGAACCTTCACCCGCGCTTCGGAGGTGAGCCGTCCCACGAGCACGCCGAAGACCTCGCCCTTCCACGGTGTCTGCGTCGCCGCTGCGGCGGCTGCGCCTTCGATCTTCCGGAGCACCTGGTACGCCTTGGCGAACTGGTCGCGTGCGATCCACGAGTCGTAGAGGTGCTCGAAGGCGAGCAGCGACCGGTCGTGGATCTGCGGGTCGTTCTCCCGGACGAAGTGGGTCAGGAGGAATCGGTCGACGAGAGCCTCGACCTCCGGCGGAATCTCATGCTCCAGCTCCCAAGAAGTGATCCGGACGAACGAGTCGATCGCCGTGCGCCGGATCTCGTGCGACTCGACGAAGAGTCCCGAGCCAAGCTTCTCGATCAGCCTCGCGGCGTCGGAGATGCGTCCGTCCCGGATGAGCTCCATGATGAAGCCGAGGATCTTCTCCTGCGGAAGTTCGAAAATCAGATTCTGCTCGAGCGCTTTCGCGAGCCGCTCCTCGGTGCCGAGCTTTTCCCAGGAGATCGCGTGCAGGAGCTCCTCGAGCTCGTCCTTGGAGACTCCCATGTCCTGGAGGCGCGAGCGGAGCCGCATCAGGTCGACCGACTGCTCGCGAAGCCATGAAGCGACGTTTGCGGCAAAGGTCTGGAAGCGAATTGCGCGAGGGATCGAGTCGCCTTGTCCGAGCCCGGGGCCGCCCGAGCCGGCGCCTGCGCCAGCGCCCGCACCGGAGTCGCCGCCTTCGCCGGCTCCCTTGCCCGCGAGCTTTCCGAACCATGCCTGTGTCAGCTGTGAGAGCTGGTCGATGGCCGCGTCCTCCGACATCTCGCCCTGCGGCATGTCGAGAAAACCGCCTCCGTCGCCCATCCCCTTGCCCATACCCGTCGCGTTGGCAAGCGCACCGGTGAGGGCGTCGCCGCCGGCGCCGATCCCGCCCGCACCCACTCCGATTCCCAGCCCGCCACCCGCGGGGCCGCCCGCGCCGCTTCCGTCGCCGACCAGCGAATCCTCCGGCACGACGATTTCTCCCTCGCGCACTTCCTCGTAGCGGACGTAGCTGAGGCGCACGTGCGAGGCTTCGATCTCGGCGAGGAGCTGCCCGGCGCCACCGGCGTCGGCGAGCGTCTGCGGCTTGAGCACGAGAATCTTCACCACCTGTTCGATTTCGGCGGGCGTGATGCCGTGCGCCATGACGAAGCCGTTGAGGCGCCGTTCCATGAGTTGCTCGATGAACCACTTCACGGAGGGACCGTGCTGACGGACGAGCTGCCCGTCGACGAAGATCCGATTCTGCGACACGACGATCTGAAGGCGCGGCGTCGCGGTGAGGATCAGCCCCGTCTGCGTGACGAGCTGTTCGATCGCCTCGCGGGTGCGGGGATGAGTCGATGAACCGTACAGCTGGACGGTCTTTACCGCGCGCTGGAGAAGCGAGGTGAATTCGACGATCGAGATCATTGGCGGACGCTTTCCGAGATCCTACTCCGCGACACTGCCCGGTGCCAACTTCGGTGAGAACGCGGCAAGCTGGTGTGAACTCGCCTCACGCTGATGCGTTCCCGTCGATTAGATCCCACGGCGGGCGATCTGTCAGCGCCACTTTCGATAGCTCGCCCGGCAGCAGGCGTCAGTGATGGCCGACGGTGTCAGGCTCGTTGGCGGGTGGGAGAATGAAATCGCGGAGCGAGCGGCGCAGATGACTGCCGAGAGTGCGGACGATGTCGAAGAGCTCGCGTCCCGAGAGTCCGTACGCGCGGCCCGCACTCAGGAGCGAAAGTGTGAAGGCGACGCTCAGGTTCAGCACGAACATGGTGCCGATACCGCCGACGGCGCGCATGAACCAGGCGAAATTGAAGAGGTCGAAGTGCAGGCTCGCCGCGCCGAGCGCGAGCATTCCGGTCGACAGGGTGACGTGTCTGACGTCGAGCGGAAGCCCCAGGAACTTGCCGATCGCAGGCGTCATGCCGAGCAGAAAGCCGAGAGCGATGTTCGTCCCCCATCCGGAGACGTTCTTCGTGTAGAACTCCGCCGCCTGCCTGGCGCGCTGGCGTCCCACCAGGTTACCGGCCTCTCCCTCGCGGATCGCCTGGGGGATCTTGTGGTACATCGACCAGTTCTCGAGCCATCCGCCGGCGAGGCTGCCGAGGTAGAGCAGGACGCCCGTCAAAGCCGCATAGAAGATCGTTCCGCTGTTGGTCGGGCTGAGCGTGACGAAGACTTCCTGCGCCGTGTCGTGGTCGAGGTAGGGGCGCCCGAGCGCGAGTCGCCAGACGGCGTTGAATGCGTACGCGGTGAAGAAGACGACGCAGACGTTCGAGATCGCCGCGGCGATCTGAGACCGGCTGATCCGCGCGAGGAAGTCGACGATCTCCTCGCTTCGCTCGTGCCCCTGACCCTCGCGGATGATCTTCGCCAGCGTTGCCGCGGTCATCGCCGGCTGTTTCGTCGCCAGGATGAGCGCGAAGGCCTGCATGAGCAGGAATGACCCGGCGTAGTTGAGCGACGCGAGGAACCCCTCGACGAAGAGGGGAAGGTGAGAGTGGGTGACGACCATCTTGATCGCCGCGGTGAAGGCGGTGAGGAAGCCGCCTCCCGCCGCTGCGAGCCAGATGTGCCGGTACTCCTTCTTCGACGATGCGATGTAGTGCTCGCCCGTCTCGCCCGACCGCTCGACGTTCCTGCGGTGGAGCATCTGCACGTTCGTGCCGACGAGATCGCTGATGCTGTCGTCGTGACGCCTCGCTTCGACGAGCCCGACGAGCAGCGTGTGAATCCTTCCGGCGAAGTCCTCGATCGTCGGCGACTCGAGGATCGAGACCATCTGCTCGAGACGGTCGAGGCAGATCTTCAGAACGGTGAGGCCGTAGACGATCTCGACGTTCACGCCATCGGTCTCGAGGCGGCGGAAGATCTGCGCCATCTCGCCTCGGCACTGCGTGAGCGTCTTGCGCCACGTGGCGAGCGCCGAGCGCATGTCGTCGCTCGCGCCTCGCGCCGCCAGCAGGTCGTCCACCGCACGAGAGAGCTTGAAGAACGGAGAGGTGGAGACGTTCACCTGGTGGCTTCTGCGCCGCAGAGGAGCGTCGAGCCCCTGGGCCGTGATGCGCGCCGCGAGCAGCCGCATGCCGTCGGCGAACGAGTGGCGCACGCGCGACCACATGTTCGGGCGGTCGTCCGGCATCAGGATTCGTACGAGGCGGAGGAAGTCTTCCGGAGAAATGGTGGCGAACGACGCGACGCTGCGCCTCGACCGGATGATCCGGGTGAGGAGCCATGCGAGGTTGTGGTCGTCGCGCGGCTCGGGAAGCACATGGCGCATGAGCCGGTCGAGCGCCTCGACAAGAAAGCTCCGGTCGCTCGGGATCCCGGCATCGCCGAACATCTCCGTCGCGCCCGCGTCGCTCGCGATGCGGGCGATTGCGTCGACGAACGCGCCTCGCAGCTCGTCGTTCTGCTCGAGCATCGAGAGGAATCGTTCGTTGACGGACCGCTCGCCGTCCTCGTCAATCATCCGTCCCCAGTCGGCCATCGACACGAACGCGTCGTTCGTCTCCGCGAGCCCCGAGCCGCAGGCGAATCGCGCGAAGCGCTCCGCGAAGTCCTCGGCGCGGCGCGCGGTGACGCCGCGGCCCGTGAGGTCGGCAGTGATCAGCGATTGAACCGTTGATTGCTCCATGCGGATGCCCGTTCGTGCTCTCGCAGGCAGGCGCCATGATGCCAGAAACGGAGAGCGCTGCGGACAGCCAACTGGCGGAAGGAATCGTCGGCGTCGCGCGCTCGGCCGCCCGGACCGGTCAGTTCGGCCCGGCCAGCTCCGCTCCATGATCGGCTCCGTAGAGCCGAGTCGCGAGCCACACGAGCAGCATTCCTTCGACGAAGCCGTAGACGCCGATCACCCAGAAGATCGATTGCGCACTTGCGGCGGGGAAACCGAGCGCCAACGCGCCGAACCCGACCGACACGATGCCGCCCAGCAGCAATGAACCCTCGTCGGGCAGCTCCTTGCGAAATGCGATTGACGCAGCGAGGTCAGACAGGCCGCGAACGATGGCCCACGCGGCGACGACGACGAGGAAAGCAGCTACCGCCATGCTGGGCTGCTGAAGCGTGAAGATTCCTGCGGCGACCCCGACGACGCCGACCAGCAGCATCGATCGCAATCCTGTCAGCGCCCCGACCACGAGAGACACCGCGCCGTCGATGAATGCGTAGAAACCCCAGAGGATCACGAGTGCCGGAAGAGCGGATACCGGTTCGAAGGGTGCGGCGAGCGCTAGCAGCAGCGTGACCGCGGCCCGAAGGGAAGCCGGCCACCATCGATTGCGCAGCTTGCGGTTGATCGGCTTTTCCTGAAGTTGCTCGAACATCGATTCCTCCTCATGGATGCGGGTGACGTCGTTGTTGCTCAGCTCGCACGGAAGCTCGACTCGTGCCTTCGCGCGTCGTATGCAGATGCTCAAAACCTCCGCTCGAAAGAGACGTTGATCCAGTCGCTCGCGCTGCCGGGACCGCCCCTTTCTCGCTGGCCGAGGTAGCGGTAGTACGTGACATGCACGGCGTACGTGGGATTACCGCCGTGTATACCCAGCAGAAGCTCAGGCTCGCTGGCGTTCGTATCGAATCCGGGGTGGTAGGCTCCGTTCTCTGTGCGTCCACCCGATGTAACGACCATCTCGTCGATCCAGGCCGCACGCACGACGATCGACGCATAGCCTCGCCATCCGTTGTTCGTGCGGTGACGGGAGTGAGCGGGGACGTAGACGGGATCGAGGACGATTCCGCGTCCCGCTGGATCGGGAATGTGCGTAAAGCCCATCGGCAGTCCCCAGCCGAGCCGGAGCTCGACCTGCCCGTCGACGAATTGCGCGAGGTTGCCGAGGCCGACCTGTCCCCCGACCGAGAGATCGCTCGCCCAGCGCCCGGGCGCATAGTCTTCCTGCTTCGCGGAGACGACCTTACGGCGCCACGCGTAGTTGAGATTGCCGAGCCACTTCGTGTCGAGCTGGTTCCTCCACCCTTTGGCGGGCGTTCCGTACCCGAGGTCCTCGTGGACGAGGCCCTGGATCTCTTCGGCCTGCGAACAGGGTCCCATGCAGCCGGCGTAGAGCTGGAGGGCGGAGAGCTGGTCGTTGTCGTACGCGGACCAGGAAACGTGAGCTCCCAGAATGCCCGCGTAAGGGACGTCGTCGGGCTGCAGCTCCGCGATCGTGAGGTCCTCCGGTGTAAACATCAGCTGGCTTATGCCTAACGAGACCCGGACGACGCGACCTCCCTCGCCGTCGTCTCCGAGTCCCGGAAATCGGCCGATCTGCCGCCCGACCGGCCCCTGCCAGCGGTCGTCGAGCCCCGTGTGAAGCTGGAGGCTCCACCCGGCGGAGAAGGCATCGTCGGAGCCCAGCGCGGTGTCGTTGTCGAACTCGAACCGGAACAACCGCGACGCGCCCGAGGCATTGTCGGCGGGTGGCGTCTGCGAGGCGGCCGGCAATGCCGGCCACCCCGCGAGCAGGAGCACGATGCCGACCGGCCACGCGCTGACGCGCGCTGTACCGACCTTCAGGCTCACACGCCGCCCCCGAGGACTTTATAGAGCTCGACGCGGTTCGCCTGGCGCGCGAGCTTCACGCCGACGAGCGTGCGCCGCGCGTCGTAGGCCGCGCGCTCGGCGACGAGCACGCCGAGGTAGCCGTCGAGCCCCGCCCTGTAGCGGGCTTCGGCGAGTCGCTGCGCGGTGACGAGCTCCTCGACGAGTGCGCGCTGTGCATCCTCCTGCTCGGTGAACGTAGCTCGGAGCGCGAGGGCGTTGTTGACCTCGGAGAACGCGACCTGGATCGCCTTCTCGTATTCCGCGACGGCGATGTCGCGGTCGAGCTGCGACGCCTTCAGGTTCGAGCGAAGCGAGCCGCTGGCGAAGAGCGGAGCTACGATCTGCGGGACGAAGCTCCAGGTTCGCGTTCCCGAGTCGAAGAGGCCCGACAGCGACGAGTCCATCGTCCCCGTGCTCGCGGTGAGCGTGATGCGCGGGAAGAACGCCGCGCGCGCCGCGCCGATGTTCGCGTTCGCGGCGACGAGCTGCTGTTCCGTCGCGAGGATGTCGGGGCGGTTGAGCAGCACGTCGGAGGGAAGCCCCGCGGTGACCTCCCTCATTGCGCCGACCGTATCGAGTGCGTCCGGCAGAAGCTCCGCCGGCACCGGGGTGCCGACGACGAGGTCGAGCATGTTGCGATCGACTGCGACCGCGCCCGAGAACCGCGCGACGTTCGCCCGCGACGCCTCCGCCTGAGCCTGTGCCTGGTGAAGGTCGAGACCGGTGGAGATGCCGGCGTCGTGACTCTTTCGGATCAGATCGGCCGACCGGAGCTGCGCGTCGAGCGTCGCCCGCGCGAGCGTGAGATTTTCCTCGTCGGCGGCGAGCTGCAGGTAGCTTCCGGCCACGGCCGCGACGATCGTGAGCTGCGCGGCGCGCCCTGCTTCCTCCGTCGCCTGATAGCGCGCGAGCGCCGCGGAGTTCAGGCTCCGGATGCGGCCGAAGAAGTCGAGCTCCCACGCAGTGGTGCCGATATTGACCGAGTACGTTTCCGAGTACTCCGCCCTGCCCGATTCGGTGCGCTTCTCGGGGATGCGGTACTTCTCGCCGAATGCGCCGACGCCGACGGAGGGATAGAGCTCGGACCGCTGAATTCTGTAGTACGCGGCAACCTTTTCCACGTTCAGTGTCGCGACCCGGAGGTCGCGATTGTTCTGGAGCGCGAGTGTGATGACGGACTTCACCTTCTCGTCGGTGAAGAATTCCGTCCAGTCGGTATCGGTGGCGGAGGGCTCGGCCGGGGTCTCGACCTTCGTCGCTGCCGGGAAGGCGTCCGCGACCGGCATCGAAGGCCGCTCGTACTTCGGCATGAGGGTGCAGCCGGTAAGCGCGATGGCTGCGCCAGCGAGTGTGATCCAGGTGTGTTTCATGTCAGTTGCCCTCCACGGGAACGGCCGGCGCACCGATCTCGCGCGCGTACTCGCGGTCATTTCGGTGGAAAAGCCGCACGACGATGACGAAGAAAAGGGGGATGAAGAGCACGGCTAGGAAGGTCGCCGAGATCATCCCGCCGAGGACTCCGGTGCCGATCGCGCGCTGGGCGCCGCCTCCCGCCCCGGTCGCAAGCGCGAGCGGAAGGACGCCGAAGCCGAAGGCGAGCGACGTCATGACGATCGGACGGAGGCGCAGTTTCGCCCCCTCGAGTGTCGCCTCGACGAGCCCCATTCCTTTTTCCATCTGCTGCATCGCGAACTGGACGATCAGGATCGCGTTCTTCGTCGTCAGACCTAACACGGTGAGCAGCGCGATCTGGAAGTAGACGTCGTTGGCCATTCCGACCGACGAAGACGCGATGACGGTTCCGATCACGCCGAGAGGCAGCGCCAGCACGATCGAGATCGGAACGACCCAGCTCTCGTAGAGCGCCGCGAGGACGAGAAAGATGACGAGGATCGAGAAGGCGTAGAGGAGTCCCGCCTGCGACTCCGACATCCGCTGCTGGTACGAGAGGCCGGTCCACTCGGAGCCGACTCCCGATGGCAGTTTCGCGACCATCTCTTCCATCGCCTTCATCGCTTCGCCGGTGCTGTGCCCCGGCGCCGCCTCGCCCTGGATGTTCACCGAGGGGAAACTGTTGAAGCGTTCGAGACGCGGCGCGCCGTAGACCCAGCGGCCGGTCGCGATCGCTGAGAGCGGGACTTCTTCGCCGCGGTCGTTCCGCACGCGGAGGCGGCCGAGGTCTTCGGGAGACATGCGGAACGGGGCGTCGGCCTGCGCGTAGACGCTCTTGACGCGCCCCTCCTGCACGAAGTTCCCGATGTAACTGCTGCCGAAGGCCGCCGAAAGATAACGCTGCGCGGCGGCGAGCGGGACACCGAGGGCGCCCGCCTTCTCCCAGTCGATGTCGACCTTGTACTGCGGCACGTCGGCCATCCCGTTCTGGCGGACGCGTGCGAGGCGCGGGTCTTTCGACGCCATGTCGAGCAGCTGGTCGCGCGCCTCGCTCAATTTCTCGTGGCCAAGGCCCCCGCGGTCCTGGAGCATGAAGTCGAAGCCGGTCGCGGTGCCGAGCTCCGTGACGGGCGGGGGAGGGAAGGCGAAGATGATCGCCGCCCGGTGTCCGCCTAACGCCTGCATCGCCTTGCCCGCCACGTCTTTCGCGCCGAGCCCCGGCTTCTGACGCTCGTCCCAGTCCTTGAGGTGAATGAAGACGAGCCCCTGGTTCTGCCCGCGCCCCGCGAAGCCCATGCCCGCGATCGTCGCGGCCGAGATCACGGCGTCCTTCTGGTCGACGAGGAAATGGTTGCGGACGTCGTCGAGCACCGCGTTCGTCTGCTCCAGGGTGGAGCCGACGGGGAGCTGAACCATCGCGAGCAACAGCCCCTGGTCTTCGTCGGGCAGGTAGCCGGTCGGCATCCGCTGGTACAGGACCACCATCGCCACGACGATGACGGCGAACACCGCAAGGAACCGGAGCCGTCGCCCGAGCACTCGACCGACCGTCTGCACGTAACGGTCGCGCATCCTGTAGAAGAAGTGATCGAACCAGAGCATGAACGGCTGGATCGCCTTGAAGCCGGTCTCGGCCGCCTCGTGCCCCTTCGGCACCGGTCGCAGGAGCGCCGCGCAGAGCACCGGGGTCAGCACGAGGGCGACGACGACCGACAACAGCATCGACGCGATCAGCGTCACGGAGAACTGCCGGTAGATGACGCCGGTAGAGCCGGGGAAGAACATCATCGGGCCGAAGACCGCGGAGAGCACGAGCCCGATGCCGATCAGCGCGCTCGTGATCTGGTCCATCGACTTGCGCGTCGCCTCGAGCGGCGGCAGCCCCTCCTCGGTCATGATCCTCTCGACGTTCTCGACGACGACGATCGCGTCGTCGACGAGAAGGCCGATGGCGAGGACCATCGCGAACATCGTCAGCATGTTGATGGAGAAGCCGAAGAGCCCCAGGACACCGAACGTCCCGAGAATCACGACCGGGACCGCGATCGTCGGGATCATCGTCGCGCGGAAGTTCCCGAGGAAGAGGAACATGACGAGGAAGACGAGGAAGATCGCCTCGACGAGCGTTTTCACGACCTCGCCGATCGCCACGCGGACGAACGGCGTGGTGTCGTACGGGTAGACCATCGTCACGCCGGCGGGGAAGTAGCGCGACAGCTCGTTCATCTTCGCCTTCACCGCGTCGGCGGTGTCGAGGGCGTTCGCTCCCGCCTCCTGCCTGATCGCGAAGATGGCGGCGGGCTTGCCGTTGTAGTGGATCACCATGTCCGGAATCTCGGAGCCGAGCTCCACGCGCGCGACGTCCCTGATGCGCACGACCGAGCCGTCGGGGTTCGTGCGGAGCGGAACGTTGCCGAATTCCTCGGGGGTCTCGAGCAGCGACTGCACGAGGATCGAGGCGTTGAGGCGCTGGCCGGGCACCGCGGGCGCGCCGCCCAACTGACCGGCCGATACCTCGACGTTGTAGGTGCGCACGCCGGCGACGACGTCGTCGGAGGTCATCCCGTACTTCGTCAGCTTGTCGAGGTCGAGCCAGATCCGCATCGAGTAGCTCGCGCCGAAGGTCTCGACCTCGCCGACTCCCGGGACGCGGCCGATGACCGACTCGACCTGCGCCTTGATGTAGTCGCTGAGATCGGCCTGGTCGAGGCTTCCATCCTCGCTGACGAGGCCGACGAGGAGGAGGTAGTTGCGCGTCGACTTGCTGACCGTCACGCCGCGCGCCTGGACGACCTCGGGGAGCGAGGGGAGCGCGAGCTGCAGCTTGTTCTGCACCTTCGACCAGGCGAGGTCGGGGTCTGTGCCCGGCGCGAACGTCAGCGTGATCTGCGCCGAACCCGACGAGTCGGCGGTCGAGTACATGTAGATCATCGTGTCGAGGCCGGTCATCTTGGTCTCGATCATCTGGATGACGGAGTCCTGGACCGTCTCGGCCGAGGCGCCCGGGTAGAGGGCCGTGATCGAGATCGACGGCGGCGCGATCGGCGGGTACTGCGAGATCGGGAGTTTGTAAATCGCGAGGGCCCCGGCGAGCATCATCGCGATCGCGATGACCCAGGCGAAGACCGGCCTGTCGAGAAAGAATCTGGCCATGGCTTGCTCCTACCTCGCGCCTTCGGCGCGTTGCGGCTTTGCGGGAGTGACGAACTCGGCTGCGTGAACGACCACGCCGGGACGCAAACGCTGGAGACCCTCGACGATCACGCGGTCGCCGGCAGCGAGGCCGTCGACGACGACCCACTTGTCGCCGATCGCGCGCCCGACGGTGAGCACGCGCTGTTCTGCCTTGTCGCCGGAGCCCACGATCCAGGCGACCGCCTGGCCTCTGGGGTTGCGCGTGACGCCCTGCTGCGGGACGAGAATCGAGGCGTCTTCGATTCCTTCGGTGATGAAGGCGCGCACGAACATGCCGGGGAGCAGCTCGTTGCGCGGATTGGGGAAGACCATGCGTAGCATCACCGATCCGGTCGTCGGATCGACCGTTACGTCGCGGAACTGGAAGGTCCCCTCGAGCGGGTAGGAAGTGCCGTCCTCGAGGAGAATCTTCACGCGCGCCGTTCTTCCCGCATCCGCCTTGACGGCGCCGCTCTCGAGAGCGCGGCGCAGCTTGAGCAGATCAGACGACGACTGGGTGACGTCGACGTAGATCGGATCGAGCTTCTGGATCACGGCGAGCGGCATCGGCTGATAGGCCGTGACCATCGCGCCGATGGTCACGTTGGATCGGCCGACGCGGCCCGAGATCGGCGCGCGCAGCGGTGTGTACGCGAGGTTGATCTGCGCGCTCTCGAGCGCGGCGTTCGCGGCTGCGACCGAGGCCTCGCCGCGAAGCAACGCAGCGTTCGCATCGTCCGCGTCCTGCTTGCTCGCGGCGTCGATCAGCGCCAACTCCGCAAGCCGGCTCGCACGCGAGCGCAGCGCCGGGACGTTCGCTTCGGCGGTCGCCACGGCGGCTGCCGCCTGCGCCCAGGCGGCGCGATAAGGCGCCGGATCGATCTGATAGAGAGTGCTTCCTTCGCGGACCTCGCTTCCTTCCGTGAAGTTGCGGGAGAGGACGAGGCCGTTGACCTGCGGGCGGATTTCCGCGATGGCGGAGGCCGAGGTCCTCCCCGGCAGCTCGTTCGTCAGCTCGACCCTCTCGGTGCTGACGGTGACGGTGCGGACCTCGACGGGTGCGTTGGGCGGGCGGGCGTCGGTGCGGCTGCAAGCGGTGACGACGAAGGCGGCGGCGAAGGCGACCAGGGAGGTGAACGGGAGGGAGGGCTTGCAGTGCTTCATGAGGACTCCTTTGAGGTGGGACGAATCGGATTGCGATGTCGCCTGGCGACTCCGCCGCCGGTCGTTCTCGATCTCGTGAACGCTTTTGTGTTCAGTCACGACTGAACAAAATAGTTCTAGCTGGACATTTTGTCAATAGGGAGCTATCTTCGTTCTCGTGACGATGCTGCACCCCGCCGCCGTGGAGTTCATCGAGCGACTCTCGCTCCTCGCCGAGTCGGCCGGAATTCCCCGCATCGGAGGCTGCATCCTCGGCCTGCTCGTGATGGAGGAGTCGCCGCTCTCCTCGGACGAGCTGGTGTCGCGGCTCCAGGTGAGCAAGGGAAGCGTCTCGGCGAACATCCGGCTTCTCGAGTCGCGAGGGGTGGTCCGCCGCATCTCCCATCTCGGCGATCGGAAAGACCGGTTCGAGGTCGACGCGAGTTTCCCGGAGCGAATGATCGAGCGGAGTCTCGCGGAGCAGCGTTCGATGCGCCTGGTGGCGATGGAGGCGCGCTCGCGCCTTCCCTCGCGCTACGTGAGGGCGAAGGACGCTCTCCGCCGGATCGAAGCGTTCTCCACCATCTCGGTCGAGTCGATGGAACGGATGCTGACGAAGTGGCGGGAGTCCGCACACGAGGACGAAGCCGCCGCGACAGTGCACGAGGACGTCGCGGTGTCGTGAGCGCCGGAACGAGACGATGCCGTACGTTCAGGGCTTGATGAACGGTATGGTCAAGCTGGGCAGAACTGCATGCATCGGCTATTCTTCGGGCGTGAAAGCGCTCCATCCCGCCGCCGTGGAGTTCATCGAGCAGCTTGCGCTGATCGCCGAAGCGGATGGCCTTCCGCGAATCGGCGGAAGGATCGTCGGCCTCCTCGTGATCCGCCAGGAGCCGGTGGCCTTCGACGAGCTCGTCGAACAACTGCAGGTGAGTCGCGGAAGCGTTTCGACCAACACCCGCTTGCTCGAATCCAAGGGAGTCATTCGGCGTGTCAGCCGGCTCGGTGAGCGGCGCGACCTGTTCGAGGTCGGGCCCGACTTCCTGGAGCGCATGCTCCATCGGCAGCTCGAACGGCACCGCGCGATGCAGCGAATTTCCTCGCAGGCGCGCAAGGGCCTTCCTGCCGGCCAGGCACCCGCGAAAGAGGCCCTCAGGCGACTCGAGGAACTGAGCGCGTTGCTCCTCGAAAGTACGGAGAAGGCCCTCGCGACCTGGAAAAAGCGCGGCAAGTGAAGAGACTCTTCACGCGCCTGAGCCTGCAATCGCGGCGGTCGTTTCGGTCGCGCGCGTCCGTGGTAGCTTCACCCATGCTCTTCGACGGCCTCGAACTGGTGACCGGCGTCGCCGATCTCGGCGACCTCGACCCTCGATGGGCCGGCATCTATTCGCCGCGCTACTCCGACGCTGTGGTGGCCCGCTACATTCACGGGCAGTTTCTCGAGGACGCCGGCTCGTACCTCGAACGCTATCAGGCGACGGAGTACTGGAAGGGCCTCATCGTCGAAGCGCAGCGGCACTTCTCGCTCGACGTCGGGCACGAGCCACCGCGGATTCTCGATCTCGGCTCGGGCGGAGGGAACACGGTACTGCCGCTCCTCGAGCTCTATCCGGAGGCACAGGTCATCGCCAGCGACCTCTCTCTACCTCTGCTCGGGGCTCTCCGGTCCGCGCTGATCGAGCGGTACCCGACGCGCAGCGTCCCGCTGCTGCAGCAGAACGCGGAGCGGCTGCTCTTCGCGGACCGGCAGTTCGACCTCGTCGTCGGCGGAGCAATTCTTCATCATCTCCGCGCTCCTCAGCGAACGCTCGCGGAGTGTGCGCGCATCCTGAGACCGGACGGCGTTGCTCTCTTCTTCGAGCCATTCCTCGCCGGGAACCGGCTCGTGTCATCCGTGTTTCAGGCTCTGCTCGAGCTGAACCGGAACGTCTTACCGCGCGAGTCGAGAGTGCTGCCCGCGGAAGTGCGCGCATTCCTCGCGGGGTTGAAGCTCCCGGGTCCCGATGCGCCGCGCCTCTCTCCCGCTCTTGCCGACGCGCTCAGCGGCTTCTGCCGCGACATCTCCGTCCGGTCACGCATGAACCGGCTGGTCGTGAGGATGCGACGACTCGACGACAAGTGGATCTTCCGCCGCGAGTTCTTCGAACGCGCGGCCGGGCGCAGTGGCTTTCTCGAGCCAGACATCTACGGGCTCGCCGACAAGCCCGATCGATTCGCGGGGCACATGCGCGCGATCATTCGTCTCGTCCTCGGTCCTGACGAGGGCGCATTCCCGCCATGGGCCTCGGAGATCGTCGACCGGTTCGATGCGTGCCTCACGCCGGAGACGCGTCGCGAGTCGCCGATCGAGGCGGGGATCGTTCTGAAGAAACGATGAGCGCGAGACGCGCGAGGTTAGGCCGTGATCGACATGCCGCACAGTGTCGATCCCCGGAATCGTCGCTCCGCGCCGCCTTACGCCTCGTGAACCACGCGCCCGTCGAAGATCGTCATGTCGACCGTGACCGATTCGATCTCCTCGGGCGCGATGGTGAAGAGATCGTGTGAGAGAACGGCGAGGTCCGCACGCATCCCCGGCGCGATGGTTCCAACCTCCCGCTCTGCGAAGACTGCCCACGCGCTGGAAGACGTGTAGGAGCACAACGCTTCGGCGACGGCGATCTTCTGTTCGGGAATCCATCCGTCCGGGTTCGCCCCGTCGATCGTCCGGCGCGTGACCGCGGCGTGAATGCCTGCGATCGGGTCGAGCGGCGCCACGGGCCAGTCGGAGCCGAACGTGACGACCGCGCCCGCATCGAGGAGCGAGCGGAAGGGGAACGCCCAGGACGCGCGCTCCGCGCCGAGTCTCGCTTCGGCCCAGCGGCCGTCGTCCGCCGCGTGGTACGGCTGCATCGATGCGACGACGCGCCCCTCCGCGATGCGGCGGACGAGCCCGGCGTCGAGGTGCTGCGCGTGCTCGATGCGGAGCCGCCGATCGCGAAACGAGGGGAGCGACTCGAACATCGTCAGGACGTCCGCGTTCGCGCGATCGCCGATCGCGTGAATCGCGAGCTGCAACTCGTGTGCGTCGGCCCCGGCGATCCACCGCGACATCGAGCCATCGGTCATCGGCTCCATCAGCAGTCCGCAGTTGCACGGCTCGCCGGCATACGGCTCGCGAAACGCGGCTGTCGCGGAGCCTAACGAGCCATCCGCGAAGCCTTTCAGCCCGCCGATTTTCAACCGGCTGCTTCCGAAGCTCTTCTCCAGCGCAGCGTCGCGAAGCCGCTCCCACGACGCGATCGGGAGGTACATCCAGGCCCGCGCGGTGAGCTCTCCGTCGCGGTCGAGGCGCTGCCAGGCGCGGAAGTCGTCGAATGCCTCGGCCGACATCCCCATGTCGCAGAACGACGTCACCCCTAACCGCGCCGCTTCGCGCAGGCCGCGCCGCATTGCAGCGATTCGCGATGCGGCGTCGGGTGGCGGGATCACCGCCATGACCAGCCGCATCGCAGCGTCTTTCAGCGCTCCGGTCGGCTCGCCGCCGGCGTCGCGGACGATCGCGCCTCCGGGCGGATCGGGCGTCTCCCGGGTGATCCCGGCAAGCCTCAGCGCCACGCTGTTGGCGAGCCCCATGTGGAGGTCGAGCCGTGTGACGAAGACGGGATTCTGCGCGGTGGCGGCATCGATGGACTCGCGGCGCGGGAGCAGGGGAGTGCTCCAGCGATGCTCGTCCCAGCCTCCGCCGGTAATCCACGCGCCCGCGCCGCTCACGCTCGCCCGCTCCGCGATGCGCCGCGCGAACTCTTCGAACGAGGTCGCGTCGCGGAGCTGGATCGCCTCGAGCTGCAGGCTTCCCATGACGAAGTGCAGGTGATTGTCGATGAAGCCGGGAACGACGAGACGCCCGCCGAGGTCGATGACGCGGGCGCCTGCGGGAGCGGCGGCGTCGAGCGCCGCGATGCGCCCGCTGGAGATCGTGACGCTTCGAGCGAACGAAGCGCCGGTCCAGATCCGTCCGTTCGTGAGTACGAGAGTGGCGTTGTGCATGTCCGGTGTCCTGACGCTGCGTTAGTATCACCGATCGCCCAATACGAGCCACTGGTAAGGCCTGGCGGTGCCAGGCGAGGAAAATACACTATCCTTGTCCCGGCGCCTCGGATGCAGTCAGCCTTGTTTCCCTCTCGTGTTGCGGCTGCACCGGGAGCCGCGGTGTAGACCCGTGAACAAGAAAGTCCTCACCGAACGCGATATCTGCACGAAGTTCATCACCCCGGCCCTTGCGGCCGCGGGATGGGACTCGATCAGAACTACTACGAGGACCCCGGTGGCAAGGAAGCTCGCTATTACCAGCGAATCGCAATTAACCGGACGGTCGAGGCGATCGCCAACGGGCAGAATCGGCTCCTCCTCGTCATGGCGACCGGCACCGGGAAGACCTACACGGCGTTCCAGATCATCTGGCGACTCTGGAAGTCGAAGCGAAAGAAGCGAATCCTCTTCCTCGCCGACCGGAACGTTCTGATCGACCAGACGATGGTCAACGACTTTCGCCCCTTCGGCTCGGCGATGGCGAAGCTCTCGACGCAATCGAGAACGATCGAGCGCGACGATGGCCGCGAGGAGGCGCTCCCGACGGCGATCGACAAGTACCGACGCATCGACACCTCGTACGAGATTTACCTCGGGCTCTACTAGGCGATCACCGGCCCCGAGGACCGCCAGAAGCTCTACCGTGAGCTCTCGGAGAATTTCTTCGACCTGATCGTCGTGGACGAGTGTCATCGCGGCAGCGCGGCCGACGATTCGGCGTGGCGCGAGATCCTCGAGTACTTCTCGTCGGCGACGCAGATCGGCCTCACCGCGACGCCGAAGGAGACCGAATACGTCTCGAACATCCACTACTTCGGCCCGCCGGTTTACAGCTACTCCCTGAAGGAAGGAATCCGCGACGGATTCCTCGCGCCTTACAAAGTGGTGAAAGTGCATCTCGACGTTGACGTCGAAGGTTACCGCCCGCGTCCCGGCGAGACGGACCGGAACGGGAACCTGATCGAGGACCGCGTCTACAACCAGAAGGACTTCGACCGCGAGCTCGTCATCGACGAGCGGACGAAGCGTGTCGCGAAGAAGATCACGGAGTTCCTCTGCGAGTCTGGTGATCGCTTCCAGCAGACCATCGTCTTCTGCGTCGACACCGAGCACGCCTCGCGGATGCGGCAGGCGCTCGTCAACGAGAACGGCGATCTCGTCGCGCAGAGCTCGCGCTACATCATGCGGATCACCGGCGACGACCCCGAAGGTTGCGATCAGGTTGGCAACTTCATCGACCCCGAGGCGAAGTATCCGGTGATCGTGACGACGTCGCGGCTGCTTTCGACCGGAGTCGACGCGCAGACCTGCAAACTGATCGTCCTCGAGCGCGAGGTCGGGTCGATGACGGAGTTCAAGCAGATCCTCGGGCGCGGCACCCGCGTCCGCGAGGACATGAAGAAGTTCTACTTCACGCTGATCGACTTCCGGAAAGCGACGAACCACTTCGCCGATCCCGACTTCGACGGCGAGCCGGTGCAGGTCTACGCGCCGGGCGAGGACGAGCCGGTCGTTCCCCCCAACGACGCACTCGCGCACGACGAAGAAGGCGCCTCCCTTCCGGCACAGCCCGGCGACGACGAGACCGTCGTGTTCGATCCCGCAGCGATCGACGAAGACGAAGACGGGCAGCAGAGGAAGTTCTACATCAATGGACGCCGCGTACAGATCATCGCGGAGCGGATCGAGTATCTCGACGAGGACGGCAAGCTCATCACCGAGAGCCTTCGTGACTACTCGAAAAAGACGCTCCGCAAGCGCTACGCGAGCCTCGCCGCGTTCCTTCGGCGCTGGAACGCCGGCGACCGGAAGCAGGCGATTATCGAAGAGCTCGAAGCCGAGGGCCTGCCGCTCGAGCCGCTCTCGGAAGAAGTCGGCGGAAACCTCGATCCGTTCGACCTCATCTGCCACGTGGCATTCGACCGGCCGCCCCTCACGCGCCGTGAGCGCGTTGCAAACGTCCGCAAGCGCGACGTATTCACGAAGTACGGCGAGCAGTCACGCGCCGTCCTCGAAGCGCTCTTGCGAAAGTACGAAGACGACGGCCTCACCGACCTCACCGACCCGCGCATCCTGAAGGTGAACCCCTTCGACGCGATGGGAACGCCGCTCCAGCTCATCAACGAATTCGGCGGCCGAGCGGGATTCGAGAAGGCCGTGCATGAGTTGGAGTTGGCGTTGTACCAGGAGGTGTCGTGAGGAGCGTCCGTGGTTACCTCGGCATCCCGAAGGGATGCCAGAAGGTAGCCGGGGCGTCGTCCCGCGAAGCGGGGCGACCCCCGGTATGCCGTGGAAAAATGTTCGGCACCCCGGAGGGGTGCCAGACCCACCGGATGTACCCACGCCTCTGGCACCCCTCCGGGGTGCGCTCAATATTCGTCCTCGTTACCCCGGGTCGCCCCGCGGGGCGGGGCGACCCGGGGCTACCTTCTGGCACGCCTCCGGCGTGCGAATCGCCCAATCGGCCTAACCTAACGGACCCCACCCACTCATGACCGTACGAAACACCGTCAAATCAATCCAGGACATCATGCGCCAGGACTCCGGCGTCGACGGCGACGCCCAGCGCATCTCGCAGCTCTGCTGGATGTTCTTCCTCAAGATCATCGACGACCAGGACAACGAGCTCGAGCTGATGCAGGACGGCTACCGCTCGCCGATACCGGCGAAGCTCCGCTGGCGCGCCTGGGCTGCTGACCCCGAGGGAATCACCGGCGACGACCTCCTCGAATTCGTGAATGTTGGGCTCTTCCCGAAGCTCAAGAGCCTCACCGGCGTCGCGAACGACGGCCGCAAGCGCGTCGTCCGCGACGTCTTCGAGGACGCCTACAACTACATGAAGTCGGGCCAGCTGATGCGGCAGGTGATCAACAAGATCAACGGCATCGACTTCAACAACCTGAAAGAGCGCCAGCACTTCGGGGAGATCTACGAGCAGATCCTCAACGACCTCCAGAGCGCGGGGAACGCGGGCGAGTACTACACGCCGCGCGCGGTAACCGCGTTCATGGCCGACCGGATCGACCCACGGCCCGGCGAGATCCTCTTCGACCCCGCGTGCGGCACCGGAGGCTTCCTCACCTGCGCCATCCGCCTCATGCGCGAGCGCTACGTGAAGAAGGGGAGCGACGAGCAGAAGCTCCAATCCGGACTGCGAGCGACGGAGAAGAAACAGCTCCCGCACATGCTCTGCGTCACGAACATGCTGCTGCACGGCATCGACGACCCCTCGTTCGTGCGTCACGACAACACCCTCGCGCGGCCGTACATCAGCTACGGCGAGGCCGACCGCGTCGACGTCGTGCTGACGAACCCACCGTTCGGCGGGCGCGAGGAAGACGGGATCGAGAGCAACTTCCCGAAGCACTTCCAGACGCGCGAGACGGCGGATCTCTTCCTTGCGCTGATCGTGAGGTTGCTGAAATCGGGCGGCCGCGCGGCGGTGGTGCTCCCCGACGGAACGCTCTTCGGCGAAGGAGTGAAGACGCGGTTGAAGGAGCACCTGATGGAGGAATGTAACCTCCACACGATCGTCAGGCTGCCGAACAGCGTGTTCAAGCCGTACGCCAGCATCGGCACGAACCTCCTCTTCTTCGAGAAGGGAGAGCCGACGAAGGAAGTCTGGTTCTACGAGCACCGCGTCCCCGAGGGGCAGAAGGCCTACTCGATGACGAGGCCGATCCGCGTCGAGCATCTGAAGCCGTGCGTCGACTGGTGGGGCGGCGCGAAGCGGAAGGGGAGAGTCGAGAGCGAAGTCGCCTGGAAGGTGACCGCCGACGAGATCAAGGCGCGCGGCTACAACCTCGACATCAAGAACCCGCACACCGTCGAAGACGACCATGGCGACCCCGAAGAGCTCCTCTCCAAGCTCGACGAAGCCGAGCGCGAGGCCGCCGCGCTTCGCGACAAACTCCGCGCCATGCTCGAAGAGGCGCTGTTGAGATGAACGCGAAGCTTCTCCTCGAGCAGTTCGACCGGCTCAGCGAAGCACCCGACGCGATCCCGCGATTGAGACAGTTCATTCTCGACCTGGCGGTGCAGGGGAAGCTGGTCAAGCAGGATCGGAGAGATGAAACGGCGACCTCGTTTCTAGAGCGGCTGGCAGCAGAGCGCAACCGCTTAGTGAAGGCTAGGTTGATACGCGATTCCACTGCTCTAGAGGGGCGGCACGATGAGGATGAGTACTTCTCTGCGCCGGCGTCATGGGCTTGGTGTCGGCTGTCGGATGTAGGTGCCGTCATAGGCGGCGGTACACCTCCGAGCAAGGACGCAAAGAACTTCTCGATTTCAGGCTCCGGGATTCCGTGGCTCACGCCTGCCGATCTGGGGAGCCACAAAGGGCTCTATGTCTCGCGCGGTGCGCGGGACCTCACAGAGCAGGGGTTGAGTTTGTCTTCCGCGACTTTGATGCCGAAGGGCACGGTCCTCTTCACGAGTAGGGCGCCGATCGGGTACGTAGCGATCGCCTCGAACGAGATCTCAACAAATCAAGGATTCAAGTCGGTCGTACCGTTCGTGCCTGAGTGCGGACGATACATCGCATTGTTCTTTCAGGCCTTCGCCGAGCGAATCGACGCGAAAGCTCCGGGAACCACGTTCCGCGAAGTGTCAGGAAAGATCGTCGCGAACCTTGCATTCCCCCTTCCTCCTCTCGCCGAACAACACCGCATCGTCGCCAAGGTGGACGAACTGATGGCGCTGTGCGACCGCCTTGAAGCGGCCCAGTCCGAGCGTGAGCGCCGCCGCGACCGCCTCGTCGCCGCCTCCCTCCACCGCCTCAACACCGCCACCGACCCCGACGCCTTCGGCGCCGCCGTCCGCTTCCACATTTGCCATCATCCACGTCTCATCACGCGCGAGGAACACCTTCAGTCAGTTCGTCAGACAGTTCTTGAGCTAGCAGTCACAGGTCGCCTCGTCCCGCAGAGTTCGGATCGCATCCCGGAGTCAACGCAAAGCTACCAACCCGCGGCACGTGAATGCGACGAGATTGTTTCGCACAGCGCACCGGAAGAGCTGATTTCGAGCGATGATCTGCAGGTACCAAGTTCCTGGGCTTGGAAGTCAATTGACGACCTGGTCGCAAAAATGGACTCAGGCTGGAGTCCTCAGTGTGAGGCAACCCCGAGAGGGGCTTCGTCAACATGGGGAGTCCTGAAGACGACGGCCGTCCAGAGATTGGCGTTCAGCGACAAGGAAAATAAGGCGCTGCCGAACAAGCTTCGTGCCAGACCCCAGTACGAGGCGAGGGTCGGAGACGTTCTGGTTACCCGAGCGGGACCGAAACAGCGGGTCGGAGTTTGTTGCGTGATCGACAAGGTTGAATCGCGACTCATGATTTCGGACAAAATCATTCGACTTCGCGTACTTCCGATCGTCGATTCTGCGTTTATCGCGATCGCTCTCAATGCAGGTCGGTCGCGCTGGGCGCTCGAGCAAGCAAAATCGGGCATGGCGGTCATGCAGATGAATATTTCCCAAGCCAAGCTAAGAGAGGTTCCAATCCCCGTACCGCCACTCGAAGAGCAACATCGTATCGTGGCCAGAGTGGGCGAGATCATCGCGGCATGCGACCATCTCGAGTCACAGATTGTCGCAATCCAGACTCGCCTTAGGAACGCACTGAACGGCGTGCTTTCTGCGGCGACTCGATAAAGGAAACGCGCAGATGAGGCCGGAGTTTTTCATCGAGGGTCAGGTCTCGAATCCGCACTTTAGCCTTTCCCGAAGTACCAATGCTTACCCGACACCACCTGTGAGACATGCGCGACTTTTTTGACGTTTCTTCCGCCTCCGACAATCTCTATCGCATCCTGAGTAAGTCTCGCGATGCGGCTTCGTACGTCTCTGAGCTTTGGGGTAGCGCAGAGCCGTACCTTGATGACGGTCGACCCGAAGCCGCCGCGAACGACTTCCATTCAGTATTCTGGGAAATGTATCTCGTTGCAGCGCTGCTGGATCGTGGCCTGCCCGTGACGAAACGGGAACTGAGGCGACGTCGAAATGGCGGTCCTGACATTCAGATCGGTGACGTCGACGCTTGGGTGGAAGCTGTTACCGCCGGGGAAGGGTCGGGCGATGATGCCGTCCCTCCGCTCAGAACGGATGGCTCGTTCGCCTTTGCTCCGGATATCGAGATCCTCCTTCGAATCACGAACGCCATCGATGCCAAATGGAAAAAGTACAACGCCTACCGTGAATCTGGTCTGGTCAAGTCAGGTGAGCCGTTCATTATCGCGATCAACGGGGCCAGACTTCCGTGTGCACGGCAGGGGCCGGGCGGGGCTCCACGCATTGTTCGCGCGGTCTTCGGCATTGGGCCACTCGTGGTATTGCTCGACCCTGAGACAGGACAGTGCGTCGGTGAGCAGTTCGTGCCGATGCCATCAGTGATCAAGAGTAGCGGGGCAGAGGTCGAGACGGGATACTTCTGCGATTCACAGTATTCGGGCATTAGCGCTGTCATGTGGGGCACCGTCGATGCGTGGAACCGTCCGGACACTTTCGGCCGCGACATCTTCCTCGTGCACAATCCTCTCGCAGCCGTCCCGTTGAGTCGGGGTTGGTTCCGCGAGGGTGTGGAATTCTGGGCGGAGGATGGGAAGGTCTTTCGGCGGTCGTGGTGAGAAACGGTGGGTTAGGCGGTGTCGGGTTCGTTATCGGTCATGTCCTCTCATGCGGCGATGATCAGGTCTCGCGCGGTCTTGCGACGACGCCAGAGGATTCGGACGACCCCGTGGCTCTGAAGTGCGTCGAGGTGCTCGGCCGCAGGAGCCCTTTCGGTGTCATTGAGCATCGTAGACGCGTCGCGAGCGTTGGATTTCGTGCCTTTTCCCTGAGTCGGCCCACACATTGACGCATGGGGGCGCGGCTTCAAGCTCAACTTCAAGGTCCCTTTCGAAGAGCGCGGACGAGCATCACGAGGAGCGCGTACATTCGATGGTAAAGGTAGTCCACATGCTCGGACGCCTGGATCTCCGTTTTATCCGTCTCATGGTGTCGGATGCGAAAGTCGTTCCCTATCGCTGTGAGCGCCCGCATCTCCGCGTTGAGACGATCCGACATCACCGGTTCGGAGCAAGCGAGAACGAGGAGTTTCTGCACGCTTGCCTGCTTATCGCCAGGCAGAATCGTCTTCACCCGCTCGAACGCGTCCCATAGCTGCTCGAGGCTTTCGCGTCGCGTGGCCGCGTTGGGCGAAAGGAACTTGCCTCGCGTAACTCGTAGCAATTCGTCGAGCTGATCGTCTCCCGACGGTGCCAATCCGGAGTCGAACAACTCGCGCAGCCCGGCTGGCGGGATCCGTTGTACGGCCGGGGGATCGTTCGCGTCGAGCATGAATGGATGGCGGCACCGACGGAACAGCAGATTGATCGCCTCGCGGTACGAGGTCAAGCCGTGTTCGCGATCGAAGCCGCCGACATCGTTGTGGCGGAAGTACGAATGCACCGAGAGATTGACGGGTACAGCGACGAATCGGCCAAAGAACTCCACCGCATCGAGAATGTCGAGTGTGACTGGAGTCGTCGCGCTGCTGAGTGGCCAATCGATATCGAGGTGCGCCCTAAATGTATGACCCACCGCAACGCCGTCTGCCTGGGCGACCAAGCCTCCATCCGGGCACGATTCCGCGAACTTCTCAAGTGCACCTTGCGACAAGAGAGCCTGAACCTCGCAAACAAAACCGCCCCAAAATCGGTCACCGATCTCTGGCTCGTCGCGCTCAGGGTCGCCCCGTTCGCGCTCACTGAAGTACCGGGTCGCCATACGATTGATGGTACAGCGTCTTCGGCTGGCATTCACGCCCGACAAAGTGAATGCAGGCTGGGCCAGTGCAGGCGGGGCCAGAGCTTCTGATTTCTGTTCGTGCGCGAGATCTGAAGCGGTTGCGCTGCGCGGAACCCGCGGAGCTTACGCAGCACGAATCAGGTCAGGAGCCCCGTCGCGTTCGCTCCAGAGAATAGGCATCACGCCGTAGCTTCTCAGCACATCGAGATGCTCGCTTGCGGGACTCTTTTCGCTGTCGTTGATCATCGCGAACGCGCCGAGCGCATCCTGGCCACGAAGCTTGCGCACGTCTTCGACGGAAAACGCGAGGCTCGTCGCATTGTCGCGGCGAAGTGAGTTCACCGCCTGCAGGACTCGCTCGGTGTGCCGCACATCGGCAGGCAAGCCGATATCGAAATGATGATCGAGGCCACTTTGTCCGCTCAATTTCACGTCGCGAAAGATTGGGACGTGGGCTGCACGCAGGAACTCCTCGACGTCCTCTCGGAAGAACTGAAGCACTTCTTCCCGCGCCGTGATGTGGAGATCGTCGACTGCAAGCACGGCCTGGACCAGGTTGTGTTTCTTCTGCGCGAAGTCGCGCGAGGTGGCCTTGACCCAAAGCTGGTCGCCTTCTAGCTGAACGCCCAATCCGTTCAGGATTCGGAGCAGGTGCTCGTGCCGTGATCCCTTCGACAGGTCGATGCCACCGGCTCGAAGATCGCGGATGGTGTAGCCGTCGTCGCTGAGCCGGATGCCACCGTCGCTCTTTTCGAGATAGATCTCGATCTCGTCGCTGTGCCGGTCGAGAAACGGCGTGGTAATCAAGACGGCTCCGCCAGATTCCTCGGCGCGGAGGTTTTCCTTCAGCCATCGCAGATAGTCGTCCACGAGTCGATTGGCTTCGGCGGCAAGCATGTTCAGAACACCGTTTGGATCGCTGGTGGATCGATGATATTGCAGAAGTCGAAGAAGGCAAGCAGCCAGTCGACGTCCAAGACGCCGGCCGGAATCCGGAAGCCGGGGAGATCCTCTGGAAGGAACGCGACTCGATCGTCGAATCCTTCTCGGTACAGATGGATGTGAACGCCCGTGAAGCGCTCCCCTGGACGGTGCGGATAGTTGTCCAGGTTCCGATGCGGCTTACCGTCGATGTCGATTCGTGCGAGAACGATGGTCCGCCGGGCTCGCGTCTGGAACTTCAGTCGTGCCCGCTTTCTGTCTCCGCGCTCGATGTCGAGCAGAAACTTCTCCCGCCGGTCCTTCGAGTGAAGGTCGTGCTCCTGTTCGAACGGCTGCGACCTGCTGAACTCGATTGGTTCGTCGGATGCGAAGAGTTTCTCTAGCCCGAGAAGGCGATCAGCGTCTGTTTGTTCGATTTCCACGGCTTGACTCTAGTTGCGGCGGGCGCTGGCTGACAAGCGGAGGAGCTGGAGCGACTCACGGTACCTGGTCTCGCGAGCGAGCCAGAACCCGGCGGGAACACCGAGGACGTTCTGCAATCGGGAGGCCGTCTCTGGAAGAATTGCCGCCTTTCCGCGAACGATTTCGTTGATAGTACTGCTTGGCTCGCCCATCCGTCGCGCCAGCTCCGCGTGCGACATCCCAATCTCCTCCAACGTCTCGGCAAGCGTGTCGCCGGGCGGGGAGACGAGGCGCGGTGAGTACTCGGTCTTCTCGGAATCAGTCACGGTAGTCCTCGATCGATTCGCTGCAAATGACAGGAGCGATAGTCTCCGTTCGCTTGGCGCCAGACGTGGAACCCGTGCCTCCACCCGGCTCTCCCGTCCGTCCGCACGGGGTCATCCGGCGCGGGAGTGATTCGCATTGTACGTCCGCGGAGATTCCTCGCGATTTGGCTGCTCCGGAGCAGAGCCCGCGCCTCTGCCGGAGGCCTCCGGCCCATCCGCGCAGGGTCTCGCGGGCCGACGGTAGTGTCGACTACCGGACCCGGGTGGCGAGAATTCCGCACGCCGTTTCGAGGGTCAAGGGAGAATATCCAAGAGAAGAGCTTTCAGGTGATCGGGTCAGGCGGCGGAGCTTCTACTTTCTTGAAGGCAGCGCTGGAGAAACACGTCAGCACTAAGGCCCGTCCCGAACGAACCGCAATGTGCCGAAACGGAGAGTCCATGCGACTTCGAATCGCGTCTGTCATCGTGATGCTCGTCGTCGCACTGCCGGCTTCCGCACCGCTCGTCTGTTATTCCGACGACGTGATCCCGATCGTGCGTTCGCTGCACGACACGCCCGATGGTCTCGTCGCGACGCTGGGCGGGAAGTTCGGCCAGCGGCGGGCGATGCTCTTCGATGGGACCGCATGGCACGAGGCCACGCTCGATGTCGCCGCGCTCGGCCCCAGGAGCGAGACCTGCCCGAAGGAGTTCGGCGCGAAACGCTATGTGGATCCCGAGGAGAGTGAGTTCAGCGGCACGACCGAAACGGTCTGCGCGACCTCGGCGCGGTTTGTGTACGGCGGGATCACGTTCTACGCGGGGGAAGGGCAGACCGGAACGGGCGGTCTGCTTCGGTTCGATACGAAGACGCGGCGCGTCGAGTTGCGGCGCCTGCGGATGCTTCGCGACGTCTCGGTCAACAGCATCGCCGCCGAGGGTAATGTCGTCTGGTTCGGGACGACGGAATACGGAGAATGTGTTGGCGATCCGTTCGTGCATGGCCTCGTACGCTACGACTGGTCCACGCGCGAGGTGACGACGTACGAAGGGAGTGACGACGGCCCGCTCGGATTCGTCATCAACGACATTCTCCTCTCTCCTGAGACGATCTGGGTCGCGACCGATCTCGGTGTTTCGCGGCTCGATCGAGCCGATGGTACGTGGCACCACTACATGCCGTACGAGCACGATGGCTGTGTGGCGGCGCCGGAGCTGCCGGCGCGGGCGATCGCGACGATCCTGCTCGACACGACACCGCGCGAGGCGTTGATGAACGAGTCGTTCGAGAACCAGCTCGTCGAGGGCTTCGCGCTCTTCCGCCCTCGGCTGCTACGCGAGTACCTCCAGTCGAAACCGGCGACGGAGTGGCATTGTCCGGAGCTGCGCTTTCTCGGAAGCAGGATGGCCGATTACGACTCCTTTCGGCGAAGGTTGCTTCCCTTTGCGTCTCCGGGGAGCGAACGCTTTTCCTGTGCAGCCGAAGGCTTCGCCCGGGAGAGGCATGTTGAGCCGGAGTGGAGAGATCTCGCGGTGGCGACGTGGAAGGCGAAGCCGGGATCGGTTCCCCCCGCGGCGTTCCGATGGTTCCGAGGAGATCGCGAGGTTGCGGAGCTCCTCGCCGCGAGCCGCGACCCGGAGTCGATCGCCGTCATCCCGCAGGTTCTCGGCGAGGCTTCCGTGCCGCTGCTTGCGCCGATCATCGAAAGCTACACGCCAGACACGAGAGTCAGGTATCGCCAGATCGCGGCAGTTTACGCGCTGGAGCTCGCGACACACCGGCGTATCGATCCCGATGGGCACGTCGAGCTGCTGCCCGATGGAAGCAACCAGCCGTGGTACGCGGAGGAGGCGTCGCTCCATCGCTATTACGACGAGCGAGCGATGCGATGGAGCGCCGCGGAGGAGTCGGCGGTCGTGATGCTCTGGAAGGCGTGGCTGAGAGACAATCGAGCCGTGCCGAATCCGAGGGAGGCACACTGAGCCGGTGCCGGATAGGCCGCCGAACGTGCCGCACGCAGTCGTCGTTCGCGTTAGGCTCGACACGCGGCGACTGTCGATACGGGCTGAGGGACAGTAGTTCAGGCGACATCAGCACGAGCGTCGTCGGGCTTGCGTTAGGCGAAGCTACTGCGGCGTCACCGTGCTGACGTGCTGCGTCTCGTTGTTCGTGATGCTGACGAACGCCCAGATTTTTTGTCCGTAACGCGCCGTGACACGAATCCTGATTCGTTCGTGCCCCTGAAGCTCGGGCACAGCACCGAGGTCGATCTCGGCGACGGCGGGTTGAAGCGGGAAACCGGGTGAGCCGGGGAACCGGCCTACAGGGGGAAGGCCTCCGATGCTTCCGACCGGCCACGCGAGCTCCACCTCTTTCGCCACGAGCAGCGGGCCGCTCGGGTCGAAGAACTCGACCCGCGCCGGCTCGGCTGGATAGACGGGATCGTAGATGCGAAGGCGTTGCCGGAACCGTTCCTCGCGAGGGACGTCGACGAGAGTGACGCTCGATTGCAGTTCGCGCTCGCGAATGATCGGAATCTCGCATCCCCAGTTCTCGGACTGACGCGTGAGGTCGCGAGTCCGAAGGCTCCCCGTAAGATGTTCCGCAGCCTCCTTGCGGACATGGAACAACGCTACGGGAGGAGGCGAGCCGATGTTGGGGGAGACAAGGCGAAGATACGATTCCACCGCGCCGGGATATAGCGGGGGGAACGCGGGACAGGTCACCTGACACGAGACGTCGATTGCGAGGAGATCCAAGCCTGCTTCGAGGGGCGTCTCGTTCTCGTTCAGTACGCTCCAGTCGATGATCCATCTGGAGCCGTACGCCCCTTCGACGACGTTTGGAATGTGGATCGGAAGCAGCAGGGCCTCCCAATCGTCACGGGAGACATATTGGAACGCGGACACTTTCGTGTAGCTGAACGTCCCACTCTTCACCGTCACGTCTACGATCCCTTGTCCGGGAGGTGCGACGGCGTCGATGAAGCCGTTGTACGGGTGACGTACCTCCGGTGACTGCTTCGTTCCGAAGAGCACCTCGGGTGGCGTGCACGGTGGCGAGTTGCATGGAAACGGTCCGAAGATGGAGACACTGCAACCGCCGGTCTCGGCATCGAAGGCTGGCGAGACGACGACCGGCACGGGAGATCCCGACACGCGAAAGTTCATCGATTCGAACAATTCCTCGAGGCGCTCTCCGGCATAACGAGTCACGAGAACGTAGTCTGCGGGCCCGAGGCGCACCCCATCGATCGTCGCGGACCATGGAGTCAGAGTGGCAGCGCATGCGTCGCCGCCGGAGCTCTGCAAGGTTACGAGAAGCGTCTGGTAATGCACGTCGAGTCGCGGATTCGCCGGAACGCAACTGTCGCGCCAGACACCGCTGAAGACGATGCGAAACGGTTCGTTCGGAACAGGCGCCCGGGGCTCGAAACGAATCTCGGCGGCCGCATCCCAGGCGATTGCGACGCCGAACGATGCAACCAGGAGGACAACTGTCGACATTCTGCGCATTTGCGAGCCTATCCTACGCTCTCGTGCCAACTTCCGTCATCGGGACGGACCGCCTCTGCCGCGCGTCGGCGAGTGAGCTGACACTACAGGCACCTGCGATTTGAGAGTGCGCGTATGCTATCGTCGCCGCTCCCTGTTAAGCGGCGGACGAGACTCCTGCTTCGAGCTCGTGGACGATCGGTCGAGCTGGCCCGTAACAACGATGGCCGTTGATCTTGCGATCAGGGGTAACTGTGCGAACAGAGGGTTGTGACTGGGAACGGCTCGGAGCGCTGGAGCCTTACTTCGCCGTTCTTACGGAAACCAGGTTTCTGAGGGCGAATCTGACCGCGGAGTCGCTGGCCGCGTTCTTTGCGTCCGGTGAGGCGGACGTTGCGCGCCTTGCGGCCCTCGCCGCAGCCGAATCGGGCGAAGACTTCAGGCCTGTAAAGGCGCTGGAGTTTGGCTGCGGTGTCGGCCGATTGACGTTTCCGATTGCACGACGCGCCGACGCGGTGGTTGGCGTTGATGTGGCGCCGAGCCTGCTGGCGTTAGCCGAGGCGGAGGCGATGGAGCGGAACGTTCGAAACATAACGTTGCTCCCCGTGGAGCAACTGTCGTCGTTGAGCGCCGGGACGTTCGATTTCATATACTCCTACATCGTCTTTCAACACATTCCGGTCGCGATTGGCGAGAAATACGTGACCCAGCTCTTGAGGCTGGCGACGCCGACGGCGACCGTTGTGCTCCACTTTGCTCTCTCGCGACCTGGCGGGATCGTTCGACGGTTGCTCCGCAGCGCTCGCGCGCATTTCCCGCAGCTTCACCGCTTCGCGAATTTCGTCGAGGGCCGTCGGGACCTTCCGTACATGCAGATGAACACGTACGACACCTCGCGGATCGAGAAGATCTTGTTGAACGCTGGATTCAGGAGACCGCGAATCGAGGTCACGAACCACGGAGGCATCGCCGGTGGAGTGTTCGTTTCCTCTCGGTGTCCGCCAGCGTGAGTCGCGCTGGTACGCATGCCCGTTGTCGACAATAATCGACCGAGTTCCCGGATCCACGAACATGGCCCCGGTCGAGACCCTGAGGAACTGCCCATGACGGAAAGCTTCGCAACGCGCGGAACGGCAGGAGCGAAGGCGCTCCTCTGCTGCTTCGTGCTGACTCTTGTAGGTGTGTGCGGGCGTGCCGCTGCGCTTGGCGTATCCGAATCGCTTATCGCTTCGCCGTCGCGGGAGATCTCCGAGCGGCACATCGCGGCGACCGACGGGATG
Organism: Thermoanaerobaculia bacterium; assembly: GCA_041671505.1. Taxonomy (GTDB): domain Bacteria; phylum Acidobacteriota; class Thermoanaerobaculia; order Gp7-AA8; family Gp7-AA8; genus JACPDH01. The sequence goes on along the minus strand of JBAZBK010000002.1, from coordinate 205,835 downwards.
CAGGGGCTGCGACCGGTCGCGACGGACGGTGAGAAGACGTATGTCGTCTGGATGTTGAATCGCGCTACGTTCGTGTCCGTCTTCGACCGCGACGGAAATCTCGTCACCGAGAAGCGCATCGGCGAGATCGGGCAGTTCGTGACTCCGCCCTCGATCGTTCACGATGGATCGAGGCTCCTCGTTGCCTGGTCGAGCGACACCGAGATCCTGCTGACACCGCTGACGCCTCAGCTCGAGCTCGCGGTTCCAGGCGGCATTCGCGTCGCGACAGCCAGCGGATATGTGACGCTCGAAACCTCGCGAAGCGGTGTGCTCGTCGCGTGGACGAGATTCTTGAAGATTTCCGCCGCGCTGCTCGATCACTCCTTTCACGTCGTCGCGTCATACGCGGATGTAGCTCAACAGGCCGACTGGCCGTCGCTTGCTTCGGATGGTGACGGCTTCGTGCTCGTCTGGAGCGACGACTATCCTTTCGGCGAAAATTTCGGAGTGCATACCCAGCTGATCACGCCAGGCTCCGCGTTGAAGGCTCCGGTGATGATTGTGCCCGGCGAAGAGCGGTCCTATCCGGCCGCGGTCTGGAACGGCCAGTCGTACCTCATCACCTGGGGTTACCACGCAGACCTTCGGGGCGCGATGTTCTCGCGAGAAGGCGTGGCCGGTTCGCCGTTCACGATCCATCGGTCGCAGCACGGGAACGTGGAGGCGAGTGCGCCGGCATGGAACGGTCACGAGTTCATGGTCGCCTTTGACGAAGACATCGGGAGCAGCAGCGGGATCCCGGAAGCGATGGATTCGTATCACCTCCACGCGGTCAGGCTGAACGCGGATGGCTCACGCATCGGGGATGCGATCGCGGTGTCCACGATCGAGCTTGCCAGTCTCGGCGCTGCGACGGTCTGGAACGGCACGAACTGGTTCGTCAGTTGGAGCTATGTCAACGAGTACATCTATTACGGAGTCCGTGCCTCACCGATTTCGCCATCCGGCGAGGTGCGCTTCGGCGAACTGCCGGTACCGGGCATCGCGGTCTCGCGCGGGCCGCGGAAGCAGTCCGACGTCGACCTGGCACGCGGCGACGGCGCCACGCTCGCGGTCTGGAGCGAGAGGCTCGACGACGACGGCAACGCCGCACTGACGATCGGACGCATCGGAACGAAGGGCAACCCGCTCAATGGCGAAGGTGTGGCCCTTGCAACGGTGAGCTGGCCGGGAGGGCGGATTGGCTGCGGGTCGACTCGATGTCTCGTCGCGTATGGCACCGCGGACGTGTCGCAACCGGGATGGCAGTATGCACTCGACTTGATCTGGACGTCGCGAGACGGGACACCGACGAGCGAGCCATCAGTCCTCGCCGCGAACGTGTCGTTGCGCAGCGATGTCGTGTCGGACGGTGAGACGTTCGCCCTCATCATGGACAATTATCTGGCGCTCGTCCGTCCCGACTGGTACCGCGCCGTGAAGCTGCCGGTTGGGACCTACGGTGGCTACTCTCACACCACGCCGGTCGCATCGAACGGCGACGGCTTCCTCGTCGCCTGGTCGGTCGGCGACGAAGCGCGCGGGACGTATCTTCTTCGCGTCGATGCGGACGGCATCGTAACGACGAGTCGAAAGCTGCTCGACGATCCCGGCGAATACCTGGCGCTCGCGAGCGATGGGGACGGCTATCTGCTTGTCTTTTCCGCGTACGGCACTTCGACGGAAGGACTGAACCTCCGGTCGCAGCGCCTCGACGGATTGGGCAACTCCATCGGCGGCCCGATCGATTTGTGCTCCAGCGACGGGAATCAAAGCGAGCCGGCTGTCACCTGGGACGGCCGAAGCTACGTCGTTGCTTGGCTCACGACTCGGGGCTGGATCGACGGACCACTGCAGTTCGGCCGCATCACGAGCAACGGTACGCTGCTTGACGGACTGCCTAACGCTCCGGGTGTGACGCTCGCGGAAAATGCGACCTCTCTGGCGATCGATACAGACCCTGCCGGCCAGCCGATCGTCGCGTGGACCGCGCCGATCGAGCAGCCGTACGAGTCGGTCGAACGAATCCGGTCCGCGGTTCTCCAGAGCGACCCGACGCGAGCGCGACCGGCACGGCGCCGGTGATGGGGACGATGATGGGGATGGCGACAGAGCTTCTCTCTTCGCGGAGCTCGTGGCGAGGTTGGTGATTCTGCTGGCTGGCTGAAGCACCGCCGGCTGGAAGCCGGCGGTCCAGCCGGCAGGGTGCCGGCGCTCCCAACGACCCTGGCGCACCCAATGCCCTCGGACCTCCGAGGGATACCGCCGTTCCGCCGTCGTTATATCCTCCCGTCAATCGCATGGCTCTTCTGATTCACGCAAGCTCTGCCCTTGGTGAGGCGGCCCTCGACGACGCCGACCGGCGGGCGACGATCCTGGTGCTCGCCGGCGCAGCGCTCGATTCTCTCGACGCGCACGGCTGCGAGCGCCTCTTCGCGCGCCGCAGCCTCTTCGTCGCGATCGTCGACGGTGAAGTCAGCGCTCCGGGGCTCGCCGCGGCGCTCGATTCCGACTGGCTCGCCGTCCGCGAAGGGAGCTTCCTGCCGCTCTCGTCTCCCGCGATCGATCCCTTTGTCGCATCGACGCTCGCGCGGCGCGTCGGCAACGCCCGGGCGCGGCGCCTGTTGCTGATCGGTGAACGAACGCTCCCCGCAGCGAACGCCTTCACCGCTGGCGTCGCCGACGCACTTGTCCCCGCCGAGGAAGATTCGCTAAAGTGGCTCCACGGGTGGCTTTCGAAGAGGAGCGCACGGGCGCTCGCCTCGGGTTCAGGGCTGATCCGGCGACGTGGAGGAGACGCGCTGGAACGTGCCGAGTTCGCCCGGTTGTTCTCCGAAGGTGTACCCCGTCGAGGGCTTCGCATGTTCCTCGACAAGAAGTCTCTCGATTTTTCCGATGACCTCGAGGTGGTGACGATATGAGCCGAACCGAATCCGAAATCCAGAAGGCCAGCTCCGCGAAGATTCCGGCGCGCGAAGAAGGCGAGCAGCTTTCGCTCTTCAACCCGCAGACCGTCGAGCGCGTCCGCACGGAGGTCGCTCGCTGGAAGAAGGAAAGCCTCGAGCCGCTGACGGCGAAGAAGGCGTTCTGGAAGAAGGACTTCACGACGGTGTCGAGCATGGAGATCAATCCGCTCGCCACGCCGCTCGACGTCGAGCATCTCGACGCGGTCCGCGATCTCGGTATGCCGGGCGAGTTCCCCTACACCCGCGGGATCCATCCGACCGGCTACCGCGGCAAGCTCTGGACGATGCGCCAGTTCGCCGGCTTCGGCACGGCGAAGCAGTCGAACGAGCGCTACAAGTATCTGCTCGCGCACGGCCAGCACGGCCTCTCGATCGCGTTCCACCTGCCGACGCTTTACGGCTACGACTCGGATCACCACTTCGCCGCGGGCGAGGTCGGAAAGTGCGGCGTGGCGATCGACACGCTCGCCGACATGGAGACGGTGTTCGACGGGATCAATCTCGAGGAAGTGACCGTCTCGATGACGATCAACTCGACCTCGCCGATCCTTCTTGCGATGTACCTCGCGGTCGCCGAGAAGACCGGGGCCGACTGGCGGAAGATCTCGGGGACGCTGCAGAACGACATCCTCAAGGAGTACATCGCGCAGAAGGAGTACATCTTCCCGCCGCGTCCCTCGATGCGGCTGATCACCGACATCTTCAAGTACTGCGCCGAGCGGGTGCCGAAGTACAACACGATCTCCATCTCGGGCTACCACATCCGAGAGGCGGGATCGACGGCGCTGCAGGAGCTGGCGTTCACGCTGCGCGACGGCATCGAGTACGTCGAGTACGGCATCAAGGCTGGGCTCGACGTCGACGAGTTCGCGCCGCGCCTCTCGTTCTTCTTCAATTCGCACAACGACTTCTTCGAGGAAGTCGCGAAGTTCCGCGCCGCGCGCCGCATCTGGGCGAAGGTCATGCGGGACCGCTTCGGCGCGAAGGATCCGCGCTCTCTTCAGCTCCGCTTCCACACGCAGACGGCAGGCTGCTCGCTCACCGCGCAGCAGCCCTACAACAACGTCGTCCGCGTGACGCTCCAGGCGCTCGCTGCGGTCATGGGCGGTACGAACTCGCTCCACACGAACTCGCTCGACGAGACGCTCGCGCTGCCGACCGAGCGCTCGGCGCGCATCGCGCTCAGGACCCAGCAGATCATCGCCCACGAGTCGGGCGTCATCAACACGATCGACCCGTTCGGCGGCTCGTTCTTCATCGAGGAGCTCACCGACAAGATGGAGAAAGGCTGCTTCGAGTACTTCGACCGGATCGACGCCCTCGGCGGGATGGTCGAGGCGATCGAGGCAGGCTTCCCGCAGAAGGAAGTCTGGGACGCGAGCTACCGCTACCAGATGGCGATCGACTCGAAGGAGAAGATCATCGTCGGCGTCAACGATTTCACCGTCGAGGACGACGAGGTGTTCGACACGCTCTACATCGACGAGTCGGCCTCGAAGGAGCAGCTCGAGCTTCTGGCAGCGGTGAAGGCGAAGCGCGACGGCGCGGCCGTCGAGCGGACGCTCGCCGCGCTGAAGACGGCGGCTGCGAGCGAGACCGAGAACACCATGCCGTACTTCATCGACTGCGTGAAGGCGTATGCAACAGTTGGGGAAATCTCCGACGCCCTCAGGGAAGTCTTTGGAACGTACACCGAGCCGGCGCTGTTCTAAACCGCAAATCAGACCAGTCTCGTAAACGGATCGGGCGGCGTAGCCGTCCGATCCGTCAATCGATTGCGGAGGATTCATGCGGAAAATCGCTGTCGCTGCGTTCCTGTTCGTTGCTTCGTTCGTGTCCGTCGCGGAGGCGAAGGACGTCTCCATCCCGATCGCCGGCAGCGTCGGCGTGTTCCGCACCGATGTCCGCGCCTTCAATCCGTCATACACGAAGGCGATCACCGTGCAGGCGTATCTCCTTCCAGTCGGCAACGTCGACAACTCTGCCGTCACGCCGATCTCGTTCGAGATCCCGGCGCGGCAGCAGAAGGTCTACGACGACGTCCTCGCATCGCTTTTCAGCGCGTCGGGGCTCGCGGGCATTCGTTTCACTTCAGACGACGATTTTGCAGCGACGGCGCGGATCTACGCCCAGGCGGCGAACGGAACGCTCGGGCAGTTCGAGACCGGCGTCGATTCCACGGCTGCACTGACGAAGGGCGCGATTCTCCAGCTGAAGTCGAATTCGGCGTTCCGCACGAACGTCGGCTTCCAGAACACCGAGGCTCTCGCGGCGACCGTCGCACTGACGCTCTACGGGAAGAACAACGCGGTGGTGAAGGAGGCGACGCTCACGATTCAGCCGCGCGGCGTCGTGGCGCCGACGGAGATCGGCGCGCTGATGGGGGGCGGAATCTCGGCCGACCTGTCGGACTGCTGGCTCTCGTTCGACTCGAATCGCGCGCTCGCCGCGTACGGCTCGGTCGTCGACAACGGCACGACCGACCCGACCTTCGTGGCGGCGGTTGCGGATTCTGGCGTGAAGCCGCCGCAACAGGCGACGAAGGAGTTCAACATGACGGCGAGGCGCTTCGAGTACACGATCACTCCCGCCGCCGGCGGAAGCTCGACGACCGGTGCGTTCACCGTCAGCAAGGGCGACAAGGTGATCCTCAACATCACGGCGGAGGACACGACGCACGGCTTCGCGATGCCTCCCTACGTCACCAGCCGGACGCTGAACCCGGGGCAGAAGGTCACGATCACGTTCGACGCGACCGATTCGGGGGACTTCGTCTTCTTCTGCACGAACGTCTGCGGCACGGGCCACGGCGGGATGAGCGGGACGATGAAGGTGAACCCGTAGCGAAGCGGCGCCTCCGCGCTGTGCCTAACGGCGCGCGGTCCGCGTCCGGGACATGTCGTTGAGCAGAAGCGTCGTCGTGACTCCGCTCGAGACGTTGACGTCGAGCGTCGTCGTGCGGCCGGACGATGTGACGAAGGCGTCGCCGCTCGCGAGCTTGTAGCGCCCTGCGAGCGTGATCGAGACCCGGGGATAGAGCCGCGAGGGCTCGGCCACCGACAGGCGCAACTGCCGCGGCGTTTCACTGACGAGAACGATCGCGGGCTGGCCCGAGGTGACGTGGGCGATCGACCCGGGCTTCCAGAACACGATACCGAGCTCGCCGCTCCGCTCGTCGCGGGCCGCGGCGAGCGTGTCGTCGTTCGCGAGAATCGTGACGGGACGCGCGGCGGCCCACGCGCGCATACCGGCCGCGTCCGTTCCGGGCACGATCACGTGCTCCGCCGACGCGCTCGTGACGTTCGTGCCGTGCTCGATGAGAATCGACCGGATGCGACGCGACACCGGCTCGGAACTCCCCGCGGTCGCCAGAAGCTGCCAACTGCCTTTGCGATCCTCTTCCCGGACCCGGATCGATGCGCCTCCGGGGAAGTAGTAGCCGATTCCGCTGCCGGCCGCCCACTGCGCGGTCGTCTTCACGTTGGATCCCTGGAGCGGTACGCCGTCGACGAGGAGCTTCTGGCCGGCATCCGAGGGCCGCTGGTCGATGACCGTCTCGACCGGGCTGCCGCTCAGGCACTTGATCCCGCTCGTCAGAAAAACGATCGAGTCGTCGAAGAAGAACCAGGCCTTGCGCGCGCGCAGGCTCGAGCCTAACGGCGCGACGTCCATGGCCGACGCTCCGGTCTTCCCGTTGCTGGCGCCGCCGACGAATGACGTGCTCCCTCGGCCGTACCAGGAGCTCGCGATGCCCGGTTTCTGCTCGACGGTGATCCCGGGAAGCCTCGTCCAGTCGAATGCGGGCCAGGCGTTCGGGTCGAAGTACTCGCCGCCGTTGACGACGAGGTTGAGGCGCCCGTCCGACTGTCGCGAGCCGAGCAGGTTCTCGCCGTTCGTGTCCTCGCCCGATTCGGTGCGCGATGAGAACATCTTCACCGATGCGTACCAGCCCGGGCGCCGATGGATCGTGAAGTCCGACCAGGGGTAGTGACGGTTGCCGCTCGGCCACGCGGCGCTCACGCCTCGCAGCGAGACGAGAAGTCCGGCGAGCTCGGGGCGATACGGTCCTTGCCAGGTGGCGACCATCTTCGATGCCGCAGCCCGGATCTCGCCCTGGCGTCTCGACGCGACCGCCGACATGTTCAGCAGGGAGGCAAGACCGTTGAAGCCGCTTGCCGACGGATAGGCGACCTCGCGCCCGATTACGGAGACGTCGAAGTAGTTATGGAAGAGCGACCAGGCGATTCCCTCGACCATGAAGTCGGAGAAGCCGCTCGCCGCGCCGCCTCCGAGCGCCCAGGGCGTGCCGCGCGTGAAGAGGAAATACTTCGAGACTTCATACGCGAACGACCCTCCGTAGCCGCCGGTGTAGAGCTGTGGCCCGTGCTGCTGAAACGAGAAGTCGTTCCTGAGCCCGTCGGAGGACGACCGGGGGAGGCACTGGATGGTCAGCAGGTCGCGCACCCGCGCCATCGTCGCCGCGTCGCTCTTCAGGATTGCGAGCATCGCGTGGTTGAGTGACGACCAGACAGCGTTCTGCCCTTCGAGCAGCTGGTAGTCGTCGTTGAGGCCGGGAGCCTTGCCGATGTGGCTGGCAAGCGCGTCGATCGCAATCTCGCGCACGGCCGGGTCGATGTCGTCCGACACGAGGACGAGCGCGGGCCCCAGGTCGAGCGCCGGCCCGATCGTCCAGAACCACCAGTTGCCTTTCTCCGACGCGTTCGGGCCGTAGAAGACGTCGAGGTACGAAAGCACGCTTTCGATTCGAGCCAGAAGCGCCGGATCGTGGTACAGCGCCTGCCCCGGCGTCGTGTACGCCTTCGCCAGGACCATCAGCCGGCGAAAGTGATCCCACGGCGACCAGCTGCCGGTCGGGGTCTCGGTGTAATCGATGTCGGTCCAGCTCCCATCGTCGCGTAGGTATCCGGGAGCCGTCAGCGCGCGCGCGTTCGATTCCAGGGCCGACAGCGCCTCGGCGAGGCGCGGATCGCTCCGGTCGCCCGCGGCGGCGGTGTAGTAATCGACCACGTTCCTTCGCAGAAGTGCGAAGTCGGCCGACTGCGCCCCGGCGGAGGTGGCCAGCGCGAGGGCGGCGAGTACGAGAGCAACCCGGACTCGTGAGACGAAGATGAGCATTCAGAGTCGAGCAAGGCCCTTGTCCGGAACGATATTCCGAGCGACGGGGGAGGGGTTATTCCCGCCTGGAGGCTACGCCGGTATCCGATCAAGAGGCCGGCGGTAGCGTGGCGCTCAAAGCTGGCGCCGGGGACGTGCTCATTGATAGAGGAAAGCCACTGTCATCCCGACGACCGATCCCGCGAAGCGGGAAAGGGAGGAGGGATCTCTCAGGCTGGTACAGACGAAGTTTCCACCGGAGATGCGAGCGCTCGTTGCATGTCTGTACCAGCCTGAGAGATCCCCCCTCGATCCGCTCGTCGGGATGACATAGCGCGCTCGTATAATTGCGACCGATCCTGAACAGTGACGAGCTCGTGTCACGGTGCGCCCGCGAGTGCGTGCCGACGGACGCCGGGACGTCTCATCAGACAGGAGCCTTCGCAACCATGCGTTACATCGCTTTTCTTCGCGCCATCAACGTCGGCGGGCACGTCGTGAAGATGGATCGCCTGCGCGAGTTCTTCGAATCGCTCGGATTCGAGAATGTCGAGACGTACATCGCGAGCGGCAACGTCGTCTTCGACTCGGGCGCGCGCAATGCCGCGGGCCTCGAGGCGAAGATCGCGAAACATCTCGAGGCCGGGCTCGGCTATCCGGTCGCGACGTTCCTGCGCAACACGATGGAGCTCGCCGCGGTAGCGGCCTTCGACCCGTTCCCCGGCGCGAACGGGGAGGTGCTCTATATCGGCTTTCTCGCGAAGGCGCTGACGAAGGAGCAGGAGCGAGCGCTGATGGCGTTCCGCACGGACGTGGACGACTTCCGCGTCCACGAACGCGAGGTCTACTGGTCGTGTGCGATCCGGTCGAGCGACTCCACCTTCTCCCTCGCGCGCTTCGAGCGGGCGCTGAAGATCGAGGCGAGCTTTCGCAACGTGAACACCGTGCGGAAGATGGCGGAGAAGTACGCAAGCACAGGCTACTAGGGAGACGTTCCGATGTTCGGCGCGAACGGATACGATTGCGGCGTGACCAGATCAATCCGCCTGCCCCCCTGTGTCGTCGCTTCGGCCGTCACGCTCTTCACGGTTGCCTGCGCGACGATCCCTCCCGCGACGCCGAAGGGCGCCACCACTCTCTGCACACGCGGCACGACCGGCATCGAGCCCACCGACATCTCGTTCGCGCTTCGCGCGAGCCGGTCGCTGGGCGCCGGGGTGACGGGTGCCGCGGTCGATGACGTCCTTCCCGGCAGCCCGGCGGAGAAGGCGGGGGTGAAGCAGGGAGACGTGATCGTCCGCGTCGGCGATCGGAACGTCTCGAATGCCTGCGATGCAACCGAAGCGCTCTTCGCGCTCTCGTGCGCGCCCGTGGAGCTCGAGCTGCTTCGCGACGCGGGAACGTCGACTCTCCGGATCGTGCCGGTCGAGCAGAACGCCTTTCTGAATGCCGCCTGCGACGCGGGCAGCGCGAAGGCCTGTTTCCGGCTTGCCTGGGCGAGGTGGAGCGGCAGCGGGATCGAGCGCGACCAGGGGGTCGCCCGCGCGCTCTACCGCCAGGCGTGCGACGGAGGCGCCGCCGAAGCCTGCGCGTACCTCGGTTACCACCTGCTCGACGAGAAGGCGCCGGCGGTGAAGGTCGTCCGCATGCTGGCGCGCGCCTGCGAGCTCGGAAGCGGCGCAGGCTGCGCGCATCTCGCCTACATGTACGCCACCGGCACGCTCGTCGAGCGCGACGACGCGATGTCGACGCCGATCTACATGAGGGCCTGCGAGCTCGGCGACGCGAAGGGCTGCTACAACGTCGGCATCATGTACCGCGACGGCCGCGGGGTTGCCGGCGATAAGGATCGCGCGATCATCGCGTACGAGCAGGGCTGCCGCGACGGCAGCGCCACCGCCTGCACCGACCTCGGCTGGTACTACCAGTACGGCGAGGGAGTTGCGAAAGACGAGGTTCACGGCGTCGATCTCTACCGGCGCGGCTGCGAAGGCACGAGCTGCCAGAAGCCTAACAGGCGCGGCTGCGTCAACCTCGGGCTCGCGTACCGCGACGGAATCGGCGTCGAGGCCGATCCGAAGCGCGCCGAGGAGATCCTGCTGGCCGCCTGCCAGGACGATGTCGATCCGGACGACGTCAACCCGGGCGACAGTCGCTGGCACGCCTGCTCGCTCCTCGGCTCCATGTACCTGACCGGCCGCGGAGTCGCGGCCGACGCGAAGAAGGGGCTCGACTACTCCGCGCGCGGCTGCGAGGGGAGCGATCCCTTCGGTTGCTACAACGCCGCGGTGATCTACGCGGTCGGCATGGGCGTGGAGCCCGACATGGCGCGCGCGGCCGATTACTACCTGCTTGCGTGCGACTTCGACGACGCGGAAGCATGCGACGCCCTCGCGAGCCTCTACGAGAAGGGCGACGGCGTCGAAAAGGACCACGCCCGTGCGAAGGCTCTCTACGAGAAGGCGTGCGCCGCCGGCTTCAAGCCCGCGTGCGTGCCGGCGAGGCGGTGAGGCGCCCGCTCCGACCCGACGCGCGAGGAGATGAGCCTTAAGCGGCGGGAGCGCTCGCGCCAATAGCCATAGTCGTCTGGATTGTCATCCCGACGACCGATCCCGCAGAGCGGGAGAGGGAGGAGGGATCTCGCAGGCTGGTACAGATGGGGATCGTCGCGGACGCCCTTCCTCGTGGCATGTGAGTACCATCCTGCGAGGTCCCTCCTTCTTCCCCCGCTTCGCGGGGTCAGTCGTCGGGACGACAAATCCGCATGGCCTAACCGCGGCCGAGCGCGTGAATCGTCCAGGGAGCGACCGTCGTCTCGCTGACCCAGGCGAACGGCTCCGACTCGTGTCCGAGCGGGCGGACGACGTCGACGACCTCGAGTTCCGCCGCCGCGAAGACGCGGCGGTAGTCGGCGTCGGGCCAGACGACGTCCTCGACCGGCCTCCGGTCGTCGACGTCGGTCATGATGATCTTCACCCTGTCGCCCGCCTTCGCCCGTGCGTTCTCCGGGAAGTCCTTCGTCGTGAACGACGCCCACTCGTGCGTGTAGATCTCGGGTGCCGAGACGAGCGCGACGATCCTCCCGCTCGACTTGAGGAGACGGCCGAGCTGCGTGAAGAGGGAGACCTTCAGCGGCTCGGTCGGGATGTTGTCGAAGGTGAACGCCGCGAGCGCCAGGTCGAACGACTCTGCGGGGAGCGACGAGAGGTCGCCGTCGGCGACCACGCGGTAGTCGCCCTGCGGATCGCGCTCCCGCGCGCGCCGGACCATCTCCGCAGAAATGTCGACGCCGGTCGTCTCGAATCCGTGGCGTTCGAGGAAACGCGTCGATCGCCCGGTGCCGCAGCCGAAATCGAGCGCCACTTTCCCGGCGGCATGCTTTTCGAAAATGGCCGGAAGGTCGCGGTAGGCGAGGTAATAGGTCCCCGGAAACTCGAGCTTGTCGTACGCCGCGGCCCGCGCGGCGTCTTCGTATACGTTCGTGAAGTCTGTCATCGGCTTTCGAATTGAGAATTGAGAATTGAGAGATGGTAGTACCGAATTCGAGGGCTGAACATCGGGACCGTGAGAACGGTGCGAAGTGCGTGGAGGCGAGCTCGATCCCGTGAACGTGAACGCGCCCGGGCCCGCGCCCGGCCTTTGACTTCCGATCCCGAGCCCGATCCCGAGCCCGGCCTTTGACGTCGCTGCCCGATCCCGGCCTTCCACCCAACCTCGCAACCTCGACGTCTCGTCGCTGCCCATGCCCCCGCCATCTCTCAATTCTCAATTCCCAATTCTCAATTCGCTTCTCTCCATCCCCTTCCATCTGCTATTCTTAGTTCGCCGTGTCGGGTGTGATGGATGTGTCGGAGCTGCTGAAAAGCAGGCGCGGGAGCGAGGTGCTGGGGATCGTCATCCTCGCCGCGGGGGTGATCCTCGCGATCTCGCTTTTCACCTACAGCCCCATCGACTCCTCCGCGTTCTTCACCTCCACGCACACCGAGATCAGCAACGGCATCGGCTACTACGGTGCCACGCTCGCCTGGATTCTCGTCGGCTTCTTCGGCGTGGCGAGCCTTCTCCTCCCGGCGGCGCTCCTGCTTCTCGGCTGGAGCCGCTTCTGGGGAAAGGAAGTCGAGCACTTCCACACGAAGCTCCTCGGCTTCATCATCCTGCTCCTCGCGATTCCCCCGATCTTCGAGCTCGCGTTCGGCGAAGTCTGGCTTCGCGGCTCGCTCGTTCGCGCCGGCGGATACCTCGGGCATGAAATCGGCGCCGCGGTGTCTGCAAGCCTCAACGTGGTCGGCGCGTCGATCGCGCTCACGACCGCGCTGCTGATCGGGATCCTCCTCGCGACGCGCATCAGCCTCGCGACGATCGCCGTCTTCTGCAAGGAGCGGCTGGCCGACGCCGGTCGCGCCCTCTACGTTCGCTGGGCCCGTTTCACCGAACGTCGCCGCAAGGAGAAGATGAAGGCGAAGGTGCTGAGCAGCAAGCTCAGCGAAGCGCGCGCTGCCGACGAGCAGACGCCCACCCATACGGCTCCGACACTGTCTGACTGCGAAGGCGGGAAGGTCGTGTCGATCTCGAGCCGCGGCCCGTCGGTCCGTCAGGTTCCGGGACCGGGCGGCTTCCGCATTCGCAAAGTCACGAAGGCCGACCTACGCAAGGCTGCCGCCGATCTCGTTTCCGAGGGAGTGAAAGCTCCCGAAGAGCGGAGCGAGCAGCAGATCGTCGTGCCGGCCTTCTTCGAGCAGGAGCTCGATGCGGCTCCGGTGCGCCGCTTCCCGAAGCGCCCCGCGCCCCCCATCGTGCCTGATCCGGTGGACGACGACATCGACAGCCTCGACGACGTGGATGAGACCGACACGGAAGAGCTGGCGCTGCCGAAGCTGGCACGCCCGAAGCAGCGCCCCGCGGTGAAGCAGGTCGTCCGCGATCAGGCGCGCAAGAATCTCTCGTCGGAGCGTCTCCCGTTCGTGAATCTCCTCAAGCCGGGCCCCGAGCGGGGAGAGATCAACGACGACGCGCATCGCCGCTTCCTCGAGGTGGGGCGCCACATCGAGGAGAAGAGCCGCGAGTTCAACGTCGAGGGGGAAGTGACCGCGTACCATCCCGGTCCCGTCGTCACGACCTTCGAGTTCAAGCCGTCGGCCGGCGTGAAGTACGCCCGCGTCGTCAACCTGGGCGACGACCTCGCGCTCGCGCTGAAGGCGGAGTCGATCCGCATCGAGCGGATCTCCGGCTCGTCGACCGTCGGAATCGAAGTGCCTAACGCGAAGCGCGACGTCATCGCGCTCCGCGAGATCATCGACAGCGACGTCTTCGAGAACTCTCCGTCGCTGCTCACGCTCGCGCTCGGCAAGGACATCCACGGCGATCCGGTCGTGACCGACCTCGCCCGCATGCCGCACCTTCTCGTCGCGGGCGCGACCGGCGCGGGCAAGTCGGTCGGACTCAACTCGATGATCGTCTCGCTCCTCTACAAGGCGCTGCCGAAGCAGCTTCGGATGCTGATGATCGACCCGAAGATGGTCGAGCTGAAGGTGTACGAGGACATCCCGCACCTGCTGCACCCGATCGTGACCGACCCGAAGCTCGCCTCGCACGCGCTGACCTGGGCGGTGCAGGAGATGGAGAATCGCTACCGCAAGCTCGCGGAGTGCGGCGTGCGCAACATCGAGCAGTACAACGTGCTCGTGCGCGACCCCGAGGCGCTTCGCCGCGGACGCCGGCTCGGCGCGGACCAGGAGCTCGGCGACACCGAGCAGATGCACTACATCGTGATCGTGATCGACGAGTTCGCCGACCTGATGATGGTCGCGCCGAAGGACGTGGAGGAGTCGGTGACGCGCCTGGCGCAGAAGGCGCGGGCGGTCGGCGTGCATCTGATCATCGCGACGCAGCGCCCGTCGGTCGACGTCATCACCGGCGTCATCAAGGCGAACTTCCCGTCGCGCATCTCGTTCCAGGTCGCCTCGCGGATCGACTCGCGGACGATTCTCGACGCGCAGGGAGCCGAGAAGCTGCTCGGCATGGGCGACTCGCTCTTCCTTCCGCCGGGCACGGCACGCGTGCGGCGAATCCACGGCGCCTACGTCTCCGAGAAGGAGATCGTCGACATCGTCGACTTCGTGAAGAAGAACCAGGGCCGTCCCGAGTACATCGACGAGATCACGACGTTCGCCGAAGAGAAGGAAAACCAGGACGCGTTCGAGTTCATGACCGATCCGAAGTACGACGAGGCGGTGCGCACCGTCCTCTCGACCGGCCAGGCCTCGGCGTCGTACCTGCAGCGCCGCATGAAGCTCGGCTACTCGCGCGCCGCGCGCCTGATCGAGATGATGGAAGCAAACGGCATCCTCGGTCCTTCCCAGGGCTCGAAGCCGCGCGAGATCCTCATCCGCGCCGACGACTATCCCGGGATGATGGACGCGTCGAACCTGTAAGGCGGAAGGGTCGTTTGAATCCGCCGGCGGCGCTCCGGCCGTGGCACCTTTGCAGGTTCAGTAACAGAACCCTGAAGTGAGAACGTAGAAGTTAGAACTCAGAATCCAGAAAAGGGGCTCGAAGGCAGCGTTCCCTTTCTGGATTCTGAGTTCTACGTTCTAACTTCTCACGTCGGCCTTTCAACCTCCGTCACCGCTCCCTCACTTGACACTTTGTTTCATAGGGCGCATCTTTCTCGTCCCGGATGGGCGCCCGGCCCCGGCGCGAGGGTGTGATGATGACCATAGTTCCGTGGAGTGACCGGACGGTTTCCGAGCTTGCGACGCGTGGGTGGACGGTGCTGCGGGATTTCCTCCCGCGCGACGTGGTCACTCAGCTTCGTGACGAAGCGCGTGAAGGAATGGCGGCGGATCGCTTCCATGAGGCGGGCGTGGGCCGCGGAGCCGACCACGAGGTCGAGAACGCGATCCGGGGCGACCGGATCCGCTGGATCGACCCCTCCGAGGCGACTCCTGCGCAACAGGCGTACTGGCACGCGACCGAGGAGCTTCAGGGCGACCTGAACCGCGAGCTCTTCCTCAGCCTCGTTTCGTTCGAAGCGCAGTTCGCCATCTACGCCCCGGGCGCGTTCTACAAGACGCATGTCGACCGCCTCGAGGCTTCCGACGAGCGGATGATCTCCTGCACCCTCTACCTCAACGACGACTGGCACGACGAAGACGGCGGCGCGCTGCGCCTCCACGTCCTCGGCGGCCCCGTCGACGTCCTCCCCGAAGCCGGAACGATGGTCGTTTTCCGCAGCGACAGCGTCCCGCACGAGGTCCTCGTCTCGAGCCGCGAGCGCTACTCGCTCACGGGATGGTTCAGGCGGCGGTCGTTGAGGGTGGTGGGGTAGGCAGGCTAGAGGCGAGAGGCGATGAGCAGGCCGATCGGGTCAGCGGCAGAGAAGAGTTAAGAGAGAAGAGAAAAGAGTTGAGAGTCGGTTGCGGTGCGATTCTTAACTCTTCTCTCGGTCCTGCCTTTTCTCTCCTCGCTGCCGTCGCTCTCCTGACTGCCTACTCATCGCCTCTCGCCCTTCGCCTCTCGCCTGCCTTCAAACAGAAACACCACCACGTCGTCCACCGTCGCCCGCCAGTGTCCCCACGAGTGGCCGTCGTGCGGCTCGAGCCAGGCGACCGTCGTCCCCCGCGATTCGAGGATCGCTTTCGCCCGATTCGCATCGGCGATCGCCTCGGGGCCCTCGTAACTCCCGATGTCGATGACGGCGCGCGCGGGCGTCGCGTCGCTCCCCTCGAGAAGCGTCACCGCGCCGCCGGCCGGCCAGTAGGCGGGGCTCTGGATTCCGGCGAGGCCGAAGACGTCGCGGTGCCTCGTTGTCAGGACCGTGGCGATCAGGCCGCCTAACGACGTTCCGAGAATCGCGCGAGACCCGGCCGCGCGTGCGGTGGGGTAGCTGCCGTCGACGAGCGGCACGAGCTCGCCAATGAGGAAGTCGCAATAACGGCAGGTGCCATCGGGTGGCGGGATGTACTCGCTCTCTCTCCGGTTCGTGCCGTTCCGCCGGTCCCACGGGTCGACGAAGACGGCGACCAGCGGCGCCAGCCGCTTCGACGCGATGAGGTTGTCGAGAACGATGACGAGCGCCCCCATGTCGTCGCGCCAGTAGTCGGAGCCATCGGTCACGTAGAGAGAAGGGAGCTCCTTCTCGCTGCCCGTGAAGCCCGCGGGCGTGTAGACGCGGTACCCGACCTCGTAGCCGAGCGCCTCGCTCGCGAGCTTCCTTTCGGGAGACAGCGTGCCGCGCGGAATCGCCGCGGAGCGCTCGACGAGCGGGGAGGGCGCCCACTCTGGCATCCTGAGCTCGGAGTTAGGGCCGTAACCGCCGACCTGCGCGTGAGGATTGAGGTCATCGAGCAGCCAGCGATCCCCGTCTACCACGATCTTGTAGTCGACGCGCGCGTCGAGGTCGAACGTGCGGCGGTACTGCCAGACGTCGCTCTTCCCGATGCGTTTCCCCTTCGCCTCTTCGCTCGGGCTCCACCCGACATGATCGCCGCGCCACTCGACGATCTTGCCGGGTCCGCGGTAGAGGAAGACGGCCGTCTTGTCGAAGACGAGCGGCATCCGCTTCTCCGCGAGGACGCGATTCCAGAACAGCTCCGCGCTCTTCCCGTTCGCGACCCCCGCGATCGCCCGATCGAGCTCGTCGAGCGAGGCGAAGGGTTTGTGAGCGGCGTACAGGAACGGGGAGGTGAGCAGCAGGAAGGCGAGCGCGACGGTGGCGATGCGCATCTGCGAATGGTAGCGGAAGGCATTAGATGTGGCGCAGGCACTTCTGCCTGCGCGCGGCGCGAAGCGCCGCCTCGTCGAAATGCAGCGCGACCCGATGTCGCCTTCGGCGACGCGCAGGCAGGAGTGCCTGCGCCACATAACCCTCGCCGGAACGCGAAACGGGCGAGCTCGCGCTCGCCCGTTCGGCCCACCATCTCTCAATTCTCAATTTTTCATTCTCAATTCCGGGCCCGCGGCTATTCCTCGCCCATGAACGGATAGGCGAAGTGCGTCGGCGGAACGAAGTTTTCTTTGATCGCCCGGAGCGAGGTCCAGCGCAGCAGGTTCACGTACGAGCCCGCCTTGTCGTTCGTCCCCGAGGCGCGCGCGCCGCCGAATGGCTGCTGGCCGACGACCGCGCCGGTCGGCTTGTCGTTGATGTAGAAGTTGCCGGCCGCGTGGCGAAGCCTGTTCGCAAGCTCGACGATCACATTGCGATCCTGCGCGAAGATCGCGCCGGTCAGCGCGTAGTCAGACGCCGTGTCGAGCTCGACGAGCGTCTGGTCGAGCTTCGCGTCCTCGTAGACGAAGAGCGTCAGCACGGGGCCAAAGATCTCCTCGCGGATCAGCTTGAACTTCGGGTCGGTCGTCACGACGACGGTCGGCTCGATGAAGTAGCCCTTCGAGTCGTCGCAGTTGCCGCCGGCGATGATCTCCGCGACGTCCTTGTGCTCCTTCGCGTAGTCGATGTAGCCCTTGATCGTCTTGTACGCGCCGGCGTCGATGACGGCGGAGAAGAAGTTGCGGAAGTCGGTCGGCGCTCCCATCTTCACTTCGGCGAGCTGCGCGAGCAGGTCCTTCTTCACCGCGGGCCAGAGCGACTTCGGCACGTAGGCGCGCGAGGCGGCGGAGCACTTCTGCCCCTGGTACTCGAAGGCGCCGCGGACCATCGCGGTCGCGAGCGACGGAACGTCGGCCGACGGGTGCGCGAAGATGAAGTCCTTGCCGCCCGTCTCTCCGACGATGCGCGGGTAGGTCTTGTACTTCGCGATGTTGGTGCCGATCTTCGCCCACATGTCCTGGAAGACGCCGGTCGAGCCGGTGAAGTGGACGCCGGCGAAGTGCGGGCTCTCGAGCACTGGATCGCCGACCTGGCCGCCGCGTCCCGGGACGAAGTTGATGACGCCGGGAGGAAGGCCTGCCGCCTCCATCATCTTCATGAAGTGGTAGGCGAAGTAGACGGCCGACGACGCCGGCTTCCAGAGGACGACGTTGCCCATCATTGCAGCCGAGGTCGGCAGATTGCCGCCGATCGAGCTGAAGTTGAACGGTGTGATCGCGAAAACGAAGCCTTCGAGGGCGCGGTACTCGACGTAGTTCCAGGTCTGCGGCGCGCTGTCGGGCTGCTGTGTGTAGATCTGCTGCATGAAGTGGACGTTGAAGCGGAAGAAGTCGATCATTTCGCAGGCCGCGTCGATCTCGGCCTGATGGACCGTCTTCGCCTGGTTCAGCATCGTCGCGGCGTTGCAGGTGTCGCGCCACGGTCCGGCGAGCAGGTCGGCGGCCTTGAGGAACACCGCCGCGCGATCGGTCCACGGCATCTCGCTCCACGTCTTCCACGCCTGCTGCGACGCTTCGATCGCCATGGCGACTTCCTTCGCGCCCGCCTGGTGGTAGGTCGCGAGGACGTGCTTGTGGTCGAACGGGCAGACCGCCTTGGCGATGTTGCCGGTGCGGATCTCCTTCCCGCCGATGATCAGCGGAATCTCGATCTCCTGCGAGAGCATCTCGTTGAGCTTCTTCTTGAGCGACGCCTTCTCGGCCGAGCCGGGAGCGTAGGCGCGAACCGGCTCGTTGACCGGTGTGGGAATGCGGATGATGCCGTTGGCCATGGTGCCTCCAAAGGAGAATTGGGGACTGAAAATTGAGAATTGAGAATTGAGAGAGGGGAGCCTTTTGGATCGAGCTTCAAACCAAATGCCCCGCACAAACCTCGATTCGCGGGCGAGCCATTCGCCCGGGCGATGCTATCGCGGGGCGATGGGGGAGGCAAGGTGACGCGGCTCACGCAGAAAAGGACGTGTGCGGGCAAGGCATCACAGACCCGGTGGACGCTGCAGGTGTGACGACCGGACGTTCAATTCTTCATTCTTCATTCCGCATTCGACATTCCTCATTTCGGTTTCCGTGCGTGCTAGCAAACCGAAATGTCGAATGAAGAATGAGGAATGAAGAATGAAGAAACGGCCGCCCAATGCCGGAATCCCTTGCCCTCCGATATCCTTCTCACCCGCGGTCATGTCCTCCTCCCCCCGCTCCCCCCAGGTCACCGGCCTGCTCTACGGTCTCGCGGCATACGGCTGGTGGGGGTTCGTCGCCGTTTACTTCCGCCTGGTTCGGCATGTCGCCCCGCCGGAGATCCTGGCGCACAGGATCGTCTGGTCGGTCCTCGTCCTGGCGATCATCGTCGCGGCGAAGAACCGCTGGGGCTCGATTCGCGCTGTGCTCCGCGAACGGCGCATGGTCATCTATCTCGTCGCGTCGACGATCCTCATCGCGATCAACTGGTTCGTCTTCATCTGGTCCGTCGGCAGTGGCCACCTTCTGCAGGCGAGTCTCGGGTACTACATCAACCCGCTCGTCAACGTGCTCTTCGGCTACTTCCTCCTCGGCGAGCGCCTCCGGCCGACCGAAACGCTCAGCGTCGCGATCGCCGCCTTCGGCGTCGCATGGATCACCTGGAGCGTCGGGTCGCTGCCGTGGGTTTCGCTCGTGCTCGCGGTCACCTTCGGCCTCTACGGGCTCGTCCGGAAGGTCGCCCGCGTTCCCTCTCTCGAGGGGCTCACGATCGAGACGACGATTCTCCTTCCGCTCGCCGGCGGCTACCTCGCGTGGCTCGCGAGCCGGGGAGCGCTCTCGTTCGGGCACGTCGATCTCAAGACCGACATCCTCCTGAGCCTTGCCGGCATCATCACCGCGCTGCCGCTCCTCTGGTTCGCGCACGCCGTGGAGCGGCTGCGTCTGGCAACGGTCGGTGTGCTGCAGTACATCTCTCCGACGATCCAGTTTCTCTTCGCCGTCTTCCTTTTCCACGAGCCGTTCGGCCACGAGCGCTTCGTCGCCTTCGCCTTCATCTGGCTCGCGCTGGCGATCTTCTCCGGCTCGAACCTGATGCTTGCCCGACGCGGTTTGCCGACGCCGGAGCCGGAACCCGAGCCATAGGAGGAATTGAAAATTGAAAATTGAAAGTTGAAAGACGGCGAGGGACGCAGTGGGTATTGAAGCCTGGAAGGTGGCGCAGCCAGGTGAGCCTTCCGCACCATCAGACAGCCCTCTGTTTTTCAATTTTCAGTTTTCATTTCACTCAGGGCCTGCCTTGACTTCACCCGGCCGGAGTGGTTTAACCACCTGCAGGTAATTTCGTTCTTTTCAATTCGAAGCCTCGCTTTCGCAAGGGAAAACGGTGTGAATCCGTTGCAGGCCCGCTACTGTGAGCGAAACGAACGCCGCGAACGCGCTCTCTCATGAAGCGCGCTACGCCACTGGGCTCTCCAGGGAGCCCGGGAAGGCGCGGCAAGTAGGACGTCGCAAGTCAGGAAACCTTCGGGCGAGGAAATCAACAGCAACCCCCTCGAGGATCCAGGAGGTTCATCCATGCCGCATCGCGGCTCACCAGCCGATTTCTCCGATCGCCAAAACCCATGTGGCGCAGGCACTCCTGCCTGCGCGCCGCCGAAGGCGGCTTCCCGAATTGCGGAATTCGGAATTCGGAATGCGGAACGAGAGGGCGCGACGCATCGTGAGCAGCGAGAACCGGCCCCGTTGCGGCGCGTTGCGCCGCGCGCAGACAGGAGTGTCTGCGCCACACAGGCTGCCAGCGTCTCTCAATTCTCAATTCTCAATTCTCAATTCGCCCTCGCGCTGATCGTGGTCGTCTCGCTGCTCGCCCCGGCGACAGCCGCCGCGCCTCACCGCATCGTCACTCTCGTCCCAAGCGCCGCGGAGATCCTCGACGGCCTCGGCATCGCCGATCGCATCGTCGGCGTGACCGACTACACCGATTTCCCCGCGAGCATGGTCGCGCTGCCGCACGTCGGCGCCTTCAACAATCTCAACATCGAGGCGATCGTCGCGCTGAGCCCCGACCTCCTCGTCGCGACGACCGACGGCAATTCCTCCGCGACGCTCGACCGGCTCCGCCGCCTCGGCTTCGACGTTCTCGTCCTCGATCTCCGCTACTGGAAGACGACGCGCGCCGGAATCATCGCGCTCGGCGCGAAGACGGGACGCGACGCGGAGGGGAAGGCGCTCGTTGCCGAGATGGACCGCGTGGCCTCCTGCATCGCGGGCGCGACGAAGGGCGCGAAGCGTCCGCGGGTCCTCTACGCCTTCGACATGGATCCGGTGATCGCGCCAGGCCAGGAGTCGTTCACGAACGAGATGATCGACATGGCGGGCGGCGCTTCGGTCACGAAGGGGAACCCGCAGCCCTATCCGCGCATCTCCGCCGAGGGGCTCATCGCGCTCGCCCCGGAGGTGGTCGTCGTGAGCACGATGAACCCGTCGAAGGATCTCGACGCGTGGAAGGCGTGGTTAGGCCGCTGGCCGGCGATCCCGGCGGTGAAGAGCGGCGCGATCCGCGGGATCGACAGCCGGACGATCGACCGCCCCTCGCAGCGGCTCGTCTTCGGCCTGCGCGACCTCGCGACGAGCCTTCATCCCGGGCTCTTCCCCGCGGGCGTCTGCGAGCCGAAGTGGAGGCGGGCGACGCAGTGAGGCGCTTCTGGATCAGCATCGCCATCGCCGGAGGGCTGCTGCTTGCGGCCTCCGTCCTGTCACTCGCGACAGGTGCGGCACACGTGCGCGCCGGCGACGCGTTCCGCGCAGTCATCGACTCGTCGTCGGTCGACCCGACGACGGCGACCATCGTCCGTTCCATCCGCGCCCCGCGCGTCGTCACCGCGATCGTTGTCGGCTGGGCTCTCGCGCTCGCCGGCCTCTGCTTCCAGTCTCTTCTCCGCAACCCTCTCGCTTCCGAATACACCCTCGGCGTGTCGAGCGGCGCCGCCCTCGGCGCCGTTGCGACGGTGCTGATCGGCGTCGCGGGGGCGTTCTCGATTCCCGCGGGAGCGTTCTTCGGTGCGATCGCGACGATCGCGGTCGTCCTCTTCGTCGCCCACGCCAGCTTCTCGTTCGAGACGACCTCGACGATTCTCGCCGGAATCATCTTCACCTCGCTCGCGAACGCGATGCTCAGCCTGATGCTGACGCTCATCGCTCCCGACGAGTTGCAGTCGTTCTTCTTCTGGTTCCTCGGCAGCTTTGCCTCGGCGGAGTGGGGGATGGTCGGCCCGGTGTCGATCGTGGTCGCCCTGCTCTCGCTCGTGTTGATGGGGCACGCCTGGCACATGAACGCCATCTCCGTGAACGAGGAGCTCGCGGAGCAGGTGGGGATCTCCGTCACGCGCTCCAAGCTCGTCCTCTACGGCGTCGCGAGCCTCCTCACCGCGGTCGTCGTCACTCTCGCCGGGACGATCGGTTTCGTCGGTCTCGTCGTCCCTCACGTCGCGCGTCTCGCGGTCGGCGTCGACAACCGGAAGCTGATCCCGCTCGCCGCGCTTTCCGGCGCGGCGCTCTGCGTGATGTCCGACCTCGTCGCGCGCACGGCGCTGGCGCCTAACGAGCTCCCGGTCGGCGTCGTCACCGCCTTCATTGGCGTGCCGGTGTTCGTCTCGCTGATGCGAAGGAGGGGGCGATGAACGTCGTCGCGCTTCGGGGCGTCTCCTTCGCCTACAACGGCAGCCGGATCGTCGACGACCTGACATTCGGCGTCGAGGCGGGGGCGTTCGTCGGCCTCGTCGGCCCGAACGGCGCCGGCAAGACGACGATCCTCCGATTGCTGCAGGGGCTCCTCCGCCCGTCGGCGGGAACCGTCGAGCTCGAAGGGCGCGACCTGTCGACGTTTCATCGCAACGAGATCGCGCTCCGCATCGCAGGCGTCTGGCAGCGCCCTCCGCTCGCCTTCGGCTTCACCGCCAGGGAGCTCGTGCTCCTCGGCCGCACGCCGCACCTCGGCGTCATGAAGTGGGAGACGCCGAAGGATCTCGAGATCGTCGACGACGTGATGCGCCAGACCGAAACGCTGCATCTCGCCGGGCGCACGGCGATGCAGATGAGCGCGGGCGAGCTTCAGCGCGTCTTCATCGCGTCGGCGCTCGCGCAGCGCTCGAGGATCCTGCTCCTCGACGAACCGACCAGCTTCCTCGATCTGCGCCAGGCCGCGCGCCTGTCGAAGATCATCGGTGAGCTGATGCAGTGCGGGATGACGATCGTCTGCGCGTCGCACGACCTCGCCCTCATCAGGCGCCACGCCTCGAAGGTCGTCGTCATCCGTGCCGGCCGCATGCACTACGAAGGCGCCCCCGACGACGCACTGGACCGCGTGAGACTCGCCGAGGCCTTCGGGATGCAGCAGGAGGACTGGTACCACGATGAGGGGAATGACAAATAGAGGCAAATGACAAATGACAAAGGGAGACACATTCATTCTGTGCTTCAGTTTTGTCATTTGTCATTTCGTCATTTGTCATTTCATTTAGAATCTCTTTCTCCGGAGGTTCCCCCCATGTCCGACAACATCGAGATCAACTGTCCCTGCTGCAATGCCTGGATCGTGGTGAGCCGCGAAAGCGGGCAGGTTCTGCTGCACAAGCCGCCGGTGAATCCGAAGAAGAACCAGTCGCTCGAGGAGATGGTGGGGGAGATCCACGCGAAGAAGTCGGAGCTCGCCACGCGCTTCGAGAAGGAGATGGCGAGCCAGAAGGACCGCGAAAAGCTGCTCGAGGAAAAGTTCAAGGAGGCGCTCTCGCGTGCCAAGAAGAGTGAGTAGGGGAACGGCACTGGCCGCATTCGCGCTCGTCGCGTTCGCGGCGACCGCTTCGGCAGCCGACATCGGCGACATCAACTGGACGAACGACTTCCGCTTCTACGGCGACGACACGGAGTTCGGCGGCCCGTACCGCGACGGCGAGACGATCCTCGGCGCGCAACTGCTTTCGTACTTCGAGATCCCCGTCGGCGATCGCGTCACGATCCTCGCCGGCGGTTACGGCGACTTCCGCAGCGGTGGTGACGACGACCCTAACGACTCCGAGCCGATCCTCTCGTTCCGCTACAAGACGGGCGAGCGTTCGAAGTTCATCCTCGGCACGCTCGAGACCGAGAGTCGGCATGGCCTCATCGATCCGATCGAGATCAGCACGCTCGAGCTCACGCGTCCGGTCGAGAGCGGCCTGCAGTACCTCGCCGCGGGCGACGGCTGGTCGGTCGACGGCTTCATCAACTGGCAGCGCGAGAACACGCCCGAGCATCGCGAGGCGTTCGACTACGGCTTCGTCGGTCGCTGGGGAATCGGCGCGGGCTTCAGCGCCGAGGCGCAGGTGCACGGGTTTCACGTCGGCGGCCAGCTCTACTCCGCGGGCGAAGAGGTCTACAACAACGCGGTCTTCGCCCCTGGCGTTCGCTGGGAACGCAGACTCCCGATCGTCGGCGATTCGCGCGTGCGCGCGATGTATCTGCTGAGCAAGACGACGGAGGACGACGCGTACCCCGACCGTCCGACCGAAGGCGACGCCGTCTGGCTCGAGCTCTCGGTGCAGCCGTGGGAGCGCACACGGCTTTTCGCCGTTCTCTGGCAGGGGACCGATTTCTACGCAGCCGAGGGCGACCCTAACTACGGCTCGCACGGAACCGACCCGGAGTTCTACGAGTCGGATCGCGACTACAAGGAGCTCGGCGCGGAGATTACCTTTCCGATCGAGGAGAAACTGAAGTTCACCGTCGAGGGGCGATTTCACTGGATCGACGACCGCTCGACCGAGTTCTCGGTGCGCGTGTACGCGAGGGTGCCGATTTCGTTCGTGGTGAGGCAGGCGAGAGGCGAGAGGCGATAGGCGAGAGCAGGCATGTGGAGTGCGCAAGCGCCAGCTTGCGCCCTTCCATGCCGAAGCGAAGCTTCGGCGGTAACGGTCGAGAGAGAGCGGAAGCTGCGGCTTCCGCCGAGGAAGAGCGCAAGCTTGCGCTTGCGCACTCCACATCGGCATCAACCGACGACCGGGCGTACGATAGGCGTGACTCAGCAAAGATCGAGCGGTTTGGCGGAGCCGGACGGGTGCTATCGGACGATCCATCCAAAGCCAGAACCGAAATGAAGAATGTCGAATGAAGAATGAGGAATGAAGAACGCTGGCGAGCATCCCGCGGAGGTGGTTCCTTTTCTCCATTCCTCATTCTTCATTCGACATTCTTCATTTCGGTTTCCACGGAGCGGCGCGGGTGCAGCATTCGAGCGTGCGCCGGGACGAAGTCGAAAGAGAGGTAGACGATGAACCAGAACGGCTTCGATCCTGACGCCGCCGCGGGCGAGGGCTCGGGCATCTACGGGCTGCAGACGGCGCCGGAGGATGCGCATGTCGTGATCGTGCCGGTTCCGTTCGAGGCGACGACCTCGTACGGCGGCGGTACCTCGGATGGCCCCGCGGCGATTTTCGAAGCGTCGAAGCAGGTCGACCTCTTCGATCGCGACACGGGACGGCCTTACCAGGCAGGAATCGCGATGCTCCCGCTCGCGCAGCAGCTGCTCGAATGGAACAGCGAGGCGAGCGAGCTCGCTGCACCGATCATCGAGGCGGGCGGCGCGATCGACGGGGACGAGCGGCTCGAAGCGAACCTCGCGCGCGTGAACGAGCTCGGCGATGAGGTCAACGAGTGGGTCGCGTGGCGTGTCGGCGAGCTTCTCGAGCAGGGGAAGATGGCCGTCACGCTCGGCGGCGACCATTCGGTGCCGTTCGGCGCGATCCGCGCGCACGCCGAGCGCTATCCGGGGATGGGGATCCTCCATCTCGACGCGCATGCCGATCTCCGTGAGGCGTACGAAGGCTTCACCTGGTCGCACGCGTCGATCTTTCACAACGTGATGACGAAGATCGATGGCGTCGCGAAGCTCGTGCAGGTCGGCGTGCGCGATTTTTCGAACCGGGAGAACGAGATGATCGCCGCGTCGGGCGGGCGCATCGTGACCTTCTTCGATTCGGAGCTCGCGATCCGGCGAGACGACGGCATCCCGTACGCGCGCACCGCGGACGAGATCGTCGCGGAGCTGCCGCACGACGTCTACCTGTCGTGGGACATCGACGGGCTCGATCCCACGCTCTGCCCGTCGACCGGAACGCCGGTCCCGGGAGGCCTGAGCTGGAACGACGCGATCGGCCTGCTGCGCGCGCTGATCCGCGCGAAGAAGCGGATCGTGGGACTCGACCTCTGCGAGGTGTCGCCCGGCGCAGCCGAGTGGGACGCCAACGTCGGCGCGCGCCTGCTCTACAAAATGATCGGCTTCGCGCTGAAGTCGAACGGCATCTAGGGAACGCGATGTGGAATGCGCAAGCGCCAGCTTGCGCTCCTCCTCGGCGGAAGCGAGACCTTCCGCTCGCTCGCTCGTGTCGCGACGCCGAAGCTTCGCTTCGGCGAGCAAGAGCGAAACCTGTGCTTTCGCACTCCACATAAGCCCGCTCATCGCCTCTCGCCCTTCGCCTCTCGCCTGCCCCTCAAAAACGAAGCGCCCCTTTCGGGGCGCTCGCTGGTTTGGTTTCAGAATCGATTGATTTACACGGGCGTAACGTTCGTCGCCTGGAGCCCCTTTGGAGTCTCGCTGAGATCGTACTCGACCTGGCTGCCTTCCTTCAGGGAGCGGAAGCCTTCCGCTTTGATGGCGCTGTAATGGACGAAGACGTCCTGTCCGCTCTCGGAGGTGATGAAGCCGAAGCCCTTTGCGTCGTTGAACCACTTGACCGTACCGGTTTCTCTCACTGCTGGAATCTCCTTTCCTGCTTCAGGCAACTACTGCCTGTCCGATCGCAAAAACCATCGGCAGCCCCCCTGCCATTCCTGCGATCGGGGAGGAGGGCGCGGGTGGGAGCATCTGCTAGACTCCACCGGTGCCGTTCGACAAACTCGTCCGACTCCTCCGGAACAGCGGCTGTGTCACGCCGACGGAGAGCGATCCCGAAAATCCCGTCGCCCTCGCGACCGCCGGGGTGCTCCTTGAGCTCGCCTACGCCGATCAGCAGTTTTCCGAGCGCGAGCAGGCGCAGCTGCTCGAGACGATGGTCGCGACGTTCGGGCTGACGACCGAGCAGGCGGAGCGGATCGTCGCGAAGGCGCAGTCGGCGCGCAGCGTGACGATCGATCACTGGACCTTCACCAGCCGCATCCGTGAGGCGACCGACCACGAGACGCGACTCGAGGTCGTTCGCGCGATGTGGCGCCTCGTCCTCGCCGACGGCCGGCTTCACGAATACGAGGAATACCTCGTCCGGAAGCTCTCCGACCTCCTCGGCGTTCAACATCACGAAATGATCGAAGCCAAGCTGAGCGTGAGGCGAGCGCTGACCGAGCAAGGGCGATAGGCGAGAGGCGAGAGGCGATCAGCAGTCAGGCAGCTAGCCTGCTCATCGCCTTTCGCCTCTCGCCTCAACCTTAAGGATGATCGAATGAGCTACGTCCCTTTCACCACCCTTCCCTCTACCTCCAAGACCTGGGTCTTCGGCGCGAGCGCGCCGCTCGACGAGGGGCGACAGAGCCTGATTCGTTCCGAGCTCGACTCGTTCGTCCGCGAATGGTCGGCGCATGGCTCCGATCTTCCCGCGTCGTTCGACGTGCTGCGTCACCGCTTCATCGTGGTCGCGGCCGACGACGCTGCGCAGCCTGGAGGCTGTTCCGTCGATCGCCTCTTCCGGCTCGTGACCGCGCTCGGCACGCAGGCCGGCGTCTCATTCCTCGACTCCGCGCTCGTCTTCTTCGAGGAAGGAGACGGGCAGGTCCGCAGCGCGACGCGCGAGGAGTTCCAGCAGCTCGCGGCGAGCGGAGAAGTCGGCCCGGAGACGAGAGTCTTCGACGTGAACGTCGGAACGCTCGCCGGCCTCCTGAACGGCGACTTTCGGAAGCGCGCAGGCGATTCGTGGCACAAGACGTTGCTGGTTGAGTAGGGAATTCGGAATGCGGAGTTCGGAATGCGGAATGAGCGACTCCGGATCCGCGCTACGGATGGTCTTGTGCTGAGCTAGTTTCGGCCGGATCTCGTTCGTTTTCGTCGCTGTCGATTCGTCATTCCGCAATCCGCATTCCGCATTCCGCATTCCGCATTCGCGCTATTCTTGACCGCTCCATGCTCTCCCTCCGCGATTGTCCCTGGTGCCGCACGCGCCTTGCGCGCGAGGCGATCGAAAGCTGCCCCGCATGCGGGCGCGCGCTGCGCGACGCGGGGGGGAACGAGCTGCGCGAGATCGATCTCGTCTACGATCGCGTCGTCGAGGAGAACGAGGCGCGGTTCTTCCGCTTCCTTCTCATCGGCACGCCGATTGCCGCGCTGATCTCGCTCGGTGGCCCGCTCGTTCACTGGGGCCCCGCGATCGTCATCGCACTGCCGCTTTTTTCGATCGCCCACGCGATCGCGTTCCGCATCGTCCTCGCCGGCGAGCCGCGGCGGCTCCTCGGCAAGCGCCGTCGCTTCTTCACGCGCAACATCTCGCGATGGGCCTTCCTGCTCCTGACGCTCGGCGGCTACTCCTTCACCGCTATTCCCGTCGTCGGCGCGTTCGCCGGTGCGGCAGTCTTCGCCGGCGTGACGTGGCTCGCCTACACGCACCTGATGTGGAGCCTGCGCCGCGAGCGCGACCGCGCGCCGCTGCTCGCGGCCGAAAAAGTCGCCCTTGCCGTCATCGTCGTGCTCCTGGTCGGCATAGTCACAACGCTGCTCGTGTTTTCAATCGCACTGGGATACGGAGTGAATCTGTTGACGCAGCACTGAGGAGCGAGGGCGAAAGGCGAAAGGCGAGAGGCGACAAGCAGAACGGGAGGCGAATCACTGTCGTACCCTTCAGCCTGCTCATCGCCTTTCGCCTCTCGCCTTTCGCCTCGCGAAGGAGGATCGGTTGGAGAATATCGTCTCGTACCTGACAGCCTTCGGCCTCGCGACGGGAGCGGGGACGAAGGCGACGATACCGGTCATCGCGCTCGGGCTCTTCCACCACACTCCCTACTTCGAGCTGTCGCCGCAGTGGGCCTGGCTCGCGAGCCCTCCGGTGCTCGCAGTGCTCATCGTCATGCTCCTCGTCGAGCTCTACGCTGACTCGCATCCGGAGCTCGGCGCATGGGGAGACTCGGCCGGTTATCTCCCGGCGATCGTCTCCGGCTTCATCGCGTTCGCCGCGTCGACCGGCAAGATCGACTCGAGCCTCGTGCAGCTGGCGGCCTCGGGCGTGCTGGGCGGCGGCACCGCCGCCCTCGTGAAGGGGGTGCGCAACATGGTGCGTCGCCCCTTCCGCGATCACGTCGAGTCAGCCCATCACCACATTGGCACTGCGGCGACCGCTGGTGAAGCGGCGTTCTCCGGCGCCGTCAGTACGGCGGCCTTTGTCGCGCCTCTCGCCGGCGGTATTCTCGCCGCAGTCGCAATCGTCTCCGCGCTCGCGATCGGAGTGTTCTCGCGAAGCGGGAAGACGGCCTGCCCTAACTGCGGCGCGAAGATCGACCCTCGCGCGATCGTCTGTGCATCGTGCCGTGGGGAGGTCCCTCGCCGGTAGGGCGGAAGAGCCCGCGTGGGCGGACCGAGGTGACGATGCCGAACGTCGAGCCATTCAAGATTGCCGTCCCCGAGGAGGCGCTTGCCGATCTGCGCGATCGGCTTGCGCGCACGCGCTGGCCCGACGAGGTCGACGGGGCGGGCTGGGATTACGGCGCGAACCTCGCCTACATGCGCGAGCTCGTCGACTACTGGCTCGAGCGCTTCGACTGGCGCGCCGAGGAGCGGTGGCTCAACGAGCTGCCGCAGTTCCGGACGACGATCGACGGGCAGCTGGTTCACTTCGTGCACGCGCGCGGCGTCGGCCCTGCGCCGCTTCCGCTCGTCGTCACGCACGGCTGGCCGAGCTGCTTCGCGGAGCTCTCCGGCATTGTCGGCCCGCTGACGAATCCGGCGGCGCACGGCGGTGACCCGCGCGACGCGTTCGACGTCGTCATCCCGTCGCTCCCCGGCTTCGGCTTCTCCGGGCGTCCGCTTCGCCGAGGCCAGCAGGCCGTCGACGATCTCTGGCGTGCGTTGATGGTCGACATCCTCGGATACGGATCGTTCGTTGCGCATGGAACCGACGTCGGCAATCGCGTGACGAGCGCGCTCGGGCGCCATCACGGCGACGTGGTCCGCGCGATTCACCTCGGATCGGTCGATCTCGACTGGCCGGTTCCGATGCCTTCGGATGACGAGCTGACGGACGAAGAGCGCGACTACTTTGCGCGCGTGGCGAGGTGGGAGAGGGAAGAGGGAGCGTACGAGGCGATCCAGGGGACGACGCCGCAGACGGCCGCCTACGGGCTCAACGACTCGCCGGCCGGGCTCGCAGCCTGGATCGTCGAGAAGTTCCGCGCCTGGAGCGACTGCGACGGTGATATCGAGAGGGCGTTCTCGAAGGACGAGCTCCTCACGAACATCACGATCTACTGGGTGACCGAGACGATCAATTCGTCCATGCGTCGCTACTACGAGTCGAGGAACAACCCGGCGCGCGACCCGCGCAAGCCGCGGCCGCGCGTCGCCACGCCGACGGCGATCGCGATGTTCCCCGGCGAGAAGCTCCTCGTCGTGCCGCGATCGTGGGCCGAACGCGAATACGAGGTTGCGCAGTGGACCGAAATGCCGCGCGGCGGGCACTTCCCCGCGCTCGAGGAGCCGGAGCTTCTCGTCGACGACCTCCGGCGATTCTTCAGGCGGTTTCGCGACGTGTAAGGCCGGGACGCCGCCCCACGCCAGGACGAGTGCTGGTCGTGTCCGTCGCGCGGTCGGCGTCCTGCCGGGCCGGGACGTCACTTCGGATTGTGCGATCACAACGCGCCGGACACCCCGGCGGGTGACGTCCGTGCCGACGTGTGGTGGTGGAAGTCACGGTCTTCCTGCCAGCGAATCTCATACTCTGTCACGCGTACAGACAGAGTCAGAGCCGCGCCATGATTGGCCACACGGTGGGGCACTATCGAATCCTCGAGCGTCTCGGCGGAGGCGGCATGGGGATCGTGTACAAAGCCGAGGATTTGAAGTTAGGCCGGTGCGTGGCGCTCAAGTTCCTGCCGCCGGAGCTCACCCGCGATGACGAGGCCCGCGCGCGCTTTCTGCACGAGGCTCGCGCCGCAGCGCAGCTCGACCATCCGAATATCTGCACCGTCTACGACGTCGGCGAAGCCGAGGACGATCGCGTCTGGATCGCGATGGCCTGCTACGAGGGCGAGACGCTCCGGAAGATCATCGAGGCGGGCCGCCCTCCCGTCGGCATGGCGTTGAAGGTCGTCCTCCAGCTCGCGCGCGGCCTCGCGAAGGCGCACTCCTCGGGGATCGTGCACCGCGACATCAAGCCGGCGAATGTGATGGTGACGCCAGACGGCGTCGTGAAGATCCTCGACTTCGGTCTCGCGAAGCTCGAAGGATCGTCGGTGATCACGGCCGCGGGCAAGGCCGTCGGCACGACCGCGTACATGTCACCGGAGCAGCTCCTCTGCGAGGAGGTCGGCCCGCAGGCCGACATCTGGTCGTTAGGCGTCGTGACGTACGAGCTCCTCACCGGCCAGCGGCCGTTCCGCGGCGAGTACGAGCAGGCGGCGATCTACTCGATCCTCAACCAGGACCCGCCGTCGCTGACGTCGTCGAGGCCCGACGCCCCGACCGCTCTCGACGCCATCGTCGGGAAGATGCTGCGTCGCAACCCGAAGGAGCGCTACCAGAGCGTGGACGACGTGATCGCCGACTTGAGCGAGCTCGCCGCACCCCGGACCGGATCGGAGCGACTGATCGCGGCCGCGCAGAGAGTCGGGCGACGCGCGTGGCGCCCGGTGGCGGCATGCGCCGCGATCGCGGTCGTGTCCGTCGCGGCGTTCATGTTCGTCACGAGACGCAACGACGCGGCTCCCGCGCCGGTCGCAGCGGCTCCCGCGCTTCCGGAGATCCCGATCGTCGGAGTGCTTCCGTTCCAGGACATCTCGGAAGAAAGTCTGGCTCCCATGATTGGCGCAGGTTTTGCCAATGCGCTGAGCGCGCGGCTTGGCGGCGTTTTCGAGCTGCAGGTGGTTGCGCCTTCCAGCGAGGATATCGTGCAGGCAAGAAGCATCCGTGAGCTCTGTCGCGAGACCGGCGCGAACGTCGTGCTCCGCGGCACACTGCAGCGTTCCGGTGACAGAGTGCGCGCGACCTGGAACCTCGTCGATGCCAGCGGGCGCCAGCTGGGTGGGAACTTCGCGGAGTCGAGTGTGAGCAGAGTGCTCGAACTCCAGGATGCCGTGACGACCCAGCTTCTCGCATCGCTGAAGCGACCGACTGCACTCGCACCGATGCCGGCTCACGATGCGTTCCAGCAGGATCTCTACCTGCAGGCGATCGGATATCTGGTGCGCTACGACGACGCACCGTCGGTCGACAGTGCGATCGCAATCCTCGAGAAGCTGGAAGACACGAAGAAGGTTCAGGCGGCCCTGGGCCGCGCTTACCTGAACAAGTTTCTCCTGAGCGGAAGGGACAAGCAGTGGGCCGAACGGTCGCGAGAGGCGTGCGCTAAGGCCGCGGCGGGAGGAGGCGGCGATGCCGACGTCCATCGCACGCTTGGGGAACTTTATCTCGCGACGAGCAAGCTCGACCATGCAGGAATTGAGCTAAAGCACGCTCTCGATTTGCGCCCGAAGGACGCCGACATTCGGCTCGCCTACGCTGACTACCTCGATCGAACGGAGCATCCTGACGAGGCGGAGAAGCAGTTTCAGCTTGCCATCGCGCTTCGTCCTGGAAACTGGGCGGGTCACAACAAGCTCGGTACGTTCTACCTCAGGCGAGGGCGATTCGACGCGGCACTCGTCTCGTTCAAGGCCGCAGAGCGACTGACGCCCGAGAACACGTTTGTACTTGCGAACGAGGGTGTCGCGCTCCAGTGGTTGGGGAGGGACGAGGAAGCGATCGCGGCCTACCGTCGCTCGATCCGAATCCGCCCGACCGGGCCGACATACAACAACCTGGCGGCGCTCCTGTACTTCGCGGGGCGATACGACGAAGCCGTCGACGCGTTCGAAGGCGCGACGGCGATCGATCCCAACGACCACCAGCTCTGGGCCGGTCTCGCTGACTCGCTCCGGTGGTCGGCGAGTCGCAGACAGCAGGCCCCGACGGCGTACAGGAAGGCGATTAGTCTCGCGGAGAAGGAACTTGAGTTGAGCCCACGTGACCCGCTGCTCCTCGCCATGCTCGCCAGCTATCAGGCGAAGCTGGGGGACAAAGCGAGGGCGATTCCGACCGCGCGACTCGCGGTCGAGACAGCCCCGGAGAACATGATGGTGAACTACATCGCCGGCCTCGCGATGGAAGTCGCAGGAAGCAGGCCCGATGCTCTCGTCTACGTGAAGCACGCGCTCGAGCACGGCTACTCGGAGGAAGAGATCCGGCGGGATCCGGAGATGCGAGCGCTCGTGCTCGAGACGGATGTTCTGACTGATGTCGCAGGTGGAAAGGAAGGTACGTGATGCCGCCAACAGTGCCCCCGGTCGTCGTGGTGAATATCGACCCCATGCTTCCCAAGCAGGCCTACGACGTGGACGTGCAGCGAGGACTGCAGGACGTGGAGTGGGTTGCACCAGCGGGAACTCAGATCGTTGTTCGTATCGTCGGGCCGAAGAAGTTCGCGCTGGGCCCCAGCGGTGGATCGTGGAAATTCGACAAGGCGTTTCACACCCACTTTCCCGCGTCGGGAGCCGGGCACACCGACGTCGACTACGAGATCGAGGTCTACTACCCGGCAGGGAAGCTGCTCATCGATCCGATCGTGAAGATTCAGCCGTGACGGACGCCGCGGGCCCTGAAGATGCCCCCTGACGCACCAGGCTGCGACGCGGAAGCGGTGCGAGCTGATACTGATGGGGTCAGGTCTCGAAACTGTAGTCTAGGAAAGTGAGTGTGTCCTCGAGCGATCTCATAAAGTACGGCATTGAGGTCTGACCCGAGGCGCACACGATATGACCCTCGAAGCCGGAAGCCGTATCGGACCCTACGAGGTGATCGCGCCGGTCGGCGCCGGCGGGATGGGGGAGGTGTGGCGCGCGCGCGACCCGCGCATCGGGCGCGAGGTCGCGATCAAGGTGCTGCCGAAGGAGTTCGCCGAGAGCAGCGACCGGCTGCACCGCTTCGAGCAGGAGGCTCGCGCGGCGGGGTCGCTGAGCCATCCGAACCTCGTCACGATCCACGAGCTCGGCACGCACGACGGCGCGCCGTACATCGCGATGGAGATGCTCGAGGGTGCGACGCTGCGCGAGAAGCTGCGCGGCGGGCACGGCAGCGGCGGCTCCGCGAGCGGCGTCGGCACAGCGCTCCCGACGCGCAAGGCGGTCGAGATCGCGATGCAGGTGGCGACGGGTCTCGCCGCGGCGCACGACAAGGGGCTCGTCCATCGCGACCTCAAGCCGGAGAACATTTTCGTCACGGGCGACGGCATCGCGAAGATCCTCGACTTCGGGCTCGTGAAGCTCTCGTCGAACTTCGGCGGCGACTTCGAGGAGCAGCCGACGGTCCCGCGGTCGTCGCCCGGAGTTGCGCTAGGCACGGCGGGCTACATGTCGCCCGAGCAGGTGAGCGGCGGCACGATCGACGGAAGGTCCGACATCTTCTCCTTAGGCGCGGTGCTCTACGAGCTGCTGTCGGGCGGGCGCGCCTTCCACGGCCCGACCGCCGTCGAGACGATGAACGCGATCCTCCACGAGGATCCGCCCGCCCTGTCGGGCGAGACCTCGCGCATCCCGCCAACACTCGACCGCATCGTCCGCCGCTGTCTCGAGAAGGAGCCGCGCCAGCGCTTCCAGTCGGCGCGCGACGTCGTGTTCGCGCTCGAGGCGATGGGGGACGCGTCGAGTGGTTCGGGAGAACGGATCGAAGCAAGACGGGTCTTGAAGCGCAGCACGTGGCTCAGGGTGGCCGCGTTGTTCGCAGTAGTCGTGCTCGGGGCAGCAGGGGGCGCCGCGTTCGTGACGTGGAGGAGCGCGCAGGCCGAACCCGAGGTTCCGCACTATCGCCGCCTGACCTTCCGACGCGGGAACCTCCTCTCCGCACGGTTCTCTCCCGACGGAAGAACGATCTATTACGCGGCAGCCTGGGACGGGAAGCCCGCGGAGGTCTTCGCGGTCGGTCGCGACGGCGCGAGTCCGCAAGCGCTCGGA
Organism: Thermoanaerobaculia bacterium; assembly: GCA_041671505.1. GTDB lineage: Bacteria > Acidobacteriota > Thermoanaerobaculia > Gp7-AA8 > Gp7-AA8 > JACPDH01. The sequence continues at coordinate 170,745 of JBAZBK010000002.1, read as the reverse complement.
TTGAAGAACTGTGATGTCGTGTCGGTGTCCGGAAGGGGTGAGCTGGCGATTCTTCGGCAGGATCTCGACATGCGCGCACCAAACTCGATGGGCATGCTCGCGCGTGTGCCCGCTTCGGGAGGAGCTCCGAGGGACGTCGCCTCGGACGTGGCCCACGCAGACTGGTTTCCCTCGGGCGCGGAGTTGGCGGCCATACGTCTGATCGACGACCAGCTCGTACTCGAGGCTCCGATCGGTAAGGTCATTCACCGCTCGCTGGGACTGCTTCGATGCCGCGTGTCGCCCGACGGTTCCATGGTCGCGGCGGTCGAGGCGGGGACAGGTGGCGCAGGGGTCCTTGTGCTGGACTTGAATGGAAGGGTTGTTCGAAAGTCGCGCACGTATCAGACGCTCGAAGGGATGGCGTGGTCGCGCGACGGGCGGCAGGTGTTGGTCACGGTCGATGGCGGCATCCTCGTCGGAATCGGCATCGACGGTCGCGATCGAGAGATCGATTCGGCGCCGGGCCGGACCGTCCTGCACGATATCGCCGCGGACGGATCGCTACTGTTTGAGCAGTTCGGGGGTCGCGTTTCGCACGCCGTCGCGCGGGGGCAGGACGAGCTTCTCGAGGAATTCTCATGGCTTGATCAGACAGGGGCGGTCGACCTCACTTCGTCCGGTGACACGATCTTGTTTCAAGATCGCACGCCGGAAGCGACAGTTCCGGGCTCGTACTTGAGAAAGCTGGGAGAATCGGCTCCGACCTACATCGGCAACTTCTTTCCGTGCGCAATCACACCCGATGGCTCGGTGGTGCTCGCGGCCTCTGCCGGCGACGAGCTGTTTGCGCTTCCCACGGGAACCGGCGCACCGAAGAGTCTGGGGATCTGGCAGATCCTTCGTGGCGTGGCGACTGCGCCAGACGGCAAGGTCGCATTTGCCGTCGGCACTCGTCCCGGTTCGCCCGAGGGTCTCTATCGAGTGCCGCTCGATGGAAGGGAACCGTCGCTGGTCACGACGCGCCGGTTGACGGTTGTCTCTCGCGTGTCGCCGGACGGAAGGCGTCTGGCTGTGGTCGATGGTTTGCAGCCGGCCGTCCTCGATCTCGAAAAGCCCGATTCCGTCGTTCCAGTTCCCGGAGCCAACCAATGGGATTTGGTTGTCGGCTGGAGCTCAGACTCGAAATCGCTGTTTGTCTCGGCTCCCGGGTACGAGCCCGCGATCTACCGTGTGGACCTTGCGACCGGAAAGAGGGAACTCGTTCGACGCGTCGTGCCGCAGGACCGCTCCGACGTGATGAACACATGGATCGCCGCTGCCACGCCCGATGCTAGGACGATTCTCTGCCGCATTTTCCGTGCGACCAACTCCGACCTCTGGATCGCCGAGGGGATTCGGTAGACCGTCATGAACGCCGCTCTTCAGATCTCCGCCGGAACGCGCATCGGCCCCTACGAAGTGATCGCGCCGGTCGGCGCCGGCGGGATGGGGGAGGTGTGGCGGGCGCGCGACCCGCGCATCGGGCGCGAGGTCGCGATCAAGGTGCTTCCGAAGGAGTTCGCCGAGAGCAGTGACCGGCTTCACCGCTTCGAGCAGGAAGCGCGAGCGGCCGGGTCGCTCAGCCATCCGAACCTCGTCACGATCCACGAGCTCGGCACGCACGACGGTGCGCCGTACATCGCGATGGAGATGCTCGAGGGTGCGACGCTGCGCGAGAAACTGCGCGGCGGGCACGGCAGTGGCGGCTCCGCGAGCGGCGTCGGCACGGCGCTCCCAACGCGCAAGGCGGTCGAGATCGCGATGCAGGTGGCGACGGGGCTCGCCGCGGCGCACGACAAGGGGCTCGTCCATCGCGACCTCAAGCCGGAGAACATCTTCGTCACGAACGACGGCATCGCGAAGATCCTCGACTTCGGTCTCGTGAAGCTCTCGTCGAACTTCGGTGGCGAATTCGAGGAGCAGGCGACCGTCCTGCGCTCCGCTCCCGGCGTCGCCCTCGGCACGGTCGGCTACATGTCGCCCGAACAGGTGAGCGGCGGCACGATCGACGGAAGGTCCGACATCTTCTCGTTAGGCGCGGTGCTCTACGAGCTGCTGTCGGGCCGGCGCGCCTTCCACGGGCCGACCGCCGTCGAGACGATGAACGCGATCCTCCACGAGGATCCGCCCGCGCTGTCGGGCGAGACGTCGCGCATCCCGCCCGCGCTCGACCGCATCGTCCGCCGCTGTCTCGAAAAAGAGCCGCGCCAGCGCTTCCAGTCGGCGCGCGACGTGGTGTTCGCACTGGAGGCGATGGGGGATGCGACGAGCGGCTCGGGCGAACGGATCGAGGCGCGGAATCTGGCGAAGCGCGGTGCACGGCGCTGGGTCGCCGCTGTTGGCGGCGCACTTGCGCTCGGCGCGCTGGCCGGTTTTGCGCTCAACCATTGGATAAGCAGGCGCGATGCTGGAAGTGAGCCGTCGTACCGCCGCCTGACCTACCGGCGAGGGAATCTCCATACGGCTCGATTTTCGCCCGACGGCAGAACGGTCTACTACGCGGCGGCGTGGGACGGCAAGCCCGCCGAAGTGTTTGCCGTTGGTCGCGATGGCGCGAGCCCGCAGGCGCTCGGCTTCAAGAACTGTGATCTGGCGGCAGTCTCTCGCAAGGGCGAGCTCGCGATCATCCGCCGGCCTCGGGACTTCCGGGAGCCGTTTCAGCCGGGTGTTCTCGCCCGCGTGCCCGCGACGGGCGGCGCCCCGCGTGATGTCGCGGACGACGTCATCGCGGCGGACTGGTTTCCGTCGGGAGAGGAGCTGGCAGCGATTCGCAGGGTGGGTGGCCAGTACGTTCTCGAGGCGCCGGTGGGGAAGGTCATCTATCGTTCGGCGGAGCTCATGGGTTGTCGAGTCTCGCCGGATGGTGCTCACGTCGCGATCGTCGATCTTCGTGCCGAGGGACTCAAGATTCTGGTGCTCGACCTGAGTGGCGGCGTGGTTCGCCGCTCCGAGCCGTATCAGAGTGGACTGGCGACGATAGCGTGGAGTCGCGCCGGCACGGAAGTCCTCGCCTCCGTCCCTGAGCACTCACTCCTGGGGATCGGAATCGACGGGAGCGACCGGACCATTCTGAAGGTGCCTGGCCTCGCGTTCCTACACGACGTCGCACCGGACGGCGTGGTGCTGCTCGAGTTGTTCGGAGCATGGCAGAGCATTGGTGTCGTCCGGGCGCGAGAGGAGGCGATCACAGAATTCGCCTGCAGAGACGTTCCGACGCCGGTGGATCTCTCGTCCTCGGGCGACGCCGTGCTCTTCGGGGACCGCTTGCCGGACTCCAAGCTCTGGGGGGCGTTCCTGCAGAGACCTGGTCAGGCCGAGCCCGTGTTCCTCGGCAAGATGTTTCCGTTCGCCCTCTCTCCCGATGGATCCGTGGTGCTGGCGAAGTCGGACGACGGTCGGTTGGTTGTAGTCCCTACGGGCGCGGGGCAACCTCAGTTCCTTGGATCGTGGACAGGGCAGCGGCGCTGGCACGGCATGGCGACAATCGCGTCTGATCTTCAATCCGCATTCGTGCTCGGGAGCCCGTCCGGAGCGAAGGCAGGGCTCTATCGAGTACCACTCGACGGAGGAACTCCGACCCTTCTGAGCGTCGCGGCGCTGGCAGAAGTGACGCGGCAGTCGCCCGACGGCAAGCTGCTCGGAGTCACCACCAGCGACCTGAGGCCGGCTCTCCTGGAAATTGCGACGCAGGGGAAGGTACTCCTTGTGCCGGGAGGCTTGCAGCAGGAGCGGGTGATCGGCTGGAGCTCCGACTCGCGATCGGTGTACGTCGCGGCGGACGGATACGAGCCCGAGGTATATCGAGTGAGACTCGCTCACGGGAGCAGAGAATTCGTCCGAAGAATCGTCGTTCGCGACAGGGCCGATCTCATCAGCATCAGGGTCGTCGGTGCGACACCGGACCTCGGTGTGACGATCTGCGGCCTTCTCCGTTCGACCAACTCCGACCTCTGGATCGCCGAGGGGATACGGTAGGACGGCGCGGTGGGAACGGCTGTTGGGATCACACCTGAAATATCGACGTGACGACGCGACGCGCTCCACCGGAAGTTGATTTTTCAGGGTGAATCCAACTTCATGCGCTCCATACCTTCCCCGACCGGGGCAGGCCCTGTAGCATGAGCGTGTCCTTCTCGTTGAACGTGTTGATACACGTTGCAGTTTCCCGACCGGAGCCACCCGATGAACCGACCTCTCGAATTCCGCACCGGCGTTCTCGAAGCGTATCCCGACGTCTTCACTCCAGCGGCCATGTCGGCGCTCACGGCGCTCGCGCCGCTCAATCGCGATCGCCGCGAAGTCATGGCGACGCGCAGCGCGCGACGGCTGGCGAGGATTCGTGACCGGCGCCGCATCGCGTTCCTCGATCCCAACACTCTGATCCCGCGTACCGACATTCGCGTGAAGGACGCGCGCGACGGGAACTTCGACGGCAGCGAGATTCCGCCCGACCTGCAGCGCCAGTGGATCCAGGGGACCGGCCCCGCGACGAAGCCGCACGCGTCGGTGGAGAGCGGACTCCGCAACGTCGCGTACGCACTCCTCTCCGGCGCCGACGGATGGATGTTCGACGGCGAGGACGCGCTCGGCCAGGTCGAGACGATGTCGCTCGACAACCAACGCAACCTCAAGCTCGCCTTCGCGAAGGATCCGCGCTTTCTCAAGGTGGCCGAGCACGTCGCTCACGAGATGAATCAGTGGGCGCACGGCTTCTTCGGGCGGACGATCATCGACGACTGGGAGTCGCAGCTCGATTTCACGACGAGAATCTTCCGCGCGCGCGGGCTGCATCTCGACGACCGGCACGTGCGGGACCGGGACGGCGGCGGCTTCTCCGCCTCGATCGTCGACATGGTCCTCTACGTCGTGAACAACCATGCGCAGCTCCGATCCGAGGAGCGCTCGATCGTCCTCTACCTTCCGAAGATCCAGACCGCCGAGGACGCCGCCCTCTGGAACGACATGCTGTCGGTGCTGGAGAAACACCAGGGGCTCCCGTTCGGCACGATCAAGTGCTACGTCCTCATCGAGCAGATCGAGGAGTGCTTCCAGTTGATGGAGATCCGCGCCGCGCTCGGCCTCCACTTCGTCGGCTACAACACGGGTCGCTGGGACTACATCAACAGCGTCTCCGACGCCCTCTCGTGGGACCCGGAGTTCGTCAACCCGAACATCGACGCGATCACGATGACTTACGGCTACATGCGCGTCTACGAGGACCGCGTGCGCCGCGCCGTGAATACGCCCGACCGGAACGGGCATTGCGCGCTCTGGCAGGGTGGAATGGAGCCTAACATCCCGGTCGGCTCCCGCGAGGGGGTCACGGCCGGCATGAAGCGCGCGGTCGCGGGAGGCGAGCGCGAGCAGCGCGAAGGGGCGAGCGGCAAGTGGGTCGCGCACTGGAAGATGGTCCACATCGTCCGGCCGGTGTGGGAGAAGGCGGGTGAGCCCAATCAGCTGGGCCGCGCGTTCCCGGCGTTGACCTACACCGACAAGGATGCCGCCGACCTCGCGCTCCTCGAACCGGCGCCTCGCACCGTCCGCGGCGCCCGCGATCTTCTCAGCGTCGCGCTCCAGTACGGCAACGCCTTCGGCCAGGGCTTCCAGGCCGCGGCTCTCAAGCCGGCCGACTTTTTCGGCAACGACGACGTCCTCTACCTGATGGAGGACATGGCGACCGGTGAGATCCGCCTCAGCATCCTATGGGAGTGGCTCCACAAGAAGGCCTCCCTGACGGCCGACGACCCGGAGACCGGCGCGAAGGCGGGCGACCTCTTCACGATGGAGCTTTTCGAACGGCTGCTCGACGAGGAGTACGCGAAGCTGCTTCGCGCGGGTGACCGCGACGTCCACGACGACTCGAAGCAGACGACGCTGCCGATCGCGCGCGAGATCGTCGAGCGCTACATCCGCAGCACGACGAAACCTCCCTGGTACATCGACCTCCTCAACATCAACCTCAACCTCAACGACCTCGAGAGCGCCCGCACGCGCATCGCGCTCTACCTCGACAGCTTCGCCAAAGACGGAACCCGCGTTACCGAAAACCTCGATTTCAAAGTCTGAAAGCAGGGGTAACACCATGAGCTCGTTCGATCAGGAAGTCGACGCGACACAGAAGTGGTTCGACAGTCCTCGCTTCACGGGAATCACGAGGCTCTACTCCGCGAGACAGATCGTCGAGCAGCGCGGCACGATCGCCACCGACTACACCGTGGCGCGCGAGGCCGCGGCCGCCTTCTTCGATCGCCTGCGCGAGCTCTTCGCCGAGCGGAAGAGCGTGACGACGTTCGGCCCCTACTCCCCCGGCCAGGCGTGCACCCTCAAGCGCGTCGGCATCGAGGCGATTTACCTCGGTGGGTGGGCGACCTCCGCGAAAGGCTCGACGCAGGAAGATCCCGGCCCCGATCTCGCGAGCTATCCGCTGAGCCAGGTGCCCGACGAAGCCGCGGGGCTCGTCCGCGCGCTGCTCACCGCCGACAAGAATCAGCAGTATCTCCGATCGCGCATGACCGAGAAGCAGCGCGCGGCGGCTCCGGCGTACGACTATCGCCCCTTTGTCATCGCCGACGCCGACACCGGCCACGGCGGCGACCCGCACGTCCGCAACCTGATCAAGCGCTTCGTCGAGGTCGGCGTTCCCGGCTACCACATCGAAGACCAGCGCCCAGGCACGAAGAAGTGCGGCCACCAGGGAGGCAAGGTCCTCGTGCCGTCGGACGAACAGATCAAGCGGCTCAACGCGGCGCGCTTCCAACTCGACGTCATGCGCGTTCCGGGCATCATCGTCGCGCGCACCGACGCCGAGGCGGCGAACCTTCTCGACAGCCGCGGCGACGAGCGAGACCACCCCTTCATCCTCGGGGCGACGAACGTCAACCTCCCGACCTACAAGGCGGCGTTCCTGGCGCTCATGCGACGCTTCTACAACTCGGGCGTCACGGATCTCAACGGACACCTGCTCTATGCGATGAGCGACGACGAGCTCGCCGCGGCCGATGCCTGGCTCGATCGCACCGGACTCGCGGCGCTCGTCGCCGAGGTGATCGCGCCGCTCGAGAAGAATCCCGAGATTCACGTCGACGCTGCTTTCGACAAGGCAGCCGGGAAGATGCTCGACACGTGGGAGAAGGAAGCGGGGCTCGAGACCTACGGCGAAGCGGTCGCCGAGGTGCTCGAGTTCAGGGCGGGCGAAGGAGAGCAGCTCGAGATGAGCGTCGACGCGTGGCGGAAGTACGCGCACACCGCGTCGCTCTACGCCGCGCGGAGGAAGGCGAGGTCGTTAGGCGTGAACATCGTCTGGGACTGCGAGCACTCGAAGACGACAGAGGGCTACTACCAGGTTCGGGGCGGGATCGAATACGCGATTGCGAAGTCGCTCGCGGCGGCGCCGTTCTGCGACATCCTCTGGATGGAGACGGCGACGGCGAACCTGAAGGAAGCGCACGAATTCGCCGAGGCGATTCACGCGAAGTTCCCTGACAAGATGATGGCCTACAACCTCTCGCCGTCGTTCAACTGGGACTCGACCGGGATGAGCGACGACGATATGCGGAAGTTCCCGGAAGAGCTCGGGAAGATGGGCTTCGTCTTCAACTTCATCACCTACGGCGGGCACCAGCTCGACGGCCTCGCGGCGGAAGAGTTCGCGACGGCGCTCCAGCAGGACGGGATGCTGGCGCTCGCGAAGCTGCAGCGGAAGCTCCGGCTGATCGAGTCGCCGTACCGGACGCCGCAGACGCTGGTCGGCGGCCCGCGCGGCGACGGCGCGCTCGCGGCGTCGTCGGGCAGGACCGCGACGACGAAGGCGATGGGGAAGGGCTCGACGCAGCATCAGCACCTGATCCAGACCGAAGTGCCGAAGAAGGTGCTCGAGGAGTGGCTGACGATCTGGACCGGCCACAACAACATCGCCGAAGGGCTCACTGTCGATCTCAGGCCGCACCGGGCCGGCTCGGAGCTGCTCGAGCTCAGCATTCTCACGACGGGACACGAGAAGGAGGCGAACATCGTCTTCGCTCCGATCCAGGACCGCCGCGGGAGGAACATCCTCTCGGTGCGCGACCAGAACACCTTCGACGAGAAGCTGCGCAAGAAGAGGCTGATGACATTGCTTCACCTCTATCTCATCCATCGCTACAAGGCCGACTCCGTGCACTACGTGACGCCGACCGACGACAACCAGTACCAGGCGGCGAAGATGAAGGAGCACGGGCTCTACAGCACCGTCAATACCGAGGTCGGCCAGATCATCGTCGCCGACGTAAACCAGGTGAGCGTCGGCGCGCTGCTCGACCCGAATCGCGAGGCGCTCGGGAAGCTGATTCGCAGAGAGGCGTAGCGGGAGCTTCGTAGCGCCGGCAAGGGTGTCGGCGCTACGGACGCGTGAGAGAGGGAGCGCCGCCTACCAGGCGGCTGGACCGCCGGCTCCCATCCGGCGAGGATGCCGGCGCTACGGACGCGTACAAGTGCGGGAGCGCCGCCTACCAGGCGGCTGGACCGCCGGCTCCCAGCCGGCGGAGATCACGTGGCGCGCTCTCGAGTCCGCCGGCCGCACACTCCTCCGTGCCTTCCGTCACCGTGCGGCACGTCCGCGCGGCAGTACATTCATCTCACAAGCAGCTGGCCTCGGAGTCGCGCCATGATCGGACGCACGGTCGGGCACTATCGCGTCATCGAACGCCTCGGTGGAGGCGGCATGGGAGTGGTCTACAAAGCCGAAGACCTGACCCTCGGCCGTTTCGTCGCGCTGAAGTTCCTCTCTCCCGAAATGACGCGCGACGCCGACGCGAAGCAGCGCTTTCTGCGCGAGGCGCGCGCGGCGTCGCTGCTCGACCATCCCAACATCTGCACCGTGTACGAAGTCGCCGAGGATGGCGAGGACAGGCTCTTCATCGCGATGGGGTACTACGAGGGGGAGACGCTGAAGGCGCTCTTCGGTCGAGGAGCGCTTCCCGTGTGCGAAGGCTTGCGAATCGGAACGCAGCTCCTTCGCGGTCTCGCCAGGGCGCATGCACAGGGCATCGTGCATCGCGACATCAAGCCGGCCAACGTCATCGTGACGACGGACGGGGTGGTCAAGATCCTCGACTTCGGCCTCGCGAAGCTCGCGGGCGAGGCGCACATCACGAAGTCGAAGACGACGCTCGGCACGCTCGCCTACATGGCGCCCGAGCAGCTCCTGGGCGACGGGGTTGGGCCGCCGACCGACCTGTGGGCCGCGGGTGTCGTGTTGTTCGAGGCGCTGACAGGGGAGCGCCCGTTCCGCGGCGAGTACGCGCAGTCGATCGCATACTCGATCATCAACGAGCAGCCTTCGTCACTGCTCGAGCTGAGACCCGACGCGCCCGTGGCGCTCGAGCGGATCATCAGGAAGATGCTGCGGAAGGATCCGTTGCAGCGTTACCAGAGTGCCGACGAGCTCCTCGTCGAGTTCGACCCGCTCCGGACGCCGAGCTCAGGGCCCACGAGGTCGCTGCCCGGCCCCGCGAGGCCACGCGAGAGTTTGAGAGCGGGTGCACGGCTCGGACCCTACGAAATCGTCGAGCCGATCGGCTCCGGCGGGATGGGCGACGTATACCGCGCGCGCGACACGCGTCTCGACCGCCAGGTCGCGATCAAGGTACTCGCGCCGGAATTCTCGGAGGACGCCGAGAGGAAGCAACGCTTCCAGCGCGAGGCGAAGACGATTTCGTCCCTCTCGCATCCCAGTATCTGCACGTTATTCGACGTGGGCGAGCAGGAAGGGACCGACTACCTCGTGATGGAGTACCTCGAGGGAGAGACGCTCGCGGATCGGCTGACGAAAGGCGCTCTGCCGCTCGCCGATCTGCTGAGAATTGGCATTCAGATCGGGGAAGCGCTAGGCAGGGCGCATCAGCACGGTATCGTCCATCGCGACCTCAAGCCGGGTAATGTAATGCTGACGAAGGCTGGCGCTGTGAAGCTCGTCGACTTCGGCCTCGCGAAGGACATCGGCGCTGTGCCGTCCGCTCCGCGCCGTCCATCTACGCCAGACGAGCCGCTCACAGCCGAGGGCGCGATCGTCGGCACGCTCGCCTACATGGCTCCCGAACAAGTGGAAGGCCGCGAAGCCGACGCGCGAAGCGACATCTTCGCCTTCGGCGCGATCCTCTACGAGATGGCGACGGGACGCCGCGCGTTCGAAGGAGCGACGAAGGCGAGCCTGATCGTGGCGATTCTGGAGAAGGATCCGGCCCTGCTGTCAGAGACGCGAGGAGCCAACGAGAGCAGCTCGCGCGAGGTGCGATCGCTCGTGGCGATCGAGCACGTCGTCAGGCAGTGCCTCGAGAAGGACCCGGAGCAGCGGTGGCAGAGCGCACTCGACGTGGGGAACGAGCTACGATGGCTTTCGTCACGCAGTTCCTCAAACGAGCCACTGCGCATGGCCGAAGCAGTGACACTCTCACGGTGGCGCCGTCGTTGGGTTCTGCGGAGTCTGCTGGGGCTAGCATTCGGGATCGCGATCGCCTCGTCGGCAGTCATCACCTATCGCCTAACTCCTCGTGCCGAGCCCGCGTACCGCAAGGTCACCTTCGGCAATGGCGCCATCGGGTCCGCGCGGTTCACAGCCGACGGAAACAGCATTCTCTATGGCGCACAATGGGAGGATCGAAGCAGTGAGTTGTTCGCCTCGCGTCTTGATTCTTCGGTGGCGACCGCCCTCGGGCTCAAGGGCGCTTCTGTCGTTGGGATGAGAGGAGGAGACGCTGCAGTCCTTCTGGCGCGCGGCGATCGCTCAACGGTTTTCGGTGCGGTCAGCTCGGGAAAGACGCTGGCCACGATCCCGGTGGGTGGTGGTGAACCACGCGCTGTCGTTGACGACGTGGAAGCGGCGGATTGGGATACCGAAGGTGAGTTCGCGATTGTTCGGCGCGAGACTGGACGATCGATTCTCGAGTACCCCGTCGGCCGAATTCTGTTCAAGACAGCCGGCGGAATTGGATCGCCGAAGGTCTCGCCGGATCGAAAGTACGTTGCGTTTGCCCATTACGGGGTGACCGGGGACATCCAAGGCGCGGTCGTCGTTGTCGATACTAAAGGCAATGCCTTGACGCTTTCGGACGGATGGATGGCAGTTTCATCCGTGCGGTGGTCTCCTGACGGTGACGAGGTCTGGTTCAGCGCAGGACGATATTGGGGTTGGTACTCGATCTATGCAGTCGATCTCGACCGCGAACTACGTCTCGTCCTCAGTGCTCCAAGTTCGCTCCTGCTTCAGGACGTACTCAAGGACGGTCGTGTGCTCATTTCGAGCGGGACGATCACGAACGAACTTTGGGGGAAGCCTCCGGGCGATAAGGAGGAGTGCTCCTTCTCGTGGCTGGACGGTTCGGGTGCCTTCGGTGTTTCTTCGAACGGGAAGGTCATTCTCTTTTGTGAAGTTTCAGTCGGCGGAGGGCCGACGCGGGGGACCTACATTCGCCGCGTTGACGGTGGTACCCCGGTGCGCCTTGGCGAAGGACGGGCGCGAGGCCTTTCGCCGGACGGGTCACTGGCATTGTCGAACGTGCAGAGTCCAAGACCGTTGCTGCAGCTGATCCCGACGGGCGCAGGCTCTACTCGCACTTTGCCAACGGGAACGATCGTGCGGTATCACTGGGCTTCGTTCTTTCCAGACGGCCGGCGAATTCTGATCGTCGGCAACGAGGCTTCGCGGCCCCGGCGCCTCTTCGTTCAGAAGGTGTCTGGTGGCGATCCTCGTCCGATCTCTCCGGAAGGAGTCTGGGTTCCCGAGCCAAGCTCCTGTGTGTCTCCGGATGGACTGCAAGTCGCGGCCATAGCCGAAGGGCGCGCGGTGCTTGTTCCAGTGGGGGGAGGGGCGCCGACCCCGATTGCGGGACTCTCGTCGGGGGAGTATCCAATCGCGTGGACGAGTGACGGGCAGTCCCTGTTCGTCGCCGAATCTTCGCTGGGGCACGGGACTCTTCGAATCACATTGTTCGAGGTAGAACAGCAGAGGCGCAGTGTCTGGAGAGAGATCAAGGTCTCCGATCCCACCGGTGCCGGGATCGTCTACATGCCGCTGATTGCCGCGGATGGGGATGCCTACTACTACACGGTCTTTCGCCAGCGGTCGAACATCTATCTGGCCGAGCGTCTGCGATGAGGGTTGATGGAACGGGGGCGATGAACTGGCCATGATCGGCCGCACGGTCGGGCACTACCGCATCTTCGAACGCCTCGGCGGGGGCGGGATGGGGGTGGTGTACAAGGCCGAGGACACGAAGTTAGGCCGGATGGTGGCGCTCAAGTTCCTACCGCCGGAGCTGACGCGCGATGCGGAGGCGAAGAGCCGATTCCTGCGCGAGGCGCGCGCGGCGTCATTGCTGGATCACAACAACATCTGCACGATCTACGAGATCGGCGAGACCGAGGACGAGCGGACCTTCATCGCGATGGCCTGCTACGACGGCGAGACGCTGAAGGCGCGGATCGAGCGCGGGCCGCTCGAGGTCGACGAGGCGCTGAAGATCGCTGAGCAGGTCGCACGCGGGCTCGGTGTCGCGCACGAGGCTGGGATCGTTCATCGCGACATCAAGCCGGCGAACGTGATGCTCACGACGAAGGGTGTCGCGAAGATCCTCGATTTCGGACTCGCGAAGCTGGCGGGCGCGACGCACATCACGCAGTCGAAGACGACGCTAGGCACGCTTGCCTACATGGCGCCGGAGCAGTTGCGGGGCGATGCCGTCGGTGCGCAGGCCGATCTCTGGGCTCTCGGGGTCGTGCTGTTCGAACTGCTCACCGGGCAGCGGCCATTCCGCGGCGACTACGCGCAGGCGGTGGTGTACTCGATCCTCAACGAGCAGCCGGTGCCGCTGCTCGAGCTAAAGCTGGAGGCGCCGGCGGAGCTCGACCGGATCGTGAAGAAGCTCCTGCGGAAGGACCCGCTGCAGCGCTATCAGATGGCCGAAGAACTACTGCGCGAGCTCGAAGCACTCCGGGCACCGAGCTCGGGGTCCGGGAAGTCATCGCCGCGTGCGTCGAAGCCGCGCGAGGCGCTCCGCGCCGGCGCGCGCCTCGGTCCCTACGAGATCGCCGAGCCGTTAGGCTCCGGCGGCATGGGTGACGTCTACCGAGCGCGCGACACGCGTCTCGATCGCCAAGTCGCGATCAAGGTCCTCGCGCCGGAGTTCTCGGACGACGTCGAGCGCAAGCAGCGCTTCCAGCGCGAGGCGAAGACGATCTCGTCGCTCTCGCACCCGAACATCTGCACCCTCTTCGACGTCGGCGAACAGGAGGGAACCGACTACCTCGTGATGGAGCACCTCGAGGGGGAGACGCTGGCAGATCGCCTGACGAGAGGCGCGCTCCCGCTCAACGATCTGCTCAAGATTGGCGTCCAGGTCGGCGAAGCACTGGGCAAAGCGCACCAGCAGGGAATCGTCCATCGTGATCTCAAGCCCGGCAACGTGATGCTGACAAAGTCGGGCGCGGTGAAGCTCGTCGACTTCGGTCTCGCGAAGGACATCGGTGCGGTGACCGTCACGTCGCGTCGCAGCAGCGGCACCCCGACGCCTGACAGACCGCTCACTGCCGAGGGTGCGATCGTCGGCACGCTCGCCTATATGGCGCCGGAACAGGTCGAAGGGCGCGAGGCCGACGCCCGTACCGACATCTTCGCCTTCGGCGCAATCCTCTATGAGATGGCAACGGGAAAGCGCGCATTCGAGGGGGCGACGAAGGCGAGCCTCATCGCTTCAATCCTGGACAGGGAGCCGCTTCTTCTCGCAGAAACACGCGCAACGAACCCAGGCAGCTCGCGGGGCATTCGCTCGCTGGGTGTGATTGAGCATGTAGTCAGGCAATGCATCGAGAAGGATCCGGAGCAGCGCTGGCAGAGCGCGCTTGATGTGGCAAGGGAGCTGCGATGGGTCGCCGAGCGGGGTGTCGGTCCCGCTGCCGACGCCGGCATCGGCGTTCAGGTCCAGAGACTCTGGCCGTGGAGGATCGCGTTTGCGGCAGCGAGCGCTGTTGCGCTCGTGGCGGTCGCCTCCTCCATCTGGCTCTGGCGAAATGGACCGAGTACCGCCTCGCCGCCGACAGAACCGATTCCGATGTTCAGGCGCTTGACCTGGGAACCGGGTGGCGAGCGGTGGGCGAGCGTGTCTCCCGACGGGTCGACGTTCGTGTACTCCAGAGTCGCGTCAGGCCAGAGCGACATCTACCTGCGCCGCATCGGTGGAGAGACCGCAATCAACCTGACGAAGGATTCGCTCGAAGACGACTATGAGCCGGCCTTCTCACCCGATGGCCAGTTGATTGCTTTCCGTTCAGGAAGGAACGGTGGCGGAATCTTCGTCATGGGAGCCACCGGCGAGTCTGTCAGGCGCCTGACGGATTTTGGTCACTACCCAGGCTGGTCTCCGGACGGCAAGTCGATCGCGTTCTCCCTGTCAGAGGGCGAGTATTTCAAACCTGGAGGCATATGGGTCGTGGATGCGAAGGGGGGAGCCCCCCGGCAGGTCTTCAAAGGAGAGGGACTCTCGCCCGCGTGGTCACCATCCGGAAACCGGCTTGCATTCCATCTGTCGACTTCAGGCAACGCGCTGGGACGTGCGTCGCTCTGCACCATTCCGGCGAATGGCGGGACTCCAACCGTCGTCATCGAGTTCAAACGGGGTGCTGTGATCGCCGATCCCTACTGGACGAGCGAAGGCCTCTATTTCAACTCCGTCCAGAACGGAGCGCTGAATATCTGGCACGCGCGGGTGGATGAAACGACCGGGCGTCCGCTCGACGACGCGAAGCCGGCCGGTACAGGACCTAACACATGGGGACCGTCGCTCACGACAGATTCGAAGCATCTGCTGTTCCAATCCTCTCAAAAATCCATCGACTATCTGCGCTATGACCTTGGGGTAGCAGGCATCCCGCATATCGGAGAGCCGAAGGTCGCATTCAGCGATCTGCGGGACGTCCAGGGAGGCTCGCTGTCGCCCGACGGCGAATGGTTGGCCACGGTCGTCTTCGAGGAGGGGACACAGGACATTCTTCTCGTTCGAACGAGCACCAGCGAGAAATTTCGGTTGACGCGCGACAACCTCCGGGAAGATTGCTTCGTCTGGGCGCCGGACAGCTCGAAGCTCTATTTCTCCACAGCACCGAAGGACCGCACCGAGGTATGGAGCATCCGCACCGACGGAAGCGGCAGACAGCTGGAAGCGGCAGCCGCCGGGGTCGAGGACCTGCTCGTCGCGGGTGCTTCTCAGGATGGCCGCTGGCTCTACGTCGCAGTCGGAGCCCACCGAATTCCGCACGCAGTCGACCTCAGCCTGCCGGCAAGCGAGCGGAGGCCCGTTGCTCTGCCGGCGCTGGAGGCGTCGTCGTCGTTCTCGTTCTCGAACGCGCTCGAATTCTGGACGAATCCCGTATCTCCCGACGGCCATTGGCTCCTCGGCTTCCGCGCCGAAAAGCCGGGCGAGACGGAGATGGAGCTTTGTCTCTACGACATCGAAGGGAAAACTTATCAAAGGGTCGCGCGGCTTGGCGGACGATTCGGGTGTGCGTGGATGGCCGACTCGCGACGCATCCTCCTGTGGAAGGGGAGCGAATTGAAGATGCTCGATAGCGCGACGGGAAAGGTCGTGCCGCTCGGGTCGATCGAGAAGGGACTCGGCAACATCGCACTCTCCCGTGACGGGCGTTACCTATACGCCGAGAAATGGAAGCATGAAAGCGACATCTGGATGCTCGACTACGGAGCGTCCCAATGATCGGCCGCACGGGGTCGAGCACTACCGCATACTCGAACGCCTCGGCGGGGGCGGGATGGCGATGGTGTACAAAACCGAAGACCTGACCCTACACAGGTCCGTCGCGCTCAAGTTCCTCCGCTCTGACCTCACGCGCGACGACATCGCGAAGAAGCGTTTCCTCGTCGAGGCGCGCGCCGCGGCGCAGCTCGACCATCCGAACATCTGCACGGTGCACGAGATCGCGGAGACCGACGACGGCAGACATTCATCGCGATGGTGTACTACGAGGGGGAGTCGCTCGCGAGCCGGCTCGAGCGCGGACCGCTCCCGATCGAGGAGGCCGCGAGGGTCGCGATCGAAGTCGCGCGCGGCCCGGACACCGCCCACAACGCGGGGATCACCCATCGCGACATCAAGCCGGCGAACGTGATGCTCACACCGAGCGGCGGGGTGTAGGTCGTCGACTTTGGGATTGCGAAGCTGTCGGGCGTGACGGTGTCGAGCGGCGACAGCTCGCCGGGGACGCTCGCCTACATGGCGCCGGAGCAGATCCAGGGCCAGCCGGTGACGCCTGCGAATGATCTGTGGGCGTTGGGCGCAGTGCTCTACGAGATGGTGACGGGACACCGGCCGTTCGAGGGCGACTACGCGCAGGCGCTCGCGTACGCGATCGTGAACGAGACGCAGCCGCCGCGCCGCTGCACGAGAAGATCGCCCGTCTCGAAGCAGAGCTGGATCGAATGCGCGCGCGTTAGGTCCGGGCGAGAGGGCGGCGGCTGCCGGCCACCTCGCAGGAAGCGCTGAGAGTTGCGTCGGTGCGAGTTGCGCCGGGTCGGGGCGGGACGCCCCGACTACAGCTCCCGCTTCAACACCACGATCGTGATGTCGTCGCTCTGCGGTTGTTTCCCCGCGTGCGTGCGGACTTCGGTGATGATCGCGTCCTCGATCGCCTTCGCGCTCTCGCCGGCGTGTGCGCGTACGACCGCGGTCAGGCGTTCTTCGCCGAGCTCGAAGTCGTCCTGGTCGATCGCTTCGGTGACGCCGTCGGAAAAGATGACCAGCACGTCGCCGGGCGCCATGTCGCTCGTGCTTCCGTTGTAGGCGAAGCCGCGGATGATTCCAAGCACCGCTCCGTCGGAGGCGAGCCGCCGGCATTGTCCCGACGCACTCACAAGCAGGGGAGGGTTGTGCCCCGCATTGCAGAATTCGAGCCGGCCGGTCGCCGCGTCGAGCACGGTGAGGAAAAAGGTCACGAACTTCTCGGGCGGCGTGCATTCGAGCAGAAGCTCGTTCGCACGCCGGATCGACTCGCACGGCGGTATGTCCATTCGCGCGAGCAGCCGGACCATCGCCTGGACGTTCGACATCAGGAGCGACGCGGGGATCCCTTTGCCGGAGACGTCGCCGAGGCAGATCGACCACTTGCCGCCGCGCATCGGGATGATGTCGAAGTAGTCGCCGCCGACGATGTCGGCCGCGATGCTGGTGCCGGACAGCTCCCAGCCGGGGATCGGCGGGAGCGACGAAGGTAGAAGGTGCTGCTGGATCTCGGCGGCGAGCGCGATCTGCTGACGCATCCGGCCGAGCTTGCGTTCCTCTTCGTAAAGACGCGCCGCCTCGATGATCTGTGCCGACTGCGAGGCGATGATCGCGAGGAGCCGCTGGTCGTCGGTGTCGAACTTCTGCACCGACTTCCTGTTGTAGACGGCGAGGATGCCGGTGAGCGTTCCCTTGACCATCAGCGGCACGCAGAGGAGCGTGTCGATCCGCTCGTCCCACACGACGCCGGAGAAGCGCGGGTCGGACTTCGGGTCGTTGACGACGAGCGGCGCCTTGTTCAGCTGCATCCATCCGAGCAGCGCCTCGCTGAGATGGAAGGCGCCCGCGTTCCTGCTGCTGACCATCGCGCGAACGAGCGTGTTGGTCGGCGCGGACGGGTCGTGACTGACGAGGGTGATGACTCCCTGCTCCGCGTCGACCGCCTCGAGTGAGCGGTCGATGATGGTCGTCATCACCGCCTCGCTGTCGCGCGACGCGCTGATCGCGCGCGCGAGCTCGTTGAGGACGGAGAGCTCCCGCACGGCGCGCGACAGGCGCCGGTTCTCGCTTTCGAGTGCCGCGAGTTGCGGTGACTGGGAGCCTCGAGGTTCCATCCGAGTTCTCCGTTCGGCGTTGGTTCCACGTAACTTGATCCTCGGCGCCGCAGTCTGTCAGCGACACCGCTTACATGCCTGCGTGACGCGATCTTGACAGGGGCGAGCAGACCAGCGTCGGAATATTCAGTAACAGACTTGGTTTCCTGGTCGCGATGTCGACAAACAGCCGGTTCGCCGTCGCAGTCCATTCGCTCGTCGCGCTTGCCTACATGGGCGGGTCCGCGACCTCGGAGCAGCTCGCGTGCAACACGGTGAACACGAATCCGGTGGTGTTGCGGCGGATCCTCGCGCGACTCGTGAGGGCGGGCATCCTGGAAGCGCAGGCAGGGAAGAGCGGCGGCTTCCGGCTCGCGCGGGAACCCCGATCGATCGACCTCGCGTCCGTGTGGATGGCCGTCGAGGACGGGGGCGTGTTCGGGATTCACGAGAACGCCGCTGTGCCGAGCTGTCCCGTGAGCAGCGGGATCAAACCGCTGCTTTCGGAGGTGCTGGAGGAGGCGGAGACGGCATTGCAGAAGTCGCTGTCGGGCAGGAAGCTCTCCGAGTTGCTCGGCCGGATCCAGGCGAACGAAAGGTCGAAGGTCAGGCGTCGGTGAAGTTTTTTTGCTTGATTCAGTAACAGTAGTTGTATCCAAAGAAACTCGGGCAGCGAAAAGACATGCCCGCGCCCTTGCGACATCCCGGAGAGCACGATGAGCGATCGCTTCCACGACACCTACTTCACTTCCGATGTTCTCGCCGCACAGGCGAAGAATTACGGCAGAACCTACTCGAGGGCGGAGTCCGGCGAGCGCGACGCGCTCGGCGCTGACGAGGCTGCATTCATCGCCGAGCGCGACAGCTTCTATCTCGCTACGGTGTCGAGCGACGGCTGGCCATACATCCAGCATCGCGGCGGGCCGCGCGGCTTTCTCCGCGTGCTCGACCCTCACACCCTGGGCTTCGCGGACCTTCGCGGGAACCGGCAGCTGATCTCTACCGGCAACCTCGCGGGGAGCGACAAGGTCGCCATCTTCCTGATGGACTACCCCCACCGCGCCCGCCTCAAGCTCGTCGGACGTGCACGCACGGTGGATGCGCGCGACGATCGCCAGCTCGCCGACCGCCTTTCCCCATCGGCGGATCTCCGCGCGAAGATCGAGCGCGTCATGCTGATCGACGTCGCCGGCTTCGACTGGAACTGCTCGCAGCACATCACGCAGCGCTTCAGCGAAGACGAGGTGTGCGATGCGGTCGCACCCCTTCACGCCCGCATCGCCAGGCTCGAGGCCGAGCTCGCGGCAGCGCGCCCGACGTAACGCTGGAGTCGCGCTTCGACGACGGAGGAGGCTTCCCTCCGAACGTCGGTCCGGTGCATCATTCGCCAATCCAGGCCAACGGGATGCGGTAACGGTGGCGTCCGTGCGCCACCAAATCCGGGACGGCCGCGAGGAGCGTGACGATGTCCGATGGAGCAAACCGCGCGTTCGAGTCCGACGAGGCGCGAGCAAAGCGGCGTGGGTTCTGGTCGAACGTGCTTATGGTCGCGGTACTTCTCATCGTCGTCCCCTGGATGAATTACGCCTGGGAGCGGACGACGGGTGTGACCGTGGCGGGTCGGTTCACAACCGGAAAGAATTCGAGCGCGGCCTCGCTCTCGTCCGCATTCAACAAGGCGTTCGGGGCGACCGTCGTCGCGCTCCCTTTCGTTCTTCTCTCGCTGTCGAAGCGGCGACAGTTTCTCTGACGACGGAGCGGGAGGAACAGATGGCTGAGTTGAAAACGAAGCTGACCAACGCGAGCGTGACGAAGTTCCTCGATTCGGTCGCCGACGAGACGCGACGGCGCGACTGCTTCACGATCGTCGAGCTGATGTCGAAGGCGACCAGGAGCGAACCGAAGATGTGGGGAACGAGCATCGTCGGCTTCGGCAGCCGCCGGCTGAAATACGCCAGCGGCCGCGAGATCGACTGGATGATCATCGGCTTCTCGCCGCGCAAGCAGGACCTCACGCTCTACCTCACGAATGGCTGCCCCATGCGCGAGGAGCTTCTCGCGAAACTGGGGAAGCACAAGACGGGCAAGGGCTGCCTCTACCTGAAGACGCTCGACGACGTGCACCTGCCGACTCTGAAGCAACTGATCGCCGATTCGGTCAAGAGCGTGACGAAGGCGAAGTAGCTACCGCGCGTATCCGCGTTTCGCGTCGTACGCCGCGATCTGCTCCGGCGTCATGATCTCGTGCATCCGAAGGTGCGCGCGAAGGTGCGTCGCGCGAAGGCGCCCTTGTAGCGCGGCGATCTCGCTCGTTGCCGCGGCCACTTCGGCGTCGGTGGCTTTCCCCGACGCGAAGAGTTGGTCGAGTGACGCTTCCTTCGCGACGATTTCCGAGCCGAGGCGCGTCGCATCGCGTTTCATCGCGTCGAAAGCGTTCCGCGCCGCCGCGACCTGCTCGCTCGTCATCTCGAGCTCGGCGGCGAGGTCGATCGCGTGCTTCGGTCCCGGGTAGTGGTTCAGCTCCGCCGGCTTCGCGAGCCCCATCCCCGCGCCCGACAACAGCGCCTTCGTCTCGTCGTTCGACAGCGACTTCACCGCGCGCGACTCCTGGCCGGCATACGGCTGCTCCTCGGTTTCCGTCGTCGCCTGCGGCGTGTGGTTCCCGTGGTGAGGCGTGTCGGCTGCAAAGATGTTGAAGGATGACGCGAGCGCCGCGGCGAGTACGAAGGTAGCAGGCTTCATGGGTCGTTCTCCTCGTCTAATTTACGCACGGGAGCTCGCCCCGTTCCCTCTGCACTGTTGCGACACGGTGAATGTCTCTTAGGGAATGTCGTTATTGCCCCGCCGCCGCAGCGTTCCATTCGAGCCCGCGCGGCAGTACGATGAATCCGCACAAGCACACTGGAGGAATCGTGGCGACAGGCGATCCTGGTCGTAACGAGCAACTGTCCGGCGAGCGCTCCATCGACGCCGAGGAGCTCCGCCGGCGCGCGGAACGCTACGAGCTCGCGGCTCGCGGCGCGAACGACGGGCTCTGGGACTGGGACATCGCCGCGGGTACGGTGTACTACTCGCCGCGGTGGAAATCGATGCTCGGCTTCGAGGAGCACGAGATCGGCAACTCGCCCGACGAATGGTTCGAGCGGATTCACCCGGACGACCTCGAGGAGCTGCGCAACTCGCGCGACCTGCACTTCCGCGGCGAGATGCCACATCTCGAATGCGAGTACCGGATTCGGGTGTCGGACGGCTCGTATCGCTGGATGCTCTGCCGCGGCGCGGCGAACGCGGACGGGGCCGGAACCCCGGTGCGGATGGCGGGGTCGCAGACCGACATCACCGAGCGAAAGCTCGCGATCGAAGAGCTTCTCCGGAACGCGCTGCACGACGCCCTCACCGGGCTACCTAACAGGCGGCTCTTCCTCGACCGGCTCGAGGGGGCGGCGAACCGCGCGCGCCGCCACCCCGGAGCGATCTTCGCCGTGCTCTACCTCGACCTCGACAACTTCAAGTCGGTCAACGACTCGCTGGGCCACGCGATGGGCGACGCGCTGCTCGTCGAAGTCAGTCGCCGGATCGCCGGCTGCCTCCGCCCCAGTGACACCGTCGCCCGCGCAAGCGACATCCTCGCGCGGCTCGGCGGCGACGAATTCACCGTCCTCATCGAGGACATGAATTCGGTGAGCGATGCGATCCGCATCGCGGAACGGATTCAGGATGCGATCTCCGGCCCGGTTCGTCTTGGCGAGTACGAGGTGCACACGGGGGCGAGCATCGGCATCGCGGTCAGCACCACGGGGTTCGAGCGGGCAGACGAGATGCTGCGCGATGCGGACGCCGCGATGTACCGCGCGAAGGGGCGCGGCAAAGGAGGCTACTCGGTCTGCGACGGCGAACAGCACGCACAGGCGATCGCGCGCCTCGAGCTGGAAGCGGAGCTCCGGCGCGCCGTCAAGACCGAAGGGCTCGTCCTGCTCTATCAACCGATCGTGGAGCTCTCCAGCGGCCTCGTCATCGGGTTCGAGGCGCTTCTCCGCTGGCTTCATCCGACGCGAGGGCTTCTCGTGCCGGCCGACTTCCTTCACATTGCGAACGAAAGTGACGTGCTGCGCCCGCTGTCGGACTGGGTTCTCGCTTCCGTCTGCGCGCAATTGAAGCAGTGGCAGTCGAAGCCGGGAACGCGCGACCTGTCGGTTTGCCTCAACGTGGCGGAGCGCCAGCTCGGCTTCCCCGATTTCTTCGACGAGCTTGCGGCGCTCCTCACCGCGGGAGAGATCGACGGCTCGAAGCTGCTGCTCGACGTCAACACCACGAGCCTCACGCGCGCGGGGCATCATCTGCTCTCGCACCGCGAGCTCCTCACGCATTACGGAGTCGGCGTATGTGTCGACGATTTCGGCACGGGCCCGCTTCCGCTTTCGCTCCTCGACCAGCTTCCGGTTCATTCCTTCAAAGTCGACCAGGCGCTGATCGCCTCGATCGGCAGCGACGAGGGAAGGATGCGGGTTCGGCGGCTCGTGCAGATCGCCTCTGCGTTCGGAAAGCCGGCGACCGCGGAGGGGCTGGAGAATGCCGACCTGCGCGCTTCCCTGACCGAGCTGGGCTTCACCTACGCGCAGGGTTTCAGCCTTCAGGGGCCCGTCGCCTCGGGTGAGGCGGAAGGCGTGGCGAGGCACGCGCTGTAGAGCAGAGGCGGAAGGCGAGAGGCGAAGGGCGACAAGCAGGCGGGAAACGCGAAATGCGAAACTCTGTTAGCCTGCCGCGGTTACTCATCGCCTCTCGCCTTTCGGCTTTCGCCTTGACACACGATTCACGAAACCCTGTTACCCTGCCGCGGTTACTTATCGCCTTTCGCCTCTCGCCTTTCGCCTTCTGAACGTATGGCCCTCACCTCTACCGTCTTCAACTTCGTCGTCGAGCTCGCGGATGTCGATCGCGGGGTCTACGAGACGCTCGACGTCAAGGTCGCGCAGCATCCGTCGGAGACGGCGGAGTACATGCTCGTCCGCGTGCTGGCCTACTGCCTCGAATACACCGAGGGGATCGAGATGACGCGCGGGCTATCGACGACGGACGAGCCGGCGATCTGGATCAAGGATCCGACCGGGAGGCTCACGGCCTGGATCGACGTCGGCGCGCCGGCGGCGGAGCGGCTTCACAAGGCGAGCAAACTCTGCGATCGCGTCGCCGTCTACACGCACAAGGAGCTGCGCCAGTACCTTCCGCAGCTCGCCGGGCAGAAGATCCACAAGCGCGAGGAGATCCCGATCTACGCCTTCGAGCGTACCTTCATCGACGGCATCGTGCCGCTCGTCGAACGCCGGACGAAGATGTCGCTCTCGGTGACGGAGCGGCACCTCTACCTCGACGTCGCGGGGACGACCTTCAGCTGCGAGCTTCTGCCGGTCGCGATTCCGTAAGGCGGCGGGTTCGTCGACGACGCGCGCTTCGATCGCCGCCTTCCGGCAATTAGTTCAATCGGCGTTGTAAGCTCTTCCTCAGAATCGGATTCCTCCCGCGATGACGAGGTCGTCGCGATCGCCCAGGAGCGCCTTCACCTGGACGTACGGAATGACCTCACCGACGCGCCAGCCGACCCCGCCGAGGAGGTTTGCCCCGAGGTTCGTGTCGCTCTCGACGATGTTCTCGTGGACGACCGCGAGCCCGCCGCCGGCCCAGACGAGCACCGGCGCGCGTGTGGCGAAATCGTAGTGCACGTCGGCGTTGAACGTGACGAGATCGCCGCGGTCGACGAAGACGTATTCGATGTTCGGATTGAAGAACCAGCGGGGGGCGATCTTCGTGAGGATCTCGACGCCGATCATCGGCTCCTCGATGTCGGTGTATTCGCCGGCGCGCAGGCCGAACGTGACCTCTCCTGCGGCCGAGCGGGGGAAGAGGCAGGCCAGCATGGCCGCAAATAGAAGTGGGACGAGAGTCTTTCGCATGGGGTGCCTCTCCTCTCGAGGCGCCGGTCATCAAGTCGGCCGAGGCCTCCGTGCGTTCCGAAGCAAGCAGGGTGCCAGCCTGTGGGATGCCTTCCGTGCGGACGGCGCGCGCGTATCATGTCGGTCATGAACACGGCTGCAGGAGAAGTTCTCGGCGCGATGATCACCCCTGCCGTTCTGATCTCAGCTTCGGGGACGCTCGTCCTCTCGACGTCGAACCGGCTGAGCCGGGTGGTCGACCGGGTGCGCACGCTCTCCGCGGAGGCGGAGCAGTCGACCGCTCCCGGCGGGAAGGCGCTCGTCGCCCGTCGTGCGGCGCTGATCGGCAGCCAGCTCATGCAGCTCGCGCAGCGCGCCGAGATGCTTCGAACCGCGCTCACGACGCTCTACGCGTCGATCGGCCTGTTCGTCACGACGAGCCTCGGCGTCGCCGCGGTCGTGCTCTTCTCGTTCTGGAACATCGTCGCGATCGTGCCGGGGATCACCGGCGCGTTTGCCCTGCTCTACGGGAGCCTGCTGCTCGTCCGCGAGGCGAGGCTCGCGATCGTCTCCACGCTCGAGGAGATGGACTACGCGCGCGCGAACGTGATCGCGAGCAGCGGCGAGGCGGCTCGAGAGTAAATCGCGTCGTCAGGCAGACCGACCCTCCGTCTCAGAAGATCGTCTGAACTCGCGCGATGATGCGGCCGGAGCCGTCGGCTCCCGCGCCGTCGTCGAGCGCGTAGAAGAGCTGAAGCTTGATGTCGTGCGACTTGAGGTACCAGTTCGCGCCGAGCCAGTAGACGTCGAAGTCGTCGTTCGCGACCTCATCAGACGGCTCGCTCCACTCGTACTTGCCGACGAGCTGGAGCGTCGACGGAATCGCGAAGTAGCCTGCCTGCGCGTACCACCCGGAAGCTGTGAAGCGGTCGCGAGGCAGCTTGTCGTCGGGTTCGAGCTCGGTCGAAAGGTATTCGGCCCAGAGCTCGGTCCTCCCGGAGACGAACTGAGTGTCGACGCCCCAGGCGGTGCGGTTGCCTGCGAAGATGTTGTCGCGCGCCGGGCTACCCGGGGTGGAGTCGACGCCGAACACCGGAGGAATGGCGACCGACGTGTCGTCCGACGTGTAGCCGTTGACGCCGAGGCGCAGATTTCGCGGCGCGGCGGCATCTCCAACCAGGTACGACGACAGCCGTGCGGCGATCATGAAACTGTCGTCGTCGTTGACGCTCGTGTTCGATGCGTTGCCGTTGAACGCGCCGATGGCGTAGCCGACACGCTTCGAGGCGAGATCGCCCGCGAGCTGGACTCCGAGCTGCCGGCCGACCGTGAGAAAATCGTTCACCGTGGATCGCTCCGGGGTCATCAGCTTCGTGTCGGAGTAAAGCTGCTCGTAGCCGTACGGCGTCTTGAACTGGCCGGCGCGAATCATCAACGCGGGCGAAGTCAGAAACGTGATGTAGCCGTCCGTCATCTGCGCGCGCATCGCGCTCGAAGCGCCCAGCGAGCCCGCGAACTCTCCCTCGAGGCGGTAGTCGACCTTCTCCGTGAAATTGCCTCCCATGCCGATCCTCGCGCGACGGACGAAGATGCGGTCGTTCTCGTCGATGAAGCGCCCGGTCACGGCGTCACCCGCCTCGCCCTGAACCTGCACGAAGCCGCCGAACTGGAGCTTCGCCGACTTGCCCGCGGGGGTGACGACGGGTTGCTTCACGTCCGCGGAGACGGTGTCGAGCTGTTTGCGGAGGTTCGCATTCTCGAGGAGGAGGGCCTCGTTCACCTTGCGGAGCTGATCGTAGCCCTCCTCCAGGCGGCGGAGCCGCTCCTCGACCGATGCGGGGGGCTGATCGTCGGCGCGCGCCACTGGCGACGAGAGAGCGCAGGTCAGGGCCGTCAGGGCGAGAATTCGTCGGATCATTTCAAGTCTCCCTCGCATGGCCTCGAGGCTGCCGCGGAGGGGCGGCCGCGGCTCAGGGCGCTCGCGCGATCCTACACGGATGAGGCGAGAAGGTGTGAGTCGCCGGGACGCGCCGGTTCAGCGCGACGCGAGCATCGCGTCGATGGCGACGATCGCGCGACGGAGCGATTCCGCGTCGGTCGCGTTTCCATGCAGCTTCACCGCCTTTGCGCCCTCGTCGGCGACGAGCGCTCCGCGCTCGCCCGCGAGCGTGGCGAGGGGAGCGTAGAACGACGGGGGTCGGCTCGTGGTCGAAGCGACGAGATCGACGAACGGTTCCTCGCCCTGGAGCCGAGCTCCCTCGTCGCCTGAGGCGAGCGCGACGGCGAGCATCTCGTCGCTCGGAACGTCGGACACCGTCGCGGCGATCCGTTCGCCCGACGGGTTTGCGGAAGCGCCGCCCGCCAGCGCCACGAGCTCGGCACAGCTCGCGTCGCGCACGCGAAGCGACATCGGCTTGCCCGAGAAGACCGGCGGCTCCACGAGGCGCAAGCCATCGTGCTCCTTCGTCGCGAGACGGCTTCGCAGCGCGACGATCACACGCGACGGAGCGACGACGATGAGCCCTCGAGGCGTCGATACTTCGTCCTTCAGCATGACCGCGCCCTGCGCGGCGAATGCTGTAATCGTCTCTTCCAGGCGCCGATCGGGCCGGGAGCCTTCGTAGATCGCGAGAACTCGAAGCGGCTCGCGGACGCCCGCACCCTTCGGGACGATGAGCCACGACGACTCGATGCGGATCGCCTCGGCGCCCGCGACGTCGAGGACTTTCGCGACGATGAGATCCCACGACTGCGCGCGCGCCTCGACCCGGAGCGGCCCAAGACGCGCCGCGAGGTCGAGGAAATCGTGGCGCTGCACCACGGGCCAACCGGTCGACCAGGCGAACAGCTCGACGAGCTCGTCGGCGGAAATCCGAGCGAGGGCGACGGATACGGCCTGATCCGACGCGAGGCCGTCCCTCAGGAGGTTGTGCCCGAAATCGAATCGCTGCCCGGGCATCGAGTCGATGATCCGCGCTTCCTCGATGCGCTTGTCGACTTCCTCCGCCGGGCCGTCGAGCCGGAGGGTCAGGTCATCGAGTCTTGTCACCTGCTGGCGATCGTGGCCGAGAAAGTCGAGGAAGCGGAAGACGTTGTCGCGATTCGAGAAGGTCACGCTCTTGCGAACGATGGATGGTGGCGCCGAGCGTTCCACCGACGCGCGCTGGACGACGGTGGGCGAGGGAGGAGGCGAGGCTGCGCCCTCTGTGTCCGCCCGTCGCAGGTAACGGACTGCGATGATTCCGCCGATGAGCAGCGCGAACGCGAGCGCGGCGAGAGCGACTCTCCAGTCGATCGTGATCCGGCGGCGAATTCGCGGTCGCGACTCGCCCTGGCCGGCGCGCCACGAGTCGATCGCCTCGATGATCGCGGAGGGGAGCGGCCTGTCGGCGGCGCTCTTCTTGAGCATCTGCGTGATGAGGTCGACGAGCGGCGCGGTGCTGGCCGCCAGGGGTGGGAGCGGATCGGGGAGTCCCTTGAGGATCCGCCCGATGACCTCGGACGGTGTCCCTCCATGGAACGGCGGGCGTCCCGAGATCATCTCGTACGCGACGCAGCCGAGCTCGAAGATGTCGGCTGCCGGGCCGACTCCGCGGCCGTCGATCTGTTCGGGCGCCATGTAGTTCGGAGTGCCGACGATGCTGCCGCGATCGGTGGTATGCGACTCGCCGAGCAGCCGCGCGATGCCGAAGTCCGCGATCTTCACGCTGCCGTTCTCGGTGATGAGGATGTTCGCCGGCTTGATGTCGCGATGGATGATTCCCTGCGCGTGCGCTGCGGCCAGTGCTCCGGCGCACTCGCGGAGGATCTCTGCTGCCCGCTCGGCAGGGAGCGGACCGCCGGCGAGCACCGCGTCGAGCGACGTGCCCGCGACGTACTCGAGAACGAGATAGAGCCCGCGCGGGTCCTCGCCCGCGTCGTGGAGAGTGACGATGTGCGGATGCTGCAGCCGGGCGTTCGCGCGCGTCTCGCGTAGCACGCGGAGTCGCGCCTCGTGATCGGTGCTGCCGCCCGGCTCGGTCATCAGCTTGACGGCGATCATCCGGTCGAGCTTAAGGTCGCGGGCACGGTAGACCCGGCCGAAGCCGCCGCGGCCGACCATCGCGAGCAACTGGTAGCGCCCGCCGATGAGCTCGCCGATCAGTGGATCGAGCGGGTCGCTCAGCACGATGGCCCGTTCGATGATCTCCTGCGTATCGTTCGGGCCGAGCCTGCGCGTCGGGTCGTCGTTTCGCGGCATATCGAGAAGTATAGGACGCCGAACGACTGCGCGGGGACGCGACGGGTCGCCTTCTCGCCAGCCACGAAACGTGCGGCGCGGCGAGGGAGGCGGACGACGGCTCCCGGTTACATCTGGAAGGCGTACGAGACTTTCAGGAATGCCGATCGGGCGGCAGGCTCGAACTCCTCCGCGTCGGTCAGCGCGCTCTGGTCGCCGTAGCCGAGGAAGAAGACCGTCTGCCAGTTGAGCTTGTAGGCGAAGAGCGCCGAGAGGTCGAGCGTGCCCGAGTGCTCGTCGACGGGGAATGAATAAAGCGACGGATCGCGGTCGGTACGCACGTGCTGACCGATGAGCCGGAGATACGAGCGCGAGTTGAACGTGTAGGTCGCCTTGAGGCGCTCGACCTGCGCGTCGAAGAGGCGCTTGCCGTGCTCGACGTCGAGAAACCGGTACTCGGTGTTCGCGACGAGCTCGAGATGGTCGGTCGGCCTGATCGTCGCGTTGAACGCGATCTTCGCACCGTCACCGGGACGAGAATTCGCGAAATCGATCTCCTCTCCCACCCATCCGTTCAGGTCGAGCCGATTGACGATGCGGCCCGGATTCGCCTGGAACGTGTAGAAGAGACGAGTTCGGTCGATCGGCCCGTGTCCCGCCTCGACCTTGCCCGAGGCGAGTGAGAATCGCATGAAGGAGTTCCAGCGCCCGTCCATCCCGACGCCCGGATTGACCTCCTGGTAGACGACGTTCCCGTCGCGGTCGGCGGTGTAGTCGGCCCAGACGAAGGTGCGGATGCGGGAAAAGAAGCCCTTCGGGTAGAACGTCCAGCCTCCCTCGAAGAAGCCTTCGCGGACTCCAACCTGCGGAATGAAGCCGAGGTCGGCGCGAAAGTCGTCGCCGATGTCGAGGTACTGGCCGTAGAAATCGTAGGTGCGCGTGCCGCGCGACCACTCGACCTTCGCTCCGTGTCCCGAGAGCTTCTGCCCGTTCCATTCGTCGGCGAGGTCGGGGCGGTTCGGCGTCTCGCTGTCGGAGTAGAGAAACTGCACCGTCACCGTGTCCTGCTCGTTAGGCCGCCACTGGAGGTCGGGGCCGATCACCCGGTTGTGGCCCCCGCCCTCGATCTCGCGGTCGGTGACGAGGAAGCTGCCGAACGACAGCCCCTGGTCGTAGCGTCCGCGCGCCACGAGGTTCTTCGAGCTGAAGTCCGCCTCGGCGAAACTCGAGTTGTTCGCGCCCGGCATGATCACGAGGCCGCCCCCCTCGTCGTCGATGACGAGCGCGGTGTAGGTCGCGTTGCCCGACTTGCCCGTCCCGCGCAGACCCCAGCGAGGGTCGTTCATCGTCCGCGTGTAGACGGCGTTCAGAGGCAGCGAAAAGAGGTCCTTTCCTTCCAGGAAGAAGGGACGCTTTTCGGGGAGGAAGACCGCGAAGCGCTCGTTCGTCGTGATGACGGCGACGTCCGACTCGATCTGCGAGAAGTCGGGATTGATCGTCGCGTCGATCGCCGTGTTCGCGTTGGGCGTCCACTTCGCGTCGAGGCCGGCTTCGAAGTCCGTTCCCTGGCTCTCGAGCGGCGAACCGAGGCCGTCCTCGGGGAGGCTCGTCTCGCTCGCGGTCACGAACGGCGCGGCGACGAGTCCGCCCGCAGCCGGAAGCTTTTCGATGCCGGTCAGGGGAGTGTAGCTGCAGACGAAACAAGAGACGTCGCGCGGCAGTTTCGCAGTGAACATCTGGTAGCGCCGGTCGCGCGGGTAGTTCCGGTAGAGGATCGCGGTCCACTTCTGATCGCCGGTCTCCGGATAACGCAGAGAGGAGAAGGGGATGCGGATCTCGAGCGTCCAGCGATCCTCGTGGACTCGTGCCGCGGAGTCCCAGAAGAAATCGGGAGCCGAGTCTTCTCCGGAGGTGTCGCTCGTGATCGCGTCGTACTGGATGCCGCGCGGGTTGGCAAGGAAGAGAATCGCGGTCTTGCCGTCGCCGCTCGTGCCGAGGATGATCCCGCCGTAGTCGTTCGGCGAGCCGACGCTGTCGCGGTCGGCGTAGGGCGCGCGAAGCGCCTTGATGTTGGGGTCGAAGAACTCGAGGGCGACATAGAAGTACTTCTCGTCGTAGGTCATCCAGCCGACGTTCTTCACCTTCGGCTCGATGTTGTCGCCGGGGTTCGTCTCGTACCAGGTGTCGATGCGGGTCGCGTCTTTCCACGCGGCGTCGTCGAGCTCGCCGTCGACGCGGATCTCGCCGGTCGCGCGGCTGACGCCGATCGGAGCTGCGCCAGGTTCGGCGTAAACAGCGGCGGCGAGTATCGAAGCCGTCATGCAGACGGCGGCTACGGTCATCTTCGGTCGCATGCTGAGCTCTCCCCTGGCAAATACCTTCGGAAGTCTAGGGGCGAAGTTTCCGAATCGCACCGCTGCGCTCTCAGGTGTTGCGCGTTCGTCACGCCTTACGCGACGGTTCGAATCGGCCCGACACGCCACCCTGACTGTTCTAAGAGACAAGAGTTGCGCGACATTGGTTAGCAGGGAGCTCCCGGGGAAGCGGCACGACATGCTGCGGGCGCAGCTCGTGTCGTTCGCCAAGGCGGGACGCCTTGGCGACGAGGCGCCTTGTAGCAAAGGCCTCTGGCCTTTGCCCCCGCTGAATCATGCGCGAGTCGGCCCGAAACCCGCCGCGCTGCCGGGCGTCACAATTGAAAGCGCTGCGGAGTCACGGTGTCGATCCGATCCAGATCACGACGGCGAGCCACCTCAGCGAACGGGAGGATTCATGATGACTCGAGCCGCAGCGTTTCTGCTCCTGGTCGCACTCAGCGCGTCGTCCGGCCGTGGTGATGAGCCTCGGCGCCCGATCGCGAACCCGGCCATCGACATGCAGGGCTATCTGCGCACGGCGGGTGAGGCGGCGGCGTACCGCGAGGGGAGACGCCTCACCGAAGAGGAATTCGTCGCGATGAGCCGGGAGCCGGGGACGATCGTCCTCGACGCGCGCAGCCGGGAGAAGTACGACGAGCTGCACGTGAAGGGCGCGATCAACCTGAGCTTTCCCGACATCGCCGTCGCGAGCCTGCATTCGCTCATTCCCGACAAATCGACACGCGTCCTGATTTACTGCAACAACAACTTCAGCGGCGCGGAGGGCCCCTTCCCCACGAAGATCCCGACCGCGTCGCTCAACCTCTCGACCTTCGTCGCGCTATACAGCTACGGATACCGGAACATCTGGGAGCTCGGACCGCAGATCGACCTGGCAGCGTCGAAGATCGCGTTCGAGGCAGGTCAAAGGTCAGAGGTCAAAGGTCAAAGCAGGCGATGAGGCGATGAGTCAGGCCATCGGCCATAGGCCGGAGGCCAGAGCAGGCATGCGGAGTGCGTGCGAGAGTCGCAGGGACTCTTCCTTTCTTTACAGTCAAATCAGGTGTATTCCGACCGGTAATTCGTCGCGAAGCGACGAGACATCGGTAGCCCCCGGCTTCAGCCGGGGGTTAGGCGCGCTCGCGGACTACAGGCGCCGCTTCAGCGGCGCGACAACTCCCGAGCCCCTGGCACTCTGATCGAAGCCTGCGAGGTTCTTCGGCGCTCACCCGTTCCGCAGGATCGCTTCTCAGGGCGACAACTCGTTCGGGCATCCCGATCAACGACGAGGACTCGTCGTCCAGCCCCGCCTGCGCTGGCCTTTGGCCGACGGCCTCTGGCCCGCTTCTACCTGCTTTGGCCTATGGCCTATGGCCTCTGGCCTGCTCTACGCCTTGGCCGTGTACTCGCTGAAGATTCCGAGCTGCACGTCGCGGCGCGGCGCGGGGAAGCCGGCCTCGTGCAACGCGCCGAGGATCGTCTCGGGCGGCACGCAGTGCTTCGTGGTGTCCCAGTAGTAGCGCATGAGCTTCGCGGCTTCGGCGCTTCCCGTCCGGAGTCGCGTGAGAAGCGGCACCACGCTCCCCATGTAAGCGCCGAGAACGGTTCTGGCGACGCGGGAACGCGGCGGCGTGATCTCCATGACGAGCAGGGTGCCGCCCGGGGCGAGGACGCGGCGCATTTCGACGAACGCGGCGTTCAGATCGCCGAAGTGCCGCATCGCGAAGCCGACGCTGATCATGTCGAACGAGCCCGAGGCGAATGGAAGGCTCGTGCCGGTCGCCTGCACGAGTCGTGAGCGGAGCGGCCCCTCGCGCGCCTCGAGGAGCATGCCGATGCTCGGATCGACGCCGACGACACGTCCGCGTCCCGCGGTCACGTCGAGGGCGGCGCGGCCGACGACGCCCGTGCCGGTTGCGAGATCGAGAAGGCGCATCCCCTCGCGCCATCCGTGCCTCTTGAGCGCGTCGGCGCGATACCAGGTGCCGCTGCCGAACGACGGCGCGGCGATCATCCACTCGTACCAGGGGGCGCACGTGTCGAAGATGTCGCGGACGAACTTCGGGCGTTCCTCGGCGCGCGCGTAGTAATCAGTGAGATCGGGGTGGGGGGCGAGCTTGCTCTTCGAGGCCGGCATTGGAGCGATTGTAGCAACATGCGCGAAAGGGGCGGGGCCCGGGTCGTTACGCGGCCTTGAACCGGCGAATCGCCGTTCCCGATAGAATGGCGGCGCTGAGGGAGATTTCCCCGACTCGATGCGACGGCGCAAGGCGATACTTCTGCTCGTTCACCACTGGCGACGGCTCCTCGCAGTACTGATCCTCGTCGGTCTCGCCGTCGTCGCGGCACGCTCGGAGGCGCTCTTCGGCGAGCTCGACGACGTGCTCGCAGCGGTGCAGGGGCTGATCGTGCGCCGTCCAGGATGGGGTGTCGTCGTCTTCATCCTCTTCTCGGCGCTTTCCGCGATGCTCGCGTTCCTCTCGTCGGCGGTCCTCGTGCCGTTCGGCGTCTACGTCTGGGGAGCGAACCTGACGTTCTTCCTTCTCTGGGTCGGCTGGCTTCTCGGCGGCGTCGCCGCGTACGGCGTCGGCCGGCTTCTCGGCAGGCGCGTCGTGATGTGGCTCATCGATCCCGACAAGCTGAGGCGCTACGAAGGGCGCCTCTCGAAGGAGGCGAGCTTTCCGCTCGTCCTGCTGTTTCAGCTCGCGCTGCCTTCGGAGATCCCCGGCTACCTGTTAGGGCTCCTCCGCTACCCCTTCTGGCTCTACGTCGCCGCGCTCGCGATCGCGGAGCTTCCCTTCGCCGCGGGAGCCGTGTCGCTCGGCAAGAGCTTCATCCGCCGCGACTGGCCGTCGCTCGTCATCGTCGGCCTCGCCGGCGTCGCGCTCACATCGTGGGCCGTCGCGGCGTGGCAGCGGCGGCACGCGCGGAAGGGCGAAGGCGAGTAGGGGCGAGAGGCGAAAGGCGATGAGCAGGCGAGGGACCATGTGGAGTGCGAAAGCGAAGCTTTCGCTCTTCCTCGCCGAAGCGCAGCTTCGGCGCTGGTTGGAGGGGAAGGCTCCATCGCGGAAGCTTCGCTTCCGCAAGGAGAGGCGAAAGCTGCGCTTTCGCACTCCATATGACTGCTCATCGCCTTTCGCCTCTCGCCTCTCGCCTGCCTTATCATTCGCCGCGTGACTTCCGAATCGCCGGCTGCGCCTCGCGAGAAGCTTTTCACCCTGACGTTCTTCAATCTATGGGGACTGAGCTTCGTCACCTTTCTCTCGGCGTTCCAGCTCTTCCCGACTGTCCCGTTCAGGATCATCGCGCTTGGCGGAAGCAAAGGGGAGGCGGGGCTTTTTCTCGGGCTCTACACCGCGGCCGCGGCGCTCTCGGCACCGCTGACCGGCTCGATCGCGGACCATGTCGGGCGGCGGCGCCTGGCGATCGCGGCCTCGATCGCCTTCATCGGCTTCTCGCTGCTCTACGCGGTCGTCACCGACCGTTCGCTGCTGCTCGCGGTCGCCGTGGTTCACGGCGTGCTTTGGTCGGGCATCCTTACGGCGAGCGGCGGGATCATGGCGAACCTGATCCCGTCGTCGCGCCGCACCGAAGGTCTCGCGTACTGGGGCATGGCGAGCACGGTCGCGATCGCCGTGGCTCCGCTGATCGGCCTGCGGCTCTATCACATCAGCTGGAACGTGATGTGCTTCGTGATGGCAGGGCTGTCGGTGGTCATGGCGGCGACCGCCGCGCTGTTGCCTCACGACGAGCCGCGCCCGGGTACGCGTTTCCCCCGGATCAACGAGATCATCGCGCCGAAGGTATTCGTCACGGCGCTGAGCCTGACCACCGTCTCGTTCGGCTACGGCGGCCTCACGAGCTACGTGGCGCTTCTCTCGGTGGAGCGGAAGATCGATCCCCCGTCGCTTTTCTTCAGCGTTTTCGCGCTGATGATTCTCGTCTCGCGCCTCGTCATCGGCCCCTTCTCCGACCGGATTCAGCCGAAGGTGATGCTCTATCCCGCGATCGTCGGGATCGCGATCGCGCTTGTCGTCCTCGCGCTGGGGGAGTCGAAGCGCTGGCTGATCGTCGCCGCCGCGCTCTACGGAACGGGCCTCGGCATCGCCTTCCCGACCTTCATGAGCTTCATCATGGGACGCACCGACCCGTCGCGGCGCGCCGCGATCTTCGGCAACGTGATCATGGCGTTCGACTCCGGGATCGGCCTCGGCTCCGCCGTGCTCGGAGCGGTCATCCAGCACTTCGGCTACGCGCCCGCATTCCTCGGCGCCGCGATGCTCAGCCTCGGCGCGATTGCGCTGTTCCAGGTGACGTCGAGGCTGTGGGATCGGGTCGAGGAGTGAGGGTAGGGAGTTGTTAGGGGAGTTGTTAGTTTTTAGTTGTTAGTTGTTAGACAGGCTGAGTGCTCGATATTGGTTCGATAGACTTGGCGACTTGTCAAAGTCGGCGGCCGCGGAAGCGGCCGTTTCTAAATAGCCCCGCCCGCAAGGGCAACGGCGGTAACTTAGGGAACGAAACCCTGAAGTTAGAACGCAGAACGCTGAATGTTGAACCCAGAAAAGGGCACCGGGTGGGGGTTTCTGGGTTCGCAGTTCATCGTTCATCGTTCTAACTTCAGGGTTTCGTTCCCTAAGTTAAGGCCATTGGCCCGTAAGGGCGGGGAAGCAGGATCCGGAAAGCCATTCGGCGCCGCGTCAGCGGCGCCATTCTGATTTGCCCGTCGGGTTCGACGAACCACGCGCTCACGCGCGGGGGAATCAGACGTCGCCGCTGCCGCGGCTCGGAATGAGCCTACGAACGCATGAACCCCGCCCTCACGGGCGGGGCTAATTAGAAGCGGCCGCTTCCGCGGCCGTCGTCCAATACTCACAACTCAGTGCTCACGCAGTACTCACCACTTGATACTCAGCACTCAGTACTCAGCACAAGTAACAACTAACAACTAACAACTCTCCGTCTCACGCCCCGAGGTTCCGCCTCAACTCCGACAGCTCATCCGCGAGCTTCGCGACCGACTCCTCGAGCGCGGCGATCCGATCTTCGAGACCTGACCCTGCGCTCTGTCTCACGCGGGCGGGAGGTTCCTCGTACGCGGGGATCGCGGGCTCGCCGGAGAGGAGGTGAGCCCATCGCGGCTCTTTCTGTCCCGGCTGACGCTCGAGCTGTCTCACGAGCGGCTCCTCGCGCCTCGAGAGAACGCGGAGGTTCGTCTCGATCTCTTCGGTGGACTCGAATTCGTGGAGCCGGTCGGTGCGAGTCCGGAGCTCGGCGAGCGTCTGCGGGCCGCGCAGGAGCATCACCGTGAGGAGCGCTTTCGACTCGCGACTGATCTCGAGGGCTCCCTCGAAATTGTGGTCCCAGCGCGCGACCCGACCGCCGGTCACCTTCCAGACGAGCTTCTCCCGCTGCAACCGCGCGAGGGCGTCTTCGATCTCGGCCTCGGAGTAGTCGCTCACCGGCTCCCTGCTCGTCTTCTGGTTGCAGGCGAGCAGGAGGGCGTTCAACGTCAGCGGGTACGACTCGGGAGTCGCCTGCTGCTTTTCGAGAAGCGAACCGAGGACGCGAGCTTCGATCGGATCGAGTTCTCTGATCATCGCGAAGCCATCATCCCTTCGTAGCCGGTGCGGCCGGGGGAGCGGGAGCCGCTGGCGCCGGCGGGAACTTCATGTCGAGCTTGATCAGCACGTCGTCCCTGACCAGGTCGTCGGGCATGCCTTTGTATGCGATGCCCCAGTCCTGCCGGTTGATCGTGAATACCGCCTTCGCCTCGAGGCCGCTGGCATCGGACGTGACGGAGACCGGGAACACGATCGCCTTCTCGATACCCTTCATCGTGAGCGTGCCCCTGATGAGGTGCGTGGCTATGTCCTTGCTGTCCGCGGGAGCTTCGATGATCGACGTCGACTTGAACGTCGCCTTCGGAAACTGCGCGGCGTCGAAAAAGTCGGCGGTCTTCAGGTGCGCCGTGAGTTTCGGGGTGTCGGTGAAGATCGAGTCGATGCCGATCTCGAAGGTCACCGACACAGGCTTGCCGTCGACCCACGAGAGCGACCCGCTGAAATCGCTGAAGCCCCCCTTGTGATCCCTGGTGACCTTCGCGCCGACGAACTCGATGCGGCTCGTCTCGCGGCTCACGGCCACGTCGGTGCCCGGAGCGGCGGTCGCGGTCGTCGTGGCAGCTACGGGCGGCGGTTCGGCGACGCCGGCCGCCGTCTTGTCGTCGACCTCGCTCTGACAGGCCGCCAGTGCGAGAGCGAGTCCCGCGGATGCGAGCATGGTGGAAAGTCTGGCGTTTTTCACTGAGTTCTCCCGTCAGGAATAGATCGATGGCTCGAGGCCTTCTTTGGACGCGGCGCGATGCTGCCATCTTCGCTGAACGGCGATCCGGATCGCAAGCCACGCCACCAACCCCCAACAACGGAGAATCGGGCGCATGGGTCTCAGTGCGGGTATCGTAGGTCTGCCGAACGTAGGCAAGTCGACCATCTTCAACGCCCTTACCGCGGCGGGCGCGCAGAGCGCGAATTATCCCTTCTGCACGATCGAGCCGAACGTCGGCATCGTGCCGGTCCACGACAAGCGTCTCGACGAGGTCGCGCGCCTTACCGGCAGCAAAGCCATCATCTACACCGACGTGAAAATCGTTGATATCGCCGGCCTCGTGAAGGGCGCAAGCAAAGGCGAGGGGCTCGGCAACCAGTTCCTCGCGAACATCCGCGAGACCGACGCCATCATCCACGTCGTCCGCTGTTTCGACGACTCGAACGTCGTCCACGTCGAAGGCTCGGTGGACCCCGCCCGCGACGTCGACATCATCGAGACCGAGCTGCTGCTGGCCGACCTCGACACCATCACCAAGCGAGCCGACCGCGTCTCGCGCGTGGCGAAGTCTGGACAGAAGGAAGCGGTCGCAGAGTTCGCGGCTCTCCAGAAGGCGCAGAAGGTCGTCGAAGAGGGGATGCCTCTCCGTTCCGCCGAGTTCGACGAGAACGAGCGCGAGCTCCTTCGTCAGGTGAACCTCCTCACCATGAAGCCGGTGCTCTATGTTGCAAACGTCGCGGAAGGAGACATCGGCAAGGAGACTCCTCACGTCGAGAGCCTTCGCAAGGTCGCGACCGAGCGCAAGGGAGAGATCGTCGTGCTCGCGGGGGAGATCGAATCGCAGATCGTCCAGCTCGACGAGCACGAACGTCAGCACTTCCTCGAAGACCTTGGGCTCGAGGAGCCGGGTCTCAACACGCTCGTCCGCTCCGCGTACACACTGCTCAACCTCGAGACCTTCTTCACCGCGGGGCCGAAAGAGGCGCGCGCCTGGACGATCCACGTCGGCTTCAAGGCGCCGCAGGCAGCCGGCGAGATCCACACCGACTTCGAGCGCGGCTTCATCCGCGCCGAGACGATCGCGTACGCCGACTTCATCGCGTACGGCGGGGAGCAGGGCGCGAAGGCGGCAGGGAAGATGCGCAGCGAAGGCAAGGAGTACGTTGTCGAGGATGGCGACGTGATTCTCTTCCGGTTCAACGTGTAGAGGCAGGCCAGAGGTCAAAGGTCAGAGGCCAAAGCAGGCGAGGAGCCATGTGTAGCCAAGGCGTCTCGCCTTGGCACAACCTCGCAAGGTGGCATCTTTGCGAACGGGCCAAGGCCAGAGGCCTTGGCTACACGATCGGCCCCCGAAATCCGGAATCTCCTTCCGAAATCCCGTACAATCCCCGCTCGTGACCGGGCACTCGAAAACCCACTTCGAGATTCTTTCCGCCGAGGGACTGCCGATCCGTGGCGTGCTCGAGATTCCCGAGGCTCCGATCGCGCTCGTCGTGACGGTTCATGGTTTCAAGGGATTCAAGGAGTGGGGCTTCTTCCCCTGGACGAGCGAGGCGTTCGCCGCGTCCCACATCGCGTCGTGTCGCTTCGACATGTCGCGCGGCGGCATCACCGAAGGCTCGGAGACGTTCGACAGGCTCGATCTCTTCGCGGATGACACCTACTCGATCGAAGTCGATGACCTGACCCGCGTCGTGGCGCACGCCCGCAAGGGCGAAGGACTCTGGGAGCTGCCTCTCTTCCTCTTCGGCCACTCGCGCGGCGGCGCGATCGCGATCCTCGGGTCGCGCGAGATCGAAGGAGTCACCGGGGTGATCACCTGGAGCTCGATCGCGAAGCTGCATCGTTGGGACGATGCGACCGTCGAGCGCTGGCGCCGCGACGGGTTCATGGAGTTCGAAAACGCCCGGACGAAGCAGGTGATGCGGGTGTCGACGCGCCTTCTCGACGATCTCGACGCGAATCGCGAGCGGCTCGATTTCACGAGGACGCTCGCGGAGAGCAGGCTGCCGATACTCGTGCTGCATGGCGCGGCCGACGAGTCGGTGCCGGTCGAGGAAGCGACGGTCCTTCATGAGCTGGCGCAGAATGCGCCGATGGTCGTGATCGAGTCGGCCACCCACACCTACGGCGCAATTCACCCGCTGATCAACGTGCCGCGCGAGCTGCGCCTCGCCATGGCGATCACGCGCCAGTTCGTTCAGAGCTGGTCGCCCTCGCCCGACGACAATTAGTGATCGGCGCAGGGGGCGGCCTGTAGCCGGGGAGTCCCGCCCCTGCCCCCCGCACCGACCCCTCTGAGCTTGCGCATCATCACGAATCAACGCCTTCGCGATGTGCGCGAGCGTTGGTCGTGGATCGCGGGGGCAAAGGCCGGAGGCCTTTGCTACAGAGGCTGCCCTAACTCTCCTCGATGGGAGCCGGACCTTCGCCACCCTGCGGCGGTCCCCCCGGACGCCGGCGTCTCCGCCGTCTCCGCCGTGACGGGCCGGTCGGCGGCTCGTTCGACGGCTCTGCTTCGCCTGGCGGCGCATCGAGCTTCGCCTCGTCGATCAGCCAGACCCACTGCGTCTCGATCTGCTCGGGCGGCTGCTCGCGTTCCACGCGTCCGCGCCGCCCGTGGTGGTGCTTCTCGCGATCGCGATTCGTCCGACCGCTCAGCCCCGCGGGATCCATCTTCTTCTGCCGGATCAGGATCTCTTCGGCGATTCGGCGGTTCACCGAGATCAGGTCGGCGAGCAGGCCGATGAGCGCCGTCTGGAAACCGGAAATGAGAAGCACCGCGGCGAGGATCAGCGACTGGATGTGTCCGGTCGATCCCGCGGTCAGATAGAACCAGAGGAAGCGGCCGCCGATCGCGGCGCCCGCGAGGAAGAGGATCGCCCCGATCAGGACGAAGGTCTTCAGCGGCTTGTAGAGGGCGTAGACGCGGAACATCGTGACGACCGACTTCCGGACGTAGCTCGCGATGCCGCGGTATAGCCGCGAAGGCCTGGTCGGCGGGTTCGTTCCGACGACGACCGACTGCAGGCCGAAGTTCCTGTTGCCCGCCTGGATGATCGTCTCGAGCGTGTAGGTGAACGGGTTGAAGACGTTGATCTGATATGCGGCGTCGCGCGAGAAGGCGCGCATCCCGCTCGTCGCGTCGGGAACGTCGACGCCGGAAGCGAGGCCGACCGCCCAGCTACCGACCTTCTGCAGCACTTTCTTCACCGGCCCCATGTGCGGTGAGTGCTGCACGTCGCGATCGCCGATGACCACCTCGGCTGCTCCGTCGACGATCGGTTTCACCACTTTCGCGATGTCGGCGCCGACGTACTGGTTGTCGGCATCGGTGTTCACGATCACGTCGGCGCCGAGGCGGAGCGAGGCGTCGATGCCGGCGACGAAGGCGGTGGCGAGGCCGCGATTGCTGACGAGGCGGACGATGTGGTCGGCCCCTGCCTTGCGTGCCGCGGCGACCGTGCCGTCGGTCGAGCCGTCGTCGATGACGAGCGTCTCGATCCGGCTGAAGCCGTCGATCCGTTTGGGCAGGTCGGCGAGCGTCTTCGCGATCGTCGCTTCTTCGTTGTAAGCGGGAATCTGGATGACGAGTTTCAACGGCTCCTCGTGCGATCTGATGTGGGCGCGTCGATTAGTGTCGTCGCGCTCCGAGGCTGTCGATTAAAGTATCACACTCCAGATGAGCCTCCCGCCGACCAGCCCCCGCTGCACCGTCATCATCCCGATGGATCGCCCGGGCCCCGACGCGCTGCGCGCGGTGGCGTCGGTGCTGGCGCAAGGGGAGCGGCTGCTCGAGCTCATCGTCGTCGCCGCGTCGCGCGTCGAGCTTCCCTCCGACCCCCGACTGCGGCTGCTCGTCGTGGAGGAGCGCAACCCCGCAATTCGGCGGAACCGTGCGGCCGGACAGGCGAGAGGAGAGTATCTCGCCTTCATTGACGACGACGCCGTCGCGCGCGAAGACTGGCTCGAAAAGGCCGCGCGCTTTCTCGACGACAACCCCGGTGTGCTCGCGGTCGGTGGTCCCGATCCCGCTCCCGCCGATTCCACCTTCGCGGAGCTCGTCTCCGACACGCTGCTCTCGACGCGCTGGATCGGCAGCGGCGTCGCCGCGCATGAATCGCGGAAAGGCATCTTCCATCTGACCTCGCCTCACGACGTCGCGCTCGTGAACCTCGTCGTACGCCGCGAAGCGTTCGCGGCGGCGGGAGGTTTCGACGCGGAGATCGGCTACATCGGCGAAGACACCGCACTCGTCGAGCTTCTGATGGCCGAGGGGCGCGTGCTCTACCACGACGCGGTCGTCGTCTATCACCGGCGACGCGCATTCCCCGGGCCTTACGTGCGGCAGAGATGGCGCTACCGGGTCAAGACCGGACGCCTGCTCGTGAGCGCGGGGCAGCGATACCGGAATCCGAAGGTGATCGGTCTGCTCCTCGCGGGCCTGATCTTCATCGCCGCCGCGATCATCGCCCCGAAGGTCGCCATCGCCATGCTCGCCGCCTACTTCGTGATCACACTGGCCCTCGGCGGGCTCGCGACGCGCCTGCGCCCCGCAGCCTGGCCGCTGATCCCCTTCGCCTTCCTCGTCCATCACGCGACCTATTTCTTCGGGATCTGCTGGGGGCTGGTGACGGCAGGAACAGGCGATAGGCGATAGCCGAGAGGCGATTAACAGGCAGATTTTTCGTAGCGCCGACGTCTCGTCGGCATCCACGCGTGCGTTTTCGCACGCGTGGCAGTTCGAGTTGGCTCGCCGGCGAGACGCCGCCGAGCAGGCCCGCGGGACGCGGGCGCTACGAGAGCCCGCCCGCTCATCGACTCTCGCCTTTCGCCTCTCGCCTTCCTTCCGGGAACACCCGCGCGGTGCTCGAGGTTCACTCAGCCGAACGCGATGAAGTTCTCCGACAAGGCGCAGTACCTCAGATATCTCGTCTCCCGCCGCGGGATGAAGCCGGTCTACGTGATCCTCGGCCTCACGTACGACTGCAACTCGTTCTGCCGCACCTGTTTCAACTGGGAGCAGCTCCGGAAGGAGAAGGAGCACGAGCTGTCGACCGAGGAGCTGATCCGGACGATCGACTCGCTCGACGACCTGCTCTTCGTCGTGATGAGCGGCGGCGAGCCGTTCATGCGCCGCGACCTTCCCGAGATCTGCGAGGCGCTCTCGAAGAAGAAGGGGGCGAAGCAGATCACAATCCCGACCGGCGCCGTCTCGCCCGATTCGATCGCGAGACAGGCGGAGCAGATCCTCGAGAAGTGCCCGACGACGCAGATCGTCGTCAATATCTCGATCGACCACGTCGGCGAGAAGCACGACTGGATCCGCGGCGTCCCCGGCTGCTACGAAAAAGCGAAGGCGACGCACGCGAAGCTCGCCGCGCTCAAGTCGCGATTCCCTAACTTCACGCTCAATGTGCACACGTGCCTGTGCACCTTCAACGTTGACGATCTCGAGGAGCTGACCGTCTCCGTGAGGCGCGACTTCCCGGAGATCTCGTTCCACTCCTTCGAGATGCTCCGCGGCGACCAGCCCGACAAGAACATCCAGCCGATCACGACCGCCCGCTACCGCGAGGTTCTCCCGCGGCTCGAGCGCTACTGGCAGACGTTCCCGAAATACGACGGCTTCCTGAAGTTCGTGAAGGTCTACTCGCGCCAGGTCGAGCTGCGGGTCCTCGAAGAAGAGACGCAGGTCACTCCCTGCTTCGCCGGAACGATCTCCGGCGTCATCGACGCACGCGGCGAGGTACGTCTCTGCGAACTGCGCGAAGCGGTCGGCAACGTGCGTGACGTCGGCTACGACTTCGGCAAGCTCTGGTTCTCGCCCGAAGCCGACAGGCAGCGCGCGTCGGTCGCCGCGAAAGAGTGCCACTGCACCCACTCCTGCTTCATGTCGTCCTCGCTCGTCTTCCAGCCGAAGACCTGGGGCAAGTACTTCGCGTCGACCGTGACGAGCTTCCTCGACGCGTAGAGGTCCTGTAGCCAAGGCCTCCGGCCTTGGCCCCCGTTCTCAACAACACGCCCTCGTGCAGTCACGCCAAGGCGAGACGCCTTGGCTACAGCGCCGAAGCTCCGCTTCGGCGAGGAGAGGCGAAAGCTGCGCTTTCGCACTCCACATAGCCTGCTCATCGCCTTTCGCCTGTCGCCTTTCGCCCTCCGACACCCGTGGACCTGCAATAATCACGGACCATGTCCAAACGCACCCTCCTCGCCGGCTCGACCGGCCTCATCGGCCGGCAGGTCGCGGTCGGTCTCGCCGCTGATCCGACGATCGTCGGCCCGATCGTCGCTCCCGTTCGCCGTGACCCCGGCTTTGCCGACGCGAAGATCGTTCCGGTCGTCGCCGACCTCGCCGATCCCGACTCCGATTCCGCTCTCGAGCAGCGAATCCGCGACGCGTCGGATGGCGGTATCGACACTTACGTCTGCTGCCTCGGCACCACGATGAAGGTCGCGGGCTCGCCGACCGCGTTCCTCGCCGTCGATCGCGAGCTCGTGCTCCGGCTCGCGCGCATCGCGAGGAACCTCGGTGCGAAGCACGCGATCCTCGTCTCGTCGGTCGGCGCGAGCGAAGCGTCGCGGAACTTCTACCTCCGTGTGAAGGGCGAGGTCGAGCACCGCCTCTTCGACCTCGTCTTCCAGCGCGTCGACATCGTCCGCCCCGGCCTTCTCCTCGGTGAGCGCGGCGAGCGCAGGTTCGGCGAACATCTCGCGCAGATCGCTGCTCCGCTCTACAACCCCCTCCTCGCTGGTGGCCTGAGGAAGTACCGTGCGATCGAATCGTCGACCGTCGCGCGCGCGATCGTCGCCATGACGCGCCAGCGCGACCTCGGAAGGTTCGTGCACGAGTGGGAGAGCCTGACCGCCCTTGCGCGCGCTTGATGCTCGAGCGTCGATCGCTTCACGGAAACCGAAATGTAGAATGTCGAATGCAGAATGAGGAATGAAGAATTGAGCTCCGCTCCCTGCCTTTCATTCTTAATTCTTCATTCCTCCTTCGACATTCGACATTTCGGTTTTCGTCACTTCCGCAACATCCTGACCGGCACCCGGGGCGGCCCCTCGTGAAGCTCGCGATCGTCGGCCCCGTCTTTCCCTACCGCGCGGGCATCGCGTATTGCACGACGCGCCTCGCGGAGGAGCTCGCGAAGTCGCACGACGTGTCGATACACTCGTTCAGTCGGCAGTTTCCCC
Organism: Thermoanaerobaculia bacterium; assembly: GCA_041671505.1. Lineage (GTDB taxonomy): Bacteria > Acidobacteriota > Thermoanaerobaculia > Gp7-AA8 > Gp7-AA8 > JACPDH01. The sequence goes on along the minus strand of JBAZBK010000002.1, from coordinate 126,846 downwards.
GCATCTTCTACCCCGGGAGCGACGATCGCGACCCATCTCTCGAAGCGAAGACTCCGAAAAGCGCCGCGTTCACGATCGACGTCGTGAACCCGTTCACCTGGATCAGGGAAGGACTGAGACTGCGGAGCGAGCGACCGGACGCGGTGATCTTCATCTGGTGGGTCTGGGTCTGGGCGCTGCCGTACCTCGTGATGCGCGCGCTCCTTCCGAGTACGGCGCGGGTCGTTTTCCAGTGTCACAACATCTCCGACAAGGAGCCGTCGGGCTGGAAGAGCTGGCTGACGACGCGTGCGCTCGCGTCGGCCGACCTTCTGGTGATCCATGCGAGGTCCGAGTCGGACGAGGCGAGGAGGAGACTGGGCTCGGCCCGCGCACCTGAGATCGTCGAGATCTTTCTTCCCGTTCACGAAATGGGCGGAGACGTGCCCTCGCGCCAAGACGCTCGCGCTCTGTTAGGCATCGAACGCGAGAGGCGCGTCGCGCTCTTCTTCGGGCACGTTCGCCCCTTCAAGGCGCTCGATGTCGTCCTCGAGGCGTGGCCGCGGCTCGGCGGCGACGTTCTGCTGCTCGTCGGGGGGGAGGCGTGGTACGGAGGCGAGGCGGGATACCGCGAGCAGGCGGCGCGGCTCGGTCTCGACGAGACGAAGGTGCGGTTCGACTTCCGCTTCATCCCCGACGCCGAGATCGCGACCTGGTTCGCGGCGGCGGACGTCGTCCTCGCGCCCTATCGGCATGAGGCGCAGAGCGGAGTCGTGCTGACGTCGTTTCACTTCGGCCGGCCGGTGATCGCGACGCGCGTCGGCGGCATGCCTGAAATCGTCGAGAACGGCGCGAACGGGCTGCTGATCGAACCCGAGAGCCCCGAGGCGCTGGCAGGCGCCATCGAACGTTTCTTCTCGACGTGCGACCGGAGCGCGATGGAGCGCGCTGCCGCAGCAGCCGCCTCCCGCTACTCGTGGCGCGAGTTCGCCGTGCGGCTGATGCGAGCGCTTCACTCGTGAAAGGCGAATTGAGAATTGAAAATTGAGACTTGAGAAATGGCGGAGCTACAGGCGCCGCTTGAACGACACCCATCGCGCAATTCTCAATTCCGTCTCTCCCCACCCGTTGTACTCTCCCCACACCACAGGAGGGGCGGCAAATGGCATTCCTCAACTTCACCGAAAAGACGGTCGTCGTGGTCGGCGGCACGAGCGGGATCAATCGCGGCATCGCCGAGGCGTTCGCGCAGCACGGCGCGCGCGTCGCCGTCGCGAGCCGCAAGCAGGAGAAGGTCGACGACACGGTCGCCGCGCTTCAGAAGGTCGGCGCCGAGGCAATGGGCTTCGTCGCCGACGTCCGCGACTTCGACGCTGTCGATCGCGGGCTCGCCTCGGTGCACAAGCGCTTCGGTGACTTCGACGTCGTGGTCTCGGGCGCGGCGGGAAACTTTCCGGCGCTCGCGGTCGATCTCTCCTCGAACGGCTTCCGCTCGGTGATGGAGATCGATCTGCTCGGCACCTTTCACGTGATGTCGGCGTCGTACCCGCGCCTCCGCAAACCGGGAGCGTCGATCATCAACATTTCCGCGCCGCAGGCATTCATCCCGTCGAAGGCGCAGATTCACGTGAGCGCGTCGAAGGCGGGTGTCGACATGATCACGCGCACCCTCGCTCTCGAATGGGGACGCGCGGGCGTCCGCGTGAACTCCGTCGTCCCGGGGCCGATCGACGGCACCGAGGGGATGGCGAGGCTCGCGCCGACCGAGGAGATTCGCGTGGCGACGGCGAAGGGCGTGCCGCTCGGGCGGATGGGAACGCCCGCCGACGTCGCGAACGTCTGCCTCTTCCTCGCGTCGGATCTCGCGTCGTACGTCACCGGCGCTGTCCTCCCTGTCGACGGCGGCTGGACCCAGAACGCCTGCGGCGGCATGTCGGAGTTTCTCGGCGGGATGATGGAAAGAGCGAAGAAGAAGGGTTGAGGCTGCTGAGTTTCATGCGCGAGGGAAACGAAAGGCCGGGCTCGGGATCGGGCTCGGGAAAAGCACCGGAGGTTTGCGATGCTCGCACGACCTCTCGCCAGGCCTCTCCGAGCCCGATCCCGATCCCGATCCCGAGCCCGGGTTTTGACTCTCGTCTTTTCGTCGCCTCCCGAGAATGCGCCCGTGCCCGGCTTTTGACTCTTCTCCCTCGACACCCATCCGAAATGCCTCGGCTTCTCTCCCTGTTGCGCCCACCCAGATGAAGCCCGTCAAACTGAACAAGCGCCGGATCAAGGTCGGCCTCGAGCTGACGTCGAAGTGCAACCTGCGCTGCGGGATGTGCCCGCTGCCGGTGCTTCGCCGTCCGTACGAGGACATGGAGTGGTGGCTCGTCGAAAAGGCGGAGCGCGAGATCCATGGCCTGGGCCTCAAGCTCAAGTGGCTTCACGAGATGGGGGAGCCGCTCCTTTACTCGCGCATCGACGACGCGATCAGGCTCTTCCCCGAGGCGAGCGTGTCGACGAACGGCCTCGTGCTCACCGACGAGATCGGCAAGCGACTTCTCTCGACGCCGCTCAAGCGGCTTCGAATCTGCATCGATTCGGTCAATCCCGACGTCTATCCCCAGCTGCGGACAGGCGGAGACTTCAACAAGCTCGTCGACCTGACGAAGGCGTTCCTCGAGCAGGCGAAGGGGCATTCGCTTCAAATCGAGCTGCAGAAGATGCGCTCGCGCCTGACGACCGAAGAGACGGTCGCTGATTTCAAGCAGCTCTTCGAGCTGAAGAAGTACTCCAACGCGCGCGTCATCGAGAAGACCTGCGAGGCGCTCGACGTCAACGAGGAGACCGACCTGCACGGCAAGTTCCTCGGATGCATGCAGGGAGGCTTCTTCACCTGGCTCGTCGTCTTTGCCGACGGGCGCGTCACGCACTGCTGCTACGACGCGCACGGCGACCAGATCTTCGGCGACCTCAAGACGCAGAGCCTCGAGGAGATGATCGCGAGTGAGCGCTTCGCGAAGATGCACGAAGCGTTTGCGAAGAACGATCTCTCCGAGTTGCCGCGCTGCGCCGAGTGCTTCAAGCACGGCGGCGAAGCTCCCGCCTTCAACTCGCTCCTGTCGACCGTCCAGAACCTCCCCGACGGCGCGAAGGACCTCGTGCGGAAAGTGATCGACCTGCGCTACAAGTGAGTTGTTGGTTTTTGGTTGTTAGTTGTTAGACAGGCAGCGACATTGGACGGAGCATGCATCGCCGCCGCTGGCAGCGAACCGCTTCCCGTCTAATTGGCCTGGAACGCCAGGTCCCGCGGGCAAGCCACGCCAGTCGGACAACTAACAACCAAGAATGCTGCTGTCTCCATCCAAAGCTGCTGGTCTTCTACCCCTTCCGGGCGTACCGTCGTCCCACCGAAGTTCAACGGAGGGCCCCATGACGTCTCGCGCGCCGGTGATCGGTCTGCTCTTGCTCGTGCTGCTCGCGGGCGCACCATCGCTTCACGCGGCGATTCCTGTGAGCGAGCGGGACGCGCTCATCGCGATCTACAACAAGACCGGAGGCCCGAACTGGGCGAACAAATCGGGCTGGCTCGGCGCTCCGGGAACCGAATGCAGCTGGTTCGGGGTGTTCTGCAATCAGTCGCCGAACTTCGTCGCGATCCTCGATCTTCGTGCAAACAACGTCACGGGCCCACTTCCGGTGGAGCTCGCCCAGCTCACGAAGCTCGAGGAGCTCTATCTCCAGGGAAATGCGCTGAATGGAACGATCCCGAAGGCGCTGGCGAACCTGCCGCTCAGGACCTTGAATCTCGGTCAGAATCAGATTACCGGGGCGATCCCAACCGAGCTCGGAAGCACCTCGACACTCCGAAGCCTGGTACTCGACATGAACGACTTGACGGGTGGGATTCCGTCGGCGCTCGGACAGCTCTCACTGCTCATCACGCTCCACGTCCATACCAACCCGAGACTCGGCGGGACACTCCCACCCGAGCTCGCCGCGCTCAAGAATCTCGAGGATCTCACGGTTTTCGACAGCGGGATCAACGGCACGATTCCGCCTGCGTACGGCGGCATGACGTCGCTGCGGCGCCTGAGAGTCGGAGGCAACAACCTGACTGGCACCCTGCCCGAGGAGCTCGGGAATCTCGCCAATCTCGAGTGGCTCATCGTGCGCCAGAACAACTTGACCGGGGAGATTCCGTCGTGGCTCGTGCGGCTCACAAATCTGACGGTGCTCAACCTCTACGAGAATCGATTCACCGGGCCGATTCCTCCCGAGATCGGCAACCTCACGAAGCTCGAGTCGCTCCTGCTGGGCGGCAACGCCCTGACGGGAACGATGCCGCCCGAGCTCGGCAAGCTGACTGCGATGCGGGAGTTCCGGATCTGGAACACCGAGATCGGCGGGCCGTTCCCCGCATTCCTCGCGGGCTTTCCGGCGTTGCAGTTCCTCTACATCGACGGGAATCGACTCTCCGGGCCGATTCCCTCGGTGCTCGGCACGCTGACGCGACTCGAGGAGCTGTCGCTCGCGAACAACGCGTTTACCGGGGAGATCCCGTCGGCGCTCGGCAATCTCGTGAATCTGCTCGACGATGCGGGGCTCGATCTCCAGTACAACGGACTCACGTCGTCGGACGCGGCTCTCGTGGCTTTCCTCGAGTCGAAGCAGATCGGGAAGGAGTCGTTCACGACCCTGCAGACCGTGCCTCCGACGGGAGTCTCCGCGACTGCGATCTCTCCGACGTCGATCCGCGTCGACTGGACACCGATCGCCTACCAGGCCAACGCGGGCGGATATCAGATCGAGGTCGCGACCTCGCCGAACGGGCCGTTCGGCGTCGCGACGACGACGCCGAACAAGGCGGCGAGCTCCGCGCAGGTGAGCGGGCTCCCTCCGTCGACGACCCATTACTTCCGGCTCTCGACCGTCACCTACGGAGGCGGCGTCCAGAAGAACACGATCGTATCGGCGACGACACAACTCGTTTCCGCGACGACACTCGCGTCGGCCGCGTCCGTCGTGATGACGGTCGCGCCGCAGCCGCTCACCGTTCAGGCCGATGGAGTCGCCACTGCGACGACCGGCTACACGCTGAGCAACGTCGGCCAGCGCGACACGACCGTGACCCTCGCGCAGAACGGGACCTTCTTCACGCAGTCTCCCTCGTCGTTCACCCTCGCCGCCGGCGCGTCACAGCGAGTGACGATCACCTCGCTTCCGCAGGGTATTGCGATCGGCGTGCGAGGCTCGTCGATCCCGTCCGGCGCCGGGGTGCCGTCGAATCTCGTCGTCCCGGTCTCCTGCTCGCGTCGGCGCCACCGTCGACCGGCGACCCGCTCGTCGTCGTGTCGGCCACGCGCGTCGACGTCGCTGCCCCCGCGAACACGAACCCTTCGGGAAGCGTGAAGTTCCGCAACATCGGAACCGCTCCCGCGATCGGTCTGCTCTCCGCCGACGTCGGCTGGATCGTCCCCGATCCCGCGGTGATCACGATCGCGCCCGGCGCCGAGGTGACTGCGGGGTTCACCATCGACCGCGCAAAGCGCCCCGACGCGTCGTCGCTCTCCGGCACGCTTTCCGCGACGCTCTCGTTTGTCTATCTCGCCCGCAACGGTTCGTCGGGGCGAGCCCCCTTCGCGGGGCTCCCGTCGCTCGCTGCTCCGGTCGCCGTCGGCGACACCGTGCAGCCGCCCCTGACGTCTTCGGGTATTCCCGCGATTCTTCCCGGCGAGCTCGGTCTCGTCATTCCCGGCGTCGGCAACATCACCGGCAGCGTCGGCGTCTTCATCTCGGACATCTCCATCGGAAACGCGCTCTCCGGCTCGGCGGCTCCCGACCTCAAGCTCTACTACCTCTCCGGCACGACGTCGATCTCGGCGTCGCAGCCGGTCTCGAGCGGGCAGTCGCTCAACCTCGCCGACATCGTCAACACGGTCTTCGGGAAGAGCGAGCAGATCGGCGCGCTCCACGTGCGGAGCTCGGCCGTGCCGCAGTTAGGCGTGAACGCGAGCGTCTTCAATAAGAGCAATCCCGCGGGGACCTACGGCTCCGCCATCCCCGTCTTCCGGACGAATCGCGCGATCGCGAAAGGGGAGACGTCGATGATCACCGGGCTCCGGAAGAGCGCGACGAGCCACACGAACGTCTACGTGCAGGAGGTGTCCGGCACTCCGACGACCGCCGACGTGACGTTTCTCGGCGCCGGCGGCCAGACGCTCGGCATGCTCTCCGCGCTGCCGGTCAACGCCTTCGCTCCCGCGATCATCGGACAGGTATCGGTCCCCGAGGGGACAGTCAGCACACGCGTCGCGAACCTTGGTGACGGGGCGATCGTCTGGTACGCCACACCGGTCGATCGCTCGAGCGGCGACACCTGGGCCGTCGCCGACTGGAATCGCTTCTTCGGGCGGAGCGGCACCGAGCAGCAGGTGATTCCGGTCGCCGGTTCTGCGCCAGGGCGCAACCAGACCTACTTCCGCACCGACATCTCCATCGCGAATCCCGGCTCCGTGACCGCGGCCGGCACGTTGCGCTACTACCAACAGACGCCGACCGTGACGACCTTCGAGAAGCCGCTCTCGATCGAGCCTGGCCGCACGCTCGCGCTCGACGACGTGGTGGTCTCGTTCTTCGGCGCGACCGCACCGTCGCTCGGCCACGTCGTGCTGACATCGTCGGACGGCAGCTTCACGATGTCGAGCCGCACCTACACGACCGTGCAGGGGACGACGCAGACCTTCGGCACCGGCGTGCCGGTGATGACGCGGAGCGACGCGCTCCGGCTCGGGCAGGCGAAGGTCTTCGGCGCGGTGAAGGACTCGACGGCGGCGACGACGAACGCGGCGCGGCCCGGAACCTTCCGGACGAACGTCGGGCTCGTCGAAACGGAAGGCGAGAGCGTCACCGTTCGCGTCTCGATCCTGCTCTTCGACGGGCGCCAGCTCGCGGCCGGGGGCGCGACCGCGGCGAAGTCGTATCCCCTCGCGCCTCACGAGTTCCGTCAGCTGAACGCGATCGTCAGCGAGATCCTCGGGGCTGCCACCCGGGAGGCCGATTTCGGAGACCTCGACAACGTGCAGGTAAAGATCGAGGTCATCGCTGGAACCGGCGGCGTCCTCGTCTACGCCACCTCGACCGACAACGGCACGGGGGATACGCTGTTGAGGATCGAGTGAGGCGGAAGTGCTGAGTGCTGAGTGCTGAGTGCTCGATTGTGAATCAATGATTTGGCGACTTGTCAGTGATGTCGGCCGCGGAAGCGGCCGTTTCTAATTGGCCCCGCCCGTGAGGGCGGGGTTCGTGCGTTTGTCAGTTCATTCCGAGCCGCGTCAGCGGCGACGTCTAATTGCCTCGCGCGTAAGCGCGGCGTCGTCGAACGCAGCCTGCATATCAGAATGGCGCCGCTGGCGCGGCGCCGAATGATTTTCCCGATCGCGCTTCCCCGCCCTTACGGGCGGGGCTGATTAGAAACGGCCGCTTCCGCGGCCGTCGTTACGCACAGATCTTCCTTCGTGTGATTGGCACTCCTCGGCACGAAGCGCGCAGCACCCAACACCCAACACTCAGCACTCAGAACTCAGCACTTTCCCCTTCAGCGGCGGGCATAATGTCGAGAGCGATGAGTGACACCACTTCAGCGCGCCCGAAACTCGGCTTCTGGATGACGACGGCGCTCGTCGTCGGGAACATGATCGGCTCGGGAGTTTTCCTGCTGCCGTCGTCGCTCGCACGGTACGGAGCGCTCAGCATCGTCGCGTGGCTCTTTACGGCGGCTGGATCGGTGCTCCTTGCGCTCGTCTTCGCGCGCCTCGCGACGATGGTCAGCGGCGCGGGGGGCCCGTACACCTACGCGCGCGCCGGCTTCGGCGACTTCATCGGTTTCCTCGTCGGATGGGGTTACTGGCTCTCCATCTGGACCTCGAACGCGGCGATCGCGACGGCCTTCACCGGCTACCTTACGGTCTTCTGGGCGGCGCCCGGGAAGAGCAACGCGCTCGCCGCGGTCGTGACGGTCACGCTCATCTGGATCCTCACGGCTGTGAATGTCGCAGGCGTGCGCGTTGCGGGCGCGGTGCAGCTCGTCACGACGCTGCTCAAGGCGCTTCCACTCCTCGTCGTCGCGGCGATCGGCCTCGCGCGGCTCCAGCCCTCGCAGTTCACGCCGTTCAACCCGAGCGGCGAGCCTCTCCTCGCTGCCTTCTCCGCGGCGGCGGCGCTGACGCTCTGGGCATTCCTCGGCCTCGAGTCGGCGACCGTTCCCGCGGACGATGTCGAGAATCCGGAGCGGACGATTCCGCGTGCGACGATCGCCGGGACGCTCTTCGCCGCGGTGATCTACATCGCGAGCAGCACCGCGGTGCTCGGCGTCATCCCGCGCGACGTGCTCGCGACGTCGACCGCCCCCTTCGCCGACGCGGCGCGCCTTCTGCTCGGCGACTGGGCCGCCTATCTCATCGCCGCCGGCGCCGTGATCTCGACACTCGGCGCGCTGAACGGCTGGATCCTGATGCAGGGACAGATGCCGGTCGCCGCCGCGCGCGACGGCCTCGCGCCTCCGGCGTTCGGACGCCTCTCGAAGAACGGCACTCCCGCTCTCGCGCTCGTCTCGACGAGCGCGATCGTCACGGTGATCGTCCTGATGAACTACACCCGCGGCCTCGTCGCGATGTTCACCTTCCTCATCCTCCTCGCGACGCTGATGACGCTCGTGCCCTACGTCTTCAGTAGCATGGCGCTGCTCGTGCTCGCTCGCGAGCGGAGCGCGACGAAGCGCATCCCCGCCGGCATCCTCGTCGTCGGCGGGCTCGCATTCGCCTACTCGCTCTGGGCCGTCGGCGGGGCAGGGAAGGACGCCGTCTACTGGGGCATGCTCCTCCTCCTCGGCAGCGTGCCGGTCTACGTGATGATGCGACGCGAGGCGCCGTGGAAATCCTGATCGAGATCGTCGTCGCCACGTTCTGGGGCGGCGCGCTTCTCGCCTTCGCGTGCGCACTGACGCGCTTCTTGTTGCTCTGATACTGTTCACGTCGCCATGACTCGCGGCTTGGCCCCTGCGCTCGCCATACTCCTCGGCTTCGCGCCCTGCGCGATGGGAGGCCCGGCCTCACCCGAGTCTCCGGCGCGCAGCGCGGCAGTCGTCTCCGCGGTCGAGCGCGCGACACGCGAATCAAAGCCGATCGTACTCTTCTCCGGTGCCGATCGATGTCCTCCTTCGAAGAAGGCGCCCGATCCGTGCCGCATGCTCGAGGCGGCGGTTAAGCATCCGGCGATCCAGCGCCGCCTTGCGCGCGTCGTCTACGTGAACGTGAAGAGCGACGACGCCGTGGCGACGCTCGCCGTGCTCGATCCCGGCGGCAGGCCGGTCGTTCGCTGGGCTGTCCCTCCCGACACGTCTTCGTTCCGCGAGATGCTCACGCTCGTCGATGGCGCGTCGCAGTACATCGAGAGCGCGTATCGCGCGCGAGCGGCCGGCGACGCGACCGGAGCAGCGCGCGAGGAGTGTCTCGCGACTCTCGCTCTCGGCGACGCCACGCTCGGACGGACGCGCCTCCTCGCGCTGCGAGCTTCGGAGAACAGGGAGGCGAGCGAGCTCGCGACGATCTGGCTCGCCTGGTTAGGCGCACGAATGGATGGCGCGCCGCTGGATGAGACGCCGCTCGTTGCGCTTGCGACGAGTGGCGCGACGAATCGCGTTCGCTTCGAGGCGTGGATGACTCTCGGCGAGTCGAGGCTCGCCGGAGGAAGGACGCTCGACTCGACCGCGGCTTTCCGCGCCGCGCTCGACCTGGCTCCCGATTCGGGGCCGGAGCGCGAGGTCGCGCATGCGGCGCTCGCGAGAAGCGCCGAGGCTGCGTCTCCGGTCATCGGACTCGGCCCTCCCGGATCGATCGTCGCGGGGCTCCGGACGATCCAGCCGAAATGGAACGAGGCGCGCGCCGCGAGCGTGGAGTACCGCCTCGACGGACGCCTCGTCGCGACGGGGCGCAACTCGCCGTTTGCCGCGCAGCTGCAGTTCGGCCGGATCCCGACACGGCGACTGCTCGAGATCTCCGCGCGTGACAAGAAGGGAGACATTGTCCGCTCCGCGAGTGTCGTCGTGAACGATGGGAGCGGAGCGTTTGGGATCCAGATCGTCGAGCCGGCAGGGGAGACGCTCTCCGGCGCGGCCGACGTCGAGCTCATGCTGCGGGTGCCCCGCGGCCGAACCGTCGACGAGGCCGTAATCGAATGGAACGGATCGGTCCTTGCGCGACTCGAGGCGCCCCCGTGGCACGCGATGATCGACGCAGACGGGGCGTCGTTCGGCTTGCTACGCGCCGTCGTCCGACTCGACGACGGACAGGAACGGGAAGATGTCCGGCTCTTCAACACTGGCGACCTGCTTCTCGACACGGGGGTGCACCTCGTCGAACTTCCGGTTTACGCCGCGAGTCGGGAGCTGAAGGCAGGGGAATTCGTCGTGAAGGAAGCGGGCGTCGTGCGGCCGGTCGACCGCGTGATTCCGGCGTCGGAGGCGCCGCTCGAGGTCGCGTTGCTTCTCGACATGTCGACAAGCATGAGGAAAGACGTTCTCGATCTCGAGGAGGCTGCGCTGCAGTTCGTCGAAAACGGGCTCGGGGAGAGAGCTCGAGTCACAGTCGTTGCGTTCGACACGACGGCACGTGTTGCGATCTGGCCGACGAGCGATCGCGAGCCGATCGAGCGCGCGATCCAGAACCTGCACGTTCGCGGCGCGACGGCGCTGTACGACGCTCTGATCACCGCGACCCTCCAGCTCCAGTCGAGCGGCTCGCGCCGCGCGATCGTCGTCCTTTCCGACGGAGTCGACAACGTGAGCACCTTTTCACTGAGTGACGCGCGCGAAGTCGCGAAGCGGAGCGCAGTCCCGATCTATTTCGTGGCGCTCAATCCCGTCACCTACGCGTCGCGGCTACGCAATGTAGCGACGGCTCCACCACCCGAGCAGCTTGCGCAGCAGAGGCTGGGTATCCTGGCGCGGAGCTCCGGGGGGATTGCGTTCGAGCTCGATTCGATCGAGCGTGCGGGGCCGATCTGGAAAACGATCGCCGATGATCTTCGCAACCAGTCGCTCTTGATCTACCGGACGGGTGACGGTAAGGCGGGCTGGCGCGAGCTCTCGGTTTCTCTGAAGAAAGGCGGCCGCCTGCGCGCGCCGGAAGGGGTTTACGTTGAAGATGGCGGACCCGCGGAGAATGAAACGAAATGAAACGCTCAGGCGCCAGCCTAACCCGGCCGCCGATCGTTCTGGCACTTGTCGTGGTAGTGCTCTGCCAGGGTCCACTGGTCGCACAGTTCGCCGAGCGTGTCGAGGTCACCGTTGCGAACGTCGACGTGGTCGTCACGGACGCCCACGGCAATCCCGTTCGGGGGCTCACGAAGGACGACTTCGAGCTCTTCGAGTCGGGGAAGAAGCAGGCGATCACGAACTTCACGGCGATCGACGTCGCGCCGCACGCAGCGCCCGCTGAGAACCCCTCCGGTGCGGACGATGTTGCCAAGATACCTGCGCGACAGCCCCGCCTCATCATCCTCTTCGTCGATATCGGCGAAATCGAGCCTTCGAGGCGAGTGAAGTTCTTCGACGCAGTGCGAAGCTTCCTCGACAGCGCGTTCCGCGAGGGCGACGTCGTCGCCGTCCTCGCCTGGAACCACCGCGTCCGGGTCGTGCTTCCGCCGACCTCGGACAGACGGACGCTCGACACGGTGATCGACGTCCTCGGGGCGCCATTCGGATCGAAGGAGTCGGCGATTGCCGAGCGCCTTGCCGAAATGCACGTGGAGCAGGCGGAGCATGACGCGGCGCTCTCCCTCCAGCTGGGGCTCGGAGGCTTGGGTGATGCGAAGGCCGAGCGCGATTTTCAGGAGTTCATCACCGGCGAAGAGCGCTGCGCTGCCATTAAGCGCAAGGCGCGGGAGCTTCGCAACATGCTCGTCTCGTTCTCTCGCGTCGAGCTGCAGAAAGTCCTGGTATTTGCGAGCGACGATCTTTCGCTGGGCCCTTCGTCCAGACTCGACCCGCGGGAGTACAGGCCGCCCACGTGCTACACGACCAGTGACCTCGATCTTCTCGCCGACGCCGCGAATGCGTACGGCATAACCATCCATGCGTTTCACCCTCCCGGCGCGCGCGACAGCGTCAAAGGGCCCGACAGAGGGGGCGTCCTTCCGAGCGCCAACGACCCGGCGCCCCTCGCCTCCGGATACCTTCGCGCCTTCGACGAGGAAGGGGGGCTGCTGCTCCTCGCGAGACGGACCGGAGGCCTCAGCGGCGCCGGCCCCGCGGTCAGCGCGAAGCTCCTCGAGCGTGCCGCGCGCGAGCTCGACATCTACTACTCCCTCGGGTACCGAGTCACGTCTCCTGGCGACGACAAGGCGCGCAGCATCAAGGTCACCACGAGGAACCGGAACCACCGCATCCGGGTCCGCGACTCGGTGGTTCACCTCTCGAATGACAGTCGCATCAGCGACCTCGTGACGACGAATCTCTATTTGCCTCTCGACGGCGAAATGAAGGGACCCGCGTTCTCCGTCCGTGTCGGTGAGGGAAAGCGCGACGGCCGTTTCGTCATCGTTCCGGTCGAAGTCCTGTTCGATGCGCGCGCTCTCGCGCTGCTTCCCTCGACCAAGGACAAGTCGAAAGGCGCCGTCTCGCTTTTCGTCACTTCGGGGCGCGAGCTCGGCGACGCCAGCGACGTCACGGAGATCAAGAAGGAGTTCGAGATCGCGACGCCGGCAGCTGACGCGCCGTCGAACGTGCTCTACTCCTTCGCCGTCCGCGTCCGCCCCGACACGCGGCGGCTGTCGGTTGCGCTGAGGGACGATGTGTCGGGCGACGTCGGTACGCGCGTCGTTGCTCTCGAGGGCAGCAACGCAACACGGTGAGTGGCGCAGAGCGGCACCTTCCGGGCTTTCGCGGGTGCGTGGACCGAAGGCGGCTCGTCGGCCCGCGGCGGCCGGGAATCTTCCTCATCCCCAGCCAGTTAGCGGCCCTTGACACGCGGAGCAGCGGTTTTGTACTCTGCGCGTCCCAGCCACGTTGTGGCGCATTCGTCTAGGGGTCCAGGACGTCGCCCTCTCACGGCGGTAACACGGGTTCGAATCCCGTATGCGCTACCAACTTCATCGCCCAGCCAGTGCGGTCTCCAGCGCTTCCACTGCTCGCGGGTGAACTCCGTCGAGAGTGTCACGAATCGCTGCGACGGCAAGGCGGAGATGTTTCATCGCGCGGAGTGGGACGTCTCGCACCGCCGATTCGATTGCGTCCGGGTGCAGTTCGGTGAGCGCTGCGCAAAGAACGGCGGCCTGCGCGCGGTCTCTCAGCACCTTCGCGTTTCGTCCACTGCGCAGCGACGACACAATGAGTTTGTGGATTGCGAATCTCTCTGGAAGCGGGACTCGCACCGCGCAACACCCTTCACGGGCGAGCACGGCCGTGAGCTCCGACTCCTCGAGCAGATATCCGAGGTACGGCAACGTGAGCGCGTGGGCGCTGAGCTCCGGGACGGCGATCTTTCCGATCTCCTCGCCGCGACCAGGCGCAAGCAGATCGACCTGGAACGTCGAACGCCCTTTCTGCTTGAATGAAGTCGAAGGCTCACGGACGTCGAGTTGCGGAACCTCGACGAACTCGATGGCCGAATCTCGAAGCATCTCCAGAAGTCGAGCTTTCGAAACGCCGCCGAACGTCAGCCGCGCCGGCCGCGCGATGTCCACGTCTTCCGTCACGTAAGACGCTGCGCGAAGCCCCATGCGATTCAGCAGAACGCCGTATGCGTGCGAGCCGACGAGCACGGCGCCTGCGGCGAAGAGCCCATTGTTGTAGAGAGCCGCGAGGGTCGCAAAGGTCCTCGAATCGACGAACTGAAACCCTTCCCGTCCGAGGAGTCGCACCGATGGAAGGATGCTTTTCAGGTCATCGATCCGCGAACGGAGACGCCCCGCCGCGGCGTCCGCATCCGCGGATCCGGCCGGCCCGGCCACGTATCGTTCCCGCTTGTTCCCAAGTGCGTCGTAATACTGGTGCGCGTAAAACTGAAACTTCGACGCGTTCTGCCGCTCCAGTACGCTGCCTGCAGTTCCCACGAAGACCTCCGGCTGACTCAACGCGTACGTCTCCACTTCTGAAAACAGCGTCGTCAGCGGTCGAGGGTGAAGTGAGTAGAGCCGAGCCATGAGTATCCGTCAACATTTGATTTTAGCGGATACTCGAGAAGGAGAGAAGCCCCGACCCCGACCCCGACCCCGTCCCCGTCGTTGTATACATAGCGCTGCCATGTATAATGCTGCTATGTACGCGTGAATCGACAGGTGGAATCATGGTGATCAACAAAGATCTTATAGCCGCGTCCTCGACACCGATCGTGCTGGCAATACTCGCCGAAGCGGACAGCTATGGTTACGCTATCCTCAAGCGGGTCAGGGAGTTGTCGGGCGGACACATGGAGTGGACGGACGGGATGCTCTACCCGGTTCTCCACCGTCTCGAGCGGCTCGGATACGTGGAGGCGCGCTGGGATGTCGCGGAGAGCTCCCGACGCCGGAAGTACTACCGGATCACGACCGAGGGACGGGCGCAGCTCGCCGAGGAGCACCGGCAGTGGAAGGCGGTCGACGCGACGCTCGGGGGCATCTGGCAAACGCTCTCTCTTTTCGTTCCGCCCGGCCACCCCGGCTCGAGTGCGCCGCTGCCGCAGGGAGCCTGAGTCATGCCGGACCAGACGAACGCGGTTTCCCTCGAGGAACAGATCGATCAGTGGCGGAGCTTCCTCCGCCGGCGGCAGGCGATTCAAGCCGTCGACATCGCAGAGTTGGAAGATCACTTGCGCGAGCAGGTTGCAGTCCTGGTCGATTCGGGGCTCGCGACGGACGAAGCGTTCCTGATTGCGGTGAAGCGGATGGGCGATCTCGACGCCCTCTCGCGGGAGTTCGCGCGCGAGCACTCGGAGCGGTTATGGAAGCAGCTCGTCGTCGGCACGTCGGATTCCGCGGAACCGGGAGTGCGGAGCCGCACGGACGCGATCGTCGCCTTCGTGCTCGCGGTAGCAGCCGCGCTGCTCGTCAAGGCTCCGGCGCTCTTCGGTCTCGAGATCGACCACGATGAGAGTTTCTACGCCCGCAATCTCAGCTTCTTCGTGCTGCCGCTCCTGACCGGCTATTTCGTCTGGAAGCGACGCCTCGACAGGAGCACGTTGCGCTGGTTAGGCGCGGCGTTCGCCGCGGCGATCGTCTTCGCGAACGCCTATCCCTTCGTCCCGCAAGGCTCGACCGAGGTGCTGACGGCACTCCATCTGCCGATGGCGCTCTGGCTCGCGGTCGGCATCGCGTATGCCGGAGGCCGCTGGGGCCAGGTCGCGGGGCGCATGGATTTCATCCGGTTTTCGGGCGAGCTCTTCATCTACTACGTCCTGATCGCCCTCGGCGGTATGGTCCTCACGGCATTCATGGCAATGCTGTTCCGCGCGATCGGAGTCGACATCGGACCCTTCCTCGGCTTGTGGCTCGTCCCGTGCGGAGCCGCAGGCGCCGTGCTCGTCGGCTCGTGGCTGGTGGAGGCGAAGCAGAGCGTGATCGAGAACATGGCGCCGGTGCTGACGCGCCTCTTCACGCCGCTGTTTGCCGCGATGCTGATCGTGTTCCTCGGTACGGTGATCTGGACCGGACGGGGAGTCGACATCGCGCGCGAAGTGCTGATCGCCTTCGATCTGCTCCTGGCCGTGGTACTCGGGCTGCTGCTCTACTCCGTGTCCGCCCGGGATCCGCGGAGGCCCCCAGGTGGTTTCGACGTGCTCCAGATCGTGCTGCTGGTCAGCGCGCTGCTGGCCGATGCCGTGGCGCTATGGGCCATCGCCGCGCGCATCAGCGAGTTCGGCTTTACGCCTAACCGCGTGGCCGCTCTCGGAGAGAACGTGCTTCTGCTCGTCAATCTGGGCTGGTCCGTCGTGCTCTATGTCCGCTTTCTGCGAGGACGTGGACAATTCACCAGCCTCGAGCGGTGGCAGACGGACTACCTGCCGCTCTTCGCCGCGTGGGGGGCGATCGTCGTGATCGCGTTCCCGCCGCTCTTCCGGTACATCTGACGGGGCTCGTACCACCGAGCGTTGCGACTGCGGCGGTCGCCACGGGCCGCGCGGATGCGCAGGACCGAAGAGGTTGGCGTCGAGGGTTTCTGTCGAAGCTCCATCCGCGCCCGGCCTTGCGTCCCCGGGGCGCCGCCCAATGGACTTGGGTTAAGGAGAAAACCCAGAAGTTAGAACGCAGAACGATGAATTGAGAACCCAGAAAGAGCTCGTCTCGGCCCATTTCTGGATTCGACATTCAGCGTTCTACCTTCTAACTTCGGTTTCTCTTTCTCTGAGTCAAGGCCATTGGGGGGTCCGCCCGCGGCATGACCCCGGGCACAAACTGACCTCCGATCACTTCCAGATGTGACGCTTGCCGCCGGTCCCGCGTAGACGGATCACTAGAATGCGACGCCGGGCGTCTCCCGGCCGCAGGACGCCCCGCGCTCAGTCGTCTTGCACGGACTTCGTCCCCGGGTGCATGACCTCGCGCGCTGAGTCCGGCGATAATGCTGCCGGCCGGTGGCTAACCGGTGGTACTCAGAAATCGATAGATTCCGCGCGATCCGGTTCGTGGATCCGCCCGATACGCTCGAACGAAAACCAAGGAAAGAAGATCAATGACCGACAAGAAGATCATCTGGACCGATATCGACGAAGCTCCGGCGCTCGCCACGTACTCTCTCCTCCCGATCGTTCAGGCATACACGAAGGGGACCGGGATCTCGGTCGAGGCGTGGGACATTTCCCTCGCGGGACGCATCCTCGCGAATTTTCCGGAGAATCTGACCGAGAGCCAGAAAGTTGCCGACAATCTGGCGCGGCTCGGAGATCTCACGCTCATCCCGGAAGCCAACATCATCAAGCTGCCGAACATCAGCGCTTCGATCCCGCAGTTGAAGGAAGCGATCAAGGAACTGCAGGAGAAGGGCTTCAAAGTTCCCGACTACCCCGAGGTCGCGACGAACGACGCCGAGAAGGCGATCCAGACGCGCTACGCGAAGGTACTCGGCAGCGCCGTTAATCCGGTACTCCGCGAAGGCAACTCCGACCGCCGCGCCCCGCTCGCGGTGAAGAACTTCTCGAAGAAGAACCCGCACAAGCTCGGCCCCTGGACTCCCGACTCGAAGTCCGAGGTCGCCTTCATGAGCGACGGAGATTTCTACGGCAACGAGCAGTCGATCGTGATGAACGAGGGGGGCGACTTCGCGATCGAGCTCGTCGGCAAGGACGGGAAGACGACGGTCCTGAAGGACAAGCTGACCGCCACGAAGGGGGAGATCCTCGACGGCACCTTCATGAGCGTGAAGGCGCTCCGGAAGTTCTACGCCGAGCAGATCGACGACGCGAAGGCGAACGGCCAGCTGCTTTCGCTCCACCTGAAGGCGACGATGATGACGATCTCCGACCCGATCCTCTTCGGGCACGCGGTCTACGTCTTCTACAAGGACGTGTTCGACAAGCACGCCGCCGCGCTGAAGGATGCGGGCGTGAACCCGAACATGGGACTCGGCGATCTCTCCAACAAGATTCAGTCGCTCCCCGAGGCGAAGCGCGCGGAGATCGAAGCCGACATCAAGGCGGTCTACGCGAAGCGCCCCGCGCTCGCGATGGTCGACTCCGACAAGGGGATCACGAACCTCCACGTGCCGAACGACGTCATCGTCGATGCTTCGATGCCGGTCGTGGTCCGCGAGTCGGGGAAGATGTGGAACGCGGAAGGGAAGCTGCAGGACACGAAGGCGATGATCCCCGATCGCTGCTACTCGACGATCTACAAGGAGATCATCGAGAACTGCAAGAAGTTCGGCGCGCTGAACCCGGCGACGATGGGCTCCGTGCCTAACGTCGGCCTCATGGCGCAGAAAGCCGAGGAGTACGGATCGCACCCGACGACGTTCGAGATCCCGGTCGACGGGACCGTGCGGGTCGTCGACGCGAGCGGCAACGTGCTGATGGAGCACGCGGTCGAAGCGGGTGACGTCTGGCGGATGTCGCGGGCCAAGGACATCCCGGTTCAGGACTGGGTGAAGCTCGCGGTCAGGCGGGCGAAAGCGACTGGCGCTCCCGCCGTCTTCTGGCTCGACAGCAACCGCGCGCACGACACCAACATCATCGCGAAGGTCGTGAAGTACCTCCGGGACCACGACACCGACGGGCTCGACATCAGGATCATGTCGCCGGTTCAGGCGATGCGCTTCTCGCTCGAGCGGATCCGCAAGGGGCTCGACACGATCTCGGTGACTGGCAACGTGCTGCGCGACTACCTGACCGATCTCTTCCCGATCCTCGAGGTCGGCACGAGCGCGAAGATGCTCTCGGTCGTCCCGCTTCTCGCCGGAGGCGGCCTCTTCGAGACAGGCGCCGGCGGATCGGCTCCGAAGCACGTGCAGCAGTTCGAGAAGGAGGGCTACCTCCGCTGGGATTCGCTCGGTGAGTTCTCCGCGCTCGCGGCGTCGCTCGAGCATCTCGCCGCAACGTTCAAGAACGAGAAGGCGCAGGTGCTGGCCGACACGCTCGACCAGGCGATCGCGAAGTTCCTCGACAATAACAAGTCGCCCGCGCGAAAGGTCGGCCAGATCGACAACCGCGGCAGTCACTTCTACCTCGCGCTCTACTGGGCGCAGGCGCTGGCCGAGCAGCCGAAGGATGCCGAGATGAAGGCGAAGTTCACCTCGATCGCGAAGGCGCTCGGCGAGAACGAGGCGAAGATCAACGAGGAGCTGCTCGCCGCGCAGGGCAAGCCGGTCGACATGGGCGGCTACTATCGCCCCGACTTCGGCAAGGCGTCGAAGGCGATGCGACCCAGCGCGACGCTCAACGCGATCATCGACGCGATTTAGGCATCACGGCAATTGATTCACGAAGGGATCGGGCGAGAGCCCGGTCCCTTCGTTGTTTCTGGGACGATCGGGATCGCGAAGGAGGGAAACGCGCTGCCTCTTTCGGCGCGGTCCGTGCCACCGGCCGCCTCGACATCCCGGAGGGATGTCAGAAGGTAGCCGGGGGTCGCCCCGCGAAGAGGGGCGACCCCCGGAATCGCGTTAGGCGGCGTCACGCACCCCGGAGGGGTGCAAGCGAATTGGCGGAATCGTCGGGTTTGGCACCCCTCCGGGGTGCTGAATTGCTCCCTCCACCTTCGGGGACGATCGCGCGCGCGTCCGCATTCTTTTACCGGCGACACCGATCGACTAGAATTGCCGTATGAAGACGGTTGCAGTGAGTCTGCCCGACGACGTTGCGATCGAGGTCGAGAAGCTGGCCTCCGACCGTGGACTGTCGGTCGGGGAGTACTTGCGACTCAGCCTCGAAGAGAAGCTTGCTCGGGACGAGAACTTCGAGCGTGCGGCCCGGTATGTTCTTGAGAAAAATGCCGAGTTGTACCGGCGGCTCTCGTAGTGAACTACCTCTCCGAAGGGGAGATCCTCGAGCTCCACCGGCGGATTATCGAGCAGAGCGGGGGCAGTGCCGGAGTCAGAGATCACGCGGCGCTCGCATCCTCGGTGGCGCAGCCGTTTCAGACATACGCTGGAGACGAGCTCTATCCCACCCTTGCCCACAAGGCGGCCGCTCTCTGTTTCTTTCTGATTTCGAACCATCCGTTCATTGATGGCAACAAGCGAATCGGCCACGCCGCCATCGAAGTTACTTTGATGCTGAATGGATACGAGCTCGCTGCCTCCGTCGACGATCAGGAACGCACGATCCTCCAGGTGGCGTCAGGAGCTCTGAACCGCGAGCAGTTCACGAGTTGGGTTCTTGCTCGTATAGCCGCGCGCGCCTGACGTCGTCGTTCAATCAGCCGCCATGAGTCTGCTCTCGCTCCCCGGTTGGCGATCGCCGTGGGTGATTCGGGTTAAGGCCAGGATCTGGACTCGTAACGTTGTCGGCCCCGTATCTCGCGACCGGCCGATGTGTTTGTGTTCGAGGTGTAACCCGTTGCACCATCCCCATAAATGACATTCATGCGCGGACGGGTTGCACCGGCCGTAGTGATCGAGGTGAGACGTCGTGACTACAAACGCGAGTGAACCGAGGAGGCGGGTGTTGAGCTGGATTCTGTCGATCGTCGTGGCGTTGCTGACGGGGATCGCCGCGCTTTTCGTGGCGGGCGTGGTCGCGAGTCTCTGCGTCGACTGGTACCGCATCTCGAGTTTCGAGGGTGGCTCCGGTTACTTCGTCGTATTCACGGCACTCGGAGGGGCGATCGCCGGAGGGTTCGTCGGGCTCGTCGTCGCGCGGCTGATCGCGAACGGCGCACATCCCGGCTTCCTCAACGCGCTCGGCGCGTCGATCGGCGCAGTTCTGCTGATCGGAGGATTGATCGCAGCTGTCGCGCGTCTCCTGGCGGACGTACCGCCGACGATCGACGGTCAGCGGCTTCTGCTCGAGGTCGAGCTGCGATGGCCCGCGTCGGGCGCTCCGGAGCCGGCCGCACTGAAAGGGGTGGGCGCGCTGACGTTAGGCTCGAGCACGATCGGCCACACGAGGCGCGTCTCGCGCGACGGCCCGCTCTGGATGGAGCGCGCCTCCCGCGTCGACGGGCGATGGGTCGTGCCGGGGGCGCTGGAGATCTTCACGAACCGGGGGACGCGGGTGCTCGACATGCAGGCGGGCGACAAGCGGCTTGCAGGGTTCGTGCTGCCGATGAAGGGGACGCCCGATCGGCACAGGCTCGAATGGAGCGAATGGCTGCCGAAGGCAAGGCCGGGTGCGGCGCCGCTGCCCGACCAGTTCACGTATCGCTTCCGGGTCGTGAAGGCCGAAAGTCCGCTCCGAGTCGACAGCGTTGGGGTGTTCTCGATCGGAACCGCGGTTGCGTACTTCTACCGCTCCCACCCGGCCGAAGAGTTCGGTGCGTCGTCGACCTTTCGCATCGGGTTCGGCGGCAAGCCCGTTCCCGGTCTGCAGGACGTGCGAGCGGCAGCGGTCGTCCGCGAATCACCCGCGGCGCTTCTCGTGGAGGCGACCGACGACGGGGGCGAGACCTCGTGCCGTCTGGTTCTGGAGGATGGCGGAAGCGTCCGGATCGAGATCGTGGCGCCAGGCGCTGGAACGGCGCTCGACGCAGCTCCGGTCACGAGCGACGAGACGCTGTTCCGCGATGCGAAAGCGCGCACCACCCCGCGCGGGTGGCTCGATCGCGGGACGTATCGCGTGCCCGGACTTTTCCTGTTAGGCGACGCCGTGCTCGACACGCGGTCGATGACGGTTCGGCGTCTGACCGCTGCATCGGAGTTCTCGATTCACACGGGCGTTCCGCCTCTCGGTGTGTCGCCGGACGAGCGGAGCATCATTCGCTACGGCTACGCGGAGAGCCAGACCGAGAAGCCGGCGCTCCTCGTCGCCCCGCTCGATGGAGGCGAGGCGTACACGCTCCCCGTCGATCGCGCGCGAATGCGCTTCGTCGCTGAGGAGGAGCTCGGTCCGGACTGGGTGCAGCACCACTTCGAGTGGGTAAAAGGAGAGAGCGGAGCGGACCGGCTGACCGAGCGGAGAGATTTTTCGCCGCTGCCGTACCGAGGTCGCATGACCGTCGAGTCTGGCGACGCGCACTACTACAAGCTCGCTCCCGCGGGGACTGCCCTGCGAACTGCGCTCGAGGCGTTCCTCGTCTCCGAGATGAAAGCGGAGAGGGTCGACACGGAATCGCCGGCAGCCTACACGCACACGATGAAGGTCGACGGACGGCTCGTGCAGCTGTCGGCGAGCGACGACTCCGGCTACGTGATGGTCTCGCCCGACTACGCGATGACCGACCAGACTGTCGTCGATCGGATCGCCGAGCGTTTCGACGCCTCGCTCGCCTCGGGGAAATACGACTCGCTGTTCCTGAAATGAGGTGGCGCTGACGAGCTGGCTGACGACCGAGGTGGAGTCAACGCGCATGCGGGACGGGCGCATGGAGTTTGGCGGGGCGAGCTGCTGTTTGCCCCCGCGATGACGGCCGCTCTCGCTCGCCTCGAAGCGCCAGGTGTCGAAACGCTCGTACTCGAAGCGCTCGACGGGTACCCGATCTCCGCGACACGCTACGCGGCGCGAGGCGTGCACCTCGGGAACATCGTCGTTGCCAGCGCCACGGGCGTTGGCCAGCAGTTCTATCGCCGTTTCGCCGAGTACGCGAGCGGCCGTGGTTTCGGTGTGCTCACGTTCGACTATCGCGGAATCGGACGGTCGCGGCCGGCGAGTCTGAAGGGGCTCGACGTCGACCTGCTCGACTGGGGGCGCTGCGATCTCGCATCCGCCTTCGACGCGATGAAGAACGACGGCGTGCCGCTCTTTGGCGTGGGACACTCGATCGGCGGGCATGCATTCGGCCTCGCCCCCAATCATCGCGACGTGGCGAAGTTCTACACGTTCGGCACGGGCACGGGCTGGTACGGTTGGATGCCGCCTTACGACCGTGCGCGCGTCTGGCTGATGTGGAAGCTCGTGCTGCCTCTGCTCACCACGTGGAAGGGCTACGCTCCCTGGTCGATCCTCGGGATGGGTGACGACCTGCCGCTGGGCGTCTATCGCAAGTTTTCTCACTGGTGCTGCCTACCGCGCCATTTCTTCGACGATCCTGCGATGAACGGAATCGAGAGGAAGTATGCCGAGGTGCGAACGCCGATCGTCGCGGCGAACGCGCTCGACGACACCCTGTCGCTCCCGCGCTCGCGCGACGCGTTCATGTTCGCCTACTGCAACGCGCCGGTGACGCGTCTCGATCTCGACCCGCGACCGATCGGCGGCATCGGCCACCTCGGCTACTTCCGGCAGCACGCCGAGCCACTCTGGCGCGACGCGCTCGACTGGTTCCTCGACATCGGCGGGTCAAGGGGCCATGTGGAACTTGGGAGCACCCGGGAGGAATTGACGGGAGTGGACCGTTGACGGTCGACCGTTGAATTCTTCAAATTTCCGACCTGACCCCATCTCGGTCGGGTGTCCCGGTGCTCGGTGACGCGGGTAGCCGCTTTCCGTACCTTCGACGGCGACCGTCAAAGTACAATTTCGAGATCTGACCCCAGGCCCGGTAACGCGCGGGCGAAGAAAGGTGATGGACATGAAACAGGCACTCGGGTTCGTCGGACGATCGCTGGCCGGCGGATTGCTCATCGTCGTTCCTCTCTACCTCGCAGTACTGGTGCTGCTCAAAGGGATGAAATCGGTCGCGGGCCTCGTGCGGCCGTTCGCGTTGCTCCTGCCCGACACCATTCCGGCCGAAATGCTGTTGTCGCTTCTCCTGGTGCTCTTCTTCTGCTTCCTGATCGGCGCCGCCGTGCGCACGCGTTCCGGGCGGAGGCTTCGGGAGCGGGCCGAACGCGCGCTCTTCGAGAGAATCCCGGGCTACGCGCTGTTCCGGAGCCTAACGCAGCAGGTGGCGGGCGAGAGCCGGGAGAACGTCTGGAAGCCGGCGCTCGTAGAGATCGAGGATGCGCTCGTTCCCGCATTCATCATCGAGACGCTCGAGGGAGGGCGCTACACCGTCTTCGTTCCGTCGATTCCAACGCCGCTCGCTGGCGCGGTCTACATCATGGACGCGGCGCGGGTGCATCCCGTCGACGTGCCGTTCACCGACGCGCTGAAAGTCGTTTCGCGCTGGGGCTCGGGCGCGGGAGCGCTCGTCGCGGCGGTGGAACGTGGGGGGAAGCGTCGAGCTGAGGCGGCTCCCGGGGGCTTGAGTTAGGCTCAAGACCCGAAGTTAGAACGCTGAACGCTGAATTTTGAACCCAGAAACCACCACCTGGTGCCCCTTTTCTGGGTTCAAAATTCAGCGTTCTACGTTCTCAATTCGGATTCTTCCCCTTACCTGACGCCCAACGGGTGCGCCCCCCGTTCGCTCACGCCCCCACGCTTCCCCGCAGCCGCTCCATGCCGATCATCCGTTCGATCGCGGTGAGCGTCAGTTCCGATGCGTCGAGCTCGCGAAGCGGCGCCCACTGCCGTCGCAGTTCGTGCGACAGCGACTCTGGCAGAGTGCGCAGCCATCCCTCGATCCGAAGGTCGACGAACTCGCGCTTCTCCTCGAGCGTGAGCTCGCGCGCTAGAAGCAGGCGCGGCGCGTCGTCGTTGTCGGTCAGCGTCTGCAGCAGATTCCATCGCTTTCCGGGCTTCTCGCTGCAGATCGCGGCGAAAAGGGCGCTCCCGGTGTCGCGGATCAGCTCCTCCTCGCGCGTCGTCGTGCTCTCGTGCTCCTTCGGTTCGTCCCAGCTGTCGGAATCCTCCGCGATGTAACGGAGATAGAGCATCGAGAAGAGCGCCGAAGGGGCGACGAGCTCCTCGCGCGTCCGAACGTCGACCCATAGCGACGCCCCTGCGAGCTGGCAGAGGCGCGCGGTCGACTCGGCGAGCGCGCGGCCGAAGATGAGAGCGACCGATTCCTTCACGAAGAAGGGGAGCTCGCTCGCGATGATCTCGCGGAAGCCTGGCGCGTGGCGGTCGAGCAGCACCGCGGCGCGCTTGTCGAGCACCTTGAGGTCGCTCACGACCGCGGGTAGGCCTAACGTCGTGCAGGCGAGGTTGTAGTTGATGGCGCGCGGGAGAGAAACGCCCTCCGGCCAGGCATCGCGAAGGTCGCGCCCGTCGGGCAGCGATCGCCCTCCGCCCCATTCCTCCGGATACTCGGGAATCGAGCGGCCGTAGTTGACCGAGCCGGTGGCGCGGATGCGGACGCGCGTCTGCGGCACGAGCCCGTTGAACGGCGCGACGAGCGGCGCGATCCGCAGCAGCGTCGCCGTGTGCGCGTGCACCCCTGCGACGAGAAGCTCCAGCAGTGTCTCGCGGTCAGCCGGCGCGATCGCCCCGGAGTGCCCGCTCGCCGCGACAGCCTCGCGCAACATCGCCGCAACTCTCGCTGCCTCGGCCGGAGTATCGGCGCGAATCCCTTGCATCGTCACGCCGTCGGCGCGCGCGAACTGTCTGACGACGCCCGGATGCTCCGGATCGAAGCCGCCGCGGAATCCCGCGCGGCCCGCTCCGATGAGGAAGGTGACCTTCGGCGCCGGCTCGCCGGACGCAACCGCGCGGCGTGCGAGTAGCGCCTCAGCCTCGTCGCGCGCGGCGACGGCCAGGGTGTACGCAGCGTCGGTCGCGATCTTGCCGCTTTGTTCCGCCGTGTCGGACATCGCGACGAAAACGCGCGCGATCGCCTCCGAGCCGTCGAAGCGGGTGCAGAGTGTCGACGGCGCGGGCCTGCCGGTCGCGCCGCTGTTCCGCTGCAGCGCCTGGTAGAAGTGGTCGAGCAGCACCGGGAGATGCGCGAGCGCGCCGACGTTCTCGACGAGCGGTACCAGCCGCACGCGCGAGACACGCTCGAGGAGGTGCGGTCTCGCGCGCTCCGGAATGCGCGCGCAGAGGAAGTGATCGAGCTGCTCGGGCGTGCCGTGGAAGAGCGAGTCGAGCGCCTGCAGATAAAGCGTGCCGATCTTCAGCACCGCGCCCAGCTCCGAGGTCGAGTTCACCTGCGGCACGGAGATCTCGTAGATCGCGTTCTGCTTCGGCTCGATGCCGAGCCGCTCACAGGCGAGATGGAAGAGGAAGTTCGCGCGCGCGATCGAGCCGAGGATCTTCGAGATCTTCTCCTCGTCCTGCTCGAGCCAGGGATTCGGAACGCGACAGAGCAGATGGCGATCCTCTCCCGCGACGACGCCGTGGCGCAGCAGCGCCAGCACGACCTTCTCCGGCAGGTCGAGCCACTCGGGGCTGATCATCCGCCCCTCGAAGTCGATCAGGACCTCGTCGCACGCACCGAGGAGGTCGGCGATCGTCTCGTCGAACTCCTGCCTCGCCTCGATGAGCGGATGCCACTCGATGTGGTTGAGTGCGCGGTCGGCGCGCTCCGCGCCGCCATTCGCGGCGCGCACGGCGCGCTCCAGCTGTTCGGCACGGTGTGCCGTCGAATCGGGATGCTTCGTGCCTGTGAGGCGCACCGGCGAAGCGTTCCGCGACGTGGCGAGAAACTCTCCTCGCGCGCTGACGAAGCTCGCCACGTCGAGCCCGTCGAGCGCTTCCCAACGCCCGGCGTTGCAGCGGCTGTCCCACACGGCATCCTCTGCGCTGCACTTCTCCGCGACTTCGAGAGGCGCGCTCGCACCGAGGCGTCCCTGGCGCTCGAGGCAGGCGCGGACGCGCTCCATGAAAACCGCGAGCTCCTTCACGTCCTTCGAGCCGTACGAGAGCCGCTGCCAGGTGCCGTAGCGCGCGGAGTCGCTGCCGGAGAACGCGGCGAAGGGAATGCCGCCGACGCCGCCGGCGAGAAGGAAATCGAACGCGTCGACGGAGTTCTCGACGACGGCGTGTTCCCAGACGCCATTGCGAAGGCGATCGAAACGCTCGCCGACGAGTCCGGGGAAGGCGAGCGGCGCGTAAAAGGTGCCGCCGAAGTCGGTGCGCTCGACCCCGAGGTGCGCGAGCGCGTCGGCGGCCTCGACCATGTAGTCGCGACGGGCGCGCATGTGCGGCGATGGGCGACGAAGCCCGGCGAGCGGGCTCTGCAGGGCGGCGAGCGCCCAATCCTGCGCGAGCGTCGACGGCGTGGCGACGAGCCAGGCGGAGAGATTGGCGACGACTTCGCGAGCCCGGACGGCGCCGGCGCGGATCTGGTCCGAGAGCACCATCCAGCAGGCGCGCGCTCCCGTCGACGCGCCGAACATGTCCATCTTCGAGAGGCCGGAGAGGGTCACTACCCAGTCGCGCCACTCGGGGTTCGCGAATGCGGGATTGACGAAGGCATCGACGTAGTCGAGCCGCTGGTAGACGGAGTCGTAGAGCACGTAGACGCCATGCTCGACGCAGACCGAGACGAGCTGTTCTACGAGCTCGCGCGGATAGACGCGCCCGGTCGGGTTGTGCGGGTTGTTGATGATGACTGACGAGATGCCGCCGCGTGCGAGAAGGCGGCGCAATGCGTCTGGATCGGGGACGAAGCCGGGTGCCGCGGTCGGCAGCTCGACGATGTGCTTGCCGGCGCGCTCGACGAACCAGTCGTACTCCCAGCTAGGCCGCGGAACCACGACGCCCGAGCCGTCGGCGCCTAACACCTCGAGGACCATCGCGAGCCCCGAGCGGGTGCCGGGAGTGAAGATCACCTCGTCGGGGAGGAACCTGACGTCGCTGGCCGGGTAGTCGCGCAGGCCGTCGCGGTTGATGAACTCGGCGATCTCGGTGCGGATATCCATCCGGCCGACCGCGGCTCCATAGCTGTGCACGGTGTTGCGCGTGATCCGCTGCGCCGCGCGCACGACTTCGGGGTGGGGCGCGAAGTCGCTGTTCTTGTAGTCGCCCTGCGTCAGGTCGAGAGCTCCCTCCTGTTGCACCCGACGGGCAAAGGCGCGAACAAGTGGCTCCGGGGTGGACATTGCTCGCGCCGAGAGGCGCGAGGCGACAGCTGTTTCGATGACGGTCATTCGAGGCTCACTCTCCAGAGGGCACCGGGGTGACGGCGAGGGTGTCCTCCTCGCCGGTGCGGATGCGTACGACGCGTTCGACGGGAAGCACGAAGATCTTCCCGTCGCCGACCTCTCCGGTTCTCGCGGAGTTGGCGATCGCGCGAACCGTCGGCTCGACGAAATGATCGGAAACGCCGATCTCGATGCGCACCTTCTCCGTGAGGTCGACCTTCACGGTCGTCCCGCGATAGGTCTCGACGAACTCCGTCTCCCCGCCATGCCCCTGCACGCGCGAGATGCTGAGGCCTCGCACCTCGGCGCGATAGAGCGACTCGAGGACTGCGCCTAACTTGTCGGGTCGTACGATGGCGACGATCAGCTTCACGAGCGGCCTCCCTCGGGCAGGATCAGGATCGCGGCATCGCCTCGGTTGTAGGCCTCCTCGCCGTGCTGCGTCACGTCGAGGCCGATGCCCTCCTCGCGGCTCGTTGTACGGAGCGGCGAGACGACGGCGATGAGGCGGAGGATGACGAAGGTTGCGACGGCGCTGTACGCGATCGTCGCCGCGACGGCCGCGGCCTGGATCGCGAGTTGCTTCGGGTTGCCGAAGAGGAGCCCGTTGGCGCCGCCGCTCCACGCCTTCTCGGCGAAGACGCCGGTGAGGAGCGCGCCGACGATGCCGCCCGCGCCGTGCGCCGAGAGGACGTCGAGCGAGTCGTCGAGGCGTGTGCGTGCGCGCCAGAGGAGCGCGAAGTAGCTGGGGATCGCGGCGATCGCTCCGATGAGGATCGCGGAGCCGGGGCTGACGAAGCCGGCGGCGGGAGTCACCGCGACGAGGCCGACGACGATCGCGGTCGCGGCGCCGACGGCCGTCGCCTTGCCGGTGCGGGCGAGGTCGAGGAGCGTCCAGGCGCAGAGCGTCGCGATCGGCGCGAACATGGTGTTGGTGAAGGCGAGGGCGGCGGCGGGGCTCGCGGCGAGCGCGCTGCCGCCGTTGAAGCCGAACCAGCCGAGCCAGAGGAGGCCGGCCCCGAGAAGCGTGAAGGGGACGTTCTGCGGGACGAGGGCCTGGCGGCCGTAGTCGGTGCGCGGGCCGACCATCACGGCCACGACGAATGCGGCGACCGCGGCGCTGATATGGACGACGGTGCCTCCGGCGAAGTCGAGGGCGCCGAGCGAGGCGAGCCAGCCGCCGCCCCACACCCAGTGCGCGACGGGGGCGTAGACGACGAGCGACCAGAGCGTCACGAAGATCAGGTAGGAGGTGAAGCGCATCCGCTCGACGATCGCGCCGGAGATGAGCGCGGCCGTGATGATCGCGAAGGTCGCCTGGTAGGCCATGAAGAGAACGTGAGGAATCGAGCCCTGCGCCTCGAGACCGACGCCGCGCAGCAGGAGAAAGCGAAGCCCGCCGCTCCAGACGCTTCCCGGCGCGAAAGCGATCGAGTATCCGGCGACGGCCCAGGCGATTCCGACGAAGCCGAGCGGGACGAAGCTCATCATCAGCGTGTTCAGCGCGTTCTTCGACCGAACCATGCCGGCGTAGAAGAAACCGAGCGCCGGCGTCATCATCAGCACGAGGGCGGTGGCGACCAGCATCCAGGCGGTATCGGCAGCGTTCAAGGCTTCTCCTCTTCCGGCGGCGAGGCGTGGGTGCCGGTCGCAGGGGAGTATCGAGGGACGGTCGTCATCCGTCCAGATCAATTAATCGATGCGAGCCATGCAGTTGGCGCATGGGTGAGAAATGCATGTTTGAGTGAAGAGGCATGCGGGAATAGGATGGCATGGCATGGACACCCGGCAACTCGACATGTTCCGCACGGTGGCAGAAGAAGGCGCCTTCACGGCGGCGGCGCAGCGGCTGCACATTTCGCAGTCGGCCGTCAGCCGTCAGTTGAAGCTCCTCGAAGAAGAGCTCGGGACGCTTCTCTTCCATCGCACGGGACGGGGTGTAACTCTCACGCGCGAGGGAGAGATGCTCCTGACCGCGGCGAACCGAATCGCGGTGGAGATGCAGGAAGTCGTCTCGCAGATCTCCGAGACGAAAGAGCTCCGGCGGGGGCTCCTGAGCATCGGCGGCGGCATGACGGTCTGCCTCTACATCCTCCCGAAACTGCTGCGGAAGTTCCGCGCGCAGTACAAAGAGGTCGACCTGCGCGTGACGACGGGGACGACCGCGAACGTGCTGCAGATGCTGCGCAACCGCGAGATCGAACTGGCGCTCCTGACGCTGCCGATCATCGCGGCGGACCTCGAGATCATCCCGGTGCTCAAGGAGGAGATGGTCGTCGTGACGGCGGGGAAGAATCCGCTGACGCGCGAGCGGACCGTCGACGCGCGCGCCCTTGGACGCCAGCCGCTCATCCTCTTCGAGAGCGGCTCGAACACACGGAAGGTCGTCGACGAGTTCCTGCTTCGCGAAGGCGTACCGTCGAACGTGATCATGGAGACCGAGAACGTCGAGATCATCAAGACGATGGTGGCGAGCGGACTCGGCGCAACCATCATTCCCTTTGCCGCGATCGCGCACGAAGTGAAGAGCGGCCGCTTCGGGTGGGCTCGCCTTCGCGGCGGGCGCATCTATCGCGAGACCGGGTGGGTGCTCATGAAGTCGGACTACCAGCCGCGCGCCGTCTCCGAGGTGCTGCGGGTCTTCGACTCGATGAAGCATCAGTTCGCGGGGCAGCTTCCGGCGTCGAAGGGATGAGAAACTCAGCACGGATTTTGTGCGGGAGGGCAGCATGACCACGGCACTCTTGATCGTCGACATTCAGAATGACTACTTCCCCGGTGGACGGATGGAGCTTGTCGGGGCGACCGAGGCAGGAGCACAGGCGGCACGGCTGCTTGCAGAGTTCCGCCGTCGCGGGTTACCCGTGCTGCACGTTCAACACATCACTGCGCACGAAGGCGCTGTCGTTCGGAGGTGTGCAGGTGCCGGCGGAAGCCGTTCAGGTCGCCTACGTCGCGGCGCTGAACGGGACCTTCGCGAAGGTGTTGTCGACTGCGGAGTTGTGCACAGGCTGAGGCAATCGTTCGGTTTGTCATCCCGACGATCCCGCGAAGCGGGAGAGGAGGGATCTCGCAGGCTGGTACAGATTGGCCAGTGGCGCACGATTCTGCCGCACGTGATTTCGTCTGTACCAGCCTGCCAGATCCCTCCTCATTCGTCCCGCGTCGCGGGACTCGGTCGTCGGGATGACGGCACCTTCGGGCGTGCGCGAAGCCCCCTCTCCCGCGCCACCGCATACCGAGGTGTGTGGTTCGTCACGCGCCTCCGTGTCCTCCCTGCGTACGCTTCGTGACCGGACGCTGGCAGCCCCGGCCGCGGAGCTGAAGCCAGGCGCCGACGTACGCAACACGAAGGGAGAGCGCGATGACGCTCGCACGGCTCGAAACAGGCGACCTCGAACTCGTTATCGACACACTCAAGGACTTCGCGGCGCGCAACATGCCGCTCGAGCGGCTCCTGAGCCTGGACGACAAGGACAGCTGCCCGGTCGAGCTCGTGCGCGCGATGCTCGGCCCCGAGGTGGGGCTGCATCTGCCGTTCCTGCCGGCGGAGTACGGCGGGATGGGTGGCGGCGCCTACGACATCTACCGCCTCTCCTCCGAATTCGCGCAGATCGACCTCGGGGTGGCGACGGCGATGATGGCGATCGCGTTAGGCACCGATCCGATCCGCGTCGGCTGTACGGAAGCTCAGAAGGAGCGATGGCTCTCGCGCATCGCGGGGGAGGGGCTCATCGTCGCGTATGCAGTCACCGAGCCGGAAGCGGGATCGGAAGTCCAGAACGTCCACACGCTCGCCGAGCGGATCACCGGCGCTGACGGGACCGTGACGCACTACAAGCTGACCGGCGTGAAGCAGTTCATCTCCAACGGCTCGATCGCGGACCTCTACACGGTGCTTGCAAAGGCGCCCGGCGGACCCTCGTTCTTCATCGTCGAGCGCGGCGTGGCAGGGCTCACGGCGGGCAAGCACGAGATCAAGCACGGCATCCGCCTCTCCGACACGGCGCAGGTCATCCTCGAAGATGTCGTCATACCGGCCGATCAGCTGGTGGGCGAGAAGGAAGGCGAGGGGCTCAAGCAGGCGAACAAGGTGTTCGGTTTCACACGGCTCATGGTCGCGGCGTTCGGTCTCGGCGCGGGCACCGCGGCGCTGAGGAAGGCGATCGCCTATTCGAAGCAGCGCCATCAGATGGGAACGCTCCTCTCCGAGAAGCAGGGATTCACGCACAAGCTCCTCGTGCCCGACAGCGTTCGGATGGCCGCGGCGCGCGCCTACATCGAGTACGTCGCCGACCTGCTCGACTCGGGCGACCACGACCGCCAGACCGAGGGCGCGATCGCGAAGCTCTTCGCGACCGAGGCGGGGAACGTCGCGGCCGACAACGCGGTCCAGGCGCTCGGCGGTTACGGCTACTGCGTCGAGTACGAGGTCGAGAAGATCCGCCGCGACGCGCGCATTCTCCGCATCTACGAGGGAACCTCGGAGATCCTGCAGAACATCATTGGCGTCTACCGGATGCGCGAGAGCGTCAGGAGCAAGGGGCGCTTCTACGCGGCGATGGCCGACGCGGTCGAGCCGTTTGCCGACGCGGGCGGGCCGGCCGTCGCGAAAACGGCGCACTTCCTGTCGACGGCGTTCGGCCTCCTGTTCCACAAAAAGTTAGGCCACCAGCAGCACGCCCTGATGGAGAGTGCGCTCGCGGCGGTGGAGCTCGAGACGGCCGTCGCTCTGGTGCGCGCGGCGGGACCGTCGAAAGACGCGCTCCTTCAGGCGCAGGCGCGCGTCTGGGCGAGCGAGGTAGCGTTCGCGGTTCCGTCGCGCATCCTGAAGCTCTTCAGTGCGTCGGGGCTGCTCGATGCGGCGGCGATGGAGGAGCTCAGCGCCGCAGCCGATCTGCCGGGTGCGATCGCGATGCAGGCGGGGCGGCTCGCCGACATGGACTTCATCGCGAAGAGCATCACGGCGGGGTGAGGCGACGCGCGGTCCGTCCCACCGGCGGGCTACCGGCCGGCGTCTGCCCGCTTGAGCACACCCGACCAGTCGAGAATCCGGGCGTCTGCCGTCACCAGCGTCGCTCCGGTGCGAATCGCCGATGCAACGATGAGTCGATCGGCGGGATCGCCGTCGAACCCGCCGATCTGACCCGCCACGATCGCGATGTCGCCCGTGACCGGAAGCTCGACGAGTCCGGCGGCGAGCAGGTCGTCGCGCCACGTCTCCATCGACTTGCCGAATGTCACACGCCCACGCTTCGAGAGCGTCGCCAACTCCCAGAACGTGACCGCTGACGCGGCGAGGTTTCCGTCGGTCGAAGCCCGCTCACAACGAGCCTTCGCCTTAGCTCCGAGCCTTGGGCTTCCTTCCACGAGCCACACCAGCGCGTGGGTGTCGAGCAGAATCACTCTCCGCCTCCCAGTTCTCCCCGACCGGTGCCAGGGGATCTCCGTGCATGGTGACGCATCCGGCCATTACCCCGAAGAGGCTCTTGCGCTCGCGGACCGGAACGAGCTTGCTTACCGGCCTGCCGTTCTTGGTGACGAGCACCGGCTCTCCGGTCGCGTTGACCTCGTCCATGAGCTTCAGGCACTTCGCCTTGAATTCGGATGCCGTGATCGTTCTCATCTCTGACCTCAAGTGGTCATAACCATGGTCATGACCATCATAATCCACCGTGCGACGGCGTGGGTCGCGCGGGACGCGGAGGTGCTGGTGCAGTCACTGCCTCCGGCTCTCACTCGTTGCGTATCTCGCGCAACCGCAGCAACTCCGGTATCCGCCACGCGGTGACGGCGACGACCATCAGCGTCATCACGCCGCCGAAAACGACCGAAGGGACCGTCCCGAGGAACTTCGCGGCAACGCCTGACTCGAACGCGCCGATCTCGTTCGACGAGCCGATGAAGATCTGGTTCACGGCGGCCACTCGTCCGAGCATGTCTTCCGGCGTGAGGACCTGAAGTAGCGTCGACCGGACGACGATGCTGACGTTGTCGACCATGCCGCTGAACGCGAGGAGGACGATCGAGAGGAGAAAGCTTCGCGAAAGCGCGAAGCCGATCATGCTCATGCCGAAGAGCGCGACGCAGACGAACAGCGCCGCGCCCGCGCGCTTGAACGGCGCGCGATGCGCGAGCCAGAGCCCCATGAGCGCAGAGCCCATCGCAGGCGCCGCACGCAGGATGCCGAGCCCCTGCGGGCCGACCTTCAGGATGTCGGAGGCGAAGATCGGGAGGAGGGCGACGGCGCCGCCGAAGAGCACGGAGAAGAGATCGAGCGTCATCGCACCGAGGACGAGCTTCTGCCCGAAGACGAAGCGGAGGCCGCTCGTGAGGCTGTCGCCGATCGACAGCACCTTCGTCGCGGCGCTTCGGGCGACCGGTGAGATGCTCCAGAGGAACGCGATCGAGAGAGCGATGAGTGCTGCGTCCACGCCGTACGCGAGGCGCGCGCTCCCGAAGCCGTAGAGCAATCCGCCCGCGGCGGGGCCGGCCACGGCGCCGATCTGCCAGGTCGACGTGCGCCAGGCGATCGCGTTCCCGTAGAGCTCTCGTGGAACGAGCTGCGCGCTGAACGCGATGATGGCGGGGGAGGTGAAGCTGCGCGCGATTCCGCTCGCAAAGATCACCAGGTAGATCGGCCAGACGGCGCCGGGAGCGAACGCCTCCGGCTCCAGCGAGATCGCGAACAGCGCCAGCGCGCAGAGCAGCAGCGCGCCGTGCGACACGAGGGCGATGCGCCTGCGGTCCTGCCGGTCTGCAACGTGTCCCGCGTAGAGCGCGAAGCCGATGAACGGCAGCGCCTCGGCGAGACCGATGAATCCGAGCGCGAGCGGGTCGTGCGTCCGCTCGTAGACCTGCCAGCCGACGACGACCGCCTGAATCTGCATCGCGAGCGTGAGGCAGAAGCGGTTGATGATGAGCGATCGGAAGGGCGCGATGCGCAGCGCGGCGTAGGAATCGTGACTCGTGCCCACTCGCGCCTTCAAGGCGTTGCGGCGGCGATGCTATTCCCCGGTGGAGACGGTGGGGTCACAGCTCAGGTATTTAGTTAAGGAATGGCTTAACTCAATACTTGCGCTGTGACCCACCGAGGCGCCTCACGGCCTCGCCCGGGCCATCAGCGCCTTCAGCCCTGTCCGCAGCCAGGCGTGGGCCGGGTCGCGCTCGCGCGACTTGTGCCAGATGGCGTGGATCGGCACGGCTGGAACTTTGAAAGGCAGTTCCATGACCTGCAAACCGAGCCGTTTCGCGTAGAACTCGGCGATCCCGCGGATCGTGACTGCGACCAGGTCGGTCTGGCAGACGACGGAGGGGATTGCGAGCACGTTGCCGATCTCGACGTCGCTGCGCCATGCGAGGCCCACGGCGCTGTCCTGGATCAGCGGCACCTGCCGGATGCCGCCGCTCTCGATGTAGGCCACGTGCCGCTCCTCCTCGAGTTGCTTCCTGGTGATGCGCCCGTCGATGCGAGGGTGTCCCTTCCGCGCGATCGCGACGAAGTCCTGGTGGCGGGCAACCTCGGGCGCGATCGGCGATGGGTATCAGAGCTTCGCTCTTCGGAGAGGGACCGCCCGCCGCCCATGCTCACGGCAATGATCTACGAGTGGTAAATTGGTTGCCGTTCGCGGCCCAAGTCGGGAGTGCGAAACGAAGAGAGAAGCTCTGCCCCCCTCCGCCTCCGCTCTTTCGCTCGATTGCGAACGGGTTGAGCGGTCGAGGCAAGCGAGAGGAGAATCCGATGCGTGGCGGTGACATGGTAGGCGACGTGCTTCGCGCGCAGGGCGTCGATCACCTGTTCACCCTCTGCGGCGGGCACATCTCGCCGATCCTCGTCGCGGCGAAGCGGCTCGGCATCCGCGTCGTCGACACGCGACACGAGGCGACGGCCGTTTTCGCGGCCGATGCCATGGCGCGCCTCACGGGCAGACCGGGCGTGGCCGCCGTCACGGCCGGGCCCGGCGTGACGAACACGATCACTGCAATCAAGAACGCGCAGATGGCGCAGTCACCGCTCGTCCTCATCGGCGGAGCGGCGCCGACGGTGCTCCGCGGACGCGGTGCGCTGCAGGACATCGACCAGCTTTCGCTGATGCGCCCGGTGGTCAAGTGGGCGCGGCGGATCTCCCGCGTGCGTGATCTGGTCCCCGTGCTCGAGCGCGCGTTCCGCGAGGCGCAGAGCGGGGTCCCAGGACCCACCTTCGTGGAGATTCCCGTCGACCTCCTCTACGACGAGGCGACGGTTCGCGAGTGGTACGGCATGAAGTCTCAGGGACGAACGCTCGCAGACAAAGCAGTCAGCTGGTACCTCGGGCGTCATCTCGATCGCGTCTTCCACGGCGCGGGTGAATCCGTCGTCAGCGCGAAGATCACCGTCGCGCCACGCCTCCCTGGCGAAGGCGAGCTGTCTGCCGCTGCCGCGGCGCTGCAGAAGGCCGAGCGACCACTGCTCGTCATCGGCAGCCAGGCGACGCTCCGCGCGGACGAGATCGTCCGCCTCGCGGACTCCGTCGGCGCGCTCGGCATTCCCGTCTACCTCTCGGGGATGGCGCGCGGCTTGTTAGGCCGAGCCCATCCGCTCCAGATGCGCCACAAGCGCCAGCTCGCCCTCAGGGAGGCCGATCTCGTCCTGCTCGCCGGCGTTCCGTGCGACTTCCGGCTCGACTATGGCAGGCACATCCGCCGAGGAGCGGTGCTGATCTCGGCCAACCTCAGCCGCACCGATCTCAACCGCAATCGCCGGCCGACAGTCGGAGTGCTCGCCGACCCGGGCACGTTTCTAGTTCAGCTTTCCGAGCGTGCTCGCGGCCACGATCGGTGGAACGCCTGGCGCGAGGCGCTGCGCGAACGCGATTCTGCACGCGAGCTCGAGATCGATGGCGGAGCGACACAGCCTTCCGGAGAGGTGAACCCGATCGCGCTCCTCCGCGTGCTCGACAGCCGGCTCTCTCCGGGCGCGATCGTCGTCGGCGACGGCGGTGACTTCGTCGCGACGGCGGCGTACACCATCAGCCCCACCGGACCGCTTACCTGGCTCGACCCGGGAGCCTTCGGCACCCTCGGTGTCGGCGCCGGCTTCGCCCTCGGCGCGAAGCTCGCGCGGCCCGAAGCAGAGGTATGGGTTCTCTTCGGCGACGGAGCTGCAGGCTACAGCCTCGTAGAGCTCGACACGTTCGTCAGGCACGGGATCGGCGTCATCGCCGTCGTCGGCAACGACGCGGGCTGGTCGCAGATCGCCCGCGATCAGGTCGAGATTCTCGGCGACGACGTCGGAACCGTTCTCTCGCGTACCGACTATCACCGCGTCGCCGAGGGCTTCGGAGCGGCGGGACTCATCGTAGAGACGACGGAGCGGGTTCCCGCGATTCTCGAGCGTGCGAAGAAGCTGGCCGCCGCCGGACGGCCGGTTCTCGTCAACGCGATTCTCGGCGCGAGCGACTTCCGCAAGGGCTCGATCTCGATGTAGCTGCAAAGGAGACATGTTCGTCCGCGACGCTACGGTCGTCGCGGAGCACCTCGCTGACAGCTCGGCTACCGAGCTGTCACTGTCGAGCCTCGCCCGGACGCGGGAGAGAGTCCGTTTCGGGTTTGCCCAACTCGTCGGGGCCGTCCTCGCGCTCGGCGGCGCGAGCCTCGCCAGAACGGGTCTTCGCGGCCTTCTCGGAGGCGCGAGCTCCGGCGTGAGTTGAGGGATCGAGGAAAGGCCCGGTGTGATCCCGTTGACCCGAAGGCGGAGGCGAACGCGGCCTCGTTGCCGTTGCCGATGCAGTACGTTCTGCCGTTGGCGAGCAAGCCCTCGCCGGGCGCCGGCGTGAGCATCGTCTCGGTCGAATCGATGTTGGCGCCGGGCTGCCTTTCGGAGAGGCCGAAGGCGAAGGTGCGCCGTCGACGAGCGCCTGCGCGGCATCTTCCCGATTCTGAATTTTCGGACAACGGCATATTCTCTCCGGCACATGACCGATGATGACCGCCCGCCGGCACGCCCATGGCTCTCGCATTACGATGCCGAGGTAGCGCACAAGCTCGAGTACCCGCGCGTCCCGATCCATCGGCTTCTCGAGGACACTGCGTCGCGCAGCCCGGACAGCCCGTGCGTCAGCTTCTTCGGGCGCCGGTTCACGTACCGCGAGATCGGGGAGCTTGCAGGTCGCGTCGCCGAAGGGGCGCGCGCTCTCGGCGTCCGGAAGGGAGACCGGGTTGCGTTGCTGCTCCCCAACTCTCCTCAGTTCCTCGCGGTGTACTACGGTTTCCTTTCCGTCGGCGCGGTCGTCGTCCCGCTCAATCCGCTCTCCACCGAGACTGAGCTCAGCTTCTATCTGAACGACTCGGGAGCGCGCACTGTCGTCACGATTCCGCTCTTCGCGAGGAAGGTCGCTGCGCTGCCGGGAACGCCGGTCGAGCATCTCGTCGTGAGCGGGCTCGCCGCGTTCCTGCCGTTCCCGCTCAGCCTCGTTCAGCGGGCGAAGGAGTGGAGCTTGCTCCGCGGAGTCAGCCACCGAGGGCTCGTTCACTTCGCCGACTTCGTCTCACGCGCTCGCGAACGATCGGCGCCGGAGACGCCGGTCGATCCCGACGAGATGGCAGTGCTCATCTACAGCGGAGGGACCACGGGCACGGCGAAGGGGATCATGCTGTCGCATTTCGCGTGCGTGGTGAACGCGTACCAGGTGGTGGCATGGGGACACCTCGACAAGGCCGCGCGCCTGCTCGCCGTGCTCCCACTCTTTCACGGTTTCGGCATGAGTGTGACGATGAACGCTCCGGTCCTCGGCGGGGCCGAGATCGTCCTGCTTCCCCGATTCAATGCGCGAGACGTCGTCCGCACGATCGCGAAGCGGAAGCCGACGTTCCTCATCGGCGTGCCGACGATGTTCGTCGCCCTCAGCAACCTGAAAGGCATCGAGCGCTGGAATCTGAAGAGCCTGGACGGCATCTTCGTCGGCGCGGCGCCTCTCACGCAGGCTGTGAAGGAAGGCTTCGAGGCGCGGACGGGCGCTCGCATGATCGAGGGCTACGGGCTGACCGAAGTCGTCACCGCGTGCACCGCGAATCCGTACAGGGGTGTCCACAAGCTCGGAAGCGTCGGGATCCCTTTCCCCGACGTCGACGCGAAGATCGCGGCGCTGGACGACGGGCGCGAGCTCGGTCCGGGGGAGCAGGGAGAGATCCAGCTCCGGACTCCCTCGATGATGCTCGGCTATTTCAACAATGCGGACGAGACGCGTGAGGCGATCGTCGACGGATGGCTGCACACGGGAGACATCGGCTATCGCGACGACGACGGCTACTTCTACGTCACCGATCGCAAGAAGGATCTGATCATCGTCGGCGGCTTCAACGTCTTCCCCCGCGAGATCGACGAAGTCATCCACAAGCATCCGAAGGTGAGGGAGGGAATCGCGGTCGGACTTCCTGACGATTACGCAGGCGAGCGGGTCAGGGCGTACGTGGTGCTGAAGGACGGCGAGACCGCGACGGAGGAGGAGCTTCTTTCGTTCTTCCGTCAGAGGCTGGTGGCGTACAAGGTGCCATCCGAGGTGGAGTTCCGCAGCGAGCTCCCGAAGAGCATGATCGGAAAGATCCTGCGGCGCACCTTGCGCGAAGAGCACGAGAGAGCGAGAGCAGCCGGAGGAGACGAACATGCGGGGCGATGATCGGGTCGGGCACGTGCTTCGCGCACAGGGGGCCGATCACTTCTTCACGCTCGCGGCGGGCGCGCCCCGCTGATCGCAGTCGCAGCGAAGCGGTTAGGCAATCGCGTGGTCGACTCCCGGAACGAGGAGACGGCGCATCGGTACAGCGCGTCGTCGAATTCGATACCCTCGGCAGGCTTGGCCTCGTGGTCATCGCTGTCGTCGGCAACGGCGCGGGCTGGTCGCAGCTCGCGAGCGAGCAGATCGAGGTTCTCGGCGACGGCCGCGCAGGTTCCCCGTGTGCCCGGGCGGGCGCGAGAGATCGCCGCTTGCGGCCGCGCCGTGGTCGTCAATGCGATCGCTGGTGCGAGCGGCTTCTGCAGCAGCTGGAGCTCGATGCAGGCGCGTCGCGTCTGCCGGAACGAATGGGGAGCAACCCGAAGATCCAGCAGCGCGACACATCGCTTGGTGCCAACCGTCACCCGGTGATCGGGATCACATCGGTGTAAGCTTACAACAACTCTTTATTGCAGCACGCGGACGTTCAGTCGGAAGACAACACCTGGCAGGTTCGGTCGGGCCGTTTTCGAGTTGGTGCTCGATTCATCCCCCAGCAGGCGTTTTAGAGCCAGATGACCGGTTGCGCTCTGATTTAAGCAGGCCTTGTCCGATTCTTCACCCTAACATCGGAGGTTTCATGCGTCGAATTGCTTTCGCACTGCTCCTGAGTTTCTGCGTCGTCATTCCCCTTGCGGCTCAGACCGGTACCTGGGTGAAGTATCCCGGGATGAGGGCCGCGGGTCAGGTCACGCGTGACGCGAACGGGATTGCATACATTCGCGGGCTGACCGACTACGACGCCGTGTTCCTCAACGGGTACGTTCACGCGGAGGATCGCCTGTTCCAGATGGACGAGAACCGGCGCACGGCCAGCGGTACGCTGGCAGAGCTGTTAGGCTCCGCCGCACTGCCGTCCGACGTTCAGCTCAGGACACTCGGCATTCGCAGGGGCGCGCAGCTCACCGAGCTCGAGTCGAGCCCGCGCCTGCGCGAGTTGATGTCGGCCTACGCCGCGGGGGTGAACTACTGGGTCTCGACCCACAGCCTGCCGGCCGAGTACGCCGCGATCGAGATCACGAAGTTCCAGCCCTGGACGACGACCGACTCGTTCGCGGTCGCCAAACTGCTCGCATTCGGTCTTTCGTTCGAGCTCGACATCGACAACACGGTCGCCTACCTGACCTACGTCGGCGCGGGCAAAGTCGCCGGCTTCGACGGGGCGAAGCTCTTCTCCGAGGATCTGTTCCGCGCCGCGCCGTTCGATCCAGCCTCGACGATTCCCGACGCGACGGCGGGCACGGGCAAAGGTCTCGGGCTGATCGAGTCGACCGACGGCTTCGACTGGAGCGCGTCCACGGCAGCCTCCGAAGCCGCGACATTCGATCCCGCCGCGGTCGAGCTCGCGAAGAACTGGGTTGGTGAGCTCCGCACGATCCCGTTCTTCCAGCAGGTTCTCGATCCCGACAACCGTGGCGGATCGAACGAATGGGCCTTCGCAGGAAAGCTCACCGCGACCGGCAGACCGCTGATCGCAAACGACCCGCACCTCTCGCTCCGGATGCCGTCCACCTTCTATCCGCTCTCTCTTCGCGGCTCGAGACTCAACGCGGCGGGAGTCGGCTTCCCGGGCGCACCGCTCGTCGTGCAGGGGCATACCGACCGGGTCGCCTGGGGCAGCACGGTCCATCCGCTGGACGTGACCGACGTCTATCAGGAGCAGGTCGTTCCCGACGCAACCGCCCCGGCGGGGCTCTCCGCGCTCTACAAGGGACAGAAGGTCCCGCTCTTCCCGGTTCTCCAGACGTTCCGAATCAACAACCCGGGGAACGGAACGCCTGACGACCTGGTCGTCGTGCCGCCGAGCGCCTCGATCCCGCAGGCGACGCTTCTCATCTGGCGCCGGAACTCTCCGATCATCTCGCTCAACCTGGCGACGGGAGCGGCAGTCAGCGTTCAGTGGGTCGGGCATGGCCCGACGCGTGAGCTGGAAACCTTCCTCATCTGGAACGAAGCGAAGAATCTGGCCGACTTCAAGCGCGGCCTCGAGTACTTCGACGTCGGCTCGCAGAATTTCGTCTACGGCGACATCGACGGAAACATCGCCTACCTCACGGGTGGCGAGGCTCCGATCCGCGAGGATCTGCAGGCGGGAACGATCACCGGGGCGCCGCCTTTCTTCATGCGCAACGGCCAGGGCGGCAACGACTGGATTCCCGTAACGAGCCGTCCGGCGACGCAGGCGTCTTCGTTTCAGATTCTGACTGCCGCCGAGATGCCTCACCTCGAAAATCCGGCAAGCGGATGGTTCGTCAACGCGAACAACGATCCGGTCGGGACGTCGCTCGACAACAACTCGCTCAACCAGCTCCGTCCCGGCGGCGGCATCTATTACCTGAATGCCGGCTACAGCGGATTCCGCGCGGGCCGGATCACGCAGATGGTCCGGGAGAAGCTGCAGGCGAACGAGAAATTCACCGTCGCCGACATCAAGCGGATGCAGGCCGACGTCACGCTCATCGACGCGCAGTTCTTCGTCCCGCACATCACCGAGGCGTTAGGCAACGGTCAGGCGAGCCAGAACCCGGCGCTCCTCGGGCTGGCCTCGCAGCCGGCGATCCAGGCCGCGGTCGGCCGTCTCGCGGCGTGGAACTTCACGGCCCCGACAGGAATCGCCGAAGGCTATGACTCCGCCGACGTGAACGGCGCGCTTTCCGCGCCGTCGCAGGCGGAGATCGATGCCAGTGTCGCTGCGACGATCTACAGCGTCTGGCGCGGACAGTTCATCAAGAACACGATCGATCCGGTGCTCAGTGCCGGGCCGCTGCCTGCTCCCGGGAGCGCCGCGGTCGTCACCGCACTGCGCAACCTGCTCGAGAACTACGACACGAATCACGGCGTCGGCGCATCCGGCCTCCCGTTCTTCAACGTGCCGGGAATTCCGAACACGGCGGAGACGGCCGCCGATCGCCGCGACATCCTGATCCTGAAGAGCATCGCCGACGCAATGGGCCTGATCACGAGCGACGCGTTCGCGCCCGCGTTCAACAAGTCGGCCGACATGAGCGACTGGCGCTGGGGCAAGCTCCACAGGATCGTGTTCAGCCATCCGCTCGGCGGGCCGTTCAACGCGCCGACGGCGGGAGGCGCGTTCCCGGCGCCGCTTGCCGGCCTGAAGGGCATTCCGGTCGACGGCGGGTTCGAGGTCCCCGATGCATCGAGCCACAACTCCCGCGCGTCGACGCTCGACGGTTTCATGTTCGCTGCCGGCCCGAACAGGCGCATGGCCACCGAATTGACGACGACGGCTCCCAAAGCCGAGACGAGCCTCCCGGGTGGTATTAGCGGGATTCTCACGAGTCCCCTCTACGTCAACCTCCTCAAGCCGTACCTGACGAATGACACGTTCCCGATCGACGTGCCTTCCGCGCCGCCCGTGGTTCCGTGGGGTGTGAAATGAAGCGCGTGGCCGATCGAGCTCTCTCTGCGAGATTTGATGGAGGAATGATGAGATCAGCTGCGACAGCATTCGCTCTGCTTCTCCTGCTTGCCGCGACCCCGGTCATGGCGCAGGGCCGTCCGGTGGAGTGGACCCTGTGGGGATCAATGGTCAGCCCGCAGGGGAGCAACGACCTGGGTGACTTCTCGATCGAGAACGACGACGGGGTCGGAGTCGGCCTCAGCGCCAACTTCTTCATCACCGATCGCCTGTCGACCGAGATCGGCGTCTCCTGGCTCAGCACCGACGCGGACATGAGCTTCGAAGGAATCGAGTTCGAGATGGACTCGATCGAGATGATCCCGGTCACCCTCGGGCTCCAGTATCACTTCGTTCCCGAGTCCCGCTGGGATCCCTACGTCGGCGCTGGAGCCGCGTGGGTCTCGGCAAGTGACGTCCAGAGCGCCGATCTCGACGCTCTGGGAGTCGGAACAATCGATCTGGACGACGAGGTCAGCTGGTTCGCCAACGCGGGCGTCGGCTACCGGCTCGGCGACCAGTTCGGTCTCGCATTCGACGTCCGTTACCTCGACTACGGGCCGACGTCGACCTCGAAGGCCACCGGAGGCACGGAGGAGCTCGAGCTCTCGCCGCTCGTTGCGTCGTTAGGCCTGAGAGTTCGATTCTGACCTGCCTTCGAAGATTTCAGCCTGCACAAATACGTCATTTCGATTGATCGGAGGAATCAGATGAGCAGATGTCCAGGATCCAGGTTGATTCCGAGGGGACCGCAGCGGGGGCTTCTCACTCTGGCGGCAGCGTTGACGCTGCTCTTCGTCGTTCATGGTGAGGCAGCGGACTTGTCGTCCGAGAGCTACACCCTCAACATCGACACGACGCTTTCGTGGGGAAGTCGAATCCGCGTCCAGGACGCGGACAAGTCGATCATCGGTTTGCCCAGCGGGGGCACGGCGTTTTCGGTCAACGGAGACGACGGAGACCTGAACTTCGACAACGGCCTGGCAAGTAACGCGCTGAAGGCCACGCTCGACGTCGATTTTGCATACAAGAACGTCGGCGTGTTCCTCCGGGGCAGCGGGTTCTACGACTACGAGCTCGAGCACGCCGATCGTGCGCGCACCCCTCTGGCTGACGACGCGCTCGACTGGGCCGGCAGCCGTGCCGAGCTGCTCGACGCGTTTGCGTGGTGGAAGTTCAACGTCGGTGGTCGCGCGGGTCAGCTTCGCGCGGGCCAGCAGGTGTTGAACTGGGGCGAGAGCACCTTCATCGGCGGCGGCTTGAGCTCGATCAACCCGATCGACGTTGCGGCCGTCCGCGTCCCGGGCGCCGAGTTGCGCGAGGCGTTCCGTCCGAGCGGCATGGTCTGGGGCTCGTACGATCTCTCCGACAGCCTCTCCGTGCAGGCGTTCTACCAGTACGACTGGGAAAACACGGTCGGCGATCCGCCAGGCACCTACTTTGCGACGAACGACTTCGCCGGACTCGGAGGGACGCACGTGTTTCTCGCGTTCGGCTCGTTCGCGGACACGGGCGAGACGCCGTTCTACGTGCAGCCGGGTCTCAACCGGCCGTTCATGGGAGTCCCGCGCACGGATGACGTCGAGCCGGACGGCGACCAGTACGGAGCCACGCTCCGCTGGTTTGCCCAGGGGATGGGCGGAACGGAGTTCGGCTTCTACTACGTGAAATACGACAGCAGGCTTCCGGTGGTGAACGCATTGACGGGCACGGTGCAGGGCGCACAGGCTGCGGCCGTCGCCGGGCCGAAGGCTGCGACCGTCATCTACCAGGCGTACGGCGTGCCGCCGGGCACGAACGCCAGCGTGGATGCGCTTGCGAACGCGGCGGGGCAGGCCGCTGCCACTGACGCATATGCGAGCACTGCGCGCTATTTTCTCGCGTACCCCGAGGGGATCACGATGTATGGATTGAGCTGGAACTCCCAGCTCGGCACGAGCGGCATCGCGTTCCAGGGTGAAGTCTCCTATCAGCAGGACAAGCCGTTCCTGGTCGATGACGTGGAATTGCTCTTCGCAGCTCTCTCGCCGATCTCGGCGGGACTGAGGGCGACCAACCAGGTGGCACCGGGCGGAGTCGGTTTCTCGACGACGATCGATGGCTTCCGCCGGCTCGACGCTACGCAGGTGCAATTCACGCTGACGAAGGTCCTCGGTAACGTCCTCGGGGCGGA
Organism: Thermoanaerobaculia bacterium; assembly: GCA_041671505.1. Classification (GTDB taxonomy): domain Bacteria; phylum Acidobacteriota; class Thermoanaerobaculia; order Gp7-AA8; family Gp7-AA8; genus JACPDH01. The sequence goes on along the minus strand of JBAZBK010000002.1, from coordinate 82,075 downwards.
TCAGGGAACCTTCCTGATCGAGCCTGCCTACACGTACGTCTTCGACATGCCTTCACCGGATGTTCTGCGTTTCGAGGGCCCGGGCACGTACACGAGCGGCAATCCGATTCAATCGGCTCCGGGCGGGGCGCACGCGGGTAAGGCGTACGAGCCCGAGTCCGCGTTCGCCACTGACGCGTCGTGGGGATATCAGCTCGCGGCCCGGCTCGACTACAACAACGCGATCGGTGCCTTCAACCTGTCGCCGCGTCTCGCCTGGCAGCACGACGTGGACGGAATCACCCCGGGTCCGGGCGGCAACTTCATCGAAGGCCGCTACGCAACGACGGTCGGTCTCGCCGCGGGATATCAGAACCAGTGGGAGTTCGATCTCAGCTACACCAACTACGGCGGAGCGGGCCGATACAATCTCATCAACGATCGCGACTTCGTGGCCGGAGTCGTGAAGTTCTCGTATTAGGGAGGCATCACGATGCGAAGGAAAGCTCTACTCGTTCTCGTCTGCGCACTGGCGATGGTCGCCGGCGCTTCGGCCACGCTGTGGGCCGAAGCGACACCCAAGGACGTCGCCCGGCTCGGTGCCGACCTGACCCCGATCGGTGCGGAGAAAGCCGGCAATGCCGCCGGCACGATTCCAGCGTGGGACGGTGGCATCAAGACCCCTCCCGCGGGATACAAGCCCGGTGGGCACTATGTCGATCCGTATTCCGCCGACAAGGTTCTCTTCACCATCACGAAGGAGAATCTGCAGCAGTACGCGGGAAACCTCACGCCGGGTCAGCAGGCGCTGCTGAAGACCTACTCGACCTACAAGATGAAGGTCTACCCGACGCACCGGAGCGCCGCCTTCCCGCAGCGGATCTACGACAAGACCAAGGCAAACGCCGCGACCGCGAAATCGGTCGAGAACGGCTATGGCGTGACGGGCGCGATCAATGGAATCCCCTTCCCGATCCCGAAGGACGGCGTCGAGGCGATCTGGAATCACCTCCTGCGCTATCGAAGCGACAGCGCCGCGCGCGACATCGGCCAGGCCGCGCCGACGCGAGGTGGCGACTACACGATCGTCCAGTTCCACGACGAGTTCTACATGCTGTACGCCATGGCGAAGACGGAGGCGGACCTCAACAACAAGATCCTCTACTTCAAGCAGGAGGTCATGGCGCCGGCACGCCTCGCCGGCGGCATTCTCCTCGTCCAGGAATCGATGAACCAGGTCAAGGAACACCGGAGCGCCTGGCTCTACAATCCCGGCCAGCGCCGGGTCCGCCGCGCGCCTAACGTGGCGTACGACAACCCCGGGACGGCCGCGGACGGCATGCGCACGTCGGATCAGCTCGACATGTTCAACGGCGCGGTCGACAAGTACGACTGGAAGCTCGTCGGCAAGAAGGAGATCTACGTCCCCTACAACGCCTACAAGCTCCAGGACCCCTCCGTGAAGTTCAAGGACATCCTGACTCCGCTGCACATCAACCAGGACTATGCGCGCTACGAGCTGCACCGCGTCTGGGTCGTCGACGCCACCTTGAAGCCCGGCGAGCGGCACATTTACAAGCGCCGCACGTTCTATCTCGACGAGGACAGCTGGCAGATCCTGGCGATCGACCAGTACGACAATCGCGACCAGCTGTGGCGCGTGTCCGAGGCTCACGCGATGAACTACTACAACGTGCCGGCGATCTGGACCTCGCTGGAGGTTCACACCGACCTTCAGGCCGGCCGGTACCTCGCGATCGGGTTGAACAGCGAGTACAAGGCGTACGAGTTCAACATCAAACGGACGATCCAGGACTACACCCCGGAGGCGCTGCGCCGGTCGGGTGTTCGCTGATCCTCTTTTCCGGAGGCGGGCGGGCCGGCAGCGGTCCGCCCGCCGATGCGGTTCAGGCGACCGCGCGGCCGAATCCGAAGGAGATCTCCAGATGAATCCGAGCCCGTCGGCGAGTTCCCGCACGCGGGGAGTCGCATCCACGTCGTCGTACCCGCTCCGGTCGCGCCGGCTGTCGCCGGCAGTCGCCGTCTGCGCGGTTCTCCTCCTCTCTCTCTGCGCGGGTTTCGCCGCGATGGCCGAGGAAAAGGAGGCGATCGAGTGGTCGGTCGAAGCGCCGCTCGCGGCGAAGTCGCTCCTGCTCGACATCGCCAGGGTCGAAGGCCTGGACGTCGTCGTCGGCGAGCGCGGGCACATTCTCGTCTCGCACGACGCGGGCGCGACGTGGCGACAGGCGAAAGTGCCGACTCGCGCGACGCTGACCGGAGTCTGGTTCCACGACGGGAAGCGCGGATGGGCGGTGGGGCACGATGCGGTGATCGTCCGCACGACGGACGGCGGCGTCACCTGGGAGCGCGTTCACTGGGACCCCGGGGCCGAGAGCCCCTTTCTCGACGTGCTCTTCGTGAACGAGAGCCGCGGCTTCGCGATCGGTGCCTACGGGGCGCTCTACGTCACGGAGGACGGCGGCAAGTCGTGGGCGTCCGAGCCGATCAGCGACGAGGACGATTTCCACCTGAACCAGATCGCGAGATCGGCGAGCGGGAAGCTCTACATCGCGGCGGAGGCGGGAGCCATCTACCGCTCCGACGACGACGGCGTGTCGTGGACGAAGCTCGAATCACCCTACGACGGATCGTTCTTCGGTGTTATGCCGCTCGAAAGCGACGCGCTCCTGATTTTCGGGCTGCGCGGCCACCTGCTCCGCTCCGAAGACGCGGGAGCGAATTGGACGGCGGTCGACACGGGGACCGTGGCGATGCTCAACTCCGGAGTGCTTCTGCCCGACGGCACGATCGTGGTTGCAGGGCTGGGAGGCGTGGTGCTCGTCTCGAAGGACGGCGGGCGCACGTTCTCGCTGCATCAGCAGCAGACCCGTGCCGGCATCCAGGCGGTCGTCGACGCCGGCGGCGGCCGGCTGCTGCTCGCGGGAGAGGGCGGAGTGAGGGCGCTGGCTCTGACGGAACTCGTGGCGAAAGAGGGGAAGTGACGCGATGATCCAACGCCTCGAGAATCTGATCTTCTACAGCCGCCGCCTCGTCGTGGCGATCTTCGTCGTCGCCACGGCTTTCATGGCGTACCAGGCATCGCATCTGCGGCCGGACGCCGGATTCGCGAAGCTGCTCCCGCTCGAGCACGAGTACATGAAGACCTACCTCAAGCACCGCGACGAGTTCGGGGGAGCGAACCGCGTGGTGATCGCGATCCGCGCGAAGGATGGGGACATCTTCACGCCGGAGTTCTTCAGGGTGCTTCAGGGAGTCACCGACGACGTCTTCTTCATTCCCGGCGTCGACCGGACCCGCGTGCTCTCCATCTTCACGCCTAACGCGCGCTTCACCGAGGTTGTTGAAGACGGTATTGCGGGCGGAAACGTGATTCCGGACGATTTCCAGCCGGACGAGGCAGGCTTCGCGACGGTCCGGTCGAACCTGCTCAAGTCGGTGTACGTCGGCAGGCTGGTCGCGAACGACTTTTCGTCCGCGGTCGTCGTGGCGGAGCTTCTCGAAGTCGATCCCAACACCGGCCAGAGGCTCGACTACATCAACGTGGCGAGCCAGCTCGAAGCCATACGAGGGAAATACAGCGGACAGGCCGTCGGAGTCGACTTCGACTACCACATCATCGGCTTCGCGAAGGTCATCGGCGACATCGCCGCCGGGGTCAAGCGAGTCGTGATGTTCTTCCTCATCGCGTTCCTCATCACCGCGATCTTCGTCTACGTCTACTCGCAGAGCATCAAGCTGACTCTGATCGTGCTCACGAGCGCGACGACCGCCGTGATCTGGCAGTTAGGCGCCCTGCCGCTGCTCGGTTTCGGCATCGATCCGATGGCGATTCTCGTGCCGTTCCTCGTGTTCGCCATCGGGGTGAGCCACGGCGTGCAGATGGTCAGCGCCTACGGGTCGGAGGTGTTCGATGGCGTCGACAGCGTCACCGCCGCGCGCAACACGTTCCGCCGACTGCTCCTACCCGGCACCACTGCGCTCGTCACCGACCTGCTCGGCTTCATCACGATCGCTCTGATCAACATCCGAATGCTCCGGGAGATGGCGATCACGGCCAGCCTCGGCGTCGCGGCGATCCTTCTGACGAACCTCGTGCTCGTCCCGGTCCTCGCGTCGTTCACGCACTACGACGAGATCTACAAGCTCCGGCTCCAGCGCCGCCACAAGCACATGGATCCCGTATGGAACTTCCTTGCCCGTGTCACGCGGCGCCGCAACGCGGCGATCGTCTGCCTCGTTGCGCTCGTGCTGGCGCTCGCCGGATGGTGGAAAGGAAACCAGGTCAAGGTCGGCGACCTTCACCGGGGAGTGCCGGAACTGCACGGCGACTCGCGCTACAACATCGACACCGACATGATCACGAAGAAATTCAACATCGGCGTCGACGTGATCACCGTCATCGTCGAATCGGTGCCTCAGGGTTGCACCGATTTCGACGTCATGACGAATATCGACCGGTTCGAATGGCACATGCGCAACGTCGAGGGGGTGCAGTCGGTGCTCGGCATCGGCGGCGTGGCGAAGGTCATCAACACCGGATGGAACGAGGGGAGCCTCAAGTGGCGCGTGCTTCCGCGGAATCCGTCGACGATGGCGCAGTCGGTCACGTACATCGACACCAGCACGGGGCTGCTGAATACCGACTGCAGCGTCATGCCGGTGAACATCTACACGGTCGACCACAAGGCGGAGACGATCAACCGCGTGGTGGCAGCGGTCAAGGCCTGGCAGGCCGGGCACGGTTCGAGGAAGGCGAACTTCAAGCTCGCGACCGGGAACGTCGGAGTCATGGCGGCAACCAACGAAGTGGTGGCAAAGGCGCAGTTCCCGATTCTCGTCTGGGTGTTCGGGTCGGTGATCCTGCTCTGCCTCCTTGCGTACCGTTCCGTCGCCGCGACCCTCTGCATCATGCTCCCGCTATCGCTCGTTTCGCTGCTCTCGTACGCCGTAATGGCAATCCTCGAAATCGGGCTGAAAGTCTCGACGCTCCCGGTGGTGGCGCTCGGCGTCGGCGTCGGCGTCGACTACGGCATTTACGTCTACAGCAGGCTCGCGGAGATCATGAGGCAGGGCAAGCCGCTCGATGAGGCGTTCCGCGAGACGCTCAACATCACGGGCAACGGAGTGCTGCTCACGGGAGTCACGCTTGCAATCGGCGTCGGTACCTGGATCTTCTCGCCGTTGAAGTTCCAGGCCGACATGGGAATCCTGCTGACGTTCATGTTCCTGCTGAACATGATCGGAGCCATCGTGCTGCTTCCCGCGCTCGCGGTCTTTCTCAAACCGAAGAGCTAGTGTCCGGTGCCCGTGATGCCGGCTTCGGTCGTGCGGCCGGCGGGGGCACGTGAACGGCATCGCTGCAGTTGCTCGAGCGGAAGGGCGCCTGCGAATCCAAGGTCCTTCCGCGCTGCTATTCGCGAGCAGGGACTGCCATTGGTTCCGACGCCCGGTACCGGTTCGCGGCCCGAGCCGTCACCTTACCCTCGGGTTCAATGAGTAGGTGCCGATGATGGTCGCCAGATCGAGGGCGTGGCCCCTGATCGCGGCAATCGCCTCGGGGCCGCGGAAACGCGGTGGCAGGCCGAGCGACGCGACGTCGAGCGCGTAGACGGTGAAGTGGTAGTGGTGAAGCCGCTCGTCGTTGAACGGCGGCCAGGGACCGTCGTAACCGCCGTAGTCGCCTCCCATGTCGGGATCGTCGCCGAACCACGACGTGTAGTCGTTGATCCCGCGTACGCCGCAGGGAGTCTTCCCCGGCGCCTTTCCCTTTGGGACGATGCCGTCCGAGTCGGCCCCCTCGGCGAGCTCGATGATCGCCGGCGCGATGTCGACCAGAAGCCAGTGGTAGAAGTCGACGCGCGGCAGGTCGTGCGGCACGGTGCGATCGCTCTTGTTGACGTCATCGCCGCGCGACGGGACGTCGGGATCGCAGCAGACGATCGCGAACGACTTCGTCTCCTTCGGAAAATCCGACCACGCGAGATGCGGGCTCTTGTTAGGTCCAGGGACCGGCCCGGCGGGACCTGGAACTCCCATCGCGTTCGTTGCGAGAATCCGTTCGCCATTCGCAATGGAGCGGCTGGAGATCTTCATGGTGGCAACTCCTTCAGTCGTTCATGACGTACGAATCCCGCATCGCGAGCACCTGCTCTTTCCAGACGCCCGACCAGCGACGATCGTCGTAGGCGGGGCGGCGGACGATCCGGAGGGCGAGCTCCGCCTGCGCCGGCGTCGCCGACGGCTGCGCGTGAAGGTCGAGCGCGTAGCGCGAGACGTCGCGCACGAAGACGTCGAACATCTGGTCGACGACGTCATCGGGGATGCCGTGGATGGACACTCCCTCCAGCACGAGCTGACCGTAGACGATCAGCGTGAAGATCTCGCCGAGGCCAAGCAGCAGGCCGATGTCCTTGCGCTGCTCGTCGGTCGGCGCGGCCGCCATCAGCAGCTGTTTGAACGCGGCGATCTGCTCGCGGAAGAGCGCAACGTTAGGCACGCCCGCGTGCCGGGCGAAGACGGGGTCGGCGTCGTGGAAGCGGATCTTGGCGAGCCCCGAGGCCGGTCCCTGGTTGAAAAGGAACGCGTCGTGGGCCGGGTCGTCGCGGCGCGGTATCTCGGGCATTTCGGCCGGCCGGAAGAAGTAGTTCGCCATGAACTTGACGATGAGCGCGATGTTGACGTGCACCGTTCCCTCGAGCTTCGGCAGGGCGCGGATGTCGCGCGCAGCCATCTCGAAGTAGGTGTCTTTCTCGAACCCCTTCGCGGCGATGACGTCCCACAGCAGGTCGATCACCTTCTCGCCTTCGGTCGTCACCTTCATCTTCACGACCGGGTTGTAGAGGAGGTAGCGGCGATCCTCGAGCGAGGCGGAGCGCTGGTAGTCGCAGGCGCGCAACGCGAAGAGCTTCATCGCGAGGAGGCGCGCCCAGGCGTCGGTGAACATGCGCGCGACGTGCGGGAAGTCGGTGACCGACATCCCGTAGAGGCGCCGGCCCGCGGCGTGGTTGAGCGCCTCGTGGAAGGCGTGCGTGCAGATGCCGATCGACGCCCAGCCGAGGTTGTACTTGCCGACGTTGACCGTGTTGAGGGAGTTGTTCCAGGCCTCCTGGCCGCGCGCGAGGAGCTCATCCTCCGCGACCGGATAGTCGTTCAGCTTGAACTCGGCGACGTACGACTGGCTCGCGACGACGTTCTGCACGAGCTCGTATCCCGGGCGGCGCGGATCGGCCCCGAAGAACACGTATTCGTCGGCGGAAGCCTTGCCGAAGACGGAGACGAACGCGGCCTCGTTGCCGTTGCCGATGTAGTACTTGCTGCCGTTGGCGAGCCAGCCCCCGCCGGGCGCCGCCGTGAGCATCGTCTCGGTCGAGTAGATGTCGGCGCCGTGCTGTCTCTCGGAGAGGCCGAAGGCGAAGATGCCGCCGTCGGCGAGCGCCTGCGCGGCGCGCTGCTGCATCACGCGATTGGAGCTCATCCAGACGGGGCCGAGGCCGAGGATCGAGACCTGCCAGGTGTACCAGTAGGGAAGGCCGTAGAAGCCGAGTACCTCGTTGAAGAAGGTGTTGCGATAGCTGTCCCAGCGGGCGTCGGGTCCGCCTAACCCGGGCGGCGTCAGCAGGTCGGCGAAGACGCGCTCGCTCTTCACGAAGGCGAGGAAGTCCGCGTACCAGGTGCGGTTGAGGTCGTCTTCGCGCAGCTTCTTCTTTCCCTTCCGCTCGAAGAAGTCGATGGTTGCGAGGACTATGTCGCGCGAGCGCGCGTCGAGCGGCAGGCGTGGCTGTTTCGGGTTCAGGAGAATCATCGCGGGCCTCCATGCGAAGTCTACGCCCGGGCGTGGGAGGTGGTGCGTGCGCATTTCGCACGACGAGCGCCCGCGCCTTCACATGGAGAAGAGATCGGCCTCACACGCTCGTGTGACACGCGCCCGCGCCGCGCGGTGTTCGTTCGAGCCGAGGGCGCGATGGAGTCGGGACCGTCGACACGACTACTCGGCTGGACTTACGCGTCGCGAGTCGGGCGTCGTCGCGTCGGATGCGACCGCGAGCAGGAGCGCGCAGGCGGAGGCAGACAAGACCGACGCATCCAGAGTCGACTTGATTCCGAACGAAATCGCCATCGCCGTGCCGAACGTGGCGAGAAGCGCGGCGCTCGCGCGGGCCGTCCAGCGCGGTCGAATTCCGGCAATGAGCAGTATGCCGAGAGTGGCCTCGCAGAGCGTTGCGCAGACGGCGAGAAGGGGAGCGAGGCTCGCTGGAAGGAATGAGTTGACCTCCGCGGTGTAGCGAACGAACTCCGCGAATGGGCGTGGTCCTCGGTCCATCCAGAGACCGAAGCGGGCCGCCACCGCGGAGAGGAACGCCATACCGAGCGCGATGCGCGCGTAGAGCGTGGCGACTCGCGAGGCGTTCATGCAGGCACCACTGGTTCGATGCCATGTTCTTCGCAGTGCCGGAGGTAGATCTCACGCAGCGATGCGGGCGAGTCGCTGCGCAGCACTTCGCCGTTTTCGCCGAGGTACTCCATCGCACCGAATGCGGTGATGTGGACGACAACCGGCTCGTCGCCAACCACCATCCACGAGTCGACGTTCCCCGCAGGCTCATAGACGTAGCCGCCTGGCCCGACGATTTCACCCGTCTCGATCAGTTTCCTCGAGCCGGAGAGATTGAATCCGTGAACTTCGCCGAGATGGCGGTGGAGCGGGACGATGGTCCCCGGTTCGAGCCGGAGCAGTAGCACGCGGCCGCGGTCGCCGGCGAGGAATCGCAGTGGTTTGAACGATTCGCCCCCTCCGAGCGGAATCCATGGCATTGCCTCGGTGTCGAGCATCGGCGAGTGGAGAAGTGCGGTTCGGGTCATGAGCGGATCCTTTCGACACACATAGTGGCGTGGATCGTGGCACCATAAAAGATCCAGATTTGACAAAATTCTAGGATCCAAGTTCACTGTATGGATGGACATGCATGTTCGCCTCGAGGGTCGTCGCGACCTGGCGCGGCAGATCCATCGTCAGCTCCGCGCAGCGATTCTCGAGGGGCGACTCCGGAGAGGGGACCGGCTCCTTCCAACGCGCGAGCTCGCACAGCGCCTCGAGGTGTCCCGCAATTCGGTGACACTCGCGTACGAGTGGCTCACCTCCGAGGGGCTCGTGCGCGGAGAGAGCGGGGCGGGAAGCTTCGTGGAATGCGCCGCGGTAGGTCGCTCTAGGGCGCGTGGTACCAGTGCCTCGTTTCGCGTGCGCTCCGTCTGGAATGGCGTGGCCGTTCCCGCGACCGGCGAGCGCGTTCCGCGATATGACTTCGGCGTCGGCATGCCCGACGCGGCGCTCTTCCCGTTCGATACATGGCGGCGACTCCTCGCGCGCCAGATTCGCGGTACGAGGCTGACGGCGAGGTATGGAGATCCTGCTGGTCATCCGCGGCTCCGCGCCGCGATTGCGCGTTACGTGGGTGTGAGCCGCGGCGTCAGCGCGGAGCCGGACGACATCGTCGTCACCAGCGGTGCGCAGCAGGCGTTCGATCTCATCGCGCGACTGCTGGTCGAGTCGCAGTCTCGCGTCGCCGTGGAGGAGCCGGGGTATCCGCCCGTGCGGCTTCTGCTCGAGGCAGCGGGGGCGAATGTCGCGGCCGTCAGAGTCGACGACGATGGCATCGACGTGGCGTCGTTGCCGGATGACGCGCGTCTCGTTTACGTCACACCGTCACATCAGTTCCCGCTCGGGATGCCGATGTCGCACGCGCGCCGCATCGCGCTGCTCGACTGGGCCGAGCGCCGGAACTCGGTCATCATCGAAGACGATTACGACAGCGAGTTTCGATTCGGCGGCCGGCCTCTCGACACTCTTCATTCCATCGCCCGCGCGGGACGAGTCATCTATGTCGGATCGTTCTCGAAGTCGCTCCTTCCGGCGCTCCGGCTCGGATTCCTCGTGGCGCCGCGCGAATTGCGGCCAGCGTTGCGAGCGGCGAGTCACGTCGCCGGCTGGTTCACGCAGTGGCCGGCGCAGGCCGCGCTCGCCTCGCTCATCGAGGACGGACTGCTCGCGCGCCACGTTCGAAAGATGAGGCGCGAGTATGCAGCGCGGCACGAGCGGATTCTCCGCGCGCTCGAGCGTGATTTCTCGAGTTGGCTCGATCCGGTACCGTCGGTGACGGGTATGCACATCGCAGCGACGCTTCGCTCGGGCGGAGTGCGTCTCGAGCGCGACCTGGCGCGATCTGCGGCTGGCGCGGGGGTCGGCTTCGATCGGCTTTCAGCATACTGTGCGACCAGCCCGCCGCGCGCCGGCCTTGTACTCGGCTATGGAGCCATTGCGACATCGAAGATCGATGAAGGGATGAGCCGGCTCCTTGGATGTTTCGAGTCGCTGACGAGCAGATAGTCGGAGCGAGAGGCGCGGGCGTGATGTCGGTATTGCGAAGAAAGGCGGTGGTGTCAGAGCACAAGGCTTTGGCGCTGATTTGATCACGATCCATGTTCGAACTTTGAGCCCGACACTGAGCTGGGTTCCCGATCCCCAATCCCGGCTCCACAATTGCGGGCCGGGCGGGTGCCGTTGCGGCGAGAATGTGGATCTCAGTTTGAAGTACCACGGCAACTTGGATCGGAGGCGCGATGAAGAGGGCGACGCTGTTGCTGCTCCTGCTGGCGGCGGTGCCGCGGACGTTGTTCGCTGACGAAGCGTCGGATCTTCGTGCGGCGCGCGCGGTGTTCGAATCGAACCTCGCCGCGATCGTCCGGCACGATCGGAGCGCCTACGAAGCGACCTACGTTCACGACTCGCGCTTCGCGGTCGCGACCCAGGCGCGGCTCGATCGCGACGTCGCGGCGTTCTTCGGCGGAGAGCCGGGCTGGCCTGACACGTTTCACGCCACCGATCTCGACCTCGTGCGCGTGGCGCCTGGAGTCGTCTACGGGACGTATCGGTATCGCATCACCTACGACGGCGGCGAGCATTCCGGAATCTCGCAGCGACTCTTCGTCGAGACGGGCGATGGCTGGAAGATCGCGGTCACCGGAGCCGCGGACGCGCCTCCGGGAACGCCTCCACCCCCGCGTGCGATCGTCGGCGCGACTCTAGTGGACGGACGCGGTGGCGTTCCGGTGGCGAACGCGAACGTGATCGTCCGCGGCGGGAAGATCGACTGTGCCGGAACCGCGGAGCAGTGTCCGGTCCCCGAAGGGCTCGAAGTGACCGACGGGAAGGGGATGTGGCTGACGCCGGGTCTCGTCGACGCGCACGTCCACTTCTCGCAGACGGGATGGGCCGACGGACGGCCTGAGGCGCTCGACGTCCGGGCGACGCATCCATACGAAAGGGTGGAGGCCGATCTCGAGGACCACCCGGAGCGCTACGCGCGGAGCTACGTCTGCTCCGGCGTGACGTCGGTGTTCGACGTCGGCGGATATTCGTGGACGTTAGGTCTCGCGGAGCGCTTCAGGAACGACACGCTCGCGCCGAATGTCGTCGCGGCGGGGCCGCTTCTCTCGACGCGCGATCACTGGCTGAACCTTGCGGCCGAGCGTCAGTTCATCGCGATCTCGACCGAGGAGTCGGCGCGGACCGGCGCGCGCTACCTCGTCGCGAAAGGCGCGAAGGCGATCAAGGTCTGGTACATCGTCTCGCCCGACCTTCCTGTCGAGAGGAACGCCCCTGTCGTCGCGTCCGCGGCGGACGAGGCGACGAAGGCGGGCCTGCCGCTCATCGTCCACGCGACCGGGCTCGCCGAGGCGAGGGCATCGCTCCGAGCGGGAGCGAAGGTCCTCGTCCACAGCGTCGAAGACCTGCCGGTCGACCAGGAGTTCATCGACCTCGCGAAGAAGAACGGAACGATCGTGATTCCGACGCTCACCGTCATCGACGGTTACGTCGGGATGTTCCGCGGCGTGGTCGATCGGAAGGCTCCCGTGGTCGACGATCCGAATCACTGCGTCGACCGCGCGACGCTCGCGAAGCTCGCGGAGACGGCGACGGTCGATGCCGGGCTCGTGAAGGCGGACGACCTCGCGCGGTGGGAAAAGCGTCAGACGCGGTTCAACACGGTCACGCGCGAGAACCTCGCGGCGCTGGTGAAGGCGGGAATCCCGATCGCCACCGGCACCGACGCGGGCAACCCGCTGACGCTGCACGGCCCCGCAATCCACGCGGAGATGGAGGCAATGCAGGCATCGGGGATGACTCCGATGCAGGTCGTTGTCGCGTCGACCGCGACGGCGAGCCGCGCGGCGGGCATCGACGCCGCGACCGGGACGATCGAGAAGGGCAAGAGCGCCGACCTCCTGCTGATCTCCGGCGATCCGACGAAGGACGTCGCGAGCTTCCGAGCGCTCCGTTTCGTCATGCGCGGTGGGGAGCTTCGCAACATCGGGTACCTCAGCAAGCTCGCTCAGTGAGACGATGAGCCCGTGACGCGACGGCGAAAGCAACTCCGGATCGTCGCCCTGGTCGCCGCCGGCATCCTTACCGCGGTCGTCGGGGCGAGGATCTGGCTTCACGGCGCGGTCGAGCGGGCCGTCACGAAGGCGCTCGGACGCAAATGTACGATCGCGGGCGGCTTCGACTTGTCGTTAGGCAGAACGGCGACTGTCGTCGCCGAGGATGTGAGGATCGCCAACGCGCCCTGGGGCTCGGAGCCGTACATGGCCCGGGCCGGCCGCGTGACGCTGTCGGTCGACCTCGCCTCGCTCGTCTCGCGCCCGGTCCGCGTGAGCGACGTCGAGCTCGATGACATTCGCATTCTGCTCGAGACCGACGCGGGCGGGCAGTGGAACTGGATGCCCGAGACGAAGCCGGCGCCGCCTGCCGCGCGGACGCCGGCGCGACCGGCCCCGCGCCCTGCGTCACCCGCAAACGCTCCCGTGGCCCCGGCTCCGAAGAGCGGGCCTCCCGTCGTCCTCGAACGGTTCGCGTTAGGCCGCCTGGAGCTCGTGTGGCGCGCGCGACCCGGAGTGCCGGAGCGAACGTTTGCGGTCACCCGCCTCGATGCGCGAGTCGACCGGGCGACAGACCTGATCAGGATCGACGCCGACGGCCGGCTCGATGCCGAGCAATGGGCCGTCGCCGGCCACGCGGGACCGTTTGCGGCGATGTTAGGCGGGTCGGAGGTTCGGCACGACGTCGCCGGGCGGCTGGGGTCGACGCAGTTCTCGTCGCGAGGCAGCGTCCGCAATCTTGCTTCGCTCTCCGGGCCGAACATCGACTTCGAGCTCCATGGCTCCGACATCCGGCAACTGCTCGCTGCCGCGGGCATCCGGTCGCCGCTTGCGGGCACGTTTCATTTCCGTGGTCGGCTCACGCCGGCGACGGGTGCGGTCGGCTTCGACGTCGACGCCGGCCTCGCGAGCGCGACGGCGGCTGCCCGCGGGCGGTTCGGTTCGCTTCTGCGACCAGGGACGATCGACGCCTCGGTCGAAGCGTCGGGTCCCGACGCCTCGCTGGTGGGAACGTGGGTGCGGGTGGATGGGCTGCCTGGCAAGTCGTTCGACCTTGCGGGTCGCGTTCTCCTCGAGGGACGGCGACTGACGCTCGACGACGTCCGCGTCCGCGCCGGGGGGACGTCGATCGCGGTGCGTGGTGCGGTAGGCCTTACACGCGGCGCGGTGGGCACCGATCTCGCGGTCGACGGAAGCGGAAGCGATCTGGCCGAGCTCCGCGCTCTGACCCGCGTGCTTCTGCCCGCCGGCGCCTTCACGGTTCGCGGACGGTTCCTGCGGCGCGCGGACGCGCTGGCGATCGAGGACGTCGAGGTGGGAGTGCATGGCTCGATCGTTCGCGGTGGCGGGACGATTGGCGAGCCGCCTCGACTACCAAACCTCGATCTGAGCGTCGACGCCTCGGGAACCGACCTGTCGACGTTCTCCGGAATCGCGCGGGTGACGCTGCCCCGCTCGCCGTTCTCGCTGCGCGGGAGGGTCGCGCGCCGTGGTCGCGCGTTCGCGCTCGACGCGGTCGAGGCGCAGGTCGCTGACGACTTCATCACGGTGGATGCGAGCCTCTCGACCGCGCCCCGGATGGTTGGAAGCGAGATCCAGGTGCTCGTCTCGGGTCCCGACCTTCGCGCCGCGTCCGTGCGGGCCGGCCTGGGCGCCACCCTTCCTGTCGCGCCGTACGAGATCTCGGGACGGATCCATGTCGTCGACGGAGGATACGACCTGAGCGCGGTGGAGGCGCGCGCGGGGAGGATCATCGCGATCGTCGAGGGGCACGTCGGGTTGCATCCGGTGAGTGACGGGACGAGGCTGGACTGCAGCGTGAGCGGACCGGTACTGTCGGATCTGTCGGGATGGGGTGTCGCCGGCGCGCTCCCCACGGTGCCATTCGCGAGCTCGGCGCAGATCGTTCTGGCTCCCGGGCGCCTCGAGGTGCGCGGAGGCGAGGCGTCGCTCGGCAATGCCGGCGTGCATGTCGACGGAACGATCGGCCTCGCCGCACGGCTCCGAGGCACCGATGTGAGCGTCACGCTCGGCGCGCCCGACACGTCGATCGCATCGGCGCTCGCGGGAGTGACGTTGCCCGCGGGGGCGCTCGACGCGCGCGGACGGATCGTCCGGGACGACGCGGGACTTCGGTTCCACGAGGTCGCGGCGTCGATCGGTGAGATACGCGCGAAGCTGTCTGGAACGTTAGGCGAATCGCCCGGGTTCGCGATGACGTCGCTCGACGCGAGCGCGTCGGGCCCTGACCTCTCGCTGGCCCTCGGCCCGCCTACGGGCGGGCTGCCGTTGCCCGCGGAAGCGTTCGAGGTATCGAGCCGGGTGGAAGGGGGAGGCTCTCATTTCGCAACGAACGGCTTCAGAGCGCGGCTGGGCGACAGCGACCTGGAGGGCACCCTCACGGTGCGACGCGATGCACGCGTGTTCCTGGACGCGGACCTCCGGTCGAGCCGTCTTGACATCCTGAATCTGTCAGGCACTGCGCCGGCCGCCGGCGGCGTCGCGACCACGCCCGTTGTTTCCGGTGAGGAGAGCATGCCGGCTGCCAGGAGCGCCGCCGGCAGGGGCAAGGCCGGACCGCCGCCGGCCCCTCCGAAGGCCGAGAGCCGCCCTGGGCCACGCCGGATGTTCTCCGACACGCCCATTCCCGTCGCGACGCTGCGTGCGATCGACGCGAGCGTGCGCATCCCGGTGGGCGAGTTGATCTTTCCGGGCTACCGGATCCATGACGTGACGATCGCGGGGACGCTCACCGACGGCGTCGTGCGATTCGAGCGGCTCGAGGCGGTCGGTCCCGACGGCGGCAGGCTGACGGCAAACCTCGTCCTCGAGCCGTACGCGGGGGGCTACCGGCTCCGAAGCGAAGGAGCGCTCGCGGGCGCGCGGCTTTCGGTCGCGGGCTCGGAGATATCACGGCCGGAGATGCCGCCACTCGACATCGAATACGAGGTGCGAGGCGAGGGGCGGTCGCCGCACGCGATCGCCGCGTCCGCCGACGGCCGGCTGCTGCTCACGCTCGGCTCCGGCCGGTTGCCTAACAACCTCGGCGACTTCTTGACGTCCGGCGTGGGCCGCGCCCTTCTCGAGGCGCTCAACCCGTTCCGCAAGTCGTCGCCGTACACGACCTGCGAGTGCGGCGTGCTGGCGATGACTCTCGCGGATGGCAAAGCGGACGTCGACCCCATCGTCGCACGCAGCGACAAGCTGACCATCCTCGGGCACGGAAGCGTCGATCTGCACAACGAGGCGATCGCGCTCGAGTGGACCCTCAAGCCGAGAGAAGGAGTCGGCATCAGCGCCGGATCGATCGCAAACCCGTACGTCGGGCTCGGCGGAACGCTCTCGCAGCCGGCACTCGAGCTCAAGACGGGGCAGGCGTTCGCGTCGGCCGGTGCGGCGATCGCAACCGCGGGCGGGACGATTCTCCTCCGAGGCATCTACGACCGCCTGACGGCGGAACAGCAGGTCTGCGTCGAAGCGCTCGAACGGGCTCGATTGGCGGAGACGGCTCCGGCGAAGCGCTGAAACGACGCCGAGGTGGGGCCACAGCCGAAATATGAAGCAGAGGAGGTTCGAGAATTTCGTTCCTCGGCTGTCACCTGACCTTGGAGCTCGGAATAGCCGGGCTCTGACTACGCGCGCGCGAGGTTTCCCATTCACTTCCGAGCTCCGCTGAGTCATCGAATGCGATCACTCGGATTCTCGGATGCCCGTGGTCACCGCGCGCCGATCACATAGGGTCGTAGTGCGAACGAATTCAGCGCGAACGGAGTGCCGCGGCATGATCGGACGCACGGTCGGGCACGATCGCATCGCGCAGCGGCTGGGTGGCGGCGGTATGGGGGGCGTCTACAAGGCCGACGCCTAACGCGAGGCAGGCCTTCGGGTTGATTGCTGCGCGAGTACGGGGATGTCTGACAGGCCGGCGCCGAGGCTCATTGGAGGTTTGCGCCGAAGGACTCGTATTCGTAGCCGCGGAATATCGCGAGCTCCTCCAGCGCCTTGTCCGCGAGCGGATGGTTCGTCTCTCCGTAGCAGCGCGCCCGCGGTTGCAGCACGTCGATTCTCCACGGTACGTTCGGCTCGTACTGCGCGAGCGCGGCGATCCGCTTTGGGCCGCAGCCCTGAGGCTCGTCCTGCCTCGCCATCGCGAACGACTCCCATTTCCGCCGATCCTCGAACATGTTCATCGAGTACGGCCTCGAGAACGCCTCCGCGAGTCGAGCGCGCGATTCCGGGTTCAGTGGCGACGTGGCAAGCGTGTTCCCCATGGCGATCGCGCGATCCATCAACGTCCAGTCGATCCATGGCCACGAGCGCGTGGCCACGAGCGCTTCCGCGAGACGCTGCGCGGAGCCGTCGTCGTCACCCGTCTGGAACAGGTAGGTCGCTTCGACGATCTTCGCCTCGATCGGATCGTAACCGCGGAGCCGTTCGATTTCCGTCGTACAGCTCGCCTCTCCGAGTTGCGCGAGGCTGTCGGCCACCAGGAGAGCTTCGTAGTGCGAGCGAGGCTCTCCGGCGCCCGCGTTGCGCCATCCCCTGAGCGCGTCGTCCCAGCGTCCCGCCTTGTACGCTTTCATGGCCTCCGCCAGCGTCGGGTCCAGAAGTGCATCGCTTCCCCCGATCACGGGAGAGGTCGTCCGGAACCGCTTGACGAGCGCCGCGTCGTAGGCGCCGGCGAACGACCGGTCTCGGAGCTTCAACGCCGTCACGATCTTTCGAATCTCCACGATCGGCTGGGCGCGCCCGGCGACGCTTCGCGCGAGTCCGAACTCGACCAGGTTCCGGTCGTCCGTGTTCATCTCGGCGCGGGTGTGCGTTGCCACGTAACTTGCGAAGGCATCGTCGGCAACCAGATGCGCGAGGAAGCCTTCGGCGCTGTCGACCTTCCACGTGATTGCGAGAGCCTCGCGGTACGGCTCCTCCGTCATTCGCGCGCGCACCCGCGCCACATCGACGGCGAGCGGTTCTCGCGTCGCGACGAGAATCAGGTCCTTGTCCTGCGACTGCCAGACCTGCACGTGGGGGAAGACCGAGTGCATCGTTCGAATGATGGTCTCGACCGCGCGACCGTCGATCTCGTACGCCTGCACCCATTGCAGGAAGATTCCGTTGCGGTCGAGCCTGTTCGAGACCGCCGCGTAGAATTCCTGCGTGAAGAGGCTCGCGATTCCGGCGCGATATGGATTCGAAGGCTCGGAAAAAATGATGTCGTAGCGACTCCTGCTGACGAGAAGGATCTCGCGCGCGTCGCCGTACGAGACATGAACGACCGGCTGCTCGAGCACGTTCTGGTTCACGGGCGCACAAGCCTCGGCGATGTGTCGTATCGCCGGTTCCAGCTCGGCAACCTCGACGTGCTCCATGCCTCTGACTTTTCCTAGCCAGCCCGCGGTGCTGCCGGTGCCCAGCCCGATCACGAGGCTTCGTTTGGGCGCGGGGTGAAGCATGGCGCCGATCAAGCCTCCCATGACCTGCGTCGGCGCGTCGCCGATCGAGTTGCCGTCGCTCTTGCCGTTCACGAGAAAAGCGTAGCCGCCGCCGCCGATCAGTGCCACGCTGCTCTCGATCCCTTCGGCCTCCCATACGACCTCACGCCGCATGCTGCTGGCCCAGTCGAGCACCTCGTTCATCGATCGGTTCGAGAGGTCGACCCGTCCCGCTCCAATCGGCGAGTGCCGCCAGACGGAGGTCGGACCTGCCGCTCCGATGACGAGCCCCGCCGCGATCAGCGCGAGCGCAGGTCCTGCGACGGCGCGTCGTTCCTGTCGGAACGCGAGAATCGCCGCCACCGCACAGAGGGCGATCATCAACCACGCGGAGAGCCTCCAGCAGGTGGGGGCGGTGAGTATCGGCATCAGCCCGAACCCTCCCGCGAGCGATCCCGCGATCGCCCCGAGCGTGTTGAATGCGTAGACGCGGCCGACGTCGATTCCAACCTGCGAGCGCCCTTGCCCCGCAAGCGCGATCAGCGCCGGAAACTGAAATCCGGCCACGATCGACGCGGGAAGCACGACGATCGCCGACACGATCGCCCAGGTCAGCATGTCACCTCGAAATCCGAAGGCGTGCAGCGGATGGAGGAGCGCTGCGAAGATCGCGAGATGATCGCCGAGCGCGAACGGAGCGATGATGGCCAGCCCCTCGAGCCCGCACGTCATCGCGAAGAGTCGCAGTGACGCGGGACGATCGTCCAGAAGGTACGAGTACGCGAGGCCGCCGAGCCCGATGCCTAACAACGCCATCGAAAGAATCAGGCCGAAGGTGAACGTCGAGCCCCCCAGGATTGGCGCGAGCATTCGATACCAGACGAGCTCCATCAGGAGGAACACGAAGCCGGCGACTCCGGCGCCAATCCAGGTGAAAAGCGGAAGCGTGGGCGGCGTCGCCGAAATGGGTTGCGCGGCCTTCTCCTCCGCTTCCTCCTCCGGCGCGAAGCTCGCGTGACGCGACATCGAGCGCGCGATCACCGCAATGACCAGATTCAAGAGCGCGGCGATGATCAACGTCTTGCGATTGCCGAACAACTCGAGCGCGACGAAGGTGGAGAACATCGTCCCGAGAACGGCTCCGAGGGTGTTCACTCCATAGAGGAGAGCGATCGCGCGACGCTTCACGTCGTCGTCGGCCACAGCGCTTCTCGCCGCCGCCGGGAGCGTACCGCCCATCAGAAACGTCGGCAGGCCGAGCACGACGGTTGCCAGCAGCAGGCGCAGCAGCGTCGCTCCGGTCGTTCCGAGGGTGACCGATCCGCCGCTCGCGAAATAGACCATCTCGACCAGCCGGACGAGCGGAACCGTAAGCAGGGCGGCGATCGCGATGCCACCCTCGAGCATTGAGTAGAGCAGCAGCGGATTGCGATGGCGATCGGCGAGTCGGCCGAGCATGAGGCCTCCGGCTCCCAGTCCACCCATGAAGATTCCGATCACTGCCGCGTTCGCCGGGGTCGACGACCCGAACACGCTTCTGAGCTCGCGAAGCCAGACGGTCTGATACACGAGCGAGCAAAGGCCTGATCCGAGAAGCAGAAGTGCAATGCGGGGACCGCGGCCCCGGGTGATATCAGGCATTTGAAACCTCGCTCAGGTTGGGACGAGTCATTTCGCGCCAGAGTCCACGGAAGCGCATTTTCGAGGGTGGTTCACCGATTTCCATTCGTGCTGAGGATTCTGGAGTGAATCGCGAGGAAAGTACACGCGGTTTCTCCGGTTGCGGGCGCTGGTGCGAAGCGGCACGGTTGCCGTTGGAATGCTCGTGCTGGAGAACGCGCCGGTTCACACAGGCTTCGCCCGACCCGGTATCGCACCAGCGCATTGCGGTGGCTTCAGTTGACGGAGAGAGTGGGCGCAGGCCCGGTGGTGCGCTCCCTCCGACGTGCATGCCGCCGCCACGTTCCCGAGGTCTTTCCCAATTGCCCGGTTCCTTCCTGAACAAGACGGCCACGCTTTCGCGTGGCCGTTGCGCGCAGCTGCCCTTCGTGAAGGCGGTTACTTGAGCTTCTCGATCTTCTCCGTGAGCACCGGGAGGAACTCGAGGAGATCCGCGACGATGCCGACCGTGGCGACCTGGAAGATCGGCGCCTTCGGGTTCTTGTTCACTGCGACGAGGAAGGGGTTGCCCTTGATGCCGCCGAGATGCTGGAACGATCCGCTGATGCCTAACGCAAGGTAGACTTTCGGTTTGACGGTCTTGCCGGACGTGCCGACCTGGCGTCCCTTGTCGAGCCACTTCGCGTCGACGATCGGGCGCGAGCACGACATCGCGGCGCCCATCGCCGCGGCGAGCTCTTCGACGAGCGCGATGTTCTCCTTGTCGCCGATGCCGCGGCCGACCGAAACGAGCACGTCTTCGCGCGTGATGTCGATGTCACCCGCTTCGGCCTGGATCAGCTCGACGAACTTCCGCTTCGCGGTGAGACCCGCCGCGTCGGCTGACCTGTCGACGATTGCGCCCGCGGGTCCGGCCTCAGCCGGCTTGAACGCGCCGGATCGGACGGTGACGACCGCGCCGTTCGCGATGTTGCAGTTGACATGCGCGCTCACCTGGCCGGCGAACTCCTGCCGGACGACCCTGAGTGTCGTTTCCTCGAGCCCGTCGAAGCCGACGACGTCGGGGACGTAGGTCGCGCCGAGCTTCACCGAGAGACCGGGGCCGAGGTCGTAGCCGAAGGTGTCGTGGGCGAGGAGCAGCACGGAGCCGGCCGGAATCACGTTCAAGAGGAGGGGACGGATCAGCTCGGCGTTCGGATAGCCTAACGCCACCTGGTTGAACTTCCAGACCTCGGCGAGGAGCGGCGCCACCTCGCCGCACACCGCGTCGACGCCCGATCCGCAGACGAGTCCGATGGGCGCGCTGCCCGGGAACATCGCCCGTGCGGCCGCGGCGAGCTCGAAGGCCGAGTCGTCGGCCTTGCCATCCTTGTGGGCGACGAGAACGAAGATCTTCGCGTCCATTACTTGATCCCTCCCTTGGCCTTCAGAAGTTCGACGAGCTTGCTGGCAAGCTCGTCGTTGCTTCCCGTCAGCATCTCCGCTCCCGCGCCGGCGACCGGCACGAAGTAATCGACCCGCTTGACCTTCGCGCCCGCCGCGCCGACGGAGCCGGCGGCGATGCCGAGCGCACCGGCGTCGAGCACCGGGATCTCGACCGACGCGACCTTGCGGATGCCGCGGATGCCGACGTAACGAGGCTCGTTGATGCCCGTCTGGATCGAGAGGACGCAGGGAAGCTCGATGTCGCTCACTTCCTGGTTGCCCCCTTCGATCTCGCGGCCGATGCGGAGCGACTTGCCGTCCTTCGTCTCGATCTTGTTGACGACCGAGGCGTAGGGGAGGTCGAGCAGGGCAGCGATCATCCCGCCCACCTGCGCGGCGCCGCCGTCGGCGAGCGCGCCGGTGAGGATCAGGTCGTAGCTCGCTTTCGTCGCCGCAGCGGCGAGGATCGTCGCGACGCCGAGGCCGTCCGAGCCCTCGAACGCGGCGTCGGTCGCGAGGAGCCCGTTGTTGGCGCCCATGGCCATCTCGCGGCGGACGATGTCTTCCGCCTCCGAGTCGCCTACGGAGACGACCGTGACGTTTCCGCCGTCGCGCTCGACGATCTGGATCGCTTCCTCGACCGCGTAGTTGTCCCACTCGTTGACGGAGTAGACGAGGTCGTCGCGTTTGATGTCGGTGCCGCCCGGCCCCACGCTGATCTCGTTCTCCGCGGAGTCGGGTACGCGTTTCACACAAACAAGGATTTCCATGCTTCGGCCCTCCTGGTATTAACGACTTTCTGCAAAATGCAAAGAAACCCGAAGTGAGAACGCAGAACGTTGAATTCAGAACCCAGAAAGGTGATGCGGGCCTTCTTTCTGGGTTCAACGTTCATCGTTCTACGTTCTCACTTCAGCCTTTCGAACGTATTCCCGTGACGCTGCATCCGATTGCCTACTGCTGCAACTGCCCATCCACCAGTTCGACGAGGTCGATGACTTCCATCTTCCCCTCGAGACCGGCGACCTTGATCGCATCTTCGATGTTCGTCATGCAGAAGGGGCAGGCGGTGACGATGACGTCGGCTCCGGCCTCCTTCGCCTGCTGCACGCGCACCACGCCCATCCGCTGCTCCTCGTCCGGCTCGTAGAAGAGCATCAGCCCGCCGCCACCGCAGCAGAAGGAGCGATCGCGGCAATGGCCTTCCATCTCGACGCGCTTCATTCCCGGGATGGCGTCGATTGCCGCGCGCGGCGGATCGTAGGTTGCGTTGTGGCGACCGAGGTAGCAGGGGTCGTGGAAGGTATAGGTCTTCGTCGCGTCGGCGAGCGGGTTGAGCTTCAGCTTGCCGTCCTCGACGAGGAGGGCGATGACTTCGCTGACGTGCTGCACCGGCGGCATATCGGCGTAGTCGTTCCTCAGCGCGTTGAGCGCATGAGGATCGTTGACGACGATCGCCTTCGCCTCCGACGCCTTGATCGCTGCCGTGTTCTGCTCCTTCAGGCTCTGGAAGAGCATTTCCTCGCCGAAGCGGCGGACGTCGTGCCCCGAGTCCTTCTCGTCCTTGCCGATGATGGCGAAGTCGATTCCGCCCTTCGCGAGCACGCGCGCGGTCGCCTGCGCGATCTTCTGCCCGCGGTCGTCGTACGACGAGGCGCTGTCGACGAAGTAGAGCGTTTCCGCGGTGTCGCCCTTCTCGACGCTCTTCACCTCGATGCCTTCGCCGACCCCGGCGGTCCATTCGCCGCGTTTCTTCTCGAGCTTGCCCCACGGATTGCCGCGCTTCTCGAGGGCGCTCATCGGCTTCTGGAGCGACTGCGGCACGAGGCCGTCGTCGACCATGCCGCGCCGGAGGTCGACCATCTTGTCGATGTACTCGATGCCGACGGGACACTCTTCCTCGCACGCTCCGCAGGTCGTACACGACCAGATCTCATCCTCGGTGTAGATGCCTCCGATGAGCGGCTTCGCCTCGGCGGTCGACTTGCCGAACACCGGGTAGTGCTCGAACGCGTAGTCGCGCGCCTTGATGCTGATGAAGCGCGGAGACAGCGGCCGCTTGACGGCGTTGGCCGGACAGTGGTCCGAGCAGCGGCCGCAGTCGACGCAGCTGTAGAAGTCGAGCATGTGCTTCCAGGTGAAGTCCTCGAACTTCTTCACGCCGAACGACTTCACGTCGTCGAGCTGCGCGTCGGAGATGCCGTGCCGCACCGGCTTCACGTTTCCGGTCTCGAGCCGCATGAAGTAGACGTTGAAGAGCGAGGTGATGACGTGGAAGTGTTTCCCGAACGGCAGGAAGCAGAGGAAGAAGAAGAAGGTCAGGTCGTGAATCGTGTAGCTGACGAGGTTCACCGCCGCGAGGGTCGATGTCTGCACTCCGGCAAACATTTGCTGGAAGGCCCAGCTGAGCGTGAGGAAGGTCGCAGGGTGCGCGCCTTCGCTCTTCGCGGCGATGAGGCTTCCCTCGAAGGCGCTCTCGGAGATCATCAGCATCGCGATCATCCCGAGGACGAAGAGCGCTTCGGGCGTGTGGTCCTTGCCGTACTTCTCAGGAACGGCGTAGCGCGCCGGTCTGAAGAAGGCGCGACGCACGGCGAGGATCGCGACGGCGACGAAGACCGCGGTCGAGGCGATGTCCTTCGCGACGTTGTAGACCGACCCGAAGACTCCGCCGAGGCCGGGGAGAACGAAGCCGTCGACGAAGCCGAGGATCACCATCTCCGTCGACCGGGCTCCCAGGACGAGGAACCCGACGAAGACGACGATGTGAAGCACTCCGGCGAGACTGTAGCGCGGTTGGCGCCACTGCGCGAGCCAGAGTTTGAGGACCATCACGATGCGCTCCAGCGTCCGGTTGAAGCGCGGATCGGGAGCGCCCAGGAGCAGCGGCGCGACGCGGCGCGCCATGATCCAGGCGAAGCAGCCTAACCCCACGAGGGGGATGAGGACGAACAGCCACATCGCGGGCATGCCCGCCAGCATGGCCGTGGCGGGGGAGAAGGGCTCGTGGACCATGGCGTTCTCCAACGAAGCTCTGGAAGCTATTTGCCGCCGAAGGCATCCTCAGAAATGTCGACGACGACGCTGCTGCCCGACAGGATAGCGTCCATTCGCCCGAAGGTGACGGGAAGCAGGATCTGCGTGTAAAACTCGGAGCTCTTGATCTGTCCTTCGTAGAAGGCGACGTCCTTCTCCTTCGCTCCGGCAGCCAGCGCCTCCGCGGCGATGCGCGCGCGCCAGAGGAGCATCCAGCCTACGATCACGTCGCCACAGACTTCGAGGAACGGATGCGCGTGGGCGGCGGCTCCCATCAGGTTGCCGTACATCGCGGTCATGCCCATGTTCCGCGCGACCTCTTCGAGCTTGAGAAGCGCTTCTTCCAGCTTCTCGGACATCGGAGCGGTGCGATCGATGTCGGCGGCCGCGGTCACTGTGCGGCGGATCTCTTCGCCGAGGTCGACGATCGGCCGTCCGCCGTTCTGCCCGAGCTTGCGGAAGAGGAGGTCCATCGCCTGAATGCCGTTGGTCCCTTCGTAGATGGAGGTGATGCGGCAATCGCGCAGCAGCTGCTCCATCGGGTACTCCCTGATGTAGCCGTAGCCGCCGTAAACCTGGATGCCGAGGCTGCAGACGTCGAGGGAGCGCTCGGTGGTGTAGGCCTTGGCGATCGGAATGAGGAAGTCGACGATGCCCTGGAGCCGGGTCTTCTCGTCGGCATCGGTGGCCGTCGCGATGCCGTCGAAGCAGAAGGCGATGAAGGCCGAGAGGCTGCGCAGCGCCTCGACGTAGACCTTCATGAGCATCAGCATCCGGCGAACGTCGGGGTGCTGGATGATCGGCACGCCCGGAGCGTTCTTGTCCATCGCCTGGAGCAGATGGCGCCCCTGGATTCGGGTGCGGGCATAGTTGACCGCGTAGAGGTACGAGGCGCTGGCGCACGCGAGACCCTGGTCGCCGACCATGAGCCGGGCGTCGTTCATCATCAGGAACATGGCGCGCATGCCCTTGTTGGCCTCGCCAAGGAGCGTGCCGCGGCACTTGCCCTTGCTGCCGAGGGCGAGCGATGCGGTGACGTTGCCGTGAATGCCCATCTTCTCTTCGATGCCCGTGCAGACGACGTCGTTAGGCTCGCCGAGGCTGCCGTCGTCGTTGACCCAGACCTTCGGGACGAGGAAGAGGGAGATGCCGGAGGTACCGGCGGGGGCGCCGTCGATGCGCGCCAGCACGGGATGGACGATGTTCTTGACCATGTCGTGCTCGCCGCTGGAGATGAAGATCTTGTTGCCGACGATGGAGTAGGTACCGTCGCCATTCGGGGTCGCGGTGGTGCTGAGGGCGCCGACGTCGGAGCCCGCCTCGGGCTCGGTGAGAAGCATCGTGCCGGTCCACTCGCCCGAGAAGAGCTTCTTCAGGAAAAGCTTCTTCTGCTTGTCGGTGCCGAACTCCTTGACGAGCTCTCCGGCGCCGTGCGTGAGGCCGCCGTACATCATGAAGGCGAAACTGCCGGCCATCATGTACTGGGCGGCGGTGGAGGCCACCGTGCGGGGCATGCCCTGGCCGCCCCACTCGGGATCCTCGGTCATGGCGAGCCATTCGCCTGCGCGGAGGGCTTTCCAGGCTTTGTGGAACGATTCGGGAACCGTCACGGTCCCGTTGTCGAAATGGACACCGATCCGGTCGCCGTCGAACTGGGTCGGCAGGATCTCCTTGACAGCGAGATTCCGCGCCTCGTTGATCACCAGGTCGATGGCTTTCCGGTTGAAGTCGGCGAAGCGCTCATGCTTCGCGAGCTCTTCGACGTTCAGCTGTTCGTGAAGGATGAAATCGATGTCTCTGCGGTCCACGAGTGTCTGTGCCATGGTGTCTCCTGCCGGAAATTGAAAATTGAAAATTGAAACGCCGTCCTGGTCCGTGTTCGTCAGACCCGCTCGAATACCGTTGCGATGCCCTGACCGAGGCCGATGCACATCGTGGCGACGCCGGTCTGGTATCTGCCCGTTTTCATCTGGTGGAGCAGGGTCGTCGTAATGCGCGCCCCGGAGCAGCCTAACGGATGGCCGAGCGCGATGGCGCCGCCGTTGAGGTTGACCTTGTCCTGGTGGTCGCGCAGCTGGAGGTCCTTGAGCACGGGGAGCGACTGGGCCGCGAAGGCCTCGTTGAGCTCCCAGAGGTCGATGTCCTTGATCTTCATCTGGGCGCGCGCGAGGACTTTCTTCACCGCGGGGACCGGGCCGTAGCCCATGATCGACGGATCGACGCCGGCGGTGGCCATCGCCCTGACCTGCGCCATCGGCTGGAGACCGAGCGCCCTGGCGCGCTCCTTCGACATCACGAGCAGCGCCGAGGCGCCGTCCGAGATCGCCGAGGAGTTGCCCGCCGTCACCGTGCCGTTCTTCGGATCGAAGGCCGGCTTGAGGGCCGTGAGGCCTTCCATCGTGGTGTCCTCGCGGATGACCTCGTCGTAGTCGTAGACCACGGAGAAGCCGTTCTCGTCGTGGCCTTCGAGCGGCACGATCTCGTCCTTGTAACGCCCTTCGGCGCGCGCCGCGGCGGCGCGCTGGTGCGACTGCAGCGCGAACTGGTCCTGCTGCACGCGCGTGACGCCGTGCATCTTCGCGAGGACTTCGGCGGTGATTCCCATCATCCCCGCGGCTTTCGCCGCGTACTTGCTCGAGGCGGGATTGGGATCGACGCCATGCGTCATCGGGATGTGGCCCATGTGCTCCACGCCACCGACGACGAACACCTCGCCCATGCCCGTCATGATCGACATCGCGGCGGTGTGAAGCGCGCTCATCGAGGAGCCGCAGAGGCGGTTGATCGTCTGCGCGCTGGCGGTGTGGGGGATGCGGGTCATCAGCGACGCGAAGCGGGCGATGTTGAAGCCCTGCTCGAGCGTCTGCTGTACGCAGCCCCAGATCACGTCCTCGATCTCGTTCGGATCGACCTTGGGATTGCGATCGAGCAGCGCGGTGATCATCGACGCCGAGAGGTTCTCGGCGCGGACGTTCCGGAACATGCCGCCCTTGGAGCGGCCCATCGGAGTGCGAACGGCATCGACAATGACGACGTCTTTCATCGCTTACCTCGTTTCGTGGTACGTGGCGCCGGCTTCGGCAAGTTTGAGCATCTTTGCGGTGGGCTCGTAGAGCTTCCCGAGGGAAGCGAACTTGCCAGCCTTCTCGCAGAGGGCCTTGAGACCGACAGCATCGGCGTAGCGGAACGGGCCGCCACGGAACGGCGGGAAGCCGAGGCCGTAGATCAGCGCGATGTCGACTTCGACCGGAGTGTTGACGATTCCGTCCTCGAGGCAACGGGAGCACTCGATGAGGAGCGGGAGCATCATCCTGTCGATGATGTCCTGGTCGGCGATGGAAGCGCTGTTGTCCGCCTTCACCAGCGGCTTGAGGATCGCCGGCACGTCGGGATCGACTGTCTTCTTCGGCACGCCCTTCTTGTCGGGGACGTAGGCGTAGAAGCCCTTGCCGTTCTTCTGGCCGTAACGTCCGGCCTCGAACATCGTGGCGAGCGCGGTCTTCTCCGTGGACGCCATCCGATCGGGGAAGCCCGCGGCCATCACGGCGTTGGCGTGGAAGCCGGTGTCGATGCCGACGACGTCGAGAAGGTAGGCGGGGCCCATCGGCCAGCCGAACTTCTCCATGACCTTGTCGATCTTCTGGAAGTCGACCCCTTCGTTCACCAGCATCATGAAGCCGGCGAAGTACGGGAAGAGGACGCGGTTGACGAGGAAGCCGGGGCAGTCGTTGACGACGATCGGCGTCTTGCCCATCGCGAGCGCGTAGCTCACGGTCGTCGCGACCGCATTCTCACTCGATTTCGCGCCGCGGATGACCTCGACCAGCGGCATCTTGTGCACCGGGTTGAAGAAGTGCATGCCGCAGAAGTTCTCGGGGCGCTTGAGCCCCTCGGCGAGGCGGGTGATCGAGATCGTCGACGTGTTGCTCGCGAGGATCGCCGTGTCTTTCACCTGGACTTCGACTTCGGCGAGGACCGACTTCTTGACCTTCTCGTTTTCGACGACGGCCTCGACGACGATGTCGACGCCTTTGAAGTCGCCGAACGCGAGCGTCGGACGGATCTTCGTGAGCACGCCGGCCATCTCTTCGGCGGTCATCTTGCCGCGCTCGACGCGCTTCGCCAGGAGCTTGTTCGCCTCCGCGAGGCCGAGGTCGATCTGCTTCTCGGCGATGTCCTTCATGACGATCGGAGTGCCCTTGGAGGCCGACTGGTAGGCGATGCCGCCGCCCATGATTCCGGCACCGAGAACGGCGGCCGACTCCACCTTCGGAGCAGTCTTCGCCATCGTCTTGGCGACTTTTCCGACGAACTGGTCGCCGAGGAAGATCGTGACGAGGTTGGCGGCGGTGGGCGTCTTCGCCATCTTCGCGAACGCCGCGGCTTCGATCTTGAGCGCGTCTTCGCGGCCGCGGCCGGCGCCTTGCTGCATGGCGTTGATCGCGGCGACCGGCGAGGGATAGTTAGGCCCGGCCTTCCCGGCGACGAAGCCCTTCGAGACTTCGAACGCCATCATCATTTCGGTGGGGTTGAGCTTGAGCGGGGAGATCTTCTCGAGGCGGCGGGCCTTCCAGTCGCGCTTGCCCGCGATCGCCTGGCCCAGCAGATGCAGCGCGCCTTCTCGCACCTTGTCGGGAGCGACGACCGCGTCGACCATACCGGTCTTGAGGGCGACGTCAGCGGCGTACTGCTCGCCGCCGGCGATCCACTCGATCGCGTTGTCGGCGCCGGTGAGGCGCGAGGCACGAACGGTGCCGCCCCAGCCTGGGAAGATGCCGAGCTTCGTCTCGGGGAAGCCGATCCGCGTCTCGGACGACATCACGCGGTAGCTGGTGGTGAGGGCAAACTCGAGGCCGCCGCCGAGCGCGACGCCGTTGATGGCAGTTACGCTCGGAAAGTCGAAGTCCTCGACGGTGCAGAAGAGCTTGTGCACCTCGAGGATCCAGGCGGTGAGCTGGTCTTCTGTGTTCTGGAAGTAGTCGCCGAACTCCTTGACGTCGGCGCCGACGATGAAGCAGTCCTTGCTGCTCGTGACGAGGAGCCCCTTGACGCCCGGTTCGGCTTTTATGAGGGCTACCGCCTCGCCGAGCTCGGCGAGGGTTGCCTTGTTGAACTTGTTGACGGAATCACCCTGGAGGTCGAACCGCAACTCGGCGATGCCTCCGTCCAACATCGAGCACTGGATGGACTGGCCCTCAAATTTCATGAGACCTCCGAATCGATAATCGTGAGCGACGGGCAGTGGTGTCCGTTTTGCTCTCGCCACTCCGCCTCGGCCGTCCCGAGGGGGGTTGTTGTGGTGAATGAACCATCATTCAGTCGAGCTGGAGGTGAATGTATCCGCCTGCGCCCCGGGCCATTGTGATGGTCGTCACTGATCTTCGTGCTTCGTTGCGGTTCGGGGTTCCAGCGGCGAGGCCGCAGGCAGGGAGCGGCCCCGGTCCGCCCAAGCTTTCGGCGAGTTTTCCCCGTCGGCTGGACCCCTCGATGCGCCGGCTCCGGGAGCCAGCGCATCCATAATCGAGCGGTTCTGACGGACCTTGCTGATCGGATCGATGCGATCGAACGGCTGCGGCTGGCGGAGCTCCTCACTCCGATTGAAGGCGAGACGACGATGCGCGCCAAGCCGCGGGGAATCGACACGGTACGCGTCGCGTCGGCGGTTCGGTAGCGAGGTGCCCTCCGCTCGGCGGAGCCCGTGGTCCTCAGAGAGTACGAGCAGCTTCAGCCGCCCCGGCGGCGTGGAGGTCGTATGCCGCGCTTATTCACGAGCGGGCCGCGTTGGCGTCCTATCTCGTCAAGACGAACACGCATTGGTCTACAGTCAGAAACTCCGTGAAGAATTCGTACCCGCTGAAGCCAAGTCGGTCCAGATTGCGCGCAATCCACTGCTCAGGAATCCAGGCTTCTCCGTAAAAGTCGCTGGTCAACTCTCCGCGACCTCCTCCGGTCGGGTAGAACTGAAACTCGCCCGCATCGTAGCGTTGCTCGATTTCGTCGGGGTGAGGCAGCGACCTGGCGATCGGGTGAGTCGGGTCGGCATCATCGGGAGATGCTACCGCGCGCAAATGGCGCAAGTTCCCGATCTGGACGCTTCCCCGGGTCGTGATGATCAGGCGTCCGCCCGGCACCAGCAGACCACGGAGGTGAGTTAGCCAGCGCGAGCAGGCCAACTCGCTCAGGTGCGAGAAGACAGAGAATGCGTAGCAGGCGTCTGTGCAGGCAGGCTCCAGAGGGAGAGGCGGCATCACCTCGTTCTTCACGACGGTGAACGGAGGGTTGAGGCTTCGCGCACAATCGATCGCTGCGGTCAGACAGTCGATGAGGACGAGTTGATCTGCCTGGAACTCTCGCAGAAACAACCGGAGGATGCGTCCCCAGCCTCCTCCGAAGTCAATCAATCGCAGTTTTCCATTCCTCTCCTGAGGAAAGTGCGCGAGGACGAACTTGTAGAAATCGAAAGCCTGCTGGAGGTTTACCCGGCCCTCGCGTCCCGTAAACCGCAATTGGATCTCGCCGGGTGGGAGCTCCGGAATCTGGATTCCGAGTTCTGCGGAGCCTTGTGCGGGGTGGAGGTTTGCCAGCAACCAGGTCTCGTCAGATATTGAGCTCATGAGTTCATCCGCCTGGCTTTTCACAGAACCCCCTTGTCACGCTACCGACTGATCGCCAGCGTAGCACGAGCGGTCGATCGTGATGCCGAACCACGATCTTACGTGGCGCGTGATTCGTGACGGGTCGGAACGACGCACGAGATTCGAGCGGCGGGGAGACCCAGGCTTGAAGATCACCGCAGCTTGAAGCTGATGAAGACCTCGATGAACTCGGCTCGGATCCCGAGGTCGAGCCGATCAAGAGCCACGACGATCGTGGGAAGTCCGGAGACGGAGGCGATCCGTGATGCGAGATCGAATCCGAAGTGCCAGGTGACGAGCGCTCCGTCGGCGCTCATGGGGTTCCCATGGTAGGAAGGGGGTACAAGGTGTGTGATCGAGTTGTCCGCCTCACGGATGGCGGTCGGCTCGCTCGGTTTCGTGCCGTTGATCAGGGGGGTCGTGAAGACATGTACGCCACCTGGTCTGAGCGTGCGTGCAATTTCGCGGGCGGCCGCGTCGATATCGAAGATGTGCTCGAAAACGTCTTGCGTCACGACGAGATCGAACGAGTTGTCGGAAAAGGTCTGCTTCTCCAGGTCCTGGTTGACCCAGCCTCCCGCGCCGCGCGCTCCCGGGGCGATCGAGGGATCGAATTGCGAGGCGACGTAACGCGCCGAGCCGCGTAGCTTGATCGACGCGCCCCGTTCGATCGGAGACGACTCGTGAACGTGACCGCGACTCCAGTCCGGCAGGAAGCGCTCGATGCAGAACATGAGCGCGCGCTCGCGGGGAATTGAACCGCATCCCGGGCACAGGAGGTTGTCCCTGAACCACGGATTGCGCGCGACGAACGTGACGCGCTTTTCGCAGATCGGGCAACGGCCCGGATGTTCGAACAGATATTCGTCACTCATCTGGCGGGGGAAGTATCCACTTTGTGCCGTGATCTGTGAACCTAAGCTCCGACAGTGGTGTTCAGCTTCACCGGAGTCGCTGCGAATCGGTGATGTCCCCGAACTTCACGACCACGACTCCGTCGATGAGAGCTACCGATTCGGGATCCGGCCAGACGGGCATGCTCTCGATCCTGGAAATCGAAGCGGGTATCTCCGTCAGGCCTACGGGACTGACGTTCTCGAGCCCCATGAGCTTGAGGTATTGGACTACCCGCCAGATATTGCCGCCGTTGTGCTCGAAGAAGGAAGTCCCGAAGATTTCGACTCGGTAGAACGTACCGCTCGACTTGTAAGCCATGGTACCGGCCATCGTCAGACGAATGGTGGATCCCGGCTTTGTTCTGCCTAACGCCTCGACTCTGGGGATGAGGGTGGCGGCGACCTGCGCGTCTCTCTGCCGCGCCATCGTGTCGGAATAGAAGAGTGAGGTTGCGATCCAGCTGTTCGTCAGCACGGCGAGCACGATCAGGAACCAGCAAACCGCATTCGCGAGCCTGTAGCGCAAAAATGCTCCGCAGGCGAGCACGGCGTAGACGAGCGGAAATGCTACTAGCGCCCGAATCGGAATGCGGCCTGACGAGAGCACGACAGGAGTGAGCGCCAGAGCGACCGCCCCGAGGACGACACCGATTTCCGCCAGGCGCCGGCTGGCGGAGGTCGCTCCGAATGAGAAGAGCTTCCAGATCGCGGCCGCAACTCCCATCCAGGAGAGAAGCAGGACGACCGGGCCCGATCCGAGGTAAGCAGGATCACTTCCGGAAAGCAGGGCCCATGATTTTGCGAGCATGCGACTCCGCCCGGCATTCTGCGCAGTGAGCAGTTCGGAGACCTGCAGCCAGTCCTGGATGTACGTAAGCGCGGAGCCGGTCGCGAAGAGTGCAAGCTTCGAGATTGCCACGTAGAGCACGAGGCTGGCCGTCGCGATGCCTGCCGGAAGGAACAGAAGCGTCTGCAGCCCTGAACGATCGGACCGGGTGCTGGAGCTCTCTTCCGGGATGCCTCGCAGCGCGACGATCATCACGATCGCCATGTAGTTCAGCACAAGCGTCTGATAGATCGCGATCGAAACGGTGAGCAGAATGCCTGCGAGAATCGCGCCCCGCATTCCCTGGCCGTATGTCACAAGCGCCGCGGCCGCGCATAGAGCCAGCCCGATCACGAAACCCGAGCTGAAGGTGTTGAACTCGCCGATATGAGGCCAGATCGGGCAGCTGACGAAGAGCGCGACGAAGACGAAGGCTGCGCGGCGATCGGTCCGAAGCGAGGCTGAAAAGAGCACCGCACTAAAGCTCAGGCCGACGCAGAACAACAACGTGGGAAGGAAGGGTAGACCTCCCATCGGAGGGATCAGATATGTGATGAGCGCCATCCCCCAGCGCCCCTGAGTCAGCCAGGCCTTCCACGTCGCAGCCTGCTGGAAGCTGTGGAGCTCTTCGTCGATCGAGAGTGAGAAGCTCGATATCTCGTAACCGTAGCAGAGCAGCGAGATCAACCCGGCTGCGATCCACAGCCACCGGTCCCGAAGCGGGTTGTAGCCAGCGGCGTCGAGCCGTGCGAAGACTCGTCTCGTTGCAGCGATGAGATCGAACGAACCGTTCGTCGCCGGCGGCGACGCGGCGGTATCCGCTCGTGACGTGTCGGGTGCAGCGGATTGGCCCGCGTTCGTTTTGGGTGGTTTCTTCATGAGCGAAGTCGATGAGCCCGATGTGCGGTGACGCCGGCAATTGTACGGGATGTCGCTCCTAGGCGCCCCTTGGCAAACTGCCATTCCGCGTAAGGCAACCGTCGCTCTTCGCTGGCGAGATGGCGACGACCGGCGATTGCAAAGGGTAAGGCGCCGGAGAAGGATGACATTGAGCGGGCTTTCCTGCGACGTTATGCGATCCCGTGGCTGTGACAACACTCCGGAGGTCTTGAGGCGACGCCTTTGCGGCGACCCGATTGA
Source organism: Thermoanaerobaculia bacterium (assembly GCA_041671505.1). Taxonomy (GTDB): domain Bacteria; phylum Acidobacteriota; class Thermoanaerobaculia; order Gp7-AA8; family Gp7-AA8; genus JACPDH01. Next base: position 48,633 of record JBAZBK010000002.1, on the reverse strand, counting down.
TTGACCGCCTTGACGACCGACTGCTATCCTTCGACCGCTCGCGGTTGCACAAACTACAGACTGGAAACAGCTTGGCTGGCGTCTTACTGAATGATTTCGCCCGGCTTTGGGCCGACGCCGGGGACGATGTTCTTGCGGCCGTCGGCAGGGTGGGCGAGAGCGGCTGGTACATCCTCGGTTCTGAAGTCTCCGGCTTCGAGAGCGCGCTATCCTCACGGATGAGGCGGGCCGCCTCCGTCGGCTGCGCGAGTGGGCTGGACGCGATCGAGATTGGCCTCCGGGCCCTCGGCCTAAAGGACGGGGATAAGGTTCTGACGACCCCGTTAAGCGCGTTCGCGACGACACTCGCTGTGGTCCGAGCCGGAGGGGTGCCAGTTTTTGTCGACGTGGATGAACGAGGGTTGCTAGACCTCGATCTCGCGACCGAGGCGATCAGCAGCGATTCTTCGATCCGCTTTCTCCTGCCGGTTCACCTGTACGGCAGTGCGCTCGATCTCGAGCACCTCCAATCGGTGCGCGAACGATTCGGCCTTCGCCTGCTCGAGGATTGTGCCCAATCGATTGGTGCCAGTCATGCTGGGCGTGTCGCGGGATCAGTCGGCGAAATCGCCGCGCTGAGTTTCTATCCGACGAAAAACCTAGGTGCGCTTGGAGATGGCGGCGCGATCTCCGCAGACGATCCGGCCTTGCTCGAGAAGTGCCGGGTCTTGCGTGATTACGGGCAGTCGTCCAAATACATCCACTCCGAGCTCGGGCTGAACAGTCGGCTGGACGAACTGCACGCGGCGGTGCTTCTTCGCGCGTTTCTGCCGAGGCTCGATCAGTGGACCGCTCGGAGGCGGGAGATCGCACACGTCTACCTCGACGGAATGCAGTCGACCCTTGTGCGCCCATTGCCCGTCCCAGCGGGAGCTTCGCCTGCGTGGCACCTCTTTGCAGTGCTGGTACCGGATCGGCGGAGGGACGAGTTCCTCGCGTACCTCCGCGATCGGGGAATTCAGTCGGCGGTCCATTACCCGAAGCTCATCAGCGACCAACAGGCGTTGCGAAAGAGTCCCTTCGAAGTATTCGGAGCGTTGTCCAGAGCCACGAACTTCGCCGAGTGCGAGGTCTCGCTCCCGATTCATCCCTACCTGACTGATGCGGAGGTCGCGAGCGTCGTCGACGCCGTGAATTCCTGGCGATGATTTCACTTGTGATCCCCGTCTATTGCAACTCGGGGAACATACCCGCGTTAGTGGATGCGCTCGAATCGCTCGACGGAAAGCTCGGGGGAGAGCTGGAAGTCGTCTTCGTGGTCGACGGCAGCCCGGACGACAGCTACCTTCAGCTTGCGGCAAGGCTTCCGGCGGCCGGATTTTCGTCTCAACTGGTCTCGCTCTCGAGAAACTTCGGGTCGTTTGCAGCAATTCGTGCGGGGCTTCGGGTCGCGCGCGGCGACCGTTTTGCAGTGATCGCTGCCGACCTACAGGAGCCGCCGGAATTGATCGTCGAGTTCAACCGCATTCTGCTCGCAGGGGAGCATGACGTGGTCGTCGGGCAACGGACGTCGCGGCGGGATCCAATGGTGAGCCGACTGTCGTCGTCGCTGTTCTGGGCCACATACCGGCAATTTGTGCAGCCGGAGGTTCCGGCCGGCGGCGTTGACGTCTTCGGCTGTACGCGCAAAGTCCGGGATGAACTGCTCCAACTCGACGAAAGCAACAGCTCGCTGGTCGGCCTGTTGCTCTGGGTGGGATTCCGCAGGGCCGCTGTGCCGTACGAGCGACGTGAACGAACCATCGGAAAGTCGGCATGGACGCTTCGCAAGAAGGTGCGCTACCTGATGGACAGCGTGTTCGGGTTTTCCGATCTCCCGATCAGACTGTTGCTGCGGATCGGGTTGCTCGGGATCGCCGTGGCATGCGTATTCGGGGCGACCGTGGTGGTCGCCCGGGTCGTCGGCGCCGTGCCGGTTCCCGGCTATGCGGCGACGGTCTTCACGATCACCTTTTTCGGGGGCTTGAATTGTTTTGGGCTCGGAATCATCGGAGCCTACGTCTGGCGCACGTTCGAGAACACGAAGCACAGGCCGAATTACGTCGTGGCCTCACACCGGGCATTCAACGGAGATCGCGACGGGACGAGTGGGGAATCCTGATCGATGAGTGAATTCTATCGACACCCGAATGCGATCGTGGAGAGCACGCGCGTGGGGAACGGGACTCGGATCTGGGCATTCGCGCACGTGCTCCCTGGCGCGGTCGTCGGAGACGATTGCAACATCTGCGACCACGTGTTCATCGAAAACGACGTCGTCGTGGGGAACCGCGTGACGATCAAGTGCGGCGTTCAACTCTGGGACGGCGTCACGATCGAAGACGACGTATTCGTTGGCCCGAACGCGACGTTTACCAACGATCCGTTTCCCCGGAGCAGGCAGCACCTTTCGAAGTACCCCGAGACGATCGTGCGCAAAGGAGCGTCGATCGGCGCGAACGCGACGATCCTGCCCGGCGTCACCATCGGCCAGAACGCGATGGTGGGAGCCGGCGCGGTCGTAACGCGATCGGTACCTTCGTATGCAGTCGTCGTCGGGTCCCCCGCTCGAATCGTCCGATACGCAGACGCCGAGGTTTCGGGGCGCCCGCCGCGTGGAGCGGTCAGTCCTTCAGGCGGCCCCGATATCCGTGTCGATCGTGTCCAACTGATCGATTCGCCGGTGATCGGCGACCTGCGCGGGAATCTGCTGGCCCGCGAGGTCGGGAAAGGCCTGCTCTTCGCCCCGGCGCGGTACTTCGTCGTCTTCGACGTGCCTTCGAAAGATGTTCGAGGCGAGCATGCACACCGTGTGTGCGAGCAGTTTCTGGTGTGCCTGCGCGGGTCGGTGGCGGTGGTCTGTGACGACGGGGAGCACCGTCAGGAGTTTCTCCTGGAGTCTCCGGAAACCGGCCTGTATCTGCCCCCCATGGTCTGGGGAACGCAGTACAAATACAGCCGCGACGCGATGCTGCTCGTTCTGGCGTCACACGCATACGATCCCGGCGACTACATCAGGGACTATGACCAGTTTCTCGCGGAACGGGGTGCGATGCGATCTCGGTGAGCGCAAGTCGCCTGTTAGGCGGATCGCGGCGCCGCCGCGAGTGTCGGCCTCGTCAGGTTTGACGACGGCCGCGTCTGTCTCAGTTGAGGGCCGTGAGCATGAACCAGTCCCACCACGCCTTGCCGTTGGCGTTGTCGACCCTCACTGTCAGTTCGTTTGCGCCCGAGACGTCGAGAGTCCGCTCTTCGTTCGAGTTTCGATCGAGCTTGCAGCGCACTGCGCTTTTCCCGTCGACGAAAATCTCCACGTTGACGTTTCCAGCCTGTGGAACCGCTTTCCCGGGCGCATCGAGCTCTGCGATGAACATCCGCAGTCGAAGGCTCGCCTTCTCTCCTCCGAGGCGGAATGTCGCAACTGTAGGCGTCGTGCCGGGATGGATGAGAATTCCCGCCGGCCGCAACTCGATGTTTCCTGATTCCGCCCCGAGCTCCTTCTTTACGAGTCGGGCGAAAAGGGCGCGCGTCGCCTCGACGGGAGATAGTTCGACCGGACGTACGGGCGCAGCCGGTTCACGTTTGACCGGGGTCGTCGACTGCGGGCCCCCCTGAACCACGCCAACCTCGTTCTCGAGCTCGGCGTATGTCGAATCATCGAAGATCACATAGACAGTCACGTCGTTCAATTCGAACGGCCGTCCGCTGTACATCAGATACGTGTCGAACCCGCTTGCGGTCATCCGTTCCGAGACCGAAGCCAGCCCGGGCCGCTGCAGCGTGGGGCGCAGCAGTTGCCGGATACCTCGAAAGTCGACCAGAAACGCGGACGCTGGCACCCAACCGTTCCTGTCCCCCAGCCATCCTTTCAGGTGCAGCATGCCCGGAGTGCTGTCGGCCAGCGTGTCAAATCCTCCGACAAGGCGCGCCTGATCGCGACGCATCGGCTTGCCGCTCGAGTTCACGAGCAGTCCGTCGACCACGCTGAAGCTCTGTTTCTTCGCGCCGAGCAGTGATAGCGCGAGCGAGCCCTGCTGATCCCATGTGACTTCGCAGAATTGGAGCGTGTTCGCGCCGGGCTTCAGTAACGACGGGTCAAAGACAGACGAGAAGCGTTGGCCCGAATCGTCGAGAAACAGGTCGACGACGTCGGCGATGCGGCCGTTGAGAACGACGGCAATCGTCGTTGCCGTCGAACGCTTCAGCAGTCGTCCCCGCAGGAAGTTCGGTTTGTCGGCCGAATCGGGGCGGTATTCCGCCAGGGTCTGCAGGATCAACGGGTTGTCGAGCTCGACGGAGCCGCTCGATTCGCCTGCATCGGTGATGTCACGCCCGACGAGCGCCGCGTATTTCGAAGGCTGCACGAAGAAGACGCCGTCAGTCGTCGAGGTCACGCTGAGCTCTCGACGGATTCGCCGGGCCGCTTCCAGGACTTCCGGCCATACATCCTTCGGATACTGAGTGGCGGCGAAGTACTTGCCGTTGCGGGGACTCGACGAGATCAGCGAGCGGCCGTTCATGCCGGTGTCCACGGTCGATGAACCTAGCTCCTCGAGCAGTGTCGGCAGGACGTCGACCAGTTCGGCGTTGTCGCGCAGCCGCTTTGGTGTCTGTTGTCCGGGTGACTTCCAGAAGAGTGGAACTGCATTCAATTCGGCAACGACGCCCTCTGCTCCCTTCCACGTCACAGCGCGGCGCGCCCGGCCGGGAGTAAAGGCGACGCCGTGATCGGCGGTCACGATCACGGTGCAGTCCTTCAAGCGGCCGTTCGATGCAAGGCTGTCTAGAAGTATGCCGAGCATCCTGTCGGCTGCCATCGTCTGCAGCATGTATCGCTGTAGCGCCTGTGCGGCGAAGAACTGCGCATCCGACCGCCACCGATACGTGGCCGGATTCCAGCCGCGCATCTCGTAGCTGCCGGTTCGCGTGTAGTAGGAGCCGTCAGGGTTCCTCACGTAGGGAGCGTGCGGGAGCTCGAAGTGCAGGAATACCAGAGAGCGCGTGTGACCCCTGCGAAACCAATGTTCGATCGAGCGAACAGTTGTGGACGGGTCAGCGGCTCCTTCGCCTGCGCTGTCATACGAAGGAGCGGCGCCGGCGAGGTCGTGGAACCGCTGCGGAATCGGCCGCACGCTCGATCGAAACCTGTCTGGAACGACGATGTTCTGGTAGACGAGCCAGAGATCTGCTCCCACGCCCGAGAGCTGCTGCCGAATTCCCCGTGGCTCGCCTCCGCATATCGCTGGAGGGCAGAGTCGTGTCGCCGGCTCGAGCGCGAACACTCCATCTGGGGCATGGACGAGCGTGAACAGGTTGTCGGGGCTCTGTTTGTACGAAGTGGCCGCCGCCTTCTGCGTCTGGAAGCGGCCAGTGAGGAGGGAGGGTACGGAGCGCTCGGTCTGGCCGTAATTGACCGAAGCATTCTGATACCAGGTCGACGTGGATGCGATGCGATGGAAGTTCGGAAAGAGGCGTTTGTCGATTTCCCCGTTTTCGTCGATCAACGTCGGGAGATTCAATTCGTCAAATACGATCATGACGACGGGTGCCCGCAACGTCACTCTTGGCCCGGTCGATCGGGCGGAGGTTCGAATCAACGTGGAGGTAGGGCCGAAGAAGAGGAATGTCGCGGGGGCTGCGAGTGCGATCACGCTGCAGTAACTCACGAAGCGGCGCGTCACCTCGGATCGCCAGTATTGCCACGCGGCGACGAGCGCGGCGGAACCGGCGCACGCAACCCCGAACATACTCTTGCCCATGAAGAGTGAGGCGGTGTGGAAGATTGCGATCGCGACGAGGATCGCTAACGTCGCGGTGAACAGGAGGGAGCCGATGCTTCGGAGCCGCTTGGCCCGGCGGATTGCCGAAACGATTCCTCCGAAGATCAGCGGGGGCGCGAGGGTAAGCGTTAGGGCCGTACCGACGATCCATACGGTGTCGATGCGATTTGCGGTCCAGTATTCGGGCGCCCGACCGACCACGTCCAGAACCGGCTTGGCCACGGCGACGGTCCAGGTCGCCAGAAGTGCGAGCACGAGGTCCCGCGATCGAACCTCGGACGGGCCGCTCATTTTCTGCCCGCTCCCATCAGCGGTCGCGCTCGAGAAGTGTGAGGCAGTCGATCTCGTCGACGCTTCCGCCCCAGCTCATCGGAACCTGTTCGACGACTCGAAGACCCGCAGCCGCGGCGTACTTTCCGAAGAGCGCCGCCGACATGAATGCGCGAGCGTGAGGATTCTGTCCGCAGTCGACGTCGGGGTCGAGCGCGTAGTTCGAGTGATGGTAGAGCGCGCGTCCGCCTGGAACGAGCACACGTCGCGTGTCGAACAGGTAGCTCTCGACCACTTTCCGGTTGAAGTGAACCATTGCGTCGTAGCAGAAGACAGCCGAGACGACCGAGTCCGGTACGGGTCGGAAGTCGCTGCCGTGGTTGACGAAGCACGATGCGTTGGGAACGCGGCCGATGCGCGCCTTGCAGTGCTCGATGTTCGACGGAAGGATATCCGCCATCAGGAGTTTGCCGAGCCGGTCGTGAAAGTCGTGGAGTACCTTTTCGCCGTGCCGGCCATGCCCGCATGCAAGCTCGACGACGTATGTCAGGTCGAGGGTCCGGAAGAGCGGCAGGAACGGGTGCGAGTCGCTCCAGAAGATCCAGGTCCACTGCTCGGCCTGGTCGTAGTAACTACTTCCTTCCCAACGCTGGGCTTCGCCGGCGGCGAGGTTGTCGAGGTCGGGCGACTCATTTGCGGGCTTGGTCATAGATTGGCCTTCAGCGGACGCAGCTCGCTTCGAACTGCGTCGATCCTCCTTCGCTCTCCGGTGGCTGAGGCGATCCTACAGTCGCCGTGGCTCATGCTCAAGTCGAAAGACGTCGTGCCGCTCCGCGGGCGCGCGACAGGATTGGCTCTCTCCTCCAGCGAAGACCTCGTTCGATCAGTCTTCGCCTTCCAGCAGATAAAGCGTCCGTTCTGAATCACGGATCGGGATCGACGCGATAATCCTGAACTGTCCGCGAATCGCCTCCTCGAACCCGGCCTTCGTGTAGTCAGGAAAGATGTCCTGGCGGCTCGCGAGGAGGCGCTGCACCTGATCGTCGCTCTTCGGGACGAATTCGATCACGAGGTGGCGGCTGAGGCCTCGGAAGAAGCGCGCCACCAGAGGGAGCGGTACGTTGTTCGAGATCGCGAGATGGTGGGCGAGCGCGAGCGCCAGCACCATTCCCGCGGGGCCGCGAGCGCCGAGCGACATCCGCTCCTCGTTGTTCCATCCGAGCGAGGGGCTCGGGTTCGTCAGATCCTGGACCAGGGGGAGCAGGTTCGCCTCTCCCTTGCGGCGGCATTCGAGATAGTTGCGTTCCACCGCTCCGGCGTCGATGTCGAATGCAACGGTCGGAATGCCGCGGTCGCTCGCGAGTCGGCTGAAGCGCCCCGTATTCGCTCCGAGGTCCCAGACGCTCGCGGGCTCGACGCGCGCGATGAACTCGCGCACGACGTCCATCTTGTGTCCCAGTGCGCCGTCGGAATAGCGGTGCCCTTCCTCGTAATAGTCGACCCACTCGCTTCCTCCAGGTGACCACTTGAGTCTCGCAACCGCTGCGCGAAGGCTCTCGATCAGCCCCCGGAGAGCGAAGAGGCTCACTCGCGGCGTGGCCCGCGCTCCGGCGCGACCGGCGTCGGCGTAACGCCGTTGTGCCGCCGCGTGAAGATGGAGGTGGCTGAGAAGGGAGAAGCGGAGCTTGGTCCTCGAAGGAAGCAGGCTGCTCGCGAGATCGAGCGGAGGACCATCGATATGGAGCCGGAACAACTGGCTGAGCCTGACGTCGCGATACGCCATGAGAGCGAGCGGCGCGAGGAAATGCTGACAGAACTGCCTGTAGGCGACCCAGGGTTCCCCGTCGCGATAGCGTTCGAACGACAGTGTGTCGATCAAGGTCGGCCGTCCGCGGAAGAACTGAATGTTGTAGGCGGAGGCATCCTTGAGCGACATGCCGCGTTCGAGCGCTCGGCGTTGGATCTCCAGCGTCGTGAGTGCCGCGTCTTTGAGCTGACTGAAACTCCATTCGTACGGATACGAGACGAAGGGAACCGCCTGCGGCCTGATTACTGTTAGGCGCGACTCGCCGGCCGGGGGATCGATCGCCACTTCCTCGTGTGGGACCATGAGGCCGCCAGTCGTCAGCTCTTCGAGGAGCCCCGAACCAGTGAGCAGCTCGAAGTTCTCCCTGTATTGGCGGTTCACCTGGCGGTAGAGCACTCCGTCGCGCCGGAAGAGGAACCCGGAAGGGTCGCGGAAAGACGACGGTTCGCGCGTGTAGGTCGGCATCGATAGTGATCCGCAGCCCGGGTCGTCGATTCCCGTCATACGCCGCGCGAGGGACGCAACGAGCGGGTGAGGTAGCGTCCCTTGTGTGACGTGGCGGGGACCCGGAGTGAGACGAAGTATGCCATTCAGGCGGCAGGGCCGGAGTGGTCGTCTCCCGGCGATTTGCGGCTGATGAGTGATTTCAGCTTGCCCCAGTAGACCCGAATTCCCAGCGCGGCTCCCGCGATCACCGCGACGAGCGCCTGGAGGATCACGCTGCCCGTGCCGGCATCGAGATACGCGTGCGCCGGAACGGGGTAGAGCAGACAGAGTGCAAGAGCAGCTACCGCGGCGCTGACGCCGCCCGTGGGGCTTCCAGCCGATTGTCCTCGGATCATCTCGAGACTCTAGAACGTGGGTCGGGACGACGTCAAGCAGCCGGCCGTTCTCGTCACCGCACGCGCGCAGCCCGTCCGAGGCTGCTCTTCGTCTCGAGTGTCACGCCTCGATTTCGTCCGGCTCGCACTGGCCGGGGGAAAAGTCGAAGAAAGTCGCGAGCCTGCGATCCAGCGCGAACCCGGGTGAGTGGCTGTCAACGAATGCGGGGAAGTAGCCTGGCCAGTGTGCCGGGCACGGTGCGAGCGTGTTCGGTGGGGCCCCCTCGTTGCAGAGTGCGGAGTAGCGCCGGATGACGTCGCTCGCTTCGTTGACGAGCAGATGCCTGACGGACTCGGTCGTGTTGGTCTCGTGGATTCTGTAGCTCATCAGTGCTTCCGGCACGAAGGCCGGCTCGGTGTAGTAGATCGAACGCATCAGAAAGTCCCAGTCGTGAGTGAACTTGTGTTCGCTGAAGCCGCCGAGCTTGTCGTACAAACTTCGCGTGAAGACAAAGTTTCCGCTCGTCACCGAGAAGTTATGGAGAAGCAGCGCGTAGCCGAGTGCCGGACAGTCCTCCGTCTCTCTCAACGCAGTCGCATACCACTGCGGCCAGCCGCTGTCCCTCGGGAGGCGCCGGCTTTGCGCGTCTACGAAATCGAGACCCGAAAACGCAAGTTCGCAGTCGCCGCGGAGGCGAAGCGAGAGGGTTGCCAGTCGCTCGTTCGCGTAGAAGTCGTCCGAGTTCAAGATGCTCAGCAGCCCGCCGCGCGTGATCTCGATCCCTCGCATGATCGCTGCGTGCGCTCCCCGGTTTTCCTGCTCGACGTAGACGACGTTCTCGATCGGCGGCGCGTTCAGCACCGGGAGAATGACCTCCCGGCTCCGGTCGGTCGAGCCGTCGTCCACGATGACCAGCTCGAGCGGGCGATACGTCTGCTTGAATACGGACCGGATCGCCTCGGCCACGTATTTCTCGCAGTTGTACGATGGGATGACCACCGAAATGAGGGGACGCGTCATCGTTCTGCCACCGCGCCAGGTGAAGGCGTGCCGGCGCGAGGCGCGACGGGGTGAAGGTTAGCGCGCTCGTCGCATCGCATAGCCGAATTCGCTGTTGAAGATCGCGAGGAGACCGCTCATGTAGTGATCCCACGTGTGACGCAGTTCGATCGTCCTCGCGGCGGCGGCGCTGACTTCCTTGTGGTAGTTAGGCGCCTCGCTCAGCCGGACGAGCGACCTCGCCATTTCGTGCGTGTCGAGGTAGGGGACGACGATCCCTCCGCCATCGGCGAGCGCCTCGGGCGCGCCGCCGGCAGAACGAAATGCGACGACCGGGACGCCACGCGCCATCGCTTCGAGGTTGACCAGCGGGAAAGGATCTTCGCGCGACGTGAGAGCGAACGCGTCGGCGGCTCCGAAGTAGTCACCCGTCGCCGTGCGGCCGCCGAGGAAGCGGATGCGCCGCTCGAGGCTCGCGGACCGGATGTCGTGCTCGCACCACTCGCGAAGGAGCGGACCGGACTGGTCGGGACCGACCCAGATGAACACCATCCGTTCGCTTCCTCGCATCGCGATCGCATCTCGTGCCGCCTGCACGAAGAGATCGGGGCCCTTCCGCTGGTGCACCATTCCGCAGCCGAGTACGATGAACGAGCTGTCGGGGATGCCGAGCTCCTTCAACACTCTCGAGCGGCAGCGGCTCCGCCATCCGTCACCGTCATCCCAGTCGAACACCGAGGGCCTGAGCACGGAGAGTCGTTCGGGAGGAAGTGAGTACCGGCTCAACAGGGCGGCTTTCACGAAGTCGGAAACGACTACGATGGACCGGGAGGCTGCAGCGACGTCAACCATTGCGCAGCTTCCGATCGTCGAGTCGATCGAAGTCGGGAGCTCGTGAATCAGCGAGAGAACCGGGATGCCCGACTCACTGCATGCAGCGGCCGCATAGTGGCTGACGACGGTGTTGCAGAGTGCCAGAAGAGGTGACCTGGCCGCGAATCCGGAGACGATCTGCGAGATCGCCACCTCGCGGCGGACACAGAGCCCTTCGATGACGTCATCGATCTGAAGTGTGTGGACGACCCTGCGGAAGTCGTCTTCGAGTTCGCCGCGGCCGAGGAAGAGCACGAATGTCTCCAGGTCGGGCAGGGAGGCAAGCCGCTTGATGACTTCGAGTAGCAGCAGTTGCGCTCCCGCGCGCGCGGCGTCGTGCGAGACGATCAAGATCGGCCTGCTGTTGTGGTCGCGCGATTTGAGGTGAGCCGCGTTCAAGACCCATTTGACGCCACGTCCGGACTTGCCGCGCGACATATGTGCCGTCGGTAGCGGCTCGGCGGCCGATGGTCCGACCGGATCGATCCGGGTCGGGATCGAATCAGGCCGCCGCGGTGGCGCGCTGGTCGTCGGGGACATCAACACCGGGTGCTCCCGCGTTCGCGCTTCCCAGCTCTCGGCAGGTTGTGGCAGTCTTCCTTCGGCAGCGCCGTACCGTACATAGTGGTAGAGCGGATCGACACCTCGGGCCGCGACTTCGGGATACGCACGGCGATAGGCGTGGGCATCGAACCTCCCGCTCTTTACCAACTCGCGCATCTCTCGCCACCAGCGGCCCCGTGTTTCGAGGCGGCCGAGGACCAGCCAGGCCGGCGCCTTGACGAGAAACGGCAGCAGGCCGTACCTGGCGTTGAGCCAGAGTTCGCGCCTGGTCGCACCGTCGTGCGACGTCGAGTCGAGAGAATGGACGAGCGGATTCTCGACCGAGGGATCGAGTTCCGGATGAAGATCGAGGTAGCGGCTGACGCTGAACGCCGGATTCGGATCGAGCTCCTCTTCGGCGCCGTACCGGACGAAGTGATAGAGCGGATCGATTCGGAGCTTTCCGATATCGGGGCACGAAACGGTGCGGTAATAGTCTGCGTCGAACAGCCCGCTGCGCACGATCGAGCGCATCTGCCGCCACCAGCGCAGCCTGCTGGAAAGTCGTCCAGTCACGAGCCAGAGTGGTCCCTTGGTGACGAGCGCCTTCACGCCCCAGACAGCGTTCGACCAGTAGGCGGGATCTTGCGGAGGCGCCGCGACGGGGGTACTGCCGCCCGCTGCGGCGGGAGGTGCGGGCGTTTGAGCCTCATCCCTCGGAGGGGCGTTCTGCACGTGGGGCTCGGGAAGCTCGACGAGGTCCGAGGAGGGCTCGTTCGGCAGCGGCGGCGAGGCGAAATTGGATCGCAGCAGCGCCTCGCGCGTCGCTTCGAGGTAGGCGCGTCCGTATGCCCGCGAAGGCTCGAGTGTCGCTCCTTCCGCCCATTCATTCCACGCATTGATGAAAACGAATTGGTCGCCGGAACCGGGGCGCGCGGCCGACTCGCGAACCACGGTTTCGAGCCATCGGCCGTAGATCGCGGGAGTGCTGCGCGCGAAGACGTGCGCGTTGAGGCCTCGTCGTGGTGTGTTGTCCCACGACGGCATCACGCCGCGATAGACAGGAAACCTTTCTTCGGCCAGTGGCTTCACCGCGGCAACCCCCGCGGCGTAGTCGTACACCCGTCCCTGGAACGGAGTCTTCGAATCGCGAGTCTCGTTCGTAATGTCCTTGTGATGGAAGTGGTGAGGAGGAAACTCGACGAGTGCGTCGAAGCCGATCGCGGTCGGGTCGTCGACTCTCCAGACGACGCACAGGTGCAGCCCAGGGAGGCCTGCCTCGCGTGCAGCCTCTCTCCATCGCGCCGCGGTCCGCGCCGGATCGGCCATCAGATCAGCGCGGTAGACCAGCACGAGCGGTTTCCCGTCGATCCGGATATATCGCGGATCGAGTAACACCGGCATCACGTCGTCGATGAAGCGCGCGTCCGATTCGGGCGTGTGCTCCTGAGCCAGGAGAATGCTGTCGTTCTCGCCGTCCCAGCGCCGGGTCCAGTTCTCGTTCGCCCAGCAGATGCAGAACGGGAAGTCGGGCTCGCGCTCGAGCAGCATCGATTCGAGCGGGCGGGAGAGGAGCTTTTTGCCATGGAACCAGTAGTAGTAGTAGCAGAACCCGTGGATGCCGTGCTCGCGTGCGAGCTCCGCCTGGCGGATTCGCACCTCCGCGAGCCGCAGGTCGTAGAAGCCGAGCTCCGACGGCAATAACGGCTGCTGATGGCCGCGAAAGCAGGGCTCGGCACGGGTCACGTTCGTCCACTCGGTGAAGCCTGTGCCCCACCACGCGTCGTTCTCCGGGGTCGGATGGAATTGCGGGAGGTAGAACGCGATCGGTTTGACACGCGATGCACTCGTTACCTCGGCGCCGCCTTCCTGCCCCACTGCCGCAGTTGCGGCCTGGTGCTCCCCTGGCGCGACGCAGCCCTCCGGAGCCAGAGCGTCGGCGGGAACCTCCGATGCGGCTGCTCCCCTCACGATGGATCGGTAGATCTCGTCGAGGCGCGTCGTCTCCCCTTCATAGCCCGCGGACGCGCGAAGCATCCACCGGAAGGTCTCTTTCGCTTCGCGGGGAACGTCGGGCCGCTCGTCCATCTCGCTCATCGATGATGAGTGGTGGCGAAGGTCGCGATTGAGGAACTTCTCCGCCTCCTTCGCGATCGTCTCCACACGGTGCGGAAACTTGAACGAAAAGCGGATTTCCGTGCGCGTGACGACGAATCGCCAGTCCCTCATCAGGTCGTCGTAGTCGACGAAGATGCGCTCGACCTTTCGGGTCGCGCGCTCGGCCGCGATCGAATGGCGCAGCCAGAGATCGAGCCCCTTCGAACGAGCGAAGCCATCGCGACGCGTCAGTGACGCCGCTACTTCGAGCGGATTGCGCACCGCGACGATCCAGTCTGCCGTGACGCCGATGGCATCGAGTGCCGCGATCCACATCGGAACGAGCAGGCTCGTGCGCGGGTCCTTTGCGACGAAGATCGGTGCGTTCCCGAACTCGTTCTCCAGCGCTTCGCTGAGGCGCAGCGTGATGTTGTGGCAGTTCTCCGACTCGAACCAATCCTGCGGGATTTCGCGAGTGCTGTCCCAGTCGGAACCTGCCGACTCGAGAGCTTCGTTGTTCAGCAGCAGCAGCGAGGTGGATTCCCAGAAGCCGGAGATGGAGTTCCCGTCAGCCGGCAGCCCGAACTCCGGCGGAACTAGGTTGGACGGAAGACCGGCGCCACAGAGGCTGAAAACGCGCGTGAGCGCCGAGGTGCCACTCCGGTGCATGCCGAGCACGATGAGCGCACGGCGCCGAGGTGGCGAATCGCTGGTCAATGGACTCGGCCGGTGACCCTCCGAAACATCCGGAGCTTCCCCGGTCGCGGTTGCGGTCTTGATTGATTCGGTCATAGTTGCAGCAACGGACCCTGTCGGGCGAGTTTGTCCCGGCGTTTGGCAATTTGGAAGGATCATAACCCGCCGACGTGCACGGGACCAACGGCACGACTGCTCCCTTGCGCCCCGCCAGTACCCTTGGTCTCCGTCTTCCAATCGGCTAATCTTCCCGCGGTTCGGCAGATTCCCGAATCCCGCTTCCGATGCGCACCGCGCTTTTCACTATCGTCTCGCCGAACTACCGCGCCTTTGCACGGGTGCTCATGGCTTCGGCGAAGCGGCACCAGCCCGAGTGGGACCGATTCGTCGCGTTCGTCGATCCTGAGGCAGCCAAGGCGCTCGAGGACGAGTCGTTCACTCCGGTGTCGCTCTCGGTGCTGCCGCTTCCGAATCGGCAGCAGTTCTGCTTCAAGTACACGATCCTCGAGCTCAACACCGCAGTGAAGCCGTGGATGTTCGAGTATCTCTTCGAGCTCGGATACGACCGCGTGGTCTACATCGATCCTGATATCGCGATCTTCAGCCCTCTCGTGGAGCTCGACGAGGGCCCGCCCGAGACCTTTCTCACGTTGACGCCGCATCTGACGGGGCCGATCGGCGGAGACGAGCATCCGAGCGAGCGGAGCATCCTCCAGGCTGGCACCTACAACCTCGGGTTTCTCGCGGTACGGAGACAGCCGAGTCTCCATGCATTCCTTTCCTGGTGGCAGGAACGGCTCGAGCACCAGTGCGTCGTCGAGATCGAGCGCGGGCTTTTCGTCGATCAGAAATGGATCGACCTCGCTCCCGGCCTCTTCCCCGGCGTCTCTGTCCTCCGCCATGAAGGCTACAACGTCGCCTACTGGAATCTGGCCCAGCGCACGGTAAGAGCCGCGGGACAGGGTTACACGGTGAACGGTCAGCCGCTCCGCTTCTTCCATTTCAGCGGGTACGACCCCGGGGTCACCGGTTTCGTGTCGAAGCATCACCACTCCCTGCGCCTAACCGAGGTGGGAGACGCGCGCGAGGTGATCGACGCCTACGGCGCGGCGCTTCTCGCCGCGGGGTACGATTCGTTCCGCGGGCTCCAGTACGGCTTCGGTTACTTTTCGAACGGAGCGCGCATTGCCGACACCGCGCGCAAGGTGTACCGCAACTCGACGGAGCTGCGTGCGGCGGCGGGCGACGATCCGTTCAGGCACCCCGAGCTCTTCACGGAATACCGCGACCTTCCGAAGCGCGCGTCGTTCGTCGCTCGTGCCGGCGTCGCGTCGTACCGGCTGCTCTCGCAGGTTCGGCCGGTCGTGAAGCTCTTCCCCGAGCCGCTCCGGCGATCGATGAGGGAGACGCTTCTCGGCCGGCGCGAGGAACCTTCCGCGCGCCCGGTGCTGTACAACGCCACGCGCAACGGGCTCTCGATCGTCGGTTACTTTGGACGCGAGACGGGCGTGGGCGAGTCGGCGCGGCTCTGCGCCGCGAGCTGTGAGGCGGCGGGCCTCGCCATGCAGGCGATCGACGTGGACTCCCCCGAGGCGGCAACCTTTTCCCCTGCCCACCGCGCGACGATCTTCCATGTCAATGCCGACCAGGCGCCGGTGATTCGCGGGACGCTGCCGCAACTCTTCACTGCCGACACCTACCGGATCGGATGCTGGCACTGGGAGCTTCCCGAGTTGCCCGACGAGTGGGCTGCATCCGCGATCGAACTGGACGAGATCTGGGCTCCGAGCTCCTTCGTCCAGAGCGCCTTGAGCCGCAAGCTCGAGATTCCCGTGGTGCACATGCCGCACGGCCTCGAAGTCACGGCGATCGAGCCGTGCTCGCCGGCGGAGTTTGGCGTTCCCGCCGGGCGCTTCACCTTCCTCTGCATGTTCGACCTCGCGAGCGTCACGGAGCGCAAGAATCCTCGCGGCGCGATCGAGGCGTTCCGTCGCGCATTTCCGACCGAGTCGGGGGCCGCGCTGCTCGTCAAGGTGAACCAGTCCGCCGCGCATCCCGACGACTACGCGGCGCTGTGCGAGTGGCTCGGTGGCGTGCCGGGCGTCTACGTGACCGATCGCGTGTTGTCGCGGCCGCGAGTGAACGGGCTGATCGACGCGTGCGACGGGGTGATCTCCCTGCACCACTCCGAAGGCTTCGGCCTCGTGCCCGCCGAGGCGATGTATCTCGGCAAGCCGGTGGTCGCGACCGGCTGGTCGGGAAACATGGACTTCATGGACGTCGGCAACTCCTGCGTGGTCGGCTACGAGCTGGTCACGCTGACCCGCGACTTCGGGCCCTACCGCGCGGGACAGCAGTGGGCCGAGCCCGATATCGATCACGCTGCCAGTCTGCTCCGGCGACTGGTTGACGACGCCGCCTTCCGCGCGGTGATCGGTACGCGGGCTCGGCAGACGATGCGCTCGCGGTTCAGTCCCGCAGCGGCCGGCAAGCGCTACGCGGCGCGGCTCGCGGCGATCGGAATCACCGCGCGCCGCTGACGGCTTGCGCAACTACGCTGACGGGCCGATGCGGACGGTACGCGCGCAGCAGAGGGAGGGCGAACGATGATCGATCTGGATCGAATCCGAAGTGCGCGTGTCGAGACGAATCCCTATCAATGGGCCGCGATCGACGCGCTCTATTCGCCCGCCGACGCGAGAGCGCTGGCGCGCAGTTTTCCGACCGATCGCTTCAAGCGCCTCTGGGAGTACGGCGGAAAGAAGGACTACGAGTTCCATGCCCGGGAGCTGATCGGGATGGGCGCGGCCTCGGTGTCGCATCCCGATACTCTCAGTCCGCAGTGGCAGGCACTGGCGTCCGACCTCAACTCGCCGACGTACCGCGAGGCGATGTCGACGCTGACGGGACTCGACCTGAGCGCCGCTCCGCTCGAGGTCAACGTGTTTCACTACCCGCCCGGGAGCGTTCACGGCCCGCACCCCGACCTTCGCGACAAGCTCGTGACGCATGTCCTCTACTTCAACGAGACCTGGAGTGACGACGATGGCGGATGCCTGGCGATTCTGAAGTCTTCGGACGCGGCGGACATTCACCGCACGGTATCGCCTCGCGTCGGCAACTCCGCCGTGCTGGTCCGTTCCAGCGATTCGTGGCACGCGGTGACGCCGGTTGCTGCGCAGAGTCGCGTCTCGCGACGCAGCGTCACCGCGGTGTTCTACCAACCCGGCTCGGTCAGCACGATGTGGCCCCCGGGCGACGCCACACCGCTGCACGAATACCCCGACTCGGGAATCGGCGCTCGATTCAGGAGCGCGCTACTGTCGCTTTTCGGTCGTGGGTGAAGCGTTGCCCGATCACGACCGGGCGGCGAGGCGCCGGAGCACTGCGCGGAGCTTCGACGCCTGGCGTCGCAGAGTGAGGTAAGGGCGCGCCATCGTCTGGAACGCGATCGCGGTGCGCTCCGCTGCTTCGCGTCGTTTGGCGAGCAGCTCGACGGACTCGCGGCCCAGCTCGATCGCGGACAGGAGCATCGGCACGAGCTCCTCTCCAGACCTGCCCATGATCGCTCCGGGAGCGATGGTCGCTTCAGGGGCCTGCGGGTCGAGCGCGCGCCCGATCGCTTCCCAGCGCCGACCCGTCTCCTCGCTCCATTTCTCCCGAAGGATCGAGAGATCGCGACGGGCACGCTCCCGGTCGCGCCACGACTCGAGCGCGAGAGGAAGCAGCGCGCCGCGGGCGACGTCGTCGTAACGGATCGCCTGGCGTTCCAGCCCGGCATGAGCGAGCGCTCCCTGCAACTTGATTCGGCAATACTCGTCGCCGTAGATGCCGACGCATGCCGCCCCGCCTGCGAGCGCAAAGACGAGCGGATGGTAGCGAGTACTGATCACGAGCGCCGCGTTTGCCGCGACGAATGCCGCGCTCCGCGCGTCGAGATCTTCGACGATCTCGATTTCCGAAAGCGCGATGCAGGAGGCGAGCAGCCTCGCCTCCCTCCGGTCGGACGGCCCGGCCGCGGCGTCCTCGCCGAACTCGTGGGGAACGAGCGTGATCGCCGCGCCGGTGATCGCGGCGAGCTCCCGGAGCTGCCGCGCGAGAGCGGAAAAGCCATCGCTGCATGCGGAGCGGAGCTGCGGGTCGATCGTGACTACGATGGTCGCACGAGCGTCCGGTTCGACCGCGGGCGCATTTCCGCCGATCCAGGGCGCGAACATCGCGTCGTCGCTCTGGTACCAGAGGCGTGCGAGCGGCACGCCGAGTGACATGGCCAGTGCGGCCGACGGCAGCTCCCTGACGCCCACGAAGCGCGCCGCGCGAAGTGCCTCCGAAAGCATCGCGCGCTCCTCCGCCGTGAGGCTCGGGCCGATCGTCTGCCCGAGCACGGCGGCCGGTTTCCCGAGTCGATGTGCCGTCAGGAGCAGCGTGACGCGTTCGCCCAGAAGATGAGGCCAGGTCGACGAGAGGTTTCCTCCGCCGGAGACGACGACGGCGTCGGCGCGTCTGACCGCGTCGAGCGCATCGCCGGCCGCCGCTCCCGACGCAGCCGCGCCGCAAAGGTCCGCCATCAGGGTCAGCCGCTCTTCGCGCGCCGCGGGGCCGCTCGCAAATCCGAACAGCGGCACCGACGACACGCCGTACCGGTGCTCGATCCATTCCGGGTCGCGCGACATCACGACGAGCTCCGCGCCCGGCACGGCTCCGCGCAGGCCTTCGAGGTTCGCCTCGAGCATCGCTTCGTCGCCGATATGTCGCGAATGGCGCCCGCCGACGTCGGCGGCGACGAGCAGTCTCCGGCGCTGGTTCATGGTCGAGAGTCTTCGCGGGGAGGGGGCGCAGGTCTGCCTAACGCACGAACCCCGCGCAGGAGCTTCTCCGTCGCGTCGTCCCGGCCGCGCAGCGACCGCAGCGCGATGCGCGTCCAGGCGACGGAGACGAGCGCGACTCGCGCGAAGGTCGACCAGTTCTCGCCATAGTGCCGGCTGCCCCAGTCGAGCAGGTCGGGCCAGAGCTTCTCGGGGTCGTGGCGCAGTTCGCCTTCTCCCACCGCAGTGACCCCCATGCCGTGAACGACCTCCGCGCCCTGGACGAGCGCGATTTGCCAGCCCGCTGCACGCGCCCGGTGGCAGATCTCGATATCCTGGCAGTAGAAGCGGAAGCTCTCGTCGAGCGGTCCGGCGACCTCCCACGTCTCGCGGCGGATCGCCATCGCCGCGCCGCTGACCCAGTCGACCGTCTGCCCGGTGGAGCTGTCCCGCCTGCCGCGGAACATTCGGGCGAGGTGTCCCGCTCCGCTGACCACGCCGATCATCCATGCGAGAGTCGGTGTCGGACCGCCGCTCCACTGCGGCGACCCGTCTTCGTTGAGCAAAGCGGCGCCTGCGATGCCGAGACGCGGGTCGGCGTCGAACGCAGCGACGATCTCTCCAAGCGCTCCCGGCCGCGGCAGCGCGTCGCTGTTGAGGAGCAGGATGATCCTGCCGGTCGCCGCCCGGATTCCTGCGTTCGCCGCCGGCGCGAACCCGCGATTCCGCTCCAGCCGCACGACGCGCAGCGCGGGGAGCTCGCGAGCCAGCAACTCCGCGGTCCCGTCGGTCGAGCCGTCGTCGGAGACGACGACCTCGGCGGACTCGGGCATCGAGGCGAAGACCGCGCGGCAGCAGCCGAGGGTCATCGCCGCCGTGTTGAACGTGGGAATCACGATGGAGAGGTCGTGCATCGGCTCCTTTGCGCCGGGTCGAAGCGCTATTGCGCCGGCTTCTTCACCGGAGCCGGAACGCCGACCGAGGCCCGGTACTGGGCGATCACGTCCTCCGGCTCGCCGTCGGCGCGGATCTCGCCGCCGGCGACCCAGATCACCCGCGAGCAAAGCGACTCGATCGAATCGAGATCGTGCGACACGACGATCACGGTCGACCCGGTGTGGACGTAACGGTCCACGCGCGCGGCGCACTGCGTGCGGAACGACGCGTCGCCGACCGACATGATCTCGTCAAGCAGGACCGTCTCCGCGTCGATCGACGTCGCCACCGCGAAGGCGAGCCGGGCGGTCATGCCGGTCGAATAGGTGCGCAGTGGATTGTCGATGAACGGGGCGAGCCTGGAGAACTCGATGATGTCGTCGATTCTGTCTTGCATGTACTTGCGCGAGCATCCGAGCAGAGCGCCGTTGAAGAAGATGTTCTCCCGCCCCGAGAGCTCCCCCTCGAAGCCGGTTCCGAGTTCCATCACGGGCGCGATCGTGCCCCGCGTGATCACCGTGCCGCTCGACGGAGTGATGATCCCGGCCGCGACGCGAAGCAGCGTCGACTTCCCGGCGCCGTTCGGACCGATGATTCCGACGGCCTCACCGTGGTGGATCGTCAGCGAAACGTCCTTCAGGCCGTAGAACCACTCCGGCTCGTGACGCGACGTCACCGCGCGCACTGCCGCTTCCTTGAGGCTGTGAATGCTCGTCTTCCGGTATCGGACGCTTACGTCATGGATCTCGACGACGTTCATGATCAGAGGTGCGCGTGGAAACGCGGCGCGGCGTAGCGGAAGACGAGCCAGCCGATGACGAGCGCGCCGACGGCGAAGATGATCGACAGCGAGAGCGTCGCCGGGGTGGGAATGATCCCGTAGTAGACGGGGTCGCGGACGATCTCGACGATGTATGTGAGCGGATTGAGCTTGATGAACCAGCGATAGCGGTCGGGGACGATCGTGACGGGGTAGATGACCGGCGTCAGGTACATCAGGGCCGGCATTCCCGCCTGGACCATCTCGCCCACGTCGCCGAAGAAGACCGAGATGGCCGTCAGCGCGAGCGACACGCCGAGCGTGAAGACGCCGACGATCAGGAGCGCCACGGGAAGGAACGCCATGCTGGGGGTAACCGGCACGCCGACGAAGAGCATGATCCCGAAGAGCACGACGAGCGACAGCCCGAGGTTGACGAGACCCGACACTGTCGACGCGATCGTGAAGATCGACGGGGGTACGCGGACCCGCTTCATCAGCGGGCCGTTCCATGCGATTCCCATCATCGAGTTCAGCAGCGTTTGCGAAAAGAAGTTCCAGGCCACGTAGGCCGAAAGGAAGTAGGTCTCGTAGTGCGGAGTCTCAAAGCGGAACAGGTGCGAGAAGACGACGAGGAAGATCAGCATCAGCAGAAGCGGATGCAGCATCGTCCAGAGGAAGCCGAGCAGCGACCGCTTGTAGCGCACGGTGAGGTCGCGATGGACGAGCTCGTAGAGCAGCGAGGAGTTCCGGACGAGGTCGTGCAGCTCGCGCCGAAGGCTCAGCGGCGCGCCTCCGACGATGCGTCGTTCCGTCACGTTGCGGGGCGGCACTTCCGCCAGGGTCGTCGTGGTCACCGCGCACTTTGTACGCGAGTGGCGGCTCAGATTCAACCTTCACGAAGGGGGCGGCCGGATGCGCGGCGCCCGTACATTCGATTGACCTCCATTCGTGTCGTCGAACCCTGCATAATCCTTGACGTGAATCCGCGTGTCTCGATCGGGAGGTTCCTGGGTAGACGCCCGCTCGACTGGGGCAGCGGCGCGGGGCGCCCGCCTGTCGCGCGGCCCGACTCGATCGACGTCGTGATCCCGGTCTACCACGCCGCCGCGGAACTCGCGGCCTGCCTCCGTAGCGTCGTCCGGGAAACCGATCTCACCCGGCACCGGCTTCTGCTCGTCGTCGACGGCCCGCAGCCCCTCGAGGTGGACACCGTGCTCGGCAGCTTCGAGGCGGAGCAGGGCGAAAACGTCCGCATCGTCAGGAACGACCGGCGGCTCGGCTTCGTCGGCACGGCGAACCGGGGGATGCGCGAGACGCGCGGCGACGTGGTGCTGCTCAACAGCGACACCGTCGTCACCGCCCGCTGGCTCGAAAAGCTCGTCGACGCGGCGTACTCGTCGGCCGACGTCGGCACGGTGACTCCGCTCTCGAACAACGCGACGATCTGTTCTGTGCCGCGCGGGTTCGAGGAGAACCTCCTGCCGACGGGACACGATGTTGCCTCGTTCGCCGCGCTCGTGGAGCGGGTCTCGGCCCGCGCCTATCCGCGCATTCCGAGCGGTGTAGGCGTCTGTTTCTACGTCCGCCGCGCGCTGATCGACGACATCGGCGTTTTTGACGAGGAGCGCTTCGGTCTCGGATACGGCGAGGAGAACGATTTCTGCCTACGCGCGCTGGAGCGCGGCTGGCTGAATGTCGCCGACGACGCGACGTTCATCTACCACGCCGGGCACCGGAGTTTCGGCGCCGCGCGCGAGCGACTCGAGCGTCTCGGCGCGGCCGCGCTCCGGAAGCGCCATCCGCGGTACATCGCGACGATCGCCGAAGCGATGAGGAACGACCCGCTGTCCGAGGCGCGGGAGCGGATCTCTCTCTCGTTAGGTCTGCCGGATGGCGCCGCGGCAGCGCGTCGCGTCGTCCATCTCGTCCACGGCTGGCCGCCGTTTCAGCAGGCAGGTACGGAGATGTACGCCTGGTGGCTCGCGCGGAGGCAGCGCGTCGCGGGGCGCGTCGCGGTATACACCCGAGGCGCAGATCCCTCGCGTGCGGACGGCGAGGCGGTCGAGCTCGCGGACGAAGGCATCCGGGTGCGGATCGTCACGAACAACTTCGCGTCGAGAAATCCCCTGCGCCGCAACGCGATCTCGGACGGTGGGCTCGAGCGCGACTTCGAGCGCTTCCTGCGGGAAGAGCAGCCTGACCTTCTGCATGTGCATCACCTCGCCGGCCACACCTTCTCGCTCGTCCGCGTCGCGCGACGGCTCGGCGTCCCTGTGGTCATGCAGATTCAGGACTGGTGGTTCCTCTGCGCGAGGGTCAACTTCTTCGACTCTGACGGGAACCGCTGCACCGGACCCGCGCCGGAGAAATGCGCGAGTTGCGCCACGCTCACGAAGTTGCCTCCTTCCGCGTTGACGAACCGCGCGATGCATGCCGAACGGCGCGCGGCTGCGCACGCTGCGCTCGAGGCTGCCGACGCCTTCATCGCCGGGTCGAGGGCGATTCGCGACGACTACCTGCGCTGGGGCTCGATCCCGGAGGCGACGCCGTTTCACGTGCTCCCGTACGGAGTCGCGCTCGAGGCGCCGTCGAAGCCGAGGCGCGAGGCGCGACGTCCAATCCGGTTCGGTTACGTCGGCTCGATCTCGCCTCACAAAGGGCTGCACGTCGCCGTCGACGCAATGAGAGACATCGATCCGTCGGGCGCAAGCCTCCACATCTGGGGCAACGCCGCCGCGTTCCCCGACTACGTTGCGGAGCTCGAGCGGCTTCGCGGACCGGCCGCGGTCGTGTTCGAGGGACGGTTCCGCGAGGAGGACAAGGCCGAGGTCTACTCGTCGATGGACGTCCTGATCGCCCCGTCGATTGGCCTCGAGTCGTTCGGGCTCGCGCCGCGTGAAGCGATGGTCTGCGGCGTTCCCGTCGTCGCCACCTCGGGCGGCGCGCTCGACGAGATGTTCGACGAAGGCGAGTGCGGCGAGCTCGTTCCGGTGGGCGACGCGGCCGCGCTGCGCGCCGTGATGCGGCGAATCGTGGACGATCCGTCGATCGTCGATCGCTGGTCGGCGCGCGTCCCCGTGCCCACGCGCGACGACGACCACGCGCGCGAGATCGAGCGAGTCTACGAGGAAGTACTCGCGGGACGGACGCGATGATTCGAACGGTCGCGAGCGTGATCCGTGGCGAAGGGTTGCCTTCGGCGTTGCGTCGCGCGGGCGAGCGAATGTCGGAGTCGGCCCGGGCAGCCTCGCTTCGCGTGTCGGGATTGCTCGCAGGCAGCGTGGCGATCCCACTCCTGAACGTCGTCGCTTCGGGAGCGGCGCCGCGCCTCGGCGGAGTCCAGCAGCAGCTCGCGGCGCGGCTCGCAGTGGAGCGGAAACTTCGCGCGGTCGCGCTTCTCACTCCGGGTCGGCTCGAGCTTTCGCGGCCTCACGGACACGTGCGGCGCGTGTCGCGCGACCTCGAGAGCGGAGTGAGGGAGGCGATCGCGCTGACCGGAGCCCGCGCGGTTCACTTCGAAGGAACATACGAGGTGCCGCCGGCGTCGATCGCGCGGCTTCGAGACTCCGGGATCGACATCCTGATCACCGCGCACGATTTCGCCCTTTTCTGCGCCCGCCCCAATCTCTACGAGGAGCCGGGCAAGGGCTTCTGTCACTACTCCGAGGACCCGGCGCGTTGCGCGCGATGCCTGCGGCAGACGTGGAACGTGCCCGACGACGAGCAGACGGTGAGGCGGGCGCTTGCTCGCGAGCTGCTGTCGTCGGCGAAGGCGACGATCTTTCCGTCCAACTTCCTGCTCGAACAGCATCGGCGCCTCTTCGCTCTGCCGGCGCTCGAGGGCGAGCTGATCGCCCCGGCGGTGGAGACCCGGGGAGCGATGCCCTCCAGGGTCCAGGAGCCGAAAGGTGTCGCATTCGTGGGAAACGTCATACCGCCAAAAGGGGGGCTGCTCGTTCCGGAGCTGGCGCGCCTCGGCGGCAGCTCGCGGTTTCACGTTTTCGGCGGTGGGGACGAAGAACTGTTCCGCGCGATGCGACGGATGCCGCAGATCGAGATTCACGGCTACTACCGAGCCGGCGAGCTCCCGGCGCTGCTGGTCCGGCACGAGATCGGGCTGGTCATCGTTCCGTCCGTCTGGCCCGAGACGTTCGGCCTGGTGATCTCGGAAGCGTGGCGAGCTGGAGCCGCGGTCGCGGCATTCGACCTCGGCGCGCAGGCCGAGCGGATCCGCGAGCAGGGAGGCGGCTGGCTTGCCCCTCTGGAGAGCGGCGCGGCGGGGCTCGGGGCGATCGTCGAGCGATGGCGGGCAGGGGAGCTCCAGACGGCGATACCTTCGGAGCTTCCGCGGCCCCACGATGCCGCCCGCGCTCACGTCGAGCTCTACCACAGGCACGGCTTTCTTCCCGATCGTTAGGCGGCGCGGCGGCGCCGTCATCCGCGGTGCTAGGTCCGAGCCGGTGCAATCGCTGCTGGAGGACGCGAAGGGACGCGTCTGGCTGGGCGCGACGGTGAGGGTCGACCCCGAGGCGTGGACCTTCGACGAGTTCGGCCCCGCGGACGGCTGCAGCTTTCGCAACTTCTACTTCGCGAGCCGCAGCAAGAAGCGCGACGGCGAACTTCTCTTCGGCTCGCCGGAAGGTCTGATGGTGGTTAGGCCGGAGCGAATCGTGCCATGGAAGTTCGAGCCCGACGTGGTCGCGACGGCTGTCAGTGTCGGAGGGATCGACCGGCGCGGCGCGTCGACCGTGAATCGCGTCGAGATCGAGCCGGGACGGCGATCGCTCCGCGTCGAATTTGCGGCGCTCGACCTGACGGCGCCGCAGCGCAATCGATATCGGTATCGCCTCGAGGGGTACGACGACGCGTGGGTGACTACCGATGCGTCGCAGCGGTCGATCACCTATGCGAACCGCCCGCCGCGCAGCTACACGCTCGTCGTGCAGGGTACGAATCGCGCGGGGCGCTGGAGCCCGCGCCTGCTGCGCATCGACGTGGTGGTGCATCCCGCGTTCTACGAGACCGCGTGGTTCCGGCTCGTCGCGGCGGCCTGCCTTCTCGCACTGACCTACGGAGGCTACCGGCTGCGCGTCCGCCAGATCGAAGCGCGGAATCGCAGGCTTCAGCGTCTCGTCGACGAGCGCACCGCGGAGCTCGCGGAGAAGAACCGCCAGCTCGAGGGGGCATACGAGAAGATCGAGGAGGCGAGCCTCACCGATCCGCTCACCGGCCTGCACAACCGGCGCTACCTCGAGCAGACGATCACGTCGTGCGCTGCGGAGGGGAAGAGTTCCTCGTCGTCGTTCGCTTCGTGGCGCGCGAGGAAGCGGCGTCGTTCGCGGAGAAGCTCCGCGCGTCGATGGAGCTGCTCGAATTCGCGCTTCCTTCGGGGGGCTCGATCCGCCGCAGCCGCTCGATCGGCTTCGCCGCCTTCCCGTGCCTCGCGTCGGAGCCGCGCGCGATCGGCTGGCACGACGTCGTCGAGCTCGCCGACAAGGCGCTCTACGGAGTGAAGCGCAGCGGGAGGAACGGTTGGGCGGGAGTCTGGACGGCGGGCGATGCGACGCGTGCCGATGCGGTGAAGCGATTCCTCGCCGATCCCGAAGCCGCGCTTGCGTCGGGACTGGTCCGGCTTCAAACGAGCGAGAGGCTCAGCGCCGGTTTCCGGTTGAGTTGACGTTCGCGAAGCGGCACCCTCTGAAGCAGGCGTGCTCGTCATGATAAAGTTGCGATCCACACGAGATCATGGTTCGCGTACTCATCGTCGACGACAACGCCACGTTTCGGAGCCAGGCGAAGCGCCTCTGCGAGTCGGAGGGATTCGAAGCCGTGGCCGTCGGCACGCTCGAAGAGCTTCACGCAGCGCTCGAGGGGCCCGCGCCCGACATCGTGCTGATGGACGTCGACCTGCCGACGATCCCCGGTCACCGGCTCGGCTCGCTCGTACGGTCGCGCCACCAGGTTCCGATCTGCCTCGTCTCTGCGTTTCCCGAAGACAAGCTGAGAAAGA
Source organism: Thermoanaerobaculia bacterium (assembly GCA_041671505.1). Classification (GTDB taxonomy): domain Bacteria; phylum Acidobacteriota; class Thermoanaerobaculia; order Gp7-AA8; family Gp7-AA8; genus JACPDH01. The sequence goes on along the minus strand of JBAZBK010000002.1, from coordinate 22,214 downwards.
TGTTCGAGCAGTCCGACGCGAACGGCTGGATTCCGAAGCCTCTGACGCGCGACAAGCTCGTCGGCGTGGTGACGCGGCTCGTCAGTCGCGAGAAGCTCACCGATCGCGCGATCAGGTTGAGCGCGGCGAGAGAGCCGATGGAAGCGGCCACCGCGCAAGGTGAGAGGCCGAAGATCCTCGTCGTCGAAGACGATCCGCTTCTCTCGGATCGGATCGAGCTCGTTCTGCAGTCTCAGGGGATCGTGACCACGGTCGTCGACGGAGAAGGGGCGATCTCACAGCTGTTCACCGGGTACTTCGACGCGATCATTCTCGATCTGATGCTGCCCCGGCTGTCGGGATTCGACGTGATCCGGCACCTGATGATGCGACGGCCCGACCTGCTCAAGTCGACGATCATCGTCACCGGAGCGCAGGACTCGACGCTGCAGTTCGTCGACGCAAACGAGCTCTACGCGGTGCTGCACAAGCCGTTCGACTTCAACGAGCTCCCGCGGCTCGTCGGCGAGCTGCTCGCGAGGAAGCAACAGGGCTGACGACCCAATGGCCCTGACTTAGCGAAGCAGAGGCTGAAGTTAGAAGTTAGAACGTTGAATTTAGAATCCAGAAAGACCGGAGCGACTGCGTTTCTGGGTTCTCAATTCAGCGTTCTAACTTCTAACTTCAGCCTTTCGTCCGTTAAATCTAGGCCATTGGGCTGACGACCGGGCGTCGCGAGCAGGGAAGCCGGCCAGGCTGCAGGGGCACGGCATGCCGTGCCCCTGCGGAGGCCTTAGCGTTTCTCTGGCCCCGGCACCGCGCGTCCCGGCGTCCATGGCACGCCGGCCGCTTCGACTTTCGACTCCAGCGCCTTCAGCTCGACGTCGACGAGTTGTGCGAGGTCGTTCCGAAGCGCCGCGAACTGCGTCGAGGCGATGTCCATGCTCTGCCGGTGCGTCGGCGTCGGCCCGTAGAGCGAGCCGGTGTTCCCGCCGATCGCGACGTTGAGGCGCCGCTTGATCGACACTGGCCCGGGGTCGCCGTAGAACTCGCGCGTGGTGTTCCCCGAGAGGCGGAAGGAGATGTCGGCGAGCTTCTTCTCGAGCGCCCGCACGCCGTCGTCGAGCGACGAGTCCTTCACTTCGCTCTTCATCAGCGACTCGCGGATCGACTTCAGCCGCGTCTTCGTCTCGTCGATGGCGGAGTCGGCTCCTTCGATCGCTCGCTGCAGAGAGGCGAGCTCGAGCTGGAATCTGGACGCCTCCTCCGGCGAAGCGCCGGCCAGCGCCGGCTTCCGGATCGATTCGACGTCGAAGCTCTGCTCGAGCCCGAGGTCGGTTACGACCCCGTCGGCGCGCTTCGCGAGACGGACGGTGTATCGGCCGGGAGGCGCGATCGGAGTGAACGGCTGCGACCACCGCTCTTCAGTTTCCTCCTCCTTCCACGGCTCGCGAGAGGCGAAGTGGAGGTCCCACGCGACGCGGTGGAAGCCCTTCTCCACCGGCCCCGTGAGGCGGCGCACGACGTTTCCTTTCGCATCGGTCACGGTGAGGAGGATCGCCGGATCCTCCTCGCGCTCCTCCGCGAGGATCGCATCCCATCCGGGGGTCGGCGTGTCGCCCTTCTTCTCGATGAGCTTCTTCTCCGCTTCCGTGCGCGCCTTCTTCTTCGTCAGGAGCTCGTCGCGCAGGTAGTAGGTGAAGACGGCGCCAAAGGGAGGGTTGGGCGTGGTGAAGAACGCGTCGCCCTGCGTACCCTTACCCTCGTCTCCGAGCGGGCTCCTCTCGGAGTACCACCGCGCCTTGCGTACCGGGAAGAGATCGGCAGCCTTTGCGAGCGAGGCCTCACTGACCGATCGGAGAACGCTGTAGTCGTCGAAGACGTAGAAGCCGCGGCCGAAGCTGGCGCCGACGAGATCGTTCTCCCGCTTCTGAATCGCGAGGTCCCGGAACGAGATGTTAGGCACCCCTCCTTCGAGCTTGACCCACTTCTTCCCGCCGTCGGCGGTGAAGAAGATGCCGAACTCGGTTCCGGCGAAGACGAGATCGCGCTTCACGTGGTCCTGCACGACGCGCCAGACGACGTGTCGCGCGGGTAGGTCGCCCGAGATGCTGGTCCAGCTGCGGCCGCGATCGCCGCTCCTGAGGATGTAAGGCGCGAAGTCGCCGTCTTTGTGGTGGTCGACGACGATGTAGACGCCGTTCGGGTCGTGCAGGTCGGCCTTGATGTCGTTGACGAAGAACATCGGCGCGACGCCGGGGAGCTTGTCGATCTTCCTCCACGTCGTTCCCCCATCTTCGGTGACCTGAATGAGCCCGTCGTCGGTGCCCGCGTAGATGACCTTCTCGTCGAGGGGCGATTCGGAGATTGACGAGATCGTGCCGTAGGCCGACATCGCCCAGAAGTCCCAGCCCGCGTCGAAGCTCTGGACGCGGCCCATGACCGGCTGCTTCAGCCGGTCGATGCCGCGGGACAGGTCGCCGCTGATCGCGCGCCACGAGTCGCCGCGATCGTCGCTTCGCCAGACGCGCTGGCTCGCGTAGTAGAGGCGTGCGGAGTCGTGCGGGCTGATCAGGATCGGCGCGTCCCAGTTGAACCGGTCGGCCGGCTCGTTCGCCGCCGGCTGCGGCTGGATGTAAACGACCTCGCCCGTCTTCCGGTCGAAGCGGTTGAGGTTCCCTTCCTGCCATTCGCAGTAGACGATGTCGGGATTCGTCGGATCGGCGGCCGGCTGGTGGCCGTCGGCGCCTAACGCGATGTACCAGTCGCGGTTCGAGATTCCCTCCTGGTTCACCGTGCGGGACGGCCCTCCCTGGGTGCTGTTGTCCTGCGTCCCGCCGTAGATGTTGTAGAAGGGGAGGTCGTAGTCGACCGTGACCTTGTAGAACTGCGTCACCGGCAGATTCGAGAAGAACTGCCACGACGCGCCGAGGTCGCGCGTCGCGTAGAGCCCGCCGTCGCAGCCGGCGAGAAGGAAGCCAGGCTCGTCGGCAATGAAGGCGAGCGCGTGATTGTCGCTGTGCTTGGCGTCCTCGCCGATCTCGCGGACGGTCTTTCCGCCGTCGTCCGACACGTGAAGCCAGACGTCGGCCTGGTAGATCCGGTCGAACGCGTGCGGGCTCGCCCAGATCTCCTGGTAGTAGTGCGGCCCCGTCCCTCCCGATATGTAGTCGCTCCGCTTCTCCCAGCTCTCGCCGCCATCCTCGGAGCGATAGAAGCCTCCCTTGCGGTGTGCCAGCTCGATCGTCGCGTAGACGACGTCGGGTCGCTGTGGCGAGATCGCAAGCCCGATCTTCCCCATTTCCTCCTCGGGGAGACCCTTCGACAGCTTGCGCCACGTCTTGCCGCCATCAGTCGACTTGTGGATGCCCGACTCGGGGCCGGCGTTGACGAGCACCGCAACGTTGCGGAAGCGCTGGTGCGTGGTCGCGTAGAGGACGTCGGGATTGCGCGGATCCATCCGCACTTCGTTCACGCCCGTGTAGTCGCCGCCGCCGAGGATCTTCTGCCACGTCTTTCCGCCGTCGACAGTCTTAAAGAGGCCGCGATCGCCGCCGGCCTTCCAGAGCGGTCCCTGAGACGCGACGTAGACGACGTCGGAGTTCTTCGGGTCGACGATGATCGTGCCGATGTGCTCCGACTGCTTGAGTCCCATATTCGTCCACGTCTTGCCCGCGTCGAGGCTGCGGTAGACGCCGTCGCCGTAGCCGACGTGGCGTCCGCCGACGTTCTCTCCCGTGCCGACCCAGACGGTGTCGGGACGCTGCGGATCGAGCGCGACGCAGCCGATGGAGTAGGACGCTTCCTCGTCGAAGATCGGCGTCCAGGTCGTGCCGGCGTTCGTCGTCTTCCAGACGCCGCCGCTGCCGACCGCGACGTACCAGGTCGAGCGGTCGGTCGGATGGATCACGACGTCGGCGATGCGTCCCGACATGAGCGCCGGGCCGATCCCGCGGAGCTCGAGCCCCTTGAAGGTCTCGGCCTTGAGACGCAAACCGTCATCCGGCTTTGCCTCCTTCGCAGCACCGTGGAGCGTGAAGGTGAGGAGTGTCAGTGCCAGGAGCAGCGTGAACGGCCGGACGTTTTTCATCGTGAGGGTCCTCTCGCGGGGAATGACGCGGGGAATTGTCTAACAAAACAGGCGAGAGGCGACAGGCGAAAGGCGATGAGCAGGCGAAGGGCAGGCCAAAGGCCAGAGGCCACAGGCCAAAGCAAACATGAAGGCTACTGCTCTGGCGAGATCTCGATCTGCGGCAAACTTCGGGTGCGCCTAGAGGAGATTCTTCCTTTGGCCTATGGCCTCTGGCCTGCCTATCGCCTCATTCGCGATAGCCGACCGCGATGTCATCCATCGAGATGAGGCCGCGGCGGCAGGCGAGGATGCGCGGGATCGCGTTGACGACCATCGCCGCGGTGGCGCGATCGCCGTGGATTCCGCCGCGTATCGTCGCCGACACGTCGGGAAGCCCTCTGATCTCGATCGTGTCGGCGGGATCCTTCGCGCCGACGTACATGAGGATCTCGAGGCTCAGCTCGACGCCGGTGGTCGAGGTCGCGATGAGCAGCTGACGAACGCCCGCCACGTCACCCTGCTCGACGGTGAGGAATTCGGTGAGCACGCGTTCCGCCGCGATCACCGGCTCGATCGACTCGTCCGAAACCTTCGCGAGGTCGAGGTCCATCCCGTTCGCGAGCATCGCGAGCGATTCGCGGAGCCCCATGTGGCGGATTCTTCCCTCGTCGACCAGCTTGTGAAACGAGGCTCGCGACATTCCCGCACCGATCTTGCGCTGCAGCGGTTCGCGCCGCTGTGACGCGTCGACGACACGCTTGATTCGAACCGCGCTCACCGTCTGGCACGCGGCACTCAGCGTGAGAGGCAGCTTGTCCATGACGAAGCCGGGGTTCACTCCCGTGCCGAGGAGCACCACGTCGTGCGAGCGGGCCACCACCTGGAGTGACTCGCGGATCTCGGGGTCGTGGGGGAACGCGAGCTCCTCGCAGGTCGAGATCACGTGGCACCCATGTTCCATCAATGCTCGCAGCTGAGGCTCCACGGCAATCAGCAGCGATCCGGTCGAATGGCACACGACCTCGGGGCGGCCGACCAACTCCGGCGTCACCGTGACCCCGGTGAGCCTACCGAGGCCGATCAACTCGCCCACGTCGTGCCCGACCTTCGCCGGATCGTTGTCGATCGCGCCGACGACGTTGAGCCATGGCTTCTCGAACATCAGCCGGAGAATCTCCGCGCCGATGGGGCCGATTCCGTACTGGGCGACCTTGATCCTCTGCATCTGGTGGTGCATGGGCGTCTCTCCGCCGACCGATTCTAGCGGGGTTCGACCGCGCGCGGAGGCGACGCGAATCACAGGAGGGCGTGGCTGAGGCACCGGAGGGCGATATTCCGAGGCGGCACGTCGAGCCGGGACGTGCGGATTGGGCCGCTTCAAGGTTCCTGATGCGCCTTAACTGGCGGATGACTCACTTTCGTGGGTAGCGCGCCGGGCGCGGTCGTGTCAGGTTCAGATGTCACCGCCCGAGGGACGCAGCCGCGGTGACGAGCGAAGAGCGCGGCTCGTGCGACGGATATCCCGTCGAATCGATCGCGAGCCGGGGAGAAACTACTGTATGGCGACGAGGTTTGGCGGTCAGGGGAGGGTCTCGACGAAGGCGAAGCTCGCCGACGAGCTGGTCGTCATGGGCAAGGTTCTCGTTCGCGTGCGCGAAGCCGCGGGGATCAAGCAGTCGGATGTCGCCGCCAGGCTCGGCGTTCCACCATCATGGCTTTCGAAGGTCGAGAGCGGCAGCCGGCGGCTCGACGTCGTCGAGCTGATCCGCATCGCGGAGGCGATGTCTCTCGAGCCGTCCGCGCTCATCGCCGAGATTCACTCTGCGCTCCTTGCCGCATCCCGGTAACGCTGCCTGCAGCAGCGGCATCCGAGGAGGCGGGCACCCTCCGCTTGACTCAGCCGAAGAGCGCTCTCTGCGGGGTCTCATCGACGGGACCGAAATTGGACAGTCCGATTCCGACGAGCCGGTAAAGCGTTCCCTCCCCGAACTCGAAGCGTCCGAGTAGTTCGGCGCCGGCGGCATACAACTCGTCGCCTGACGCCGGAGGCGCCGGAAGGGTCATCCGTCTCGTGGCGGTCCGAAAGTCGGCGGCGCGAAGTTTCACCGTCACCGTGCGCCCGACCAGCCCTTTGCTGCTCATCCGTTCCCAGAATCGCGGAATCGAGCTTCGTAGCTCTTCCCTGATCTCGTCGAGCGTCAGGTCGCGCGCAAAGGTGTTCTCGATCGACACCGACTTCGTCTCGTGCTCGGAGATGACCTGGCTCCGGTCGACGCCGAACGCGAGCTCGTGCAGCCGGTGGCCGAACGAGCCGAGGCGCCTCACCAGCGCCTCCTCGCTCTGCGCGCGGACGTCTCCGATCGTCGCGATTCCCATTTCCGTCAGCACCATCTCGGTCGCGTGGCCTACGCCCGGGATCTTGCCGACAGGAAGCGGCTGAAGGAACGCGTCGACCTGCGACGGCCGGATCACGAAGAGCCCGTCGGGCTTCTTCCAGTCCGACGCGATCTTGGCAAGGAACTTGTTGGGAGCGACGCCCGCCGAGGCCGTCAGCCCCGTCTCCTCGCGTATCTCGCGGCGTATGACCTTCGCCGTCTCGGTCGCCGTCTCGATCCCTGTCAGCTCCACCGTGACGTCGAGGTAGGCCTCGTCGAGCGAGAGGAACTCGACGAGCGGGGTGTGTCGCCGGAAGATCTCGCCGATCGCGCTCGAGACCGCGCGGTATTTCTCGAAGTTAGGCGCAACGAACACCCCCTCGGGGCATAGCTTGCGGGCGCGCAGCGCCGGGATCGCGGAGCGGACGCCGAATCGCCGCGCCTCGTACGAGGCGGCGCAGACGACGCTCCGAGGCCCCTCCCACGCGACGATGACGGGGCGGCCGCGCAACGCGGGGTCGTCGCGCTGCTCGACCGACGCGTAGAACGCGTCCATGTCGACGTGGATGATCTTCCGGGGCGGCGCGTCCGCCTTATCGTCGTGGCTCTCGACCATCACCGTGCCGACACTACTGTATCCTCAACCGGCAGGAACACGCCGATGACTGCACTGTTACGAATTCCGACCCCCGCGTTCGTCGTCGACCGCTCGATCGCAAAGGCGAACTGCGACCGGATGCGCACAAAGGCGCTGTTGGCCGGCGTCGTCTTCCGGCCTCACGTCAAGACGCACAAGACGATCGAGGGAGCGCGGATGCAGCACGGCGAAGACGACGGGCCGATCACGGTTTCGACCCTCGCCGAGGCGGATTTTTTCGCGGACGCCGGATTCGACGACATCACGTGGGCGGTGCCGCTCGCGCCGGCAAAGCTCGAGCGATGCCTCGGCATCGCGAAGAAGGCGAGGTTGATTCTTCTCGTCGATCACCCGGTCACGGTCGCGGCGCTCGAAGAGTTCGCCGGGTCGCACGACGCCGCCTTCGACGTGATGCTGAAGGTCGACTGCGGCTACCACCGCGCCGGCGTCGATCCCGATGCGCGTTCGAGCGTCGAGCTCGCGCTCGCGATCGCACGCTCGGAGCGGCTCCGGTTGCGCGGCCTGCTGACGCACGCGGGCCAGTCGTACCACGCGCGTGGTGCCGAGGAGATCGTGACGATTGCGGCGACCGAGCGCGAGGCGGTGGCGCGGCTCGGGGCGACTCTTGCGGACGAGGGTATCCAGGGCCTGGTCCGCAGCGTCGGCTCCACGCCGACGATGTCGGTCGCGCCGATCGCGGGCGTCGACGAGATCAGGCCCGGCAACTACATCTTCTACGACGCTTTCCAGGCGGCGATCGGGTCGTGCCGCCTCTCCGATTGCGCTGTCTTCGTCGTCGCGACGGTGATCGGCGTCAACGAAGGGCGGGGCGAGTGCATCGTCGACGCCGGCGCTCTAGCTCTGTCGAAGGATGCGGGTCCCGCGCACGTCGATCCCGCATTCGGCTACGGCGTCGTCTGCCGCCTCGACGGCGTACCGCTGCCCGCGCGAGTCGTCTCGCTTTCCCAGGAACACGGCGTGATCCGCTGGCGCGAGGAGATCGGACCCCTTGCGATCGGTGACCGGCTCCGCATCGTTCCCAACCATTCGTGCCTCGCCGCGGCGCTCTTCGACGCGTATCTCGTGCTCGATGAGAGCGAGGTCGTCGGCGAGTGGCGTCCCTGCCGTGGCTGGTAGCGGAGGCGTCACTCCTCTCATGTATCATTCATGCGGCCCACCTGCACATGCACGCACCTCGCCCCGACGACGAATCCGAACGCCTCAAGTCGCTTCAGCACCTGCGGGTTCTCGACACCGCGCGGGAGGAGCGTTTCGACAGGATCACGCGGCTTGCCGGCCGGCTGCTCGACGCGCCGGTCTCGACGATCGGCTTCATCGACGCCGAGCGGCTCTGGTTCAAGTCCTCGCACGGCCTCGCGCTGCGCGAGGTAGCGCGCGATGGCGCGATCTGCGCGCACACGATCCTGCAGGACGCTCCGCTCGTCATCCCCGATACGAAGGCTGATCCGCGCTGGCGGGACCACCCCCACGTCACGGGCGATCCTCACCTCAGGTTTTACATGGGGCACCCGATCCACGCGATGGACGGGCGGCGCGTCGGGAGCTTCTGCGTCGTCGACTACCGCCCGCACTCGATCAGCGCGGTCGACGTGCAGACGTTTCGCGATCTGGCTGGCTGGGTTCAGTCCGAGCTGCTGTTGCCGCGCTCGCGCGCGTCGCAGCTCGAGGTCGTGTTCGAGAGGGAGCGGCTCGACGCGCATCCTCGCGTCGACTCGATCACGCGCTTCTGGCGCGCTCCGGCGATCCGCGAAATCCTCGAGCGCGAGCTGTCGCGCGCGAAGCACGAGCGGCAGCCGGTCGGAGTGATGCTCGTCGGTATCGACGGCGTGGAGCGCGCGTCGGAAAAGACAGGACGGATCCGGGGCGATCTCGTGCTCGCGGAGGTCTCGCACGCGGTGCGGATGGCCGTGAGGCCGTACGATTCTCTGGGACGCTGGAGCGACAGCGAATTTCTCGTCGTCCTGCCGGGAGCCGACCTCGCGCGGGCCGCGGTCGCCGCCGAGCGGATCCGTCAGTCGCGCTCGCTCGCCCGGGTGGAGACCTCTTCGGGGCCGGTGCGCGCGACGATCACGATTGCCGTCGGTTCGTCGTCCGACGACGAGACCGCGACTGCCGACGATCTTCTCGGCGCAGTGACTCACGCCCTCCAGCTCGCGCGCGAGGGTGGGGGGAACCGGACGAGGCTGGCGTCGCTGAGCAGGCGATAGGCGAAGAGGCGAGAGGCGAAGAGGCGAAGAGGCGAAAAGCAGGCCAGAGGCCAAAGCAGGCAGCCTGTATTGGTTTGTTAGGCGTAGCGGTTGGGGTTCGACCGGAGTTCTTCGTCGCGAAGCGACGACGGATCGGTAGCCCCCGGCTTCAGCCCAATGGTTTTGACTTAACGGAGGAGAAGCCGAAGTTAGAAGGCAGAACGCTGAATGTTGAATCCAGAAATGGGCTCAAACGTGCCCTTTCTGGGTTCTGAATTCATCGTTCTGCGTTCTAACTTCTGGGTTTTCCCCTTAACTCAAGTCCATTGCGGCTTCAGCCGGGGGAACGTTGCGGCGGATTCATTCGCGCCCCGAAGGGGCGCCGGATCGGGAGCAGACGATGAAGAAACTTCAGATCGCATTCGTGGCGCTGGCGTTGACGCTCGCATTTTCGTGCGCGAAGACCGAAGCTCCTGCATCGGCGACGAGCGCGCCGCCGGCACCTGCCGCCGCTACCGAGACCGTCGCGGCGAAGCCGATGACGCCAGCCGAAGAGGTTGAGACATGGCGGGCCCGCCGCATCGAGAGGCTGAAAGCGGACGACGGGTGGTTGACGCTCGTCGGGCTCTCCTGGCTCGCGGAGGGAGACAACAGCGTCGGCTCCGTGCCGAAAAGCGTCGTGGCGCTCCCCGAAGGGAAGACGGCGGCGAACGAAGGAACGATCCGGCTCGAGAAGGGCAAGGCGACGTTCGTCCCGGCAACGGGCACGCGCGTGACGATCGACGGCAAGGCGGTCACCACTCCGACAGAGCTGAAGCCCGACACGTCGGGCGCGCCGACGATGCTGCTCAGCGGCACCGTGAAGTTCTACCTGATCGAGCGGGGTGGAAAGCTCGGCGTCCGGATCAAGGACAGCGAGAGCGAGGCGAGGAAAGGCTTCACCGGCATCGATCACTATCCGGTCGACCCCAGGTGGCGCTTCGAGGCGCGCCTCGAGAAGTACGACCCGCCGAAGCAGATTCCGATCACGAACGTGCTCGGACAAACCGAGCCACAGCCGAGCCCGGGCGCGCTCGTCTTCGAGGTCGAAGGCAAGACGTATCGCCTCGAGCCGATTCTCGAGGGCGACGACCCGAGCTACTTCATCATTTTCGGCGACGCGACAAATCGCACGACGACCTATGGCGCCGGGCGCTTCCTCTACGCCGAGCCGCCCGGACCCGACGGTAAGGTCATCGTCGACTTCAACAAGGCGTACAACCCGCCCTGCGTCTTCTCTCCCTTCGCCACCTGCCCCCTTCCTCCAAAGCAGAACAAACTCCCGATCGCCATCGAGGCGGGGGAGAAGAGGTGGGGGGACCATTAGGCGGCGGCAGCTAGTTGTTAGTTGTTAGTTGTTAGACAGGCATGGCGAATCCAGCTTTTTACCGCATCCCCACGGGACGGCTTCGCGAAGTGAAGGCCATGCACCTGACGACGCAATTTCGACCACCTCGCGTTCAGAACGATCCACGCCGCACGTCTAACAACTAACAACTAACAACTAACAACCAACAACGAGATGACCCCCGACCGAAAAGGCAGCTGGCTGATCATCATCGCGGCGATTCTCTGGTCCACGGGCGGGATCGGGATCAAGGCCGTGACGAACGGGCCGCTCGAGGTGGCATGTCTTCGCTCGGCGGTGGCCGCGGTGGCGCTCTTCGCGATCTTCCGCCCACGCATTCCGAAACTGACTCCCGCGTTCTTCGTGGCCCTCGTCAGCTACGCCGGATGCCTGACCTGCTTCGTGACCGCCACGAAGTGGACCACCGCTGCGAACGCGATCTTCATCCAGTACAGCGGCATCATCTGGGTCATCCTTCTCTCCCCGCGCGTGCTCGGCGAAAAGCTCCGGAGGATCGACATCGTGGCGGCCGCGGTCGCGTTCGGCGGGATGACGCTCTTCTTTGCGGGTGATGTCGACACGCGCGGCATGGCGGGAAACCTCGTGGCGCTCCTCTCGTCGCTCTTCTTCGCCGGGATCTACCTCGGGCTCAGGCGCGAGCGTGACAGCGGCGCGGAAGCGGCCGTCTGCTGGGGCAACATCCTCGCCGCCGGCGCTCTCGCGCCGCTCGCGCTCCCGGGGATCGAGGTATCGACGAAGTCCGCCGCCGTGCTCCTGTTCCTCGGCGTGTTCCAGATCGCCGTGCCTTACGCGCTGTTCGTCAGAGGGCTCAAGTCCGTTCCCGCCGTCCACGCCTCGCTCCTCGGCATGCTCGAGCCGATCACGAACCCGATATGGGTGCTCCTCTTCATCGGTGAGCGGCCCGGCGCGCACGCCATCGCCGGTGGACTCATCGTGCTGGCGGCGGTCGCGTGGAGAACGGCGAGCACGTCGGGCCAAGGCGAGAGGCGAGAGGCGAAAGCCGAGAAGTAGGCGAGGCAGCCCTGCATGCGGCAAGGTGCACACGACGATCGGTGCCCTTCCGCGGAGTCTGGCTCCTTGCTGCGATCGCCAGTCGCGACGCTCTACTGTTGACTGCTCGTCGCCTCTCGCCTTTCGCCTCTCGCCTTCAGTTCACTGCGTTAGGCGTCGCGAGCGAGAACGGGGCGATGACGGCGTCGAAGCTCTCGCCGTCGGGGCGGACCATCTTGTAGGTGCCGTGCATCGTGCCGAACTGGGTGCGAAGGGGGCAGAACGAGGTGTACTCGAACGACTGTCCCGGTGCGAGCAGCGGCTGCTCGCCGACGACTCCCGGCCCTTCGACCCGTTCCTCGTCGCCCTGCGCATCGGTGATGATCCAGACTCGGCTCATCAGCTGTGCGGGACGCGAGCCGACGTTCGTGATCGTGACCGTGTAGGCGAAGAAGTAGTAGTTGTCGCGCGGGTTGCTCCGCTCCTCGACGTACTCCGTCTCGACCTGGATGCGAATGCCTTCGGTGGTGGTGTCGCTCATCGACGAATCCAGTTCTGAGTACTGAGTACTGAGTGCTGAGAGGAAGTGAGGGCGTGCAGTGGCGCGTGATTGTATCGCGATGTCATGTTGACGGGTCTCCGGTCATTCGTTAGGCCAGCCTCGGCACTCAGTACTCAGCACTCAGTACTCAGTACTGGGTTCATCCCTCCGCCTGCAGCATCGCCTTGCCGAGCTCCTTCGAGCGGTTGGTGGCGACTTCGACGGCGTTCATCAGGGTGGTGCGGAGTCCGCCTTCCTCGAGAGTGTGGAGCCCTGCGATCGCGGTGCCTCCCGGCGACGTGACCATGTCCTTGAGAAGTCCCGGGTGGTAGTTGGTCTCGAGCAGGAGCTTGGCGGAACCGAGCACCGTCTGCGCGGCCAGAAGCTGCGAATTGCGGCGCGAGAGGCCGACTTTTACGCCTGCATCACTCAGTGCTTCGAGGATGAGGAACATGTAGGCGGGGCCGGAGCCCGAGAGCCCGGTGACGGCGTCGAGGTGGATCTCTTCGAGGACGACGGTCAGCCCGACGGCGTCGAAGATTCGCTTCGCGAGAGCGGCGTCGCCTTCCGTGGCGTGTCCGCCGCATGCGATCGCCGTCGCGCCGGCATCGACGAGGGCGGGGGTGTTCGGCATCGCCCGCACGATCCGCACCTGGCGGCGGAGCCGCGCTTCGATCGTCGCGATCGGCACGCCCGCGGCGATCGATATGACGAGCACGTCCTCCGGAAGCGTCTCGGCGATCTCTGTGAGCACGCGCCGCATGATCTGCGGCTTGACCGAGAGGACGAGGATCTGGGAACGCGCCACGACTTCGCGGTTGTCGGTCGTCGTGTGGATTCCGAAGCGCTCGCGCAATTCTTCGATCCGCTCGACCCGCGGCCCGGACGCGGAGATCTGCGATGGCTCTACGTGACCGCCCTTGAGGAGACCTCGAATCAGCGCTTCCGCCATATTGCCGGCCCCGACAAAGCCGATGTTGCCTTCGATGTGCATCGTGAACCTCCGTGTGACGTGGTGCGTCGCGATCATAAGGGTGATGGGCCAAAAGGCGAAAGGCGAGAGGCGAGAGGCGATGAGCAGGCCGGGATGTCCGCGAATTCGTTGATCTCGGGAGCCCGTACCTGCCACTCCATGCTGCCCCGAGGTTTTGCACCCCGCTGCATGCTCATCGCCTCTCGCCTTTCGCCTCTCGCCTCCCGGAGATTGCTGCATCAGCTATACTCCCGCGCCATCGTGGATCGTCGCCTTCTCATTGCCGCTGTCGCCTATGCGAATCTCGTTTCGCTTGCAGCCCAGGTCATCTGGGTGCGCAAGATCAATGTCCTCTTTGGAGCGACCGCCGGCGTGTTCGCGAGCGTGCTCGCGGTCGTGCTCGCGGGACTCGCGTTTGGCGCGGCCTGGGGAGGCAACCGGTCGTCGACGGAAGCGCGGCCTGGGCGGCTGCTCGGTTTTCTCCTGATCGCGCTCGGACTGCTCTGCGCGGCGAGTCTCCCGCTGCTCGACGTCGCGCGCACCCTTTTCCTCGCGATCGCTCCCGAAGGGCTCGCGCCCGCGGCGCGAGCCGCGATTCGCATCCCTGTCGTCGCGCTTGTGATTCTTCCGGCGACCTTCGCGATCGGCGCGATCCTTCCTCTCGCCACGAAGCTCTACGGCCGCCTCTCGTCGGGTGCCGTTGCTTCGGTCTACGCGGCCGACACGTTCGGCGCCGCCGGCGGCGCGCTCATCGGCGGATTCCTGCTGGTTCCCCATCTCGGGCTCAGGATCGCGACCTGGGTGCTGGGAGCCGGCGCCATCGTGCTCGCGACTCTGGTTCTTCGAAGCGAGCTTCCTGTCGAAGCAGAGGAAGAGCCGGAACAGGCACAGCCTCAGAAGAAGGGGCGCGGATCGAAGGCGAAGCCCGAGGCGGGTTACGCGGAGCTCACTAGATTCCGAAAGGTCGCGGTGCTCGTCTCATTCTTCGCGACCGGTGGCGCGGCACTTCTGCTCGAGACGGGCTGGAACCGCTTCTTCTATCTTCTCAACGGCACGAGCATCTTCTCGCTCAGCACGGTTCTGGCAGGCTTCCTCACCGGCATCGGTCTCGGAAGCGCTCTCGTCCGCCGGCGGCTCGAGCGCGACGGCGACGTCGCGGCGCTCGTGGCGCGGCTGCAGATCGCAGTGGCGATCGGCGGGGTGCTCGTCTTCCGTTCGCGCGAGATGTTCGAGCGGATGTACCTCTCGCTCTACCAGGCGACCGACAACCACCTGCTTTTCCAGGCGGGTGTCTATCTGATGGTGTTCGGGCTGGTCGCACTGGCGACGCTCGCGATGGGGGCGAATTTCCCCGCCGTCGTGCGGCTGCTCACCGTCATGCGCGACCAGGAAGCGAGAACGCTCGGACGCGTCTATTTCGTCAACACGGCAGGCGCCGTCGCCGGCGCACTCGCGGGGGAGTTCCTCATCCTGCCGCGATTCGGCTTCGACGGACTTCTCGCGACGATCGTGGCGATCTATCTCGCGAGCGCCGTGCTCTTCTGGCGCATCGCCGCACCGCGCGCGAGACGCCGCTCGGCCTTCGTGCTCGCGGTGGGCGCCGTCATCGCCGTCGCCATCACCCCGCCGCTCAAGAGCTACGAGCCTCCCTGGAACGCCGTCTACTACAGCGGCGTGCGACAGGGCTCGTACGATAAGTACGCGGCGCTGAACGCCGCGCACACCGTCATGTTCCGCAAGCAGGGCTTCTACGGCCAGGTGACCGTGACGAAGACTCAGAGCGACTACTACCTGAAGCACAACGGTAAGACCGACGCTTCGACCAACTCGACCGACAGCTACGCGCAGTACCTTCTCGGGCACCTTCCCCTGATGATCCACCCGAATCCCGAGCGCGTCGTCAACATCGGGCTCGGTGGTGGGTTGACGCTCGCGGCGGTGGCCGCGCACCCGCAGGCGAAAGAGATCTACCAGGTCGAGCTCGACCCGCTCGTCGTCGAAGCAACGGGGGAGTGGTTCGCCGCCGCCAATCGCAACGCGCTCAAAGACCCGCGCGTGCACCTCGTCGTCAACGACGGCCGGAATTTCATCGAGCATGGCGACCGGCAGTTCGACGTCATCATCTCCGAACCGCCTAACATCTGGGTATCGGGCGTCTCCGGACTCTTCACCACCGAGTTCTACCGCGCGGCGAAGCGGAGGCTGCGGCCGGGCGGGATCCTCTGCCAGTGGCTGCCGCTCTACGAGCTCACCCAGCGCGACTTCGCGACGGCGCTCGCAACGCTCAATTCCGAGTTCCCGCACCTGTCGGGCTGGACCAACGGATCGGTCGCGGTCATCCTCGCATCGGCCGATCCGCTCCCGAAAGAGATGGCGTCGTCGTTCGTGCCGCCAGACGTCGCGAGAGACTTTCAGAACGCCGGAATCGGCAGATGGAGCATCCCCGGGTTCGTCGGCCGCCCCGATCTCGACGACTCGAAGATCAAGGTCTTCCGCGAGCTCACGACCGACATCAATCGCGACGATCTGCCGATGCTCGAGTTCCACTCCGCGCGCAATCTCTACTACCTGACGAAGCCGAACGCCGACCGGGCATGGAGAGACGGCATCTCCGTCCATCGCTGATTGCGAGGGCAGGCGAGAGGCGACAGGCGAGCGGCGGAAAGCAATCCGCCATAGAGCTGCGGAGCCCGGAGCTTGCGGTCTCGGTTGCGCTCTTCATGAGGCCGTGCTGCTCCTCGCCTGAGGCATCCAGACCATCCTTCGTCACCCCTCTTTCGTGTAAACTCTCGTTCTCCTCGGACAACCAGAGATGACGATGACGCAGAACGAGAGGTCGACTGCCGAGTACCTTCGTATTCACGGGACGGACGTTTCGCGCTGGCGCAAGTGGGGGCCGTATCTCTCCGATCGCTCATGGGGCACCGTGCGCGAGGACTACAGCGCGAGCGGCGACGCCTGGGGCTATCTGCCTCACGATCTGGCGCGGTCGAAGACCTATCGATGGGGGGAGGACGGGATCGCGGGGATCACCGACCGCTATCAGATCCTCTGCTGGTCGCTGGCACTCTGGAACGAGCGCGACCCGATCCTCAAGGAGCGCTACTTCGGACTCGTGCCGGCCGAAGGGAACCACGGCGAGGACGTGAAGGAGTACTACTTCTACGTCGACGCGCTGCCGAGCCACTCCTACATGCGGATGGTCTACAAGTACCCGCAGGCGGAGTATCCGTACGGCCAGCTGATCGAGGAGAACCGGCGGCGCGGCGGTTCGGGCCCCGAGTTCGAACTGATCGACACCGGCCTCTTTGACGACGACCGCTACTTCGACGTGGAGATCGAGATCGCGAAGGATGGTCCCGACACCGTCGTCTTCCGCGTCACGGCTCACAATCGCGGCCCCGAGGCGGCGCCGATTCAGTTCGTGCCGAATCTCTGGTTCCGGAACGTCTGGTCGTGGAGCGGTGCCGCAAGGCGGCAGCCGGCCATCACGCTCGACCGAAGGCCGGGCGGGGGCCTCTCGCTTCTCGCGGACGACTCCAACGCGCCGCCGATCGAAGGGCTGCTCGCCGACGCGCGGCTCGGGCCGCACCGCCTCGACCTTCCGGGCGACGTCGACGTCTTCTTCACCGACAACGAGACGAACGGGCCGCGGGTTTACGGCGCGGGCGCAGAATCGAAGAGCAGCTTCGTGAAAGACGCGTTTCACCGGACGATTGTCGATGGCGACGGGTCCGCCGTGAATCCCGCGATGACGGGCACGAAGGCGTGCGCCAGGATGCGTGCCGTCGTTCCGCCGGGAGGCTCGGCGGTGATGCGCATGCGCCTCTGCCCGTCGTCGGTCGAATGGACGCCGCTCGAGACGGTCGACCGGGTCGTGGCGGCGCGCCGCGCCGATGCCGACGAGTTCTACGAAGCGATCCACCCTCCGAAAGCGTCCGTCGAAGAACGACGCGTGCAGCGGCAGGCGTGGGCAGGAATGATCTGGTCGAAACAGAGCTACCTGTTCGACGTCGATCGCTGGCTCGACGGGGACGATCCTTCATTCCCGCCTCCCGATTCACGGAAGAAGGGGAGGAACCGTCACTGGCGCCATCTCAACTCGATGCGCGTCCTGTCGATGCCGGACAAGTGGGAGTACCCCTGGTTCGCGGCGTGGGATCTCGCGTTCCACATGATCCCGTTCGCGCGCGTCGACTCCGAGTTCGCGAAGGATCAGCTCTGGATCATGCTCTTCGAGCAGTTCCAGCACCCTAATGGACAGATTCCCGCGTACGAGTGGGAGTTCTCCGACCTCAATCCCCCGGTGCACCCGTGGGCCGTCTGGCGCGTCTACAACATGGACCGCCTTCAGAACGGCAAGGCCGACGTCGCATTTCTCGAGCGCTGCTTCCACAAGCTGATGCTCAACTTCACCTGGTGGGTGAACAAGGTCGACAAGGAAGGGAACAACGTCTTCGAAGGCGGGTTCCTCGGGCTCGACAACATCACCGTCGTCGACCGGAGCGAGAGGCTCCCCGACGGCGCTTCGCTCGAGCAGAGCGACGCGACGGGATGGATGGGGATGTTCTGCCTCGTCATGATGCGCATCGCACTCGAGCTCGCGAAGACGAACCCGGTCTACGAGGGGCTCGCGACGAAGTTCTTCGAGCACTACGTCTACATCGGCGCGGCGATGAAGATGGAGCGCTTTGGCCGCACGCTCTGGGACGAGGAGGACGGCTTCTTCTACGACCTGCTCCGCTTCCCCGACGGCCATTCCATTCCGTTCCGCGTCCGGTCGCTCGTCGGCCTCATCCCGCTCTACGCCATCGAGCGGCTCGAGGATAAGTGGATCGAGCCGTTTCCCGTCTTCGCGGAGAACTTCCGCTGGTTCATGAAGTTCCGGCCGGGAATCACGTCGCGCACGGTGATGACCGTCGGCGACGGCGACCAGAAGACGCACGTGCTCTCCGTCGTCGACCGCCATCAGCTCGAGAAGCTGCTCGCGCGAGTCGCCGACCCTTCGGAGTTTCTCGGCCCGTTCGGGCTTCGCAGCCTCTCCAAACATCACGAGAGCGATCCGTTCGTCTTCGGCCGGGCGGTGGTTCACTACGAGCCCGCGGAGGCGATCAGCAAGCTCAAAGGCGGCAACAGCAACTGGCGCGGTCCGGTCTGGTTCCCGACGAGTTTTCTCATGATCGAGTCGCTCCGGAAGCTGGAGCGCGCCGTCGGGTCGACGTTCGAGATCGAAGTTCCCGATCCCGAGACGCACGAGCTGAAGCGTCTGACACTGTCCGGGCTCGCGGGAAGCCTCGCGAATCGGATGATCAAGATGTTCGTTCCTGATGCGAGGGGCTACCGCCCGATCCACGGCGATCCCGGATCGCGACGCGCCGAGCGCTTCGCGAAGGATCCGCACTGGAACGAGTACCTTCTCTTCTACGAGTACTTCCACGCAGACAGTGGCGAAGGTCTCGGCGCGAACCACCAGACCGGATGGACCGGCCTCGTCGCGAGCCTGATCGATGAGTGGAGAAAATAGACATGGGCAAGAAGACATACGTCGGGGTCGATCTCGGTGGCACGAGCATGATGGCGGTCGTCGCGAGCGGGAAGGGGAAGGTCCTCGGCGAGAGCGACACCGCGACCGATCGCTCCTCTCCTCAGGCGACGATCGATCAGATCATCGCGCAGATCGAAGGGGCGCTGAAGGACGCGAAGCTCAAAGCGTCGGACATCGAGGCGATCGGCGTCGGCGCGCCCGGCGCGGCAGACCCGAAGACAGGCGTCGTCGCGAAGGCGCCTAACCTCGGCTGGACCGACGTCCCGCTCGGCTCGATCCTCTCGGAGCGCTTCGGCGTTCCAGTCGCCATCGGCAACGACGTCCAGGTCGCGATCCTCGGCGAGCATGCGTTCGGCGCCGCCAAGGGGGCGAAGCGCGCGGTCGGCATCTGGGTCGGCACCGGAATCGGCGGCGGACTGATCGCCGGCGGCGAGCTCGAGCGCGGCGCGCGAGGCGCGGCGGGAGAGATCGGTCACATGGTTCTCGACGAGAACGGGCCTGTATGCGGCTGCGGGCGCAAAGGCTGCGCCGAGGCGTACGCGAGCCGCACGTCGATGGAGCGCGAGGTGATGGCGCGCATCGCTGCGGGACGCGCGAGCGTCGTGCCCGACATCATGAAGGAGCGCCAGAAGACGCGCATGACCAGCAGCGTGATGAAGCGCGCGCTCGCTGCGAACGACGATGTCATGAAGGAAGTCGTCGCGTTCGCGCAACGCTATCTCGGCCTGCTCGCCGGAAACGTCGTGAACATGTACGACCCCGAAGTCATCGTGATCGGCGGCGGCGTCGCGCAGCGACTCGGCGAAGCTTTCGTCGGCCCGATTCGCGAAACCGCGCGGAGTCGTTTCCTCCGCCCCGATCCCGACGGCAGAGTGAAGATCGTCCACGCCGGGCTCGACGACTATTCGGGAGCGCTCGGCGCCTCGGTGCTGGCGCGCAGGAGCGCCTGACACCCTCTCGTGTGACACGCAACACGCGGCTTGCGCTGACGCTTCGTCGCGGAGGTATCGGAGCCGTTACGGCGCTTGGGAGCGGGTGAGGGATGGTGTTATTCTCCGCTCGCGTCAAATCTGGGGAGGACCAATCGGATGCGGGTCGACGAGGTAAAATCAGAAGTCGGGCGGTTCTGGGACGACGAGGTCATCCCCACAATCAGCAAGTACATCGAGATCCCGAACCAGTCGCCTCTCTTCGATCCGAACTGGCGCCAGACGGGACACATGGCGAAGGCCGTCGAGCTGGTCCGCGGCTGGGTTGCGAAACAGAACGTGGCAGGAAGCCGCCTCGAAGTCTTCCAGGACGGCGAACGCACTCCCGTCGTGCTTCTCGAAGTCGATGGGACCGGCAGCGACACGATCCTCCTCTACGGCCACCTCGACAAGCAGCCGGCGATGATCGGCTGGGAAGAGGGGCTCGGCCCGTGGAAGCCGGTGCTTCGCGACGGAAAGCTCTACGGCCGCGGCTCGTCCGATGACGGCTACGCGATCTTCTCGGTCGTCTCGGCGATCAAGGCGCTCCAGACGCAGAAGATCCCTCACGCGCGTCTCGTGGTGCTCATCGAGTGCTGCGAGGAAAGCGGCTCGCTCGACCTGCCGTACTACGTCGAGAAGCTGGCAGACCGGATCGGAACGCCGTCGCTCGTCGTCTGCCTCGACAGCGGCTGCGGAGACTACGACGCGCTCTGGTGCACGACCTCGCTCCGGGGATCGATCGTCGGAAACCTGACGGTCGACATCCTGCGCGAAGGCGTTCATTCGGGCGACGCCAGCGGCGTCGTGCCGTCGAGCTTCCGCATCCTTCGGATCCTCCTCGACAGGCTCGAGGAAGCGTCGTCAGGCAGGATCATCCCCGAATGGCTATGGGTCGACGTGCCCGCCGACCGGATGACGGAGGTTCGGCGTGCCGCCGAAGTGCTCGGCCCGCAGATGCTCAGCCACTACCCGTTCGTCGCCGGCGCGAAGCCGGTCACCGCCGATCCGATCGAGATGATCCTCAACCGCACGTGGCGTCCGATGCTCGCTTACACCGGGCAGGAAGGGCTTCCCGACCTGCTGCAGGGTGGCAACGTCCTTCGTCCGCGCACGGCACTGAAGCTCTCGCTTCGGATTCCGCCGACCCTCGACGCGACTGACGTCGACGTGAAGCTGAAGAAGCTTCTCGAAAGTGATCCGCCTTACGGTGCGAAGGTCTCCTTCGAGCCGGAGAAGGGGGGCGCGGGGTGGAACTGCCCGAAGCTCGCCCCGTGGCTCGAGAAATCGATCATCGGCGCCTCGCAGGCGTTCTTTGGACGCGACGCGCTCTCGTTCGGAGAGGGTGGATCGATCCCGTTCATGGGAATGCTCTCGGAGAAGTTCCCCGAGGCGCAGTTCCTCGTGACCGGCGTGCTCGGGCCTCACAGCAACGCGCACGGGCCGAACGAGTTTCTCCACATTCAGATGGGGAAGAACCTCACCGGCTGCGTCGCTCGCGTGATCTCGGACCACCACAAACGCAACGCCTAACTTCGGGAACTTCGAAGCACAAGGGGCACGGCACGCCGTGCCCCTTGGTGTATCTGTGCGTTTTCCATCGCCGTGTGTCGCGTCACACGCTGCCCGCGGCGCGACGGATCTCGGCGGCGATGAGCCCGGCATGATCGACGAGCCTGTGGTCGCCGTTGGCGATCTCGATGAATTTCGATCCCGGAGCGAGACGTCCTGAGCGTTCCCACGAGCTCCATGTCGATTCGACGCGCTCGAAGGGGACGCTCTCGTCCATTCTCCCCATGAAGACGACGACGGGAGCTGCAGGCGGTTCGCGATCGATCGTCAGGTTCGCCATATCGAGAAAGAAGGCGCGATGAATTTTCGTATCGCCTCCCGTCGCGTGGTTGAAAACCGTGATCGGGTCGCCGTCGGGCAGCTTCGAGAGCCAGCGGTCGGCGATGCCGAACGCAGGGGCGATCAGCACGAGCGGCGCGTCGATGCCGCGTCGGGCGACCGAGAGCGCAACGAGCGAGCCGAGCGAGCTGCCGACGATGACGTCGGGATGAGTGTCGAGCGCGGCCGAGAGAGCGCGCTCGACGATCGCACCGAAGTCGAGCTCCGCGAACGACGGGGCGTTCAGGTCGGGTGCGACCAGCTCGTGCGCGGGGCCGAGCTCCCCGCGCAGTTTGTGAACCTTCTCGCCGTTAGGCGAAGAGGCGAAGCCGTGAAGGTAGAGGATGCGGGTGGGCATGCAGCAGTGCGAAATGCGGAATGCAGAGTGCGGAATTTCACGGCGTTTCGCGCGACTGTCATCCCGAGCGAAGCGAGGGATCTGCCGAAGATGCGAATGACCTCTTCCGCCGCGTCGAGTCGCGGCGCATCGCGAGTGCGGTTGCTGCGGAATCGGCCAGACCAGATCATCAGCAGATTCCTCGCTGCGCTTCCAAGAAACCAACTTAGTTCAGGCGGCCTTAACGAGTTGATAGCCCAGCTGTTTGGCGCGCTTTTCCATTTGCCGAAGA
>JBAZBK010000001.1:0-413125 GCA_041671505.1 Thermoanaerobaculia bacterium | reverse complement strand
TCACGTGCAACGAGGCGCGAGATGCTCGTCGTTTGGATTCCATCTGTACCAGCCTGCGAGATCCCTCCTCACCCGCTGCGCGGGATCGTCGGGATGACAACGCGTCACGGCGCCGCGCAAGGGATGATTCGCGCGGGTCGTGCGACGTGTGCCGCCCGTGCAGCCTGTCGTCCCGACGACCGACTCCGCGAAGCGGAGGAGGAAGGAGGGACCTCGCAGGCTGGTACTCACGTGCAACGGGGCGCGGACGTCTCGAGATGAAGAGCTCATCTGTACCAGCCTGCGAGATCCCTCCTCACCCGCTGCGCGGGATCGTCGGGATGACAACGCGTCACGGCGCCGCGCAAGGGATGATTCGCGCAGATCGTGCGACGTGTGCCGCCCGTGCAGCGTGTCGTCCCGACGACCGACTCCGCGAAGCGGGGGAGGAAGGAGGGACCTCGCAGGCTGGTACTCACGTGCAACGAGGCGCGAGATGCTCGTCGTTTGGATTCCATCTGTACCAGCCTGCGAGATCCCTCCTCACCCGCTGCGCGGGATCGTCGGGATGACAACGCGTCACGGCGCCGCGCAAGGGATGAACCGCGCGGGTCGTGCGACGTGTGCCGCCCGTGCAGCGTGTCGTCCCGACGACCGACTCCGCGAAGCGGAGGAGGAAGGAGGGACCTCGCAGGCTGGTACTCACGTGCAACGGGGCGCGAGATGCTCGTCGTTTGGATTCCATCTGTACCAGCCTGCGAGATCCCTCCTCACCCGCTGCGCGGGATCGTCGGGATGACAACGCGTCACGGCGTCGTGCAAGGAACGCCTCGCGCAGATCGTGCGACGTGCGCCGCCCGCGCAGCGTGTCGTCCCGACGACCGACCGCGCGAAGCGGGGGAGGAAGGAGGGACCTCGCAGGCTGGTACTCACGTGCAACGGGCACGGACGTCTCGGGCTGAAGAGCTCATCTGTACCAGCCTGCGAGATCCCTCCTCGCTGCGCTCGTCGGGATGACACCGCGTAACAGCGTCGTGACGGTGAATCGGTGAGTCCCGGCTTTGCACGCCGGATGCGGGCGAGTTATCGTTTGCGCACCAAAGATACCGGCGAACTCGACGTTCAGGCGTCACCGCGTGGTGCGCGCCCGGGACTTGAAGCGTGCGAGCGCGGTAGCGGGGAGAATCGATGAGCGACGAACAGCGAAACGGCGACGAGACTTCGAGACGCGAGTTCTTCCGGATTGCGGGTATGGGCGCAGCTGCGCTCGCGATTGGCGCGGGAGGATCCGCAGACGGAGCGGGCTCGCCGCAGGCCGAGGGCAGCGTCTCGACTTCGGCGGCGGCGAGCGCCGCAGGGGGACCGTACAACATCCTCTTCATCCTTACCGACCAGGAGCGCTTCTTCCGACCGGGCGAGCTTCCTCCCGGCTTCCGTCTTCCCGCGCACGAGCGGCTCATGGCGCGCGGGACGACGTTCGCCAACCACCGGATCAACTCGTGCGTCTGCACGCCGTCGCGGTCGGTGATCTACACCGGCATGCACATTCAGCAGACGGGCATGTTCGACAACACGAACTTCCCCTGGATCAAGAGCATGTCGCAGGACATCCGCACGGTGGGCGACATGCTGCGCGACGCGGGCTACTACACCGCGTACAAGGGGAAGTGGCACCTTCACAAGGAATTCGAAACGGTCAACAAGCTCGGTGCGCCGACGAAGATCTTCACGCAGGAGATGGAGGACTACGGCTTCTCCGACTACTACGGTATCGGCGACATCATCGCGCACACGCAAGGGGGATACCTTCACGACGGCGTGATCGCGGCGATGGCGGGGAGCTGGATGCGCGGGCGCGGCCGCGAGCTCGCGTCGACGGGCAAGCCGTGGTTCCTCGCGGTGAACCTCGTCAATCCGCACGACGTGATGTTCTACGACACCGACGCTGCGGGAACGCCGGTGCAGTCGGCGCGAGGGATCACGCACGTGGCGCGCGATCCCATCGATCCTCTTTACGCGAAGCAGTGGGACTTCACGCTCCCGGCGAATCATTCGCAGGCGCTCGACGCGCCTGGGCGGCCCGCGGCGCACGTCGACTTCCTACGCTCGCACGACGCCCTCGTCGGCGTGATTCCCGACGAAGAATCACGCTGGCGCCGGCGCCACAACTATTACCTCAACTGCCTTCGCGACGTCGACCGGAACATCGCCTCGGTGCTCGACGAGCTTGATGCGGCCGGCCTAACCGATCGGACGATCGTCGTCCTTACGGCGGACCATGGCGACATGGACGGCGCACACCGGCTGCACGCGAAGGGAGCGGTCGCGTACCGCGAGCAGAACAACGTGCCGCTCGTCATCGCGCATCCCGCGCACCGCGGCGGCGGAACGTGTCGCGCGATCTCATCGCATCTCGATCTCGCGCCCACGCTCGTCTCGATGACGGGCGTTCCCGCGGCCAGGCGCGACGAGATCGGGAAGGGACTGCACGGCAAGGACCTCTCGGGCCTTCTCGCCTCGCCCGATGCCGCGTCGATCGACGCGGTGCGTTCCGCGATGCTTTTCAACTACAACATGTTCGCCTACCTCGACGGCGACTTCCTCAACAAGGCGGTCGACTTCATGCAGAAGGGGGGCGATCCGAAGAAGCTGAAGGAGGCGGGGCTCGTTCCCGACATGACGAAGCGCGGCGCGGTGCGCTCGATCTACGACGGCCGCTACGTCTTCTCCCGCTACTTCTCTCCGAAGCAGCACAACAGGCCGGCGACGCTCGAAGACCTCTTCAAGGTCAACGACGTCGAGCTGTTCGACACCGCGTCCGATCCGCTCGAGATGAACAACCTGGCGATGGACCGAAAGAAGAACGCCGAGCTCATGCTCGCGATGAGCGACAAGCTCAACAAACTGATCGACGCCGAGGTGGGCGAAGACCGGGGCCAGATGCTCCCGGGCGGCGTCGAAGCAGGCTGGGAGATCACTCCCGAGACGATGGCGCCGTAACGGGCGGGCAAGGATGGCGTCACAGCTCAAGTATCAAGTTACGGCATGGCGAATACTTGATACTTGAGCTCCGACCCGATCCGCGCTTAACTTGACGTTGCCGATTGGAGGGAATGCTTGATACCCACGAAGAAGCTCCTCGGATTCATCGCCGTCGTCGTTCTCGCGGCTCCGGCCGTTCTTGCAGAAGAGGTCATCGTTCCTTTGCACGCGACTCCGAGCTGCGCTGAAGGGGAAGCCGCCTTCACTGCGCCGCGCAGGATCATCGTTGTCGAGACAGTGACGGAGACGATGTTCTCGGAGCATGTGGCAATGCCGTTCGTCGGGGCGGCGCCTTTCACCGCCGGTAAGGCGCTCCCGCGGCCGTTCGTCGGAGAGCGGCCCGCGATCTCCGTGACCGCGCGTGCCTACTTCGGTGAGCGCCCCACGCCGCAGCCGCCAGTGGACGCAACGAGCGTGCAGATTCCGGTCGAGCCCGAGAAGCGCTGACGCCGGCTCCTCACTCCTGCAGGGTGTCGTCCCGACGACCGAGCCCGCGAAGCGGGTGAGGAAGGAGGGACCTCGCAGGCTGGTACTCACGTGCCACGGGCGCGAGACGTCTCGGGCTGAAGAGTTGATCTGTACCAGCCTGAGAGATCCCTCCTCACCCGCTGCGCGGGATCGTCGGGATGACACGACGTGACTGGCGGGGACCTACATCATCGCGCCAGCTTCGCCGTCCAGTTCGAGACGAGCGTGATCGGCGTCGACTGCACGTCCTCGGGGGCCTTGCCGACGAGGAATCGTCCGCTGTTCCGGTCGAATCTCCAGAACGCCACCCTCGGATCGTTGAACAGAAGGCGGGGACTCGACGTCTCAACGGCGCCCGCACCGAGCTTCACGTCGACCGCCATCAGCGCGCCGTCGGCAGCTTGATAAATGATCTCGCGGTCGCCTGCGCCCCATTCCGCAGAGTCGGCGCCCTCGGTCGACACCTGCCACTTGCCTCCGGGGCCCGGGTAGGGCGCGACGTAGACCTGGTCGCGGCCCGATTCGTTCGACGTGTAGAGGAACCAATGACCATCGCGCGAGAAGCTCGCCCTGTTTTCGTTGAACTGCGTCGAAAGTTGTGGCTGCAACTTGCGCTCCCCGGTCATCGACACGCTGAAGATGTCCTGGCCGAGGCGCACCTTCGGGTCGAACGTCGAGAGCACGAGCACTCTGCCGTCCGATGACCAGTCGGATGGAAATTTGTGAACGTCCGAGGTCGCGATGAGCTGCTCTGCGCCTTCGCCGCTCGATTGCTTCACGTAGACGTCGAGGATCCCTTTGTTCAATTGGGAGAAGGCGATCTGCTTCCCGTCGGGAGACCAGACGGGGAAGCGTTCGTTTCCGGGTCCGAAGGTCAGGCGGCTCGGAATCCCGCGCGCGAGGTCGACGACCCAGACGTCGGTCGAGCCTGCCGCGCGGTCCTCGATCTCGATCGCAAGGCGCTTGCCGTCGGGCGACAGCGCCGGTTCGCCATACGCGCCCGGCCGCCCGATCGACTCGAGCACTTTGCCGGCGCGATCGACCCATTCGAGCTTGATGTCCTGCGCGTCACCACCTCCCTGGCGGTAAACGAGCATGCCGGTCTGTGATACGGAGAAGACGCCCTGGAAGAACGAGCTCTCGTACTGGACATTTTCGGCCACCGGCACGGGGTCGCCGACGGGCTTCCGGCGCTTCGCGTCGAATGTTTGCGAGACGAGCACGTTGTCGCGAACGTAGAGCACGCGACCATCGGCATACTCGACGTTCGAGCGAGCCTGGAGAACGAGCTCCGGCGGGCCCCCTTGCAGGTCACCGACGTAAATCGCGTTTGCCTGGCTGCGCGTGCTGGAGACGTGCGTCCCGGCCATGAAGATGAAGTGCCGGCCATCGGGGAGAAAGGTCGACCAACGATGCGTCGTCTCGCTCTTCGCGGCGTCGAGCTTCGTCACCGGCGTCGACGCGCCGCCCGCTGCGGAGATGCGATGAACCGGGCCAAGCGAAGTCGGGGAGAAGATGATGACGTCGTCGCGGTTCCACGAGCCCCGTCGGGGATTCAGCCCGATCTCGCAGAGATTGAGCGGCGGGCCTCCGCGCACGTCGATCTTCTGCAGGAACCCGCCCGCGAAGAACGCGATGAAATGGCTGTCGGGCGACCAAAACACGTTCGCCGCATCCTCGGTACCGGTGAGCGGCGCCGCCTTCTCGGAATCGACGGGACGGATCCAGAGGCGGTCTTTCCCGTCTTCGCAGCGAGCGAGGAAGGTGATCAGCTTCCCGTCGGGCGAGATCGTCAGCGACGCGGCGTTGGTCTGGGTCAGCCGGAACGATGATTTTTCGGGGGCGACGATCGACGACTGGATGACGAGCGGCGGCTTCGACCGCTCGCGCAGCGCGAGCACGAGAAGGCCCGCGGCGAGCGTGAAGCCAACTGCAGCCGCTGTCCACGCGATCCGCTCGCGATTCTTGCGCCGGATGGTGATCGGTGCGGCGACGCCCGCCTGCGAGCCCGCTTCGCTGATCCAGCGCAGCTCGCTCGCGACGTCGCGCGCCGACTGCCAGCGGTCGTCGGGATCCTTCTCGAGGCACTTCTTCACGACGTGGTCGAGCGCCGGCGGGGTCATCGGCGTGACCTGCGAGATCGGCGTCGGGTGCGACGTGACGATCGCGGCGATGAGGCTCGTGCGCGAGGAGCCCTCGAACGCGCGCTTCCCGGTCGCCATCTCGTAAAGCAGTGCGCCTAACGCAAAGATGTCCGTCCGCGGGTCGGCCTCCGCGCCTTCGAGCTGCTCCGGCGCCATGTACTGGAAGGTGCCGAGGATCGTCCCTTCCTGCGTCAGCGGCTTCGCTTGCGTCGGCATTTCCGTCAGGCCTTGTACGACGGCCCCCTCGGCGCCGGAGCGTGCGAGGCCGAAATCGAGCAGCTTCGCGCCGGTCTTCGTCAACATCACGTTCCCCGGCTTGAGATCGCGATGGATGATTCCCTGCGAGTGCGCGCGGGCGAGCGCGTCGGCGACCTGCGCGCCGTAGCGGATCACCTGGTCTGCCGGCAGCGGGCCCTTCGCGAGGCGGTCGGCGAGCGACTCGCCCTCGATCAGCTCCATGACGAGGTAATGAAGCGTCGTTTCGCCTTCCGCGATGCCGTCATTCCGAGCCCGCGAAGCGGGAGAGGAATCTGCTGTCAGCAGATCCCTCGACTCGCTACGCTCGCTCGGGATGACGGCATGCCCGACGTCGAAGAGGGTGCAGATGTTAGGGTGGTTCAGCGACGAGATCGTCTTCGCCTCGCGCTCGAAGCGGGCGCGGAACTGCTCGTTCTGCGCGAAGCCGGCGGGAAGGATCTTGATCGCGACCTCGCGGCCGAGGCGCGTGTCTTTTCCGCGCCAGACCTCTCCCATGCCGCCGGCGCCAAGAGGCGCGACGATCTCATAGGGACCGAGGCGAACGCCAGGGGCGAGGGTCATCGAATTGGTTTGAGACAGGCGGATTGTCTCACGAAGCACGCGAAATTGGCGACTGCGGGGAGAGGCGTTGCCGGCTGGAGGCTCTTGACTTCGAGCCTCCGCTCGGCGGGAGAATGTGGCACACACGATGTCCGCAGCGTCCACACCGAGGGAGACCTCGTCCGTCGCCACTCGTATCGGGCGGCTCGAGGGAGATGGGCCGCACGTCGTGTCCGCGAACGGGCACGATCTGGTGGTGGTTCGCACGGCCTCCGGGCTTCGCGCGTTCCAGGGGCACTGCCCGCATCGCGGAGCGCTGCTCGGTGAAGGCGAGCTCGAGGGCGAGACTCTCGTCTGCCGCAACCATCGATGGCGATTCGACACGGCGGACGGGAAGCGGCTCGACGGTCCCGGCTGTCTCGTCGGGTATCCGGTGCGCGAAGTCGATGGCGAGATCGTCGTCGAGTTGCCTGGCGGGGAGACGACCGTGGATCCGTCCGCTGCGCGCCGTCGCGTCGATTCGCTCCCCGGACCTTCGGGACTGCCGTTTTTCGGCAACGCGTTTCAGCTCGACATCCCGAGGCTGCACGAGATCCTCGAAGGCTGGGCCGCGGAGTACGGTCCCGTGTATCGATACCGCCTCGGGCCGAAGACGCTGGTGGCCGTCGCCGATCCCGATCTCGTCGACGAAGCGCTGCGCCATCGTCCCGAGCGCTTCCGCCGCCTCCACGCGGTCGAGACCGTCTTCGAGGAGATGAAGGTGGCCGGAGTGTTCTCGGCGGAAGGTGCGGCGTGGCGGCCGCAGCGGCGTCTCTCGATGGAGGCGCTGTCGCATCGCCATCTCCGCGACTTCTATCCGACGCTCGCTCGCGTCGCGGGAAAACTGCGCGCGCGCCTCGCGCGCGCGGCGGACGCCGGCGAGCCGGTCGACATCGTCGACACGCTGAAGAGGTTCACGGTCGACGTGACGACGATCCTCACGTTAGGGCACGACGTGAACACGCTCGAGCAGGGAGACGACGTGATCCAGCGGAAGCTCGAGCAGATCTTCCCCGCGTTCAACCGCCGGCTCTTCGCGCTCTTTCCGACGTGGAGGCTCGTCAGGCTTCCGGTCGACCGGCGGCTCGACGAAGCTCTCGCCGGGCTGCACGCATGGATGCGAACGCTCGTCGCGGAAGCGAAGGCGCGGCTCGAGGCGGATCCGACGCGAGCTCAGAGTCCCGCGAACTTCCTCGAAGCGATGGTCGCCGCGCGCGACGAAGAGGGGAAGCCGTTCGACGAAGCGGTGATCCTGGGCAACCTGGTGACCATGCTCGTTGCTGGCGAGGACACGACGGCGTACACGCTCGCGTGGGCGGTGCACCATCTCTGCGACGAGCCGGGCGCGGTGGAGTGCATGGTTCGCGAAGTCGCGTCGGTCATGGGGAGCGACGCGGTGCCTGACAGCTTCGAGACCGCGAACCGGCTCGTCTACGCGGCGGCGGTGGCGAACGAAACGATGCGCCTCCGGCCGGTCGCGCCCGTCATCATCCTCGAAGCGAACGAAGACACGGTTCTCGGCGACATCGAGCTCCCGGCGCGGTCAGGTGTTTCGGTACTGCTGCGTCCGGCAGCCGTCGACGCGGAAAACTTCGCAGATCCGCACGCGTTCCGCCCGGAGCGCTGGCTCCCCGGGGCGCCCGGGCCGCACGACCCGTCGGTGCACATGCCGTTCGGCTCGGGCCCGAGGCTCTGCCCCGGACGGGCTCTGGCGTTGCTGGAGATGAAGATCGTTCTCGCGACGCTCTACGGAGCGTTCACGATCGAGCGGCGCGGGAAGAGCGAGGCGGTGAAGGAGCGCTTCACCTTCACGATGAATCCGGTCGGCCTCGAGGTCAGCGTGCGCCATCGGGCGTGACGCGACGCGCCGTCGCCATTGACGGACGCTGCCCCTATACTTTGCCCATCGTATGCAACTCGCTCCTGGAACGCGCCTCGCGCAGTACGAGCTCACTGCCGCCATCGGCAAGGGCGGCATGGGCGAGGTCTGGCGCGCGAAAGACACGAAGTTAGGCCGCGACGTCGCGATCAAGGTGCTTCCCGAGGACTTCACGAAGGATCCGGAGCGGCTGGCGCGGTTCGAGCGCGAGGCGCGCGTGCTCGCGTCGCTGAACCATCCGCACATCGCGTCGATCTACGGCCTCGACGAGGCTGTCATCCCGAGCGAGCGGAGCGAGTCGAGGGATCTGCAGTCAGCAGATTCCTCTCCCGCTTCGCGGGATCGGAATGACGGCGCCATCCGCTACCTCGCGATGGAGCTGGCCGAAGGCGAAGACCTCTCGTCGCGGCTCGCGCGGGGAGCGGTGCCGGCGGGCGAGGCGGTGGCGATCGCGCGGCAGATCGCCGAGGCGCTCGAAGCGGCGCACGAGAAGGGGATCATCCATCGCGACCTGAAGCCGGCGAACGTGAAGCTGCGCGAGGACGGGAACGTGAAGCTCCTCGACTTCGGCCTTGCGAAGGCGCTCGAGGCGGAGGAAGGCGATCCCGACCTGTCGAATTCGCCGACGATGGTCCGCGCCGCGACGCACGCGGGTCTGATCCTCGGGACGGCGGCGTACATGAGCCCCGAACAGGCGCGCGGCAAGAGCGTCGACCGTCGCGCCGACATCTGGTCGTTCGGTGTGGTGCTCTTCGAGATGCTCACGGGAGCGCGGCTCTTCGCGGGCGAGACGATCTCCGACACGCTCGCCGCGGTACTTACTCGCGAGCCCGACTGGACGGCGCTCCCCGCGGAAGTGCCGCCTAACGTGCGACAGCTGCTCGCACGCTGCCTCGACCGGAATCCGAAGACCCGGCTGCGCGACATCGGCGAGGCGCGGGTGATCCTCGAGCAACCGGCGGCGGCCGCGACGCCAGTCGCCGCGCGGAGCGGGAAGAGCGCGGTGGCGTGGATCGTCGCGGGACTGTTAGGCGTAGCGCTCGTCGTGTCGATCGCGATGCTGCTGAGGCGCGAGGCAGCGGCGCCGGCCGGGCCGGCTCCGGGAGAGGTGCGATTCGACATCGCGGTGACGCAGGGCTTCAACATCACCGGGTACGACTCGGCGACCGTCGTGTACGCTGTGTCGCCCGACGGCCGGAGCATCGTCGCGGCCTCGGATGACGCCGACGGCGTGAGGCGGCTTCACCTCCGCTCTCTCGACTCGACGGCGATCCGGACGATCCCGGGCACCGAGAACGCCTGGAATGCCTTTTTCTCTCCCGACGGGCGCAACATCGCGTTCGCGAGCGCGCTGAAGCTTCGCAGAGTCTCGGTCGACGGAGGCGCCACGGGGGTGATATGCGACCTCTCCTCGGCGATGCGGGGCGGAGCCTGGCTCGCCGACGGCACGATCATCTTCGGGCAGTGGAAGAGCGGGCTGTTGCGCGTTCCGGCAAGCGGCGGAAAGCCGTCGCTCCTCACGAACGTGACGGGCGATCGAACGCACCTCTTCCCCGTCGTTCTTCCCGACGGCGACCACTACCTTTACTCCGACCGGTCGTCGTTCGAAGGGCGCCAGGGAGACCGGACGATCATGATCGGCTCGCTGAAGAGCGGCGAGCAGAAGAAGCTCTTCGCGAACGAGTACCACGCCGGGTATGTCAGTCCGGGATGGGTGCTCTACATGTCGGGGTCGCAACTGGTGGCGCGCAAGCTGAACCTCGACACCACGGCGCTCGAGGGCGACCCCGTCGTCGTCGCCGAGGGCGTGGCGGCGATCCCGGGGCCCGGTGTCGCCGGATTTTTCGCGTCGCCGTCAGGGACGATCCTCTACCGGAAGCGAATCGACCAGGCGGTGACGCAACTCGCGTGGTTCGACCGGAAGGGAACCCGGCTCGGAGACGTCGGCGGCCCGTCGCGCGACGTGAGCCTCAGACTCTCGCCCGACGGCGCACACGCGGTCGTGTCGCAGGTCAGCGACGACTCGCAGTCGATGAGCCTCGAGACGCCGGTGAGCATGTGGGTGATCGACCTCGTGCGCGGGCTTCGCACGCGCGTGAGCTTCAACCCGAACTCGAGCGACGAAAATGGGGTGTTCTCGCCCGACGGCGCGCGGCTCATCTATGCCTCGCATCGGGAGACGGGGCCTCCCGTACTCTGCGAGCGGCCGTCGAGCGGCGGGGGCAGCGAGGTCAGGCTTCCGCTCACGAGCGACGTGCGCCCTCACCCGTTCGACTGGTCGCCCGACGGCACGATGGTGCTCTTCCAGAGCGGAGGAGTCGCGGCCGATGAGCCTAACCTCGACCTCCAGGCGTGGTCCCTTCGGGAGAAGGCGATCGTGCCGTTCGCGACGACGCGCTTCAACGAGAGTCACGGGCAGTTTTCACCCGACGGGCGATTCGTAGTCTATTGCTCGGACGAGTCGGGGAGGAAAGAGGTCTACGTGAGGCCGTTTCCGACGGGTGACGGGCGCTGGCAGATCTCGGCGAGCGGGGGTGGATCGCCACGCTGGAGGAAGGACGGTCGCGAGATCGTCTATCTCTCGGACAAGGGAGAGCTCGTGTCGGTGCCGGTGAAGCTTGCGCCGTCGTTCGAGGCGTCGGTGCCTTCCGTGCTCTTCGACGCGAAGGTCCCGCCGACCGAGTTCAATTTCTACGGTGGCGACGCGCTCTACGACGTGACGGGCGATGGGTCGAAGTTCCTCTTCGTCACTCTGCACAAGGCGCCGCAGAACCCACCGCTCGAAGTGATCGTCGGGTGGCAGCCGCGTGCGGGCGCGAGAAGGTGAGGGGGATGCGGTCCGTCTGTCCGAAATCGCCGGTCGTTGTGCGTTGATGTCCGGCGCGCAGCGCCGAAACATCGGTAGCCCCCGCCTTCAGGCGGGGGGACGCGTGCCACGAAATGAATCCCCGTGCCGCTTCAGCGGCGCGACATCGCGCCGTAAGTCGCGCCGCTGAAGCGGCGCAGGGATTTCGTAATGCGTGTGACCCCCGGCTGAAGCCGGGGGCTACCGATCTCTCGCCGCTTTGCGGCGGCTCACGGAAGCGATCAGCGCTCGCCGCGCTCGATTCGCGAAACTCATGTCGCGCGAACGCTCGCGACGCGCGACGTGTTCTCTCTACAGGAAGACCGAATCTGATTGGAACGGAGATCGCGGATGGCTGGAGCTGAAATCGAGGTGCTGCTCGGAATGATCGACCAGGCGTGGGACGGCGACTCGTGGCACGGGCAGAACCTGCGCGGCGCTGTCAGGCGCGTGAGCGCCGAGGATGCAGCGTGGCGGCCGGCGCCCCGCGGGCATAACATCCACGAGCTCGTCGTGCACGCGGCGTACTGGAAGTACATCGCGCTGCGACGCCTGACGGGGCTCGACAAGGGGAGCTTCCCGTACAAGGGATCGAACTGGTTCGCGCGCGCGGCGGGCCTCGATCCGAAGATCTGGAAGAGCGACGTCGCGCTGCTGGTCGAGACGCACGCGGCGCTCCGCGCGGCGATCGAGAGACTAAAGCCGGCCGATCTGTTTCGCGTGACGCCGGGAGCGAAGACCGACAACCTCAAGCTCCTCACCGGCGTCGCGGCGCACGATCTCTACCACACGGGACAGATCCAGCTGATCAAGAAGCTGCGGAAGGCGAGGGGACGGGCAGCGTGACGGATCGTCCCTCCGGGATGCAGGTCGCTGGCCTCGCGGATGTATGGCCTGGCTGGCGCCGCGACAGGGGGCAGAGCGTAAGAATCAAGTAGTTCATCTTCGGCCGCGAACTGAATACTTGAATCTCACGGTCCGGCCCCACCGCCGCCCCACCTCTGCGACCTCGGACAAAGGCCGCCGGGAGCAAGCCATTCACGGCGTAAGTATTCCGATTTCGGCCTATACTCGCGTCGTTCCATGCAATTGAGTCCCGGCACCCGTCTCGCGCACTACGAGATCACGGCCGCCATCGGCAAAGGCGGGATGGGTGAGGTCTGGCGCGCCAAGGATACGAAGTTAGGCCGCGACGTCGCGATCAAGGTCCTTCCCGACGAGTTCACGATGGACGCCGAGCGGCTCGCCCGCTTCGAGCGCGAGGCGCGGATTCTCGCGTCGCTGGAGCACTCGAACATCGCGTCGATTTTCGAGATCGGCGCGGTTGTCATCCCGAGCGAGCGTAGCGAGTCGAGGGATCTGCTGACAGCAGATTCCTCTCCCGCTTCGCGGGATCGGAATGACGGCACCGCTTCGCGGGATCGGAATGACGGCACCGCCCACTACATCGTCATGCAGCTCGCCGAGGGAGAAGACCTGTCCGATCGGCTGCGACGCGGCCCGATCCCGCTCGACGAGACGCTCGCGATCGCGAAGCAGATCGCGGAGGCGCTCGAAGCGGCGCACGAGAAGGGAATCGTGCACCGCGACCTCAAGCCGGCGAACGTGAAGCTCGGCAGCGAAGGGCACGTGAAGGTGCTCGACTTTGGCCTCGCGAAGGCGATGGAGAGTGAAGAGGGCGACCAGGATTTCTCGAACTCGCCGACGATGGCTCGCGCGGCGACGCACGCCGGCGTGATCCTCGGCACGGCCGCCTACATGAGCCCCGAGCAGGCGCGCGGGAAGAAGGTCGACAAGCGCGCCGACATCTGGGCGTTCGGCGTCGTGCTCTGGGAGATGTTGACGGGGACGCGGCTCTTTGCGGGTGAGACGGTCTCCGACACGCTCGCCGAGGTGCTCAAGACCGGAATCGAATTCGACGCGCTGCCCGCGGAGACGCCGGCAACGATCCGGCGACTGCTGCGTCAATGCCTGGAGCGCAATCCGAAGAACCGGCTGCACGATATCGCCGACGGGCGCATCGCGTTCGACGATCTGATTGCGGGGCGCGGTGACGAAGGTCCGGCGACGGCGACGACGACGGCAACGCCTGCGAGGCGCAACTGGAGGCTCGTCGCGATCTGCTCGATCGTGGCGCTCGCACTGGGTGTTGCCGCGGGCTGGTTCGCGACGATGCGGAAGGGCGCGGCGACGGCCGCGAGCAACGTCACCTTCCAGCGGCTGACCTTCCGGCCCGGCCATTTCGTCAACGCGCGCTTCGCGCCCGACGGGCAGACGTTTTTCCTGAGCGCCGACTGGAACCGGTACGATCGCGAGCTCTTTCAGGTTCGGCCTAACGCCGGCGAGCTGTCGGTCGGCATCGCGGGAGCCGAGCTGCTCGCCGTTTCGAGCACGGGGGAGCTCGCCGTGCTCCTCCCGCGCGTCGAGAGCGGCAACCCGTACACCGTGAGCGGCACGCTTGCGGTGGTCTCCTCGAGCGGCGGAACGCCGCGCGAGATGACCGACTCGGTATTCAGTGCGGACTGGTCGCCCGACGGAAAGAGTCTCGCGGCCCTCCGCCAGGTGGACGGAAAGTGGCGGGTGGAGTATCCGGTCGGCACGCTGCTGTACGAGTCGTCCCGCCGCCTCACGTGGGTTCGCGTGTCGCCGAAGGGCGACGCGGTGGCATTCTTCGAGACGGACGCCGACGGACTCTGGATGGTCGTCGTGGCGCATCGGTCCGGGGCGCACGAAGTCTGGTCGCCCGGCTGGTCTGACTGGTGGAACCTCGCCTGGGCTCCGGATGGACACGAGGTCTGGTTCGGCGCGGCCCGCGTCGGCTCCGCGGCCAGTCTCTACGCCGTCGATCGCAAGGGAACGCTTCGGACGCTGCTCACTGCGCCCGGCACGCTCGAGTTGCACGACGTGGCGAACGATCGCAGCGTGCTCGTGGCACAGGTCGAAAGCCGGACGCTCGCGTTCGGCGTCCCGTCCGGAGCGACCTCCGCGCGAGACCTTTCATGGCTCGAGGATTCCATCGTGATGGATGTCTCGGGAGACGGAAGCCAGGTACTCCTCAATATCTCCTCGGAGCGCGAGCCCGACGGCAACGCAGTCTATCTGCGCACGATGGACGGAACGTCTCCGACTCGCCTCGGGTCGGGAAGAGCGCAGGAGCTCTCCCATGACGGGAAATGGGCTCTCGCGATCCGGAGTGGCGCGATCGTGGCGCTGCCGGTGGCGGCCGGGGAGGAACGCAAGCTCGAAACGGGGCTGACGTCTCTCGATGAGGCGCACTGGCTGCCCGACGGAACGCACGCCCTGGTGGTTGGAAGGCAGCCTGACGGCCAGCGTGTCGCAAGCGTGTTCGACTTCGCGGGAGGGGCGCCGCGGGTTGTCGCGCCGCGGCTCGACCTTCGCCGCGCGACGATGCAGAGCGGTAATCTCTCGACAGTGTCGCCGGACGGCCGCGTGATCGCGGCCGCGATGGCGAGCGGACAGGTCATGCTCATTCCGCTCGACGGCGGCGCGCAGCGAGCCCTTCCCGGCAGCGGGCCGAACGACATTCCGGTCCAGTGGACGCCGGAAGGGCTCAGCCTGTTCGTCTTCGATCCGAGCGAGCTTCCGGGGAAGGTGACGAAGATCGAGCTCGCGAGCGGCCGCCGCGAGACGTGGCGGGAGATCGTTCCGGTCGATCGCGAGGGAGTCACCGGCGTCGCCGCGGTCGCGCTCAACCGGGATGCCTCGGCGTTCGCATTCTCCTATCGCCACTTCGTTTCCAAGCTCTACCTCGTAAAGGGCCTTCGATGAACGTCTCGGTCGGAACGCGCCTGGCGCACTACGAGATCACGGCCGCGATCGGCAAGGGCGGGATGGGCGAGGTCTGGCGCGCGAAGGACACGAAGTTAGGCCGCGACGTCGCGATCAAGCTGCTCCCCGAGGAGTTCACGAAGGACGCGGAGCGGCTGGCGCGCTTCGAGCGGGAGGCGCGAATTCTCGCCTCGCTCGAGCATACGAACATCGCGTCGATCTACGGGCTCGAAGATGTCGAGGGGACACGTTTCCTCGTCATGCAGCTGGCGCCCGGCGAAGACCTCTCCGAGCGACTTGGCCGCGGCCCGATCCCGGTCGACGACTCGCTCAGGATCGCGAAACAGATCGCCGAGGCGCTGGAAGCGGCGCACGAGAAAGGCGTGGTCCATCGCGACCTCAAGCCGGCGAACATCAAGTTAGGCGACGAGGGTCAGGTCAAGGTTCTCGACTTCGGCCTCGCGAAGGCGATGGACACGGAGGAAGCGGATTCCGACTTCTCGAATTCGCCGACGATGGTCCGCGCGGCGACGCACGCCGGCATGATCCTCGGCACTGCCGCCTACATGAGTCCGGAGCAGGCTCGGGGAAAGCGCGTCGACAAGCGCGCCGATCTCTGGGCCTTCGGCGTCGTCCTCTACGAGATGCTGACGGGAAGACGCCTCTTCAGCGGCGACACGGTCTCCGACACGCTCGCCGAGGTGCTCAAGGGCGAGGTCGACTGGTCGTTACTTCCGCCGGTTACGCCGCAGGCAGTTCGTCGCCTGCTTCGCCGCTGCCTCGAGCGCGACCGCAGTCAGCGCCTCGCCGACGCGGCAGATGCGCGTCTCGAGATCGAAGAGGCGATGCGCGGCGGATCCGAGGAGCCGGTTGCGGCGGCGCAGTCGCGCGGGGTCTCGCGGATGATGATCGCAGCCATCGCGGTCGCTGCGCTCCTGGCCGGTGTGCTCGGCGCGTGGCTCGTTTTCGGAACTCGCGCGAAGCCACCGGGCGAGGTCGTGAGTCTCGAGATCACCGGCGCGTCGTTCAACTCGATCTCGCCGGTCGCAATCTCCGCGGACGGGAAGACGATCGCGTACGTGCCCTATTCGGCCAATGCGAACGCGACGCTTCACGTTCGGGAGTTGGGCGATTTCGCGACGCGCGCGCTCCCCGGCACCGAAGGCGCGCGTGCACCGTTCTTCTCTCCCGACGGGCGCAGCATCGGCTACTTCGGCCAGGCGCGAGGCCTTCACACCGTCGGCATCGGCGGAGGCACGCCACGAAGGATCGCCCGCATGGCGACCGTGGGGGAGAGCGGGACATGGTTGGCCGACGGGCGGATCGTCTCCTCCGGCATCGAGATCAACGGCAAGCGCTGGCGCGGGCTGTCGATCATTCCCGCCGAAGGAGGTGCCGCGATCGCGCTCACGACGCCGGGGCCGCATGAGCGGGTGCACCAGCATCCTGCCGTGGTCCCGGGAAACCGCTGGATCATGTTTACTGTGGTCACGAACAACGGGTTTGCGCTCGACGCCGTGTCGCTCGACGGAAAGTCGCGGCATCGCGTCGTCGATACCGGCTCCTCACCGCAATTCACGCCGACCGGACATCTCGTGTTCTATCGGCCCGGCGACCAGTCGTTGCTGGCCGTCCCGTTCGACCGCGACTCCGCCCGGGTGACGGGCGAAGCGCTCGTCCTGCAGCAGAACGTGCTCAGGCTCTCCGGAGGACAGGGCGCGTTTGCCGTGTCGGGCAACGGCACGATGATCTATACGCCATCCAACTCGAGCTCCGACCTCACCGGCATCTATTCGCTCGTCCGCGTCGACAGGAGCGGCAAGGTCACGCCGTTGGTGGAGCGGAGCGACACCTGGGCGGAGCCGCGCTTCTCGCCCGACGGGAAGACGCTGCTCGTACGGCAGACGATCACCCCCGACTGCATGCTCTGGACAGTCGACCTCGAGCGCGGCACGTTGACGAGGCAGACGTTCGAAGGCGATCACCATTCGCCGGAGTGGAGCCCCGACGCGAAGGAGATCATCGCCTCCGTCGCGACCGAGGGGATCCGCGAGCTGCGCGCGAAGGGGCTGGGAGGTGAGTCGCCCTACCGGACGCTCGCGCGGACTGCGGAGGATATCGGCACGGGAACGTGGTCGCGCGACGGCCGGTACGTCGTCTACGAGTCGCTCAGCAGCGAGAACGGGGGCGATCTCTACGTGCTCGATACCCGGGGGGATTCCAAGCCGCGACCGTTCGCGACCTCGCCGTTCGACGAGCTCTTCCCGCAGTTCTCTCCGGACGGAAAGTGGATCGCGTTCGTGTCGGACGAATCGGGCCGCCCCGAGGTCTACGTCAAGCCGTTCGAGGGAGGGGGAGCGAAGACTCAGATCTCGACCGAAGGAGGGACCGGCCCGCGCTGGTCGCGTGACGGACGCGAGCTTTTCTTCGCCTCGGGAGAGCGGCTGGCGAGCGTCGCGATCGCGCCGGGCGATACGCTGCGCGCGTCGACGCCGCACGTCCTCTTCGGCGGAAGATTCGTCTGGGACCGGCCCGACAACTTCGACGTCGCTCCCGACGGTCAGAGCTTCGTCATGGTGCAGCCTTCGGCCGGCGAAGGCGTGACGGAAGTCGTTCGCGTTACGCTGAACTGGTCGCGCGAGCTCGAGAAGCGTTTCGCGAAGTGAGGTCGAAGACCTGACCCTGGGATCGCATCCTTGAAGTACTATTTCCGCTGCCGATGGAAGCTCCTTCGCACGAACCGATCGCCCGGCGCACCGAGCTGCTTCTCGTGCTCCTCCTCACGTTCGTCGCGCTGACCCGTGTCGTCTCGACCTGGGCGGTCTTCAACCAGACCTTCGACGAGCCGACGCACATCGCGGGTGGGATGGAGTGGCTCGAGAGAGGGACGTATCTCCTCTCGGTGCAAAACCCGCCGCTCGGAAGGATCGCCTGCGCGATCGGGCCGTATCTCGCGGGACTGCGCCTCCCGCGCGAGATCGAAGGTCCGTTGCCGGTGCTCGACGCAGGCAACAAGATTCTCTACGCGGACGGCAACTCCACGAGGAATCTCGCCCTCGCTCGAGCGGGGAACCTGCTCTGGCTGCTCGCCGGGATCGCGATGGTCTGGGCGTGGGGACGGCTGCTCTTCGGCCAGGTTGCGTCGATCGCGGCGGTCGCGGCCTTCACGCACACTCCGGCGGTGCTCGCATACGCGGGCCTCGCGACGACCGATATGCCGGTGATCGCCGCATTCGGAGCCGCGCTCCTCGCGATCACGCTCTGGTTCGACCGCCCGACGCTCCGCCGCGCTCTCGTCGCGGGGCTTGCCGCGGCCGCGGCGGTGCTCTGCAAGCTTCTCAGCGTTCTCTTTCTCCCGGCTGCAGGCATCGCGCTCGCGGCATTTCGCATCGCGACGATACCGCGGGGCGAGCGCCGCGCCTGGCTGTTCGCGATCGCGCGCCAGACTCCGGCGGCCCTGTTCGCCGGCCTTCTCCTGATATGGGGCTGTTACCGCTTCAGCGTGCTTCCCGCGGAGCGGCTCCCGGAGCTCCGCGTGCCGGATTTCGTTGCGGGGGCAAAGCTCCTCGACACGATGCAGTCGCTCGGGGTTCCGATGCCGGCTCCCGAGCTCTTCGCCGGCGTCGAGGTGAGCTGGGCGATGAACTATCGCCCGCAGTACCGGTCGTACTTCATGGGAGAGCTGAGCGATCATGGCTGGTGGTACTACTACCCCGTGGTCCTCGCGGTGAAGACTCCGGTGCCGCTGATGCTTCTCACCGCGATCGGCATCGTCGTCGCGATCGCGCGCTACCGGGAGCGTCGTGACTGGCGGGTGCTCGCCCCGCTGCTCGCGACCGCCGCGATGCTCGTCACGACGCCCGCGATCAACGTGAATACGGGAATCCGTTACGTCGCGCCGATCTTCGGTCTCCTCTCCGTCATCGCGGCCGCGGGACCGGGACGCGCGCTCGACGCCGGGTTCGGCAGGGTGCGGCAGCTGATCGCAATGGCGCCGCTCGCGCTGCTCGTGCTGTCGTGCTCGCTCGCGCATCCCGACTA
Source organism: Thermoanaerobaculia bacterium (assembly GCA_041671505.1). Classification (GTDB taxonomy): domain Bacteria; phylum Acidobacteriota; class Thermoanaerobaculia; order Gp7-AA8; family Gp7-AA8; genus JACPDH01. The sequence continues at coordinate 394,101 of JBAZBK010000001.1, read as the reverse complement.
TCTCGCCTTCTTCAATTTCTTCGCGCGGAACCACCCGGAGAAGATCGTCGTCGACGGCGACCTCGACTGGGGGCAGGATCTGCTGCGCCTCAACGAGGAGGTCGCGCGGCGCGGGATCGGCGACCTGTCGCTCGCATACTTCGGCACCGCGCAGCCTAACGTCCACATCACCGCCGCGCGCGTCCGCCCGCTTCCTCCCGGCACGCGGGTGACGGGCTGGGTTGCGGCGAGCCGCATGATCCTCGCCGGGGCGTGGGGCGAGCCGGGCGGCTACGCGTGGCTCTCGAACGAGACGCCGGTCGCCGAGGTGGGAAAGTCGATCGTGTTGTTCAAGATCGAGTGAAGGCGGGGGACGAGTTCGTTCTCAACCGCGTGCGTGTGACTCGGTTTCCGGCGCGTAGCGCCGACGGATCGGTAGCCCCGGGCTTCAGCCCGGGGTTTGGCGCACACGAAAGAATTCGCGCCGCGTAGCGGCGCAGGACGAGGCGTCCTCGCGCCGCTACGCGGCGCGTTCATCTTGCGGTGTCTTGTCCCCCGGCTGAAGCCGGGGGCTACCGATCCATCGCCGCATCGCGGCGAACGATCCCTCCCCTCACATCGGCGCGTCGAACTCGACGCTCTTGGCCTGCATGAACGCGCGCAGCGCGGGGAAGAAGACGTCTGGCCTCTCGAGATACGCGACGTGGCCGCACTCGGGGATCATCAGCCATCGCGAGCTCGGGAAGATATCGAGCATCTTCTTCTGAGCCCAGAGCGGGATCGCGCGGTCCTGCTCGCCCGGCATGATGAGCGTCGGCGTCGTCACGGCGCGGTACTGTGCCATCCGGTTGTCGAGCTCGCCGAAGTACTCCTCCTGCGCCTCCGTGAGGCGGACGAGGCAGTGGATGTCGTCGCGGTATCGCTCGGTGAAGCGCTGCCGCATCGGCTCGAGCCCGGCGCGCGTCGTCTTCCGGACGAACGGCTCGCCGAAGATCTTTTCGTACATGTAGTCGGTGTAAAGGTCGAACATCTCCGGCCCGCCGCGATAGAAGCGGAGCGAGATCGCCTCGTACTGCTCGAAGAGCTCCTCGCGCGAGAGGATGATCCCCGAGAGCGTCAGCGTGTGAAGCCGCTCGTGGAACTGCCGCGCGTGCTCGATCGCGATGAAGCCGCCGTACGAGATCCCCATCGAGTGGATCTTCGCGATGCCGAGCTCGTCCATGATCGTCGTCAGGTACGAGGCGATCTTCGTGATCGAGTACGGCTCGTCGGGCTTCGACGAGTTCCCCTGCCCGAGGTAGTCGTAGAGGAGGACGTCGTACGTGTCGAGGAGAAGCGGGAGGAAGCCGTACCAGGCGCGCGTCGACATCGCGAGGCCGTTGAGCAGCGCGATCGGTTCGCGCTTCCCGTCGCCGAAGTACTCGTACCAGATGTCGTGGCCGTCGGGATGAACGTGGCCGGAACGGCTGGGGACGGGTTGGTCTGCCATTTGTCGTTCTCCTCGAGACTCTTGTGGCGCAGGCACTCCTGCCTGCGCGTCGCCCCGCAACGCTGGGCGACCAGTCAGTCGTCTTCCGATGACGCGGCCTGCCTGCTCGTCGCCTTTCGCCTCTCGCCTGATTCATGCGGCGCTTCGCACCGCGCGCAGGCAGGAGTGCCTGCGCCACACACTACCGCCTCGTCATGCGCCCGGCTTCAGCACCGTGCAGACCGACGCGCAGATCGGGCCGCCGATGTTGAACGTCGCGGCGACTCCCGGCTTCGACGCCTGCAGCTCCTTCGGGACCTTGCCGAGAAGCTGCCAGGCGCTCCATCCGATCATCGCGACGCCGGTCGCGCCGATCGGATGCCCCTTCGCGAGCAACCCCCCCGAGGTGTTGATCGGGCATTCGCCGCCGATCGAGGCCTTGCCGTCGTTCCAGTACCTCGCGCCCTTGCCGTACTCCGCCTTCCCTAACACCTCGGCGCCGATCGCTCCCATCACCGTGAAGCAGTCGTGCACCTCGGCGACGCCGACGTCGGACGGCTTGACCCCTGCCATCGCATACGCCTTGTTCATCGCCTTGAATGCGCCGTCCGCGCGAAGGACATCGCGCCCTTCCTTCTTCAGCGGGTCGGTCGCCTGTCCCCAGCCGGCGAGCTCGACGCTGTCGGCCTTCGCGACGCCGAGCTTCGCCAGACCTTCTTCGGTGGCGAGCACGAGCCCCGCGTAGCCGTCGGTGATCTGCGAGCAGTCGTAGGTTTTCAGCGGCAGCCCGTCGACGATGTAACGGTTGATCCCTTCGATCTTCATCGCCTGCTCGAGCGTGATCTGGACCTTTTGCATCTGCGCGAAGGGGTTGTGCTTCGCGTTGCCGTACTCGATGACGGAGATCTGCGCCAGATCCTCTTCGGTCACGCCGTGGGTCTTCATGTACTCGGCCATGACTTCGGCGAAGAGGTGAGGGAAGACGAAGACCTTTCCGGGGCGCTCGTCGGGATGCGAGGCGTAACCGAGCACTTCCCCGATCAGCTTGCCGTCCATCTTCCCCTCGGCGTCGCGCATTTTCTCGAAGCCGACGGCGAGGCCGACGTCGCCTTCGCCGAGAAGGAGCTTGTGCGCGACGGAGAGGACCGCCTGCCCGCCGGATGCGCAGGCGTTCTCGACCGCCTCGATCGGCTTGCCGGCCATGCCGGGCACCTGGGCGAGAAGCCCGGCGAGGAGGGACTGGTGATTGAGCGCCACGTTGCAGAGCGCCGAGACCGAGCCGACGTCGACCGCGGAAGGCTCGATGTCGATCGCGGCGCAGGTTTCGACCGCGGCATTGCGGATGATGTCGGGGACCGACATGTCCATGAGCTTGCCGAACTTCGACTGGTGATAGGCGGCGATATAGATCTTCTTCACGGCAGGGGCTCCTTTCGCGCGAGACGGCTCGCGGGTGAGGGGAGGCGGTTCGATCGATAAAACAAACCGATCACTCGGTCGGTTTTATGCAACGATACGAGCGTCGGGCGGTCGCTGTCAACGGAACGTCGCGGTAGGGCGAATTCGGAATGCGGAGCGCGGAGTGCGGAGCAATCGATTCATCTGCACACATCCGCGAAAAGGCCGGGCGCGGGCGCGGGCCCGGGCGCGTTCACGGGAAGACCGGGCGCGGCGCGGCGCGGGGGGCAGTTTCATTCCGTGCTCCGCAATCGAAACCCCGCATTCCCGATAGAATGCGTCGCGCCGGTGCGCGTCGCGGCGAAGGCCGTCCTCGCGAGACCGCGATCGCATCCGCTTGAAAGGATCCACCCGTGATCGATACGAAGAGAGCTCTCCCCGCACTTCTCCTTCCGCTTCTCCTCAGCGCCTGCACGACGTCGAACCCCGCGGCCCCGAACGCCGCGGTGCCGCAGACGGCCTCGCCGAGCATTCACGCCATCCAGGGAGCCGGCCATCGCTCGCGGTTCGAAGGGAAGCGCGTCGAGTCGGTCGAAGGCATCGTGACCGCCGTGCTCGCGACAGGCAAGGCTCCCGGCTTCTGGATGCAGGAGCCGAAACCCGATCGCGACGACGCGACCTCCGAAGCGATCTTCGTCTCGACGAAGGAGATGACGCTCGACATCGCGGTGGGCGACCGCGTGGCGGTGTCGGGTGACGTCGTGGAAGCTGGTTTTCCCGGCGCACTCACGACCACCGGAATCGCTAAGCCGGAGCTTCGGACGCTGTCGCGCTCGAATACGCTCCCCGCGGCTCTCCGGATCGGACCGAAGGGCCGCGCGATCCCCGACCGCGTCATCGACGACGACGCCATGAAGTCGTTCGATCCCGCGACCGACGCGATCGACTTCTGGGAGAGCATCGAGGGGATGCTCGTCGAGGTTCGCGACGCCGTCGTCGTCGGTGCGTCGAGCAGTTACGGCGACATGGTCGTCCTCGCGGACGGCGGCGTGGGCGCGGCCGTGCGCTCGCCGAGCGGCGGCATCGTGATCCGTGACGGCGACCTGAATCCCGAGCGGATCATGGTCGAGCCGCGCATCGTCAAGAATCCGCCGCTCGTCGAGACGGGCGACCGCTTCGACGGCTCGATCTTCGGAGTCGTCGACTACAACTTCGGGAACTTCCACCTGCTGAACACGCTGCCGCCCCATTCGATCGTCTCCGGATCGACGCCGCCGGAAGTGACGTCGATGCGCGGTGACGCGCAGCACCTGACGATCGCGACCTACAACGTCCTCAATCTTGCCGCGACAAACGATGCCACGAAGTACGAGCGCGTCGGGAAGTCGATTGCGATCAATCTCGGCGCTCCCGACGTCCTATGCCTCGAGGAGATCCAGGACGACAGCGGTCCGGCCGACGACGGCGTCGTGACGGCCGCAAAGACGCTCTCGAAGCTCGTCGACGCGATTGTCGCCGCGGGCGGACCTCGCTACGACGTGAGGCAGATCGACCCGGGAAACAACGAGGACGGCGGGCAGCCGGGAGGCAACATCCGCGTCGCGATCCTCTTCAATCCGGCGCGCGTCTCCTTCGTCGATCGCGGCGCCTCGGGCAAAGCGGACTCGACCGCAGTCGAAGGCGAGGCAGATGGAACGCGGCTGACACTCAGCCCAGGCCGCATCGACCCCGCCAATCCCTGCTTCGGCGGCGGAGGAAGCGGCGCGCTCGCGGAGCCGACGCGCAAGTCACTCGCCGCGGAGATGCGATTCGGCGAGAAGACTTTCTTCGTGATCCTGAACCACCTGAAGTCGAAGCGCGGCGACGACCCGACGTTCGGCTCGACGCAGCCGCCGGTGCGGAAAACCGAAGAGCAGCGGAACTGCCAGGCGGAGATCATCGGGCACTTCGCCGCCTCGATCCTCGAGCGTCGGCCCGGCGCGGCGGTCGTGGTGTTAGGCGACATGAACGACCACGAGTTCCGCCCGCCGATGCGGCGCCTCGGCCAGGTCTCAGGCCTGACGAACCTCGTCGAGCGCGTTCCGCAGGAACGGCGCTACAGCTTTTCCTTCGAAGGTAATCTGCAGATCCTCGACAACCTCTTCGTGAGCCCTTCGCTGGCGGCCGGCGCGGAGATCGACATCGTCCACGTCAACGCCGACCGCGCCGACGCGAATGCCGCAAGCGATCACGACCCGGTCGTGGCGAGAATCAGGCCGTAAGGCAGGTTTGAGGTCAAAGGTCATAGGTCAAAGCAGGCAAGGTGACGTGTCCTGCGGAGCGGGACGAAGGTTTCGCGGCGGCGCGTAGCGCCGCACGGCGTCGAAATCGCGCGTGCTCCCAACGGCCTTGAGTTAACGTCAGGAGCGCCGGAGTGAGAATGTTGAACGCTGAATTGAGAACCCAGAAACGCCGCCGGGAATCCCTTTCTGGGTTCTCAATTCAGCGTTCAACGTTCTCAATTCAGGTTTCTCTCTCGCTTAACTTAAGGCCATGGCGTGTGACCCCGGCCGCCTTCGGCGGCGCGCAGGCAGGAGTGCCTGCGCCACACTTCACGCACGCAAGGCGCTACAAACGAAGACGGGGCGCCCGAAGGCGCCCCGTCGCTTCACGCGGGCTCTGCAGTTGAATCAAACCGCGGGCACGTAGCTGTCTCCACTGCTGCGGGTCGAGGTCAGTTCACGCTGCATACCGTTGCGAATCCCGTCTACTACTCCGCGCCCACACCGAGGTAGGTGCGAACCAGTTCCGTGTCGAACTTCTTCTGTGCTTCGAGGTCGGGAGTCAGGAGCGAGACGATCCAGGCGGCGAGGAACGCCAGCGGCATCGAGAAGATGGCCGGGTTCTTCATCGGGAAGATCGCGTGCTCGTTCTTGAGAATGTCGACCCAGACCGTCGGGCTGAGGATGATCAGCACGAAGGCCGTTACGGAGCCGACGATGATGGCCGCGACGGCGCCGGCCGTCGAGAGCTTCTTCCAGGTGATCGAGAGAAGCAGCGCGGGGAAGTTTCCGCTGCAGGCGATGGCGAACGTCAGGCCGACCATGAACGCGACGTTCTGGCCCTTGAAGAGAATTGCGAGCGCCATGGCGATGCAGCCGAAGACGACGGTCGCGATCTTGGCGACCTTGACCTGTTCGTGCTCCGACGCCTGACCCTTCTTTACGACCATGACGAAGAGGTCGTGCGACATCGCCGAGGCGGCCGCGAGCGTGAGGCCGGCGACGACGGCGAGGATCGTGGCGAACGCGACCGCCGCGATGAATCCCAGGAACGGCGTGCCGCCGACGAATTCCGCCAGCAGCGGCGCCGCCATGTTGCCTCCCTTGTCGACGCCGGAGATCGTCTCGCGGCTCACGAGGACGGCGGCCATGAAGCCGACGATCGGAATGATGCAGTAGAAGTAGCCGATGAACGTCGTCGCCCAGGCGACCGAGATGCGCGCCTGCTTCGCGTCAGGCACCGTGTAGAAGCGCATCAGGATGTGCGGAAGTCCGAGGAGGCCGAGCATCAGCGCCAGGCCTAACGACACCGCGTCGATCGGGCTCGTGACGAGCCCGCCCGGGCTGAGGGCCGCTTCGCCGTACCGTTCGGCGACGGCGCCGTAAAGGTTGCCCGGGTTGAAGTCGAATCGCGCGAGGCCGATCAGGAGCAGGGCCGTCACGCCGCCGAGCAGGAGGCAGGCCTTGATGATCTGGACCCACGTCGTGGCGATCATGCCGCCGAAGAGAACGTAGACCAGCATGACGATGCCGACGAAGAAGACCGCGACCTCGTACGGCAGCCCGAACATGAGCTTGATCAGGTTGCCGGCGCCGACCATCTGCGCGAGGGCGTAGGTGATGAGGACGAGCAGCCCGCCGACGGCGGCGGCGATGCGGATCGGCTTTTCCCGAAGGCGGTAGGCGACGACGTCGGCAAACGTGTACTTGCCGAGGTTTCGCAGCGGCTCGGCGAGCAGGTACATCAGTGCCGGCCAGCCGACGAGCCACCCGGTGGCATAGATCATTCCGTCGTAACCCTTGAGCGAGACCATGCCGGCGATGCCGAGGAACGACGCGGCCGACATGTAGTCGCCCGACAAGGCGATGCCGTTCTGGAAGCCGGTGATCGAGCGCCCCGCGGCGTAGAACTCCTTCGCCGTCTTCGTCTTTTTCGCGGCCCAGTAGGTGATGTAGAGCGTGAGTGAGATGAAGGCGACGAAGAAGATGATCGAGGTCGCCGTCACCTGTCCGACCGAGGTCGTCGCCGCGTTCGAGGCCGCGGTTGCCGCTTCCGCAAGGGCCGGCGGAGTCTGTGCTACAACGCTTTGAATGAGATTTGTCAGCATATTTCCCTCCACCGGCTATTTGAGAAACTCGTCCTTGATGCCCTGGACTTCTTTGTCATAGACCGTGTTGGCCCAGACGACGTAGATGATCGTGAGGATCCAGGCGCCGATGATCGTGCCGACGCCGAAGATGATCCCGTAGTTCGTGTGCACGCCCACCTTCTGAATCAGGAAGTCCTTCCCCTCCGCGACGACGAAGATGTAGCCGTAGTAGAGGATGAACAGCAGGGTCAGCAGACTGATGCTGACGGTCCAGCGGATGCGCACGAGCCTCTTGAAGCGGTCCGAGTTGAGAAGCCTTTCCATGTCGGTAGCCACACAATCCTCCTGTCTCTGCTGATCAGAACTTGTACATGAAGCTCGCGGCGATCTGGTTGCCGTCCGTCTTCGTTCCGTTGGGTCCGGACTTGAGCGTGTCGTGGATGTACTCGAGGTCGAAGCCGTAGCGGCTCAGGTTGTACATGAGCGAGAGCGCGTACATGTCGTTCTTCGTGCGGCCGGCGTTGCCGATCGAAGCGAGCACGTCTTCGTCGTCGGGGTCGTCCATGCCGTAGAAGACGTAGCCGCTCCACTTCTTGGTGAAGTCGTAGCCGAGCTGCGTCCACGCGCCCCAGCCGGAGACGTCTCCGAACTGCGTGATGTTGCCGAAGATGTGCCCGATCGCGGTCCCCTGGTAGAGGTTCGCCGTGAGCGAGAAGGGGCCGGAGCGGAACTTGCCGCCGACTTCGAGCGCGGTGCCGTCGAGGCTGTCGTCGGGATGCGAGACGCCCGCGCCCGTGAGGTCTTTCTTGTCGTAGTGGCCGGCGACGTAGAGTCCCCACGCCTTCGTCTCCCAGTCGTAACGCACCTCGACCTGCGGGCCGAACGACGCCTCGCCGGCGCTGCCGGAGCTCGTCGTGTCGCCAGGGCCGTTCCACGATCCGCTCATGATCGCGGCGGTCAGCTTCGTCTTGACCTTCGAGTCGGCGCCGGTCGTGTCGCGATACATGAAGATCCCGGGGAAGCGCCAGCCGATCTGGCCGCCGCCGCCGTAGCCAAGCGGGAAGGCGACGTGCGAGTACGACTGCGCGACGTTGCCGAAAATCGGCGACCAGGCCTGGCCGAAGCGCCAGGTCGTCTTGCCGCGCACGAGGTCCATGTAGGCGAGCCGCAGGCGCGGCGTCGGCTGCTCGTCGGCGAAGGCGCTCGTGCCGTTGAATCCGCCGTGGAAGTCGATTTCGAGGACGCCGTTGACCTTGTATTCGTTCTCCATCTTCGGCCCGCCCCACGCGAGCGTCAGGCGCGAGTTGCGCACGTCGCCGTCGAGGATCCACGGATCGTCGGTGTACTCCGGCGGCGCGGGGAACTCCGCGTTCGTTCCCTGGCCGAAGGAAAATTTCTGGTCCTGGGCGAAGAGCGAGACGTTGATGAATCCCTTGATGCTGAGCGTTTCGTCGTCGCCCACCGTAACGTTCTGGGCCGAGGCGGCGGCTGCCGCCAGCAGCACACATGCAATCAGAAGCGGCACTCTGAAATGAAACCGCGAACTCATCTCTCTCCTCCTGTGATCCGTGATTGCTGTCCGTTGAACATTCGGCGACGGAACGCTTCAGGCGCCCCTCTCCGGTTTCCGATTCACGATTGCCAGGCGCGCCTCATCGCGCTTTCACCTGCCTGAAGGACTGAAGCTCGAGCCTCGCGCGGAGCGCGAGAAAGAGCTGCGCCGTCGCCAGCGCGTCGGCGAGCGCGTGATGTGCCGTGTAGGACGGGAGGTTGAAGTAGTCGACGAGCTCCGCGAGCGAACGCGTCAGCTGCACCGAGTAGGGGACGAGGCGCTGCTGTCTCTCCTCGAACTTCGCGACGAGATCCTTCGTGTCGACCACCGGCGGCTTCGGCCAGTCGCGGTCCGAGTTTCGGAAGGCCCGTCGCAGAAATCCGAGGTCGAACGGGGCGTGATGAAGAAGAATGGCGGCGCCGCCGGCGAGCCGCAGCTCGATCTCGAGGAGCACGGCCCTGAGAGTCGGCGCGTCCTTCAACTCCTCGGGGAAGATGTGATGAACGCGAATCGCGTCGACGGAGAGATCGTCCCAGCTCTCGGGACGTACGAGGCTGTAGAAGTGGTCGCCCCAGTGAATCACCCCGGCGCGGATCGGAACCATGCCGACCGAGAGGATCTGGTCGCGCCTGACGTCGAGCCCGCTCGTCTCGAGGTCGAGCGCCCAGTACTCGATCTCGTCCCAGGGCTTCGATCTGAAGAAGAGCACCATCGTCTCCTTCACGAAATGAAGTTCGTGCCATAGCGCAGAGCCATCGAATCCTGGAATTCCGCGATGGCGACGAAGGCATCCTTGAGATGCCTCCGCTCGATCGACGCGAGAGCGTCGAGCCTCACGGAGTTGTCGATCTTCACTCCGGCGCGGCGCGCACCGAGCTGGTCGCGCAGTCGCACGTGGAGGAGGAAGCGGAACGCTTCGGTGAGCGTCTCGGCGCCGTCGCCGCTCAGAGCGCCCGCGCCCTTCGACGCTTCCGCGAGCCGCTCGATCGTTCCTCGCGCCGGTATGCCGAGCTCGAGCGCGTAGAGCCGCGCGATCCCGACGATCGGAATGATGCCTCCCTTCTTGAGGTCGACTCCCTGCTCGTTCTCGCGGATTCTCCGGAAGAGGCCGAGCGGCGGGCGGAACTCGATCGCGTTCTTCGCCATCCTTCCGAGGAAGAGGCGGTGGCGGCCCGCCTCGCGGATGACGTCCTCGAGCGGCGCGAGGTCGAGCGTGCCGTGCACGCGGCGGAAGTCGAAGAAGTTCGCTGCATCGATGAGCGCGGTCGGATCGGGCGTTTCGATCCAGCTCTGGAACTTGCTCCTCCAGGCGGAGACCGGCATCGACCAGCGCGTCGCCATGAAGCCGCCGGGGCAGCGTGGTATGCCTAACTTTTCGAGCCCGCCGACGACTTCGCTCGCGAGGCGGGCGAAGTATTGCGTCGCCTCCTCGCCGTCGTCGGCGTGGACGAGCGCGTTGTCCTGATCGGTCAGGATCGCCTGCTCCATCCTTCCCTCGGAGCCGAAGACGATCCAGGCGTACGGGCAGGGAGGAGGCCCGAGCTTCTGCTCGACCACGCGCAGCAGCTTGTTCGCCGCCGCGTCGTTCAGGCTCGCGACGATGCGACCGATCTCCAGCACGTCGAGGTTCCCCTGGAAGAGAACGTCGACCATCGCGCCCATCTCGTCGGCGAAGTTCCGGAACGCCTCGGGGTCCTCGAGCCGCTCGAGCATCTGCAGCATGTGCAGCGGACTCTTGAGCTGGTGGCGGAGCAGGTCGGTGTCGGTGATGATGCCGATGATCCTGCCGTCGTCGTCACGGACCGGGAGGTGGTGGATCTTGTGCTCGAGCATCGTGACGAGCCCCTCGAAGAGAGAGGCGCGCGCGTGCACGGTCGCGACGGGCTGACTCATGACGGTCGTGACCGGAGCGAGAGCGTCGCCGTTCGCGGCGATCACGCGGCTGCGCAGGTCGCGATCGGTGAGAATGCCGACCGGGTCGCTCTCGACGAGGATCGAGCTGATGCGCTCGCGCGTCATCACCTTCGCCGCGTCGACGATCGACGTGTCGGGCGTGACGAACACCGCCGGCTTCCTCACGAGGCTTTCCGCCTTCGTGGAAAGGCTGCCGGTCAGGGCAACCTGGTCGCCGCTGATGGTCGCGCGAATTCGTCCCGCGAGCTCGGCGAGGAAATACTCGCCGAACGGCTTGACCTCCATCAGGCGGTCGAAGGTCGCCTTCGGCAGCCGGTAGACGAGCGAATCCTCTTCTGCGGCGACGTCGACCGTCGGCGAGCCGCCGCTCAGAAGCGACGGGTAGCCGAACAGGTCGCCGTCTTCGAGCATCTGCACGAGGCGGCGGTCGCGCTCGAGGCGCACCGCGCCCTTGCGGATGATGAAGAGTCGTTCGTTCTTCGGATCGGTGCGGCGGAGGATCATCTCGCCGCGTGGGACGAAGACGATCTCGAGCGAGCGCTCCACGAGCCTCACGCGCTCGGGGTCGAGCCGATCGAACGGCGGCGTCTGTACCAGGAATTCGATCGGTTCCATCGTGGAACCCCGAGGAACTCACCGGGGGCGACCTCCTTCCTGCAGGGGGTCCCTGTTCCTCCGGTGCCGCCTTACGATTCCCGGCGGTACTTCGAGTCCCCAGGGATCCGCTTCTTCGATTGTGGTAAAGCCGTTGATGACCCGAGACGGGGGCGAACGCGAATCAGATTCTGGAGAGGGCGCCGATTCGTTGGTGTGACAACAGTCACGCATTCGAGTGTGATGTACACGACACCAGGTGACGACGCGGGTCACCTGACTATACTGATCCCGCTCACGCGGAGAGCGCGTGCGCGTCATACGCGCCGCGGTCGAATCGCACACGTTCTCCGGAATGCAGACATCGGGAAAGGAGAAGCACCGAGATGATTCCAGTCAAGCCTAACGTCGCGGAGAGCGCCCACATCAGGAGCATGGACGAGTACCGGACGATGTACGAGCGCTCGATCAAGGATCCGCAGGGGTTCTGGAAGGAGCAGGCGAGCGAGTATCTCGACTGGTTCCACGAGCCGCAGACGGTTCTCGACATCGATCGTGAGGAAGTCGACTTCTCCTGGTTCGGCGGCGGCAGGCTCAACGCCTGCTTCAACGCCGTCGACCGCCATCTCGAGAATGGCCTCGCCGACAAGACCGCCATCATCTGGGCGAAGGACGAGCCGGGGCAGTACGAGCACATCACCTACCGGCAGCTCAAGCACCACGTCGCGCGAATCGCGAACGTGCTGCTCGCACACGGCGTGCAGAAAGGCGATCGCGTCTGCATCTACCTGCCGATGATCCCCGAGCTCGCCTACACCATGCTCGCGTGCGCCCGCATCGGCGCGGTGCACTCGGTCGTCTTCGCCGGCTTCTCAGCCGACTCGCTTCGCGACCGCATCCTCGACGCCGGCTGCAAGCTCGTCGTCACCGCGAACGAAGGGCTTCGCGGCGGACGCGCGATCCCGCTCAAGGCGATGACCGACAAGGCCATCGAAGGCCTCGCGCTCGTCGAGACTCTTCTCGTCGTCAAGCGGACCGAGACCGAAGTCCCGATGCAGCCGGGCCGCGACCACTGGATGCACGAGGAGACGCGCAAGCAGCGCTCGACCTGCCCCGTCGCATGGATGTCGGCCGAGTCGCCCCTCTTCATCCTCTACACCTCGGGATCGACCGGAAAGCCGAAGGGCGTTCTGCACACGACGGCCGGCTATCTCCTCTACGCGGCGATGACGCACAAGTACGTCTTCGACATCAAGCCCGACACGATCTACGCCTGTGTCGCCGACATCGGCTGGATCACAGGGCACAGCTACATCGTCTACGGGCCGCTGGTGAATGGCGCGACGACCGTGATGTTCGAGTCGACGCCGGTCTATCCCGACGCCGGCCGCTACTGGCAGGTCGTCGACGACCTGAAGATCAACGTCTTCTACACCGCGCCGACCGCCATCCGCGCGATCGCGCGCGCCGGCGACTCGTTCGTGAAGAAGTACTCGCGCAAGTCGCTCCGGATCCTCGGCACGGTCGGCGAGCCGATCAACCCCGAGGTCTGGAAGTGGTATCACGACGTCGTAGGCGACGAGCGCTGCCCGGTCGTCGACACCTGGTGGCAGACCGAGACGGGAGGCATCCTGATCACGCCGCTTCCCGGGGCCACGCCGACGAAGCCCGGCTCCGCGACGCTTCCCTTCTTCGGCGTGAAGCCGGTGCTGCTCGACGACGACGGGAACGTCGTGGAAGGCAATGGAGTGAAGGGCTACCTCTGCATCGATGGTACCTGGCCGGGACAGGCGAGGACGATCTGGGGAGATCACTCCCGCTTCATCGAGACCTACTTCAAGCGCTTCCCGGGCTATTACTTCACCGGCGACGGCTGCACGCGCGACGAGGACGGCTACTACTGGATCACGGGCCGCGTCGACGACGTGCTCAACGTGTCGGGACACCGGCTCGGAACCGCTGAAGTCGAAAGCGCGCTCGTGAGCCACGAGGCGGTCGCCGAGGCCGCGGTCGTCGGCTACCCGCACGACATCAAGGGGACCGGCATCTACGCCTACGTCATCATCAACCCCGAATTCGAGGGTGAGGGACACGAGCAGCTGATCGGCGCGCTCAAGGAGCAGGTGCGCAAGGCGATCGGCCCGATCGCGATCCCCGACCTGATCCAGATCACGCCGGGCCTTCCGAAGACCCGCTCGGGCAAGATCATGCGGCGCATTCTGCGCAAGATCGCCGAGGGGAACTACGACGAGCTCGGCGATGTAACGACTCTCGCCGACCCGGGCGTGGTCGACGACCTCGTGAAGTTCCACAAGGGAGCGAGTTAGGGCAACGCTGAACGCGAAGCGCGAAACGCGGAATTGAGCATGTCGAAAGGTTCGCGGTGAATTTGCCGCGAGCTGGTTGGAGGGAAGCGACGCCGGGCCCGCAAGGGCCCGGCGTCGTGTTCTCAGGAACGTGTCGCCGCGCCCCTCGTGGCGGAGGCCGGAGGCCTCCGCGCAACGGCCGGAGGCCGTTGTCACTACGCGCCGACGCGTGACGGAGGAGCAAATCCAGAGGCAGGCGCATTGACGGCTCGAACCTGAGCGCGGATGATCGTCGCCACCCGTGAATCACCGGCGCATCTGCGCGCTTCAACAGGAATGAAGTCGAGGAGACCGAGACGATGAATGCCCATGCGCCCGGAGCGCCAGCAACAGACGAATACGCAGAATGGTACGCAGGCTACGTGGCACGCGTGCCGGAGAGCGACATCATCAGCGCGCTCGCGTCACAGCCCGACGACCTCGACGCGCTGCTGTCGATCGTGCCGGAGGAATCGACGACGTTCCGCTACGCGGAGGGCAAGTGGAGCATCCGCCAGCTCGTCGGTCATCTCATCGACGGCGAGCGGGTGTTCGCGCTCCGGGCCTTCTGCTTCTCGCGCGGCGAGAGCGCGGCGCTGCCGGGGTTCGACGAGAACGCGTACATCGCGAATTCGACGTACGACGACGTTCCCTGCTCCGAGCTGCGGCGCGAGTTCCGGACCGTCCGCGAGGCGAGCGTGATGCTGTTAGGCCGCCTGGGTGCAGACGAGTGGATGCGGCGCGGCACCGCCTCGGGATGGCCCGTCTCCGTCCGCGCGCTCGCCTGGATCATGGTCGGCCACCCGCGCCACCACATGACCGTCATCGGCGAGCGCTACCTCCCGCCGCTCGACATCACGGCGCCAAGGATGAGCTGGATGGCGGGGGGGTAGGCTTCCCGAACCGGTAGTGCGACACGATCCACTGCCGGCCGCCGTCGAATCCGAATAGCTCGGCGCAGGCCATGAAGAAGCAGCGCCAGCGGACGACCCACTTGCGAGCGTTCTCCGCGCCGTAGACAGCGGCGAAGATCGTCGTGATCTCCGCGCGGTTTGCATCCATCCGCGCGAGCCAGTCCTCCGACGTTCGCTGGTAGTGCGTGCCGTCGACGCGCCAGCGCTCGCTGAGCCGGAGATCGTCCTGGAAGTGGAGCAGCAGGTCGTCGCTCGGCATGATCCCGCCGGTGAAGAAGTAGCGCGCCATCCAGTCCGATGCGTCGCGCACCTCGAATGGATAGGCGAAGCGGACATGCGAGAAGATGTGGACGAAGAGCGTGCCTCCTGGCACGAGCCACGTCGAGATTCTCCGGAGCAAATCGCGGTAGTTGCGCATGTGCTCGAACATCTCGACCGAGACGACGCGGTCGAACGTCGCGCCGGGATCGAAGTCGTTCATGTCGCACGTGGCGATCGTGACGTTCGTCAGGCCGCGTTCCGCCGCGCGCCGCTCGATGTGCTCGCGCTGCGACGCCGAGTTCGAGACCGCGACGACCGTCGCCTTCGGGAATCGCTCCGCCATGAAGAGCGTCAGCGAGCCCCAGCCGCAGCCGAGCTCGAGGATCCGCTCGCCGTCCTTCAGCCCCGCCCGCTCCACGGTCAGCTCGAGCATCGCCCGCTCGGCCTCGGAGAGCGTCGCGCTCGAGGTCGGATACCAGGCCGAGCTGTACTTGAGATGGTCGCCTAATACCAGCTCGAAGAAGCGCGCGGGCACCTCGTAGTGCTGCGCGTTCGCGTCGGCGGTGTTGATCGCGATCGGGCTCTCCTCGAGCTGCGCGACGAGGCGCCCGAGCCGCGCCGCCTGCCGTTCCTCCGTCGGCTCCGTCTCCTCGCGCAGGCGGTCGCGCAGGAGGCCGCGGATCGCACGGCGCACGAGCGCGTCGGGGACGAGGTCGCGCTCGAGGAGAGACTGCGAGAAGGGGATGCGCTCGTTCGACGCCGCGTCGCGGAGCGACGCGATGCTGTCTCTCATCGTGGTGGAGCTCATGTCGTGCCTTTCGGGAACCAGGGAAAGAACGCGCTCGTCGTCTCCTGGTATCGGCGGTACTCGTCGCCGCGGCTGCGCAGCGACTGCGCCTCGGTTGCCGGGATGCCTGTGACGCGAAGGAGGAAGAAGAGGATCAGGGCCGGGGAGATCCAGCCTAACCATCCCCACGGCGACGCCGAGGCGAAGAGAGCGAAGCTCACCCAGATGAGCCACTCGAAGAAGTAGTTCGGGTGGCGCGAGTAGTTCCAGAGCCCCGCGCAGCAGGTGGTTCCGCGGTTCGCGGGATTCGCCTTGAAGGCGCGGAGCTGCTGGTCGGCGAGCGCCTCGCCGCCGATCGCGACGAACCAGAGCGCGACGCCGGCGATCTCGGGCGGCGTGAGACCGCGGGTGGCGTTGAGCGTTGGAATCAGCAGCGGCAGCGAGAGCACGACGCAGAGAAGAGCCTGAAATTCGAAGAAGAGGAGGAACTTTGCGCCGAGGTTCGTCTTCCACTCGTTGCGGAGCTGGACATAGCGCCCTTCCTCCGGCTCTCCGATGATGCGTGCGAGCAGATGGGATGCGAGGCGGAGTCCCCAGACCGCGCCCATCGCCGCGATCGTCCAGGCGCGAAGCGGGTCGCCGTCGGCGCGTAGCGCATAGACGATTCCGAGGATGCCGATTCCGCCGGCCCAGCCCGCGTCGACGATCGAGGCGTTCTTCGTGGCGAGGTGGACGAGCCAGAGGGCGAACATCAGCGTTGCGACGATCGCCGCGCCGATGCCGAGGGTCGTGAGTGCGGCGCTCATGCAGCGACCTTTTTTGCGCGGGCCACGCGGCGCAGGACGACGACGAGTGGCGGGTAGGTGAGAAGCGTGGTCACCACTCCGAAGAGAAGCCATGCGACGAGCGCCTGCATCGTCACGTTCCAGAACGCAGAGATCGCGGCGAGCGGGTCGCGCGCGACCGCGCCGGCGATTTCGCGTGCCGACATGTGGAGGCGCGGCGAGTCGAAGGCCCACTCGCCGGCACGGATGAACGGGATGATCATCGCGAACTGGAGCGGGTAGACGAGGTAGTTGACCGTCTGGATGAGCGGCTGGTTCAGCCCTAACAGCGCGGCGGCGGCCGCGCAGAGAATCGTCGTCGAGCCGATGACGGGAGCGGTGCCGAGCACCACGCCGAGCACGAGGCAGAGCGCGAGCTTCTCGGGCGTGAGGCCTGCCTTCAGCAGGTCGACGACGAGTCGGCCGAGGCCGCGAGGACTCCACTTCGACATCAGGCCGCGCGCCTCCCGAGGATCGCGCTCGCGGGCTCGCCCGGCGCGAGCCGCTGGAGCTGGATGAGGACGTAGATCGCCATCGCGATGTTTCCGAGCAGCATGATCAGCACAAACCAGGCGATGCGAGCGAACGTGGTGTTCTCACGCCACGCCACCCAAACGTAGAATGTCAGGAAACCAAAGTATGCATCGAAGAGGGTCGCGACGGACCAGGGGCTCGCCGCGAACGCTGGCCACGCGTCCAGCAGGCTCTCCGCCATGCTTGCGCGCACGGTGACGACGAGCATCGTCGCGAGCACGCCGGCGAAGAGGATCTGGAGCAGACGTCGTGAGCTCATTCAGGGACCCCCCTATCCTGGATGCGAACCTCGCAGTTGGGTTGTGTTAAATCGACCAAAGCGGTCACAAAACTGCGCCGATCAACTCGGGCTGGCTTATCCAAACTAGGCGCGCGGAGCTGGAATGTCAAGGACAATACGCGGTGTTTAGTGGACAAGTCGCTTATACGAGCGTGAGGTTGCCCCCATAGTGACGAACACTTTGATGAATATAAAACATTCAAATCATCCACAATTGAGGGCCGTTTGAAGCGTCTCGCCGTCATCGGCTCGGGAATCTCCGGGCTCGCCGCGGCGTGGCTGCTGAGCCGCCGCTACGAAGTCTCTCTCTTCGAGAAGGACGACCGGATCGGCGGGCACACGCGCACCGTCATGGTCGACACGGCCGACGGCCGGCTCCCCGTCGACACCGGCTTCATCGTCCACACGGAGCGCAACTATCCGAACTTCGTCCGGCTCATGCGCGAGCTCGGCGTCGAGACGATGGCGAGCGACATGTCGTTCGCGGTGACGTCGTTCGACGACGACTTCGAGTACTCGAGCCGAGGCCTTCGCGGCTTCTTCGCAAAGCGGTCGAACGCGTTCAAACCCGCGCACTATCGGCTCCTCTCCGAGATCATGCGCTTCAACAAAGAAGCGAAGACTCTCGCCTCATCGCCCCTCGCCACTCGCCTGACTCTCTCCGAGATGCTGGAACGCGGACGCTTCGGCAACGAGTTTCGGGAGCGGTATCTCTACCCGATGGCCTCGGCCGTCTGGTCGATGTCGTTCCCCGCAATCGCGCAATTCCCGGCCGCGGCGCTCGTGAAGTTCTTCGACCACCACGGGATGCTCGGCATCGACACGCACCCGGAATGGCGCGTGATCCGCGGCGGGTCGTACAAGTACATCGCGCCGATCACCGCGCCGTATCGCGAGCGGATCGCGACGAGCGCGACGATCGCGCGCGTCGCGCGCGACGGCGACGGCGTCGACATTCAATTCGACGACCGGGCGACGCAACGTTTCGACGAGGTCGTATTCGCCTGCCACGGCGACCAGGTGCTGCCGCTGCTCGAGAACCCGACCGAGGCGGAACGTTCCGTCTTCTCGAAGCTCAGGACGAGCAGCAACGAGACGGTGCTCCACACCGACGCGCGCCTCCTCCCGCGCCGCCGCGACGCGCGCGCCTCGTGGAACTACGGGATCGACGCGCGGGCGCAGCGCCAGGTGAGCGTCACCTACCACATGAACCGCCTCCAGTCGCTCGCGTCCACGACCGACTATTGCGTCACCCTCAACGGAACGGACAGAATCGACCCTTCGAAGATCGTGAAGTCGATGATTTACCACCACCCGTCCTACGACCTCGGGGCGCTCGAGGCTCAGTCACGCTGGCGCGAGGTGAGCGGCGTCGCCCACACGCACTACTGCGGCGCGTACTGGTTCTACGGCTTCCACGAGGACGGCATGAACTCGGCGATCCGCGTCGCGGACGCGCTCGGAGCGGAGTGGTGACGATGCCCGCGCCCGGCATTTACACCGGCACCCTCGCCCATCGCCGCTTCACGCCGCGACGGCACGAGTTCGACTACCCGCTCTTCATGGTGCTGCTCGACGTCGATCGCATCGGCGAGATGATGGGCGTGTCGCGCTTCGCGAGCGTCAACCGCTTCAACTGGGCGAGCTTCGACGATCGCGACCACGTCGGCGATCCGTCGCTCCCTCTCCGACGCCGCCTCGAGCTCGACGCGGTCGCACACGGCGTGACGCTGCCCGACGGGCCGATCTATCTCCTGACTCACCTTCGCTACTTCGGCTACGGCTTCAATCCCGTCTCGTTCTTCTACTGCTACGGGAGGAACGGCAGGCTCGGCGCGCTGCTCGCCGAGGTGAGCAACACGTTCGGCGAGCAGAGGAGCTACTGGCTGACGGAAGCGAACGAGATCGAAGGGGGCGCCCTTCGCAAATTCCGCGCGGCGAAAGCGATGCACGTTTCGCCGTTCATGCCGATGGAGCTCGACTACACCTTCGGCTTCTCGGAGCCTGCCGACGACGTGACGGTCTACATGAACACGATCGGCGACGGGGCGATCAACTTCGATGCGACGCTCCGGATGACGTGGCGCGAGTGGAACGCCGCGAACCTGCGCGGCGCGCTCGCGCGGCATCCCTGGATGACGCTGAGGGTGATCGCAGCGATCCATTGGCAGGCATTCGTGCTGCTTCTGAAGAAACTCCATGTATTTCCCCACCCGACGGGACGGGGATGGAAGGTCTGGTGATGACGATGACGATGACGATTCAAAGCCTGGCGAAGAAGCTGACGCTCGCGAGCCTCGCGAAGCTGAAGGACGGCCTGCTCCGGTTTCACGTCGGCGGCGAGCTCCACGAGCTCGGCGACCGGGAGTCGGAGCTTCGCGCCGACATCCACGTTCACGACGAGCGTTTCTTCACACGCGCGCTCCTCGGCGGGGACATCGCCTTCGGCGAGTCGTACATGAACGGCGACTGGTCGACCGACGATCTCGTCTCGGTCGTCCGGATCGCGGCGCGGAACCTCAACCGCGTCGAGAGCAGCAACGGCCTCGTATCGGCGATCAGCCGCCTCGCCGACACGCTGCGGCATCGTCTTCGCGCCAACACGATCAGCGGAAGCAGGCGCAACATCCACGAGCACTACGATCTCTCCAACGACTTCTTCCGTCTCTTCCTCGACCGGGAGATGGTCTATTCGGCCGCCTGGTACCTTTCGGCCGACGACACGCTCGAGGAGGCGCAGATCGAGAAGCTCGACCGGATCTGCCGCAAGCTGCGCCTTTCGCCCGATGATCACGTCCTCGAGATCGGCACGGGGTGGGGCGCCTTCGCGATTCACGCCGCGCGCGAGTACGGCTGCCGCGTCACGACGACGACGATCAGCCTTCAGCAGTTCGAGCTGGCGAAACAGCGCATCGCCGAGGCGGAGCTGTCGGACCGGATCGAGCTTCTGTTCGAGGACTACCGGAAGCTCGAGGGTCGCTACGACAAGGTCGTCAGCATCGAGATGTTCGAGGCGGTCGGGTTCGAGTTCTACGACGAGTTCTTCGGCAAGTGCGACGAGCTGCTGAAGGCCGACGGGACGATGCTGCTGCAGACGATCACGATGCTCGACCAGAAGTTTCACACGTACAGGAAGCGGACCGACTGGATTCAGAAGCACATCTTCCCCGGCTCGGAGCTCGCGTCGGTGAGCGAGGTGTTCAACTCGCTGGCGAGGGCGACGTCGATGGCGCTATACCAGGCCGAAGACATGGGGGCGCACTACGCGCGGACGCTCGCCGAATGGCGGAAGCGGTTCCTCGCAGCGGCGGGGAAGGTGCGGATGTTAGGCTTTGACGACTCGTTCGTGCGCGGCTGGGATTACTACCTCGCATATTGCGAAGGCGGCTTCCTCGAGCGGCATGTCAGCGACTTCCAGCTGATGCTGACGAAGACGCACAACCGCCAGGACCTCTTCGGCGAGCCGTGGGGGGAGGAGCAGGTTGAAGGCCAAAGGTCAAAGGTCAAAGCAGGCAGGATGCAGGTCGTAGGCGAGAGGCGATAGAAGCAGGCCAGAGGCCAAAGGCCAAAGGTCAAAGCAGGCGGGATGCACGCATCGTTGAACGGGACGCCGGCTTCATGTGGCGCAGACACTCCTGTCTGCGCGCGGCGCAACGCGCCGCAGGTGTTCGGTTGACGACGAAGTGAAGGGTCGCCTTCGGCGACGCGCAGGCAGGAGCGCCTGCGCCACACGAGACAGCGAGAACTGGAGAGAGCATGAGCAATAGCACTGGCAGCATGAGCCGCACGACGAAACTCGTCATCCTCGGCGCGGGAGTCGCGTCGGTCGCAGCGCTCGTCGTCGCGACGACGGGATGCTCGAGCGGGCGAAGAGTCGACATGGTGGGTGGCGGCCGCGACGCGCTCGCGAAGAGCCAGGCGCCGGGACGTGACGCGATGAGCCTCGCACCCGACAAGGTCGACCTCGCGATCGACCGCTTCCACGCTCTGTTCGCCGACTATCGCCCGGAGAAGGCGACCGCGGCCGCGCGGGAGCTCTATTCGGAGGATGCCTACTTCAACGACGGCTTCGTCGAGCTTCACGGTGCCGACGAGATCGCGGCGTACTTCGGCCGGTCGGCCGCGGGAACCGCCGCGATCGACGTCGAGGTCGAGGAGATGACGAAGACGGCCGACGGCGTCTACCTCCGCTGGGTGATGACCTTCACGATCCATCACCGGAAAATGACCTTCGTCGCGCCGGGGATGTCGCACCTTCGCTTCACGCCCGACGGCCGGATCTCCTATCACCGCGACTACTGGGACGGCTCCGGCGCGCTTTCGGAAATGGTGCCGGTCGCGGGATCGATCCTGCGCGCCGTGAAGTCGCGACTGTAACGGCGGGTCAGAGGTCAAGGGTCGGAGGTCAAAGCAGGCGATGTGGAGTGTCCCGCGGAGCGGGACAAAGCTTCCGCGGCGGCGCGACGCGCCGCACCTCTACGGCGTCGGGTTCCCGTGCTCGACTGCCTCGACCACCTCGACGAAGATCCGCATCAGCTCGGGATCGTGCTTCTTTCCCGTCTCATCACGGAGGATCTGCATGATCTCCTCGTGCGCCTTTGCCGGGTGATAGGCGCGAGCGAGCGCCATGGCGTCGTAGCTGTCGGCGATGCCGATGATCCGGGAGCAGGTCGGGATCGCCTTCCCGGCGACCGAGTCGGGGTAGCCCGTGCCGTCCCAGTTCTCGTGATGATGCCGGATGATCTTCGCGACTTCGTCGGCGCCCTCGAGCTCGGTGGCCAGCACGATGCTCGCGCCGAGCTCGGAGTGCTTCCGCATCGCGACCGACTCCTGGTCGTCGAGGCGGGAAGGCTTGAGCAGAATCTGATCGGGGATGCCGATCTTGCCGATATCGTGAAACGCGGCGCTGATCCTCAGGATCCCGAGCTCACGCTCGGAGAGCCCGGCACGCACTCCCATCGCCTCGCTCAGCGTGAGGACACGATCGGAGTGAATCCTGGTGTAGAGGTCGCGGAATCCGAGTGCGACGGAGAGCGCTTTGGTGTAGCGGTGAAGGGCGAGATAAGTGGGGTCTTCGAGTTGCATGCTCGTGGCCTCTCGCTCTCTCGGATCGTCCCACCCGGCGGCCCGGGCAGGAGCTCAGAGTAACCTCCGGAGCTTCTTCCCGCAACGCGCGCCGTGGATCTCGGGCGTCTTCTGACGGGCAGCTGTGCCAAAAAACAAGGGAGTCGGAAACCGGCACCCTACCGTGCCGGCCCCGACTCCCTCAATCGTCGAACGATTAACGACGAACGATTGCCTGCTCTGGCCTTTGGCCTATGACCTCTGGCCTGCCTTAGGCGTCGCTTCGCGACGCCGCGAAAGCTTTGCTTTCGCACTCCACCTGGCCTGCTTATCGCCTCTCGCCTCTCGCCTGCCTCTTATGGCTCGTACCTCACCGGCAGGTACTCGGGATACCACATCGCGCGCGTCACGTTCTTCTCGAGGTTCGTGAGCGCGCTCTCGTCCGCGTGGCCTTCCTTGACCGCGCGTTTGATGACTGCGCAGGCGACCGCATGCGAGCAGTCGCGAATCGAGGCGAGGAGCGGGAAGGTCGCGGTCTCCGCGAGATCCTCGGCCGTTACGGAGTGCGCGAGCGCCTTCGCCGCCTCGAGGAACATGCCGTCGCTGACGTGGGTCGCGCGAGCGACCGTCACGCCGAGGCCGACGCCGGGGAAGATGAACGCGTTGTTGCACTGGCCGATCCGATAGCGCTTGCCGTTGTATGTCACGGGGTCGAACGGGCTGCCGGTCGCGACGATTGCCCGTCCGTCGCTCCAGCGGATCGCCTCTTCGGCCGTGCACTCGGCTTTCGATGTCGGGTTCGAGAGCGGGAAGATCATCGGGCGCTCGTTGAGCTTCGCCATCAGGCGGACGACGCTCTCGGAGAACGTGCCCGGAGTCGCCGAGACACCGACCAGGATCGTCGGCTTCGCATTCGCGATCGTCTCTTCGAGCGTGATCTTCGAGCGTTCCTTGCAGTCCCACTTCGCCACTTCGGAGACGTCGCGCGCGAAGAGCGCCTTGAAGTCCTCGAGGCCGGCCCGGTCATTCACGCACAATCCCTTGGTGTCGACCGTCCAGATCCGCTTCTTCGCTTCCTCGGGGGTGAGGCCGGCCTCGAGCAGCGCGGAGACGAAGAGCTCGGCGATGCCGTGGGCAGACGCACCGGCGCCTGCGAAGACGAGCCGCTGGTCCTTCATCTCCTGGCCGCTGAGCCGGAGGCCGCCGAAGATGCCGGAAACCACGACCGCGGCGGTTCCCTGGATGTCGTCGTTGAACGTGCAGAGCTGGTCACGGAAGCGGTCGAGCTGCTTGATCGCGTTCCCTTTGAGGAAGTCCTCCCACTGCAGCAGGACATTCGGATAGACCCGGCGCACCGCGGCGACGAAGTGATCGATGAACTCCTGGTACTCCTCGCCGCGAATCCGCTTGTGGCGAAGTCCGATGTAGAGGGGATCCTGGAGCCGTTCCTCGTTGTCAGTGCCGACGTCGAGCGTGATCGGCAGCGTGTTGTAAGGCGACACTCCCGCGCAGAGGGTGTAGAGGCAGAGCTTGCCGATGGGGATGCCCATTCCGCCCGCGCCCTGGTCGCCAAGGCCGAGGATCCGCTCGCCGTCAGTGACGACGATGACCGACGGATTGTTGGTGTGGAAGTTGAGGAGGATCTCCTCGATCCGGTCGCGCTGGTCATAGCTGATGTAGAGACCACGCCCGCGCCGGTAGATGTGGGAGTACTTCTGGCACGCCTCGCCGACCACGGGCGTGTAGACGATCGGCATCATCTCGTCGATGCGATCGAGAATCAGCCTGTAGTAAAGCGTCTCGTTCCGATCGTGGAGACTCGCGAGGTAGATGAACTTCTCGAGCGGTGTCGGCTTCGCCTGGAAGTTCTCGTAGACGCGCGCGAGCTGCTCTTCGAGCGTGGAGGTGACCGGCGGAAGGAGGCCGTCGAGATCGAGCTCCATCCGTTCCCGGGCCGTGAAGGCCGTTCCCTTGTTGATGAACGGATCGAGCAGCAGAGCCTTGCCTTTGACCGGCGTTGAAACGTACTGCTGCCAGCTTGCGGGATCGATCTTGACGCAAAACTCCATCGACCGGCTTCGCGGCTGACGGGGTGTGGTGGTGGGATTCGTCGAAACTTCGGATTTCGTATTCATGCCAAGCACTTTATGTCCGGGCCCGGGCACCCATCGATGATGCCCGGCCGGGTAGAGGGTGACAGCGCTCACCGGTCGTTGTCGCGCAAACTACGCGCGAAGGGTTGGCTGCGCGGGGATCGAGACGGGCGCTGCGCTCGTCGCGGCGGAGTCTGCCGGCTGCCCCTGCCGACGCCGGCACTGGAAATTTCAGTCTGCGGGCGGCCCGTTCGTCCCGACATGCCCCCAGGCGCGGCGCTCCGCATCGATCTCGGCAAGCGAGCCGGGGTGGCTTCCGGCATTCTCGGCGCGCTCGCCGTGCTTGCCGAGCTCTGTTTCCTTTTCCCGCACGCGCTCGTTTTCCGCGACGCGCTTCCGTTCTACGAGTCACACATCAGCCTTTTCCGGGGGCTCCTCTTCGGAGTGATCGTGGCGACGTTCATCCTCGGCGCGGCGAGCGTTGCGCTCATTCGCTCGCGGCTCTACGGGGCAATGGGGCTCGTGCTCGGCATGGTTGCGCTGCTCCTCGGCGGCTCCGAAGCGAGGGCGATCACGTCGGAGCCGGCGAGCTTCACCGCGGGGCTCGATTTCTTCGTGCTCCAGCTCTTCCTCCTCGGCCTCGTCTTCGTGCCGATGGAGCGGCTCTGGCTGCTCCACGACCAGAAGATTTTCCGCGACGGCTGGCAAACCGACCTTGCCTACTTCTTCGCGAGCCACGTCGGAATCCAGCTCATCGCGCTCCTGACGATGATCCCCGCGCAGGTCTTTTTCTCCTGGGCGCTGAAGCTCGGCTTTCAACAAACGGTGGCCGCGCAGCCGCTATGGATGCAGTTCGTCGAGATCCTCGTCGTCGTCGACTTCGTCAGCTACTGGACGCATCGCGCGTTTCACGCGCTGCCGTGGCTCTGGAAAATTCACGCGGTACACCACTCGAGCCGCCACCTCGACTGGCTCGCCGGGTCGCGGCTTCACGTCGTCGACGTCGTCGTGATGCGTCTCGTCGGCTTCCTCCCGATCTTTGTCGGCGGCTTCGCCCCCGCCGCCGTCTACGCCTACCTCGCCTTCATCTCGTTCCACGCCGTCTACATCCACGCGAACGTGACGCACCGCTGGCCGGGGCTGCGGCACCTCCTCGCCACGCCGGAGTTTCATCACTGGCACCACGCGGCCGAGGAGGAAGCGGTCGACAAGAATTTCGCCGTGCTCCTGCCGCTGCTCGACCGGCTGTTCGGCACCGCGTACCTTCCCGGCCGCTGGCCCTCGCGCTACGGAACGATCGGCGACGAAGTCCCCGAAGGCTGGGCCGCGCAGCTGGCATATCCGTTTCGCCGAAGGCGAATTGAGAATTGAGAATTGGGAATTGAGAGATGGCGGGAGGCGCAGGTGCCCGGGGAAAGAAACTGCAATCAGCTGCGAGACTCGCGCCGTCGTCCATGAGCGTACGGATTGTCATCCCGACGACCGAGCGCCGCGAGGGAGGAGGGATCTCGCAGGCTGGTACAGTTGAGGTTCGTCGCGCACTCTCTCGCGTGTGGCACATGAGTACCAGCCTGCGAGGTCCCTCCTCCTTCCCCCGCTTCGCGGTGTCAGTCGTCGGGACGACAACTCCCTCGGGCGTCACAACTCGGGCAGATTTCTGGAAGCGAAGCTAAGGACCTCTCGGGCTTGTACAGGGGAGGTCATTAGGAAGTTGATCGGCGCTCGTGGCGTGAGTGTAGAAGCCTGAGAGGTCCTTCGCTTCGCTCAGGACGACAACGACTTCGCACCGCGCCCGTCGCTCCGTTCCCCTTCCGCGTTTCGCGTTCAGCGTTCCCATTCCGCCTTCCTACCTCCCCATTCCGCATTGCTTCTGCGGTATCCTTTCCAAATCCAATGACAATTTCAGCCGGGACCCGACTCGGTCCATACGAGATCGTTGCGCCCATCGGCGCCGGAGGCATGGGCGAGGTCTTCCGCGGCCGCGACACGCGCCTCGGGCGCGACGTGGCGATCAAGATCCTCCCCGAGGGGTTTGCGCAGAACGAGCAGTTCCGCGCCCGCTTCGAGCGTGAGGCGAAGACGATCTCGTCGCTCAACCATCCGAACATCTGCACGCTCTTCGACGTCGGACACGAGGAGGGGACGCATTTCCTCGTCATGGAGATGATCGAGGGCGAGTCGCTCGCCGATCGCATCCAGAAGGGGGCGCTGCCTCCCGACCAGGTGCTGAAGTACGGCTCGCAGATCGCCGACGCGCTCGAGCGCGCGCACAAGCAGGGGATCATTCATCGCGACCTCAAGCCGGCCAACGTGATGCTGACGAAGACGGGCGCGAAGCTGCTCGACTTCGGCCTTGCGCGCCCCGCGTCGGAGACCGGCATCGTTCACGGCATGACCGAGATGCCGACGCAGGCGAAGCCGCTGACGCAGGAAGGGACGATCCTCGGGACCTTCCAGTACATGGCGCCCGAGCAGCTCGAGGGGCAGGAGGCCGACGCGCGAACCGACATCTTCGCGTTAGGCGCGCTGCTCTACGAGATGGCGACGGGACGCCGAGCGTTCGAGGGCTCGTCGAAGACGAGCCTCATCGCCGCGATCGTGTCGTCGCAGCCCCCGACGATCTCCTCGGTCGCCTCGATGACGCCTCCCGCGCTCGACCACGTCGTCCGCAAGTGTCTCGAGAAGGATGCCGACGACCGGTGGCAGTCGGCGCACGACGTCGCGAGCGAGCTGCGCTGGATCAGCGAGGTGGGCTCGCAGGCGGGTGTGGCGACCACGGTGACGGTTAGGCGCAAGTCGCGCGAGCGGATCGCGTGGACGTTGGCAGCGCTGCTCGCGATCGCCGTCGTGGCGCTCGTCGCACGGTATGCGCGCGTGAATCGACCGCAGGTCGCGCGCCTCGCGATGGCGGCTCCGCCGGAGGTGACGATCTCCCAGAACGAAGGCAACGTCGCCGTGTCGCCCGATGGCAGCCGGATCGTGTTCGTCGGCGTCGACACGGGTGGGCGCGGCGGTCTCTGGGTGCGCTCTCTCGCCGACTCGACGCCGCGGCTGCTCCCGAAGACGACCGATGCCTCGTATCCGTTCTGGTCACCCGACAGTCAACACATCGCCTTCTTCGCGGCGGGCAAGTTGAAGCGCGTGCCTTCGGCCGGCGGCGATGTCGACGAGATCTGTGCCGCGTCCGATGGCCGAGGAGGGACGTGGGGCAGTCGCGGGATCATCGTCTTCGCGCCTACCGTCGCCTCGGAATTGATGCGAGTCAATTCAAGCGGCGGCGAGCCGGTCGCGACGACATCGATCGAGGTCTCGAAGAAGGAAACCAGCCACCGCTTTCCGTACTTTCTGCCCGACGGCGAGCACTTCCTCTTCTACTCGCCGATCGAAGGCAAGGATGGGGCCGGAGAGATCCTTGTGGGATCGACCACCTCCACCGCGCGCAAGTACGTGATGAGTGCCGAACGGAGCGCGATCTACGCCGAGCAGGGCTATCTGATCTACGCGAACGGCGACCGGATTCTCGCGCGACGGTTCGACGCGAAATCACTCGAGCTCGAAGGGGAGCCCGAGCGACTCCCTGACAGCGTGCCCGCCTCGCTCAACACAGGCGACCGGGTTGCCTCGGTTTCCTCGGGCGGCGTCATGGTGATCGCCGCCGCCGTCGATACGGACAACCGGCTCGAGTGGTTCGACCGGAAGGGACAGCTGGTCGGGACGATCCCGCTTCCGGCCGGAACGTTCCTCACGCCGGCGATCTCTCCGGACGGCACGCGCGTCGTGCTCACGAAGACCGTGGGAGAGAAAGAGAGCGATCTCTGGGTGGTCGATCTCGCCCGTGGCGCGCCGACGCGCCTAACGTTCGGTCCGGGTGCGAATCGCGGCGGAGTCTGGTCGCCCGACAACAAGAAGATCGTCTACCAGGGGGCCCGGCAGGGGCCGTACGACCTGTATGTAAGGCCGCTGAGCGGCGCGGCAGCCGACACGATTCTCTTCTCCTCGAAGATGAGCTGGAAGGAGCCGAGGAGCTGGTCGCCCGACGGCTCTTTGATCGCGTGGGTCGGCATCGAGAAGGCGACGGGATTCGACATCTGGCTCGCTTCCGCGTCGAGCCCCGCGAAGGTGACGCCTTATCTCCAGTCGCCAGCCGCGGAAGGGGCGCCGGTCATCAGTCCCGACGGCCACTGGCTCGCGTACGACTCGAACGAGTCGGGACGGTTCGAGATCTACGTTCAGTCGTTTCCAGTGCCGGCAACGAAGTACCAGGTGACGACGTCGGGAGGGGCGGGCTCGAAGTGGACGCAAGCAGGGAATGAGCTCGTCTACCTGACGGCCGATGGAGTGCTCCAGGCGATTCCGGTGACGAGGGGTGAGGGGCTTCAGTTCGGACCTCCTGAAGTGCTTTTCTCGTTGCCTCGATCGCTCGGCTTCGACATCACGCCGGATGGACAGCGTCTGCTCGCCGTCGTTCCGGCGAACGCCGCCAACGCACAATCGCTCACCGTGGTGCTGAACTGGGCGGAGGGGCTGAAGAAGTAGCGGGGCGACGGCGCTCCACCTTCCGTGTGAGTGAAACGTCGCCTCGCCAAGTTGATGGCCTCGAGTCAGGGCATTTTCACTAGACTCTCGTTTTCACCCTCGCCCCTAACCGCTTCATCGTCGCGGCGCTCGTCAGGTCCCGTATCGCATCCTTTCCGATCTTCCGCGCCGCGGGCTCGTCGGACGCGGCGAGGCGCTTCGACAGGGCGAGCGCTGCTTCGTGCAGCGCGACGCTGCGGCCGCCGATCCTGCGCAGCGCCCAGCTGACTCCCTTCCAGACGAAGTTGCGCTCGTCGTCCGACGCGCGCTCGATGAGCGCGAGCGACTCGAGAAAGGGACCGTCGCCCGAGTGCTTGTCGTGGCCCGCGAGGCTCGCGAGCAGCGCGAACGCGGCGCGCTTCTCGTACTCGTTCTTCCGCGCCGCCCACTTCGCGATCATCGTCCAGGCGTGAGGCGTCCGATCGAAGAGGACGAAGCAGACGGTGTCGCAGATGCCCCAGTTGTCGAAGTCGCGGCACCAGCGGTCCATTTGCGCGGGAGTGACCAGCGTCGGCTCGTCGACGTACGACGCGAGCAGTCGCGCCTCGTAGACTTCGCTCTTCCACAGCGCTTCGGCGAGCTCGTGGCTCTTGCCGAGGTTCTTCGCAAGCGTTTGAATCGTCCCCATCTTCGCGCCGAGCGCGTTCGTCGCGGTGATCCCGTAGCGGGCCAGACGATCGCGGTCGCGCTTGGTCGCCGACTTTGCGAGTGAGGCAAGCGCCGCCCGTGCGCGTGCGTCGACCGGGACGTCAGGCGTCGCCGGATCGCTCGCCGGACGCCTCACAGGCTTCTTCGGCGCAGTTGCAGGTGGGGCCGCTTTTCGCGTTGTCCGGGCCGGCATGGCTGTTCCCTTTCCTCTCGCTTCACGGCAGGCGTACCGCGAGGAGCGTTGAGATCCGTCGTCGTGTATTTCTCCGAAGTGTAAGGGGAACCGCGTTGCGGCGGCGAGCGCCGACGGTCACCAATCGCGAACATCAGGATCCGCGGACCGTATGATGATTCGAGCAACCGATCCTTAAGCGAGGCGCGCAATGAGCATCGTCGAGACCTCCACTCCTCCCGGCACCCCGATCCCGATCGGCCCTTACAGCCACATCGCGAAGGTCGGCAGCTTCATCACGATCGGCGGGACTGCCGGCGTCGATCCCGCAACGGGCCAGCTGGCCGGCGCCGACGTCTTCGCGCAGGCGAAGCGGATCATCACCTCGTTCAGCGTGATGCTCGAGTCGGTGGGCTCCGATCTCGCGCACGTCGTGCATGTGAATGTCTTCCTCGTCGACGTTGCCGACTTCGACGAGATGAACCGCGCGTACGTCGAGGCGATGGGTACGCATCGCCCGGCGCGAACCGTGATCGGCGTCGCCGCACTTCCGAAGCCGGGGTTTCGTCTCACGATGAACCTCACAGCGGTGACGAGGGAGTGAGTGAGGGAGATGGAGAGAAACCTCGCCCGGGCGTGGATCCGGGCGAGGCGTGGTGTGTGACTACTGGGGAGCTGCTACCGAGGCCATGACCACGTCGCCGGTCTTGTTCCACTCGACATAGGAGCCGTCGTAGAGCGCGACGTTCTTGAAGCCGAGATAGCGGAGCGCGACGAAGGTCGCGGTCGCTTCCATGCCGGTCCGGCAGTAGAGAACGATCTTCGCGTTCTCGTTGATGCCTCGCAGGTTGTAATACACCATGAGCTCGTCGGCCGTCTTGAATTTGGCCGGAACGACGTCGGTGTAGTTGATGGTCCACGGTGCGCAGTTGGCAGCGGCAATATGGCCGGGGTTGGAGACCTGGCGTCCCTTGTCCTTGCCGATGTACTGCGTTGCTGGCCGCGCATCGACGATGACGACATTCTCGCCGCCGATCATGCCGGTCGACGCGGCCATTCGCACGTCATCGATGGTGAGAAGCTTCCCGGGATCGACCGCAGCCGTGAAGACTTCCGTTCTGTACTTGGTCGTCGCCTTCGTCACCGGGCGGTTCATCCCCTTTTCGTTTCTCCAGAGGGGATAGCCGCCGTCGAGTACCGCGATACGGTTGCCGTGACCGAGGTAATCGAGGGTGAAGAACGCGCGGGTGGCGAGCAGCGGCTCGCGGCTGTAAAGCACGATCCGTCCGTAGTTGCCGACCCCCGCGTTGCCGAACAACCGTTCGAGGTTGGCAACGGCTGGCATCTCATCAGGGATCCCGTTCTTGTTCACGACGAGCTGGTCGGAAGCGATGAAACGGGCGCCCGGGATGTGGCCGTTGTCGAAATCCGAGCGCTTGCCGATTTCGACGAGGACGACGTTGGGGTCATTGAGATGTGCGGCGAGCCACTCGGTCGTGACGATGACGTCCTGCTGAGGCGTCACGGCCATCATGGCCACCAGGATCAGAAATGACATAGCGCCCTCCATTCATCCTGATGCTCATCCCGCTGCTTCGGTGGTTCCGCTCGCCGGAGCGACGGGTAGTGCCTGGACGCGTATGCCACGTGCGTAGCGGGACCGCGGAATGGTCCGCGCACTGCGGCAACCTCCCGCGAATCGGTGGTGAATCTTGCAGCCTCGCGTCCGGGGTCGCGGCGCGCCGCCGATTCGCCGGCAGCGGAAGCCGGCGGCGGGATCCACGCCTGCTCAGTGCCCGCCTCGAAGCCTCCAACCAGCTCGATCGTTGCGGCAGGTACTGCCTGTTCCGTCCGCTGACTTCCGGTGCCGTAATACCACCGATATGCGCGCTGCTTCGGTGCGACAAGTAATCCCGTCACCGGCTCTCGCTCTCAGCGGTCACATGATTTCGGCCACTCATTCCACAATCGTGCGTTCGGTGAGTGACCTAACAGACCGCGCGCCGGCCAGAACGTCACAGCGGGAGAGTTCGCGGTGAACGGGACGCGCGTTGGACGCGGATCGTCGGGCCGATGTCGCGCAGCCCCGAAATTTCGTTATCATCGTCGAGCCGATGCGAGATCACCTCGAGCTCTACCTGAACGGTCGCGAAGTTCGAGTCGCCGGAGCTGACGCCTTCCGCACGGTCGCGTCCTGGCTTCGCGAGGTTCGCGGCGAGACCGGCACGAAGACGGTATGCGAAGAGGGTGACTGCGGCGCGTGCACGGTCCTCGTCGGAGCTCCGCGCGGCGGCGCCATCGACTACGTGCCCGTTAACTCCTGCATTCAGTTGCTCTTCCAGCTCGACGGGAAACACGTCGTCACCGTCGAAGGGCTCAGGCTCGGCGACGAGCTGAGCGCCGTGCAGCGGTCGATGGTCGACCACCACGGTGCGCAATGCGGCTACTGCACGCCCGGATTCGTCGTCGCGATGACCGCGCTCCGCGAGTCGAACGCGACCGTGTCGGGGCGCGACGCGCGCGAGGCGCTGACCGGGAACCTCTGCCGCTGCACCGGCTACGATCCGATCATCGAAGCGGCGCTCGACATGACCGGCGGGCACGGGAAATCTCTCGACGAACTCTATGCTCCGGCCCCGATCGCGGAAGCGCTCGAAGCCGCTTCGGACAGCGTCCGGATCGACTCCGGATCGCGCACCTTTTTCGCACCCGCCTCGCACCACGACGCTCTCGAGTTCCTCGCGGCGCATCCCGAGACGGTGATCGTGCAGGGAGCGACCGACTTCGGCGTGCAATCCAACAAACGCAGCCTGCGACCCGACGTCATGATGACGCTGTCGCGTCTCGACGGCCTCGACGCGATATCCATCGAAGGTGGCACCCTCGTCGTCGGGGGACGCGCGACGCTCACCTCGCTCGAGCGGTTCAGCGAAGGACGCGTCCCGTCGCTCCATGCGATCCTCCGCCTGTTCGGCTCGCCGCAGATCCGCAATGCCGGCACGCTCGCGGGCAACATCGCGAACGCGTCGCCGATCGCCGACACCGTGCCATTCCTCTTCGTCTGCGAGGCGGAGCTCGAGCTGGAAAGCGTCCGCGGGCGGCGCGTCGTCGGGATCAACCACTTCTACAAGGGATACAAGAAGCTCGACAAGGCGCCCGACGAGCTGATCACGCGCGTGCGTGTTCCGCTTCCCGCAGCGGCGGAAACTGTCCGTCTCTACAAGGTCTCGAAGCGCCGCGATCTCGACATCTCGACGTTCACGGCCGCGATCCGGATGACGATCGGCGGCGGGAGGATGTCGGGCGTGAAGATTGCCTACGGCGGCGTCGCACCCGTCGTGCTGCGGCTGCCGAAAACCGAGGCGCTGCTCGACGGGCGCGAGGCAACCGAGGGGCTCTTCCGCGAGGCAGGCGAGGTCGCGTGCAGCGAGATTGCGCCGATCGACGACGTGCGCGGGTCGAAGGAGTTCAGGCTGCTCCTCGCGAGGAACGTGTTGATGAAGTTCTTCCACGAAGAGATCGCCGGCGGCCCGACCGCGCGGAGTGGAGGAGCGCGCTGATGTTCGTCGGCAGAAACGTTCCGCACGACTCGGCTCGCGGCCACGTCACAGGTGACTCGATCTACGTCGACGACATGCCCCGCCTGGCGAACGAGCTTCAGGTCGGTTTCTTCTGGAGCCCCGTCGCGCACGGACGCATCCGTTCGCTCGATCTCGCGGCGGCGCGGGCGATCCCCGGCGTCGTCGCGCTCTTCACGCACGACGACATCGACGGAGAGAATCGGTTCGGCCCGATCTTCGCCGACGAGCCGCTCCTCGCCCCCGGCGAGCTTTCGTACATCGGACAGCCGATCGTCGTCATCGCCGCCGAAAGCCGCGAGGCGTTCGAGAAGGCGCGTCGCGCGATCGTCGCCGACATCGAGACGCTCGCGCCGATCTTCACCATCGACGACGCGATCGCGGCGAAAGCGTTCATCGGGGCGCGGAAGACGATCAATCGCGGCGACGACGCCGCGGCGATCGCCGCTGCGCCGCATACCATTGAGGGGGTCTTCCATTCGGGAGGGCAGGACCAGTTCTACCTCGAGTCGCAGGCCGCGATCGCGATCCCCGGCGAGAACGGAACGATCACCGTCCACTCGTCGACGCAGAATCCGTCGGAGGTTCAGGACGTGATCGCGCACGTGCTCGGCGTCAGCCAGAGCCAGGTGGTCGTGGTCACCCGGCGGATGGGCGGCGGCTTCGGTGGCAAGGAGTGCCAGGCGACGCATCCGGCCGCGATCGCATCGCTCGTCGCGCAGAAGACGAAACGCCCGGCGCGCATCGCGTACACGAAAGACGAGGACATGGTCGTCACCGGCCATCGTCATCCGTTCCAGAACCGCTATCGCGTCGGGTTCGACGACGCGGGCCGCATCCTCGGTATGGAGGTCGACTTCTACTCGGACGGAGGCGCGTTCGCCGACCTGTCGACCGCCATCATGGCGCGGGCGATGTGCCACGCCGAGAACGCGTACTACATCCACGACATCGCGATCAGCGGAACGGTCTGCCGGACGAACTCGACGCCGAACACCGCGATGCGCGGCTTCGGCGGGCCGCAGGGCGTCGCGACGATGGAGAACATCGTCGAGGAGATCGCGGTGAAGCTCGGGCGCGACCCGTTCGAGCTGCGCCGGCTGAACTGCTACGGCATCGACGACCGGAACACGACGCCCTACGGCGCGGTCGTCGAGAACAACACGATTCCGCGCATCTTCGACGAGCTCGTCACCACGAGCGACTACGCGCGCCGTCGCGACGAGGCGCTCCGCTTCAACCGCGAATCGAAAACGCGCCTCCGTGGCATCGCGCTCACGCCGGTCAAGTTCGGGATCTCGTTCAATACGACCTTCCTCAACCAGGCGAACGCGCTCGTGAACATCTACCGCGACGGCACGGTGCAGGTCTCCACCGGCGCGACGGAGATGGGGCAGGGCGTCAACACGAAGATCGCGCAGATGGTCGCCGACGAGCTCGGCGTCGAGCTCTCCGCCGTGCGGATGATGGTCACGTCGACCGAGAAGAACAACAACACCTCCGCGACCGCCGCGTCGACCGGCTCCGACATCAACGGCGGCGCGGCGATCGACGCTTGCCGAAAGCTGCGCGCGCGCCTGGCCGACTGTGCGATGACGCTGCTTGCCGACCCTGGCGATCCGCGCGCGCAGTCAGCCGCGTCGATCGTCATCCGCGACGGCGTCGTGTTCGACGCGCGCCGGCCCGAAAAGACGATGACCTTCGCCGACCTCGTGCATGCGGCCCACCGCCAACGCGTGAGTCTCGGCGAGCGGGGCTTCTACGCGACGCCGCTCATTCACTGGGACGTCGAGAAGTTCGCGGGAAGGCCGTTCCTCTACTACACGATGGGCGCCGCGGTGTCGGAGGTCGAGATCGACCGCTTTACCGGAATGATGCGCTTGATGCGGGCGGATCTGCTGATGGACATCGGCAGCTCGATCAATCCGGGCATCGACCGAGGCCAGATCACGGGAGCGTTCGTGCAGGGGATGGGGTGGTGCACGACCGAGGAGCTTCGCTACACGGCGGAGGGCGAGCTGCTGACGCACTCGCCGACGACCTATAAGATCCCGAACATCCAGGATCTCCCCGAAGTATTCAACGTCGCCTGGATCGAAAACGACACGAACACGATCAACACCAAGGGAAGCAAGGCGGTCGGCGAGCCGCCGCTGCTGCTCGCGATCTCGGTCTGGGCCGCGGTGAAGCAGGCGCTGATGAGCGTCGCGGGAGGGCGGGTCGTGCCGCTGAAGTTGCCGGCGACGAACGAGGAAATCGCGACGAGGATCGCTACGATTGTCGACGCATGAGAGCGAAAGGCGAAAGGCGAAAGGCGAGAGGCGAAAGGCGAGAGGCGAAAGGCGAGAGGCGAGAGGCGAGAGTAACCAGCGCTGCCGACCTCGCATCTACCTGCCCGCCTTTTTAGTGACCGTAAACTGAAGGGTCCTCGTCCCTCGCCTTCGCACCCTGACTGCCTACTTATCGCCTCTCGCCTTTCGCCTCTCGCCTCTCGCCCGCCGTGCCACAATATCCACCGTGGCCGAGCTCGTCCCTTATCCCTTCGCCTCACTCGCCTCGCGCATGTTCCGCGAGCTCGAGCGGCACGACTCGATCTTCGACCTGCATCGACGGAAATTCTTCACGGGCGCGCGCGACGTCGACTTCTCGGTTCGCTTTGCCGGAGCGAACGCGTCGTCCCCGTTAGGCCCGGCCGCGGGGCCGCACACGCAGATGGCGCAGAACATCGTGCTCGCGTGGCTCGGCGGCTGTCGCATCTTCGAGCTGAAGACGGTGCAAGTGAAGGACGACCTCGTCATTCCGCGCCCGTGCATCGACATGCGAAACGTCGGCTACAACGCCGAATGGTCGCAGGAGCTGCGAGTCGCCGAGTCGCTCGAGGAGTACGCGAAGGCGGCGTTGCTGATCGCGATGCTCCGCGAGTCGGGCGCGATCGATCTCGCCTCCGGCTTCGGCGAATCGATCTTCGACATGAGCGTCGGCTACGACCTCGCCGGAATCCGCTCGGAGAAGATCGGGGCCTTTCTCGGCGGGATGCTCGATGCTAGCGGCGTGGTCGAGCGGCTGCGCCGCGAAATTCCGAAGGAGCTGGCGCACCTGCGCGATGTCGACGTGCCGTCGCGCCTCTCGGGCACGCTGACTCTCAGCACCTTCCACGGCTGCCCGCCCGACGAGATCGAGAGGATCGTCGACTACCTGATGCGCGAGTGGGGCATCCACTGCGTCGTGAAGTTCAACCCGATGCTGCTCGGTAAGGAAGAGGTAGGGCATCTGCTTCACGACGTCATGGGCTACACCGACGTCTCCGTTCCCGACTCCGCGTTCGAGCGCGACACGTCGTGGCCGCGCGCGGTCGAGATCACCGAACGGCTCGCGGCGACCGCGGCCT
Organism: Thermoanaerobaculia bacterium; assembly: GCA_041671505.1. Taxonomy (GTDB): domain Bacteria; phylum Acidobacteriota; class Thermoanaerobaculia; order Gp7-AA8; family Gp7-AA8; genus JACPDH01. The sequence goes on along the minus strand of JBAZBK010000001.1, from coordinate 357,382 downwards.
CGCTCGGACTCTCGTTCGGCGTGAAGTTCAGCAACACGCTGATCGTCGAGAACCGCGCCGGCTTCCTTCCCGCGAGCGAAAAGGAAGTCTACCTGTCGGGCCAGCCGCTCCACGTCCTCGCGATCAACCTGGTGCGCCGATTTCGCCGGCAGTTCGGCGATGGGATCCCGATCTCGTTCTCTGCCGGGATCGATCCGCTCAACTACGCTGACGCCGTCGCGCTCGGCCTGGTGCCGGTCACGGTCTGCAGCGACCTCCTGAAACCGGGCGGCTACGGCCGGCTCGCGAGCTACCACGAGCGGCTCGCGATCGCGATGCGGGCGTGCGGGGCGCGTACGATCGACGAGTACATCGTGAAGCTGAATGGCCCCGTGTCAGGGCGCGGGGAGCCGTGTGGCGCAGGCACTCCTGCCTGCGCGTCGCCGAAGGCGACCACTGAGCCCGCCGGAGAGGCACCCGGCGATGGCGGTGCGGTGCACCGCGCGCAGGCAGGAGTGCCTGCGCCACATCTCAGCGCCGCGATCCTTCGAAACACTGAGCTCTACGCCGATCGTGCCACGGGTGACCCGCGTTATTCGCGAGCGAAAAACGCGAAGCTGCCTCCTCACGTCGACAGCCAGCTCCGGACCTTCGACTGCCTGACGTGCGACAAGTGCATTCCGGTCTGCCCTAACGACGCGAACTTCTCCTTCCATACCGGCCGCGCGCGCATTCAGACGATGCTGCTTCGCGGAACACCGGCGAATCCGTCGATCGATTGGGGCGAGGAGGTCGTGCTGGAACACGACGAGCAGATCGCGACCTTCGCCGATTTCTGCAACGAGTGCGGCAACTGCGACGTCTTCTGCCCCGAAGAAGGCGGGCCGTACCAGTTCAAGCCGCTCTTCTTCGGTAGCGAGGAGTCGTGGCGGACGTGGAGCGAGCGCGACGGGTTCTTCCTTCGCGACGGTCTGGCGCTCGGCCGCGTGAAGGGGAAGGAGCTCCGGCTCGAGGTCGAAGGCTCGCGTGCGCGATTTTTCGGTGACGGCTTCGACGTCGAGCTCGATCTCTCAGACCCTGCGACGACCGTTCGCGGCACGTGGAGCGGCGATGTCGACCTTACCTGGTGTTTCATCATGGATCTTCTCCGGCGGAGCGTGCTCAATCCGTCGAAGATCAATTACGTGAATTCGCGTTGATCGCATAGTGGCGGAGGCCTCCGGCCTCCGCGCGACGGCCGGAGGCCGTTGCCACGAAATCCAATAGAATTTCCCGGCAATCGACCTCGCAAAAGGGGACTGAAACTATGACCAGCAAAGCCTCGCAGCATCTCTCCCGTCTCGACTCCTCGATTCTCGACTCGCTTCACGGCCGCAGCATGCTCCTCACGCAGGACTGGAGTGCCGCGGAAATCGACACGCTCTGTACGCTCGCCGAGACGCTCCAGGCGCTCGACCGCGACGGGCGCGTGCCCGCTCTCTTCCCGCAGCAGCTCTTCTGGGCGCTCTTCTTCGACCAGTCGACCCGCACGAAGTCGTCTTGGGCCGGCGCCGCCGCACGCCTCGGTGGTCAGCCGGTCATCGTCGACGGCTCCTCGACCCAGGTGAGCCACGGCGAAACCTCGGTCGAGACCGGCGCCATGTTAGGCATGAACTCTCACGCCCTCGGGATCCGCCACGACCTGATCCTCGGCGAGGGCAACGCTTTCATGCGCGACGCAAAAAAAGGGATCGACGACTACCTCGCATCGACGGGTGACGACCGCGTGGTGCCGGTCGTCAACCTGCAGTGCGACATCGACCACCCGACGCAGACGCTCGCTGATCTTCTCTGGCTGCGCGAGAAGTTCCCCGGCGGGCTCGCGGGGAAGACGGTCACGATGAGCTGGGCGTACTCGCCGAGCTACGCGAAGCCGCTCTCGGTCGCGCAGGGGATCATCACCCTCTTTACCCGCTTCGGGATGAACGTGAGGCTCGCGCACCCCGAGGGGTATCAGCTGATGCAGCCGTGCCTCGACGCGGCGAAGGCGAACGCGAAGGCGTCGGGCGGATCGTTCACGGTGACACACGACATGGACGCCGCGTTCGAAGGCGCGCACGTCGTCTACCCGAAAAGCTGGGGGCCCTACGACCTGATGCTCGAGCGCGTCGAGGCGAACAGGAAGAAGGACACCGACGCGATGAAGAGCATCGAGAGGCGCGCGCTCGAGCGGAACGCGATGAACACGAGCTGGATTTGTGACGAGCGCCGCATGGGCCTCACGCACGAAGGCAAGGCGCTCTACATGCACTGCCTCCCCGCCGACATCGGCGCCGAGGTGAGCCCCGGAGTGATGGAGCGGTTCCGCCACGACCTGGCGAGAGAAGCGAACAAAAAGGTCTACGCGATCATGGCGTTGCTTGCTGCGGCTAAGGGGAAGGGGCTGAAGGCGAAGTTGGAGGGGGCGGCGAGGTAGACGAGGTGAGTCAACGGCCGGGCTCGGGATCGGGCTCGGGATCGGGCTCGGGAAAGGCGGGGAGACAGGGATGACGTTCGATCACGAGAAGCTCGATGTGTATAAGCTCGCGATCCAATTCCTTGCGCAGGCCGACGATGTTGTCGCCTCGCTGCCCCGAGGACGTGGGTATCTTGGTGACCAGTTGCAGCGTGCAGCGTTGAGCGTCGTGCTGAACATCGCCGAGGGAGCCGGCAAATTCTCGTCTGCGGACAAGGCTGCGTTCTACCTCCGAGCGCGTGGCTCAGTGACTGAATCCGCCGCCGTCTTCGATGTGTGTGTGGTCTTGAAACTTGTTAACGAAGCAGCGGCGGAAGAGAATAAGACTCTCCTGGCCCGAATCGGTCAGATGCTCACGAAGCTCATCAAGGTCAAACAAACAGGCGATTAACCGCAGTTGGACCCGAGCCCGATCCCGAGCCCGATCCCGAGCCCGGCCTTTCGTGCTCCCGAACGAACCAACGAGGCTCGAACGAATGACACTCGACCAACGCATCTCCGAACTTACGAAGAAATATCGCTCTCTTGCCATCGAGATCCTGAAGGAGACGATCCGCGTTCCTGCGGATTACGTCGACAAACCGGAGGATGACGGGGGCGATCCGCACTGCGGGTTGTCGAATCACGAAGGGCCGCGCGTCGAATACCTCCGCTCGAAGATCGTCGAGATCGGGGCGGTCGAGAAGCCGGAGGATGTCGGCTTCGACACGTTCGGCAATCTCGTCTGGGTCGTGCAGGACCGCGGCGACGGGATCGCGGCGGCCGACAAGACCGTCGTTTACTACGACGGCCACACCGACACGGTGAAGCCGCTGCGCAATCGCTGGCACGAGGCGACGGGAGGGCTTGATCCGTACGACGGCCTCGTCGACGCGTCGAAGCTCAACAAGGAGTTCCTCCGCTCGGAGCTCGGCTTCCTTCCTCCCGACGACGAGTGGCACCACCTCGTCTGGGGCCGCGGCTCGGCCGACCAGCTTTCGGGCGTCGTGAGCCAGGTGATCGCGACGAAGATCCTCCTCGAGACGCGCGATCTCGGCTCGCTGCGCGGCGTGATCGTGCGCAGCTACGGCACGGTCACGGAAGAGGACAACGACGGCGGGAGCATGATGCACGTGCGGCGGCACGAGTGGCCGAACGGCGGCGCCGAGCTGATCCCCGACGCGATCATCCTCACAGAAGGGACGGGTTGCGCTAAGTTAGGCGCCGTTGGAATCTACCGCGGACAGCGCGGGCGGATGCAGATCGAGGTCGAGGTGACGGGCAAGAGCTGCCACGGCTCGATGCCGTGGGAGGGGCGCAACCCGCTCGAGTTCGGCTCCGCGATCATCGTCGAGGCGGCGCAGCGCTACCGTGACGGAGTCGACTTCGGCAAGGACGAATTCCTCGGCGGCGGCACGCGCACGGCGAGCTGGGCGACGCTGCAGACGCCGAGCGACTGCGCGGTGCCGGAGCGCTTCACCTTCCGCTTCGACCGCCGCCTCACCGCGGGCGAGGATCCGCAGAAGGCGCTGCTTCACGTCGACACGCTGGAGAGCGTGAAGAAGGCGCGCGAGGCGGGGCTGCAGGTCGTGGTGCGTGCGCCGTACTACGACGAGCCGTCGTGGCGCGGGACGAAGGCCGACAATCCGCAGATCTATCCCGGCTGGGTGACGCCCGCCGATCACCCGGCGATCGTCGCCGCCGTCGACGCCTACACGAGCTGCGCGTCGCCGATCATCGAGCTGACGAGCGGGCCTGGGGCGATGAAGAAGGAGCCCCGCGTCGCGCGCTGGATCTTCTCCACTGACGGCGTCGGCTTCCCGATTCCCGTCAGCGACAACTCATTGAAGGTCGGCGAGAAGAAACGATGGGTCAACGACGGGACGTTCAAGTACCCCCCGATGCTCGGGATCGGGCCCGGGCTCGAGCAGAACACGCACAAGATCGGCGAGTGCATCGACTCGCGCGAGTTCGATCCGGTGATCGCGACGCTTGCACGGTTCCCGAGCCGGTTGAGGGAGCTGAAGGGTTAGGCGGGAGTTGACGAGGAAGCGGGTCCGTCATCCCGAGCGAAGCGAGGGATCTGCAAGACGATGCACCCGTGACTGTCCGCGGGCGCCAGCCCGACCAGGCCGCGCAGCGGCCGAGAGAAGCGTAGCCGGGCCCGTGAGGGCCCGGTTCGCGTTTACGCCGCAGAATCGAGCCGCGTGAGCGGCGACAGTTGCTTGTCATCCCGACGACCGATCCCGCGAAGCGGGAGAGGAAGGAGGGATCTCTCAGGCTGGTACAGATGAGGTTCGTCGCGAACTCTCGCGCTCGTGGCACGAGAGTACCAGCCTGCGAGGTCCCTCCTCCTTCTCCCGCTTCGCGGGATCAGTCGTCGGGACGACATCGCCTTCGGGCGCTTCCAGTGCGACAGCTCTGGGCAGCCGGCGCTCGCGGAGCGTTCCCTAACGCCGGCAACCCGTGAAGAGCACGGCGATTGACGCGTCACCGGGTATGACGCCGAGGCGCGTCAGATGCAGCAGCCCCGCCAGCCCCGCGGTGCCGGTGTGGTCAGCGGCGATTCCGGTCGTCGACGCCGCGAGGTCGTTCGCCTCGCGCAGCTCGTCCTCCGACGCGACGATCGGCCAGCCTCCCATTTCGACCATCGCCTCGACGATCGCGAGCCAGTCGTAGGTCTCGTCGTCGAGGATGCCGTGCGCGACGCTGTGCGGCACCGACTCCCACGGCTGCATGAACTGCGAGCGGTGGGCCGCCGCGTGGAGGATCGCGTTCCTGCGTCTCGGCTTCATCGCCGGTGACGTGGCGGCGGTGGCGCGCGACGCGTCGGCCGCGGCGTCGCGCTTGTCGATCCGGAAGGCGAGCCGCTCCCCGAGGATGTGCGCGACGATCCGCTCCCACGCGCGGCGGAGAGGGTAGGCGCCTTCGGTCTGGACCGTGTGGAGCTTCGGCGTCCGTTCGAGGAGGCCGAGATTCGTTGCGTCGTGGAACGCCTGCGCGCACGAGCTGGCGAGCGCGCCCCCTCCGACCTGCACGAAGACCCGGTCGAGCGAGGCGCCGTCGCGAAGCAGCGAAGAGACGATCTCGTAACCGAGCGTGAGGCCGCCCTCGATCGCGAGGCCGTTGTCGTTCCCCTGGACGGAGAAGGGGAGCTCGCCTCGCGCGACGCTTTCGCGAAAGCGAATCACGCACGGGTCGCCCGGCGCGTCGCCTTCGCGCTCGCAGACCGCGAGCTGCGCGCCGAGGTCGGCGAGGCGGCGCGTGACGTTCGGATGCGCGTCAGGCGGAATGAATACGTCGAGCTCCATCTGCGCCGCGCGCGCGACGACCGCGGCGGCGAGCGCCGCGTTGCCGCAACTCGCGATCGCGAGGCGGGGCGCCGGGGCCGTCGCGTCGACCATTCCCGTGCGCCGCGCGACCTCGAGCCAGATCGCGAGCCCCATCATGTGTCGTGCCTTGTGCGAGCCCGACACATTGCCGGTTTCGTCCTTCACGAGGAGCGCGCCGGAGCTGCGGCTGATCGCCGCGTTCAACGCAGCCTGCGAGGTGAAGGGCGTCTCGCGGAATCCGGTGCCATCGACTTCGGCCACCGCCGCGTCGAGCGACCTGACGATGCCGACGAAGTCGGCGTCACTCATGCCGCGTGCGATCGCCACTTGGTAGCTGTGGAAAAGCGTGCGGTAGCGGACGAACGGATTCGGCTCGTCGTCGAGGAAGATCCGCCGCCAGGCGTGCGTCTGCGCCGAGTCGCATGACAGCTCGCGTCGCAGCACGTGGTCGACGTCGTCCCCCTCGCGCGCCTCCGGGCAGCGGAAGGGATACGGCTCGTCGGGCCGCGGTGAAGCACCGCAGCCGGAGCAGACGAGGCGAGTGGTCAGGTCAGGCATGATTTCGAAATGCGAAATGCGGAATTCGGAATGCGGAAGGTGCAGTGTGTGGCGCAGGCACTCCTGCCTGCGCGTCGCCGAAGGCGACCGAAACTGAGAACGGAGAGGGCGGCGCTTCGCGCCGCGCGCAGACAAGAGTGTCTGCGCCACACAGGCACGGCGGTCTCTCGATTCTCAATTCTTCAATTCTCAATTCCCGGCTGCTCCCGTCTTCGCATTGAACTCGTCGATCATCGAATCCCAGGCGGGGAGGTACGACTGCAGGTCGCGCCAGAATTTCTGGTCGCGGCGCGCGACGAAGTCTTCGAGCGAAACGCTCTGCTGCTCGACCCAGGTGTAGTAGCCGAGATCGAAGATCCTCCGGCGTTCCTGATGCGAGAGCTCCAGCATGTTGTCGGTTCCGGTGCCGAGCATGTGTTCGCCGAACACTTCACCGGCGCTGACGGCGTCGAAGCCTTTCGGGAAGTCGCGCGTCATGCACTTCTCGAGCTCGGTGCCGTACATCTCTGCACCGTCGGTCGCGACGGTGACGATCACGTCGTCGGGACCCATGTCCATGTACTTCGCGACTTTGATCGCCCCGAGGATGTTGCAGATCGACGAGAAGCCCATGTGAGGGAGTTGCTGAACGACCTGGGCGGGAACGTCGCGGCGCCCGTCGAGGTAGCGCTTTCCTTCGTTCGTGTTGAACAGAGCGTTGAGTGCGTCGGTCGAACGGTCGGAGATCGCGACGACGAAGTCGGTGTTCATGACGTTGTGAATCAGAGGAATGTGCTTGTCGCCGATCCCCTGGATGTTGTGCTCGCCGAAGCCGTTCGCGAGCATCGTCGGGCATTCGAGCGCCTCGGCGGCGACGATCGCGGCGCCGTGCTTGTCCTTCATGTGGTCGCCGGCGCCGATCGTGCCAGCGGAGCCGGTCGCGGAGACGAACGCGCGGAGACGGAGCTCCGGGCTCGCCTTCTGCATCGACTCGAAGACGGTCGCGCCGGCGCGGCCCGTGCAGGCGTAGTGGACGAGATAGTTCGCGAACTCCGAGAACTGATTGAAGATGATGTTCGCCGGATCGGTGTCGAGCTCGTGGCACTTGTCGTAGATCTCTTTGACGTTGCTCTCGGTGCCGGGCGTCCGAATGATGTCGGACTGGTCGGTCACCCAGCGCTCGAGCCAGGCGAAGCGCTCGCGGCTCATGCCGGCGGGAAGGACGGCGACGCCGCGGCACTGCATGATGCGCGAGATCGCGACGCCGCCGCGGCAGTAGTTTCCCGTCGACGGCCAGACGGCGCGGTGGCGTGTCGGATCGAACTGTCCCGTCACGATGCGCGGGGCGAGGCAGGCGTACGCCGCGAGCACCTTGTGCGCGGTGATCATCGGGAACGGCTTGCCGAAAAGGACGACGATCTTCGCCCTAACTCCCGTCAGCGACTCGGGGAGCACGACGTGCGCGGGAAGCGAGGCGCGCTCCACTCCCTTGCGGTCGTTGAACCAGTGGACGCGGAAGAGGTTCAGCGGGTGCGCGCTCTGCGGATCGACGTTCGCGAGCTGTGCGATGACGCCGTCGGGGATCGTCGACGGGTCGGCGAGCTGCGAGAACTTCGGAAGCGCGATCTTCGCGTCTCGAAAGCGCTGGACGCTGTTGGCGTAGGCGGCTGCGTCGGTGATTGAGGTGCTCAGTGTCAGATGGGGCATTTGTTGCTCCGCGAATTGATGTCTAACGGCGGCTTCGCGCGTCAGGATTGTCGAACGAGTTCGTCATCCCGAGCGAAGCGAGGGATCTGCTGAACTATCCACTGACCACTTCCCTGGCAGCGTATTCGGTTACTCGGCTAGTCACGATTTGCTCTTGAGGAAGCTGTCAGGCAATCGTCTGGCAGATCCCTCGCTTCGCTCGGGATGACTGGGGCGGCGGGGAAGCGTCCGTCGCGGGCCATCTCTCAGTTGTCAATTCTCAATTCAGCTGCTCCATTCGCTTCCACAACCTCGCCGCCTGCTCGGCGGCGTCATTACGTATCGCGTCGATATCGTCCGCCACCAGCCGCCCGTCGCGCACGACCTCCCGGTCGCCTACGCGCATCGAGACGAGCGCGCCGTCTTCCCAGATCGATTCGTCGAACAGGTCACTATCGAGGTGAAACGTTTCCTTCACGAGATCGTGGCCCGCTTCGATCCGCCGGAGCACGGTCGCGGGGCGGTCGCCCTGAAAGGGCGCCTCGTCGAACAGCGTCGCCATCTCCTCGTGCATCCGCGCGAGGTAGCCGTCGGTGCCTAACGCGACGCGATCGGAGTGGGCGAGCGCACGCGGGTAGCCGACACCGTTCCCCTTGTTCGAGCGCGGGTTCTGCACGAGCCAGAGCCGCTCGTCGGCCGCGCGCTTCACCTGGAACTCGCTGAGGTGCACGCCGTGGGCGAGGATCGAGCCGGCAGGGAGAGCGCCGAGGTCGAGCAAGCGCTCGAGCGGTCCCGGCCAGCCGCGCCTCTCCGCGTCCTCGACGTCGATGCGATCCTCGGCGAGGTGGACGTGCATGATCGCACCGAGGTCGCGGCAGAGCTCGCCCGCCTCGCGGATCGTCTCGTCCGAGACGGTGAACGACGCATGGAGCGCGACGGCGCCGATCACGTCTTTGCGCCGGTTCGACCGGAGGAAGCGCGCGCACTCGGCGAGGCCGCGCCTCCCTTCGTCGCGCCCGCCGTTGCGTTCGGTCGCGCCGTAAGAGAGAAGTGCGCGCATTCCGAGCTCGTCGCAGGCGTCGGCGAGAACGTCGAGCGATCCCTCGATGAAGTTGGGTGACTCGTGGTGATCGATGAGCGTCGACGTCCCGGCGAGGAGCGCGTCGGCGACGTAGTAGCGCGCGGCGGCGCGGAGCGTTTCGGCGTCGAGCGCGCGGTCGAGCCGCCACCAGACGCTCCCGAGGATCTCGAGGAAGTTCGTTGGCTTGATGCGCGGCTCCGGCATGCCGAACGGCACGAGTCCGCTGTAGATATGTGTGTGGCAGTTGACGCGCGCGTTGCCGGACGAACGCGTCATTTCGCCGCTGCCTTGTCGCGTGAGGGCGCCGGCGTGCGGATGCCGATGCCGATCGCGCGCGCCGCTGGGGAGTCGCGCATCGGGAGCTCGTATCTCCGGATTCCGTCGAACGCGTGGAGCGCGCCGGCGACGGCCGCGGCGGTGGGGACGAGCCCGATCTCGCCGATGCCCTTCGCGCCGAACGGCCCTTCCGGCTCGGTCTCTTCGATCAGGATCACTTCGGTCTTCGGCATGTGACGCGCGCGCAGGGCCCCGATGTCGCGCAGCCGGAAGCTCTGCGGCATCCCGTCGGGGCAGGGGAGGTCTTCGGTGAGCGCGTAGCCTAACCCCATGTGGATCGAACCCTCGACCTGCCCCTCGCAGAGCGCGGGGTTGATCGCGCGGCCGACGTCGTGCGCCGCGACGAAGGTGTCGAGCTTCCCGTCCGCGTCGAGGATGCAGAGCTGCGTCGCGAAACCGTACGCGGTGTGGGTCTTGATATTCGACGTCTTCGCGCCGGGCGCCGTGGTGTCGTCGACGAGCACCTCGCCGGCGTAGACCTTACCCTTCAGCGCGTCGAGCGAACCGAAGACGGCGAGGTCGAGCCGCAGCTTCTCCGCCGCGTCGATGACGGCGCGCCCGCCGAAGAGCGTCGCGCGCGATCCGGTCGTCTGTCCGCAGCCGAGCTCGAAGCGCGAGTCGACCTTCGGGTGAAAGATGGTGTGAGGGAGGCCCGTGACCTCGACCGCGCACTGCACCAGCACGGTGAGGAGCCCCTGGCCCATTTCGGTGTAACCGTTGTAGAGCGAGATCGTGCCGTCGTCCTCGACGACGAGCCGCACGCGGCCGAATTCCTTCGCGCCGTTGCCGATGCCCGAGTTCTTGATCCCGCAGCCGATGCCGACGGCCCGCCCGGCGGCGCGCGCCTCGTAGTAACGCTCCCGGACCGCGAGCAGCGTCCTGCGGATTCCGACCGACTTCTCGAAGACCTGCCCCGTGGAGAACATGTCGCCGATGTCGACGACGTTGCGCCAGCGGATCTCCCAGCCGTCGATGCCGACCTTCTCGGCGAGCATGTCGAGGCATCCGTCCATCGCAAAGTGCGCCTGCGGAGCACCGAAGCCGCGCATCGCGCCGCAGGGAGGGTTGTTCGTCGCGACGGCGAGCGCCTCGACATCGACGTTAGGCACCCTGTACGGGCCGCACGAATGGCCGCCCGCGCGCTCGAGCACCTTCGACCCGACCGACGCATAGGCGCCGGTATCTCCGACCATTCGCGCATGCACCGCGGTGAGGCGTCCTTCCGCGTCGCAGCCGACCTTGTATTCCATCGTGATCGGGTGCCGCTTCGGGTGGATGCGGATCGACTCCTCGCGGCTCAGCGTGAACTTCACCGGGCGGCCGGTCAGCATGCACATCAGTGCGGTCTGCGACTGCACCGACATGTCTTCCTTACCTCCGAACGCGCCGCCGTTAGGCACCAGCACCGCGTGGATTGCATCCTCGGCGATCCCCAGGAAGCTCGCGACCTGGCGGCGGTCGTCGAAGATCCCCTGCCCCTGCGAGAAGAGGCGGAACGTCCCGTCGCCGAGCGGCTCGACGAGAGCGCTTTCCGGCTCGAGGTAGAGATGCTCGATCCGCTGGGTCTTCCAGGTGCCGCTGACGACGTGCGCGCTCTTCGCGAGCGCGTCGCCGGCATTTCCGCGCCGGATGACCGTCTTCGAGAGAATGTTCGGGTAGTCGGGATTGACCCGCGGCGCGCCGTCCTTCATCGCATCGAACGGGTCGAGGACCGGCTCGAGGATCTGGTACTCGACGGCGACGAGCTTCGCGGCTGCGCGAGCGATCGCCCGGTCTTCCGCCGCCACGATCGCCACGACGTCGCCGACGCATCGAACTTCCTCGCCCTCGGCGACGATGCCGGGCCAGTCGTTGTGCAACAGGCCGTACCAGCGATTGCCGGGAACGTCCTTCGCCGTCGCGACGCGGATGACGCCGGGAAGGCGCTCCGCCGCGCTCGCGTCGATCTTCACCAGCTTCGCGCGGGCGTGAGGCGAGAGCACGAGCGCGCCGTGGAGCATCTCCGGGCGGGTCATGTCGTCGACGAACTTCTGGTCGCCCAGCGCGAGCTCGGCGCCGCTGACCTTCCGCAGGCGCGCGCCGACGCGGCCGTCCTCGCAGGGCTCCGGTACCGGCTCGCCGCGCTTCGCCTTCGCGACGAGCTCGATCGCGTCGATGATCTTCACGTAGCCGGTGCAGCGGCAGAGGTGGACGTCGAGCGCGTTCGCGATCTCGTCGCGTGTCGGGCTCGGATTGTGGTCGGTGATGTGCTTCGCGCGCATCGCGAAGCCGGGGATGCAGAAGCCGCACTGGAGCCCCGCCGCGGCGACGAAGCTGTCGGAGAGAATCTTCCTCTCCTCGTCGTCGAGACCTTCGAGCGTGACGATTTCGGCGCCTTGCGCCTTCGTCGCCGGAATGCAGCACGTGAGCTGCGGCCGCGCGTTCATCAGCACGAGGCAGCAACCGCACTGACCCTGGGGAGAACAGCCGTCTTTGGTCGAGTAGATGCCGCAGCGGTTGCGAAGCGCATCCAGGAGGCTCTCGCCTTCGTGAGGGGTGATGCTGCGAGGCTGTCCGTTGAGGAGAAAATCGACCGTCATGACGTCACGCCCTCACGCCGAGGCGGGGGCACCTCGTTGGAAGCATAGTCACGGGGGAGAAGCGTCGCAAGCGGAATGCCCTTCCTGACGTTTTCTTCGCCATTCCGCATTCTTCATCTCGGATTCTGTGTGGTCACGAAAACCGAAATGAAGAATGTCGAGTGAAGAATGCAGAATGAAGAGAGACGAAGCAGCAGCACGCGATTCCGGCGCGCAGCGCCGAAACATCGGTAGCCCCCGCCTTCAGGCGGGGGACGCCACCCGACAATTCCACGAATGCGCCGCTTCAGCGGCGCCACGCGGCGCAGATGTCGCGCCGCTGAAGCGGCGCATCGGATGTCGGTGCGATCGCTTCCCCCCCGGCTGAAGCCGGGGGCTACCGATTTCTCGCCGCTTCGCGGCGACGAGAAAGTTCGATCAGCCGAAGCCGCCTCGCAGATCCCCAGGCCCGCGTGAGCCTACGATCTGCCCACGGCAATCGTTCAATTCTCAATTCGCGTCGCGCGCCACTGATCTCGAGCCTGCAGCAATTGAGCGGCGATCGCGATCGCGATCTCGCTCGGATGGTTCGAGCCGATCGAGAGGCCGACGGGGCAGAAAAAGGCGTCTTTCGCTTCAGCGGGGAGGCCCGCGGCTTCGATGTCCTGCTTTAGGATGTTCGCTTTCGCGCGGCTGCCGATCACGCCGAGAAATGGAAATCGGCGCGTGCCGAGGATCTCGAGGAGGATGGGCGAGTCGGTCGCATGCCCCATCGTCATCAGCACGACGAAGGCGTCGTCGGGGAGCGACGCGACCTCGCCCGCGAGGTTCGTCGAAAGCGCCTTCGTGATGCGCGGGCTCTCGGGGATGCGACCGAGCCACTCGCCGCGCGTGTCGAGGCATTTGACGCGGCAGTCGAGCGAGCCGAGCAGCGGCACGAGCGCCTGAGCGATGTGGCCCGCGCCGAAGACGACGACGTTCCATGTGGCGACGTTGAACGCCTCGAAGTAGAGCTTCACCGCGCCGCCGCAGGTCATGCCGACGTCGCGGTTGAGCTGCCAGTTCACGAAATGCGTGCTCTCGTTCCCTTCGCGCAGCAACCGCAGCGCCTCGTCGATCGCCTTCTTCTCGACGCGGCCGCCGCCCACCGTCCCGGTGTGGAGCCCCTCGGCGGTGACGATCATCTTCGAACCGCGATCGTTTGGCACGCTGCCGACGACGTCGACCACGGTGACCGCGACGGCCGGCTTTCCGGACGCGATCAGTTCGTTGAGGGTCTCGAAGAAGCTCATCGACGGGAGGATAGCGCGATTGAATGCGGATTGCGGAATGCGGAATGGAAACCGAAATGAAGAATGTCGAATGAAGAATGAGGAATGAAGAATAGGGATGCGTCCTGACTCATCGACCAGCGTTACAGCGAACCAGGAATGCGCGATTCCAAATCTTCATTCTGCATTCTTCATTCGACATTCTTCATTTCGGTTTCCATTCCGCATTCCGCATTCCTCATTCCGCATTGGTAACATGTGCCGTCCACAAATATCGGAGGCACCATGTCCCGTCCGTCCACGTCCGATCTCCCCGGAGTTCTCCGCCTCGCTCATGAGCGAGCGCAGGCGTATCTCGACACACTTCCCGAACGTCCTGTCTCTCCGCGAGCTTCGTTCGACGAGGCGCTCCGGGCGTTTTCGGCGCCGCTTCCCGACGAAGGGGAGCCGGCGGAAGAAGTGATCGCCACGCTTGCGAGCGCAGGGGAGCTCGCCGCGGTCGCATCGTCGAGCCCGCGATTCTTCGGCTACGTCATCGGCGGCACTCTTCCCGCGTCGATTGCCGCCGACTGGCTGACGAGCGCATGGGATCAGAACGCAGGGCTCTGGTCGGCGACTCCCTCCGCATCGGCGGCCGAGCAGGTCGTGGCGGGCTGGGTTACCGATCTGTTAGGCCTGCCGGCCACGGCGAGCGTCGGCTTCGTGACCGGATGCCAGATGGCGAACTTCACCTGCCTCGCCGCGGCGCGGCACGCCGTGCTCCGGAAGGCGGGATGGAACGTCGAGATCGACGGGCTTCAGGGTGCACCGCGGATCAGGATCGTTGCCAGCGCCGAGGCGCATGTGACGATTCACGGAGCGCTGAAAATGCTGGGTCTTGGGACGGGCTCGATCGTTCCGGTGGAGACCGACGCGCAGGGAAGGATGATCGCGTCGAAGCTCCGCGAAGCGCTCGAGCGAGTCGATGGCCCGACGATCGTCTGTACGCAGGCGGGGAACGTGAACACCGGCGCGTTCGACCCGATCGAGGAGATCGTCGAGGCGGCGCACGCGAAGGGTGCATGGGTCCATGTCGACGGCGCGTTCGGACTCTGGGCCGCCGTGACGACGTCGCGCAGGCATCTGGTGAACGGGGTCGCGACGGCCGACTCGTGGGCGACCGACGCGCACAAGTGGCTCAACGTTCCGTACGACAGCGGGCTCGCGATCGTCGCGCACCCGGAGGATCACTTCGGCGCGATGAGCCTGAAGGCGGAGTACCTGGAGAAGACGGCGACCGCGCTGCGCGAGCCGCTCGACTGGGTTCCCGAGTTCTCGCGCCGCGCGCGCGGTTTCGCGCTCTGGGCTGCGCTCCGCAGTCTCGGGCGGCGCGGCGTGACGGAGATGATCGACCGCGGTTGTGACCTCGCGGCGCTGACCGCGGAGTTGCTGCGGAAGGAGCCGGGGATCGAGATCGTGAACGATGTCGTCGTGAACCAGACGCTGATCCGATTCCATGGTGACGACCCGGCCGACGACGACCGCTTGACGCGCGACGTGATCACCCGCGTGCAGGAGGACCGCGTCTGCTGGCTTTCGGGCACGCGCTGGCACGACATGGAGGCGATGCGATTCTCGGTGTCGAACTGGTCGACGACGGAGCAGGACATCGAGATGACGGTGGAGTCGATCGTGAGGTGTTATCGGGAGGCGAGAGGCGAGAGGCGATAGGCGAGGAGCAGGCGAGCCGGCGCGCCGGGTCGAGCGTGTGCGCCTATCGGGAGGCGATAGGCGACAGGCGACGAGCAGGCCAGGCACTGTACCGAAAGGGCCTGTTTGGATGATGAGTGTGTGCAGGGAAGGCTTCCCTGCCTACTTCTCGCCCCTCGCCTCTCGCCTTTCGCCTCGACTCCCTACAGCAATGCCTCGATCACGTCGCGTGCGCTGTAGGTCGACTTGCCTGGGCGGATGAAGCGGGCGGCGTTGCGGACGTCGTCACCGGCGGTCACCAGCGCTGCTTCGACGCCGTGCCCGTGCCTGATCTGGCCGAGGCCGACGTTCGCGAGCAGCGCGTTGCAGAGGCACTTGCGCCCCGAAGCGGCTTCGACCTCGCCACCTTTCGCGATCCACGCCGGGACGGGCTCGGCGGGACAACGATAGCCGATGCGTCCGTCGGCGTTTCTGTACACCTCGCGGAGGAATCCGAGATCGCAGACGCGGTCGCGCGATTCGTAGACGGCGGGGTCGCTCAGAGTGCCGGGGAGTTGCGCGACCTTGAACGGAAAGCCGGTCGGTGACGCGAGACGGTCGGTCAGCACCTGCGCGTCGCCGGCGGTCGCTTCACGCAGGATCTCGCGGCGGAGATCTTCGCGCAGGCCCGATTCGTCACAGAGCGCGAACGCGGTGCCGACCTGGACACCGGCCGCGCCGACGGCGAGGGCGTCCTGCAGCTTCTCGCGCGTCGCCTGTCCGCCGGCGAGCCAGAACGGAAGGCCGAGCTCCTTCAGCTTGTCGAGGTCGACCTCGTCTTTCTCGCCGTACTGCGGCTCGCCCGCCTCGTTGAGCCGCAGCTGCCCGCGCGGAGGCGCGTTGTGCCCGCCCGCGGTCGGCCCTTCGACGATGAAGCCGTCGACGCGGCCGTTCGAGCGCTTGATCATCGTCGACGCGAGCGCGTTCGACGACACGATCGGCAGGAATTGCGGCCGCGGAAGCGGCGGCAGCCCGTCGAAGAAGTCGGCGGGATCGAACAGTGCGACGACGGTGGCGTGACCCTCGTTGCCGGTAACCTGAAGCTCGTAGCTCGCCGGCTCGTGGTTCGCGAGCCGGTCCAGCACTCCCGGGATGCGCGTCGCGATGCCGGCGCCCATCAGGACGCAGGTGACTCCGGCGAGCATCGCGCCGTAGATCGACGGGAGATGAGGGAGCTGGATCTTCTCGAGATAATTGATGCCGACCGGGTTGTCATGCCCCTCGCGCGCGAGGAAGACTTCGACGAAGTTGCCGACGACGCAGAGCTCGGAGATCGCACGGCTGTCCTTGACCGAATGCATCGGCACGGGCTGATACGGCTCGTCGGGAGCTTTGCCGCCGTCGACGAAGTACTTCTGCCAGATTCTCTCCGCCATCTCGCGGACGGGAAAGTTCTCGAGCGCGCGGCGGATGCTGCCGTCGCCGTCACCGTCCTGAAGCCTTCGGGCGAGGATCTGGTCGAGCGCGATTCCCGATACCACGCCGAGCTGTCCCAGTGAGGACACCGCGCGCGCGAGCTTCCACGAGGAGACACCTGCTCCCATACCGCCCTGAATGATCTTCGGCCAGCTTCCCATATGCGGGGCATTATCGGTCCCGAGGGAGAGATCGGGCGGGACTTCCGTCACACGAGAGTGTGCGATGAGGTGATTGAAAGTGAATGAGCGCTCAATGTCGGCGCGTTCCCGGAAAGAGGGCGAAGTTAGAAGTTAGAACGCTGAACGTTGAATCCGGAAACGAGCTCTTTCTGGATTCAACGTTCAGCGTTCTAACTTCTAACTTCGATTTCCAGGCGCGAACGCGCGACACACAACAGCGTCGCCCCTTACGCCTCCCGCCCCCTCGTGTTCCCTAACAGAAAATCGATCTCGTCCGCGGGGAGCGGATGGCTGAAGAGGTATCCCTGCTGGTGCTCGCAGTTGCGCTCGCGGAGAAACGTCGCCTGGAGCTCGGTCTCGACCCCTTCGGCCACGACGGTCAGCTTGAGCTGGTGTGCGAGGGCGATCACGGCGCTGATGATCAGCGAATCGGCGCCGCCGCGCTCGATGTCGCGGACGAAGCGCTGGTCGATCTTGAGCGAGTCGATCGGGAAGCGGCTCAGGTAGCTGAGCGACGAGTAGCCCGTGCCGAAGTCATCGATGGAGATCCTGATCCCCTTCGACTTGAGCGAGCGCAGGATCTCGAGCGCGAGCTCGGGGTTGCGCATCGCGACGCTCTCGGTGATCTCGAGCTCGAGCATGTCGGGTGGTATGCCCGTCTCGCGCAGCACGCGGTCGATCATCTCTTCGAAGTCGGCCTGCTGGAACTGGACGCTGCTCAGGTTCACGGCGACGCGGAGCTTCGGGCTCGTCTCGCGCCACTTCACGGCCTGGCGGCATGCCTCGCGCAACACCCACTCGCCGATCGGCACGATCAGGTGGGCGCGCTCGGCCACGGGGATGAATTCCGTCGGCATGATCAGCCCGCGCTCTGGATGCTGCCATCGGACGAGCGCCTCGAGCGCGACGACCTCGCCGGTTCGCGACTCGATCTGCGGCTGGAAGTGGACGATGAACTCCTTGCGCTCGAGCGCGCGGCGCAGATCGGACTCGAGCGTCATCTGCGCCACCGCCGCCTCGCTTCCGGCGTGGGAGCAGAAGACGAAGCGGTTCCGCCCGAGCTCCTTCGCGTGGTACATCGCGATATCGGCCTTCCGGAGCAGCGTGGCGTGATCGACGCCGTCTTCGGGGCTCATCGCGATTCCCATGCTCGCCGAGATGTAGAGCTCCCGCCCTTCGAGAAGGAAGGGCCTCGTGAGGGTCGCGAGCACCTTTTCCGCGACGAGCGCCGCGTCGGCCTTCGAGTGCATCGACCCGGCGACGATGGTGAACTCGTCTCCGCCCAGCCGCGCGACGGTGTCCTCGGGGCGGAGGCCGCGCTCCAGCCGGAATGCGACGAGCTGGAGCAGCTGGTTGCCGATCTCGTGCCCGCGGGTGTCGTTGATCGACTTGAAGTTGTCGAGGTCGAGGAAGAATACCGCCACCTGGCGATGGCTCCGTTTCGCCGCCTCGATTGCCGCCTCGAGCCGCGTGCGGAATTGCTCCGGGTTCGGCAAACCCGTCAGTCCGTCGTGATGCGCCTGGTAGGCGACGCGCTCCTCGGCAAGTTTTCTCGCCGTCACGTCGAAGACCGTTCCCTCGATCACGGGAGACTGTCCTGGCACGTCGTCGATGAGGCTAAGGTTTTCGACGACCCATATCGGCGAGCCGTCGCGCTGGCGGACGACGATCTCGACGTTCGAGAGCGCCTTCTCGTCGACGAGCCGCGCGTAGAGGCCATCGCGCTCGCGGCTGTCGAGCACGGGATCGATTCCCGAGTCGGCGAGGAACTGCTCGCGGTTCTCGTAGCCGAGGATCTGGGCATACGCGTCGTTGCACTCGACGACGCGTCCTTCGAGATTGCCGCGGAAGATTCCGGCGAGATTCCGCTCGAAGAGGACCCGGTACTGCCGGTTCAGGTCGCGAAGCGCCGAAAGCGTCTCGTGCTCGAAGGTGACGTCGACGATCGTTCCACGCGTCGCCACGATCTTTCCTGCCGCATCGCGCAGGGCGGTCGCGGAAAGCCGCACGTCGACGCGCCGCCTGTCCTTCGCGAGCAGCGTGTAGTCGACATGGCGCACCTCGCCCGTCGCTTCGAGTACCTCGATGTTCCGGTCGAACGACTCGCGTTGCTCGGGAACGATCAGGTCGCGGAGCGACTTCTTGCCTACGAGCTCGGTGTACTCGTAGCCGAGCATCGCAAGCTCGGCGTTGTTGATCGTGAGGTAGGTTCCGTCGGGCCCCAGCCGATGGAAGCCGATCGGCGCGTTCTGGAAGAAGTCGCGATAGCGCTCTTCGTCCTCGTTCAGACGGCGTCCGAACTCGGCCTCCGCGGTGACGTCACGGATGATGCCGATGAACTCGCTGCCGTTCGCACCGACGTACTCGCCGTACGAGATTTCGAGCTCGACGATCTGCTGGTCCTTCCGAAGCCCGGGGAACCGTACGGTCCGCCGGACGTGCTTTCCTTCTTCGAGGTGGCGGCGCAGCCCGTCGACGTGAGCCGGGCGCAAGTCCTTGGGCATGAGGACCGTGAGGTTGCGGCCGATCAGCTCCTCGGGCTCCCAGCCGAAGATCGCGCGTACCGCCGGGTTCGCCGACAGCACCGTCCCCGACTCGTCGATTGCGACGATCGCGTCGCTCGCTGCATCGACGAGGTGCCGGTACCGGGCGTCCCCCGATTCGCGCGTGATCTCTGCTTCGGCCAAGAATTCTCCTTGCCGGTCATCTGACCGACGAAGTCCTGACAGAATTAGTGCGTTCAGACCGCGCGTAATTCCGTGACCCAGCGCACGAACTTGGAGGATGTTCGCCGAAATTGACGGGATCCGGGGTCTCCGGGCGCAATCAGCGGGCGGGCGCCGTGCGATGTGGCTGGCGGGCGTGGTGTGGTGATCGTTCGCGGAGAGCGAGGCCGGAGGTGATGACGAGGAGCGCCAGGGCCTCGCTGGCGACGAAGGGAGCAGTCGCCGCGGCGTTCCAGTTCGCTTGTCCCCGAAGCTCGAGGGCATCGAGAACGAGGACGATGACCAGGACGGCGCAAGGCGCGAGGATCGGCAACAGCGACGCGATGCGGCGCTGCTTTCCCGGCAGCATGGCGGCCAGCACTAGGAGCGGAAGCGCCCAGGTGAGACCGAAGATGCCGGTTGAGATCGTGCCGGTGAAGGCGTCGGCGATCGTCGGGAGCCGGTCCGCGCCGAGCCGCGCGAGCAGACCGTCGGAGCCGAACGCGATCGCGGCCGCGGGACCGATCAGGACGATGGCCGCTCGCTTCGCCGCCGGGATCAGTCCCTCCCGAACGTCGCGCGCCACGCCGCCCGCGACGATTGCCGCGACGATGACGAGCGAGTCGTTCCCGGTGAGCGCCACGCCACACAGCATGATCGACGCGAGTGGCAGCAGCCGCGGCTCCTTCGCGCAACTGAAGACCGCGAGCGCCCCGAGGGTGGCGAAGACGATTCGGGCGACCTCGACGGCGTCGCCCGGATGCCGGAGCGAGAGCGTGAGCGAAACCACCGCATACCAGCTCGCCGCGATCATCCAGCCGCGGCGCTGATTCACGTGAATCGACAGCAGCGCGGCCACGAGCGGAAGGCCCGCGAGGAGCCAGAAGATCGGAAGAAACCTCGCGGTTCCACCGGCGGCCGTCGACACTGCGACGGCGGGCATCCCCACGAAGATCGATCCGGAGGTCAGCGCCGGTCCCCCCGCTGCGAACGCGCCCTGGAGAAAGACGGTAGAGACGAGGACGACGAGCAGGCAGGGAATGCCGGGGTAGGCGCTCTCGGGGCCGGGTGATTCGGGAAGGCGGCAGAGAAACCAACCGCCCGCTGCACTTGCGGCGACGAGGGGCCCAAACAGAAGAGGTAGAGATAGCGGGATCTGCGCGAGAGCAAAGATCGCGGCCTCGATGGAAAGCACGACCGCGCCGCAGAGCGCGGCACATGCGAGGCGAGTGGGGCGCCCGAGCTCGCGGACGACCGGGAGACACATGCCGAAGATTCCGGCGGGGACGAGCAGGAGCAGCGCGACGAAGAGAGGAATGCCCGTCATCGCGCCCTCTCGCCGACACGGCGCTGCACGGCTGCCGGTACCCGGCAGCGATCATCGCATCGCATGGTCATATGTAGAGTACGGATCGCGGAGCGATTCCGTCGCATCACTCCGTAAACTCGACGTGAAGCGCACGGATGCGTGGTGCGGACGCGTGACGAGTCGTCCCTCGCTGCGCCTCCAGGAAACTGCCCGAGAAGTGATGCCCGCGCGATTTGTCGTCCCGACGAGTGACCCCGCGAAGCGGGGGAAGGAGGAGGGACCTCGCAGGCTGGTACTCATGTGCCACAAGCGGGAGTGTTGGCTATGAACCTCGACTGTACCAGCCTGCGAGATCTCTCCTTCCTCTCCCGCTTCGCGGGATCGGTCGTCGGGATGACGTTGCGGAGAAGCTCGCGCCAATTGATGTCTAACATGCAAGTCCGACTGCGCCCCCTGTCCACCCTCACCGCCGCTCCGCGTATTCACATCTGAAACCCCGACGCCGCACCGGCGTAAACGACATCGCGACCCCATGCTCATCGAAATCCTCAGGTTCGAGTGGCGCTACCACACGAGGCAGGCGACCTTCGTCGTCGCGGCAGCACTTTTCTTCGTCGCGGGGCTGGTGACGACCGCGACCGGGTTCGGCCCTGCCAACGTCAACGTCAATTCGCCTTACAGCATCGCGCAGTCGATCGGCCTCCTCTCGCTGCTCTCGGTTTTCGTCCTCGCGGTGTTCTGCGGAAACGCGATCGTCCGCGATCGCGAGTTGCGAACCGAGGAGCTCATCTTCGCGACGCCGGTAGGAAAGCTCGAGTTCCTCCTCGGGAGATTCGGAGGCTCGCTGCTTGCGGCGCTGACCGCCTTCTCGCTTTCCGCGGCAGGGATGGTCGCCGCGCTCGCGCTCCCGGGCCTCGAGCCGTCGCGAATCGGACCGGTCGAGCCTCTCCCGTATCTCTGGGCGCTCGCCGTGGTCGGCGTTCCCAACTTCATCGTCGCCGCGGTGATCCTCTTCGTGGTCGCGACGCTCTCGCGGAGCATGCTCGCGAGTTACGCCGCAGCTGTGGCGATCTACGTCCTCTACTTCGTCGCGTCCGCGCTCTCGGGCTCGCCCTTGATGGCGGCTTCGGCACCCGGAGCCGCAGGCGAGATGTCGATCGCCTCGCTCGTCGATCCGTTCGCGCTCTCCGCCTTCTTCGAGCAGACGCGCTTCTGGACTCCCGCCGAGCGGAACGTCAGGTTAATCGTCGTCGGCGGGAACTTTCTACTCAATCGGGTTGCGTGGATCGCCGTGGCTTCGGTCGCGTGGGCGGTGCTCTACCGCATCTTCGCATTCCGCGTGATGCGGCTGGGGCGCGGGCGCACCCCGGCGGCGGATCCGGTGAGTCCCGCGGCCGCCGTCATGTCGCAGCGCGTCGTGGTCGAACCGGACAGGGGCGCACGCGCCGTCTGGGCTGCGCTTCTCTCCGCGAGCCGGTTCGAGGTGCGAACGATCCTCGGCAGCGTCCCCTTCCTCGCGCTGAATCTTCTTTGGGGCGCGCTTGCGGCGACGGAAATCGTCTCGGAAGTGACGAGCGGCGAGTACGGCTCGGCGATGATCCCGACGACCGGCATCGTCCTCGCGCCGATGATGCAGCCGCTCGCGATCGTCGCGACGGTGATCCTCATCTATTACAGCGCCGAGGTCGTCTGGCGCGAGCGCTCGACGTCGCTCTCGGCGATGCTCGACGCGACTCCCGCACCAGGGTTCGTCTTCGTCGTTTCGAAGTGGCTCGGGCTCTGTGCTCTCGCCGGCGCGCTGATTGCGACCGGCTCGCTCGTCGCCGTCTCGGTGCAGCTGATCCGGGGTGGATCCACGTTCGATCCGGGCGTCGCGGCCGGTTTCGCCTGGTTCGCGTTCGTGCCGCTGGCGCTATTCGCCGCCGCCGCAGTGGCGGTGCACACGTTGAGCCCGGGAAGGTTCGTCGGGATCTTCGCGCTCGTCCTCGTCGCGATCTACTCGCAACGAGGCGACGTCGTCGGGCTCGACCACAGGCTCTGGCGCTTCGGTGCGCTTCCGTCGGTCGTGCATTCGGAGATGAACGGCTTCGGCGACTATGTCGTGCCGTTCCACGCGTACACAATCGTGTGGGGCGCGATTGCTGCGCTGCTGCTCGTCGGCGCGTCGCTCGTCTGGCGGCGTGAGCCGGGTGCGCGCCTGCGATCGCCGCGGCGCGTCGTTCGCGACGCTTCGCTTCCGGCGCGCGTGTTGCTGGCGTCGTGCGCCGCGGTGGCGCTTCTGGCTGGCGGCTGGATCTTTCGGAACACGAACGTCCTCAACCGGTACGAGAGCTCGAGCGACGTTCTCGCCTGGAAGGCCGGCTATGAGAAGCAGTGGAAGAGGATCGAGCCGCTCGCCCAGCCTTCGATCACCCGCATCGAGGCGAGGGTGGACCTTCGCCCCGAGGATCGCGCCTATCGCGTCAGGGGGCGATACGAGCTGTTGAACAGAAGTGAAGCGCCGATTCCGGGGCTTTTCGTCACGGTGCGGCGCGAGGCGCGCCTCGACTCGATCGCCGCTGCCGGCGCGAGGCTCGTGACGCGCGACGCGCGATACGGCCAGTATCGGCTCGACTTCGACACGCCTCTCGAGCCCGGGGCGCGGACGACCCTCTCGTTCGACGTCACGTTCGAGAACCGCGGCATCACCGAGGGTTCGCCGCAGACGATGATCGTGGAGAACGGCAGCTGGATCCCGGGATGGGTCTGCTTCCCGACGTTAGGCTACCGTGCGAGCTACGAGCTGCGCGACCCCCGTGAGAGGCGGGAGCACGGTCTCCCACCCGTGGTGCGGGATCCTGGAGTCAGCGGCGATCTGAGCGACGACGCGCAGGTGGGCGGCGAGCGCGTGACGTTCGACCTGACGCTCTCGACCGCACCCGACCAGACCGCCATCACCTCGGGGCGTCTCGATCGTGCCTGGACGGAGGAGGGACGCCCGGTTTTCCGTTACGTCTCCGACGTGCCGGTCGCGAACCGGATCAACGTCATGTCGGCGCGCTACGAAGTCGTGCGGGAGCAGCGCGGCGACGTCGCGGTCGAGGTCTGGTACCGGTCGGGCCACGACCGGAATCTCGCGCGGATTCTGCGCGCGGCGGGCGACACGCTGGGCTACATGGAAGAGAACGTCGCGCCTTATCGGCACCGGCAGCTAAGGGTCGTCGAGATCCCCTCGTACTGGAACTTCGGCGGATTCGCGCAGCCCGACACCGTCGTCGTCACCGACAAGCGCGGTTTCCTCAAGGACGTGCGGGACGATGCGCCGATCGACGTCGTCTACCGGCGCGTCTCCCACGAAGTGGCGCACCAGTGGTGGGGGCTGGGACTCACGGCCGCCACGGCGCCCGGCGCGTCTGCGATCGTCGAATCGCTCACGAAGTACAGCGAGCTGATGGTGATGCGGCGGGCATTCGGCGACGAGATGGTACGGAACGAGCTGGTGCTCGAGCTCGACCGGTATCTGGCGGGGCGCGCTGACGCCACTCCGCCCGAGCCGCCGCTCGACCGGGTCGAAGGCGAGGACCACATCTACTACGGCAAGGGTGCGATCGTCATGCATGCGATCGCCGACCTGATCGGCGAAGCGGCGACGAACGGCGCGCTGCAGGAGTTCTACGTCGCAGAGAGCGGCGGGGGACATGCGCCCGCAGCGTCGCAGCTCGTCGCGCGCCTTCTCGCGGCATCGCCCGAACCGCTCCGACCGCTCGTCGCGCAGTGGACCAGCGAGGTCGTTCTCTACGACGTCAAACTCGAGGATGCGACGGCGTCGAAGCGCTCCGACGGGAAGTGGGAGCTCGAGGTTCGCGTGAAGGCAGCGAAGACGAAAGTGAACGACGACGGCAGTGAGTCGGCGATCGCGATGGATGAGTTAGTCGGGTTCGCCGTGTACGGGGACGATGCGGAGGAGAGGATTCTCTCCTCGTCGAAACTTCGGATCCTGAGCGGAGAGCACGTGCTGCGCCTCGTCCTCGACGACGAGCCGCGCCGCGTCGTCGTCGACCCGGCGATGTGCCTGATCGACCGGGACCGGTTCGACAACGGACGGCAGGTCAAAGGTCAAAGGTCATAGGTCAAAGCAGGCGAGGGGGCTTCATAGCGCCGGCGTCCCGCCGGCAGGACCGCGGGCGTTCCGCCCGCGGGGCAATCTCTCCGTCTTGGTGCTGGCGCCGGCGTGGTGCGCCCCTTTCTTCATTCTTCATACTCCATTCGACATTCTTCATTTCGGTTTCCGCGCGAGCTGGCAACACCGAAATGTCGAATGAAGAATGTCGAATGAAGAATGAAGAATTGGATCGTGCTTCGCCGCTTCCGATACCATTCCCGAGCCATGCCCCCGAAGAGAGCGAAGATCGACGTCCTTCCCCGGCTCCGCGTGATGCGGGGTGACGTGATCCTGCTCGGACCGGGCAAGGCCGACCTGCTGGAGGCGATCGGGAGCTCCGGTTCGATCCGCGGCGCCGCGAAGGAACTCGGCATGTCGTACATGCGCGCCTGGTCACTCGTTCGCACGATGAACGAGGCCTTCCGCGAGCCACTCGTCGAATCGACTCGCGGAGGCGCCGGCGGCGCGAAGTTGACGAGCGAAGGCAGAACGATTCTCGCGCTCTACCGCCGGATGCAGGAGCGCGCGCTGCGCGCCGTCGAGCCGCTGGTGAAGGAAATCGCGAAGAAGGTGTGAGGGACGCGCGATTCCGATCGAATATCTTTCCCCGTTGACATTCCGGCTCCCCGGCCCGTAACCTCAGCCGCGGGCTCTCTTCGCGAATGAACAACAGACTTTTCTCGATCGCGCTTTGCGCGATCTTCGCCACTTTCGCCTCCGCGGCGGAGCTTCGCATCCACGCGGCGGCGAGTCTCTCGGACGCGCTCACCGAGGTTGGTAAGGCCTGGGAGACGAAGGGGGGCGCGAAGCTCAGGCTCAACTTCGGCGCTTCGAGTCTCCTCGCGCGCCAGATCGAGGAAGGCGCGCCGGGCGACGTCTTCTTCTCCGCCGACGAGGCGAAGATGGATGCGCTCGACCGCAAGGGTCTCGTCGTTCGCGACAGCCGTCGCGCCTTACTCTCCAACGCTCTTGCCGTCATCGTTCCGTCGGACTCCGGGCTGAAGTTGAATAGCGCCTCCGACCTCGCGTCATCTGCCGTCGCCCGCATCGCGCTCGCCGAGCCGTCGACCGTTCCCGCGGGCATCTATGCGAAGCAGTGGATCGAGCGCACCGGACAGTGGCCGAAGGTCGCGCCGAAGGTGATCGCGACGGAGAACGTCCGTGGCGCGCTTCTCGCCGTCGAAGGAGGCAACGTCGAGGCCGGCGTCGTCTACACGACCGACGCGAAGCTCGCGAAGGGAGTGCGGATCGCCTTCATCGTCACGGGTGCCGACGCACCGTCGATTTCCTATCCCGTCGCCGTGCTCTCCGAATCGGCGAACGTCGTCGAAGCGCGCAGGTTCGTCGCGTTCCTCGAGTCAGCCGAAGCGAAGTCGATCTTCGTGAAGCACGGCTTCGTGGTGAAGTGAGGCGATGGGAGACACCGCCCAGATCGTCTGGTTCACGATCCGCGTCGCGGCCGCCGCGACGCTTCTTCTCGTGCCACCGGGAACGCTGATCGCGTGGTTTCTTGCGCGGCGCGACTTTCGCGGCAAGGCGCTCGTCGAGACGCTCGTCGCGCTTCCGCTCGTTCTTCCTCCCGTTGCAACGGGACTCATTCTCCTGAAGCTCTTCTCGCGTCGGAACGCGTTAGGCGGCTTCCTTCACGATCTCGGCATCGACGTCGTCTTCACCTGGCGCGGCGTCGTGCTCGCGATGATGGTGATGGCGCTGCCGCTTTACGTCCGCACCGCGCGCGTCGCCTTCGAGCAGGTGAACCACCGGCTCGAGGATGTCGCCCGCACGCTCGGCGCGCGCGAGCTGCGCGTCTTCGTGACGATCACGCTTCCTCTCGCGCTCCGCGGCGTCATCGGTGGCGCGATCCTCGCCTTCGCGCGCGCCCTCGGTGAGTTCGGCGCGACCGTGATGGTCGCCGGCGCGATTCCGGGCGAGACGGCGACGCTCTCGGTGTCGATCTACAACTTCGTTCAGCTCGCGCACGACAGCGACGCAATGGCGCTCGTCGTCATTTCCGCCGTCATCGCCTTCGTCGCGGTCTGGCTCAGCGAGCTCGTGCTCCGGAGGCGCTCGGCATGACGATCCGCTTCGAGTCGGTCCGTCTCGGCCTGCCGCACTTCGATCTCGAGCTCGATTTCACGGCATCCTCGGCGCGTCTCGCCCTCTTCGGGCCGTCGGGTGCGGGGAAGACGTCGCTCCTCGAGCTGCTAACCGGGATGCGCCGTGCCGAGCAGGGGACGGTCACGTTAGGCGAACGGCTCCTCTCCGACGTCGCGAGCGGAGTCTTCGTCGCGCCTTCCGATCGCATGATCGGCTACGCGCCGCAGGACGACTGCGTCTTCCCCCATCTTTCCGTCGACGCGAACGTCGCGTACGGCGCGAGCGACGACGCGAAGCTGACCGAGGTCGACGCCCTGATCGACGCCTTCGGGCTCGCCCCGCTGCGGCGCACGCGCGCGGGCCGTCTCTCCGGCGGAGAAAAGCGTCGCGTCGCGATCGCGCGCGCTCTCGCCCGGTCACCGCGCCTGGTCGTGCTCGACGAGCCGTTCGCCGGGATCGACGTCGCTCTCAAGGAGCGCCTGATCGCCTTCCTCCGCGAACGGCAGCGCGCGACTGGTGTCCCGATGATCGTCGTGGCGCACGACCCCGCCGAGGCCCGGGCCCTTGCCGACGAGGTGGTCGTGTTGGAGAGAGGGAGAGTGGTGGGGCAGGGGGAGGCGGAGGTGCTTCTTGGCTAGATCTGGGGAGTGCGTGTCTTCGAAAGAAACCGAAGTTAGAAGTTAGAACGTTGAACGTTGAATCCAGAAACGGTCCCTTTCTGGATTCAACGTTCAACGTTCTAACTTCTAACTTCAAGCTGCTAACGTCTGACGTCGGCCATACCCGATCGTTCGCGAAATTCGCCCCGCCCCACCCGGCGTTTGCCCTCTCCGGACCGACCTGGTCCCCAGGGAGAGAACTACCTTGTTCACCAAACGAATCGCAATAGCCCTCGTCGCGGCCACGGCGCTCGTTGCCGCGTCGCCCGACGCCCGCGCCTGTACCAACATTCTCGTCACCAAGGGAGCATCGGCGGACGGTTCGGCGATGATCACCTACGCTGCCGACTCGCACGAGCTCTACGGCGAGCTCTACTTCACCCCGGCGCGTGTCAACGCGCCCGGCGCGATGCGCGACATCATCGAGTGGGACACCGGCAAGTTCCTCGGCAAGATCCCGCAGCCCGCGCAGACCTATTCGGTCGTCGGCAACATGAACGAGTACCAGGTCGCGATCGGCGAGACGACCTTCGGCGGTCGCAAGGAGCTCGAAGGCCCTTCGGGGATCATCGACTACGGCTCGATGATGTACATCGCGCTCGAGCGCGCGAAGACGGCGCGCGAGGCGGTCGAGGTCATCGGCAAGCTTCTCGGCGAATTCGGCTATGCCTCGACCGGCGAGTCGTTCTCGATCTCCGACCCGAACGAAGTCTGGATCATGGAGATGATCGGCAAAGGGGAGAAGCAGACGGGCGCGCTCTGGGTCGCGCGGCGCATCCCCGACGGCTACATCTCCGCGCACGCCAACCAGGCGCGCATCCGCCAGTTCCCGCTCAACGACTCGGCGAACGTCCTCTATTCGAAGGACGTCATCAGCTTCGCGCGAGAGAAGGGTTGGTTCAAGGGGAAGGACGCGGAGTTCAGCTTCGCCGACACATACGCGCCGCTCGACTTCGGCGCGCTCCGCTTCTGCGAGGCGCGCGTCTGGAGCGTCTTCCGCCGCTCGGCGCCGTCGATGAATTTCTCGATCGACTACGTGAAGGCGGAGCCGGGAGCGGATCCGCTGCCGCTCTGGATCAAGCCCGACAAGAAGCTCTCTCTCCGCGACGTGATGGCGCTCATGCGCGACCATTACGAGGGGACCGAGTTCGACATGACGAAAGGGATCGGCGCGGGGCCGTTCAAGCTTCCGTACCGCTGGCGCCCGATGGAATGGGAGTTCGAAGGGAAGAAGTACGTCCACGAGCGCGCGATCTCGACGCAGCAGACCGGCTTCTCGTTCGTCGCGCAGTCGCGCGCGTGGCTCCCTAACCCGATCGGCGGCATCCTCTGGTTCGGCCTCGACGATACCTACAGCACCGTCTATACGCCGATGTATTGCGGCATCCGCGACGTGCCGAAGAGCTTCGCGGTCGGTTCCGGGAACTTCAAGGAGTTCAACTGGGACTCGGCGTTCTGGACCTTCAACTTCGTGTCGAACTGGGCCTACTCGCGCTACAGCGACATGATCGTCGACGTCGAGCAGGTGCAGGGGGAGCTGGAGAGCCAGTTCTTCGCCCAGCAGCCAGAGTTGGAGAAGGCAGCGGTCGATCTCTACAACCGCGCCCCCGGCCTCGCGCGCGACTACCTCACCGACTACTCGGTGAAGACGGGCGACATGGTCACCACGCGCTGGCGCAAGCTCGGCGAGCACCTTCTCTGGAAGTATCTCGACGGCAACGTGCGCGACGCGCAGGGAGGCGTGACGCACCCCGCCTACTGCGAACCCTGGTACAAGGCGATCGTCGCGGAGAACGGCGAGGGGCTGAAGGAGACGCAGTTCCCACCGCAGCCCGCAACGCCGGTGCCGGCGGCGCCGTAAGAAGCAGGCGAGAGGCGATAGGCGAGAGGCGATAAGCAGGCAGTAAGGCGGGCCAGAGGCCAGAGGCCAAAGGCCAAAGCAGGCATTGGGATCGGGGCGCCGGCGCGAGTCGGCGTCCCGATTGCTTTTCGTAGCGCCGGCGAGGCCGCCCGCGAGACGCGGGCGCTACGAGGCGCCTGCTCATCGCCTCTCGCCTCTCGCCTTTCGCCTCTCGCCTTCGCCTATCGATATACTTTCGGTCATGCCCTCCCTCGATTCCTTCTTCCACCTTTCCGAGCGGGAGACGAGCGTGCGCACCGAGGTGCTCGGAGGCGCCACGACGTTCGTCGCGATGGCCTACATCGTCGTCGTCAATCCTGCGATTCTCTCGTTTGCCGGCATTCCGGCGGGGCCGAGCACGGTCGCTACGATCCTCGTCGCGCTCGTCGGGTCGGTCCTCATGGGGCTCTGGGCGAACCGGCCGATCGCAGTCGCGCCGTACATGGGTGAGAACGCCTTCATCGCGTTCGGCCTCGCCGCGTTAGGCATCTCGTGGCAGCAGCGGCTCGGGGCGGTCTTCGTCAGCGGCGTTCTCTTCCTGATCATCACGCTGCTCGGAATTCGCGGCTGGCTCGCGCGCTCGATCTCGCCGAGCCTCAAGCAGAGCTTCGCGGTCGGCATCGGCCTCTTCCTCGCCTTCATCGGTCTGTACGAGACGGGGATCGTCACGAGCGGCGCGACGGGGATGCCGGTGGCCGCGCTCGCGACGCCCGACGGAGCCTTCCTTCGCGCTCCCGCCGTCCCGGTGAAGATCGGCGACATCACGTCGCCCACCGTCCTGCTCGCGATCTGCGGCTTCGTCGTGATCATGGTGCTGCTGCAGCGGAAGGTGAAGGGCGGCATCCTCATCGGTATTGCGCTCACGGCCATCGCGGGCGGGTTGCTCGGCTACGGCAGTGCGCCAAAGGCGATCATGGCGATGCCGTTCACCGGCGACTACTCGCTCGCGCCGATCGCGCTTCAGCTCGACATCGCCGGCGTGCTCAAGGCCAGCTTCATCCCGATCCTGCTGACGCTCTTCCTCATGAGCTTCCTCGACACGCTCGGAACGCTCGTCGGCGTCGGCGCGGCGGGGAACATGCTCGACGAGAAGGGGAACCTGCCGGAGATCGAGCGGCCGATGACGGTCGACGCCGTTGCCTGCGTGCTCAGCGGCCTGGTCGGCACGTCGACGAGCGGCGCCTACATCGAGTCGGCGACCGGGATCCGCGAAGGGGCGCGGACGGGGCTTGCCGCGGTCGTTACGGGTCTCCTCTTCGGCGTCGCGCTCTTCTTCGTCCCGCTCGTCGAGCCGCTGCAGGCGATGCAGTTCGCCTACGCTCCGGCACTGATCGCCGTCGGCGTGCTGATGATCGGCTCGATCCGCGAGATCGCGCTCGACGACCTGACCGAGCTCGTCCCCGCCTTCGCGACGATCGTCGTGATGGTCTTCACCTACAACATCGCGAACGGCCTCACCGCCGGACTCGTCCTCTGGCCCGTCATGAAGCTTGCGGCGGGGCGCGCGCGAGAAATCAGTGGAGGCGCGATCGTGCTCGCGGCAGTTTGCCTCCTCTACTATGCTTTCGGGCTGCCGCACTGACGACCATGCGAGACTTCATCACGGCGCTGCCGAAAGCCGAGCTCCACCTCCATATCGAGGGGACGCTCGAGCCCGAGCTGATGTTCGCGCTCGCGAAGCGGAACGGAATCGGGATCCGCTACCCGAGCGTCGCAGCGCTTCGCGCCGCATACCAGTTCAACGACCTCCAGACATTTCTCGACATCTACTACGAGGGGGCCGGCGTCCTGCAGAGACGCGAGGACTTCGCCGAGATGGCGATGGCCTACTTCCGCAGGGCGGCGTCACAGGGGCTGCAGCACGCCGAGATCTTCTTCGACCCGCAGACGCACACGAGCCGCGGGATCCGGTACGAGACGGTGATCCTCGGCCTGCTCGACGCGCAGCGCGAGGCGAAGCTCGAGCTCGGCGTGACCTCGGCGCTGATCCTCTGCTTCCTCCGACATCTCAGCGAGGACGAGGCGATGACGACACTCACCGAGGCGCTGAGGTACCGCGACGCGATCATCGGCGTGGGGCTCGACTCGTCGGAACGAGGGCATCCGCCGTCGAAGTTCGCGCGCGTCTTCGAACGGGCGCGCGCCGAGGGGCTTATCCCGGTGGCGCATGCGGGAGAAGAGGGTCCGCCGGAGTACATCCGCGAGGCGCTCGACATCCTCAAGGTTCGCCGCATCGACCACGGCGTCCGCTGCCTCGAGGATCCCGACCTCGTGAAGCGGCTCGTCGACGAGCAGATCCCGCTCACCGTCTGCCCCCTTTCGAACGTGAAGCTCCGCGTCTTCGACACCCTCCGCGACCACAACCTGAAGCGCCTCCTCGACCTCGGCGTGAAAGTCACGATCAACTCCGACGACCCGGCCTACTTCGGCGGCTACATCGGTGACAACTACGTCGCGACCGCCGAGGCACTCGGCCTGACCCGCGAAGAGATCGAGACGATCGCCCGGAACTCGTTCGAGGCGAGCTTCGTCTGAGGCAGGCGAGAGGCGAAAGGCGAGAGGCGATGAGCAAGCCGAGGCCCCTCGTAGCGCCGGCGTACCCGCCGGCTTCCTCGCGAGCGTCTCGCTCGCGAGGCTGATCGACCGCTCCACGCCGGCGAGACGCCGGCGTGGCTGCCCGCGGGACGCGGGCGCTACGAGAACGCACGCTCAGCCTGCTCTTCGCCTCTCGCCCTTCGCCTCCCGCCTGCTTTTGCTAAGATACGACCCCATGTCCCTTCTGGAGAGCCCGATTGTTCTCGTCACTCATTGAACGCGCGACCGCGCTGATTCTCCGCCGCCCCTGGACGATCCTGATCGTCACGGGGGTGATCGTGCTGGCCTCGATGGGAGTGGCGACGCGTCTCCAGCTCGACCCCGACGTCCTCAACCTGATGCCGGAGAACAACCGGGAGGTCAACGAGTTCCGGTCGATCATCCGCGAGACGGGGACGCTCGATTTCCACGTCATCGTCATCGACTTCCCGAAGGGCTCCCGCCCCGACACCTACACCTCGATCCTCGACAGTATCGGCGAGTCGCTCCAGAAGTCGGAGATGATCGAGACGGTCACCTGGAAGATGCCGAACCCGATCTCGATCATCGACAAAGTGATGCCCTACTCGATGCTCGTGCTTGACGGGAAGCAGCTCGACGCGGTGGCCGGGAAGCTATCGGACGAGAGCATCCGCTCGTCGATCGCGCGAAACAAGTCGCTACTGCAGACGCCGCAGTCGTCGATCGCCGAGGATCTGATCCGCGTCGATCCGTTCAACCTGCTGCCGGTTTATCTCGACACGCTCAAGCGCGCGGGCGGCGGACCGAAGATCGATTACACGAGCGGCTACTACATCTCGTCCGACCAGACGACGGCGCTCATCATCGCCAAACCTCGCAAGGCAGCGCAGGATCTCCCGTACAGCCGCAAGGTGATGGAGGCGACGGTCGCGATCACGGAGCGCGCGTCGAAGGAATTCAGCGCCGCGAATCCGGGGGTCGCGCTGCCGACCTACGGCTACACCGGCGGTTACGCGATCGCCGCGGCCGACGAGAAGATCATCCGCCGCGACATGACGATCAACAGCATCGCGTCGATGGTCGGCGTGCTGCTGCTTTATCTATGGGCTTACCGGCGCCCCTCCGCAATGCTTTACGCGGCCGTGCCGATGACCGCCGCGATCGTGATCACCTTCGCAATGGGCGTGCTCGTGTTCGGCAAGCTGTCGGCGGCGAGCACCGGATTCGCGGCTCTGCTCGCCGGGCTCGGGCTCGACTTCATGACCGTCCTCTACGAGCGGTACGTCGACGAGCGAAACCATGGCGCGGGCGTGATCGATGCCGTCAAAGTCCTCATGCGGCACGGTTTGCCGGGAGTCATCGTCGGCGCGTTGACGACCGCCGCGACGTTCTACGCATTCCTGGCGACCGACTTCCGCGGAATGACCGAACTCGGTTTCCTCACCGGGAGCGGCATCCTCGTCTTCCTGCTCTGCGTCGTCTTCGTCCTCCCTGCGATGCTCGTCATCATCGAGAAGCATCGCGAAGGAAAGCGGCGTCTCAAGGTGCACGCATTCGGATCGGGCCGGATCGTGCTCGCGAGCATGAAGCGCCCGAAGGTCGTGATCGTTGCCTGGGCCCTGCTCTTCGTGGTGTTCGGCTTCGCCGCGAAGGGCCTGAAGTTCAGCGACAGCCTCCAGAACCTTCGATCGAAGGGGAACGTGCCGTTAGGTCTGCAGGAGTACGTCACGAATAAGTTCGGGCAGTCGTTCGACTTCATGATGTACGGAGTCGAGGGAACGTCGGCTGCGGATGCGATCGCGAAAACCGAGGCGGCGATGCCCGACCTCGACCGCCTCGTCAAGGACGGGACGATCAGTTCCTACCAGTCGATCGCGACCTTCATTCCGAGCGAGCAGAGACAGAGGGAAGTCATGGCGCGGCTCGCCGCCGGATCGGAGGGTGAGTTTTCCGCGACGCGAATCGAGGCGACGCTGCGTGCTGGACTTGCGGAGAGCGGCTTCCGCCCTGACGTCTACGACGGATACCTGGCCGGTTTCGCGAAGGCGCTCCACCCCGAGGAGCCGCTTACCGTCGATACGCTCGAGCGTCTGGGCCTCGGTGAGGGGCTGCAGCGCTTCGTCAAGAAGACTCCCAAAGGGACGATGTCGATCGTCTACGTCTACCCGATGGAGGCCAAATGGCCGCGGACGCTTCCGAAGGGACTTCAGGACTTTCGCGCGAAGCACCCCGAGGGTGCGTTGACCGGAGTGAACCTGGTCTCCGAGGCGCTGCGGAACATCACCTATGCCGACGCGACCCGGGCGAGCCTGCTCGGTCTCGTGCTCGTCTTCGGCCTCGTCTGGGTCGGCTTCAGGTCGTTTTCCCGCGCATGCCTCGTCTTCGTGCCATTCATCGTCGGGTGTACATGCATGTTGGGCTGCATGGCGCTCATTGGCCTCGACTTCAACTTCATGAACATCTTTGCTGGGCTGATGCTCGTCGGCACTGCGACCGATTACGCGATCTACATGATCCAGCGCTACGACGAGGGGCCGGAGCACTTCAACCGGACCGCGACGGAGACGGGACGCGCGGTGGTGCTCGCCGCCATGATGTCGATCGTCGGCTTCGCGACGTTCGCGATCTCGCACTATCCGGGCGTCCGCTCGCTCGGCATCTCCTCGGTCGTCGGCATCGCGCTCAGTTGTCTGGCGTCGATCACGCTGCTCCCCGCGCTCCTGATCAGCGGCAGGTTCCGCCACGAGCGTGCCTCGATGCTCGGCGAGCCGGAGCCGGAAGAGTAGGACCTGGGGTCACACCCAATGGTCTTAAGTTAAGCGCAAAACCCTGAAGTTAGAACGCTGAACGCTGAAGTCTGAACCCAGAAATAGGCATCCGGTGGGGGTTTCTGGGTTCTCAGTTCATCGTTCAACGTTCTAACTTCGGATTCTTCTCCTTAACTTAAGGCCATTGGGGTCACACCCAACCCCGGCCGACGGCGCGGCGCAGCCGAACGAAAGGTTCCAAAACTCTCGTATACTCGCGTCCATCCCATGAACGTCTCTCCCGGCGCGAAGCTGCTGCATTACGAGATCTCTGCATCCATCGGCAAGGGTGGGATGGGCGAAGTGTTTCGCGCGCGCGATACGAAGCTCGGCCGCGACGTCGCGATCAAGGTGCTCCCCGAGGAGTTCGTGAAGGATGCGGAGCGCCTCGGGCGTTTCGAACGTGAGGCGCGCGTGCTCGCGTCGCTCAATCATCCGCGCATCGCGTCGATCTACGGCTTCGAGGAAGTCGAAGGGTCGCGCTTCCTCGTGATGGAGCTCGCGGCGGGCGAGGACCTTTCGGACCGGATCCGGCGCGGGGCGATTCCGGTCGACGATGCGATCGAGATCGCGAAGCAGATCGCCGACGCGCTCGAGGCGGCGCACGACAAGGGCGTCGTTCATCGCGATCTCAAACCGGCGAACGTCAAGGTCGACGAGAACGGCAACGTGAAGGTCCTCGACTTCGGCCTTGCGAAGGCGCTCGACAGCGAGGAAGGGGACAGCGACTTCTCGAACTCGCCGACGATGGTCCGCGCCGCGACGCACGCCGGGATGATTCTCGGCACCGCCGCCTACATGAGCCCCGAGCAGGCGCGCGGAAAGCGGGTCGACAAGCGCGCCGACGTCTGGGCGTTCGGCGTCGTGCTATGGGAGATGCTCACGGGGCGGCGTCTCTTCGAAGGCGACACCGTTTCCGACACGCTCGCGGCGGTTCTGCGCGCCGATCCCGACTGGAGCCAGCTGCCTCCTGACACTCCGCCGGCAGTGCTTCGGATATTGCGGCGCTGCCTCGTGAAGAATCCGGGCAAGCGTCTGCGCGATGTCGGTGACGCGCTGGTCGAGCTGCAGGACGACACGCAGGAGATGCCCGGTGCGTCGTCGGCGCGGGCGAACGAGACTGCGAGACCGCGTCGATTCGCGTCACTTGTTCCCTGGTTGATCGCGGTCGTGGCGATCGCGATCGCCGCCGCGCTCGTCGTCACGCGCCGCGGAGGCGGAGGCGACCTTCCGCTTCGAAAGCTCACGATCATTCCGGTCGTCGACGCGGATGCCGTAGCAGGCGGGGAGCTTTCGCCCGACGGAAAGAGAGTCGCGTACCTCGCGTTCAATGCGATCTGGATTCGCGACCTCGATCGCGCCACGCCAAGGCGCGTGACGGAGTCGAAGGGATTCGGCCGTACGACGTACACGTGGTCGCCCGACAGTCAATGGCTCGCGTTCGTCAACGACGAGAAGCTCTGGAAGGTGAAGGTCGACGGATCGTCGCCGACGATGATCTGCGAGATACCGACGGCGCGCCGCTCGATCGCGTCCGCCTGGGACCGCCGCGACCGGATCACCCTCGGGCAGTGGCGTGGCGGCCTGCTCGAAGTGTCGGCCAACGGCGGCACGCTTCGCGAGTTGATGAAGGCGCCCGACGATCTCATCGACTACCACACGCTCGCACTCCTGCCCGACGGCACGTCGATTCTCGGCTCGGCGCATCTCGTCGGTGATGCGTCGCGCGTCGACGTAATCCGGGACGGAAAGATCGTCACGAAGCTCGCGCTCGTGGACGGCCATCACAGTTCGGCGCGCTACTCGCCGACGGGCCATGTCGTCTTCGCGAGGCACCCGAGGCGCGGCGTCTGGGCGATCCCGTTCTCGCTCGACAAACTTCAGGCAACGGGCGAGCCGTTTTTGATCGATGCCGACGGCTTCGCTCCCTCGGTTTCGACCGACGGAGCGCTCGTCTACTCGAGAAACGTCGAGCGGCGCCCGGGGCGCGTCGTGCGCGTCGACATGACGGGCTCCGTGACCGGGACGGTCGGGGAACCCGGCGAGGGGCTCTCGCTGCCGCTGCTCTCTCCGTCCGGGACGATGCTCGCCTACACGCAGGACGAAAAGGACGACGCGAATCTCTGGACAGTGAATCTCGCGAGTGGCGCGACGAGGCGGGTGAGCGACGCCAAAGGTCAGGAGACGGCGGACGCCTGGTCGCCTGACGGTGCGCGACTTCTCGTGAGCCGTCGCCGCCCGGAGGACTGGTCGTCTCCCGAGAACGGACTCTACTTCGCCGACCTCGCCGGAGGAGGCGACCTGGTGCGGGTCAACGACGGGTTCATGGGGCAGCTGCTTGCGGACGGTGCAGGAGTGCTCTACACGAAGTTCGGCATCAGGAACGACGACAGGCTGGAGTGGACGGCGTTCGAGAAGGGCTCGAAACCGCGGCCGTTTTCCGAGTCGACGAAGCGGGCCCGGTCCGCGGCGCTCTCACCTGATGGGGAGATCGCGGCGTTCTTGTCGGACGATTCCGGATCGAACGAAGTCTGGGCTGCCCGTTTCCCGAGCGGCGAGCAGCGGACGCAGATCTCGCGCGGAGGCGGAGCGGGGATGAGGTGGAGCCGAGACGGGAAGTCGCTCTACTTCCGCTATCAGGACTCGATCCGCGTCGTTTCCGTCACGAGAGGGGCGAGCGTCTCGTTCAGCGCGCCGAAGCAGCTTTTCGACGGCAAGGCGCACGATCTCGACGTGAGCAGCGGCTTCGACGTGCTTCCCGACGGCTCGGGGTTCGTGACGGTTCAGTCGCTTCCGCTCGAGGACGCCGCGATGGTCTACGTCCAGAACTGGTTCGCGGAGTTCGAGAAGCGTTAGGCGGGCGGGCGGCGCTGGCGCCTCGACATCCCGGAGGGATGTCAGAAGGTAGCCGGGGGTCGCCGCAGGCGACCCCCGGTGTCCGTCCGCATCGTGGGACGCACCCCGGCAGGGGTGCCAGCGAATCGCGAGACCGTTGGGATCTGGCACCCCTCCGGGGTGCACCTGAAGCTTCGATCGCCAACCCCGGGTCGCCCCGCATTGCGTGGCGACCCGGGGCTACCTTCTGGCACGCCGCCGGCGTGCATCGAAGGTCTGGAAGATTGTGGTTTGCGCGCCGCGAGCCGGCACTGTCGCGCGGGGCTGTTCAGGCCGCCCGCCCCCGCCTCACTCCCCCAGATCGTCCCGCAGCAGCTCGCGCAACTGCTCTCGCGTGAACTGCTTCGCGAGCGTGGGGTCGTCCTCGCGGACGAGATCGGAGGCGAGCTCCCCCTTGCGGGCGATCATCGCGTCGATCTTCTCTTCGAGCGTTCCCTTGGTGATGAGCTTGATCACCTGGACGCCGCGGTTCTGGCCTAACCGATGCACGCGGTCGGTCGCCTGGTCCTCGCGCGCCTGGTTCCACCAGCGGTCGTAGTGGATGACGACCGAGGCCGGAGTCAGGTCGATGCCGACGCCGCCGGCCCGCAGGCTCGCGGTGAAGACGCGGCATTCGGGGTCGTCGCGGAAGCGGCGAAGCATCGCGCCGCGGTCCTTCGTGTCCCCCTTGATCGTCGCGAAGCCGATCGCGTTTCTGTCGAGGTGCGTCTCGATCATCCGCAGCATGCCGACGTACTGGCTGAAGACGACGACCTTGAGCCCGCTGTCGAGCGACTCGCCGAGGAGCTCGCGGAAGAGCTCCCACTTGCCGGAAGAGTAGCGGTCGGGGTCGTGGTCCTCGTGGAAGAGCGCCGGGTGGTTGCAGACCTGCTTGAGGTAGTTGAGCACGGCGAAGACGTGAAGGTACGAGATCTGGCGCCCGCTCGCGAGGTCGTCGGCGACACTCTTGCCTCGTCCCGCGAGCACCTCGCGATAGAGGACGCGCTGCTCCTCGGTGAGCTCGCAGTGGCGGACGTCGATGATCTTCTCGGGAAGCTGCGGGAGCACCTGCGCCTTCGTTCGTCGGAGGACGAACGGGTCGATGAGGCGGGCGAGGCGGTCGCGCGCGCCTGGAACATCGCGCTCGATCGGGCCCGCGAAGTGGCGCTCGAACGACGCCTCGCCCGGGAGGTAGCCGGGCTGCACGAAGTCGAGCAGCGTGCGCAGCTCGCCGACGTGGTTCTCGACCGGCGTGCCGGTCAGGCCTAACGCGATGCGGCGCGGGAGCGACGACAGCGCCTGGTGCGTCACGGTGTTCCGGTTCTTGATCGTCTGGATCTCGTCGAGAACGAGCAGATCCCAGCGGACGCGCGCGAGTGCGGCGGCGTGGTTGCGCGCGATGCCGTACGAGGCGAGGACGAGGCGCGACCAGCCGGGCGTGCCTCCGGTGAAGGTCTCCACCGACGTGTCAGGCAGGTGGTCGGCGAGCTTCGTCCTCCAGTGGTCGAGGACCGAGGTCGGGCAGACGACGAGAATCCTCGCCGCCGGATCGCCCGCCGTGATCGCGCGCACGAGAGCCATCGCCTGGTGCGTCTTGCCGAGCCCCATGTCGTCGCAGAGCAGTCCCCCGAAGCTCTGCTGGTCGAGGAACCAGAGCCAGCGGTAGCCGGTCTGCTGGTACGCGTAGAGGTCGATTCCGAACGACGCAGGGTCGGGCGCTTCTCCTGTCGTGCGGAGCGAGGAGAGGTTCTCGAGAACCTCCGCCCCCGCGCTCTCGCCCGTGATCCGGAGCGTCGACACCGAGCTGCGGATCCGAAGCCACTCGATCGCGCGGACGCGGACGTTTTTCGCGCGCTTGCCGGTGAAGCGCTCCTTCGGGAGATCGTCGATCCAGGCGAAGGCGGGCGACGAGGCGGCGACCCATTTCGCCCCCGCCAGCACGACGTGCTGCTTCTTCCGCTTCGCCGCGACGATGTCGGCGAGCTCGATCGGCGTCCCCTCGACGCTCCAGCGGACCGCGAGCTCGAACTCGCCGTCGACCGC
Organism: Thermoanaerobaculia bacterium; assembly: GCA_041671505.1. Lineage (GTDB taxonomy): Bacteria > Acidobacteriota > Thermoanaerobaculia > Gp7-AA8 > Gp7-AA8 > JACPDH01. Next base: position 317,712 of record JBAZBK010000001.1, on the reverse strand, counting down.
CGACAGCACCTCGACGTCGAGAAGGTCGTCGACGTCGGCGGGATGCGCGTCGCGCAGCGCCGGATCGACGAGCTCGGGTGGGTGCGCGCCGAGAGCCGCGCGGTGACGCCGGAGAAAGGCGAAGACTTCGTCCTGCGGGATCGTCGTCTCCCGTTCGAGGGAAATGCCCGAAGTGGTCGGTATCCACGCGCCACCAAACGAAAGCACCGCCTGCGCCTGCGCCGGCTTTTCGGGGAAGAGGCGCGGGGTGTCGGCGAGCGTCGCGAAGAGGTTCGCGTCGGCGAAGTAGAACCAGCGGCCGAACGATCCCGCGTCGAGCGCGGAGCGGTCGAAGACCTGACCCCGCGCGAGGATCGCCGGAACGAACCGCAGCTCGCCCGCAGGCGTGAGGAGGATCTTCAACGACGGATGCGCCGCCCCTTCCTCGCGGAGGAAGCGGGTGCGCTCGAGAATCCGCGGCGCATCGGGATGCTGCAGCAGCGTCGCCATTGCGTCGCTCGTCAGCTTGAAGAAGAGCGAGGCCTCGGGGGTATCGTGCCGGAGGACGAACGCCCCTTCGCTCTGCACGAGCGTGGTGCCGGCGGTGGAGTCGCCGAGAAGGTCGAAGAGGGACCGGGAGAGGCGGAACCAGAACGACGACTCCCAGAGCTGGCGCGCGGTCGGCGCGACGCCTCGCTTCTCGAGCGCCGTCTCCTGCATCGTCCGCGTTTCCTTCATGAGGCGCGATTCGCGCCCGTCGCGGCTCGCCTCGATCGCGATCTCCGACGGGCGGCACTCCGCCGGCCACGCCGAGAAGGCGAGGGTCAGGTCGCGCCGCTCGGGAGCCTCGAGCCGCAGCTCGAACCGGACGTCTCCTTCGACGGCGCTCTGCGCGATGCGGGCGTCCCCCTCGCGATCGAAGAGGTGGTCGAGCCTGTCGTGGTCGAGTCCCGTCTGCATCCCCTTCGCGACGACGAACCAGAGGCTCGATTCGAAGCGCTCGGACCTGAGGCGCACGAACGCGCCCGCGTCGTCGACTTCGACGCTCTGCGCGTAAAGGAGGGCGAGATGGCGGCAGAGGTCGGTCGCCGACTGCCGGTGGGGGCAGGTGCACTGGTATGCGGCCGGTTCCCCCTTCTCGATCCGGAGAAACGAGGTGTAGCTCCTGTCGCCTGGCTCGTGCATCCGCGCGCTCGAGCCGTCGCGGAAGTAAAGGAGGTCGGTAACGACCACCGGACACGGCACTCTCCCGACCAGCGCGAGGGTGTCGCGGGAGACCCAGCGGTCGAGATTGTTCGGAAGCGCACGCATGACGAGAACATTTGACGATAGCACGGAAGGAACGCGAAGCGCGGAACTCGGAGCGCGACGCAGGTGGGATGCCAGGTTTTCCGCCAGAGGGGTGGCACGTCGGTGTGAAAATCGCGAGAGCTCGGACGGACGAGTCAACGAGATGTGTGGCCACGCGGACCCTTCGCCTTCCTCGGAATGCCAGTTCCCGTCGCTCACGCACCCGCTCGCTGCCGAGGGCGATCTGGTATGCGGCAGCCGACCGGAGCACAATGCCGCGATGGATGATACGCAGCCGCCGTCGAGCCGCCTTCCCGCGCTCTTCATCGCGCACGGCGCGCCGCCGCTGCTCGACGATGCGGGATGGGTCGCCGAGCTTCACGACTGGGCGGGGCAACTGGCTCGGCCTCGTGCCATCCTGATGCTCTCCGCGCACTGGGAGGAGCGGCCGGTGACGATCGGCGCGACGCGCACGCTGCCGCTGATCTACGACTTCTACGGATTTCCCGCGCACTACTACGAACAGAAATACGCCGCACCCGGCGCGCCGGAGCTCGCCGCGCGACTGCGCGGGATGCTTGGCGGAGAGCATGCGACGGCCGAGGAGCCGGAGCGCGGGCTCGACCACGGCGCGTACGTGCCGCTGGTCGCGATGTATCCGGAAGCCGATGTTCCTGTCTTGCAGGTGTCGCTCCCGAGCGAAGATCCTGCCGAGCTCTTCGCGTTAGGCCGCGCACTGGCGCCGCTTCGCGACGAGGGAGTGCTGATCGTCGGCAGCGGCTTCATCACGCACAATCTGCGGACCGTGGTCTGGCAGGGGGAAGCGCCACCGCCGGCGTGGGCGACCGAGTTCGACGCGTGGGTTGCCGACGCCCTGCGTCGGCGCGACGTCGACGCGCTGCTCGACTACGAGCGGAAGGGGCCGGGGGTGAGGATCGCGCTGCCGACACGCGAGCACTTCGTCCCGCTTCTCGTCGCGTTAGGCGCGGCCGCTGACGGCGAGCCGATCGACTTTCCGATCGGCGGTTTCTGGCTCGGAACGCTGACGCGCCGGTCGGTGCAGTTTGGCTGACGTTCCGCGTCACTCGGCGTCGAACTCGACCCAGAAGACGCCGCGGAAGTCTCCCTTCCTGTAACCGGTCGCCTCGTCGTCGGGATACCGTTCGGCGAGCGCACGGCGGACGGGCTCGGAGATCACCTCACCGTGGCACATGAGACAGGTCTCCTGAACGAAGATCGGCTCGGCGTATCCGATTGCGCCGTTCTCGCGGTGGACGAGCGCCGGCTTCGCCGCCGCGGGGTCCTTCGCGTACGCTTCGACGACCGGCGCGAGCCAGGCGGCGGGCTTGTTCTCGGGGTTGCGCGCGCGATTCGTCGCCCGGCCGACGCGGACGCCGGGAGCGCCCGCCTTGTGCGCGAGCTGCGGTGCCTCGAGGCTGCAGACCGAGATCGCGTGCTCCTGCCCCTTCGCGAGTCCCGACCTGAGCGCAGCCTGCAGGCTCGCCTTGAACGGCTTCAGAGTTTCGGCTCCTCGCGCGGCCCATTCGTCGTCGGAGAGAGGAGTTGCGCCGACGGTCAACAGGCAGAGCGCGAACGAGAGTGCATAGCGAAGCATAGATCCTCCGTGCGAATCGCCGCGAGGCGGCGGACAGGGCGATCATACGTCCGTCTGGTGGGATTGGATGGTGCGCGCATCTGCGGCGCTGCGCGCCGCCGCGAAGGCTTTGCGTTCGCACTCCACACAGCTCTCCCGATTGCTTTGGCCTCTGGCCTTTGGCCTATGGCCTGCCTTTTCGCTCCATCGTTTCGACGATGTGGCGCGTCATCCCGAGCGCGAGCTCGTGCTCGCCCATGAAGACGGTGCCTGCCTGTTCCTGGCGGAGGAGTTCGGCCTGTTCATCGCTGTGCGTGCGGATGACGATGTCGATCCGCGGGTTAAGCATGCGCGAGACCTCGACCATGCGGCGCACGTCGACCGTGTCGGGCGTCGCGATGACGAGCATGCCGGCGCGCGCGACGTGTCCCTGGATCAGCACGCCGGGATCGCCCGCGTCGCCCGACACCGCGTTGTAGCCGCGCTCGCGGAGGTGCTCCACCTTCTCGCGGTTCGTTTCGACCACGACGAACGGGATCTTCCGGTCGTGAAGCGAATGCGCGATCCGGCTGCCGACGCGCCCGTAGCCGACGAGCACGACCTGTCCGGTGAGCTGCGCCTCGTCGGTCTCCATCGGCAGCTCGGCGAGAGGGTCGGGGCTGCGGTCGAAATTCCGCGCGAGGCTCGAGCGCGAGCGGATCCAGCGCTGCGCCGGCTCGACGGCCGCGAACATTGCGGGGTTGAGGGCGATCGAGATGAGCGCGCCCGCGAGGATCAGGCTCTGCGCCTCTGGCTGCATGAGGCCGAGCGAGACGCCGAGCGCCGCGAGGATGAACGAGAACTCGCCGATCTGCGCGAGGCTGCTGCCGACCGTCAGCGCGGTGTTGAGCGGGTAGCGGAAGACGAGCACGATGGCGATCGCCGCGATCGTCTTTCCGAGCGTCACGATCGCGACGACAGCCAGGACCGCGAGAGGCTTCTCGACGAGGATCCGCGGTTCGAACAGCATGCCGACCGAAACGAAGAAGAGGACGGAGAAGGCATCCTGCAGCGGCAGCGAATCCTGCGCCGCGCGGTGGCTGAGCTCCGACTCGCGCATCATCATCCCGGCGAAGAAGGCGCCGAGCGCGAACGACACGCCGAACAGGTAGGCCGAGCCGTACGCGATGCCGACGGCGGCGGCGATGACGCAGAGCGTGAACAGCTCGCGCGAACCGGTCTTCGCCACCATCCAGAGCAGCCTGGGGAAGACGCGCCGTCCGACGACCAGCATCAGCACGACGAAGGCGGCGACCTTCGCGAGCGTGATGCCGATCGCCGCAAGCCCGCCCGAAGAGAGGCTTGCGCGGGCCGTGCCGTTGAGCAGCGGCGCGAGCGGCGGGAGCAGTACGAGCACGAGGACCGTCACGAGGTCCTCGACGACGAGCCAGCCGACGGCGATGCGGCCGTTGAACGACTCGAGCTGGCCGCGGCTCTCGAGCCCGCGCAGGAGGACGACGGTGCTTGCAACCGAGAGCGAGAGGCCGAAGACGAGGCTGGCGCCGGGCGCCCACCCCCAGTACGTCGCGAGCCCCGCGCCGAGCGCGGTCGCCATCGCGATCTGTCCGATCGCGCCCGGCAGCGCGATCTTCCGCACCGCCATCAGGTCGGCGAACGAGAAGTGGAGGCCGACGCCGAACATGAGCAGCATCACGCCGATCTCGGCGAGCTGCCCCGCGAGCGCGACGTCGGCGACGAAGCCGCGCGTGTTAGGCCCGACGACGACGCCCGCCACCAGGTAGCCGACGAGCGGCGGAAGCTTCAGCTTCGAGGCGATCAGCCCGAAGATGAAGGCGAGACCGAGGCCCGCGGCGATCGTCGTGATGAGGCTCAGCTCGTGTTCCATGGCTCGTTTTCGTCGGATGGGCTCGCGCCGCAGCGGCGCGAGCTCCGCCGGAATCTTCTCATACCGGATCGCTCGCACGAGGCGGTGCATCCGGCGCGGGCGTCGTCGAGAAGCCTGGAGGGAGCGCCGTAGTACACTCCATTCATGCCGACATTCGGTGCTCGCGCGACGCTCGTCGCCCTGTCGCTTCTCTGTGTCGCCTTTGGAGGATGTGCGTCATCCGGAGCCGGCGACGCGCGCGCGACCGCGCCTCCGCCTCCCGCCGGGGTCGTCGAGTCGCTCGAGATCCTCCACGACGCCTCGCGCGACCGCGACGTCCCGATCAAGATCTACGCGCCGCGCAACGGCGACGGGCCGTTCCCGGTCATCCTCTTTTCCCACGGTCTCGGCAGCTCGCGGCAGGGCTACGTCTACCTCGGCCGCGAGTGGGCGAGCCGCGGCTACGTGGCGATTCACCTCCAGCACATAGGCAGCGACAGCGAGGTGCTCCGGACTCGGGGCTATCGCGCGATCTACCACGCTGCGTACGACCCGAAGGAGTACGTGGAGCGGCCTCACGACGTCAGCTTCGTCATCGACACGCTCGAAGCGCGGGCGAGAGAGCGCAGCGGGGAGATCTGGGGGAAGGTCGACCTCACGCGGATCGGGGTTGCCGGACATTCCTATGGCGGTCACACGACGCTGACTCTCTCCGGAATGCTCGTGAATTTTCCGGACGACGGGAGCCGCAGCTTTCGCGACGAGCGGGTCAAGGCGGCGTTGATTCTTTCGCCGCCGTCGATGACATGGTCGCCGTCCCCCGAGGCCTTCGTTCCGATCGGCATCCCGACGATTCACATGAGCGGCACGCGCGACACGTCGCGGATCTGGAAGACGACGCTCGCGCACAGGCGACGCGCGTTCGACAACATCCACGGAGCTCCGAAGTTCTTCCTGAACATCGACGGCGCGACGCATCAGAGCTTTGCGGACAACGAGACGATCAGCCTCGCGAAGCGGAACGGACGGCTCGACCGCGATTACCTGCCGGAGCTGCAGCCGCGAAACGCGGAGCATCAGCGGCACGTGGATCTGATCCTCGAGTACAGCGACCTCTTCTGGGACGCATATTTGCGCGATGCGGAATCGGCAAGGGCGCAGCTGCAGTCGGCGGCGCCCGCGGGAGCGGCGCTCGAGCGGGGGGATTGAAGGGGGCGAAGGAGAGCGCCGGTGCGTCGGCCCGAGGGCCAACGGCCAATGGCCAGAGGCCATAGCAGGCTGGAGTTAGGCTATGAATGAAGGCGGATGGAGCTTTCCGGGGCATTGACGGGACTGCGCTGTGTCATCCCGAGCGCAGCGAGGGATCTGCTGAAGGGCTTCTGACCGTTTCCGCTCGTCTGATCGAGCAATCGAGAGGAATCGGTCAGGTCGTCGCTTAGCAGATCCCTCGCTGCGCTCGGGATGACACCGCGCGTTTCGCGTTTCGCGTTCCGCGTTCCCCCTCACTCCTTCAGAAACAACGTCTTCCAATCCGTGATCAACGTCGTCGGCGTGTCGGTGCGGGTGACGATGCTGTTCACGAGGAAACGTCCGTCGCGGCTGACGTCGAACTGGGCGAGGGTGTCGGGACGAAGGCTGACAGCGAACAGTGGGACCGGCGTCGCCGTCTCGAAGCCCGTGGCCGTCGTGATCGCCGCGCTCATGATCTTCGTGTCGGTCGAGAGGAAGAAGAGCTCCTTCCCGTCGCGCGACCAGCAGGGCTGAGTTCCGCCTGCCGTCGAGATCTGCCACTTGCCGTTGCCCGGCGGGTTGGACTGCACGAACACCTCGGTGCGCCCGTTCTCGTCGGACACATAGGCAAGCCACTTGCCGTCGGGCGAGAGCCGGGCGGCACCCTCGGCTGCCGGGGTGGCGAGAAACGGGGTCATCGTTTTCGTTGCGAGCGAGAAGAGGGCGATGTCGGTTTGCGAACGCTGATTCCCGACGAGCGACTGCTCGACCGCGATCGTCGTGCCGTCGGGGCTGACGTCCGTGACGAACTCGCTGCGATCCGCGGTCGCGGTCAGGTGCTTCGGCTCCCCTCCGGCCACCGAGACCATCGAGAGATCCGCTCCCGTGCCCCCCGAGGTGATGAAGTAGAAGACGGTGCGGTCGTCGTGGCTCCAGGCGGGGGAGCTCTCGTTCGACGGGTCGAACGTCAAGCGGGTTAGGCCGGGCCGTTCCGTCTCGACGAGCCAGATGTCGCCCTTGCCGCTCGAATCGCTCTTGTCGATCGCGACTTTTCTCTCGTCGTGCGACAAGCGTGGCGACCAGTAGTAGCCGGGGATCCCGACGTTGCCGAGCCGTCGTCCCTGGCGGTCGAGCCAGACGAGCTCCGAGAGATCCTCGCTCCCCTGTTCGACATAGACGAGAGTTCCCGTGTCGCTCACCGTGAAGTAGGAGGCGAGGCCGAGGTTCGAGATTTGAATCGGAGAGATCGATATGGCGTCGCCTTCGACCTTTCCGCTCTTCGGATCGAAGCGTTGTGCGCGCAGGATCCCGTCGCGAACGTGGAAGAGGTATCCGTCGCGAACGTAAGCGCAGTTCGTGTCGGCGTTCACGACGAACGCCGGCTTTTCCGCCCGATCGAGGGAGCCGATCCAGATCGCCGACTTCTTCGTGGTGTCACCCTCCGGGACCGCGAGAAAGAGGAATCGCTTCTGGTCGGGAAGGAAGAGCGGCCAGAGGTGCGCCCGGTGGCCTAACGATTTCGGGTCGGTCACCGGCTTCGGCTCTCCGCCCCCCGTGGAGGTTCGATAGATCGGGCCCTCACGCCCCGGCGTGTAGAGGATCACGCCGTCGCTGTTCCAGCTCGCACCCCATGGATCAGCCTTCTCCGCGAGCTCTTCGGGCTGTCCGCCCGCCACGGCGACCTTCATGAGTTTCGCCGGCCCCGCGTATCCGACGAAGCGTCCGTCGGGTGACCAGAATGGCACTCTGCCCCCCGTGGTCCCTTCCAGCAGGCGCGATTTCGGCTCGTTGAATCTGCGGATCCAGATTGCGGATTCGCCTCCCGGGAGCGGCGCGGAGTAGGCGAGCGTCGACCCGTCGGGCGAGATCGCCGGCGCTCCGGCGTAGTAGTTCATGTTGCTCGGAAGGACGATCGACGCGCGATAGACCATCGCCGGAGCCGCCTTCCTGGTAAGGAAAAAGGCGAGGATGCTCGCGGCGACCAGGAGAACTGCGACGGCCGCGACGAGGCCTAACTCCCTGCGCTTCCGCCTCGCCACGAGAGGTGCTCCGACTCCCGCCTGCGACCCCACGCTCGAGAGCCACCGCAGCTCCTCGGCGATGTCGTGCGCGCTCTGCCAGCGATCCTCGCCGTCCTTCTCGAGGCACTTCTGGATGATGTGCTCGAGCCCCGGAGGCGTGAGCGGCTGCAGCTGGCTCACCGGCTGCGGCTGCGTGCTCACGATCGCGGCGATCAACGAGGTCTTCGTCTTTCCCTCGAAGGCGCGGCGTCCCGTCGCCATCTCGTAGAGGACGGCGCCGAACGAGAAGATGTCGGTCCGCGCGTCGGCCTCCTGCCCTTCGAGCTGCTCCGGCGCCATGTACTGGAAGGTCCCGACGATCGTCCCCTCGCGCGTCAGCGGCTTCTGCTGCGTCGCATCGTCGAGCGAGACTTCGACCTGGGTGAACTTCGCGAGGCCGAAGTCGAGCAGCTTCGCGCCCGATTTCGTCAGCATCACGTTTCCCGGCTTGAGGTCGCGATGAACGACTCCCTGCCTGTGTGCCTTGTCGAGCGCTTCCGCGATCTGTTGGCCGTAGCGGAGCACCTCGTGCAGCGGCAGTGCCCCCTTCGCGATGCGGTCAGCGAGGCTCTCGCCTTCGAGGAGCTCCATGACGAGGAAGTCGACCCCGTCTTCGTGGCCGACGTCGAAGAGAGTGCAGATGTTCGGATGGCTCAGCTGCGAGATCGTCTTCGCTTCGCGCTCGAAGCGGCTCTTGAACTGGGCGTTGAGGGCGAACTCCGAAGGGAGGATCTTGATGGCAACGCTCCGCTCGAGCCGCGTGTCGCGGCCGCGCCAGACCTCTCCCATCCCTCCCGCGCCGATGCGCGAGACGATCTCGTACGGACCGAGCCGACGGCCTGGGGCCACGTCCATGGACACTCCCTTTCTGGTGAACGCGTAATTATGACGTGAAAGACGAAGAGGCGAGAGGCGAAAGGCGAAAGGCGGAAGGCGGGCCAGAGGCCAAAGGCCAGAGCAGGCAGACATCCGTAGGGGCGACCCGGTGGGTCGCCCGTTGCCTTTCGAGAGGGTTGCCCAATTCGACGGCGCGCACGCCGTCATTCCGAAGCGAGCGGAGCGAGCGAGGAATCTGCAAAAAGAAAGCTAATCGATTCCGTTCAGTGGATTGACCTTATGAGAGGAATCGGTCAGTCGATGTTTTGCAGATTCCTCCTCGTGCGCTGCGCGCTCTCGTCGGAATGACACAGGCCGAGAGCGTTTCTGAATTGGGCAACGCGCCCTTTTCGTTGCGGGCGATACGAGCGATCGACGCACCGCGTCGCCCCTTCGGTGCGATCCTACGAACTCGTACCGAGCGCGAACCACGGACGCACGATCTCCCGTGTCATTCCTGCGACGGTGCTCTCTCCATGGCTGGTCAGCAGCGCCGTTCCGCCGCTCGTCATTCAATTCGTGACAGTTTCGACGCGGCCCCGTGTTAACTCTCGCGTTTTCTTCGCGTAACGATGAAACCTTCTCCGTCCGGGCTCGTTTCTTGAACAAACGGCGGCGACCAATGCGCGCGATTCTCGTCCACGGAATGTTCCGCACACCGGTGTCGATGCTCCTGCTCGGAAGGCGTCTCTCCCGGGCCGGCGTCGACGTGTCGTATTTCGGCTACTCGGCGTCGTTCGAGAAGACCGATGCGATGGCGTCGCGCCTCGCGCGCCGGGTGCGAGCGCTGGCCGACGGTGAATACGTCCTCGTCAGCCACTCCCTCGGCGCGGTATTGATCCGGCTCGCGCTCCCCGAGCTGGCCGACATTCCGCCGCGCGGCTGCTTCTTTCTCGCGCCGCCGAGCCGTGCCTGCCATCTCGCGCGGCACTTCGTCGATCGCTTTCCGCTACTGCGGCTTCTCACGCGTGACGCCGGTGTTAGGCTGGCCGATCCATTCTTCATGGGCTCGCTGCCGCTCCCCCCGGAGTCGACGCGCGTCTACGCCGGCACCGCGGGGCCCGTCGGCGCGATGACGCCCCTCGGCAATGCCCGCAACGACGGCGTGCTCACCGTCGACGACACGAGGATCGCCGGCCGCGACCTCGTCGAGGTCGAGTCGATCCACACGCTGATCATGAATTCGAAGCCTGTCGCGGACGACATTGTCGCGGCGATTCGTGTGATCGAACGTTCCGCGGGCGCTGCCGCCGCGAATTGAGAATGGAGAATTGAGAATTGAGAGATTGGACGACAAGCGGTCTTGCCAGACGGGTCGATGACGCGGCGCGTCCCTCCGCGCCCGCGGCTCCCTCATCTCTCAATTCTCAATTCTCCATGCTCAATTCGCGCGGCGCGTCTCCGTCGCTTGTTACGTTTTCACTCCCCGCCGCGCGCTTTTGCGCGTCGGTGACATTTTTCGCGTCGGATTGCTCTACAACTTCCCCAGGAGAGCGCCGTGATCGAGATTGCTGAAAACCTGGTTGCACATTCCCGCGTGCCTGGCTTCGAGATCACCGAGGAGATCTGGGAGCAGGGATGCATCCTTCACGCTCACGTTCACGACCGCCCGCACTTCGTCGTGATCTTCGAGGGCGAGTGCCGGGAGCACCAGGTTTCGGGCAGCCGGATCATGGACCGCTCGACGGTGATGTACTTTCCTCCCGGGCTCTGCCATGCGGTCGAGTTCAAGCGGCGCACGACGCTCCTGTCGATCGAGATCGAGGAGCAGCGCGGCTCGATGGCGGACGCGCTCTTCGGCGACGCCACCCCCGCGACGGTCGTCGCGAGCTCCGAGATCTTTCCTCTCGCGCTTCGGATTCGCGACGAGCTGAAAAATCGGCGTCGTTCCACCGACGTCGCGCTCGAAGGGCTCGCGCTCGAGTTCATGGCGCAGGCGTCGCGGCTGCTCGGATCGCGGCCCGGGCCGAGGGTGCCGGTCTGGGCGGTCGAGGCGCGGCGGATCATCGACGAGCGATACATGGACAAGCTGCGGCTCAGCGACCTGGCGCTCTCTCTCGGCGTGTCGCCGATCAGCCTCGCCGAGGGTTTCCGACGGGCGTTCGACTGTTCGGTCGGCGACTACCTCCGGAAGAAGCGGGTCGAGCGCGCGATCGAGATGCTGATCGGCTCCGACAAGTCGTTAGGCGAGATCGCGAACGGCACCGGCTTCTGCGACCAGTCGCATTTCGTCCGCGTCTTCAAGGCGCAGATCGGGATGACGCCGTCGAGATACCGCCGGAACCACACCCCGGTGGCGGGCTGATTCCCTCACGGAGCGCCCCCCTCTTCGTCCTCCAACGCAAGCCTTTTCGCGCAACGCGCACAGGCTCGTTTTCGTTCGGTTTTTCGGGCGAAAACGGGTCGAATTCACGCGCCAAAACAAGTAGAATCCGCACTGTTTGGAGGCGCCATGAACGCGGTCGCATCGGGAGTGATGGAGCAGATCGTAGCGACCTCGCTGGAGCGTCTTCGCGACCTCTGCGCGATCTCGTCGGAGAGTGGAAATGCAGCCGGTTTGCGCGAGGTCGCGACGTACCTCGGCGCCGTTCTCGAGCGATTCGGCCTTACGATCGAAGTCGTCGAGGACTCCGACGCCAACGGCAATTCGCAGCCGACCCTGATCGCCCGCGGCCCTGCCGTCGGCGAACGTCACCTCCTCCTGATCGGGCACATGGACACCGTCCTCCCGGCGGTCGCGCCGGAAGTCGACGACAATCGCCTCTTCGCGACGGGTGCGCTCGACATGAAAGGCGGGCTCGCAATGCTCACCGGTGCGCTCGAGCTTCTCGCGGCGCGCGGTCAGAAGGCGCCGGGTGACCTCCTCTTCGTCGCAGTTCCCGACGAGGAAGCCGAGGGGCTGATCTCGACGAGGGCGATGAACCGCTGGAGCAAGAGCGCCCGCACGGTGCTCGTGCTCGAGCCGGGCAAGTCGCGAGAGAAAGGCGAGACGCTCGTCGCCGGCCGACGCGGCCTCACCGAGTGGAAGCTCGAGGTCCGCGGGACCGGAGCGCATTCGGGTCTCGCCTTCTGGAGCGGCCATTCGGCAGCGGCCGCCGCCGCCGATTTCTGCGTGCGCGCACATCACCTCTCGCGCCCCGGGGCCGGCGTCACCGTCAACATCGGGCGTCTCATCGGCGGCAGCGCCGACTTCGTGAACGACCTCGGCCGCACGCACGACATGATCGGAACGTCGCGGCAGCTCAACGTCGTCTCCGACATGGCGAAGGCCGAAGGCGAGTTCCGGTTCCTCACGAGCGCCGAAGGGGAGAAGGTCGAAGCCGATCTCGCGGCGCTCGCGAGCACGATCGCGGCGGAGTACGGAGTGACGACGGAGTTCACGCCGGGGGGGACGATCGCGCCGGTCGACCCTCACGGGCCGGGCGCGGCGCTCGTGCAGCGCGCGGTCGAGCTCGCCGCGGCGCGCGGCTTTCACCTCGAAATCGAAGAGGACCGGGGAGGCGTGTCGTTCCCTAACTTCCTCGCCGAGCCCGGAAAGGTCCCGGTCGTCGACGGGCTCGGGCCGACGGGCGACGGGATGCACGTGCGCGGCGAATACCTGAATCTCGATTCGCTCGAGCATCGCATCGTGCTGCTCGCAGACCTGCTCGCATCGCTCTGACCATGTTCCGTCCGTTGCCGCGGCGCGCGAAGCGCCCGATTCCTCGCGTCGTTCCCAGCCGCCTTCACCGGCAATCGCCGGCCGCGAATTTCCAGGAGAGAAACGCTCATGTCTGATGCCGCCGCCTCGCCGGCACGCTCGTTCAAGATGCCCCACACGCTGGTGATCGTCGGATCGCTGGTGCTCATCGTCCTCGTGATGTCGTGGATCGTCCCTTCGGGGACGTATCAGCGGATCGAGAAGGATGGCCGGCAGATCACCGTCTCGGGCACCTACCACTCGGTCGACAAGGTCTACCTCGGGCCGCAATGGCTGATGATCGCGCCGATCAAGGGCTTCCTCGACGGCGGTCTCATCATCGCGTTCCTGCTGCTGATCGGCGGCTCGTTCAACGTCATCCAGGAGACGGGGACCGTTCATTTCGCGATCAAGAAAGTGACGTCCGCCCTGACGGCGCGCCCCGTCCTCGAGAAGCTGATGATCCCCGTGATGATGATCATCTTTTCGCTCGGCGGGTCGATCTTCGGCATGGGCGAGGAGACGATCCCCTTCATCCTGATCTTCGTCCCCCTGGCGATCTCGTTAGGCTACGACTCGATCGTCGGCGTAGCGATTCCGTTTCTCGGCGCCGCCGCAGGCTTTGCCGCCGCGTTCTTCAATCCCTTCACCGTCGGCATCGCGCAGGGCCTCGCCGGCCTGCCGCTTTACTCCGGTCTCGGCTACCGGGTGATCACCTGGTGCATCGGCACCGGCGTGATGATCGCGTGGGTGATGGTGTACGCGGCGCGCATCAAGAAGAACCCGCAGCTGAGCCCGGTCTACGACATCGATCGCGAGCGCGACCTGAGCGCGTACGATCACGGCGGTGAGGCGGAGCCCTGGACGCTCCGGCGAGCGCTCGTCCTCTTCCTGCTCTTCCTGTCGATGGCGGTGCTCGTCTGGGGGATCCTCGAGAAGCAGTGGTTCATCGAGGAGATCGGCGCGCTCTTCCTCGCGATGGGGCTCCTCATGGGAGTCGTCGCGGGACAGAAGTCGAACGAGATCGCGACCGCGTTCGTCGCCGGCGCGAAGGACATGGTGAGCGTGACGCTCATCATCGCCTGCGGCCGCGCGCTGCTCATCATCGCGAAGGAGGGCGTCGTCCTCGACACTCTGCTCTACTGGGGCTCCAACGCGATCTCGGGGCTGCCGGTCATCATGGCGGCGCAGGTGATGTTCCTCATTCAGGCGGTCATCAATTTCTTCATCCATTCGGGAACCGCGCAGGCGGCGCTGACGATGCCGATCATGACGCCGCTCGCCGACCTGATCGGCCTCACGCGGCAGTCGATGGTCTACGCGTTCCAGCTCTGCGAGTTCGTCAACCCGATCCTCCCGACCTCGGCCGTCACCATGGGAGTGTTAGGCATGGCGAAGATTCCGTGGGAGCGCTGGGCGCGCTGGTTCCTGCCGCTCATGCTCGTGCTCGTCGTGCTCAGCCTGCTGCTCCTGATTCCCCCGGTGCTGATGCACTGGGGACCGTTCTGAGGTGGAGTGCGCGGCCGTGGAAGGTGGGCGGCACGCGTTTGACATGAAGCGTCCATGCTGTCATCCCGACGACCGATCCCGCGAAGCGAGAGAGGAAGGAGGGATCTCGCAGGCTGGTACAGAAGAAGTGGGTTGCGGAGCGTTCCGCCCGTGGCATGTGAGTACCAGCCTGCGAGGTCCCTCCTCCTTCCCCCGCTTCGCGGGGTCAGTCGTCGGGACGACAACTCGGGCGGTGAGGAGAATTCGCTCGTGAAACGAATCGCCGCGTGTCTGTTTCTCGCCTCTCTGGCGAGCATTGCCGTTGCAGCCCCTAAGCCCGACGCGATGCCCGCCGACCCGAAGTCGCTCACGAAGACGATCTCCTACGCCGACATGGAGTCGTTCCTGAAGTCGGTCGACGGGAAGGGCGTCGTCTCCGTTTCCGTCGAAGGCAAATCGACGAAGGGGCGGTCGCTCTACCTCGTCCACGTCGGCCGTGACCCGAAGCCGGAGTGGACCGTTCTCTTCTACGCGCAGCAGCACGGCGACGAGATCTCCGGCAAGGACGCGCTCCTCTTCCTGATCCGCGACATCGCGAAGGATCCGTCGCTCCTTCCCGCGGGCGTCGACCTCTGGATCATGCCGATGATGAATCCCGACGGCGCGGAGGCCCGGACGCGGGTGAACGGCGCAGGCGTCGACATCAACCGCGACCACATCACGCTCGAGCAGCCGGAGACGCAGGCGCTCCACCGCATCGCGCAGCGGCTGCGCCCTCACGTCGCCGTCGACTGCCACGAGTTCGCGCGCGAGACCGAAGGCTACCGGAAGCGCGGCTGGACGAAGTGGCCCGACATCACGATGGACGGGATCAACAATCCGCTCTTCGATCCGATGCTGATGGCGATCGCGAAGCAGTGGTTCCAGGCCGCGGGAAAGGCCTCGCTCGATGCGGGCCACCCGTTCCTTCAATACTGGGTCGGCGGAACGCCTCCCGATGACGAGCAGCGTCACTCGGCGCCCGACATCGACTCGGGGATGAACGCGATCGGCGCCTACGGCGGCCTCTCGTTCATCATGGAAGCCGCCGCGCGCTCGGGCGACGACGCGATCGCGAAGGAGCTCGGCAACCGCGTCGACGCCTACCTCGTGCTGATCCGGAAGGTGCTGCAGGGAGAGGGAGACCGTGCCGACGCGCTGGCGGCGATCGCGAAGTCGCGCGGCCGCGCGCTTCCGCCGTTCCTTCCGGTGAACTATCTCTGGGTGAACCCGAGAGGGCACGTGGCGCGCTTCCCGGTCATCGAGATCTCCTCCGGGAAGACCGTCGAGGTGCCCACGCCTAACATGATGACGGAAGTCGCGGTCAAGCGGTCGGTTGCGACCCCCCGAGGCTACGCGATCGAGCCGCGGGCCGCGGGCGAGATCGGCGCGCTGCTCGACCGCCACGCGGTTCCGTACGAGAAGCTCGCGGCCGCGAGAAGCGTCGAGGCGGAGGCCTGCACGCTCCTTCGCGTCGAAGACGAGTTCGACGAGGTCTACTCCCGCTACGAAGGGAGGCAGATCGTGAAGCGGTCGGAGGTGGCAGCGCGCGAGCTCCCGGCCGGAAGCCTGTGGGTGCCGCTCGAAGGTGAAGCTGCCTTGCGCGCCGCGCTGCTGCTCGAGCCGACGTCGCTCTATGGGCTCTTTCAGTATTCGCGTTTCCGCGCCCTCGTCGGCGACGGTGGCGCGATCCCGGTCCTTCGGGTCGTCCGTTGAGGCAAGCACCATGACATCGCTGAGCGACGCAATCCGAAGTCTCGAATCCGAGTCGATCGGCGCGATCGGCAGCATCGACGCGCTCACCGTCCGGCTTCCGTTCGTGAAGCCGTTCTCGATCAGCTCCGCGACCTGGAGTTGCAAGGAGGCGATTCTCCTTCGCGTCGAGGGAGACGGTGTGACCGGCTGGGGCGAGTGCGTCGCCGATCCCGATCCGTTCTACGCGTCGGAGACCACCACGTCGGCGTTCCACATCATCAAGGAGTTCCTCCTCCCGCTCGTCGAGCCGGGCATCACGCTCGGCGAGCTCGACCAGAGGTTCCGCCACGTCCGTGGAAACATGATGGCGAAGGCGACGGTCGAAAACGCGCTCGTCGACCTCGTTGCGAAGCGAAAGCGCATTCCCCTTTACTCGCTGTTAGGGCAACGCGCGATCCCGATCCCCTCTGGGATCAGCCTCGGGATCCAGAATTCGGCGGCGGAGCTCGTCGACGCGGTCGCGGAGGCGGTCGGGAAGGGCTATCACCGGGTGAAGATGAAGGTGAAGCGCGGATGCGACGTCGAGATGGTCGCGGCGGTGCGGAAGCGCTTTCCCGACATCCAGATGATGGTCGATGCGAACGGGGACTACACGCTGGCCGACGCCGCGACTCTGCGGCAGCTCGACCGCTTCGGCCTGACGATGATCGAGCAGCCGCTCTCGTACAGCGACATCTACGAGCATTCGATCCTGCAGCGGCAGCTCGAGACGCCGCTCTGCCTCGACGAGTCGATCCACTCGCTCGCCGACGCGCGCGCCGCGATCGATCTCGGCGCCTGCCGCATCATCAATATCAAGCAGGGACGGGTCGGCGGGCTTCTCGAGTCGCTCCGGATCGTCGAGCTCTGTACGTCGCGCGGAATTCCGACCTGGTCGGGAGGGATGGACGAGACCGGAATCGGCCGCGCCGTGAACATCCACCTGCAGACCGTCCCCGGCTTCACGCTTCCGGGCGACACCTCGGAGACGAGCCACTACTTCCACGAAGACATCGTCGATCCTCCGGTCGTTCTCGACGACCGCGGATTCATCGCGGTTCCCGAAGGGCCGGGAATCGGCGTCCGCATCAACGAAGACGTTCTGAAGAAGGTCACGCTCTCGACCGCCCGGCTGCGTTAGGCGCAGCGGGACGGCAAGGGCGGAGCGAGGGGTTCCATGTCGAAGTCGCGCATTCCTGCAGTGCTGTTCGCCGTCTCACTCTTGTCGACCGCCGCCTTCGCCGCGCCCGCGTCGTCTCCGGCCGCCGATTTCGTTCCCGCGGGAGCGGTCGAGCCTCTCGACGACGCGGCGATGAAGGGCATGGCATCGATCGCGGCGTCGTCGCTCGGCGCGCACGTCGCGTTCCTCGCATCGCCGGCGCTCGAGGGGCGTGGTCTGGGAGAGCGCGGATTCGAGGCCGCGGCGGAGTACGCGGCCGCGCAGCTCAAGCTCGCCGGCATCGCGCCGTTCGGCACGGCGGGCGAAGAGGGGAGCTACTTCCAGGCAGTGCCGGTGAGGCGCCTCACCGGCATCAGTGGCGAGCTCGAGATCGAGAAGCGCGACGGTGGGCAGCGTGCACGCCGCAAGTTCGCTTCCGGCGTCGATTGCGTCGTGTCGGCCGCGGCGCCGCAGGCGATCGAAGCGGCGATCGTCTTCGCCGGCCATGGAATACGCGAGCCGAAGCTCGGACGCGATGATTTCGCGGGGCTCGACGTCCGAGGCAAGATCGTGCTGATCGTTGCGGGTGTTCCTCCCGGCGACGAGTGGACCAAGCCGGAGCTCGCCACGCGGTATGCCGCTGAAGACATGGACGATCGCTTCGTCGCAAAGCTCGAGACGGCGAAACAGCTCGGTGCGGCAGCAGTACTGGCGATCGAGGGTGAGGAACTCGAGACGAGCGTTGCCGCCAGGGCTCGCAAGGTTGAGCGAGGATTCCGGGCGTACGACGAGACGTCAGGCGCGCCACCGCTGATCCAGGTTTCACGCACCGTCGGCCGCGCGATTCTCGGCGAGGCTTTCGACGCGGCAATGTCGGGAGTGAAACCGCGAACGGGCGCCACGGGCGCGTCGGCGGTTCTTCAGATTGCGGTGAAGGAAGAAGCGATCGTCAGTCGCAACGTCATCGGCATCATTCCGGGCTCCGACCCGAAGCTCCGCGACGAAGCGCTCGTGATCGGCGCGCATCTCGATCACCTCGGCAGGTCGGGTGACGTCATCTACTTTGGCGCCGACGACGACGCGTCGGGCGTCGCCGGACTCATCGAGATCGCGAAGGCGTTCGCCGCGTCGCCGGTGAAGCCGAAGCGGACCGTGATCTTCTGCTTCTGGACCGGTGAAGAGGAGGGGAAGTTCGGCTCGGGCTACTACGTGAACAATCCGCGCTGGCCCCTTGCGAAGACCGCGGCGTATCTCAACCTCGACATGATCGGCCACCCGTGGCTGCGGGAGGAGATCCGCAAGCTGGTGACCGACGTCGCGCTTCCCGATGCGGAGAACTATCTCGCCGGAGTGAAGGCGGAGGAATTCATGGAGGTTGGGATTCCTCGCGACCTTCCGGCTCTCGAGACCGCTGTCAGGCAGTCGGCCCGCGCGAACGGCTTTCCGCTCCACCTCGACTGGACCGACGGAAAGCACGGCGGAAGCGACTACCGCGACTTCGCGCGCGCGGGCGTGCCGTTCCTCCGTTTCTTCGGAAATTTCTTCGCGGCGTACCACGAGCCTGGCGACACAGCCGAGGCGCTCGATCCGGAGCAGGTGCAACGCGTCGCACGCTTCGCGTTCGCGGCGGCGTGGAAGATGGCGAATCCGTAAGGCGGGTTTAAGGTCAGAGGTCAAAGGTCATAGCAGGCGGAGTTAGGCGAGAGGCATTCGTAGCGCCGGCGTCCCGCGGGCGGACGAGCCGCAGGCAGGACACCATGACGTGGCGTCGCGTAGCGACGGCCGATCTTTGCCCCCGGTCGCAGACCGGGGGACAGGATTGAGCTGAATTGATCGCGCCGTATAGCGGCGCCGGATCTGCCGCCGCCATGCGGCGGTTTTTGTTTTCCGCCTGGTACCCCCGGTGACCTCGCCCCGCGGAGCGAGGCGAGGTCACCGGGGGCTAAGGTCCGTCGTCGCTACGCGACGAGGGCGCTGAATCGACCCGCGAGTGGCGGGGCCACTCCGCATTCCGCAATCCGGAATCCGCAGTTTCCCTACAACTTCACTTCCGCGTACCAACCCTTGTCGACGATCGTCGTGCCGTAGGGCGCGCTCAGCTTCTGCATCAGCGCGATGATCTCCTTCGCGCGCTTCGTCGATGCGAGGCGCGGGACGCCATAGAGCGGGCCCTCGTCGTCGATCGTGAAGGGGATGAGCTCGATACGCCTCAGCTTCGTATCGTTGACGGTCATCCGGACCATCACTCCTTCGAAGATGCGCGCGGGGTCGCGCCGGTCCCAGACCGAGACGTTCGTCGGCCGCTCGATCTCGCCGTCGCGCTGGTGAATGAGGTCGACGGGAATCGTGTCGGGCGTGCGGTACTGGTAGATAAAGTTCGAGAGGCTGTAGAAGATCGGCTTGCCCTTGTAGATCTCGATCCCGCGCAGCACGTGCGGGCCGGAGCCGAGCACCATGTCGGCGCCGGCGTCGATCGCGCGGCGGTACATGATCTCGTCGTTCTTCGGCGTCGTGTCCTGGATCCCGAACGCACGATGGTGGCTAAGATCGTGGTTGTGGAGCGACACCACCGCGATGTCGTTGTGCCGCTTCGCGAGGACGACGTCGTCCTCCATCGTCTCGATGTCGGAGAGGAGCGGCCCCTCGACGCTCTCGACCGTCCCGTCCGCTTTCGCTACGAGGATTTCGGCAGGATTGATCGTCGCGATGCACGGCCCCGACGGATCGCTGCAACGATAGCGATCGGTCCAATAGCGAACGTACGACAGCATCGCGAACTTCGTCTTCTGGCTTTGAACTTTCGTCGAGGCGGGCGTGTGCGCGCCCGCGAGCGTGGAGCCCGCGCCCGCGTGGTCGATGCTCGCGTGGTCGAGCGCCTTGAGGGTGTCGAGCAGCCCCGGCCCGCCGAAGTCGAGGGCGTGGTTGTTCGCCATGCTGACGAGATTGATCCCGATCGCCGCGACTTCGAACGCGAACTCCGGCGGCGTCCGGAAGTTGTAGAACGGCTTTTGCAGCTCGGGATGGTCGTTCATCGAGAACTCGAGGTTCCCGTAGGCGAGGTCGGCTTCCTGCATGATCCTGAAGAGCCCCTGACGCTCGGGCGCCTTCAGGTTGCTGATCTGCTCGTTGAAGATCATGTCGCCGACCGCGGTGATGACGACGTCGCCCGGCTCCTCGCGGAGCAGCGTCGTGATGCGCCCGTTCCAGTCGATCTTCTCCGCGGGATCCGGCGGATGGATGCGCCTGTTCACGACCGACTTGCTCTGGTCCCATGTGAGTGGCGGCGGCGCCGGGCTCTGCGCTGCTGCGACCGACGCGAGCGTGACGCACGCGAGAAGAGATGACAGAAGCGTGAGGCGCGACGGCATCGGCTGCTTCATCGTGAAGTCCCCTTCACCTGCGTCACTCTGCCCGTCTTGAAGTCGTAAGAGTCGCCGTCGAGCAGGATGTCGACGCGCATGCCGCTCGCGCCGAGGAGCTCGCGGCCGGTGTCGAGCGCGCGGCGGCGGAGCGCCGCGTGGCGCGCGTCGAAGATCATCACGGAGTTCGCTCCGATCACCGTGAACCGGCCGTCGGGGCGGAACCAGACGGCAGTGTCCTCATCGATTCCGACGCCTAACCTATCGGGATGCTCGAGGACGACGGAGATCAGCCGGTTGGAGCGGCGGCGCGCGACGAAGTGCTGGTCGACGACGATGCCGTCGTCGAGAAACCCGAGGCCGTTCCAGGTCTCGACGGCGCGCGACTGGATGAGGTTGAAGTCCCCTTCGCCGGTGAGCATGATCCTGCTCTGGCACGCGGTCCCCGCGGAGGTGCCGCCGACGACCGCGCCCTGCTCGTGCGAGGCGCGGATCGCGTCGAGGACCGGGGTTCCCTCGAGCGCGTTCAGGATTCTGATTTGATCGCCTCCGCCGAAGAAGATCCCGCGGGCGCGCTTTGCGAGGTCGACGTAGTCGGACCGCCCGGCGTCGGCCTTCTTCCATATCTCGAGCACCTCGACATTCGTGCAGCCGAGCTCCTTGCCGAAGTAGTCGCGGTAGTACTGCCCCGTGTCGGGCTCGGTCGATGCGGTCGGGATGACGATGATCGGCGCGCCGGGGCCGCCGGCGAGCTCGATAAACTTCTGCATCGCGGCGAGCGGCTTGTCGCCGCCGCCGACGAGGACGAGGTGGCCGTTGCCTGCGGCCTGCGCGGCCGTCGCCGCCGTCGCGAGCACGAGGAGGAGGATGAGAGCGCGAAGTTTCATGCGATGTCCCGGTATCGATGCGGCCAACGAAAAGCGGGGCGGCGAACCCGCCGCCCCGCTGCCAGTGCCGACTGCTTTCTGACTAGAAGGTGAGGCGCAGCGAGGCCCGGATTTCCCGAGGCTTCTCGATGCCGGTCGCGTTTCCGTAGTTTGCCCGCTTGGTGAACTTGCCCGTCGACAGGCGGTAGTCACCGTAGTAGTCGTCGATCGACGTGACCGTGTCGGAGTTCGTCGCGTTGAATACTTCGACCGCGGCGTTCAGGTCGAGCGCTTCGGTGAGCTTGGTGCTCCACGCGAGGCGGACGTCGATCAGGTTGCGGTCGGGCAGCTGCTCCTCTCCGCGCGGAACCAGGTTGATGTAGCGGCCGGTGCGGGCGTTGTAGTCGAGCGTCCTGACGCGGACGTACGGCGTCCAGTACCAGCCGGAGAGATAGGTGTAGAAGGCGCTGACCTGGAACCGGTACGGGAGATCGTACGATGCCGAGACTTTGGCTTCCCACTCGCTGTAGGAGTAGTCCATGCGGCCGTCGGCGTTCGTCTGGCCGTTGCGATCCTGGTACTCGAGCGCGTAGCCGTTGTTCTTGAGGATGTTGCCGTCCATGTCGGTCCAGACGACCGAGGCCCTCGCGGACCACTTGCCGGAGTAGCGCTTCTCGAAGCGCGCCGTCACCGACTGGAAGTCACGATAGGCGTTGGTGTCGCTGGTCAGGACGTAGTCCTGGGGCGAGAGGAGGTTCCAGATCGGCAGGTCGCCGCCCGTGAGCGGATTGTTGTGCGCGGTGATCAGCTCGTAGTCTTCGTTGGCCTGATCCATCACGACGATGTTGCCGAAGCTGCGGTCGAGGAGGTCGAAGCCGATGACCATGTCGGCGCCTAACTGCTGCTCGAAGCTGATGAGCGCCTCGTCGACGTACGGATGATCCTGGCTCCCCATGCGCGCTTCGGTGTAGGTCGGCGTGTCGCAGTCGTCGTACTGCTGCGAGTCCTCGTTCCAGTAGCAGTCGAAGTCGGGGATGACCGCCTGGCCCGAGGCCTCGCGGTCGAACAGATAGGTGTACATCTTGTCGTGGTAGCGGCCCCAGTGGGCTTTGAGGGCCGAGCGGGCGTCACCCTTGAGGTCCCAGACGACGCCGATGCGCGGGTCGACGAACGATGTGTCGTAGACCTTCGAGTCGCCGTAGCCCGACTGCCAGCCGCCTTCGTAGGCGCCGTAACGCAGTCCGGCGTTGATCGTCCAGTTGTTGATGCGGAGAGAGTCCTGCGCGTAGAGGGCAACGCCGCTGAACTTCGGATGCGCGTCGTACTCGCCCCAGCCCTTCTCGACGTAGTAGGCGCCGCAGCTCGGGTTTGCGAAGTAGGCGTCGAGCGAATCGCAGGCCGACGAGTCGTCGTAGAAGGTGAAGCCGCCGTTGCGGCGCCATTCGTCCGTCGACTCGGCGTCCTCGTAGAGGCCGCCGAACTTGAAGCTGTGCTGGTCGTCGCCGCCGAAGATGCCGTCCTTGTAGAGGTTCCACGACGCGTCGAAGGTCGAGATGCTGCGCGAGTTGAGCTCCTGGATGTCCTGGTTCACCCAGGCGATCCCGGAGTCTTCGTCGATGCGGCCCGGCGTTCCGTGGCCGTTGTAGGGGAGGTAGTCGTCGTCGCCGTTGTAGGTGGTGAAGCGGACGCTCGTGAAGTTCTGGCTGTTGATCAGCCATTCCCAGTCGAGCGAAACGGACGCGTTAGGGCCGTCCTGCTTCGACGTCGCTTCAGGGAGGGTGTAGACGTCGATGCCACGGCGCTCGTTCGTCACCGTGTCGTACTCCGCCATCAGCGAGAGGCGGTTCTGCGCGTTCGCCTGGTAGGTGAGCTTGCCGAGAACGCGGGGAAGCTCGCGATCGGAGGTGTCGACCGCGCCGAACGGCGTCGTGATCGAGTTCTGGTATTCACCGGAGATGAAGTACCAGAGTTTGTCCTGCACGATGCGCCCGCCGACGCTGGCCGAGTAGCTTTCGAACTCGAACTCCTCGTCGTCGCTGTTCGGGTCGTTGTCGCTGACCCACGACGACGGCTCGTAGTAGATATCGAACCCGCCGTGCGTCTCGTTGCCGCCCGACTTGGTCACGCCGTTGATGATGCCGCCGGTGTAGCCGCCGTACTCGGCGGGAGCGCCGAGGCCGCCGACCTGGACTTCCTGCATCCACTGGATGCTGGGGAGGAGCCAGTGCTGGCCGGCGCCGGCGTCAGCCACGTTCACGCCGTCGAGCGTGAAGGCGTTCTGGCTCTCGGAGGTGCCGCCATAGGCGAGCATCGCGCTGCCGCTCGAGCTGATGTCGGCGTTCACGCCCGGAGCCGCCTTGATGATCTGGTAGAAGTTGCGCTGCACGGGCTGGGTCTCGAGGAACTCCGTCCCGAAGTTCGTCGCGACGGTGTTGTTGACCGTGCTCAGAACCGGAGCTTCAGCGGTGACCGTGATCGACTCCGCCATCGTGGAGAGCGCCATCGTCAGGTCGACCGACAGCGACTGCGAGAGCGTCACGCGGATTCCCGAGCGCTTCGCGACCTGGAAGCCGCTCAGCTCGGCCTGCACGTCGTAGGTGCCGACGGGCAGCGAGGGGAAGCGGTAGCTGCCGCGGTCGTCGGTAACCGTGACGAGCTTGCCCGCGACGAGCGCCTTGGAGCTGGTCGTCACCGTCACTCCGGGGAGCGCCGCGCCGTCCGTGTCCTTGATCTTTCCCTGCAGGCCGCCTGAAACCTGGCTCTGCGCGGAGACGGTTCCCGCTGCGAGTATGAGCAGCAGCGTGATGATGACGACCGTGTACTTACCTTTGCCTCCCATTGCTCCTCCGTGCTCTGTATGGGCTGGAGTGCTCCGGACTCGGGCGCCCAGTTACCCGGACCGGAATGTCGCTCATCTCGACGAAACGACGAGTTGCGTTGCAGTCCCGAGAGGGACCGTGAAATCGAGTCGTGGCGTTAGGCCGTGCCGGCGAGCTCGTCATGAGCCGCCTTTCAGAACGGAGAGGAGCGCCTTGCCGGCGGCGGCGATGTGCGCGCGGACCGCGGCCTCGGCGGCGTCGGGATCGTGCGCGGCGATCGCGCGGACGATCGCCTCGTGCTCGGCGGCGTCGTCCTCGTCGCGCCCGGGAGCGGATTCCTTCGCCGCGTGAGGGATGTTGCTCCAGAGCATCGTCGGGAACGCGGCCCAGAGCTGGCCGAGCGAGCGGATCAGGTACGAGCGACGGCTCGCGGCGAAGATGAGCGAGTGGAAGCGGCGGTTGAGCTCGCGGTATTCGGGAAGCTCCTGCGGCGTGACGCAGCGGAGCATGCGATGGTGAAGGTCGGTGAGCTCGCGGATCTCGTCGTCGGTGATCTCTGCGGCGGCGTAGCGCGCCGTCATGCCTTCGACGAAGGTGCGGCAGGCGTAGAGGTCTTCGACGTCGGCGAGGGTGAATTCGACGACGCGGACGCCGCGGTAGGGGACGTGCTCGACGAGCCCCTCGGCGGCGAGGCGCTTGAGGGCCTCGCGGACCGGCATCTGGCTGACTCCCTGCTCCTGCGCAAGGCGTTCCTGGCGCAGCCATTCACCGGGGTGCAGGCGCCCTTCGAGGATGTCTGCACGGAGGCGGTCGGTGATGTGGTGAGCGAGCTGTTTGTGGGAGGAGTTCTTCGGTCTGGGGGTCACCCTGCCTCCTTAAATATTAGATATTTGATTTGATATCCCGCATATCCTCCTCCTGCTGCCCGACTGAGTCAAGCGCAATATTAAACATTTGAATATAAACAGGTTACGTATGTAATTTTGCCCGTCGGGACGACGTGCTTCAGCGAAATTGCCCGAGTCCGTCTTCCAATCTCGCGCAGGTGGCTGGCTGGGCGTACGGAAGAAATGAACGGGCGCAGCCTGGGGCGCGACGAGCCCTGCAGGGCTCGGGGCGGGCTGATGCCGGACCGCGCACGTCGCGCAACTCGCAACGTCGGCGGTCTGCTCTCGACGTTGTTCGGGGAGGCTGACCGAATCGAATGGTGGCGGCCCGACGCGGACCGCTCAGTCGCCCGCTGTCACGCGCAACGACTTCAACTTCAGCTCGAACTTCTCTTTCGCGCGCTTGCCCGCTCCCGCCGTGAGCGACCGGTCCCACGAACCGTAGACGGGGTTCGGGATGATGAACCACTTCGCGCCGAAGCGGCCGGCGTAGCGGTCGAATTGCGCGCGCCGCTCTTCGAGCGACTTGCCGCTCGCGTTGACGAAGTCGTTGAAGTCGTCGCCGAGGAGCAGGATCACGCGATGATCCTGCGCGACGAAGAGGCGGCGGCTCGTCTTGTCCGAGACCCAGTCGGGGCGCTCGCCGACGGTCAGGAGGTTGTCGCGCGTCGCATCGAGCGGAAGGCCGAGCTTGCGAAGGTTCTCTCGCGTCGCCGGCTCGAGCCGCACGTTCTGGTTCGTGACGTAGAAGACGTCGACGCCGCGCGAGATGGCGTAGTCGAGGAATGCCTTCGCGCCGGGAACCGTGCCGACGGCCCCTGCGCGGACGAACTCGTCGAAGCGATCTTCCGTGTGAAGCTCCTTCGCCTGGAGGAGCGTCGCTTCGTAACCGGAGTTGTCGACGCAGGTCTCGTCGATGTCGAGGATCACTGCGGGGCGAAGGCCCGCCGTAAGCGGCGCCTCCCCCTCGAGCGCGTTCCAGGTCGGGTCGGCGAGAGCGGCGTCGAGCGCGCGCGTCGCGTTCGTGTACGCCTGCATCGCGAGGGCGCGGTACTCGACCGACGTCTGCATCCAGGCGACGCCCTGGAGCATTTCCTGGCCGTAGTAGGCATCGCTCTCCGAGACAGGGGGCGCCGCGACCGGCGCCGTTGTCGAATGCGCGCAGCCCAGCGATGCCAGGCAGAGGATTCCGATGAGTGCTTTTCCGTTCATCCGCGTCTCGCTCCTTGATCCGTTCACCCGCCCCTAGCCTTCCGGCGCACGGGGAACCGGAATTCTAGAACGAGAAGCGCCCGACCCTTACATACTTTGAACAGGGACGGTGAGGGACGAGATCCGGCGAGGCGGACTTGCAGTATCGCTCGCTCAGGTACGACGCGCCGCCGCGAAAGCTAGGTCCCGCTTCGCAGGACACTCCACATGGGCCTGCTTTGGCCTCTCGCCTTTGGCCTCTGGCCTTCGGCCCTGGCCCGGCCTGCTCCTCGCCTCTCGCCCTTCGCCTCGTCGCCTGCCTTACGGCAACTCGATCCCCTTCACGACGAACGATCGCTTCGACATCGTCTTCGCGGTCCGCAGCGAGACCTTGAGCTTCCAGTCGGCGGCGGGCTCGCCGCCGAAGGTCGAGAGCAGAACGAAGCCGTCCGTTTCGCGCGCGTAGACACGTTGTGTCTCTCCGGCTCCGTCGACGAATGCGTACTCGTGGATCTTCTTGCCGGGATCTTTCACCTTCAGCACGATCTCGCCCTTGTCGGGCGTGACGAAGGAGCTTTCGAAGCTCTCGACCATCCACTTGATGGTGTCGGCGTCGTTGCCATCCTTCTTCAGCTCGTCCGCCTTCGCTTTCGACGCTTTCTTCTTCTCCGCGTCGAGCTGGGCCGGGCTGACGATCGAGATCTCGACGCCGCTTGCCTTGAGCCCCTTGCTCGCGAGCGGCTTTCCCGAGGGCGACAGGAACTTCGGGAAGAGCGCCACCGCGTCGGGATCCTTCGACGGCATGTAGAGCTCGACCTCGCCGCGAAGCTCTGTGATCGTCTTCGCGTCGCGTGACGGGTTCTTCAGAGTCAGGTCGATGCTCGCCGGGCCGCCCGCGGCGTCGGCGCGGAGGAAGCTCCCCGTCGTCGGCGAGAAATCGGGCGCGCTGGCCTCGTGGTCCAGGAGGTCGCCGCCGGTGTCGTCGACCGCTTTCAGCACGGTCACGCGCGCGGCGGAGACGTCGGACATCTTCGTTCCGGCGAGCTCGAGGCTGATCGAGAGCTGCGCGAAGCTCGTCGTCGTTCGCCGGTCGTGAATCTGGCTCACCTTCGCGTCGACGGGGGTCGCGCCTGAGCCTCCACCCTTCTTCGTCTGTGCCGACAGCGGCGCGACGGTGACGAGGGCGAGTGCGATCGTGATGGCTGTCTTGAACATGGCGCGGTTCCTCTCAGCCCGGTCAGGGCAGCTCGACGTTCTTCAGCTCGAAGGGGACCGACATCGTCGCCTTCTTCGTCAGGAGAGTCAGCTCGAGCGTCGCGTCGGCTGGCGGCGGCTCCGACGGCTCGATGACCATCACCGTCTCGCCGCCCGACGTGCTCGACGACCTCGACGGGATCGACACCTCGCTGCCGTCGGCCTTGAGCAGGCGGACCCCGAGAATGCGATCCAGGTCCGCCTCTTTGCCCGCGAGGATCAGCGCGCCCTCGGGGGGCGTCCCGCCGCCAAGCTCCTGAAGCGCCTTCGCGAGCTCGATCGCGGCGTCGATCTCCTTGTCGCTGGCCCCTTCCTTCTTCGCCTGCGCGCGGAGCTCGGCGATCTTCGCGTCGTCGAGCTTGTTCTGTCCCTGCTTCTCCGCGTACGTCTTCGGCGAAAGGAGAGTGATCGAGAGTTTCTCCGCCTTGAGCGCCTTCGCGCTGAGAGGCTTGTCGAGCTTCGTCGACAGCTTGTCGATCTTCACGACGGTGTTAGGGTCCTTCGCGGGGACGAAGAGCTCGACCGTACCCGCGACGCGGAGCGATTTCGCCGCGCGCGCCGGGTTGGCGAGTGTGACGGAGAGCTCGCCCATGTTCCAGTCGCGCGGACGGAAGTCGGGGGGATCGCCTCCCTTCCAGAGAACATTCCCCTTGTCGTCGGTCGCCGACTTGACGATGACGCGCGCCTGGCCGATCTTCTCGAGCGCCGATCCCGTCAGGACGATCTTGAGCTCGAGGCTGCCGCCGAAGTCGCCGACGCGCGATCGGCTGTCGGAGACGGCCTTGACTTCGACGCCGACGCCGCTCTGGGCACGGGCCGAGCCTCCGGCCGCCGCGGCAACGAGCAGGATGAGAGCAAAACTGGCGACGGTGCGTGTGTTGCGCATCGCGAACCTCCGGTTGTATGGAACCCGAAGAGGATAGCATGACGCGCCGGGGAGGGCGTCAGCGCTGCGCGGGGGGCCTCGCGGGACGGACGAGGGGCGGCGCCGGAACGCGCGGGCCGTCGTGGCCGATCACCGGGCCGAAGCCGTCGCCCGATTCCCATGCCTCGCGCGCGGCAGCGATCTCATCCGGCGTTCGCGCGACGAAGTTCCACCACATCAGGATCGGCGAAGTCAGGGGAGTCCCGCCGAGCAGGACGATGCGCGCCCCTTCGCTCGAGCGCAGCTCGATCGAAGCGCGTCCGGCGGGCGCGAAGTAGAGCGTGTTCACCTCGAGCTTCGTCCCTTCGAGCTCGGCGTCGCCCGCGGCGAGGAAGATGCCGTGCTCGAAGGA
The DNA here is from genome assembly GCA_041671505.1 of Thermoanaerobaculia bacterium. Lineage (GTDB taxonomy): Bacteria > Acidobacteriota > Thermoanaerobaculia > Gp7-AA8 > Gp7-AA8 > JACPDH01. The sequence continues at coordinate 289,067 of JBAZBK010000001.1, read as the reverse complement.
GCGGTCGAGGTCGATCCCCGCCGCGCCACCGGAGCGGAACGCGATCTCTGCGCCTAACAGGCTCGAATGGCTGGTCACGTTCGACCGCGAGCCCGCCGTTCCTCCCATGAAGACGCTCGCGTCGGCGCCGCCGAGGTCGAGCCGCGGGACCTCCGCGAGGTGCTCGAACGACGGGGCGACCGCGCGAGCCTCGTCGGGAAGCGCGACCCAGAGCTGCACGCCGTCGAGGCGTCCGCTGTTCGACGCGGGCGTTCGCTCGGCGTGCGCGATCCCGCGCCCGGCGGTCATGACGTTCACTCCCCCGGCGCGGGCGATCGAGTCGTACCCGAGGCTGTCGTAATGCTCGAGCTCGCCGTCGAAGAGCCACGAGACGGTCTGGATGCCGATGTGCGGGTGGGGAAGGGCGTCCATCGGGGTCGAGTCGGAGAAGGTGAGTGGGCCGTAGCGGTCGAGGAAACACCAGGGGCCGATCGTCCGCTTTTCGCGCACCGGAAGCGCGCGCCGGATCGCGAGCGCGCCGAGATAGGTCGGACGACTCGGAATCGCGAGGAGCTGCGCTCCGGCCCCGCCCGCGGCTTCGTCTTCCATGATCCCGCGATTGTAACGGATGTCTCGCCGGCGGGGGCGCCCGTGCGGGCGCGGGGCGCGGCGAGCGACCGTCGGGGGCTGCGTCGGCCCTGTCCCTCCGCCTAACGTACAAATCGTCACGCGCCGTTTCCGCGCGCCGCGCGCCGCGTGCGAGTGCAATCCGTGACGAGTCGGTCACCGGAGCTTGAACGATTCGAATCGCGGCGTGTGAGGCCGAACGCGCGGCAATCCGGCGCGTCGGATGCGTCCATCGAATTCGCCGGATTGCGCTCCCCGGCCCGCGACGCTCCCGCGCACGTGAACGCGCCGGAACGCAACGGGTTCACAGCTCCGTGCAGGCGGGACCGGTTCGTGCACTTGAGTGAGTGACGAGTCAGACGCCACGACTGCGAAGCACGGGCGTCATTTGTACAAACCCAACTCGAGGGAGGATCAGATGAAACGTAACAGTCGTTGGATCTACACATGGGCGGCGATGATGCTGCTCGTCGCGTTCGGCGCGGCGGGACAGGGCACGACCGGCTCGCTCAATGGAACGGTGATGCACGACGGGGGCCCGCTCCCCGGCGTGACGATCACCATCACGTCGGCGTCGCTGCAGGGTACGCGCGTCGCGGTCTCGAACGTGAACGGTGACTACAACTTCCCGGCGCTGCCTCCGGGCGACTACTCGGTGAAGTTCGAGATGGATGGAATGTCGGCTCTCACGAAGACGACGAGGGTCGGGCTCGGCAAGACCGAGCGCGTCAACGGGACGATGCAGCTCTCCTCGGTCGCCGAGGCGATCACCGTCACCGCGGCGGCTCCGGCAGTGCTCGAGACGACCGAAGTGCAGTCGAACTACGACTCCGGTCTCGTCGAGAACCTGCCGATCGTGCGGACGATTCAGGGGACGGTCCTGCTGGCGCCGGGCGTCACCTCGAACGGCCCGGGCAGCACGACTGCCAACCCCGTGCTCGTCATCGGCGGCGGCTACGCCTATGACTCGCTCTTCCTCGTCAACGGCGCGGTGACGAACGAGAACCTGCGCGGACAGACAGACGACCTCTTCATCGAGGACGCCCTCCAGGAGACGACCGTGACGGTCGGCTCCGTCTCGGCCGAATACGGCCGCTTCACCGGCGGTGTCGTCTCGGCGATCACCAAGTCGGGCGGCAACGACTTCTCCGGAAGCGTCCGCGACAGCTTCACCAACCCCTCGTGGGACAAGACTTCCGACTACGGCGAAGCGCAGCAGGACGACGTGACGGACGAGACGTACGAAGCGACGCTCGGCGGGCGCATCGTTCGTGACCGCCTCTGGTTCTTCGGCGCGGGCCGGTACGTCGAGCAGTCGTTCCCCGCGTTCTTCTTCGACGGCGGCGCGCTGCCGGAGCCGGTGGCGCGTCCGACGACGGTTCAGACGGACAAGCGTTACGAGATGAAGCTCACCGGGCAGCTCACGCCCAAGCACAGTCTCGTCGGTTCGTACCTGAGCTACAAAGTCGATCAGACGCCTCACTGCGCGTTTGGCTGCTGGGAAATTTCGACGATGGACCTCGACGGACGGCAGCTGCCGCGCGAGATGAAGACGGCGCAGTACAACGGTATCCTCTCGAGCAACCTCCTGCTCGAGGCCGGTTACTCGACACGCGACCTGAAGTTCGAAGGAAGCGGCGGCGATCACGTGACGACGAACTTCAACGACCCGCACGACATCGCGCTTGGCACCTGGGGCTACGACTACACCGGTGCCGCGGGCGGTGCCTGGGGCGCGCCGATCTTCTGCGGCGTATGCGATCCCGAAGTTCGCGAGAACGAGTACTACGTCCTGAAGTCGACCTACTACATGGCCACCGCAGGAGCGGGAACGCACAACATCGTCGGCGGCTATGAGAACTTTACCGAGAGCCGCCAGGCCAACAACTACCAGTCGGGAAGCAACTTCGGTGTCTACGTTTTCGGCATGGCGCCGGAGTTCGATGCGGACGGAACCTTCCGCCCGATCATCAGCGGCGGCGACCTCATTCGCTGGTCGCCGATCGCCGTAGCGTCGAAGGGATCGGAATTCGTCACTGACTCGGTGTTCATCAACGACAAGTGGGATCTCGGCTCGAAATGGAGCTTCAACCTCGGCGCGCGTTACGACATCAACGATGGCAAGGACAGCGCCGGTCACCAGATTTCCGACGACAGCGCCTTCAGCCCGCGCCTCGGCGCGATCTACGACGTCAAGGGTGACGGCCGGATCCGTGTCAATGCGAGCTACTCGAAGTATGTCTCGCGCATCCAGGAAACGATCGGCGGCGCCGGTGGTGGTGGCACGCCGAGCGCGATCTACTACGTCTACGATGGTCCGCAGCTCGGCGGCGCGGGGTCGGGGAAAGGCTCCTTCGACATCCTGACCGACCTCTTTACCTGGTTCCTCGGAATCGGCGGCACCGACAACACCTCCAACCTGGTCGGCGCGACGATTCCGGGCGTCAACACCCGGTTCGACGGTCACCTCAAGTCGCCGAGCACCGAGGAGTACACGATCGGCTTCGGCACGCAGCTCGGATCGAAGGGCTTCTTCCGCGCCGATTTCATCGATCGCACCTGGGGTGACTTCTACACCACGACCACGACACCCGGCGACCAGATCGAAGTGCTGGGCAACATGCTCGACGTCGCAACCACGATGAACACCGACAAACTCGAGCGCACTTACCAGGCAGTCCAGCTCCAGACGAGCTACCGCCTGACCGACAGGCTCAACGTCGGCGCCAACTACACCTGGTCGGAAGCGAAAGGAAACGACATTGGCGAGACCGCGGGTGGTGGCCCGGCCACTTCACTCGCACTGACGTACCACGAGTACAGGAGCTTCGCGCAGAACAACCCGGTCGGCTACCTGCCGACCGACCAGACGCACAAGGCGCGGCTCTGGGTCTCCTACGACCAGCCGCTCGGCTCGTTCGGCAACCTCAACCTCAGCCTGCTCGAGCGGTATGACAGTGGACTGCCTTACTCGGCGACCGCCAACGTCAACGTTGCCGACTACGTGGACGACCCCGGTTACGCGACTCCGCCTGCCACGGTCATCTACTACTTCAGCGACCGCGGTGAGTACCGGTTCGACACCACCACGGCGACCGACCTTTCGGTCAACTGGGAACTGCCGATCCGCAAAGTCGCCGTATTCGTCCAGGGCGAGCTCATCAATGCGTTCAACGAGCAGGCCCAGATCGGCGGTAATGTCGGCGTCACGGTGACCAAGGATTTCAACCCCTTTACCGAAACTCCGTCCGAATGCGCGGCCGGAACTCCGACACAGACGTGCGCCGACAACAACCAGAACTTCAGGAAGTCGGCTGCCTTCGGTCAGCCGACGGCCGCCACGTCGTTTCAGCAGCCGCTGACGTACCGCGTCTCTGCGGGCGTCCGCTTCTAGTCGTTCATTTCATGCAACACGCAAAGGCCCCGGCGCAAGCCGGGGCCTTTCGTTTAGGGGAAGCATGACAAGGCGAAGGGAGTCTAACGCGGGAGGCGTAGTCTGAACGGAGCGAAGCGGCGGCACTATTACGATCAGCGTCGCCGTGGACACGGCGGCGGGTTGACGAGCGCGGCGCACAGGGCGTAGGGAGCAGCGCCGTATACGCTCATCATGCTGCCGACCGCACGCCGGAGGCGTGCAAGAAGGTAGCCCCGGGTCGCCCTGCGAAGCGGGGCGACCCGGGGTGAAAGGCCCGAAATCTTCCCGCACCCCGGCAGGGGTGCCAGAACGCGCGCACCCGGTCGACCGCTGGCACCCCTGTCGGGGTGCGCATTTCCTCTCGTCGAATCCGGGGGTCGCCCCGCTTCGCGGGACGACCCCCGGCTACCTTCTGACATCCCTCCGGGATGTCGAACGCAGCGGGGGTCAACGCCGCAGCTCTGATTACTGGCTTTGCGTTACACCCCGAACTGCCTCAGGTGGTGGTCGATGTGCTTCCACGTCAGCTTTCCCCACTCCTCGGCGGTGAGTTTCCCGAAGAACGGGTGCATTTGCCCGGTCGCTCCCAGGGTACCGCGCTCCGCGAAGCGATTGATGAGAGCGACCAGCCGCAGCCGCTCCGCCGCGAAGTCGTGCTCGTCCGAGACGACGTAGGTCGGATCGGTGGGGGCATTCTTTCCGAACGGCTTCTCGCCGAAGATGCTCGACCGGATGAGCGGCGTCACGATCTTCCCGAGAAAGCTCTGCTTCGCGGGCCGCCCGCCGGTGGCGTCGTTCATTGCGACGCAGAGATGCGCGAGCATCTGCGCGGAGTTCATCTTTCCCCACTGGCGTGACGCCGCCGGCTGGAGCGTCTCGATCCTTCGAAGCAGGGCGTCGCGATCGGCTTCGTTCAGAAGTGAGTTCATCGTCGTCCTCGGTCATCCTCGCGCGCGCAGTGCGACGTGCGTGTAGAAATGAGAATCATCGGGACCTTACGCGCTTGGCGGATACATCCGCTGAAAATCGGGGTCGTCGTGCAGGAGTGCAAGGTCGGGATCGCGACGCGCCCAGTCGGCGTCCTTGAAACCCGTCATGCCGCCGCTGCCGAGCTTCGCAGTGACTCGATAGTGAGACAGCGTTTGGCCGATCATCGACGTTTCCAATGTTGGAGGTGGAGTCGTCATCGTATCGACGCCGGGCAACGGCGTCAACGAGGCCGCCGGGAGCGGAGGCGGACCTGGATCGTTTTCCGAATCGTGCCAGGCCGCCGCGCAATCGAAAGCGGGATCGGCTCGTCTCGGAAGCAGTCCAGAGTTGCACGGAGGAACAGCATGTTGAAGCGAGCAGTCATTGCAGTGGCGTTCTTGATTTCGGTCCCGAGCCTTGCGGCGGAGCCGCACGTCTCCTCCCAGAAGGTTGCGGCGGCGCAGTCTCGCGATGCCGCGCGGGCGTCGATGGAGCAGTTCGTCAAAGGGCAGATGGCGAACGGTACCTACTACTTCTACGACGCCGTGGAGCAGCGGCTTCTCGCGCTCCGCTTCCGCGATATTCACGGCGACGTCAGGGTCGACGAAAAGTTTCACGTGAGTTGCTCTGATTTTCGCGATCAGTTCGGGCGCACGGTCGATATCGATTTTCTGGCACTGCCCAGGAGTTCGGACTTTACGACGGTGCAGGGAGTGATTCACTCGATCGACGGGAAAGAACGGCCCTATCGCCTTACACTCGAGAAGGCTGCGAAGTAGCAGGCATTTTCCGACACACATCGGGCGAGCGCGGCCGCCGGCCGCGCTCGCCCTTTCGCATTCCAACCGTCGCGGGAGGTCGTCATGAAAGTCAGAGGCGTGGTTTCGTTCCTGCTGGTCACGTTGCTCGCCCCGTTCTCGTTCGCCGGAGGAGTCCCGGAGCGCGCCGAGGAGGTCTGTCCGATTCTGATCGGCCAGAAGGTCCCGGCGCTCGTGCTTCGCGACGAGGCGGGCAAGCCGTACGATCTCGCCGCGGCGATCGCACGCAAGCCGACGATTCTCATCTTCTACCGTGGTGGCTGGTGCCCCTACTGCAACATGCATCTCGCGCAGCTCCAAAAGGCGGAGAAGAGCCTCGTCGGCCTCGGCTATCAAATCCTCGCGGTGAGTCCCGACCGTCCCGAGAAGCTCGCCGCGCCAAAGGACAAGAACGGCCTCCAATACGTGCTGCTCTCCGACAGCGAGATGATCGCGGCACGTGCGCTCGGCCTCGCCTTCCGCGTCGACGGCGAGACGATCGCGACGTATCGCGGCCACGGTGTCGACCTCGAGGCCGACTCGGGACAGAAGCATCACCTGTTGCCGGTGCCTGCCGCGTTCGTGCTCGGGCGCGACGGCACGGTGAAGTTCTCGTACGTGAATCCCGACTACAAGACGCGGATCAGCGGCGACCTTTTGATCGCCGCCGCGAAGGCGGCGATCGAATGAGATTCGTCAACGCGGTGCTGCAGCGGAGCTTCAGGACCGAATTGACCATCGGTCCTCACACGATCATTGCCGACGAACCGGTGGAGGCGGGAGGTCAGGACGAAGGTCCCACCCCATACGACCTGCTTGGCTCGGCGCTCGCCACATGTACGGCGATGACGCTGCAGTTCTACGCGAAGCGGGAGAAGATCGCGCTCGAGCGCGTGGAGGTCAGCGTTTCGAACGAGCGGATCCACGCCAGGGACTGCACGGACTGCGAGTCGGAGTCTGGGTTCGCGCACCGGTTCGACGTCAAGCTGCGCGTGTCGGGCGACCTGACCGAAGCGCAGCGCGAGAAGCTGCTCGAGATCGCCCGGCGCTGCCCGGTGAACAAGACTCTCTCGCGGGAGATCAAGATTTTCGAGACGCTGGAAGGATGCTGAGACCGGCGGAGCCGGGATTCGCGGCCCCGGCTCGCGTCACCCTGCTCTGCGTCCGTCGAAGACGCTTCGGACGCTGACCGCCCGGTCCCCTGTAACCCGCCTTCAGAACCTCCCCGTCCATGCGAGGTGAAGGCCGATGTCGGCGGTGTTGTCGAAGTGTGCGATGTTCTCAGTGAGGGCGACGAACAGCACGCTGTCCGGGCTGATCATGCACTTGACGCCGATGCTTGCCTGGATGGAGACCGCGGCGAGCTCGGGAAGTTCGAGATCGCGGAACGGCGACTGCGACACGGTCGCCTGTACGATCGCGGAGTTGCGCGAGTTGAAGATCCCGTGCTCGTAACCCAGCATCGCGGAAACGACAGGCTGTGACTTCGTGTGCAGCAGTTCGCTCTCTCCGAGGTACACCACCCCCGCCGAAGCATGAACGCACGACTTTTCGAAGAACCTGCTCGCCAGGACCTGGGCGCCGGCGTCCCACGAGCCGGAGCTGTAGAGATCGCGTTCATTGCCGGTGGGCGCCTTCGCGACGAGCTCGACGGACGTGGTCCACGTGCTTGCCGGGCCGTTGATCCCCCGCTTCACGCTGAAGGTCGTGTCGCCGAGCCCGACTCCCGGGTCGCGGCTCGTGTACGAAGTTCCCTTCGCGTCCGACAGAAAGACGGTGACGTCGCCTCGGGGCACTCCGAGCCGCCCCGCCTGCCCGAGGCCGAAGAGATCGTGAAACGACTCGATGGAGGAGTCCATCCAGCCTCCCCCGAAATCGAGGACCTGGAGCGTTACGCCTAACTGCGTCCGGCGGCCGATGCCGCGGCGGAGCGCGACAGCCGTCCTGTAGAACTCGCCGTCGAGATAGAACGCGTTCTGACCGCTCTCGTCGACGACCGCGTCGAGGAACTCGCGCGTGACCGGCTCGCGGGAGGTTCGGGCGTCGAGCGCTTCTTCGATCGGCTTCGATTTCGCGAAGCTGTTCGTACCGGTGACGATGACGTCAACCTGCCAGCGGCCGTCGGCGAGGATGTCGGCCCCCTCGGGATCGAGCGCGAGGAAGCCCATGTTGAGCGCGAACTGGTCGCGGATGCGCAGCGGGCCGAGATCCTCGAACTGGAGCGGCTGGGCCTGAGTCTGTAGCGCAGCGACGAGCGCGAAGGCCGTGATGACGAGCGTCTTGTTCATGGATACATCCTTGAGGTCAGGCCTGGGACCACGCGGCCACCCGTTTCGCCAACGCGCCGAGCCAACTTTCGGAGACACCCTGGTAGTACTGTGCCGCGGCCTTCTGGATCGCGTCGGCGAGTGACGGGTAGGCGACCGTGAGCTGTGCGAGCTCGCTCACCTTGACTCCCTTCTTGCGCGCGAGAACGAGTTGCTGGATCAGCGTCGACGCGCCGTAGCCGACGATGTGCGCTCCGAGAATCTGCCCGCGCCCGTTCGCAACCAGCTTGACGAAGCCCTGAGGGCTCCGATCGACGATCGCGCGGTCGACGTCGTGCATCTGCGCCTTGTAGACGCGAACGTTCGCCTTCCCGTGATGCTCGATCGCCTCGCGCTCGGTGAGGCCGACGCGCGCGACCTCCGGATCGATGTACACCGCCCACGGAATGTTCGAATAGTCGACCGCCGACAGGCCGGGAAAGAGCATGTTCCGCACGATCTTCACCGCCTCGTACGCCGCCACGTGCGTGAACTGAAGCCCGCCATTGATGTCGCCGACGGCCCAGACGTGCTTCGCCGTGGTCCGGAGGTACTTGTCGACGACGACGAAGGAGCGGTCAACCTTCACGCCGGCATTCTCGAGGCCGAGTCCTTCGGTGTTTCCTCTGCGCCCCGAGGCGACGAAGATCGCGTCGGCGCGAAGCTCCTCGGAGCGTCCGTCTGGCGCTTCGATCTTCAGCACGACGCTGCCGTTCTCCCGCGTCGCGCGCTTCGCCATCCAGCCGGCACGGATCTCGATTCCCTCGGCTTCGAGGATCGGCCTCACCGTTGCGGCGACGTCGTGGTCCTCGCGCAGGAGAATCTCGGGCAGCATCTCGACGACCGTCACGGCCGAACCGAACCTGCGGAACATCTGCGCGAACTCGATGCCGATCGGCCCGCCACCGAGCATGATCAGCGACCTCGGGATGTCGTCCTGCCGCAGGAACGTTGCGTGATCGAGAAAACCAGTCTCGGTGAGGCCCTCGACAGGGGGCACCGACGTGCGGGCGCCGGTTGCGAGGACGATGTCCTTCGCGACGAGCGTCCGCGAGCCGACCTTTACCGTCCGATTGTCGAGCAGGGTGGCGCTCACGCCTTCGATGACTTCGACGCCGAGTTTGCGGAACTTTTCCGGATCGTCCGCGGGCTCGATCAGCCGGCGCGCTTCGCGCATCGACGCCATGATCTCCGCTGGAGTCGTCTCGACTGCCGTTTTCGGCAGTCCGTAACGCTCCGCGTGTCCGAGCTGGTGCAGCAGGCGTGCCGAGGCCACGAGAGCCTTGGTCGGCACGCAGCCGGTCCAGAGGCAGTCGCCGCCCAGACGCTCACGCTCGACGAGCGCCACCCTGCGGCCCATGCGTGCCGCACCCGAGGCGGTGACCAGTCCTCCGGCTCCGCCGCCGATGACCACTACGTCGAATTCTTCGCTCATCGTTCTGTGTCCTCCCTTACGCGAAAGGCACATACGATGAACGCCACCAGATGATTGGCCTGGATTCGCGAGCAGCACAATCAGCGGGCGGTATGGTTCGTCGTGGAGTGGACGGATGAAGGAGGGCGGAGTGAGCTGGATTCGGATGATCGCAGAGGACGAGGCTGAAGGTGAGGTTGCAGAGGCGTATGCGAAGGTCGGCGCCGCCAGAGGCAAGGTCGCCAATATTCTGAAGATCCACTCGCTCGGGCCGCGGGTGATGACCGCGCACCTCGAGCTCTACCGGGAGATCATGTTCGGCCGCTCGGAGCTGAGCCGCGCAGAGCGGGAGCTCGTCGCGACCGCCGTCTCGTCGGCGAACGCGTGCCACTACTGAATGCGGCATCACGGGGAGGCTCTCCGTAAGCTGACCAAAGACCCGTCACTCGTAGAGCGCGTGGGCGACGATCCGCAAGGCGCGGCGCTCGAGCCGCGGGAGCGCGCCCTGGTCGACTTCGCGCTCAGGCTCACGGCCACGCCAGGGCGCCTCACCGAAGACGATCTCGCGCCGCTCAGGAGCGTGGGTCTCTCGGACGCAGGAATTCACGATCTCGTCTCGGTGACCGCGTATTTCAATTTCGTGAATCGCATGGCCCTCGGGCTCGGAGTCGAGCTCGAGGACGAGTACAGGACCTGACCCCGGAAAAGGACTCGCGCAATGAATTGTCAGAGAACGCCCCTTCGGATCGGGATCGGCACCCTGCTCGTCCTTGGCGCAGGCCTGATCGGGAGCGGTTGTGCGTCCTCTCCCGATCTTCGCCGGATCTACTCGCGCGAGGCGGCGGCGGAAGATCTGGAGCGGAACCCGGTGATCCTGATCCCTGGCCTTCTCGGTTCCTCGCTCGTCGACGACGAAGGAACGATGGTGTGGGGCGTGCTCGGGCGCGCGGCCATGAAACCCGAATCATCGCGGGGCGCGCTCGCGATTGCAGTTCCGTTCGACGGAGTCGTCACGACGTCCGAAGCGCCCGTCGGCGTTCATGCCAGCGGCGTGCTCGACAGCCTTCGAATCCGTCTTCTCGGCGTTCCGATGGAGATCAAGGCGTACGCCAACGTGCTGAAATCGCTCGGTGTCTTCGCCGGCTATCGCGACGAGTCACTCGGACGCTCCGGCGCCGTCGACTACGGCAACGACCACTACACCTGCTTCCAGTTTCCGTACGATTGGCGACTCGACGTCCCTACGAACGCGCGGCGCCTCGACGAATTCATCGAAGAGAAGGCAGCGTACGTCGAAGCGCAGGATCTCGCCCGCTACGGCCGGAAGCGCGATCCGGTGAAGTTCGACGTCGTCGCGCACTCCTATGGTGCGCTCGTGCTCCGCTACTACCTTCGGTATGGAAACCGGGCGCCTGACGCCGCGACGGAGGTTGTCGCTGCGCCGACGTGGGACGGCGCGCGGCGCGTCGAGCGCGCGATTCTCGTCGCGCCCCCGAACGCGGGATCGCTGAAGAGCCTCGACTCGCTCCTGCGCGGACGCAGGTTCGGCCTTTTTTCGTACAACTACTCGCCCGCGATCCTCGGCACGTTTCCCTCGCTCTACGCGACGCTTCCCCGAACCCGGCACACAGCGCTCGTCGACGCCGACGAGAACGCGGTCGATCTCTTCGACCCGGAGGTCTGGATCGCACATTCGTGGGGGCTGGCCGATCCGAAGCAGGATGCGGAGCTCCGTAAGCTCCTTCCCGGCGTCGCGAGCGCTGACGAGCGTCGTCAGATAGCTCTCCGGAGCCTCCGGAGCAACCTGGCGCTCGCGAAACGGACGCAGACGGAGCTCGCCCTCGCGTCGGCCCCGCCTCCCGGTCTGACGATTCATCTCGTCGGGGGCGACGCGGAAGAAACTCCTTCGCGCGCCGAAATTCAAAAGGAAGGCGGCTCGCCCCGCGTCGTTGCGCGCGAGCCGGGCGACGGAACGGTCACGCGGGCCAGCGCGCTCATGGACGAGCGCCTCGGGGGAGAGTGGTCACGGCGCATCCGCTCTCCGATTGCCTGGGATTCGGTCCTCTTCGTTCCCTCGAATCACCTTGGCATGACCGAGGATCCGACGTTCACCGACAACCTGCTCTTTACGCTGTTGCAGGCGCACTGAGCGGCGACGCAATCAGGCGCGGCGTCTGCTCGTCCTGACACGAATGCAAGAATTCGCGACGGTGCCTTCGGTGAGGCCGGGCTCGATGTTCCTACTGTCGGCGCTTCTCGCGCTCGCTCCGCGACTCGTCGCCGAGCCGGCTCTCCCGCAGATCAAAGAGATCGACGGGGACGCAGTGACTCGCCTGCTCAAGCCTGACGCCATTCCGTCGATCGATGCGCCGAAGCTGATTCGGGCGAAGGATGCGATCTCGATGGCGGATGACGAGCAGGTGATCGGCATCGTGATCGACGGCGAGGCACGGGCGTACTCGACGTGGTATCTCGACTCGCACGAGATCGTGAACGACCAGATGAAAGGGAGCGCGATCGCCGTCACCTGGTGACCGCTCGCCAATGCGGGCGTCGTGTACGCCCTTCCGCGGATCGATGGACGCGCCTCGACGCTCGGGGTGTCGGGAATGCTCTGGCGCGACGCGCTCGTGATGTACGACCGCGGGTCGAGCTCGCTTTGGACGCAGATCACCGGCGAAGCCGTGGCCGGCCCGATGAAAGGTAAGAAACTCGCCGAACTCCCCTCAGAGATGACAACCTGGCGCGTCTGGAAAGCGAAGCACCCCGACACGCTCGTGCTCGACAAGCCGCCGCTCGCCGGGTCGCACTACGCCGGATACCACGGACAGTCTGACCGCATCGGAGTGCTTGGAACGAAGAATCCCGACGAGCGGCTCGGCGGGAAAGTGCTCGTGTTAGGCCTCGAGCTCGAGGGGAAGTTTGCGGCGATCCCGTTCGAGACGCTCGAGCGGAAGAAACTTCACCACACGTCGGTCGGCGGCGTGCCGGTCGTCATCGTGTCGTCGTCGGCGAAGTCCGCGGACGTATGGATTGCGCGCGTGGACGGCAAGGGCACCCGGTTCAGGCTCGCTCCGCGAGAGGGCCGGATCCTGATCGAGGACGAAGCCACAGGAGGCCTCTGGTCTCCCGAAACGGGAGAGGCCGTGGGCGGAGACACGCAAGGGCGGAAGCTCGATCGCGTGAAGTCCATGGCGGTGTACTGGGGCGTTTGGGCGCAGTACCACCCGAAGACAGAGATCGCCGGCGTCGAGTGACAACGCTGCGAGCCCTGGCGACGGGTGGGTGCGGAGCCACGCTCGATGGCTCAAGGTCGGCGAGCGCGCTGAGCTGTTCGGCGAGGCCGAGGACTGGCGGAAGAAACACAAAGCGCCCGTTGATGAGAGGCTCATGCGAATCGTGCCTGGTCACGGCCGCCGCGTTCACCCCTGATTACGGCCGGCCATCACACCGCCGTCGACATCCCACACTGCTCCTGTCACCCAATCGGCCTGATCGGACAGCAGAAAGTCGACCACCGCGGCGACGTCACGCGGCACTCCTATTCGTCCGATCGGGTGAAACTCGTTGAAGCCCTGTAGGGCGCCGTGAATCTCGGCTGGCGCGATGAAGCTGCCGTAGATGGGTGTTTCGACGACGGCCGGTGAGACAGCATTGACCCGTATCCCGTGATCCGCCAACTCCATGGCGAGGTGCTGGGTGAGTGAATGCAACCCGGCCTTCGCCATGGAGTACGCTGACGATGGCGTTGCCTTGACTGCCTGTCTGGCCCACATCGAGCCGATATTGACGATGGCGCCGCCACCGTTCGCCTGCATATTGCGCGCGACCGCCTGGGTGAGCAGAAACGTGCTCCGATTCAGGGATAGATAGCTGTCGTAGTCGTCCGCCGTGTGGTCTAAGAATGCCTTCGGCCGGAACGTGCCGGCCGCATTCACCAGGAATCGAATGTGCCGTGTCTGGTTGGCGATCGCCGCACGCAGTCGCGAGACGGCCGACGCATCGCGCAGGTCGATCGAGTGTCCGTTGACCTTACCCGACTCCGCCAGTGATCGAACTGTCTCCCGCAGCTTGTCCTCGTCCCGTGCGACCAGTGTCACGTCGATTGCGCGTGATAGAAGGTGGCGGGCAACCGCCTCGCCGATACCGCTGGATCCTCCGATAATTAGTGCCTCATGAATGTCCATTGATCGTTCTCTCATCCTTTTCCCAGCGGTGGTCATCGCACGGATGAAATTCCGGCGTCGTCCGCTGGTCGGGGGCCGGGGGCGGCCCAACGGAACTTCCGTTCATGTTCCTGGATGGGCACATCATTGATGCTTGCTTCCCGGCGCCGCATCAGTCCCTCTTCGTCAAATTCCCAGAGCTCGTTGCCGTACGCCCGAAACCACCGGCCCTCGGCATCGTGGTACTCGTATTGAAAGCGGACGGCGAGTCTGTTGTCGGTAAAGCTCCACAGCGACTTTGTGAGGCGGTAGTCGAGCTCCCGATCCCACTTGCCGGCCAGGAACTCCTGAATCTGGCTCCGGCCTCGGATGAACTGATCCCGATTTCGCCACTCCGAGTCTTCGGAGTATGCGAGCGCCACTCGTTGCGGGTCGCGGCTGTTCCACGCATCCTCGGCGGCACGCACTTTGGCGATGGCTGTTTCCAGGGTGAACGGTGGTCGGCTGACGGCCATGTGTGTCTCCTTCCGTGTCGACGAGCTCGTGTTGCTGGTCGTGAGCTTCGCCTGGTTGTGGAGTCTGAGGTCAAGAGAGCGACTGCCGGTCACTTGCCTAACTGCCTGCTGAGAAAGCCTCGGATCAGAGCGGCAATCTCCGCTCCGTCCTCTTCGAGGGCGAAGTGGCCGGTATCGAGCAGATGGAACTCGAGATTCTTCAGGTCGCGCTTGTACGGATGCGCCCCGGCGGCGGGAAAGATCTGGTCGTTCTTGCCCCAGACGATCAACGTCGGCGGCTGGTGCTTGCGAAAGTACGCCTGCCACTCCGGATACAGACTCGGGTTGCTGCCGTAGCTGTAGAACAGAGCCAGTTGGATCTCTTGATTGCCCAGACGATCCAGGAGCGGCTGGACGTGTCCCCATGTGTCAGGGCTGATCGTTTCGACGTTGCGAACGCCGTGGGTGTACTGCCACTTGGTTGCGGCGAGGGTCAGCAGCGAGCGCAGCCCATCACCGTTCTCCTGACTGTGGTCTTTCCAGTACGCCTTGATCGGTACCCAGAAATCGTTGTCGATGCCTTCGTCGTACGCGTTTCCGTTCTGCACGATCAGTGTTTGCACACGCTCCGGGTGTCTGGCAGCGAGGCGGAAACCGACCGGGGCACCGTAGTCCATCAGGTAGATCGAGTACTTCTTCAGACCGACTTTCTCGGTGAACTTCTCGACGATCTTCGCCAGATTGTCGAAGGTGTAGTCGAACTCTTGCGCGGAGGGGGCCGAACTGTTGCCGTAGCCAGGATAGTCCGGGGCGACGACATGGTACTTGTCGGCCAACGCCGGAATCAGGTTGCGGAACATGTGAGAGGACGTCGGGAAGCCGTGCAGCAGCAGGATGGTGGGCGCGTCTTTAGGACCCGCCTCTCGGTAGAAGATGTTGAGTCCGTCGATCTCGACGGTGCGGTGCAGCACCTGAGCCGCCGGTGTTGGCTCGACGGCCTGAGCGATCGAGCCGAGCGCCGCGAGTGCGATGAATGCGATTGCTGTAATGCTTCTTGAGTGCGAGCTGGACATGATTGATTTCCTTGGTTGTCAGTTCTGACTGAGTGAAGGTTGCTTGAACCCACGACGTGGGCAATTTCGTCTACCGCGGTGTCTTCGTTTGCCGACCCGATCGCCCCGACGGCGGCGATGCCTCTCGGTTAGAGCACGCGTTGTGCCACCGGGGCTCAGTACCACAACCTGTTCGTACACAGTTGCTTAGCAAAGGTGCTACCCAGTCGGCATCATTCACGAAATGTCGTGAATCACGAATATTCGATGTCGAAACGGACGATATTTCGTAACGCTACGAGGCGACGCACGGGCGGCGAACGAAGCGCGCGGACGCCGCCTCCGGTTCCGCAGCCTCGCGCAGTGCGTTCACAAGGCGCTGCACCCCGCGGCTCTGCATGGAATCCCCCTGTCTGGTCGGTTCCGTGTTTGAGGGGGGAATTAGATGATCGGATGGGGGGATGTTAGGGAGATCGCCGCCGACTCGATTGGCTCGCGCGCGCCTACCGCCAAGTAAGCACTGCGAACGTGGCGACAGCCGCGACCAGAGCGCCTAGCGCGACCAACGCAGAAACCTTGGTCGACCTTGCCAAAGGTGCCTTGGCAGCCCCCATGACCAGGGATGAAACGCAGAATACGAGCGACCACGCGGCAAGAGGAAAGACCAGAAAGATGTCCTTCTCGCCGCCTCCAAAGCCGAACGGGCCGGTTGTAACCAACCAGCCGAGCGCTAAGGAAAACGCCAGCGGCCCGAGTGCCACAGCCAGGCGCCGAAATGCGGAGGTGCTGTGCTCCTGAATTATCCGGGTTCGCGGCGAAGGTCCACCGCCAGGAGCAGCTCGCCACAATTTTGTCTGTCGCCGCATTAGCCCGCCGTCTTTGCTTTCAACCCCAGCGCAGCAATGCGGGATGCGAGCGTCGTCGCCTTCATCCCCAGCAACTGCGCCGCACCATCCGGGCCAAACACTTTGCCGCCGGCTTGCTCGAGCGCTAGAGCGATGCTCTCGCGCTCGAGGCGCTTGAGGTCTTCGCGGGTCATCAGGCGGGACGACGTGCGCGCTTCGGCCGGAGGCGCTGCGTCCTCGCGTTGATCGCTCGCTTCGACATGAAAGCGCAGCGCGCCGCCTTGCCAGAGGATGACCGCACGCTCGACGACGTTCTGGAGTTCGCGCACGTTCCCCGGCCACCGATGAGTGGCGAGCTGACTCAGAGCCGCCTGCGTCACGGGGGGGTGCGGTCGCTTGAGGCGCTGCGCACTCTTCTTGACGAAGTGCAGCGCGAGCGGCGGAATGTCTTCGCGGCGTTCGCGAAGCGGCGGGCACTCGATCGGAAAGACACTGAGGCGATAGAACAAATCCTGCCGAAAACGCCCGGCCTCGACCTCCTGCTTCAGGTCGCGATTGGTGGCGGCGATGATCCGGACATCCACGGTGCGAGTGCGCGTGTCCCCGACGCGCTCGAGCTCCCGCTCCTGCAGCACGCGCAGAAGCTTCGCCTGCATCGCCAGCGGCACCTCTCCGATCTCGTCGAGAAAGAGGGTGCCGTGATCGGCCAGCTCGAAGCGGCCGGTCCGGCTGCTGAGCGCCCCGGTGAAGGCTCCTTTCACGTGACCGAAAAACTCGCTTTCGAAAAGCGCGTCGGGAATGGCGCTGCAGTTCACTTTGATGAGAGCGCGTCCCTTGCGCTCGCTGCGCTCGTGGATCGCTCGTGCAACGAGCTCTTTGCCCGTGCCGCTCTCACCGGTGATGAGAACCGCGGCATCGGTCGGCGCCACGAGCTGCACCTGGCGCAGTACCTTCTGCAGGACCGGACTCTCGCCGATGAAATCGGTGACGCCTAACGCCGCCGTGACTTCTTCCCGCAGATAGAGATTCTCCTGCTCGAGCCGCGCCTGCAGTTGGTCGATCTCCTCGACCGCGCGCGCGTTCGCGATGCTCACCGCCGCGTAGTCGGCAAACACACGCATCCACTCCAGCGCCTCTGCGTCGAGCAGGCCACGATCGAAGAGCGCGAGCACTCCCAGAACTTCATCGCGAAACACGAGAGGCTGGGCGGCAAACGTCCGGGCGCCTTCGCGCTCGACCCACGCCGGGTCGGCGATCCATTCCTCGTCACCGCGAATCCCGACGATCATCATCGGCTCGCCGGTCTCGGCGACGTGGCCGAGCTTGCGTTCTCCGAGGTCGAACCGGTGCATGACGCCGTCAGTTCGACGGGGCTCGGCATCCCGGTCGCGCGGCATGCCGTTGCTCGCGACAAGGTGTAGACCGCGAACGGCATCGCTTGTTTTTTCGCGCGATCGACAGACGTCGCAGTGCGCATTCGAGCCGATCAGCCAGATCCGAGCGAGGACGACGTTCTCGCAGTTGGCGATGCCGTCAATCATCGTCCGCAGCACGTCACTGAGTCCGCGCTGACGCGCCGTCGCGACCATGACCTGGGGCAGTTTCGATGGATTCATCCGGCCGCGAGTTTAACTGCAATTCGTACTACGCGACAACGACAATTCGTAAATCACGACATGTCGTTGCGCCCATCGCATCGGATGGAGCGACATAACCGGCTAATTTTCAATGGGTTGGGATTGACGGCCACACCTGGCACGTCGCCTGCGATGAGGTAGGCACCGCCAGTCGCTGGCGAGATCACTCAGACGAACCAAGGGAGAACAGTATGAACCGAATCACACACCTCGACCCCGAAACCGCGACAGGTGCGACGAAGCAGCTTTTCGACGGCGTGAAGGCCAAGCTCGGCGTGGTGCCGAATCTGATGCGCGTCATGGGCAACGCCCCGGCCGCGTTGAGCAGCTATCTGAGCTTCGGCGCGGCGCTCGCCGAGGGGAGTTTCGACCCGAAGCTGCGCGAACAGATCGCGCTCGCGGTCGCCGAGAGCAACCAGTGCGGCTACTGCCTGAGCGCGCACACATTCATCGGAGGAAGGCTGGGGCTGACCGAGCAGGACATCG
Source organism: Thermoanaerobaculia bacterium (assembly GCA_041671505.1). GTDB lineage: Bacteria > Acidobacteriota > Thermoanaerobaculia > Gp7-AA8 > Gp7-AA8 > JACPDH01. The sequence continues at coordinate 270,880 of JBAZBK010000001.1, read as the reverse complement.
CCGCCGCGCGGCACGCCAACGCTTCGAATCCGGCGACGGATGCAATCCTCAAGCTCGCGCGCAGCATCGTGGTTCTGCGCGGAGAGATCGATGACGCGGATCTCGATCGCGCCCATGCGGCCGGTCTGACCGACGGCGACATCATCGAGACCGTCGCGAACGTCGCCGTGAATATCTTCAGCAACTACGTCAACCACATCGCCCGAACGACGGTCGACTTCCCCGAGGTCAAGCCCGGCAACGGAGTCGCTGCGCCGGCGTGCGCCTGCTCCTAACGACCCACTAAACAGCACAAACTAAATCGAAAAGGACGTTTGCCATGTCATCAATCACCCGCTGGATCTTCGCCTCGCTGATGGCCATCGCCATCTTCACTCCGTCACTCGTCGCGCAGACTGCAAAGCCGACCGTTCCGCATTACGCCGGCCCGCGCGACGATGTGCCCATTCCTCGGCCCGGCATGACGCCGCAAAAGGGAAGCGTGGGCATCGTCATCACCGATCCGCAGAACGACTTCCTCAGCCCGAAGGGCGTGGCCTGGGGCGTCGTCGGCAAGAGCGTCGAAGAGAACAACACCATCGAGAACATCGAGACGCTGCTCAAGACGGCGAAGAGCTCCGGCGTACCGGTCTTCGTCAGCCCGCACTACTACTACCCGCAGGATCATCAGTGGAAGTTCGGCGGCGCGCTCGAGGTGCTGATGCACAAAATCGGGATGTTCGATCGCAAAGGGGCGCTGAGCCGCGACGGCTTCACCGGCTCCGGCGCCGATTGGCTCGACCGCTACAAGCCCTACATCGACGATGGGAAAACCGTAGTCACCAGTCCGCACAAGGTCTTCGGCCCCGAGTCGAACGACCTCGTCCTGCAGCTTCGCAAAGCAGGCGTGAGCCAGGTGATTCTCGGAGGCATGTCGGCGAATCTCTGCACCGAGTCGCACTTGCGCGAACTGCTCGAGCAGGGATTCGAGGTCGTGGTCGTCACCGACGCGACCGCGGCCGCCAAGCTCCCGGGCTTCGACGGCTATGAGGCGGCGTTCGTCAACTTCCGGATGCTGGCCAGCGATGTGTGGAGCACCAGTCAGACCGCGAAGATCCTCTCCACCATGAAGTAACCCGCGGAGCTCGCGGACACCGTCCCGGCAGTGCTGGTCTTCGGACGAGCCTTGCCTCATTTCCATCAAGTTCTGAAGCAAGGGCTTCCAGCCTAACTAGCTACTTTCTCAGAACAGACAACCCAGTCAGTCTGAAAGGACAACACAAATGTCACGAATCTCATCCGTCAATCCGAACGAGGCGTCCGGCGAAGCTAAACAACTGCTTGACGCAGTGCAGGCGAAGCTCGGCGTCACCCCAAACTTCATCAAAGTGCTGGCGAATTCGCCGAAGTCGCTCGCGGCCTATCTGAACTTCAGCAGCAGTCTTAGCGAAGGAATCCTCGACGCCAAGACGCAGGAACGGCTAGCGCTGGCGACCGCCGAACAGAATGGCTGCCAGTATTGCGTTTCGGCGCATACGGCCATCGGCAAGAAGGCCGGACTCGACAACGCCGAGATCGAGGCGGCGCGAAAGGGAACCTCCGAGGACGCAAGGGCGGATGCCGCGTTGAAGTTCTCGCGGGCCCTGATCGATAGCCGAGGCGAGGTCACGACCGCCGAAGTGGAAGCCGCGCGGCAGGCCGGCCTCAGCGACGGCGAGATCGTCGAAGTCATCTCGCACACGGCACTCAACATCCTGACGAACTACATCGGCAAGGCCAGCCGGGTCGAGATCGACTTCCCGAAAGTTCAGCTGCTCACCAAAGCTGTGGCGCAGTAGAAGCAATTGCAGGCGGGTGGCTTGACTGCTGAGTGTCGGTCAAGCCACCCGGTTCTTTACGGCCAGAAAGAGGGCGAACGATGGAAGACAAGAACAAATTCGCGGCCATCGCCTTCTCGCCGGGTGTCAGAGCGGCGCAGGAGCATTACGGCACGAGGATGCAGAACGAGCGGCTCGAAGCGTTTGACCGCTTCCCCGACGGCCTGACGGAGATGGAAGCCGATTTCATCGCGGAGCGCGACAGTTTCTACATGGCGACAGTCATTGAGAACGGCTACCCGTATGTGCAATTTCGCGGTGGGCCGGCGGGCTTCCTCAAACTGCTGGACGCGCACACGCTCGGCTACGCCGACTTCCGCGGTAACCTGCAATACATCAGCGTCGGGAATCTGAGTCGGAACGATCGCGTCGCGCTGATCCTGATGGACTATCGGAACCGTCGGCGCCTGAAGATCTTCGCTCGCGCCGAGGTGCGCGACGCGCAGGATGACCCAGGGTTGATCGAGAAGCTGGAGGTGCCGAGCTACCGCGCGCGAGTCGAGCGGGCCATGATCCTGCACGTCGAGGCGTTCGACTGGAACTGCCCTCAGCACATCACGCAGAGGTTTACGGCTGACGAGATTGAATTAGTGAACCAGCCGATTTACGAACAGGTCGAGCGACTCGAACAAGAGATCGCAGAGCTGAAAGCCCGATTGCAGGCGAGAGATGCTTGACGACGAATATTTCATGCGGCGGTGTTTGAAGCTTGGTCGCAGGGCAATGGCGAACGGCGACGTTCCGGTCGGCTCGTTGGTCGTGTTCGACGGAAGGGTGGTCGCCGAGGGCATCGAATCCGTCCGATTCAAGTCCGACGTGACGGCTCACGCCGAGATTGAGGCGATTCGCCTCGCCTGCGAAACACAGCAGTCGCTCGACCTGACGGGCGCAACGTTGTACACGAATGTCGAGCCGTGTTGGATGTGCTCTTGTGCGATCCGACTGACAAACATCGGGCGCGTAGCTTTCGGAAGCAAGAACGAAGAGGTCGGCGGCGTCAGCTCCGAGTTTGCCGTGCTGAGTTACACGGATGTTCCGAACTGGGCCATCGTACCGCTGATCGAGCAGGACGTCTTGCTGGGCGAATGCGACGCCCTGCTTCGTGAATTTCAAACGCGGAAACTCAACCGTCCGTCAATCGAAATCGCTCCAGGCAGGTAATCAGATACGCCCGTACGAACTCGATGAGGTCGAGCCGGTGCGCATCCGCCGGATTACATCCGTTCCTGTCAGCTGGGTATGCCCAGGCACGCCCGCTGCAGACAAAATCGCACTAATCAACCGGTTTAGGACGATTTTAGAATCGTCGCGAGGGCGTTCACGACGCGATCCATGCGGTCCTCGGCGGAGCCCTTCATGCACGAGTCGGCGCACGCGCGGATCTCGGTCTCGAGAATCACCGCGGCCGTCTTGTTGATCGCCGCCTTTACGGCCGCGAGCTGCAGCAGGATCTCGTCAGCACAGCGATGGTCGACCACCATCTGCTTCACGCTTCGGAGATGTCCCCCCGCGCGAGCAAGTCTGTCGGTCAGTTGCTTCTGCGATTGTGGCGTGAGGTAGATCTCGACCTTCTTCTTCAGCCTTGGCATCTCGTTCCTCATGGTTTGCCGGTTGCATCATCAGGGAGTGCTCGCTCGATGCGAACGACGTCGCCCAGACAGCAACGCCCGCTTGGGTTCTTCAATTCGCAGGCGCAGTTCCCGGCGCGGATTTCCTGAGTAATTTCGTTCGAGACGCTTCGGATCCCGCCGAGCTTCTGTCGATCACGAATCGACTGAGTGGTGTGACCGAAACAGTAGCAGATCGGCATGTCGTCGTCGGCGGGGTGCTTGGGCTGAACTGCCACAGTGAGCTGTGACTCGTCGATTACGACTCCCGCGGCGTTGTCGAAGTAGACGACAGGGCACGTGGGCGAGAAGCAGAAGCGTGGAGCCGGCGGGATGCCATCTCGCAACGCCTGGGGCGTGAGCAGAGCCTCGAGCGTGCACCGATCGACGCGCGTGCCTGTCGCGCCACAGGTCGGACATGCCGGAGCCGCCTCGTTCGAGGTCGCACATGATTGAGTCGAGCAGCACTCGTTCATGGCTTCTCCTTCACGTCCGGGATGACAGTCGCCTTGTAAGGGAGGTGTGCATTCACCGTGTCCGCCAGCTGTTGAGGAGTGATCTTCGCCTTGTCATACGCCACAACGGCGATCTTCTCCTCGTGCGATACGCGAGCCGCGCTCACACCTTCGACCTTTCCGAGCACGATCCTCACCGATGCGGCGCAGGCTCCGCACGTCATCCCTTCGATGTGAAGGCGTGCCGTCGCCACCGGCGGATTCTCCTTGGCGTATGCGATCCCGGGGATCGAACAGCAGGGCAGCGCCGACGTGAATGTGACCACCGCGACCAGCGCGGCGGAGACGCTCAGAATCCAGGCGAATCGCTTCATCGACATTTCACCTCCGCTTCAGCCGAGAATCCAGCCCGACCACGCCGGAAAGGTCAGGAGGGCAAGCGCTACTGCGGAGACGACCCACAACACGAGCCGGTTGAGCTTCCCGATGCGGTCCGGGCCGTGAGTCGCGCAGAGCGAGTCGGGAGCGCATTGGTCTGCGGGACTCTTCCTGTAGGTGAGGTAGAAGGCGCCGCCGAGAAGCCCCAGCGTCAACAGCGTGAAGAAGGGACGCAGGGGCTCGTACCGCACCAGGCCCCCGAGGCTGCCGATACCGAGTACGGCCGCGGCCAGTGGCCCGATGCAGCAAACGGATGCGCCCGCCGCCGCCACAACCGACGCGGCGAGTCCCGCGGTCCGTAGTGGTCGGCCTCGATTCGGCTGCGACGACTTGATCGCCATGTCATATCCCCTGGAGGGGATACGGACGGACCTCCGCGCTGATTGCATCCTCGGCGCGCCATTCACTCCTGCCGCGCCCCGCTCTCCCTCGAGGAGGATGTCAATCATCTGACGCGTCGACTCGTCGTGTACCCCAGCATTCCCGACGCCATGTGCCGTCAGTTCGCGAACGCATCGCAGAGCGGGGAGAGACGACAGCGACCGGCCTCCGGAAGGAGCTCGTCAGCGCTGATGGGAGAGTTCGATGCGAAGCGATTTCGACCGCGAAGTTACGGCACCTGCAGGCGATCAGTTCGATACACGAGGCGAAGCACACACATTGAGCGCTCGTCGATCACATGTGGCGACGGGCTTTCGCCCAACGATCATGGCGGTTGCGCTGATGGCGTCGACAGCACTAGGGGCGCAGTCTGTGCCCTCCGTCCAAGTGACGGTCGACCAGCCGATCGCTGTTTCACTCCAGGCGACACAGCCGGCGCTTCGTCCCGGAGCGCGGTCGTTCCTCGTCCTCCAGATCGCAATTCCGGACGGATTCTGGATCGGTGCTGCCGAGGGCGAGGTTCGATCTCCCGGCCCGACGAGGCTCGTGCTCGAAGAGCAGCCCTGCGTCGACTTCGGAAAGCCTGATTGGCCGAAGGCGCGCGTCGAGGGGATCCCCGTCAATCTCGGCGTCACACGCGTGTACAAAGGGAGAATCAGCGTCGTCATCCCGATCCACGTCAAGCCGGACTGTATCCATGGCGAGCACCGAGTCGTCGCTCGCCTAACCTACACTCCGGGCCTGAACGCTGGGCACCTGAGCTCGCATATCGCGGAGCGGCACGAAACGAGCATCGACATCCGGGCTGACGGAGCTTCCGGCGAGATGAGCTCCGCGCCCGTCCCGTTCGTGCAGCCCTCGGATGACTTGCACGTGCAGGCGCCCGTGGTTCACCTCGGCTATGGCCTCGACACGTTTTTCTTCGAGCTTCCGGAGACGACGGGCCTCGCCCGCGTGCTGCACAAGGTGTGGAAGGACCCGGAGAACCACGGCAAGATCGTCCGTTCCGTCACGATGCCGATCTTCGTCGAGAGCAGGAATGGCGGCACTTCCGCCGGCCTCGGCTTCGGATTCGTCAATACGACGGTCGAGGGAATCGGCACCGGCGCGGTAAACGCCCGGCTCGTCGACAACGAATATCTGGGGACCACTGCCGAGTTCGACGTGCTCAGCTGTCCCGCCGCATTTCATAACTATTGGCTGAACGGTTTCGTCTCCGAGGAAGGATCCGCCGGAGTCAGCTTCCACCTCGAGAACCTCACACGGAGGAACGGCAGGTACGGTTACGAGGTTCAGCTCGACGCGTTCGACGACGGGCGGTTTCGTTTCTTCGGCGTTGGCGCCGACCAGGAAGCGAGCGACGAGAGCGCCTACGCGCAGCGGGAGCTCGGCGGCACCACAGACTTCTACCGGAACTTCACGACTTACTGGCGTGCCGCCTTCGGCGTGGGACTCCGTGACGTCGAGATCGACGATCCGGCCGACACACTCGGCGAGGAACTGCCCTCGACGCTCGCGGCATACGCCGACACACCGGGGCTCGAGGGTGGCACCGTCGTGAGCGAGCGAGTGACGCTCGTGTACGACAAGCGAAACCAGGAGTTCACGCCGAGCGCCGGCACCTACGTGCGTTTGCGCGCGGAGTACAACCAGATGTCTTCTGGAAGCGGGCCGCTGGTGGCGGACGACTGGGCCCGTTTCGAGGCGATCGGCACGCAGTACTGGTCGTCGCCGGGCCAGCGCTATACGCTCGTCGCGCGGAACGAGTGGCAGCTGACAACAGGCGACGGCGATCTGCCCTTCTGGGCTCAGCCGACTCTCGGCGGCGCGAGGAATCTGCGCGCCTTCGGCGAAGGGCGCTTCCATGGCGACAACTCCGTCTACGCGAGCATGGCGCTTCGCATTCAGGTGATGCATGTGGTCGTCATAGGCATGCCGATGGACGTGGAGCTCTCGCCATTCGTCGATGCGGGACAGGTCTTCGATGACTCCTTCGGCGGGAAGTTCAACGTGAATCCCGGGATGAGCATGCGAGTCTTGAATCGGCCGAACGTCGGCCTCGTCGTCAATTGGGCCTACGGTCAGGATGGAGGGCAATTCACCGGCGGGATCAGCCTGCCGTTCTGATTCGCCAGCGCCGATTTGTATGGCGCCTGCGTTGGCGACGCCGAACCGGGTTGCTCTACGGAATCCGGCACGATCGTGCAGTCCAGGGCGAAGTCCGCGATGGCCTCATGTCCGGCGCCCTCGATGATCTCGCCGTAGAGCTGATCGCGCACGCCCATCGCGTTCATCTGGCACATCGGCACCATCTGTCCCTTGTAAGGCAGGCGGAAGACGCAGGCGTCGAGCCTCTCGCGTCCGCGATCGGTGGCGGTCTCTTCCGGCGACATGAAGTGATGGCTCGTAATGGTGACGCCGCTCACGCTCACCTTGCCCCGAAGCGCGTCGAGAGCCAGAGGGATGAGCGCCGTGCCGACCGCGTCCGTGAGGCGCTGGTCCACCCAGCGGCGCGCGCGGCCGACGAACCACGACGGCCTCGTGCGGATCGCCCCCAGGGCGCGCGCAGCCATCTCGAGAGGGCGGTCGTCGCGGAAGGCCATGCCTAACAGGCCGGTGTCGGTGTATTCCTGCAGGATCGTGCGATCCTCTTCCATGTCGCGGATCAGCTGCATCAGACAGGGGCGCGCCTCTCCCTCGCGCTCGATCGCCATGAGCGGAACGATGCGCGTGCAGTCGGGGTGGCCGAAGTGGAGCGGTTCGGCGTCGGCGAGCGTGGCGCCGTACTCGCTGGTCGCCCTGCTGACTTCGTCCCACAGCTCCCTTGCCGTGACCCCTTCGAGCCGCTTGCGCGTGCGCCCGACCTGCGCGGCCGGTTGAAGGCTGATCAGCGAAAATGCATCGCGATTCCGCACGGTCCAACGGACGATGTCGCCGATCTCGGGGAGGTTCTGCCGCGTGACGGTCATTGTCGTGGCGGCACGAAGCCGTCGGCCGGTCGTCCGTCGAACCTCGCGGATCATCGCGGCGAACTCGTCGCGGAGAGGCATGAGCTCGGCTTCGCTCCGCGGGGCGCGATAGCCCATCCTCCCTCGCTGGGTGATGTCGACGTGAATCGAGACCTCGGTCAGCAGCGCCTCGCCGACGAGCCGCGCGAGAAGTCCAGGTTGCGTGCGGAACGTGTCGCCATGAGTCATCAGCATCGGCACGACTCCGATGGCGCGCGCGTAGCGGAGAATCTCGATCAGCTCGTCGACGGGACGAAGCGTGACCTCGCCGTCCGTGATCTGGACGTTGCTCTTGGGGCCGAGAAATGCGCGAAGCTGGCGGAGCTGCCCGAGGATCGCCGACGTCGGAAGCGCCGGAACCCGATTCGCCGCGTCGCCAAGGTAGCAACCGGTGCAGGCGAAGTCACAGCGCGGCTGGATGCCGATCGTGGCGCCGCAGCCCGTGGCCTTCTGGCCTAACCCCTGCGTCGGAACGCGAATCGACGGATCAAGGCTGGCCCAACGCTCCGCGAGAAGGCGCCGCTTCTCGGGCGTGACCGGGTCGAGGAAGAGGTCAAGAAGCCTCTTCAGGCTGGGTCTGCCCGTCACTGATAGCGCCTCATGAAGGCGCGATCGATGGCGTTCTTCGCGCGCCAGGCCATCGCGGAGTGCCCGCTCAGCGCGTGCCAGCGCCAGAGGGCGCTTCCGTCCGCGCTGTTCATCAGCGCGAGATAGGACTCCTGAGGCCGGTAGCGGCGGAGAGGGCGGCCTTCGAGCGCGGCGCGCAGATTGTGCTCGAGGACGGGAGCTTCGCGGACCGCGTAGACGCCCGCCTTGGCGAGACTGGGATGGCCGGCGATTCCGATGCAGTCGCCCGCGCCGAAAATCTGCGCGCCGTCGACCGCGCGAAGCGTCTCGTCGACGAAAAGGAAGCCGTGCGGATCCTTCGGGACGTCAGACCGCGCGAAGAGCGCCGGCGGGGCCGCGCCAGTGAGCCAGATCGTCAGATCTGATGGCGCGTCGGTGCCGTCGTCGAATCCCACGCCTTCGGGTCTGACGAGAGAGACCGTTCGCCCGGTTCGAATGTGGATGCGGCGATTGAAGAGCAAGCCTTCGGCGAGGCGCCGGAGCCTCGATGAAAATCCCGCGAGCAGCCGTCCCTCGGCCTCGACGATGGTCACGTCCGGCCGGGAGCCGCGGCCGCGGCCGAGTCGCTCGAGTGCCAGCGCCACCTCGACACCGGCCGCCCCACCGCCCACCACGACGATGGCGACACTCCGCTCGCGTGACGCGGACAAGAGCTCTTCGGCGCGTCGGCGCAGAGCTACTGCGCGACTCATCGGACGGACGCTGTAGGCGTGCTCGCGCGCTCCTGGTGTTTCGAGGCCCGCCGGCTCCGAGCCGACGTCGACGGACAGCAGATCCCAGGAGAGTCGCTCGCCGTTCAGCTCCACCGTGCGCGCTCCGGCATCGATACGCTCGGCCTTCGCCTGCACGAAACGCGCGCCCGCCCGCGCGGCGATCGCGCGGAGGTCGAAGGCCAGTTCGTTCTCCCCGTAGGTTCCCTGGAGATAGCCCGGCACCATCCCCGAGTAGTGGTGCCGCTCGAAGGGCGAGACGAGCACGATCTCGGCGCCAGGGAGCGGAGCGAGGGCGGCGCGGGAAAGGACGTGGACGTGCGCGTGCCCTCCTCCGAGCAGAACCACTCTTCGCATCGTCATCTCAGGGCCTCGGGTGGAGCACATGATTCAGTCATGTCGTCGCCGGGTATCTGTTAGGGCACTTGTCACCGGGTCCACTTCAGCCACGTGTTGAAGAGCCCCTTCACGAAGGGCGTCAGCCGCGTGCGATTGAACTGATCGCCGAGCTTGCGAATCGCCTCGGCCTGGGTCGGGTACGGGTGAATCGTGCTGCCGATCTTCGAGAGCCCGAGGCCGTGGGTCATCGCCAGGGTAATCTCGGAGATCATGTCGCCCGCGTTGCGCGCGACAATCGTCGCCCCGACGATCGTGTCGGTGCCCTTCTTCACGTGGATTTTGACGAACCCCTCGTCTTCTCCCTCGAGGATCGCCCGGTCGACGTCGCGAAGCTCCTGGACGAACGTGTCGACCTCGATTCCTGCCTTTTTCGCCTGACCCTCGTAGAGACCGACGTGCGCGATCTCCGGCGTCGTGTACGTGCTCCACGGCATGACCAGCGACGTCGACTTCTTCCGGCCCCCGAACAGCGCGTTCTGGATCACGATGCGCGCCATGAAATCTGCCGCGTGCGTGAACTGGTAGCGCGAGCAGACGTCGCCCGCGGCGAAGATCCGCGGATTCGTCGTCTGCATCCGCTCGTTGACCTTCACTCCCTTCTTGTCATAGTCGACGCCGACGGCCTCGAGGTTCAGGTTCTCGACGTTAGGCGCACGGCCGACGGCCACGAGCAGCCTGTCGATCGGCTCGTCGTACCCTTTGCCGTGCGATTCGACCGCGAGGCGGATGCCCCCTTCGTTCCTGATCTCGAGCTTCTTGCCGCAGCAGAGGAGCTTGACGCCGTCCCTCTCCATCGTCTCCTGGACGATGCCGGCGGCGTCCCGGTCCTCCATCGGCAGGATGCCGTGCTCCGCCTCGACGAGGAAGACCTCGGAACCGAGCTGCGCAAACGTCTGCGCCATCTCGCAGCCGATCGGCCCGGCTCCGATGACGCCGAGTCGCGACGGCAGCTCGGTCAGCGAGAAGAGCGTCTCGTTGGTCAGATAGTCGACGCGGTCCAGGCCGGCGATCGGAGGCGCCGCGGCGCGCGCGCCGGTCGCGATGACGGCCCGCTTGAACTCGAGACGCGTGCCGCCGACCTCCACCGTGCTGTCGTCGACGAATCGCGCGTGACCGAAGAAGACGTCGATGCCGAGGTCGCGAAATCGGCGCGCCCCGTCGTTCTTGCTGATATGCGCGCGCAGCCTCCGCATCCGCTGCATCGCGGCGGGGAAGTCGACCTTCACACCGTCCGGCACGTCGACGCCGAAGGCGCCCGCGTGGCGCACGGCGGCGGCGGCGCGGCCGGCGCTGATGATTCCCTTCGACGGGACGCAGCCGACGTTGAGGCAGTCGCCCCCCATGAGCCTCCCTTCGACGATCGCGACCCGCGCCCCGAGGCCTGCCGCTCCCGCGGCTGTGACCAGCCCGGCGGTTCCCGCTCCGATGACGACGAGGTTGTAGCGGCCGGAGGGCTTCGGATTGACCCAATCGAGCGGATGAACGTTGCGAACGAGCTCCTGGTTGAACTCGTCCGCGGGGCTGGTCTGCGGCAATCGCTCGATTACCGCCTGCTCGACATGCGTCATGTGTTCATCCTGATTCACGGAGTCCTCCACTCATCGACCGGGTCGGGCTTTCCCATCAGGGACGAACTCGACGTCCATCCGATTGTCCCGGTTTCGAAGGTTGATTATCCGGCACCGGGCGGTTTCGCGGGAGCGTTGCTCGGCTCGCGACCGCGCGCCACGCGCGCGCCGGTACGGGGACCGCCTATCATTGCGCATCGGCGATGACTGACTCTCCACGAACGAGCCGCTGCCTTTCGACGACTCGGAGCACGGCTCCGGCGCATCATCTGTGCGAGTCCCGTCTGTTTCGGCTGTTGGTATTGCCGGTCATCGCCACGTGGATCGTCACCGCTGCTTCGCTCGTCGCAGCGGTCAGGGGTGAGGTGGCGGCCGACACGCCGGGGGCATGGGATCTCGAGGTCGTCGCGGTGAAGCTCCCGTCGCCGCTCTTGACCGGATCCGAAACGACAACTCGCCTCGTCCTGCGCAATCGCGGCTCGGTCGCATGGAGCCCGGAGTCGAACTTCCGCGTCGCCTATCACTGGCTGACACCGGACGGACGCGTCGTCGTGCGCGACGGGCTGCGCACCGATCTCGTCGGAAAGGTTCCCGCGGGCGAGGAGGTTTCGCTCGACGCTCGACTCCTGACTCCGACCGCGCCCGGCGACTACCTGCTGCAGTGGGATGTCGTCTGCGAAGGGCTCGTCTGGGTCTCGGAGCGCGACCCGACGCCGCCAGTGCCAGTTGCGGTCCACATCGACCGCGGCCCGCTGACGCACGCATTCACGACTGTCTCGAGCGCGATGCCCGCGTTTGCAGTCTCAGGCGAGCGGCGGACCGTATCGATGCTCCTCAGAAATGACGGCACCGAGCCGTGGACACCGGAGAGGCCGATCAACGTCTCGTATCACTGGACGCGCAGCGACGGAACGGTCGTGCTGTTCGAAGGCGCGCGAACGCGGATTCCGTCAGAGGTGCGCCCGGGTGGGGAGGTGTGGGTCGCGGCCGCGCTCGAGATTCCAGACCGCGTCGGTCGCTATCGGCTTCAGTGGGACATGGTCGAAGATGGCGTCTGCTGGTTCGCCGATCGCGACCCGACACCGGAGCGGGCGATCGCGGTCATCGTTCTTCCGGAGCTTTCGCTGGCGCGCCACGGCGCCACGGCCGTGGCACTCGGATGCCTTGCGCTGGTGATCGTCGCACGGCGGCGGGAGCCCGGCACTCCGCTCCGCCGCGTCGCGCGGCTCTCCGACATCGTGTGGATCGTCCTTGCGCTCGCCATGAAGCAGGGGACCGTGCTCGGCGAGATGGGGAGCCCGCCAGGCGAGGGATCGGGGTGGCTGATTCTCGGCGGCGCCGCGGGCATCGGGCTCGTTCTGCTCTTCCTGCATGAAAAGGCTCGACCCTGGCTGGCGTGGCTCGTCGGCGCGTTCGTGAGCGTCGTGCTTCTCGCGGACGTCGTCTACGCACGTTTCTTCGGCGACGTCATCTCTCTGATCTCCATTGGCGCTGCGAGGCAGGCGGGCGACGTCGGCGCGAGCATCGCCTCGCTCCTGCGCGGCCGGGACGCGTGGGTTCTCGCCGACCTTTTGCCCGGAGCGCTCGTCGCGATGCTGATTGGGAAGCTGCGCGAGCCTGCGGATCGAGCAGGCCGGAAGTACGCGGCCGCACTCCTTATGCTGCTCACCGTTGCCGGGGCCTCGGCTCTCGTCCTGAAGCGGCCTGGGGAGGCAACCTCGTTCGAGCAGGTCTTCAAGAGCGAGCTCGTCGTCAGGCGCATCGGGCCGGTCAACTTTCACTGCTGGGACGCAGCCGGCTATCTCCGCGCGCGCCTGTTTCGTGAGCCGCTGACCGCGTCGCGGCAAAATACGATCGTCGACTGGTTCGAGACGCACCGCGAGCAGCGCGCCGGTGCAGGCCCCTGGTTCGGTGCCGCCTCGGGCAAGAACCTGCTCATGATTCAGGTCGAGTCGATGCAGGGCTTCGTTCTCGGGTACAAGGTCGACGGGCAGGAGGTCACGCCGAATCTCGATCGATGGAAGGCACGCTCGGCGTGGTTTTCGGCCGTCACCGACCAGACCTCACAGGGGCGGACGTCCGACGCCGAGCTCGCGACGCAGGTCTCGCTCCTCCCTCCGTTGCGCGGGGCGGCGGCGTTTCGCTACGGGGACCACCGCTTCCACGGCATTGCGGGAATCCTCGGCGGGCGCGGCTACGCAACGCTTTCGGCTGTCCCGTTCGACGGAAACTTCTGGAACCGGCGCGTGACTCATCCCGCGTACGGATTCAACACGAGTCTCTTCGAAGAGGCATTCGAGCCCGGACCGGTCGTTGGCTGGGGGCTCAACGATCGCGATTTCCTTCGCCAGATGCTGCCGAAGCTCGCGGCGACGCGCAAGCCGTTCTGCGCGCTGCTGATCACGCTGTCGAACCACCACCCATTCTCCGAGTTTCCGCGCGAGCTCGAGGAGCTCCGCCTCGGTTCGCTCGAGGGGACTCGGTTCGGGAACTACCTCCACACCATGCACCTGTTCGACAAAGCCTTCGGTGAGCTCATGGCCGGGCTGGAGGAGAGGGGGATGCTCGACGACACCGTGGTCGTGCTCTGGGGCGATCATGCCGCCGGTTTTCCATGGGACGCGACCTTTGCCAGGGCAACGGGCATTCGCATGACCGAGCCGGGCTACTACATCGCGGACCGGGTGCCGCTGATGATCCACGTTCCCGGAGCACCGGAGCTCAACGGCGAGAAGACGCTCCGGGCCGGACAGATCGACGTAGCGCCGACGTTGCTCGCGCTGATGGGAGTCGACCCGGCCCCGTACGCCTTCCTCGGGCGCAACCTGCTGGGCAATCCGGGCGACGTGCCTGTGACGCAGCAATACGGCGCGTGGATGACCGCGCAACACCTGTACGTCGCCAGCGGGCCCGGCCTAACGGATGGAGGCTGCTTCGATGTTGCGTCCATGGAGGCATTGCCGGTCGACGCGTGCGGAGCCGGGCGGCTCGCAGCGCGCGAGCTGATCGATGTCTCACGCGGCGTCCTTCGCTGGGACCTGCAGGTTGACGTTCACACGGAGCTCTCGGGCCGCCGCGACGGGAATTGACGCGGATCCGCCCTCCCATGCCGGGAAAGTAGAAGGGGGCAAAGCTTCGGACGTGTTTGAACGCGCCAATCCCTGCTCCCGTTCTACCCACATCGCCGCAAGCATTCGTCAGAGTTTCGCCTTCAGCTCCTTCGCGATCGTCTCGGGTGCTGCGATCGAGTCGAAGAACGCGGCGACGTTCCCTTCGCCGTCGATCAGGTAGAGTCGTATCGTGTGATCGACCATCGGCCCCGCCGCGGAGCCGGTGTCGCGGATCTCGTAGCTCGCCCCGAACTGCCGGACGACCGCATCGATCTGCGCCTTCGTCCCGGTCAGACCGCGCGCCGGCACCGCCCCGTAGTACGAGACGTATTGCTTGAGGAGCGGAGGGGTGTCACGGGGATCGACGCTGACGAAGAGCGTCGGCACGACCGTTGCCTTCTCTCCCGCGAGCCGGTAGGAGATCGCGACCTTCGACATCATCGTCGGGCAGGCGTCGGGGCAGTGCGTGTAGCCGAAGAAGAGAAGCACCGGCCTTCCGCGAAGCGACGAGAGGCGGAATTCGTTCCCGTCGTCGCCGACGAGAGTGAACTCGCCGACGGGCATCGCAACGCGGTGCAGCCCGGCCGGCTCCCTGCACCCGGCGGCGACGAGTGAGATGAGAATGAGCACGGGCAGCAGCCGGCGGCTCAATGCATCCCCTCGGGCGACCTCACGATCGCCGCAATCTTCGCCTCGGTGCCGTCGTCGAACTGCAGGACGAACTCGACGCGGCTTCCGGCCTCGAGGGTTTCCTTCAGGTCGAACAGCATCAGGTGCAGCCCGCCTGGCTCGAGCTTGACGCGCGCTCCGGCGGGAATCTCGATCCGGTCGACTTTGCGCATCGACATCTGTCCGTCGGCCATCTTCATCTCGTGCAACTCGACGACCGCGGCGGCAGGGCTGATCACGCCCGTCAGCGCGATCGCACGCGAAGTCGGATTCTCGATCGTCATGAAGCCGGCGGTGACGGAGACCGCGGGATTCGGCGTGCGCACCCAGGCGTCGCTGATGTTCACCACGTCTTTGCTCGACGCGCCGGCCAGCAGCGCGGCGCAGATCAATGTCAGCATGATTCTCTTGCTCATCGTTTCTCCCTTGCGATCCTGTGAATCCACACGGCGATGGAGCGCCGCTCGTCGAGCGGAAGGTCGCTGTAGGCGGGCATCCCTGCAAAGCCGACGCCGATCTCGATCGTTCGTGCGATCTGGTCGATGGAACTCCCTTTGGTGTACGCGGGGAGGTCGCGCAGGTCGCGCGGCTTGATTCCCGACAGCGCGGCGCCGGGCCCCAGCCCGTCTCCGCGCGCGCCGTGACACGCCGCGCAACCGTAGAAAAGGTAGAGCCGCCCGCCTCGCTCCGCGTCGACAGCGGGGCGCGAGCAGGCGACCACCATCAGGAGTGCCGTTAGGCACAGATAGCGCATCGTTCGCGCTCCTTGAATGGGAACGGTGAGGGCTCAGCAGGCGAGCGAACGAGGAGGCGGGTCGGGAATGTCGCGCGACCGATCCACCGGAAACGGCCGCGACGCGCGCTCCGTCCGCGTTCCTTCGGGCAGGCTCACGCCGCTGACTCTGGTCATGACGACCGAGGGGAAGGGAGCGGCGGCGGTGCTCTCGTCACACCTGTCCATCGCGCAGTCGGAGCTCGACGCGGCAGTGCCGCAGACGTCCGCAGCGGAGTGGTCGCAGCGGCAGCTGCCCCCCGGGCACGCGCAGCCGCCGGCGTGGCTCGCCGGCATGACCGGGACGAGCGTGATCGCGAAGAGCGCCAGCAACAGGGCGCAGAGACAGCGGCGCATCGGCGTCATTCTACAAGGAGCATCGCGGATCGGGCCCCGAAACTGGAATTCGCGG
The DNA here is from genome assembly GCA_041671505.1 of Thermoanaerobaculia bacterium. Lineage (GTDB taxonomy): Bacteria > Acidobacteriota > Thermoanaerobaculia > Gp7-AA8 > Gp7-AA8 > JACPDH01. The sequence goes on along the minus strand of JBAZBK010000001.1, from coordinate 254,868 downwards.
CGGGAGCACGGCGTGGAGTCAAGGATGGGAAGCAGCTCCCCCGTTCGACTCTCCGCTCCGAGATTCGGAGCGCGATCGCGCGTGCTCCTTCGGCTGCAGCTGTTTCAGCATGACTGCCGGATCGTTCGTGGGCAGCTTGCAACTGTAGTTCATGCAGACGTACGCGGTCGCCTTCTGCCCGATCGCGCGATGCGCGAGGGTGTACGGGGCAAGCTTCGACACCGCCGGTGTCTTTTCGCCGGCACTGCGAAAGACCACGACTTTGTTAGGCAGGTAGACCGAGGCCAGCGCACCGCGGAACGCGCGCAGGCCGGCGCTGTCGCGGCCTCCGACGAGCACGATCTCGTACGATGGCCCGAGGGCGAAGTCGAGTGCGCCAAGGAGATAGAGGCTGGACGTCGGAGAACGCCTGACCGTGTCGGAGAGCGAGAGAACGAGCTTGTCGGCGCGAGCCTCCCAGGCCGGATCCGCGGTGATCTTTCCGATCCGGACGAGGTTCATGAGCTGAACCGAGTTGCCGGAAGGGAGGGTGCCGTCGTACGTCTCCTTCGGGCGGGCAAGCAGCGTCTCCGCGTCGTGGGCAGTCAGGAAGAATCCTCCGTTCTTCTCGTCCCAGAAGAGCTCGAGGGAGCGCTTCTCCAATTGGATCGCCGCTTCCAGATAGCGGAGCTCGAAGGTGGCCTCGTAGAGATTGAGCAGCCCCCAGACGACGAACGCGTAGTCGTTGACGGTGGCGGCGACCCCGGCTTCCCCCGCGCGATAGCGATGGAGGAGCCGCCCATCCTTCGTTCGCATCGTGGCGAGAATGAAGTCAGCCGTCGACGCGGCCTCCTTCGCGTACCGTGGCTCTCCGAAGGTCTCGGACGCCTGGGCGAGGGCGGCGATCATGAGCCCGTTCCAGTCGGTCAGGACCTTGTCGTCCCTTTGAGGGCGCACCCGCTTCTCGCGCGCCGCGAAGAGCTTCGCGCGCGCCGCTTCGAGTCGCGACCGCACTTCGGACTCACCGAGATTCCTGAGCGCTGCGATCTGGCTCGGACTCTTCGCGGTGTGCAGGATGTTCCCGTTCCCGGTCTCCCCACCGACCTGATCGCGGAAATTTCCGTCCGTCGTGATGCCCCACGCCTCGATCGCGAGATCGGCATCCTCACCGAGAAGCTTCCGGATCTCCTGTTCGGTCCAGACGTAGAACTTTCCTTCCTTCCCCTCGCTGTCGGCGTCCTCGGCGGAATAGAAGCCCCCCTTCACGTCACGCATGTCGCGAATGGCGTACTCGAAGATCTGTTCCGCGGTCCGCTGGTACTCGGGCTTGCCCGTCGCCTGGAACGTCTCCGTGTATGCCATGGCGAGCATCGCCTGGTCGTAGAGCATCTTCTCGAAGTGAGGCACGAGCCACTCGGGATCGGTCGAGTAGCGGTGAAATCCATATCCCACGTGATCCCGGATGCCTCCGTTTCGCATCGCGCCGAGGGTCGTCTCGACCATCTCGAGCGCGTCCTTGTCGCCCGTCCGATTCCAGTAGCGGAGGAGGAACAGGTACTGGTGTGGCGACGGAAACTTGGGCGCGGGAAGGAAGCCTCCGCGTTGCCGGTCGAATTGCTGTGCCATCGAATCATGGGCCTGCTCGAGGATCGACCGCTCGAGCACGCCTCCACCTTCGGCACCGACCTGTTCCTGAAGTGCTGCGGTGATCTGCTTTGCGGACCGGGCGATGTCGGCTCCCTGTTCGTTCCACGCCTTCGATATCGCCGGAATCAGCGTGAGCATGCCGGTTCGCCCGAACCGATCGTCTTTGGGGATGTAGGTGCCGGCCCAGAAGGGCTCCTTCCCCGGTGTCATGAGGATCGTGAGCGGCCAGCCCCCACTGCCAGTGAGCAACTGACTGACGCTCATGTAGACGCTGTCGATATCGGGGCGCTCCTCGCGATCGACTTTGATCGAGACGAAGGTCGCGTTCATCATTTCGGCCACGAGTGGATCCGAGAACGACTCTTCTTCCATGACGTGGCACCAGTGGCAGGTGGAGTAGCCGATCGACAGAAAGATCGGTTTGTTCTCGTCACGGGCTTTTTGAAACGCAGCTTCACCCCACGGATACCAGTCAACCGGGTTGTGCGCATGCTGGAGAAGGTACGGACTCTTTTCGTGGATCAGGCGGTTTGTCGGTTGCGCCGCGGGTGCTGCCTGCGCCGGGCTGGCGGCCGCCTCTGCGGAAGGGAGCGCGGGTGAATCGATCGCTGACGCGACCAGGAGCAGGGGCAGCAGAATCACGAATGCCTGCGCGATGGACATGAACGCTTCCTTACTGGTGGTCTCCGTCTCGGGTACCGTGCGAGTCGGATCACCAATTCCTGAGCGGACTCCCGCTCAGTATCGACGAGATCGACCGCGCGTCGGGGGAGAAAGTTCCCGGCGTATGGCGAAATGATGCCGGCTCCCGCCTCGCGACATGCGAATGCAGCTCGACCCACGGCACTACCGTTACGAATCGGTTGATGAAGCGACCCATTCCGAATCGGTAGTTGGAGATCGGGTGTGCGGGGACCGCCACCCGCCCGGGATGGCAATCAATCCGGGAGCGAGCTCGTCTCGTAGGCCAGTCGTCAATCCCGTGTGAGGAGCATCAATGAATCGAAACCTGACGCTTGTTCTCATCCTCGTCTGTGCGACGTTGCTCGCGGGAGTCCCCGCGTCTGCCGCCGAACCCGATTACTCGGCATGGACCGGGTTGCTGCAGAAGTATTACGACCGCGGCAAGGGGATGGACTACGCGGGGCTGAAGAAGAACGACTACGCCACGTTGAAGAAGCTGAGTGACGATCTCGGCAAGGTCGACGTCGCGGCGCTGAGCAAACCCGAACAGCTCGCGTTCTGGATCAATCTTTACAACATTTCGACGGTGAAACTCATCGTCGACAACTACCCGAAGAAATCGATCCGCGACCTATCGACGGATCCGATCGTCCGGCTGAACGTTTTCAAGAAGCCGTTGGTCAGGCAGGGCGGCGTGACGCTCGCGCTGAACGACATCGAGAACGATCGGATCCGCGAACGGTTCAAGGATCCGCGGATTCACTTCGCGATCAACTGTGCGGCGCGCAGCTGCCCTCCGATGCGCACCGAGGCGTTTAAGGGAGCTCGTCTCAACGAACAACTCGACGACACCGCGCGGCAGTTCTTCTCCGGGCCGGGAGCTCCTCGGATCGAAGGCGGGAACGGCAGGTTCACGATGACCGTGAGCAAGGTTCTCGATTGGTTCGAAGATGACTTCAAGTCGTGGGGTGGTGGCGTGGTGGCGTTCACGATGAAGTATCTCCCGGCCGACAAGGCGCGGATGATCGCCGGATCGAAGGTGTCGATCGACCACTTCGACTACGACTGGAATCTGAACGACTGGAAGCGTTAGGTCACCGCGCCTTCGCGTACCACGACCTGATCACGTTCTCGGCCGGCTTTCCCTGAGGAGTGAAGTCGGTGGCGGTGTCCTTGCGCGACGCCTTGCCTTCCGGATACCACTTCCAGATGTACGCGCCGCCGAACCACGGTTCTGTCCAGAACGTCTGGAACAAGGCCTGGAAGCAGCGCGCCTGCGTGTCGTCGTCGGGAGGCGGCAGCGCGTTGCCGTCGTGCTCCGGCCACGACCAGGGCTCGATCGCGGCGGACGACGTGGATCGGTAGCCGACTTCAGTGAAGACTACCGGCTTTCCAAAGCGAACGCTCACGGCGCGGAGCGCTGCCAGGTGAGGCTTCCAGCCGGCGGCGAGCTCGGCGACCGTCGGTTTCGTCCGTTGCGTGAGAGGGAAGTACGCCTGCACGCCGATGAAGTCGAGTGCATCCCAGAATTCGATCCGGTCGTATTCGTCGTTCCAGTTCGCCGCATACGTCAGTTGGCCGCGATAGATGGTGCGGATCTCGCGGATCAGGGCGCGCCAGCGCCCCTGATGGCCGACCGAAGCATTGCGCAACTCGGTTCCGATGCAGAGCGCCTCGATGCCATTCGCCTCGGCGAGCGTCGCGTAGTGAAGGATGAATGTCCGGTAGCTCCCGAACCACGCGGCCCACTCGCGATCGTCATCCATCCGGATGTCTCCGACCCATCCGCCACCGCGAACCCAGAGATGCGGCTTGAGCAGCGTCCGGATGCCCTTCGCGCGCGCGAGACGCGCGGTCTCCCGAATGCCTTCGTCCGACTCGCCCCAGTAGGCATGCTTGCTCGAGGTCGAAAGCACGATCTCGGGCGCCTTCGGGTCGCGCTGCCATCCGAACGGCTCCTGCGCGATCCAGTTCGCGCCGAGGGCGCTGACGGGCTCGAGCTGCGCGCCGACGATCGGCGCCGCCGCGACCCAACTTACACCCCGCTGTTTCGCCGGTGCGGGTGACGGCGACCCGAGGGCATCGTGAGACGAAGACACGAACGCGGATAGCGCGAGGATCAGGTGCGCCGCGGCGGAAGCTACGCCGGGAAGGGGAGCCGATCGATCTGCCATGGAAGGAAGAAGTATACCGATCGGTGCTGGGTGTTCCGGGCCGGGGCAGCGGCGGAATGTGACGCATCGGAAAACAGCAGCCCGCCCACGCAGTCGCAGCGCGAAGGTCCTCGTCCAGACCCTTCTGGGCATGGGCGTGCGGCCTTCGACGGACAGCTCCTGGCAAGGCCGTACGCGGCACGATGCGCCAGGTGGAGGGTTAATACGATGCGATTCCGGATCACGCTATTCGTGCTGCTCGTTGCATTCACCGCTGCCGCGGACGATGTCTTCATTCCGATTGCGGGCAGCGTGGGAGTCTTCCGAACGGATTCGCGGGTATTCAATCCGTCGTTTTCCGAGGCGATCACGGTCGATGCCTACCTGTTGCCGACGGGAAACGTGGCTAACGGAGGAGTCTCGCCCGTCAATTTCACCGTCGCGCCGCGGGAGATGAAGACTTTCGACGACGTCGTAAGTTCGTTGTTTCACGGCTCCGGTCTTGGCGGAATTCGCCTCGTCTCGCCCGGCCGACTGGGAGCCACTGCCCGTATCTTCGCCGTCTCCGATTCCGGCACGCTCGGTCAGTTCGTCGTCGGGGTTCCCGTCGAGAGCGCGCTGACGAAAGGAGTGCTGCTCCAGTTGAAATCGAGCGCGAGCTTCCGAACGAATGTGGGTGTTGCCAACAGCGATCCTGCCGTGAGCGCCGTGGTGACGCTCAAGCTCTTCGACCGGACGAATATGCAGGTCGCGATGGTGACGCAGACGATGCCGCCGCTCGCCGTCATCGCGCCGACCAACATTCTCGGCCTCTTCCATTCCCCATCGGGAGACTTGGCGGACTGCTGGATCTCGTTCGAGTCCGACCGGCCTGTCGTCGCCTATGGTTCCGTGGTCGACAACGGCACGACCGATCCGACGTACGTGCCCGCAATTCCCGATCCCGGGGTCGCCCCTCCGCCGCCGGCGGTCAAGGAGTTCATGATCGAGGCATTCCGCTTCGATTACACGGTCACTCCGGTTGGCGGTTCGCCGACGGGAGACATGATCGTGGTGAAGCGGGGGGACAAAGTCCGGCTCACGCTGACGGCGATCGACAATGGAATGGGGTCGGGACATGGCTTTCTCATGAGCCCGTTCGTACCGAGTCAGACGTTGACGCCGGGAATGCAGACGGTCGTGGAGTTCACGGCCGGGGAGGCGGGCACGTTTCCCTTCGTCTGTACCGTGATCTGCGGAACCGGACACGGCGGAATGAGCGGGCGGATGGTCGTGGAGCCCTGAGCTCCGCAAGCCGTTCGACTGTACGTACGCCAGCGCGCCTAACCAGAGGAGGAAGTCATGTCCGCACCCGAGGAGACCGACCGTCTCGACGCGCCAGTCCGTAGAAAGATCAAGGAACTGGAGGTCATGGTGTCGGACATCCGGCTCGAGAGCCCCGACACGACGACGATCTCGCTGTTCGCTGGCAATGATCGCCTCGAGTACGAAGCCGGACATTTCCTGACGATCGACCCTCACCAATTCGACTCGCTGGGAGGGTTCGTCGGCTTCCTCGAGGACGTGAAGGGTAAGCGAGAGCCGGCGCGCGCCTATTCACTGGCCTCGGCGCCGCACGAGCGGCACCTTTCGATCACGGTCAAGGAGGAGGGTTACGTTGCCGGCGTGACACGGTATCCGCCATTGCTCTCCCCGTTCCTCGTGGGCGGCCTTGCGCGTGGTGCGCGCCTCGTCGTGACGGGATTCACCGGCCCGTACACGCTGCCGCCCGACGTCGAGTCGCAAGCCGACCACATCGTGCACCTGTGCGCGGGCTCGGGAATCGTTCCGAACTATTCGATTCTCAAGCATGCGTTGAAGATGCACCCATCGGTGCGCCACACGGTCATCTGCTCCAATCGTACGAGACATGACGTCGCGTTCCTCGACGAACTGGATTCGCTCGAGCGGCGCAGCCCCGGGCGCGTACGCGTGGTTCACACGCTCACAAGGGAGTTGGGGCCTAACGGCGACTCCCGCTTCCGGCACGGACGCGTGAGCCTCTCCCTGCTGGAAGAGTTGATCCCTGATCCCTCGGCGTGCCTGGTGTTCGCCTGCGGGCCGGCGGTCTCGGTGTGGGAGCGGCGCCGCGCGAACGAGGAGCAGCGAACGCCCGAGCCGCGCTTCATGGAAAACGCGATGCAACTCCTCGACGAGATGGGCGTGAAACGGGATCGCATTCGCAGGGAGAGTTTCGGTTGACGATCCGTTGGCCTGGCGCCGAAGTCCTCCAGCGGCTTGCGGAGAGCGCGAGGTCAATCAATCGCTCCTCCTCTTCGTCAGGTGTGGAAGTCGAGGAGATCCGATGACACGCAAGACGACGCACAAGCAGGCGAAGACGAGCAGAAAGGGCGGCGATGTCGCCCCTGCCGCTGCAGGGCGCTCCGAATCCACTGTTGAAGTTGCAGAGATGTCGCGCGGCAGTGAAGCGCAGAACCCCGAGTGGTGGCGGAACGAAGGTGGGTCGGGTGAAGTTCAGTGAAATCGTCGTCCCGCTTCGCGACCCACGGCTGAGCGACGGGATCGGACGTGCTTAGCGCAGGCATGTCGTTGACGTGGGGGGAGGCGGCGCTGCTTGCCGTCTACTATTCGCTGCTCGTGGTCCTGGCGGTCTTCGGACTTCATCGTCTCGTGTTGATTCGCCAGCTGGCGAGGAGGCGCGGGGTCGCCGATTCGACTCCGGACGATCCTGCCGTCTGGCCTTCGGTCACGGTGCAGCTCCCTCTCTACAACGAGCCTAACGTTGCCGTCCGGCTGGTGGAGGCCGTGGCGCGATTCGACTACCCGGGCCCTATTCACATTCAGGTTCTGGACGATTCGACGGACGAGACGAGCGTGCTGGTCGCCGAGGCGGTCGAGATGGCCCGCGCGCGCGGTGTCTCGATCGAGCAGATCCGGCGCGATTCGCGAAGCGGCTACAAGGCGGGTGCGCTCGCCGAGGGCTTGCGTCGGACGGACTCCGAGCTCGTCGCCATCTTCGACGCCGACTTCGTTCCGGCGCCCGACCTTCTTCTTCGCATGGTGCCCCGCTTCGCGGATCCCGGCATCGGAATGGTGCAGGCGCGATGGGGCCATCTCAACCGGGAGCATTCGCTGCTCACGCGCGCGCAAGCCGTGTACCTCGACGCGCACTTCGCGGTCGAGTCGGCGGCGCGGCACCGCGCGGGGAATTTCTTCAACTTCAACGGAACGGCGGGGATCTGGCGACGCCAGGCGATCGAAGACGCCGGTGGATGGTCCGCGTCGACGCTGACGGAAGATCTCGACCTCTCCTACCGGGCGCAACTCGCGGGCTGGAGGTTCGTCTTTCTGTCCGATCTCGAGGTTCCCGCGGAGCTACCCGAGTCGCTCGCGGCATTTCATTCGCAGCAGAGGCGGTGGGCGAAGGGCTCGATCCAGACCGCGCGGAGAATCCTCCCGTCGCTCTGGCGTGCCGACCTCCGCGTTCCGGTGCGTTTCGAAGCGATGTTCCACCTGTGCAACAACTCCGCCTATCTCTTCACGTTGATTCTCGCCACTCTGGTCGTGCCGGCAATGGCGATCCGCCACGTATCGGGGCTCGACTGGACGCTTGCGATCGACGCGGTTCTGTTCGCGCTCTCGACCGGATCGGTCGTGGCGTTCTACACCGAAGGGCAGCGAAGGGTGGGCAGGCGCATCAGTCGCAGGGAGCTCTTCGCGGTGCTGCCGGTCGGGATCGGCATGTCTGCCGTGAATGCCGCGGCGGTTCTCGAAGGGCTGTTCGAGACTGGTGGCCATTTCAGCCGGACGCCGAAGACGGGAACCGGACGGATCGCCGTCGCGGCCGACCGCTTCAAGGGTCTCCCCGTTGCGGAGTCGATTCTCGGGCTCTTCTTCCTAGTGGCTGTGGTGCTGTTCTTCGCAGAGGGCTATTACCTCGCGGTTCCTTTCGTCCTCCTCTTTCTTTCGGGATACGCGCATGTCGCCGTGCTCAGGACGGTCGAGATCGTTAGGCGGGAGGTTCCCGGCTGCGATTCCAGCAGACTCTCGGCTTGATCATGGTTCTCCGGAATCGATCTCGGCCCGGAAGGGTAGGGGACGCCTGCGGTCGCCTTTCGATACGACGCTGGGCCCGGTGTTTTCCATCTAGACACCATGAGCGCTCAATCATCCGGACCGCGCGCTCGTCCGGCTTCGAATGGAGGCGGGGAAATGCGTAGAATTCTGATCTCAGTGCTGCTTTGCTGGTTGCCGGTGGCGCGCGCGGAACGAGTGGAGCCGGTCCAGGAGCTCGTCGACCGTTCGATCGCATTCCATGGAGGCGATCTGTTCGATCGGAGCGAGATCTCGCTCCGTATCTCCTCACTCTCCGGTACCTTTTCACTTACGTCGCGCGTGAATCGCGGTGTGTTCGATCATCGAGTGGAGCGCGGACAAGGCGAAGAGAAGCACGTGGTCAGGGTGACGAACTCCGGGGTGTCTCTGATCGCGGGTGCATCTGAAAGCGCGGTGAGCGGCGAGGAGGCCGAGCGGCTCAGGAGCTTCGTCTTCGCTCGGATCTACTTCCCGTTTCTCCCGTACCGATTGAACGACCCGGGAGTTCGCAAGGTCGACCAGGGCCTCGAAACCTGGGAAGGGCGAACGCTTCGACGCGTGAAGGTGACGTTCGATGCAGGGGAGGGCGACGAGTATCTCTTCTGGTTCGATCCGAAGAGCGCGCGGCTCGAGCAGTTGGCCTACACCTTCCAGACAGGTAAGGGCGGAGTCAGGTTTCGCCGGGCATCGAACTACCGACGCATTGGCGGAATCCTCTTCTACGACGCCGAGAATTTCGGGCTCCCGGGCAAAGGGCTGAGTGTCGACACCGTTGCTCCTTTGCGCCTGGCGGACATGGAGCGAATCTCGATGGTCGAGGTCAGGGAAATACACGTTCGTCGGCTTCGATGAGAACGACAGAGTCCGTCGTGGTGGCGTCGCGGAAGACCCGTGCACGAACTCCCTCACAGATCATCGCCCGTGGTCCATCCCCGGCTATAGATTGCCGAGACCGATTGCGCGATCTCCTTGGCGAGCAAAGGTTCGAACGGTCTCAAGCGGAAGGTGGTCCCCTTCGTCCCGGCCATAGTGAGCGATGCGTATCACTCCATGCTCGTCGACGAGAAAATCGGCCGGCATCGTTGTTAGGCTTCCTTTGACGATGTGAGGCAGATAGCCGTGAACGAACATTCCCTCGAGCAGCGTCGGGAGCCGGGTCAGCATGCCGATCAGGACACCGAGCAGCGAGTGCCCGATCGCGAATTCCCGGTAGTAGGTGTTGTGCTCGTCCGCGAGAATCGGAAACGGGGCGGAATGTCTCGTCGCGTGGCGCCGCAGATTGTCGATCGGTGAGTCGAACACGGCGACGATCGTGAAGTCCGGACCGAAGTCACCAAAGTTTCTGACGAGCTGGTGGAGCCTCATGTTGCAGAAGGGGCACGACGCGAAGCGGAAGAACGAAAGCATGAAACGCTTTCCCGCGAGCGTCGCGCTGTCGAAGGTCGTCCCGTCGATCGCGGGAAGAACGATGCGCCCGACGTCGTTGCCCGGCGCCTTCTTCAAAGTCGCATCCCTTCGGTAATTGTGTCAAGCGTACGGCTCGGGTGGAGCGGCGGCGGGGCCGGACGGCCAAGCAGGTAACCCTGGACGTAGCGGATATCCGTGTCCCGCACGAACTTCAGATCGTCAGGATCCTCGATACCTTCGGCGATTAGCAGGATCCCGAGGTCTTTGCAAAGATCGACGAATGCGCGAACGAGACGCGAGCGGTAACGGTCTTTCCACGCGCCTCCGATGAGCCTTTGGTCGAGCTTGACGACCTCGGGGCGGAGTTGATCCAGAACGGCCAGCGTCGAGAAGCCTGAGGTCAGGTCATCGAGCGCAACCATGAAGCCGGCGTTACCGAGCTCGGCGCGGAGCTCGGCGACGAGGACGGAGTTCCCCAGGCTCTCCGACTCGACGAGCTCGAAGATGACCGACTCCGGTGCGCGATCGGCAGCCGCGAGAATCGAGACCGCTGCGCTGACGTCGAAGTGCCCTTCCCGCGCCGATTCCGCGTCGAGGTTGATCAAGATCTTCTCTTCCTTCGGAAAGGCAGAGGCCCCGCCCCGCAGCGCCGCGTTTCTCGCGAGCTCGTCGACCAGCGGAAGCCAGCGCGTCACACGCGCCGCCTCGAAGACGGAAGCCGGCGACACGCGCGAGCCGTCATTCATTCTGGCGCGCAGGAGCGCCTCGCGTCCGAAGACCGCGCCGGTCTGAATGTCGAAGACCGGCTGGTATTCGGAGTCCCACCGGCCATCCTTGATCAGATCGAACAACCACGCGTACTGACATTTGCCGAGCACGGAGCGAAGGCTTCGGAGGTGAGGCGCATGGTCGAGAAGCAGGAACACTGCGTCCTGCTCGTCGGGCGGGAGCGACGACCCCAGGACGAGGCACGCGGAATCCTCCCCCGCATAGTCCACGCGGATCATCACCCCGTCCTCGGCTGCCTCCAGGAGGATTCCGGCGTCGGTCGAGATCTTGTGGAGCTTCTCGGCGATGCGGGGAATCTCCGTGACGATCCGGACGCGCCCCGAGGGGAATCTCGAGTTCTTCGCTTCGTCCTCTGCCGCCGATTGCTGCTGGTCTGTGCCCATCGTTCACCTCGCGCTTTCTCGAGGACCGACGTGCGGGGAGGCGGTTTGATTGACGCCGGGAAGCCTGGGGCCGTGCCTCAATCACTCCCCGTCGTCGTTCGTACTGGGAGGTATGACACACGATACAAAATCGCCCGTGTCGGGCCGCCGGATTGAGCGACTCCTTTTTGTCTACAACGCTGACTCCGGTGTGCTCAACTCGGTCATCGACAGCGCGAAGAAGCTGCTCGCGATCAACGGATGTCCTCTGTGCTCGCTGACGCATTCGCTCGTCGGTGAGAAGTCGGACTGGCGGACCTGCAAGGAGAGTCTCGGGATGCCCGTGGAGTACGTGCATCGCAACGAGCTGACCTCGAGCCTCCGGACCCTCGTCGGCGAACAGCTTCCGTGCGTCGTCGCACAGTCTGGCGGCGATCTCGTGCTCCTGCTGGAGCCCGAGGTGATCCAGCGATGCAAAGGGAGCGTCGCCGACCTTCGGGGCCGGATCCGGATGCACGCTTCGATGCGCGGTCTCGAACTTCCTCGAGTCGATGGAGAAGCGTGATGAGCGCGCGCGCGTCAGTCGACGCTCCGCGCCACGCGACGGAGCGGAGCGTCGCGGGAACGGTGTCGCGACCGCGCCTTGCGCTGGTTGACGGAGGCATCTCTGCCGATAGAATGCCCCTCGGAGGGGAGTTCCGCACGTCTGCGGGGCCCCACGATCGGATGGAAGAGCTCCTCAAACATGGTTTCCGCTACGCGCTTTCGCTGACCCACGACCATCACGGCGCCGAGGATCTGATCCAGGACGCGTGCATGGCGGTCGCGAAGAAGGGGGGGCCGTGGGAGAAGGGATACCTTTTCGCGACGATCCGGAACCGATACATCGACGAGTACCGGCGAGGCAAGCTCGTGCAGTTCCTTCCGCTCGTGCGCGAGGTCGATGGCGAAGAGATGCCGGACACGTATGCCACTGACGACTGGGAGGCGCCCGACCACTTCGAGAACGCATTGCTCGAGAAAGCGCTCGGAACGCTGCGCCCCGAGGATCGGGAGACGATGTTCCTCTTCGCGGTCGAGGGATTTACCGCGCAGGAGATCAGCGACATGACGAGCCGTCCACGCGGGACGATCCTCAGCGTGATTCACCGTGTCCGGCACAAGCTTCGAGCGGAGCTCGAGGCGATGAATGTCGAAGGAGCCAAACGATGAGCCCCCGAAAGATCGACGACCATTTCCGCGACTACTACGAGTCGCGCGAGCCGTCGGCCGAGGCCATGAAGCGGCTGCTCGCGGTCGCCGCGGGAGAATCCGTGGAGAAACCGGCGCCCCGGTCGCTGAAATCGAGCCGCGGGGCATTGCTCGCGGTCGCCGCGAGCATTACCGTCGCCGTGCTGGCAGGGCTGCTCCTGGTCTCCCGGCCGGCAGGCGTTAGGCCGGGAGCCGAGGGCCCGGTCTCGACAGCACTTGCGACGCTGGGGCACGAAGCGGCAGATCGCCACCTTCATTGCGCGATGACCGAGTTCCACGGAAGCGACTTCGCCGCGGTTGCCTCGCAGATGAGTAAGCTCGATTTCGTGCCGGTGCTTCCCGGTTCGGACGAGCTGGCGGGGCTCACCGTGGAGGGCGGGCACTACTGCATGCTCGACGGCCGGATGGCGCTTCACCTCTATATGACCGACGGCCACGGCTCGAGAGTCTCCGTTCTCGAGGTTCGCGCGGGCGATGCGCTGATGGCAAGCCATCCGGTGAGGCAGGAGCTCGATGGACTGCGCGTCTCGCTTTCGGTGTCGCGAAACGTCGTGGTCGCGTTCGTGCGCTCCGCGTGATGCGACGCCATCTGACGAATCCTGCCAACCTGGCGCGTGCGCTGAGAACGGCGCTGCTGGTTGGGCCGATTCTCACGTTGATCAACCAGACGAGCGTAGTGCGCGGGCTCCTCGATGGCCGCGGCCCCGCGCTGTCGGTCTGGATGCGCATCGCGCTGACGTTCGCCGTGCCGTTCCTCGTATCGCTCTTCTCTTCGGCGCTGGCGGACCGGAGCCGCGCACTTCCTTCGGCTGGTGTTGATAGGACGTCAGGCGATGGCCGAGGCGTGGCGCGCGTCGCGCGCGGAGAGCGAGATGTCGTGCTGGTAATCGCCGACATCAGCGGCTACACGAATTTCATGGTCGCCAATCGAGCCGAGCTCGCACACAGTCAACAGATCATCGGCGCACTGCTCGAGGCTGTGCTCGAGGAGCTCGAGCTCCCGTTGAAGGTCTCCAAATTCGAGGGGGATGCTGTCTTTCTCTACATGGCGAGGCAGGACGACGGGCAGTGGCCGACACGCCTCGTGGAAGAGAAGTTGCCGCGATTCTTCACTGCATTTCGGTCGCGGATGCGTGCCGTGGCGTCCGGCCTCACGTGCAGCTGCGGTGCGTGCGCCAATGTCGCCGTGCTTCGTCTGAAGCTCGTCGTTCACGCCGGCACCGCGCTCTTCTACGAGATCGCCGGTTACTCTGAGCTCGCCGGCGTCGACGTGATCATCGTCCATCGTCTGCTCAAGAACTCGCTGAGCGCGAACGAGTATGTGCTGGTCACCGAGCAGGCAGGTCGGTACCTCATGCCGGACCTGCCGGTGCTGGGCCGGTCAGTCGAAGTGTACGGCGCGATTGGAAGTGTCGACGCCATCGCATACGCGCCCCCGGACGAGGAGCCGATCGCGGTTATCTGACCGAGTGGACGAAGACGAGCTCGACCCGCCTCGGCCTCTTGCCGGAATCGTGTTGGCCCGCCCAACAGCTCTCGCGTTTACACGCCGATTTGTTTGAATCAGTCTTGACTGATCGTTCCAAATGACTTACATTGCGTCTCGAGGAAGACAGGAATGCCCTGGGAGAAACAATTCGACGTCAACGAAGTGCTCGACAAGGCGATGCAGGTGTTCTGGCATCGCGGCTACGGGGCGACGTCGGTCCAGGATCTCGTGAAGGAGACGGGGATCAACCGCGGCAGCCTGTATGCCACCTATCGGGATAAGCACGCGCTCTTCCTCGCGTCGCTGCGCATGTATGCCGACAACCTCCGCCACGAGAGGCTCGCGCAGCTCGAGGCGAGGTTCGCGCCGAAGGAGGCGATCCACCAGTTGCTGCTCGCGTTTGCCGATCTGGCGACGGAAAAGGGAGGCAACAAGGGGTGCTTCCTGACGAACACGGCGCTCGAGCTTGCCGCGCATGATCCGGTTGCCGCGAAGGTCGTGGCGAAAGCACAGAAAGACATGGAAGCGTTCTTCGCGAGGATGATCGAGCAGGGACAGGCTTCGGGAGAAATTCCTGAGAGCCTGAAGCCGGCCGCGACAGCGAGTGGACTTCTCGCGACGCTGATCGGACTCGCGGTGCTGTGCCGGAGCAGGCCGGAGCGAAACCTCCTCCAGTCGATCGTCGCTGACGCCATGCGCCGCCTGGTCTAGATTTTTTTGCATTGTTATGGAACGTGCGTTCCAGACTATGGCGGCCTTGAACCCGAACCATTCAACGAAAGGAGAATCAGTGAGAAGCAAGCATGGATCCTTCCCGGCGCCTCCGCGCTCCGGCGCCGAAGTCGAATTCGAAGTGGACGACGAGCGAGGATGGAAGAAGGTCGAGATCGACCCGATGCCGAGGCCGAAACTAGGAGCCGACCTCTGTGAGCTCGACGAGTTCCACGCAAGCCGATCTGCCCGTCGTGCCGACGCGGGACGCACCTACCGCTTCACCCACCTCGCGCTTCCGTTGGTGATGAAGGACATGTATTACAGCAGCAGCGACCCGGGCCCCGGCGACCGCGTGCCCGAATTCGATCTGCCAGTCGTCGGCGGCGGCCGGTTTCGCTCCGCCGATCTCGCGAGCACGGGAACGACACTGCTGATCTTCGGGTCGAGCACGTGCCCCGTGACCGACAACGCCGCCCCCGGGTTGACGCAGCTCCATCGCCGCTTCGGCGATCGCGTCCGCTTCGTGATGGTGAACGTCCGCGAGGCGCATCCCGGCGAGGCGTTCCCGCAGCCTGCGACGCTCGAAGAAAAGACGATGCACGCGGACCGGTTGCGCAAACTTCACGGGTTCGACTTCGACGTCGCGGTCGACGATACCGACGGCACGCTCCACCGCGCCCTCGGGTCTAAGCCTAACTCAGCCTACATCCTCGGTGGCGACGGCACGATTCTCTTTCGCGCTCACTGGGCCAACGACACGGCCGCGCTGGAGTCCGCGCTGACCTCGATCGTTGCCGGAAAGCCGCCTCGTCGGACGCAGAGCGGCGGGCTGGTACTGCCGATGCTGCGAATGTTGCCTAACATCGCGCCGGCACTCGACCGGGCCGGACGAGGCGCCTGGGACGACATGTGGCTCGTCGCACCGCCGCTCGCCGCCATCGCGTACATCCTCAAGCTCTTCGGCGTTCGCTCCAAAAGGCATGGTACCGGAGCCGATTCGCGGCATCGTTTTTTTTGACCTGGTTTAGAACGTACGTTCCAGACCTCGACGCAGTCCAACCCCGAACACGATCAAGGAGAACCCAATGGCAGCCGAATACAAACTCACGATGTCACCCAAGTCAGTCGACGATGCCGAAGAGAAGGGGCGCGAGCTTCTCCAGAAGACGAAGGCTCAACTCGGCTTCGTTCCGAACATGTACGCGGGCATGGCCAACTCGCCCGGGCTTCTCGCGACCTACATGGACGGTTACGAGAGTTTCCGCAAGGATTCCGGCTTCACCTCCGCCGAGCAGGAAGTCGTCTTCCTGACGATCAGCCGCTTCAACTCGTGCGAGTACTGCCTTGCCGCGCACAGCTTTCTCGCCGACCAAAAGTCGAAGGTGCCGCGCCCGGTCACCGACGCGATCCGCGACGACCAGCCGGTTCCTGACGCGAAGCTCGCGGCGCTGAGCACCTTCACGGCGCTGATGCTCGCCACGCGCGGCCTGCCGTCGACCGCCGGGGTGCAGGCCTTCCTCGACTCCGGCTACAGCGAGCGACAGATCCTCGAGGTGATCCTTGCGATCTCGGTCAAGACGATCAGCAACTACGCCAACCACCTGCTGCACACGCCGGTCGATTCGGTGTTTGCGCCTCGCGTCTGGGAGGCGCCTAGTTGCGCGTGCGAGACGGGTCACGAGCGATGAGCGTGCTCGAGAACACTCTGTCGGCAGAGCCGATCCTCGGACATCGCCTTCACGGCCGCGGTGAGGACAAGGTCCTGGTGCTTCACGACTGGATGGGAGACGCGGCGAATTTCGAGCCGCTGCTCCCGTACCTCGATCCGGAGATCTTCACCCTGGCCTTCGTCGATCTACGCGGGTACGGACTGTCTCGCGACATTGCGGGACTGTACACGGCCGAGGAAGTGGCCGCGGACGCCTTTCGCCTCGCCGATTCCCTGGGATGGAAGCGGTTCCATGTCGTCGGGCACTCGATGTGCGGGATGGTCGTGCAGCGCATGGCGCTCGACGACTGGAACGTGAGCTCGGGCCGCCTGAAGAGCGTCATCGCGATCACGCCGGTGTCGGCTGGCGGATATCCCGCCGACCTGGCGACGAAGGACTTTCTCTGGTCGCTGATCGGAGAGCGCGAGCTCTCGCAGCAGGGTTTCTCCCTGCTCACAGGCCAGCGGCTGTCCGGGAGATGGGAGACGGTGAAGACCGACCGACATCTGGCGACGGCATCGACGGCGGCACTCAAAGGCTACTTCCAGATGTGGCTCGAGACCGACTTCTCCGCAGAGGCACGAAGTGCGTCGATTCAGACGCCGATGCTGGTGATCGGCGGACGGCAGGACCTCCCGGGATTCCAGGAGGAACACCTGCGCTCGACGTTCGGAGCCTGGTATCCGCACATCGAGTTCGAGTTCATCACCGACGCCGGTCACTACCCGATGCAGGAAACGCCGGTCTACCTTGCGTCTCTCCTCGAACGGTTCATCACGAAGCACGCGTGAACTACTCCATCTGACGGTGGCCCGGGTCCAGCACTCAGGCCGCCGTCAGACTGGACCACACACCGAAGAGGCGAGACAGTGTTTCTTGCATGCAGGGTTCGAAGGTGAATCGGCCTAACGCGCAGTGAGGGAGGAAGTGAATGGGCAAGGCATTCTGGATCAGGCGGTTCTTTACCGTCCTTCTCGGGGCGTTCGTGGTGATCACCGGCGCCCAACTGCTACGAGGACACGACCTGACGCACTCCATGATCGAAGGTGCGATCTGGGGGGCGATTGCGGCATTGGTGTTCACCACATCACGGTACGTTCAGGCTCGCAAAGGGCAACACTGCGCGATCTGCAAGGACACTCCCGAGCTCCACCGCGTCGATCCTGCTGAGGATCGGTAACGGCGTGCCGACGGGGCCGCGCAGTCCTCGGGGCGTCGGGCAGTGAGCGGTGGGCAATTCGACGAACGGCCATCTCGACCGTTCGTCGTTGTCTCGTCGCCGCTACTGCTCGCTCGCCCCGAGCTCCGGCGCCGCCTTTGCGAGTGCCTTGCGCGCCGTCCGCGTCACGAAGACCACGACCAGGGCCGTAGCCGCAAGGCCGATCCAGAGTAGGTACTGTTGCGCGCCCGCGGCCTGACCGGCGGGACGGGCTCCCGAGGCAATCGACGCCGCGTCAGGAATCAACGAGCCGAGATAGACATAGAGGAAGGTGCCGGGCAGCATCGCGATCCAGGAGCCGAGGATGTAGCCGCGCAGCGAGATCTTTGTGAGGCCGAATGCGTAATTCACGAGGCTGAACGGGAAGACAGGCGACAGCCTGACGAGCATGAGGATCTTCGTTCCCTCGCGGCCGATCGCCGACTGCAGCGCGGCGAAGCGCGGGCTCGACTCCACCTTGCCTGCGACCCAGTTTCGCGCCACCGTCTTGCCGAGCACGAACGCCGCGGTCGCTCCCAGCACGCTTGCCGGCGAGGCGATCACGGTGCCCCAGAACGGTCCGAACAGAAACCCGGCGGAGAGCGTGAGGATCGAGCCGGGGAAGAAAATCACGGTTCCGACGACGTAGGCGGCAGCGAAGACTACGGCTCCGACCCAGCCGAGGCCCTTCACCCATGCAAGGATGCCCGGCAGTGCCTCCGCGATCGGCAGCGACCTGAGCAATACGACGGCACCGACGACGATCGCGGCGAGGACGACGAGCCTGATGACACCACTCTTGTTCACGCTTCACCTCATTACTGTGGACGACATGGTTCGAAACGTACGGCCGCGCGGTTTGCCTTGCGAGAGCAGTACGCCGGACGCCGGATCACTTCGGGTTGGCTCGCTGCGAGCGTGCGGGGCCATTCTGTTCTTCTTGTGAAGCGACGCCTCCTGGCGTCGAGCACAGGACGGATGGCCGCCCGATCTGATTGAGATGATCGACAGTCGGGCCGCTACGCCTCCCGCTCGCGTGGGGCGCAATCAACACGCATCTTGAACCGTCTTTGGAGAGCGCCGGCCGGGTCGACGAGCATTGCCTTCCCGTTCGAGGCGGGCCAGCCGACGTTTTCCGGGGGCGATTCGACAGCGCAATATCATCATCGCGACAGAGTGGAACGACAGAGCAGCTGGATGACGATCACGCAGATGCATCTCGTCTTCGACTCGGTTCCGGGCCGGCCCCGGATCGCCGTGATCATTCCGGCATTCAACGAAGAGCCATCCATCGGCCTCGTGCTCCGCGACATGCCGCGAGACTGGATCGACGACGTGATCGTCGTCGACAACGGGAGCACCGACCGGACCGCGGCGGTCGCGAGAGCAGGAGGGGCACGCGTCATCTCGGAGCCGCGCCGGGGATATGGATCCGCCTGTCTTGCGGGCATCGCGGCGCTCGATCGAGAGACGGAGATCGTGGTGTTCCTCGACGCTGACTACAGTGACGACACCGCGGATCTGCCGCGCATCGTCGAGTCAATCGTCTCCGGCGACGCAGACATGATCGTAGGATCAAGGACCATCCGCGCCGCCGCGAGGCGCGCGCTGACGCCGCAGCAGCGCTGGGGCAACTGGCTCGCCACGCGCCTGATCCGACTGTTCTGGGGCGAGCGCTTCACCGACCTCGGTCCGTTCCGCGCCATCCGGCGAAGCGCGCTCGACGCGCTCGGCATGGCCGACCGCGATTTCGGCTGGACCGTCGAGATGCAGATCAAGGCCGCCCGAGGTGGGCTTCGCGTCGGCGAAGTGCCGGTCGCGTATCGCGATCGTGTCGGTACGTCGAAGATCAGCGGCACGGTCGTCGGAACGGTTCGAGCCGGATACAAGATTCTCTACACGATCTTCCGATGGGCGCTGCGGTGACGAACCGGCGCAAGGTCGCGCTCGTCGGCGCCGTGATCGCTTCGGAGATCGGCTACGCGTCACTTCTCACACTCGATCCACCGCGGGATCTCGAATGGCTGATGCTGATCGTCGGGAGCCTCTTCACGCTGCTGGCGGCGGCCTATTTCGTGACGCGCCGCGATGCCGCGTCTCCGGGGCCCCGTCTCATCGTGCTCGTTGCGCTCGCGTTTCGCTTGACGCTGGTTCCACTCGGGCTTCCTCCCGATGCCGGTGTGAGCGATCGAATGACGATGATCCGCGAAGACATGAGCGGGGGAGAGGTGCGATTCCGACGCGAACTTCTGCTCGACGACGATGTATGGCGCTATCTCTGGGACGCTCATGTCGCGGCGCAGACGTCGAATCCGTACCGGGCGGCCCCGATCGATCCCGAGCTCGACCGCCTCGCGAGCGGGGCCGGCCCGTCAGGCCGATGGAGAGTCATCCGCAGCAACGTCAATCACCCTGACCTCGCCACGATCTACCCGCCCGTGGCGCAGGCCGTCTTTCTCGGCGCCTATCTCGTCGCTCCCGGAAGCGTGGTCGCGCTGAAGCTCGTGCTCGTAGCCGTCGACATGGCGGGCATTGCGGCGCTCCTGCTTCTCCTCCGGCGGCTCGATCGCCCGCCGTCGATCGCGCTGCTCTACGCCTGGAACCCGCTCGTGATCCTGATGTTTTCCGGAGCCGCGCACGTCGACGTCGTCGCGGTTGCGTGCATGACCTGGAGCGCGTACCTGATTACCCGAAGCCGCTATTCCGCCTCCGGTGTCGCCCTCGGTCTTGCAATCCTGACGAAGGTCGCCCCGCTCGTCCTCGTGCCTCTCTTCGTGAGAACGGCCGGGAAGCGTGGAGCGGCGGGCGTCGCGCTGACGCTTGTGCTCGTCGCATCCCCCCTGCTGCTGGTCGATGAGGGTCTGAGTGCGAGCTTCCGTCAGTTCGCGCAGAACTGGGAGTTCAATTCCGCGTCGTTCACACTAATGCGTTATCTGTTGTCGGGCCTAACGAACGACCCGGGCCGGGTGACGCGCGTGCTCCTCGCGAGTGTCATCGTGCTTGCTGTCGCGTACATCGCGACCCGGAAGCCATCCTCGGCATCGTTCTCCGGGCGCGCGGCCGACACCCTCGGGATTCTCCTTCTCTGCTCCCCGACCCTCATGCCCTGGTATGCGCCGTGGCCGCTGGCGCTGGCCGTCGCCGGAGGGCGGCGCGCCTGGATCGCGATGTCGGCCGCGCTGGTTCTGGCGTTTCCGATGATGGTCGACTGGACCACGCGAAGCGGGCTTCTCGCCGTCGAGGCGGGGCTCATTCTCCTTGCATTGGCCGGCCAGTGGAGGGGAACCCGGAGTGACTGTCTCGGGAGCACCGACAGAGAGCAAAGCTTCTCCGAAGCTGACGCGCGCACGACGTCATCGAAGGCGCTGCGGCTCGCCGTCGAAGAGTGTCGGGCCGGCGTCCTCGTCAACGAACGGCGCGATAGACACGCGCAAGCAGACGTGGCGGCACCTTGAGGCGGTAGAGGAGCGGGAACGAATTGACCACGAGGAAGAAGTAACAGGGGCGCTCGATGAAGCGGCGCCCCGAAACGAGGACGTTCGCGGGCGCGACCCGGATCGTTCCGATGCGGCTCAGCCTCCGGCTGAGCTCGAGATCCTCCATCAGCGGGATCTCCGGATAACCGCCCGCCTTCCAGAAATCGGATCGCCTGACGAAGATCGCCTGATCGCCGTACGGCAGCTTCGAATATCTCGAGCGCAGGTCGGCGAGGTGGAGAAGTGGGCTCCACCAGGGTCGGCGTCCTTCCACGTCGGCCACGGTCCAGGTTCGAAACGCGCCGGCGGAGGTTTCGCTCGCGGTCATGACCGTTCGGATCTGCGCGACGGCGTCAGGCGGCAGAGAGACGTCCGCGTGCAGGAAGAGCAGCAGCTCGCCCGTCGCCCTGCGCGCTCCCTCGTTCATTTGCGTCGCGCGACCGGCCGGGGCCTCGAGGAGCTGAACGCCGGGATATCCTGCAGCGAGCGCCCGCGTGGCGTCGCTGCTTCCACCGTCGACGACGATCACCTCGTGAAACGGAAATCGCGCCAGCTCGCGCAGGCAGCGACCGATCCTCGCCTCCTCGTTCAGAACGGGCACGACGACCGAGATTCGCATCTCCTGCGCGGTATCCCTGGAGCTCGCCACGTCGTTCCTCTCTGTGCGTTGCGGTGACGATTCGGCGGTCTCCGCCGCGTGACAGGTGTCGAGAGACGAGTGCGGGATCGGCGTGATTGCGTCCACGATTTTCTCAGGCATTGAATCAGCGCCGCGGTTTGACGACGCGCGCCCGAGTCTACAGCGAATCACGACGCGCATTCTGCCTCCGTTCTGAGGCTTGATCGACGATCTTCGTCGACGGCCCGGAGAGTGTCGGTAACGACCGGCGAACGCCAGTGTGGGTATCGAAGACCGGGGCCTGCAATCAAGTCGGTTCCGGCTTCGTCCGTGTTTCCATTGATGAAGACCCCGCTCTATGGTTTAAGTGGGCTTCTCCGACCGAAGGCATGAAGAACGCATCGAGAGCAGTCATCCTTTTTACCGGCAACTCCCTCAGGGACGAGCGCGCGAAGGGGCTTCCTCCGCGTTTCCTCGGCGTCGTGCACGAGTGGCTCGCAGAAACCGCGCGCGGCATGGGTTGCACCGATCTCCTGCTGGCAGGCGACGATGACGAAGGGTTTTTCGTCGACGCGCCGGGCGTGAGGCTGCGGACGCCGGCAAGCGCGCTCGCTGACAGGGTAGGCGATGCCGTCTCGGTCGCGTTCGCATCCGGCTACGGTTCCGTCGTACTGCTGGCGGGCGACGTGCTCGGGCTGCGACGCGAGACCCTCGAACGAAGCTTCGCGTGGCTGGAGTCGAGCGAGAACGCATCCGTGCTCGGCCCGAGCGGTGACGGCGGCTTCTATCTCGCCGGTTTTCGTCGAGGCATGTCGATCGACTGGTCGGCCATTGCCTGGTGCTCGCCTGACGCCGCGGCTGCGTTCTGCACGGAAGCAACCAGATCGGGGCTGACGGTGCTCACCCTCGAGCAGCTCGACGACATCGACTCGCTCGCCGACGCCGAACGCCTAACGGCGGCGCTCGACCCTCGGTTTACCCTGTTGCGGCGCACTCTCCGCGCGCTGCTCTGCCGCAAGCTTCCTCCCGTGTCCCCGCGTCCCCGCGCCCGCCGGTGCGACCGGGCCTCCGCCGGCCTTCTCCGCGCCCCGCCCGCCGCCTAACCGGCCTCCATTCCCGGTATCGCAGTCCATCACGAGTCCCGGTCCGTTTCACGGCCGGCACGGAGGAATCCATGGCAGAGCTCACCGAGCGCACGTCGCTCCACGTTCCCGCGCTCCACACCTTCGAGCAGAACGAGATTACCTACGCAGTCGACGCGGCGGCGCCGAACTGGATCGCGCTCGAGCCGAATGGTGCGCGCCTGCTGTCGACGATCGCGCATGCGCAGTCGAACGGAGGCCCGCTCACGTTCGGCGGTCTCGTCTCCCGCTGGGCCTCCGAGCAGAAGCTCGAAGCGGCGAAGGCGTGGGTCCACGTCCACGACTTCCTCACCTCGCTCCAGCGCGCGCAGATGCTCTCTGCCGAGCCGTTTGCACCCGCGATCTACGCCGGCCGCCCCGCGCTCATCCAGCCCGACGGTCTTCGCGAGCTCTGGATCCAGATCAACAACGCCTGCAACCTCAGCTGTACCCACTGCCTCGTCTCGTCGGGCCCCGGCGGCATCCCAGGGATGGCAACCGAGGAGATCGTCAAGCTCATCGACCGCGGCAAGGCGCTCGGCGTCGAGCGGATCTACCTGACCGGCGGCGAGCCGTTCCTCCGCAAGGACATCTTCGACCTCATCCACCACGCGACCGACGACCACGGCCTCGAGTTCATCATCCTGACGAACGCGACGCTCTTCGCGGGGCGCATCCGCGAAGGTCTCGCCTCTCTCGATCGCGCGAAGGTGCGATTCCAGGTGTCGATCGACGGCGCGCGCCCCGAGACGAACGATCCGATCCGCGGCGAAGGCACCTTCGTCAAGGCGCTCGCTGGCGCGAAGATCCTCTCCGATCTCGGCTTCGACGTCTCACTGACCACCGTGACGACCGAAGAGAACCTCGACGAGCTCGCCGAGATCCCCGCGATCGTCCGCCAGGTCGGCGCGCGCTCGCAGCACCTCATGTGGAGCCACAAGCGCGGCCGCGCGGTCGAGGCGAACAACGGCTTCTTCCCCGAGAACGTGGCGCTGCTCACTGCGGTCATGAAGGTCATCGACGCCGCGGCGGCCGCAGGAACGACGCTCGACAACCTCGAAGCGGTGAAGCGCCGCGTCAACGGCGTGCCGGGTGTGAAGTACGACCTCGGCAACGCCGGCTGGGATTCGGTCTGCGTCTACGCCGACGGCAAGGTCTATCCGTCCGCCGCGCTCGCGAACGAGGCATCGCTCGTATGCGGCGACGTCCGCACCCACGATCTCGAGGAGATCCTCGAGAAGTCCGCAACCGTGAAGCGGCTGCGCGAGGCGACGCTCGCGAACAAGGCCTCGGTCCGGAACGATCCGTTCCGCTTCTTCACCGGCGGCGGCGATCTCGAGCACGCCTTCTGCTTCTCGGGCGATTTCCTCGGAGTCGATCCCTACTACCCGATCTCCGTCGCCCTGACCAGAAAGGTGATGACCGAGCTCGGCGAGGAGAAGCGCGACCGCAGGAACCGCCGCTCCGGCTACGACGCGCCGCTCGTCCTCCATGCCATGGGCCAGGGAGCGATCGCCTGCGGCGTCGCCGACGGCGCCGCGGCAGAGCAACCTGTCCTCACGCTCCATTCGAACTGCGTCCTCTCGTTCGACGTCGACAAGCCGCGCGCGAAGGTGCGCGAGTTCTACGGCGAGGCCGCCGAGCGCCCGCAGGCCGAGCTCTGCTGCCCGACGAAGTACGACACCTCGGCGATCGACCACATCCCGCAGGACGTCATCGACCGCTTCTACGGCTGTGGCTCGCCGATGACGAGCGCCGGCATCAAGGAAGGCGAGTCGGTCGTCGACCTCGGGTCGGGCGCCGGCATCGACGTCTTCATCGCGGCGAAGTTCGTCGGCGCGACCGGCAGGGCGATCGGCGTCGACATGACCGACGAGATGCTCAAGGTCGCCCACGAGAACAAGCCGAAGGTCGCCGCGACGTTAGGCTACGACGTCGTCGACTTCCGCAAGGGCTACCTCGAGACGATCCCGGTCGACGACCGTTCGGTCGACCTCGTCACGTCGAACTGCGTCATCAACCTCTCGCCCGACAAGCCGCGCGTCTTCGAGGAGATGTGGCGCGTGCTGAAGGACCACGGCCGGATCCTCATCTCCGATATCGTTTCGGAGACCGACGTGCCGCCGCACCTGAAGGTCAACGAGCAGCTCTGGGGCGAGTGCCTCGTCGGCGCGCTGACGCAGGAGGAGTTCGTCGCGGGCCTCGAGCGCGCCGGCTTCTACGGCATCGAAGTGCTCAAGAAAAGCTACTGGAAAGACGTCGAAGGCTATCCCTTCTACTCGGTCACCGTCCGCGGCTGGAAGTTCGAGAAGAAGGAGGGCTGCGTGTTCAAGGGACACAAGGCGGTCTACCTCGGGCCCGGAAAGATGTTCGTCGACGAGGAAGGGCACCAGTTCCCGCGCAACGAGGAGTACGAGATCTGCACCGACACGGTCGCGAAGCTCTCGCACGCCCCGTACAACGGTTTCTTCGCGATCGTCGAGCCGGGCGAGGAGCGCTCGGGCTACGCGTGCTGCGGGCCGGACGGAAGCGCGTGTTGTTAGGGGGTGAAATGCGGAACGCGGAGTGCGGAATGCGGAATGACGGCGGGGTCCGGTTTTCGGCGCGTAGCGCCGAGGGATCGGTAGCCCCCGGCTTCAGCCGGGGGTACGCGCGAATCCCCAATGATTTTGCGCCGCATAGCGGCGCCGGAAACGGGCACCCGTCCTGCGCCGCGATGCGGCGCGATGAAAATTTGTCGTTCGGGCAACCCCCGGCCGAAGCCGGGGGCTACCGATCCTTCGCCGCTACGCGGCGGGGGTCCGCACGCGCGAGCGATTTGCGCATTGACGGTCGCTTCGTCCGCACGATCAGCGCGATCGTCCTTTCGCTGCTCCTCTCCCCTCTCGCCTTCGCCG
This sequence comes from Thermoanaerobaculia bacterium, assembly GCA_041671505.1. Taxonomy (GTDB): domain Bacteria; phylum Acidobacteriota; class Thermoanaerobaculia; order Gp7-AA8; family Gp7-AA8; genus JACPDH01. Next base: position 229,278 of record JBAZBK010000001.1, on the reverse strand, counting down.
CCACCCTTCGCGTCAACGGCTCGACGACGGTGAATGCCGTTGCGACCGAGGCGGCGGAGGTCCTTCGCGCCGAGAAGAAGATGGCGATCACAGTCGACACGCAGGGAGGCTCGTCGGGCGGAATCTCCGGCGTCGCCGACCACTCGATCGAGCTCGGCATGTCGAGCAAGCCGATTAGCGACGACGACAGGAAGAAGTTCTCCGGAGTGAACTTCGTGTCGACGATGGTCGGTCAGGATGCCGTCGCGCTCGTCGTCTCGAAGGATGTCTGGGAAGGCGGCGTGAAATCGCTCAGCCGGCAGCAGGCGAGGGACATCTACGAAGGAAAGATCACGAACTGGAAGCAGGTCGGCGGCCCCGACCGGCGCATCGTCTTCTTCAACAAGGAGCCGGGGCGCGGCACGTGGGAAGTCTTCGCACACTGGCTCTACGGCGACCCGAAGAAAGCGCCGGCCACGAGCCACCGCGAGGTCGGCGGCAACGAGGAAGGGCGGACGAAAGTCGCCTCGACGAAGGGCGCGATCACTCAGCTGTCGTTCGCGTGGGCCGAAGGCGACGCGCGCATTCACGCGCTCGGAGCGAAGCTCGATGATGGGCGGGTGATCGTCCCGTCGTCGTCGACCATCGCCGATCACTCGTACCCGATGTCGCGCCCGCTTCTGTTCGTCACCGACGGGGCGCCGAAGGGTGAGGCGAAGGTCTTCCTCGACTTCGTCCTTTCGCCGCGCGGGCAGTCGCTGGTGAAGAAGCACGGTTACCTTCCGCTTCCGATCGGACCGGGCGCCGCGGGAGCAAAGTAACTCGCAGTCTGAGGCCGAAGAGAACCAGATGACTCGCCTTCGAAGATTCGACTTCGTCCGGCTCGCCGCACTCTGCGGCAGCGGGGTGGCGCTCGTGGCGCTTGTGGCGCTCGGCGCATGGCTCGCCATCGGCAGTATCGCCGCGTTCCGACACGAGGGACTCTCGCTGTTCACCGGCAACGATTGGGGCTACCGCCAGGAGTCGTTCGGCGCCGCGGCGATGCTCTACGGGACCGCGGTTGTGTCGCTCGTCGCACTGATTCTCGCCGCGCCGATCGGCATCGGGACGGCGATCTTCGCGTCGGAGATTTGCACGCGTCGCGTGCGGCTCGCGATCAAGATGCTCGTCGAGATCCTGGCGGGCGTTCCTTCCGTCGTCTACGGCCTTCTCGGCGTCCTGTTTCTGCGCGAGTGGCTCTATGCCTTGTTCGAGAAGCTCGGGCTCGACGCACTTTCGGGCGACACGATCCTCACCGCCGGGACTCTCCTCGCGGTGATGATCCTGCCGACCGTGGCGACACTGACCGACGACGCGCTGCAGTCGGTGCCGTCGCGGGTGCGCGAAGCCTCACGTGGCCTCGGCCTGACGCGCGCCGAGGCGACCCTGTTCGTGATTCTTCCGCAGGCGATTCCGAGCATCGGGGGCGCACTTCTTCTCGGGTTAGGCCGCGCGCTCGGCGAGACGATCGCCGTCTTTCTCGTCGTCGGCCGCGCCGACAACCTGTTGCCGGAAAATCTCGCGTCGTGGCGGCCTCTCGTCGACGCGGGGCAGACGATCAGCTCGAAGCTCGGCGGAGCGGAAACGAACATCGCGGTCGGTGATCCGCTTCACTCTTCGGCGATCGTCGCGCTGGCTGCGATTCTTTTCGGCAGCGTGCTCGTCGTGACGCTCGCGGCCGAGGCGCTTCGCGCGCGTGCGGCGAAGGTGATGGGGCGATGAAGCGCCGACGGATGCTCGACCGTCTCTTCACTGTCGCCATGGCAGCCTTTGGCCTCGCGACCCTGTGCGCGCTTTTCACCGTAGTCGGCATCGTCGTCTGGCGCGGCGCTGGCGCGATCAGTCCTTCGTTCCTACTCGACGAACTCCGGGGTGCAGGAGCCGACGGCGGCGTCTTCTACCACATCGCGGGGACTGCGATCCTCGTCGCGACAGCGGCGCTCGTTGCGCTCCCGATCTCGATCGCGATCGGGCTCATGAGCCACGGCTACCTCGGAGACGGCCGCGGCCGCCGTGCGATCGAGGCGGTGCTTCACGCCCTCAACGCCGTGCCGTCGATCGTCTTCGGCCTCGCCGGGCTCGCGCTCTTCGTCAACACCTTCCGCTGGCAGAAGTCGTGGCTCGCGGGCGGGATCGTCCTCGGGTTGATGATCGTGCCGACGGTCGCCGTCGCATTCCTCGAAAAACTCCGCGCAATTCCCGCGCATACGATCGAGGCTGCGTCCGGGCTCGGGCTTCGCCGTTCGATGATCTCGACCGCGGTGCTTCTGCCGCAGGCCGCGTCGGGGCTCGTCACGGGCCTCCTGCTCGGCCTCGCTCGCGCCGCGGGCGAGACCGCGCCGATCATGTTCACTGCCGTCATCTTTTCCGGAGCGACGATTCCGCACGGAATCGACGACTCGCCCGTGCTTGCTCTGCCGTACCACATCTTCGTCCTTGCACAGGACAGCTTCGATCCTGCCGCGCTCCAAAAGGCCTGGGGCGCGGCCGCGGTGCTGGTCGCCCTCGTCTTCGGGCTGGCGATCGCTGCGCTGCCGCTGCGGCTCCGGATCCACGAGGAGGCGAAACGTGTTTGACCGCGACACCCACCCGGCGTTCGAGGTGCGCGGCCTGACCGTGCGTAGCGGCACGCGAACGATCCTGCATGACGTCAACTTCGACATCCCCGCCGGGCAGATTACCGGAATCATCGGCCCGTCGGGCGCCGGCAAGTCGACTCTGCTCCGCTGCCTCAATCGCCTCATCGACCTCTCGCCGTCGCTCGACGTCGAAGGCACGGTCCGTTTCGCGGGCCGGGACGTTCGCGAGGGCGTGGTCGACCCGGACGACCTGCGACGCCGCGTCGGCATCGTCTTCCAGCAGCCGGTGACCTTCCCGGGATCGATCGTTACGAACGTCGTATTCGCGGCGCGCAAGCTCGGCCTGGTGACGCGAAGGGGCGAGTCGGAACTCGCCGAGCGCTGCCTCCGCGACGCGGGGCTCTGGGACGAGGTGAAGGATCGCCTCGAAGCGCCCGCGCTCACGCTTTCGGTCGGCCAGCAGCAGCGCCTCGCCATTGCGCGAACCCTCGCAGGAGACCCCGAGGTCGTGCTGATGGACGAGCCGACGTCGTCGCTCGATCCCCGCTCGACGGAGGCGATCGAGCAGACCGTTGCCTCGCTCCAGGGAAAGAAGACGGTGGTCGTCGTGACGCATCAACTCGACCAGGCGCGAAGGCTCTCGGACTGGGTCGCCTGCATTTGCCCGATCGATGGCAGGGGAGAGCTCATGGAGGCAGGCTTCTGTTGCGATGTCTTCTGCGAGCCGCTGCGCGATGAGACGCGTGCCTACCTGGGTCTGACCGGGCGCTGCTGATCATCGCGCCTCGTCCCAGAGCGGACCAGTTGGCCCTCTTCACTTGCATCCGAGCACGCACGCTGAGCCGCGCGTCGTGCTACTCGAGCGGCTCGGCGATGAAGCGGTAGCCGATCCATGGCTCGGTGACGATGAAGCGTGGCGATGCGGGATCGGGCTCGATCTTCTTCCTTAGCGATGCGACGTGGACGCGGACCGTGTCGGCGGTCGTCGTCGGCGTGTCGCGCCAGACGCGCGCGATGATCTGGTCAGTCGTCACGACTTTGCCCGCACTCGACGCGAGAAGCGCGAGAAGCGCGAACTCGGTCGGCGTCAGGCGGATCTCGTCGTCAGCGCGGAGCACGCGTCTCTTGTCGAAGTCGATCGTGAGCCCGGCGAAGCGAAGCTGCGACGGGGTTCCGAGCCCGCTTCTGCGGAGCTGCGCCCTGACGCGCGCGAGCAGCTCGGCGACGCTGAACGGCTTGGCGACGAAATCGTCGGCCCCGAGGTCGAGCGCGCGGACGCGATCGGCCTCGCCGCCGCGGACCGAGAGGACGATGACGGGCGTGGTGGAGCTCTTGCGCAACGTGGTGATCAGCCCGAAGCCGTCCATCACCGGCATGGCGAGGTCGGTGAGGACGAGGTCGGGCTTGTCGGCGCGGGCCGAGGCGAGTGCCTCGCTCCCGTTCGCCGCCTCGACCACGTCGTAGCCCTCGCCGCGGAGCTGGGCGACGATCGCGCGCCGGATCGCGGGGTCGTCCTCGACGACGAGGATGCGCGAGGTGCCTAACATCACGTCGCCTCCGCCGCGGCGACCGGCGCCGCGGGAAGGTCGAGGCGCGCGATCGTGCCGCCGCCGTCGCGCTCGAACCACTCGACGCTGCCGCCGCTGAGCGCGGCGAGCGTCCGGGCGAGCTCGATCCCGAGCCCGCGCCCTCCTTCGACGCGCGGCGCGCCGATCGCGCGCACCCGCGTCGCCAGTTCCGGCGTCAGCCCCGGGCCGCGATCCGCGATCTCGACCCAGACGCGCCCCTCGACCTCGGCGGACGGCAGCGCGCGGAGCTCGATCGGAGCGTCGGCGGGCGACGCGTCGTCGGCGTTCTCGATCAGGTTGATCACGATCTCGAGCGCGAGCGAAGGATCGACGAGCAGGTCGCGGGTGTCGTCGGCGACGGTCGTCCGTACGGCGCGGTCGGCCGTGATCGTCGGCAGCGCCTCGCGCGCCGCGCGGAAGAGGTCGGCCGCCGGCGTCGGCTCGGTGCGCGGCGAGACCATCCCAGCCTCGAAGCGGGCGAGCGAGAGGAGGTTGTCGATGCGGCGATGGAGGCGGCCGACTTCGTCGCGGATCGTGCGGACGTGTTCTGTCGCGCCGTCGGCGACCGCTCCGCTCCGCTCGAGCGCCTCGCTCTCGACCGCGAGCACCGTGAGCGGCGACTTCAAGTCGTGCGAGACAGCCTGGAGCAGCGACGACTTCAGCTCGTTCGCCTGCCCCAACGCCTCGACGCGCGCCCGCTCACTCGTGAACTGCTCGCGCTCGATCGCGAAGGAGAGGAGGTTTACCGCGGAGTCGAGCGCGGTTCGCGTCTGATTCGCGCCGCGCGCCAGAAGTGCCGCGCGCACGCGTCCGCCCGCGGTGAGCGGAACGCAGACGTCGCGGCCGAACGGCGAAGGGATGTCAGTCGTCCTGCCGTGCCGTCCCACGCCCGCGGCGATGTCCTCGACTTCGTCCGACATCGGCGCACCCGTCCATGAAAGCACACGCTGCTGCTGCGGCGAGGCGCCGAAGAGGATCAGGCCGCCGCTCGCCGCGCCGACGCGCCCGAGGTAGCGGCTCGCCGCGTCGCCGATCTGCTCGGTCCCGCCCGCGCCTCGGAGCAGCGAGACGGAGAGGTCGTAGAGCGCCTCGATTTCCTCGTGGCTCGCGCGCGCCTTCTCCGCCTGCTGCCGCTCGCGCACGAGGAGCCGGTTCGCCAGGAGCGACGTCAGGAGAAACGTCAGCAGCGCGATCCAGTTCTCCGGGTCGTCGATCGTGAGCGTGTGCTTCGGCGGGAAGAAGAAGAAGTTGTAGGCGAGCGTGGCCGCGACTGCCGCGCCGCTCGCGACGACGAGCGGCTGGCGCGACGCGATGAGAAGCACGCCGACGAGAAGGAGGAACCCGGCGCTCGCCGAGTTCAGCCGCAGCGCGATCGCGCATCCGGTGAGCAGCGCGACGAGCAGCAGCCCGCGCGCGAGGCGCAACGCGAGCATTGCGGGACTATCGCGGGTTGGACGCGGGCGGTTGAGTGTCGCGGAACTGGTCATAGGTACAGCTTCGTACTCCACCCACGGCCAGCGCAAGCGTTGCGATGAGCACCACCGTCATCATCCAGTCCTCGAAGGTGACGCCGAAGAGTCGGGCGAGCTGATCCAGGAGCCATCGCATCACTCTCTACAACAGGGCGCCGGGGTCGCGGTCGTGAACGATTCCGGCAACGAATCGTCAGGGCTGCATAACGGATGCATTAAGAGTTCGTAAAGCCTGAATTTTGCGCGCTCCGGCCGCGCTACCGTGACAGTAGGCGCCCGGGCATCATCCCCGCCGCGCCGTCTGTCTGACCGGAGGATTCGATTGGCATCGGAAGCAGTCCCGTACCATCACGACGCGGTTCGCGGCCGCCGGCAACTCTCGCTCAGCCTACTCGCACTCGGGATCGTGTACGGCGACATCGGAACGAGCCCCCTGTACGCCCTGCGTGAGTGCTTTTTCGGCCCGCACGCGATGCCCGTCACACAGGAAAACGTCCTCGGCGTGCTGTCGCTGATCTTCTGGACGCTCGTCACCGTCGTGACGATCAAGTACCACGTCTACGTGCTCCGCTTCGACAATCGCGGCGAAGGAGGAATCCTCGCGCTTCTCGGTCTGCTCGGGCTCAGCATGAAGCGAACCGGGGCGACGAAGGTCGGCCTCGTTGCGTTAGGCGTCTTCGGCGCGGCGCTGCTCTACGGTGACGGGATGATCACGCCGGCGATCTCGGTCCTCAGCGCGATCGAGGGGCTCGAGGTGGCGACGCCGCTCTTCAAGCCGTACGTGATTCCGCTGACGATCGGCGTCCTCGTGGCGCTCTTCGCCTTCCAGCGGCGAGGCACTGCTGGAGTCGGCGCCATCTTCGGGCCGATCACGCTCTGCTGGTTCGGCGTGCTCGCGGCCATGGGAGTCAAAGGCATCCTCCTCGCGCCGTCGGTGCTCGCGGCGCTGAACCCTGCCCACGCGGTGAATTTCTTCCTCAACAACGGGCTGCCCGGTTTCTTCGTTCTCGGCGCCGTCTTCCTCGTCGCCACCGGCGGCGAGGCGCTCTACGCCGACCTCGGGCACTTCGGCGAGCGGGCGATCCAGATCGACTGGTTCTTCGTCGCGGGCCCCGCCCTGCTGGTGCACTACCTCGGGCAGGGGGCGCTGCTGATTCACGATCCGTCAGCCGCGGCCAACCCCTTCTACCTGCTCGCGCCGCGCTGGAGCCTCTATGCGCTCGTTGTCCTCGCGACCTGCGCCACGATCATCGCGTCGCAGGCGATCATCACAGGCGCGTTCTCGCTGACGCGCCAGGCGATCCAGCTCGGCTACCTGCCTCGAATGGAGATCATCCATACCTCGAGGGAAGAGATCGGACAGATCTACATGCCGACGGTGAACTGGGCGCTGATGGTGGCGACCGTCGCGCTCGTCATCGGCTTCGGGTCGTCGACCAACCTCGCGGGGGCGTATGGCGTAGCCGTGAGCACGACGATGGTGATCACGACGATCCTCGCGTACGTCGTCGCGCGCGACCTGCGTGGCTGGAGCCGGCTCGCGGCGGGAAGCGTCACCGCAGCTCTACTCGTCGGCGACCTCGCATTTCTCGTCGCGAACTACCTCAAGGTCATTCACGGCGGCTGGTTCCCGCTGTTGGTCGCGTCCACGGTCTTCGTCGCGATGACCACCTGGCGCCTGGGGCGCGACACGCTGTCGGCGAAGCTGGCCGAGGGGTCGCTGTCGCCCGCGATGTTCGTCGAGTCGCTGAAGCTCCGGCCGCCGATCCGCGTGCCGGGCACGGCGGTCTTCATGCACCGGAATCCGGCTGCGGTGCCGTCGTCGATGCTTCACGCGCTCAAACACTTCAAGACGCTCCACGAGCGGGTGATCCTCCTCTCGATCTCGAGCGAGGAGGTGTCGCACGTCGGCGCCGCCGAGCGCTTCACGCTCGTCGACCTTGGCGCGGGGATCCAGCGTCTCGAAGCGCACTACGGCTACATGGAAGAGGTCGACGTCCCCGCGCTGCTCGCTCTCGCGGAGGCGAGAGGCGTGGTCGCGCCGCCGATGGAGACGACCTACTTCCTCGGTCGCGAGACGCTGGTCAGCTCCGGCCGGAAGAGCGGGATGGCGCCGTGGCGCGAGAAGCTCTTCGCCTCGATGATGCGCAACGCCGCTGGCGCGGCGCGCTTCTTCCACCTGCCGCCTAACAGGGTCGTGGAGCTTGGGGCGCAGATCGAGCTGTGAGCCCGGACGCGCTCCGCTTTCGGGACATTGTCCGAAGTGCGACGCCCGAAGGAGTTGTCATCCCGACGAGCCCGCGAAGCGGGAGAGGAGGGATCTCGCAGGCTGGTACAGAGATGCAACGAGCGCTCGCATCACCGGCAGAAGACTTCGTCTGTACCAGCCTGCGAGATCCCTCCTCCCGCTCCCGCTTCGCGGGATCGGTCGTCGGGATGACAGCTCGAACGCTCATCGACGATGGCGCGCGTCTTGCGGCTGATCGCACTTTCGTTCCTCAGGCCTCGCCGCGCCTCACGCGCCGTCGCTATGGCCCATGTGCGCGCGCGGCCTTGGGTTGCGGCACCACTCGCTCCAGCTGCCGACGTAGAGACTGGCGCCGCGGATGCCGGCGATCTCGAGCGCGAGCAGCGTGTGGCATGCCGTCACGCCCGAGCCGCAGTGGACGACCACGCGGCCGCTGTCGGTTCCCTCGAGCCGCTCCTCGTACATCCGTCGCAGCGTGTCGGGCGACTTGAATCGGCCGTTCTCGAGATTCTCGGCAAACGGAACGTTGATGGCGCCCGGGATGTGTCCGGCGATCGGATCGATCGGCTCCTCGAGCCCCGCGAATCGCGTCGAGCTCCGGACGTCGATCACGCGCCACGTCGGATCGGTTCTCCGTGCGTCGACCTCGTCGATGTCGACGGTGGGAAGCAGCCAGCGCGTGGCAGGATAGGGAGCGAGCGGACGTGAAGCGTGCGGCTCGGTCGTGAGCTCGAACGCGGCCGCGACCGCCTCGCGGAGCCCGCCGTCGAGGACCGCAACGCGCTCGTGGCCCACCCCGCGCAGCATCCACCATGCTCGAGCCGCCGCGTTCGCTCCCGACTGTTCGTCGTAGACGATGACTCGCGTCGATGGCGCGATTCCCCACTCTCCGAGCGTGCGACACCAGGTCTCGAGTGGAGGCAGCGGATGCCGTCCTCCCTTCGACGCATCGTGCACGGGGCTGGTCAACGAGGCGAGATGCTCGTTCATGTCGGCATGCCGCGCGTCGCGCAGATGCCCGCTCTCGTACGCAGCGCGGCTCCGGCCCGCGTCGATGATCACGATGTCGTCGCCCGAGTCGATCGCGTTTCGCAGCGCCGCGGGGGAGATGAGGGGAGTCGTTGGCATGGTCGTCCTCAATGATGGGGTCAAGCTCAATGGCCGTTCATTACGGTAGGAAGGCCGAAGTTAGAACGCAGAACGATGAATGTTGAACCCGGAAACCACCCCCGGGGACCCTTTTCTGGGTTCAAACTTCATCGTTCAACGTTCAAACTTCAGGGTTCCATTCTGAGTTTAGGCCATTCGCTGACCCCATCCCTGAGCTCGGGCCGACAAGGCCGGCGAGACTACTGCGCGGCACCTGTCTGCCTCACGCCCTCGTCACGAAGCCGGCCGATGTCTTTCGTCGGCGCGTTGCCGAAGAAGCGGCCGTACTCCCGGCTGAACTGCGAGGCGCTGAGGTACCCGACGCGCCGGCTCGCGTCGCCCGCGTCGAGCATCGCGGTGAGCATGAGGCGTCGCGCCTCCTGCAGCCGCAGCGCCTTCTGATACTGAAGCGGGCTCATCGACGTGACTGACTTGAATTGGCGGTGAAACGCGGAGACGCTCATGTTCACGAGCTTCGCAAGGTCGTCGACGTCGATCGGCTGGTCGAAATTCGACCGCAGCCACGACACGGCCTTCGCAACCCGCGTCAGGCTCGACTCGGCCCTGCCGATCTGCGCGACGCGGCTGCCGATCGGGCTGCGAAGGAGCCGGATCAGGATCTCGTCGATCACGAGCGGCGCGAGCAGCTCGGCATCCTCGGGCTGCGCCATGAGCTCGAGCAGGCGGATGGAGGCGTTGACGAGCGGCTTGTCCGTCTGGCCGATGTAGAGAGCGCGGCTCTCCTGAGAGCGCGGCAGGCCGTTCGGAAAGACCTTCAGCGTCAGCTCCGCGACTTTCTGGGGATCGAGATCGAGCTTGAGGTTCAGGTACGGCTCCGCGCGGCTCGCGCGCGTGATCTGGAAGGCGAGGGGCACGTCGATGGAGTAGACCGCGACGCCGCCGGCGTCGTAGGTGTGCACGTCCTCGCCGATCAGCACGCTCTTCGCACCCTGCGCGACGATGCAGACGGAGGCCTGCTGCAGCCCGTGCGCGATCTGCTCGTTCGTCTCCGAAATGCGGATCGCGTGCACACCGGGAACCCGGAGCTCGAACACTCCGTCGTACGGGGCATGAACGCCGATCAGTCTGGCGAGCTCTCCCAGATTCGATGTGCCGTCAGCTCGTGTCACGTCCATCTCCTCGTATTCTCTCGCCAATCGATCGCGGCGAAGTTGGGAAGTTGGGGTCACACCCAATGGTCTTAAGTTAAGCGCAAAACCCTGAAGTTAGAACGATGAACGCTGAAGTTTGAACCCAGAAATAGGCACCGGGTGGGGGTTTCTGGCTTCCCAATTCATCGTTCAACGTTCTAACTTCGGATTCTTCCCTTCAACCTATGGCCATTGGGTGTGACCCCAACTTCCGGTCATCGGTCGATCATCTTCTGCGCGCCTTCGGAGTAGCGCGCGCCCTGCACCGTGATCTTCGCGGCAGCGGTCTCGATCTCGCGGAGATCGTCCGGCGAGAGCTCGACCGCGGCGCCGCCGAGGTTTTCGTCGAGGCGATGCAGCTTCGTCGTGCCGGGGATCGGCACGATCCACGGCTTCTGCGCGAGGAGCCAGGCGAGCGCGATCTGCGCGGGCGTTGCCTTCTTTCCGGCGGCGATCGTGCCTAACAGATCGACGAGCGCCTGGTTCGCTTTCCGGTTCTCCGGATCGAAGCGGGGAATGGTGTTGCGGAAATCGCTCTTGTCGAACGTCGTTGTCTCGTCGATCTTCCCGGTGAGGAATCCCCGGCCGAGCGGGCTGAAGGGGACGAAGCCGATTCCGAGCTCCTCGAGCGCCGGCATGATCTCTTCTTCAGGCTCTCGCCAGAAGAGCGAGTACTCGCTCTGCAGCGCTGTGACCGGCTGAACCGCATGCGCGCGCCGGATCGTCTTCACGCCCGCCTCGGATAGTCCGAAGTGCTTCACCTTCCCTTCGGCGATCAGCTCCTTGACGGTTCCCGCGACTTCCTCGATCGGAACCTTCGGGTCGACGCGGTGCTGGTAATAGAGATCGATCGCATCGACCCCGAGTCGTTTGAGCGAGCCTTCGGTCATCTGTCTGATGTACTCGGGGCGGCTGCTGAGCCCGATCTGCTTGCCGTTGGCGTCGAACTCGAAGCCGAACTTCGTGGCGATCACGACCTTCCCGCGGAACGGGGCGAGCGCTTCGCCGACGACCTCCTCGTTGACGTACGGACCGTAGACCTGGGCGGTGTCGAAGAAGGTGACGCCGCGCTCGACGGCCGCGCGAATGAGGGCGATCGCCTGCGCCTTCTCGACGGCGGGACCGAGGCCGAAGCTCAGGCCCATGCAGCCGAGACCGAGGGCCGAGACTTCGAGGTTGCTGTTGCCTAACGTGCGAGTCTGCATTGGAGCCTCCTTCGGGTGCGAATCACAGCTGAACTGAGATAAGGATGTCGTAGTGCGCGATACGACGACGCGAGCGCCTTCCATCCCGGAGGGATGGCGGAGAGTAGCCGGTGGCAACCCCGCGAAGCGGGGGCAGCCACCGGTCCCGATCCCGATCCGCTCGCGCGCCCCGGAGGGGCGCCGGATGAACGACGAAAATCACGGCTCCGGCGCCCCTCCGGGGCGCGATGTGATCGCATGATCGCCGCCCGATGGCGGCGCCGCTTCGCGGCTTGCCACCGGCTACTCTCCGACGTCCCTCCGGGACGTCTTCGAATTGAGCGGGCAACGCATTGCGGCGCGAGTGCCGCAATGCGTTCGGATGTCGCCCATCTCAGGAGTGATCGCTTGTTGTCGCTCATCCGCTACATTTCCGACGTTCAGGACCTCATCCGCGCCTCACTTCACCGACGACGCCAGTTCCTTCTCGTCCTCGACCATGGCGGCGTTCTCGGCCTTGAGAGTCGCCATGTCGATCGAGAATCGGTACTTCACGTCGGACTTCAGGAGGCGCTCGTACGCTTCGTTGATGTTCTGGACCGGGATGACCTCGATGTCGGCGGTAATGTTGTGCTCCCCGCAGAAGTCGAGCATCTCCTGGGTTTCCTTGATTCCGCCGATGGGCGAGCCCGACAGGCTGCGCCGGCCGAGAAGGAGCCCGAACGACGCGACGGCGAGCGGCTTCGAGGGGGCGCCGACGAGCGTCATGTTGCCGTCGCGGCGGAGCAGGTTGATGTACGCGTTGATGTCGTGGTCGGCGGAGACGGTGTCGAGGATGAAGTCGAACGTGCCGGCGTGCTGCTGCATCTCGTCGGCATTGGTCGACACGACCACTTCGTCCGCACCGAGGCGGAGGGCGTCCTCCTTCTTGTTAGGCGAAGTCGTGAAGACCACGACGTGGGCGCCGAGCGCGTGGGCGAACTTCACGCCCATGTGGCCGAGCCCGCCGAGACCGACGACGCCGACCTTTTTGCCCTTCGTCACGCCCCAGTGGCGCAGCGGCGACCAGGTCGTGATGCCGGCGCAGAGGAGCGGGGCGGCGCCGGCGGGGTCGAGCTTCGCAGGGATGCGAAGCACGAAGCGCTGGTCGACGACGACGCTCTCGGAGTAGCCGCCGTGGGTGGTGCCGCCGAGGTGCTTGTCGGGTGAGGCGTAGGTGAGCACCTGGTTAGGGCAGAACTGCTCGAGGCCTTCTTTGCAGTCGGGGCAGGTGCCATCGGAGTCGACCATGCAGCCGACGCCGACGAGGTCGCCCGCCTTGTACTTCGTGACGGCGGAGCCGACCCTCGTGACGCGGCCGACGATCTCGTGGCCGGGGACGAGCGGATAGGGAGTCGCCATCAGGCTGCTCCACTCGTTGCGGACCATGTGGAGGTCGGAATGGCAGACGCCGCAGAAGAGAACCTCGATCTGGACGTCCTCGGCGTTTGGGTCGCGGCGCTGAATCGTGGTGAGCGTGAGCGGCGAGGTGGGGCTGGTTGCGGCGTAGGCTTTTGCGTTGTACATGGGTTCCTCTCTTGTGGGCCTGTTGTGGTGTTTTGAATCAAATCTGCTGGTGCGATCTGGCTGATGGTGAATCTAGGGCCGCGCAGGCGCGAATTCTTGCCTGATTCTGGCGAGTGTTGGCACGATTCTGCCGGGATGGGGCGGGTGGTGTTGTGCGATCCGGCGGCACCCCGCACGCCGGAGGCGTGCCAGAAGGTAGCCCCGGGTCGCCCCGCCTCGCGGGGCGACCCGGGGTCAGCCGACACGAATCGTCCCGCACCCCGGCAGGGGTGCCAGAGCGCGCCGATCTCAGGTCAATCGCTGGCACCCCCTCCGGGGTGCTCGTCTTTTTCTGCGCCTGATCCGGGGGTCGCCACGCTTCGCATGGCGACCCCCGGCTACCTTCTGGCATCCCTCCGGGATGCCCCCTCGATATCATTCCTCCCATGCGAACCACCGACCGTCCCTACGTCATCTGCCACATGGTCCCGTCGATCGACGGGCGGATCGTTCTGCGCGACTGGAAGGTCGCGGGCCTCGGGCGCGAGTACGAAACGACTGCCGCGACCTTCGGCGCCGACGGCTGGATCATCGGCCGCATCTCGATGGAGCCGTACGCCGGCAAGGCGCGCGTGCCCGCGCGCAGGAACGGCGCGCCCATCGCGCGGAAGGATTTCGTCGCGGAGCACGGCGCGACTTCGTATGCGATCGCGATCGATCCGTCGGGGAAGCTCCGTTGGAAGACGAGCGACATCGACGGCGAGCACGTGATCGCCGTGCTCACGGAGTCGGTCTCCGACGACTACCTCGCGTTCCTGCAGTCGAAGGGAGTGTCGTACCTCTTCGGCGGGAAGTCGCGCATCGACGTCGCGAGAGTTCTGCGGAAGCTGCGCAAGAGCTTCGGGATCAAGACGCTGCTGCTCGAAGGGGGAGGGAAGATCAACGGCTCGTTCCTCGCCGCGGACGCGATCGACGAGCTCAGTATCCTCGTAGCCCCCGTCGCCGACGGCAGCATCGGTACCGCCACGCTCTTCGACGTCGCGGACCGCCGCGCGCCTGCGCGCAGCTTGAAGCTCCTCTCGATCGAGAAGCGAACCGGCGGTGTCGTCTGGCTGCGGTACCAGCTCCGTCGCTGACGATCGTCAATTCCCCCATCCTCCGCGGCATCTCTACTCGATGCGGTATACTCGTTCGCCAAGCCAAGTTCGCAAGGGTGCGGGGTATCTTCCCCGCAGGACCAGCGAGTGGTCGGGCCGCCACTCAGGAGGAGCCGGCGGTGCAGCCTACTCGTCGCGAAGCGGAGCGTTTCCTTTCGTTCGTGCCTGGAGGTTCTCTCCATGGCTGATTTCCATCAGACCGGCATCGTTTCCACGCTCCACCGCCTGCGCCAGCGTCCCATCGGCGAGCTCGAGGCGGAGATCGTCGACTTCAGCGCGACGAGCCCGATCGCGCTGCTTCTCCCTTGCCTCTTCTCGGAATTGAGCGGCGCGGCGCTCCCGGGCATCGTCGACGAGCTGAAGCAGGTCCCGTATCTCGACACGGTCGTCGTGCCGATCGGTCGCGCCTCTGCGGCCGAGTGGGAGGAAGCGAAGCAGTTCTTCTCTGCGCTTCCGCAACGCACTGTGCTGCTCTGGGTCGACGGACCGCGAATGCTCGAGCTTCTCGACGACTTCAAGCGCCGCGGCCTGCCGATGGGCGAGCCCGGCAAGGGGCGGGCCGTCTGGCTCTGTCTCGGGTATCTCCTCGCCGAGAATCGCTGCCGCACGATCGCGCTTCACGACGCCGACATCGTCACCTACTCGAGAGAATTGCTCGCGCGTCTCGTCTACCCGATCGCGAGCCCGCAGGTCGGCTACGATTTCTGCAAGGGTTACTACGCGCGCATCACCGACCGGATGCACGGCCGCGCGACGCGCCTGCTTCTCTTCCCGTTCCTGCGCGCGCTCGAGATCGTCATCGGCGCGCATCCGTACGTTCGTTATCTCGGGTCGTTCCGCTATCCGCTGGCGGGCGAGTTCGCCCTCGACGCCGATCTCGCGAACGTCATTCGAATCCCGTGCAACTGGGGGCTCGAGGTCGGAGTCCTCTCCGAGGTCTACCGGAACCGCTCCGTTAGGCGCATCTGCCAGTCGGAGATCCTCGACGCCTACGAGCACAAGCACCAGGTGGTCTCGGAGTCCGACCCGACGACCGGCCTTCACCGGATGGCGATCGACATCGTCAGCCACCTGCTGCGCACGCTCTCGCAGGCGGGGATCGTCTTCTTCCAGGGGCAGCTCCACACGCTTTACGGCGTCTACCGGCGGACTGCCGAGGACATGATCGCGACGTATTACTCCGACGCGGCGATCGACGGCCTTCAGTACGACCGTCACGCCGAGGAGTCGATCGTGAACGTCTTCGCCGCGGCGATCGTCACGGCGTCGGAGAAGTTCCTCGCCGATCCGATCGGCGAGCCCGACCTCGCGAACTGGATCCGCGTTTCGGCGGCAATGGATGACGTCTACGATCGCCTGGTCGATATCGCGAAGGCCGATGGCGGGGTGCTCCGATGAGGCGGTCGTGGATCGTCTTCACCGACCTCGACGGCACGTTACTCGATGCCAATGACTTCGGCTTCGCCGCGGCCCTCCCGGCGATACGGCGCCTGCAGGCGGAGGGAATCCCGATCGTCCCGGTGACGAGTAAGACTGTTGCCGAGCTCATTCCACTCATGGAGCGGCTCGGCCTCGAAGGGCCGGGAATCGTCGAGTCGGGGAGCGCGATCGTCGCGTTCGAAGGCGGGTCGTGGGTCGTGACTCCGCTCGGCGTGCCGGTCGAGCAGATCCGATCGCGCGTCCCGGCGATCGAGGAGCGCAGCGGAGCGCGTCTCGCTCTCTTCTCGGCGATGGACGACGCCGAGGCGAGTCGAATCTCCGGACTCTCCGGTGATGCGCTCGGCCGCGCGCGGCAGCGGCAGTTCGACGAGCCGTTCGTGCTCGCGTCGGGAGACATCGCGCGTGTCGCGCGTGCGGCCGGCGCGGTCGGCCTCATCGTGCGGGACGGGGCCCGGTTCCATCATCTCTGCGGTCCCGTCACGAAGGGTGACGCGGTCTGCAGGCTGCTGTCGACGCGGGGCGCGAGGCCCGGCGTCATCGCGTTAGGCGACGCGCCGATGGACGGCGATTTCCTGGCGCTCGCCGATATCGCCGTCATCGTGCGCGCTCCCAACGGCGAGGCGAGCGAGGCGCTGCTGTCGACTGTTCCCCACGCCGTTGTGACGACGGCTCCGGGGCCCGCGGGCTGGGCGGAGGCGATTCTTTCGATATTGGACGACCCGACGAGGATTGCAAATGAGCCCGCCCGCGCCTGACGCCGCGATCGCAGCGCTCGCCTCGGAAATCGGAGACGCGCGAATCGTCATCGGAATCCCGAGCTTTAACAACGCGCATTCCATCGCCCACGTCGCGGTGACCGCGGTCCGCGGCATCTCGGGGGCGTTCCCCGGAGCCCGCGCGCTCGTGCTCAACTCCGACGGAGGCTCGGGCGACGGAACGCCGGAGCGATTTGCCGAGAGCGCGATCGCGGCGCGCGCGGAGCTCGGCGCCGACGGCGTTGCGGCGATCCGCGCCGCCAGCATCCGATACCGCGGACCGTCGGGCAAAGGCTCCGCATTTCGCGACATCTTCGAGGTGGCCTCGAGGGTCGGTGCCGCCGCGGTCGTCGTCCTCGACGCCGACTTGCGCTCGGTCACTCCCGAGTGGATCGAGCGGCTCGCCGCACCGGTGGAGAGCGGCGCACACGACTTCGTCGCACCGCTATACAGGCGTCACAAGTTCGACGGCACGATCACGAACTCGATCATCTTTCCGATGACCGCGGCCCTCTACGGCGGCAACGTCAGGCAGCCGATCGGCGGCGACTTCGGAGTCGGGGCGCAGCTCGTGCGGCTCTACCTCGACACCGACGTCTGGTCGACCGACGTCGCGCGCTTCGGCATCGACATCTGGATGACGACCACCGCGCTCGCCGCGCGCTTCCGCGTGGCGCAGGCGCATCTGGGGGCGAAGGTGCATGACCCGAAAGACCCGGGGCATCATCTCGCGAAGATGCTCGTGGAGGTGGTCGGGACCGCCTTTGGCCTGCTGGAGACGTACGAGAACGTCTGGACGAATGGCGTGCCCTCGACGATTGCACCGATCCTCGGCGACCCGGTCGACACGCCTCACGATCCGGTCAACGTGGACGTCGGCCGCATGCTCGAGCAGTTCCGCTTCGGCGTCGAGACGCTGCGACCCGTCTACGCTCTGGCGATGCCGGAGGCGATACTGGAACGGGTCACTGCGGTCGCGTCGAGCAACGGCGCGGAAGGGGTGGATGACGTGCTCTGGACGCGCATCGTCTACGCCTTCGCCATTGCGTACCGCCGCCGCGTCATTCCGCGCGATCAGCTGCTCTCCTCGCTGACGCCTCTCTATCTCGGCCGCGTGGCCTCGTTCATCGTCGCGAATCAGAGGAAGAGCGACGAGGAGGCGGAGGAGCAGATTCAACAACTCGCGCGCACGTTTCGCAGCCTGCGCAGCGACTTCGTCGCCGCGTGGCGCGAAGAAAGGAGACCCTGATGAGCAATGACACCGCATTCGCAGAATGGCTACGGGAATTCGGGCACAGGCTCGGCACCATCGCCGTCGACCTTCTGTCGTTCGTCGCGATTCTCGTCGCTGCGCTGGTCGCGGGCTGGCTGGTTCGCTTCGCCCTGTCGCGCATGCTGCGCGCGGTCGGTTTCGATGGTCTCGCGGCTCGTGGCGGCGCCGACACGACGCTGCGGCGCGCCGGGCTCACGCGAACGCCGTCCGACTACGTCGCGCGGTTCATCGGCTGGCTCACCGTGTTTGCCGTCGCGCTCGCGGGAGCGCTCTCGCTTCGGATTCCGGGCACGGCGACGATCCTTGCCAACGCGCTGGCGTTCGTCCCGGCGCTGCTGACCGCCGTGCTGATCGTGATCGTCGGCGTCATGCTTGCCGAATTCGCTTACCGCGGCGTCCTGATCACGGCGGTGAACGCCGGGTGGCGCGGCGCGCGCCTCGTCTCCGGAGTCACACGGCTCCTCGTCCTGGCTCTCTCGATCGCGATGGCCCTCGACCACCTCGCCGTCGCGCGCTCGGTCGTCGTCGCGACGTTCTCGATCGTCCTCGGCGGAGTCATGCTCGCGCTCGCGCTCGCCTTTGGGTTAGGCGGGCGGGACATCGCCCGGGAGTATTTGAAGCGCTACGTCGCCCCGCCACCGGAGACGCGCCCGGGAACGGAGATCGACAATCAGTGAGCCACTCGCTCGGTTCTGTCGATTACGCCGTGCTCGCGGCGTACTTCGGCACGATCATCGCGATCTCCGTCGTCATCGCGCTCCGGCAGAGGAGCGGGGCGGAGTTCTTCCTCGCGGGGCGCTCGATGCGAGGCGGCCCGCTCGCCCTTTCGATCATGGCGAACCAGGCGAGTGCGGTGAGCCTCATCGGCGCGCCGGCGTTCGTCGCACTTCAGTCGAACGGCGGGCTTCGCTGGCTGCAATACGAGCTCGCCCTGCCGATCGCGATGCTGCTCGTCATCGCGCTCCTGCTTCCCGCGCTTCGATCGGTGAGCGGCGCGTCGATCTACGAGTTCGCCGAGCGCCGATTCGGCCGCGGCACGCGGCGTCTGCTCGCCTCGATCTTCCTCGTGTCGAGGGGACTCGCCACGGGGGTGATTCTCTACGCAGCCGCGCTCGTCGTCGCGCCGGTGCTCGAAGTGTCGATCCCTGTCGCCATCACGATTACCGGGCTCTTCTCGGTGGGCTACTGCGTACTCGGCGGGATCGTCGCCGACATTTGGAGCGACATTGTCCAACTCGCGGTGCTCTGGATCGGGGTGATCGTCTCGGGAGGCTACATCCTCGCGCATGCGGGGCTTCGCGTCGTCGAGGCGGTTCCGCTGGATCGCACCCGGACGATTGTGACGGACTCCCTCGGGCTCACGGACGGAAACTCCTTCGCGCTCCTCCCGATGCTCGCGGGCGGGATCATCCTCTACATGTCGTACTACGCATGCGACCAGACACAGGGCCAGCGGCTTCTCGCGGCGGCGAGCGCGCGCGATGCGCAGTCGGCGCTGCTACTCACCGGGCTCCTCCGCTTCCCGCTGGTGCTCACCTACTGCGGCTTCGGGCTGCTCCTGGCGGGGCTGCTTCGGGTCGATCCCGCGTTCGCTGCGCGGATGGCGGGTCTCCCGGCGGACAGCCTCGTGCCGACCTTTATGATCGCGTACCTTCCGGTCGGGCTGCGCGGGCTGCTCCTGGCGGCGATTCTCGCCGCGGCGATGTCGTCGCTCGATTCCGCGCTCAACTCGCTCGCCGCCGTGACGCTCGAAGACATCGCCGGCGCCGACTCGACGCTCCAGAGCGCGTGGCTCGGACGGCTGATGACCCTCGCGTGGGGGGTCTCTGCGATCCTCTCGGCGATCGTCTTCTCGCGCAGCGCGTCGGGGATTCTCGTTCTGATCACGCAGTTAGGCTCCATTTTCTACGGCCCGGTCCTGGCCGTGTTCCTTCTCGGGGCCGTGACGCGCGGGGTCGACGGGCGATCGGCGTCGATGGCGATCGTGTTCGGCCTCGCGGTCAATCTCGCGGCCGCGCGTCTCGCCACCGGCATGTCGTCGCTATGGTGGAACGTCGTCGGATTCCTGGCGACGGGGCTCGTCGCCCTCGCGTTGAGCCGCGGGCCGCGATGGGCCGGTTCCTTTTCGCTTCCCCGAAAGGGCTCTCTGCTGCTCGGCGGCGCGGCGGTCGCGATGTTCTTCGTCGTGGCGCTGCTGCCTCCGCTCATCGCCCTCGTCGCGGCACGTTGAGCCCGCAGGCGGAATGCGGAGCCGGCAGGCGTAATCCAGGGCGTGCTCGTCGACTCCAGGCCGGCGCGGGATCAGCTGAGCGTGTCGTCGTCGGCGGTCCGATGCTCGCGGAACCGGGCGCGCACGAGATCCGAAGGGCTCACGAAGCCTTTCACGACCCCGTTGCCGTCGACCACGACGGAGCGCTCGGCAGCTACCTGCGCCATTCGCGACAGCAAATCGTGCAGCGGCTCATCTTCGAGCGCGACCGTGCCCGGCATCGGCGCAAGCGCGCCGACCGCTTCATCGAGAGTCCCGAGCCTGAAGCAGCGCGCGATCTCATGACCGGGAAGCAGGCCGACGAGCCGCCCCTCACGGTCGACGATCGGGTAGTCGTGGTGTCTCACGACGCTCGTTCGCTCGATCACCTCGGCGATGCTCGTCTCCGGCTCAAACATCAGGAGATTCGTCGACATCACGTCGCGAACACGGAGGCTCGCAAGTGGATCGTGCGCGCGCCGCACCTCGCGAACGCCCTCGTGCTCGAGCTGCTCTTCCTCGAGCGTTCGCGGAGCCAGCGCGTGCGAGATCGTGTTGGCCAGCACGACTCCCAGCATCAGCGGGATGATCAGCCCGTAGTCGTTCGTCAGCTCGAGGACGATCAGCACCGCGGCGATCGGCGCCCGCAGCGTGCCGGCGAAGTAGGCGCCCATGCCGACGAGCGCGTACGCTCCGACGTTGATCGGCCCCGGCAGGACCATCGCTCCCGCGAAGCCGACGAGCGAGCCGAGCGCCGACCCGATGAAGAGCGAAGGAGCGAACGTTCCACCTAACAAACCCGCCGCGACCGCGATGATGAAGCCGGCGATCTTCGTCCCGAGCGCCCCGGCTGCGACGCCGAGCGAACCGCCGCCCGTGAGAAAGAGCGAGGTCGTCTGGTACCCGACGCCGAGCATCGTCGGGTTGAGCACGCCCAGGAGCCCGACCGCCGCCCCGCCGATCGCGAAGCGGAGCGGGATCGACGGCATGAGCGTTCGAACGCGGTCGCGGAGCACGCCTCCGAGCCGGAGCACCGCACCCGAGATCAGCCCGGCGCAGATGCCGACGACGGCAAAGCCGATCAGCTCGCGCGGATCGTTCCAGCTCGCCGCCGACGCCGGCAGGATTCGCGCGTGGTCGGGCGAGGCAACCTGCTGCACCACGGCTGCCGCAACCGCCGCGATCAAGGTTCCGCCCAGGAGGCTCCGGCTCGAGGTTCCCGAAAGCTCTTCGAGCGCGAACACCACGCCGGTGATCGGCGTCCGGAAGATCGCGGCGATCCCCGCCGCGGTGCCGACGGGAATCATGCCGCGCCACATTCTGCGCGGCAGTCCGAACGCGCGCGCCACCGCGACGGACAACCCGCTGGTAACGACCACCGTAGGCCCCTCGGGGCCCAGCGGGGCGCCGGAACCAAGCGAGAGCGGTGTGAGCGCGAACGTCGCGAAGATCGTCCTGCCGTCGAGGTGCGACACGTCCTCGGCATAACCACGCCGGACCCGCGCGAGGTTCGCACCCAGCGCCGCGGGCGCGAAGCGCTGCACGGTCCAACCGAGAGCCGCCGCGACGAGGGTCGGGATGACGATGATGAGAATCGACCGCGGCACGGCACCGAGAGCGAACACGCGGTCGAACAGAAGCGACCGGCTCACTACGATCCATTCGTGGAACAGCACCGCCGCGAGCCCGGATACGACACCTGCCGCGACGAACGCCACGAGGAGCTTGCGCTGCGAAATCCTCGGCACCGAGGCCTATTGTCGCATCTCGCCGCTCGATCGCGACCCGACAGCTTTGGTGATCGCGACGACGGCACCGCCGAAGAGTTCCGTTTCCCGCTCCCCGTATACTTCCGCGATGCCGCTCGGCAACATTCTGATGCTCGCCGTCGGGATCGTCCTCCTGGCAGGAGGGGCCGAGCTTCTGGTCCGCGGAGCGTCGCGCCTTGCGCTGTCGCTCGGAATGTCGCCGCTCGTCGTCGGCCTTACCGTCGTCGGTTACGGGACGAGCGCACCCGAGATCGCGGTCTCGCTCAGTGCCGCGCTGGAAGGACGAGCCGACATGGCGATGGGCAACGTCGTCGGAAGCAACATCGTCAACATTCTCCTGATCCTCGGCGCGTCGGCAGTCATGGCGCCTCTGATCATCGCGAAGCGCCTCGTGCGCGTCGAAGTTCCGCTCATGATCTTCGTCAGCATCGCCTGCTTCATCATGGCGCGCGATGGCCGCATCTCCCGGCTGGACGGAGCGGTCCTGGTCGCTGGAGCGGTTACGTACTCTGTGTTCGTCATCGCGACGAGCCGGAATGAAGCGGCGACAGTCGCGGAGAGCGTTCCTGTCGGACGGCGAGTGCGGACGGGCACAATCGATGCGGGATTCATCGTGGCCGGCATCGCGCTGCTCGTCTACGGCGCGGATCTTCTCGTCGCGTCCGCCACGCAGATCGCGAAGCTTCTCGGCGTCAGCGACATGATCATCGGGCTGACGGTGGTCGCCGTCGGCACGTCACTGCCCGAGCTGGCGACGTCGCTGATGGCCGCGTTTCGCGGACAGCGAGAGATCGCGGCAGGCAACGTGATCGGCAGCAACCTGTTCAACATCCTTCTCGTGCTCGGCGCGACGGCATCGATCGCTCCGAACGGCGTCCGCGTCGCGCCCGCGATCATCGCGTTCGACCTTCCGGTGATGGTGGCGGTCGCGATTGCCTGTTTCCCGATCTTCCTTCGAGGCCACGTGATCGCGAGATGGGAAGGGGCGATCTTCCTCTTCTACTTCGCCGCGTATCTCACCTATCTCGCGCTCGCAAGCGCATGGCACGATGCCCTGCCGCGCTTCAGCTTCGCCATGATGTTTTTCGTGATCCCGCTGACGGTGATCACGCTCGGCGTCATATGCGTGCGCAATCTCAGGGGCCTGCCCCGCGCGGCGAACGATTCGAGCACTTGACCGGCAGGCCCTTCACGCATCGGCCCCCGGGCGCGTCGCCTGAAACCGGATTTCCACCTCCAGCAACGACCCGGCGTTGTGCGACGGCAGTAGAGAGGAGTACGCTTTTTACTTCGCTGTCATGAGTGACTCCCGATTCGACACCTTGCGCGAGGTGGCCGACGCTGCCGTCGTTGCCGCTATCGAGGAGCTCGTCTCGACCGGGAGCGACAGCGAGTTGAGCCGGCTCGATCCGCTGCGATTCGCGGCCGATCGGAAACTGCCCGAGGATCGGGTCCTCGATGCGTTCGTCCACGCGGCAAAGCTCGCGCTGTTCGAGATGTCGTGGAATCTTCTCTGCCCGGGCTGCGGCGGCGTCCTCGACGTCGGCGCCGATCTCAAGCAGATGAAGGACCACTACAACTGCTCGCTCTGTGCCGCCGGCTACGAGCCGGAGATCGACAGCATGGTCGAGGTCAGCTTCACGGTGAGCCAGCGACTGCGGCGGATTGCGGCCCACGAACCCGAGTTGATGCCTCCGCTTCACTACTACCGCGATCTCTATTTCAGCAATGCGCTCGTCATGCCGCAGCACGAGTCGGACTACTCCGCGATGTGGCAGGAGTGCGTGATCGAATCCGAGGAGGTCGCCCCGGGCGAGAAGGTCGTCTTTTCGATACAGCTTCCTTCGGAGTTCGTGATCCTCTTCGAGCCGGTTACTCATTCGGCGAAGTTCCTCGACGTCAAAGGGGAACCGACACGCGAACGCCGGGACATCACCGTCGCCTATACCGATTCGGGCGTACCGACGGCGACCGAGGTACTGGCGCCGGGGCCGTTGCGGCTCACGCTCGTGAATCGAACCGCGCGGAGAGTCCTGCCGTGCCTCTTTCTCGCGGGAGAGCGCTTTCACCAGCTCTTCGAGCACCGCCAGCCGTTCCTCACCGCGAAGCGGATCTTCACGAATCAGACCTTCCGCGATCTCTACCGCGCCGAGAGCCTCAGCATCGATCAGCGCTTGAAGATCGCGAGCATGACGGTCCTCTTCACCGACCTGAAGGGATCGACCGAGCTCTACGAGCGCGTCGGCGATCTCGTCGCGTACGATCTCGTCCGCGCGCACTTTCGCGTGCTGGGGGAGGTCGTGAGGCGCGAGTCAGGCGCGGTCGTCAAGACGATCGGCGACGCGGTGATGGCGACGTTCCCCTCGCCGGATCAGGGATTCGCCGCCGCCGTCGGAATCCGCCGCGCTATGGAAGATCTCAACGGCTCGCACGGACGCGAGGACCTTCTCGTGAAGATCGGGCTTCATGAAGGTCCGTGCCTCGCGGTGATCTCGAACGACCGGCTCGACTACTTTGGCCAGACCGTGAACATCGCGGCGCGGGTGCAGGGCCTCGCGACCTCGCACGCGATCTACGCGACCGAGCCGGTCGTCGGGAACGAGCGCGTGAAGTCGATCCTCAGCCATGAGGGCATGAACGTCGTGCCACACCGCGCGATGCTCAAGGGAATCGCCGACGCGCTCACGGTCTTCGAGATCGGTTGATCGGCGACCGGCTGGTTCGCCGCATTGTAACGGAGAGGTTTCCGTTCGCGCCCCGCACGGCATCATGCGCGGAGGCAGTGTGGTACGATTTTCCCCTTCTAAAACCAGCCGGATTTTGCTCTCCGACACGCGCCGAGGGACGGATGTGTCCTCGTGCGAATTCCCGGCCGAGGTGAGGCATGAACGAACGCCAGCGCCTGATCGACCGTTTTCATGCGACGCGCGACGCGACCGAGGCGCTCGCCGCGCCGCTGTCGCCCGAGGATCAGCAGCTCCAGTCGATGCCCGACTGCAGCCCGGCGAAATGGCACCGCGCGCACACGACGTGGTTCTTCGAGACGTTCCTTCTGCTTCCCGCTGGAGTCGCGCCGTTCGATCCGACGTTCGCCTACCTCTTCAATTCGTACTACGAGAACGTGGGGCCGCGGCACGCGCGCCCGAAGCGGGGCATGCTCTCGCGCCCGGCCTCGAGCGAGGTCGCGGAGTACCGGCGCGCCATCGACGCGCGCGTGACGGAACAAATCGAGCGCGCAATGGATGACGAGCTCGCGGCGATGCGGCCAATCCTCGAGCTCGGCATGGCGCACGAGGAGCAGCACCAGGAACTGCTGCTGACCGACATCCTCAACGCGTTTGCGGAGAATCCGACGCGCCCTGCGTATCGGGGAGGACGCGCGGACGCACGAGCGGTGGCGCCCGCGTCGCCGCTGCGCTTCATCGAGCATCCCGGTGGCATCGTCGACATCGGCGCGGCGGCCTCCGACGACTTCGTCTTCGACAACGAGCTGCCGCGCCACCGCGTCTGGCTCGAGCCGTTCGCGCTTGCCGACCGGCTGCTCACGGTGAGGGAGTGGAAGGAGTTTGCGGCCGCGGGTGGCTACGAGCGTCCGACGCTCTGGCTTGCGGATGGCTTCGACTTCGTCCGCGCTCACGGCATTCGTGCGCCGCTCTACGCGCGTCTCGAGGGAGGAGCGCTCGTGCTCTTCGGGCTCGATGGCGAGCGTGAGGCCGCGGACGACGAGCCGGTCGCGCACGTCAGTTTCTACGAGGCCGATGCGCTCGCGACCTTCTTCGGCGCGCGCCTGCCGACCGAAGAAGAGTGGGAGGCAGTGGCCTCGGCGCAGCCTTCGAGCGACGGGAGCTTCCGCGAGCGCGGCGCGCTTCGGCCACTCGCCGCGGCCGGGGCGAAGGGCGCGGTCAGGCAACTCTTCGGCGACGTCTGGGAGTGGACCCGCTCGAGCTACTCACCCTATCCCGGCTTCACGATCAGTGAAGGCGCGTTAGGCGAATACAACGGGAAGTTCATGGTCAACCAGTTCGTGCTCCGCGGCGGATCCTGCTTCACGCCGCGAGGGCACGTGCGCGCCACCTACCGCAACTTCTGGCATCCGGCGACCCGGTTCCAGATGAGCGGCGTGCGGCTTGCACGGTCGATCGATGGAGGAAGCGAGCGATGAGCCGGAATGCGATTTCAGAAGTGTGCCCGACGAACCCGATTGCGGAGGTCGTCGCCCGGGGACTTCTCGCGACGAAGAAGAGTCTCCCGCCGTACCTCTTCTACGACGAGGAAGGCTCGCGCCTCTTCGAGGAGATCACGATGCTGGCGGAGTACTACCCGACGCGAGTCGAGCGCTCGATCCTGATCGAGCATGCCGACGAGATCGTGGCGACGGCCGCGGCGGGCGGCGGGTTCCCACTTCACGTCGTGGAGCTCGGCGCGGGCACGGCGACGAAGTCGGAGATCATTCTTCGCTCCGTCGTCGCGCAGCAGGGGCGCTGCATCTTCGCGCCGGTCGACGTCTCGGAGTCGGCGATCGACGAGGCAACCGCGCGGCTCGCGAGGACGCTCCCCGAGGTGACGGTTAGGCCGCTCGTGATGCAGCACGACGAAGCGTTCACGCACATCCGGGCCATCGGCCCGCGACGCCTGGTCCTCTTCATCGGGAGCTCGATCGGAAACTTCGAGGACGACGAGGCGCACGCGATCCTCGCCGGCGTGCGCCGCAGCCTCGCTCCGGGAGGCGCGCTGCTTCTCGGTACGGATCTTCGCAAGGATCCCGCGATTCTCGTCCCGGCATACGACGACGCGCGCGGCGTGACGGCGGCGTTCAACCGGAACGTGCTCGCGCGGATCAACCGCGAGCTCGGCGGCCACTTCGAGCTCGATCGCTTCGCGCACGTCGCGCTCTGGAACGACGCGCAATCACGGATCGAGATGCACCTCGAGAGCCTCTGCGCCCAGCGCGTGAGGATCGAGGCGCTCGGCGTCGAGGTCGGCTTTCGTCAGGGCGAGAGAATCCACACCGAGTCGAGCATCAAATACGACGACGCGCGCGTCGACGCCATGCTCGAGAGGGCTGGTTTCGTCCGCGAGCGCACCTTCACCGATCGCGATCGCCTCTTCGCGGTGCACCTCGCGCGCGTGCCGCCGCGTTGAGCGGGGACGACTCCGGCTTGCCAATCAGGATATTCTGAGACGCCCGCATGAACCTCGTCCAGATCATCGCACTGCTGCTCACGCTCGCCGCCGCCTTCAGCTACGTCAACCACCGCTTCGTGAAGCTGCCCGTGACAATCGGGGTGATGCTCATCGCGCTCGTGATGTCTCTGGCGCTCATCGTGCTCGGAAAACTGGGAGCCGACGTCACGTCGCAGGCGGAGGCGGTCCTGAGCGGCATCGACTTCGACGACACGCTCCTCCAGGGCTTTCTGAGCTTCCTTCTGTTCGCCGGCGCGCTGCACATCGATCTGAGCGATCTCTCGAAGCAGAAAGGGATCGTCACGATCCTCGCCACGGTCGGCCTGCTGATCTCCACGCTCGTCATCGCGTTTCTGCTCTACTGGATTCTCCCGCTCGTCGGCGTTCAGGTTCCGTTGATCTACTGCCTCCTCTTCGGGGCGCTGATCTCGCCGACCGACCCGATCGCCGTGATCGCGATTCTGCGGAGCGCCCATGTTCCCGCGAGCGTGGAGACGACCATCGCGGGCGAGTCGCTGTTCAACGACGGGGTGGGCGTCGTCGTGTTTCTGACGTTTCTGGAAGTTCTGCGCGGATCTCACGAGGTGACGCTCGGCTTCGTGACGGCGCTCTTTCTGCAGGAAGCAGTCGGAGGGATTCTGTTCGGCCTCGCGATCGGCTATCTCGCATACCGGATGCTGCGCAGCATCGACCAGTACCAGGTCGAAGTGTTGATCACGCTCGCGCTCGTCGCCGGAGGCTACACGCTCGCGTCGGCTCTCCACGTCTCCGGGCCGATCGCGATCGTCGTCGCGGGCCTGATGATCGGAAACCAGGGGCGAACGCTCGCGATGTCCGACGTGACGCGCGACCATCTCGACAAGTTCTGGGAGCTCGTGGACGAAATTCTTAACGCGGTGCTCTTCGTCCTGATCGGCCTCGAGATCCTCGTCGTCCATTTCGGCCGGAGCGACGTCGCGGCCGCGCTGCTGACCATCCCGATCGTCCTCGGGGCGCGATGGATCTCCGTGGCGGCGCCGATCATGGTGATGAAGCGATTCCGCCGCTTCACGCCGGGAGCGATCACGATCCTGACCTGGGGCGGCCTGCGCGGCGGGATCTCGGTCGCGCTGGCGCTCTCACTACCTGCAGGGCCGAACAGGGACGTTCTGCTCGGCGTCACGTACGCGGTGGTGGTCTTCTCGATCGTGGTGCAGGGGCTCAGCGTCGGTACGCTCGTAAAGCGCCTCATGGCACGCGGGGTGTGACGGCCCGCGAAGCGCTTCCCGCGGGGCGGGTAGTGTCAGCTCGAGAACATGAAGGACTCGAGATGACGCGGCCCGCGCGGGTTGCCCTCGTCGCGCTCGCTACGCTACGTCTTCCGGTACCTCTCGCGGATCCTCGGAATGAGGTAGTCGTGGAACGCCGCCTCGAGGCCGTACTGCGGCATGAAGCCCCAGTCGTTGCGCGCGGCCGAGTCGTCCAGGTCCGCGGGCCACGAGTCGACGATGCCCTGCCGCTTCTCGTCGACCTTCGTGGTGATCTGCGCGCCCGGGAACGCGTTCTCGACGATCGCCTGAATCTCGGCTGCCGAGGGATTGAAGGCGCCGATGTTGTACGAGGTCCGTGTTAGGCGGTCGCTCGGCGCGGCCGCGAGCGCGAGGAGCGCCGCGACGCCATCGGGCATCGCCATGAACGGGATCCGCGCGTCGGGGCGGACGAAGCAGGCGTACGGCTGTCCCTGCGCCGCGGCGTGGATCATTTCGGGGGCGAAGTCGGACGTGCCGCCCGACGGGACGGTGGCCGCGGAAATCAGCCCAGGGAAGCGGATGCAGCGGAAGTCGACCTTGCCGGAGAGCGGCTCGGCCGCGAGCTGCTTGTAGTGGCGCGCGTAGTAGCGGCCGAGTTGCTCGCAGTAGAGCTTGTTGCAGCCGTACATCGTGCTGGGCGTGTTGAAGTCGTCTTCCTTCACGCGGCCTGCGCGCGTCTTCGCGCCGAGGTCGGGCATGCCGTAGATGGCGATCGACGAGGGGTAGAGGAAGACGACGGGGCGGCCGTGCGACTCGCCCTGCTTCTGCGCGAACTCGAGCAGGTTCATCGTTCCCTCGACGTTCACCTGGTGCGCGGTCACGGGGGTGAACTCGCTGCGGGTCGAGAGGAGCGCCGCGAGATGGAATACGAGGTCGACCTCGAACTCCGAGAGAATCCGTTCGAGCAGGTTCGTCTCGAGGATCGAGCCGGAGAACTCGTGCTGGACGAGGCGCGCAAGCTCGGGCTCGAGAGGTTTGAGATCGAGCGTGATGATGGTTCGACTGCCATCGTGCACGAGCCGGCTGATCAGGCCATGGCCGATCTCTCCGCTCGCGCCGGTGATCAGAACTGCAGGTTTCCTGAGCAAGGTTTGCCTCCAGCGCCGTCGGGCGCCGGAAAACATTATCACTACCCGCGGAACCAGTCCTGGAAGTCATGTATTTCCGATCTGCCCCCGCCGCCGCCGTCGCGGTCCGGGGAGACGGAGTTACTATTTCCGACATGGCCGGTTCAATCCCAAAGGTCCGCGTCGGCCTCGAGGTGCTCGCCAACATCGTCCCCGAGGGTGGATTCCCACTCCTCGGCAAGACCTTCAACGTCTCGTCGTCGGGCATGCTCGTGGAGGTTTCGACCGCGCTCGAGGTCGGCACGAAGCTCAGGGTGGAGCTCTTCGTCCCCGGGCGGGCGACGAAGCTCCAGGTCGACGGCGAGATCATTCGCGAAGGCGAGGCGAAAACCGAAGGGCACGAGTACGGGGTCAGGTTCGTCGGTCTTTCTCCCGAAGCTGAATTCGAGCTCGCGCGCTTCCTCGCGATCCGCCTCGACAAGATCGGCCCGAGCCGTTAGGCGGCGCTCCGGGGTCACATCGGAAGCGCGATCGCCTCCCGGGATCGGAGCTTCATCGCGCTTTTCGAATGCGAAACGTGGAGATCATCTCCCACCATTGAGTCTCTCGAATATCGCGCACGCCGCTGTTTGCGTCGAATGAGAACACGATGCCGCGAAGGAAGAGCTCCGCGAACGCGAGGTCGCCGCTCGCCTGCCAGCGATATTGCGCGAGTCTCGCCTCTTCACCTCCCACCACGACGTCGTCGATGCTGAGCGTCATTCCAGGTGCGTTTGTCCCCAGTCGAGGGAACTTCGTTTCCGGGGTTCGAGGCACGATGCGAATGTCGAGCGCCGGCGTGGGCGCCTCGTATTCCTTGAACACCAGTCGGATCGTCGCGCCATCGCGATCGGGCTCGCGCCCTGTTTCGCGCACCTCGACACGCTCGGGGTGCTGGATTTCGTACCCGTACTTCTCGTTCCTGAAGGTCGGCCAGCCTCGCGTCGTCGAGCGGGCCACGACGTTAGGCTGCGCCCGAGGCGCGCTCGCTCGCTCCCAGGCTCCCGTCCGGTGCAAGACCGAGCGTGTCGCTGTCGCTTCACTTTCCCACTCCATCTCGTCGTCGGTAAGCCTGATGATCCGGTGACGCTGCTCGCCGTCGTCGTACGAGATGATCAGGACGTCGCCGTCGATCCGATAGGCGTGCTCCTTCATGTCGAACTCGAACAGGATCGTCCGATCGCGCACGACCATCTCGAAGCTCGGCCCGTCGCCGAACCAGGCTCCTTTCAGCCGCTCGACGTCGACACTCCGTGGCGAAGCGCCAAGCGCGACGAGGCCGAGAACGACGGCGGCCAGGGTCTTTCGCAGGCTCATCGATCGGCTCACGACCAGGATCGTAACCCCGTCTGACTCGGAGCGCGGCGAATCGCGGGTTGACAGGGCTCCCGAGACGCCTTAGTTTGTTCGCTAGACCGATCGGTCTAAAAACGAAACCGACGACGGCACGAGAGGAGGCAACCATGCGGATTGCAAAAGAGGATGTCGACGTGAAGATGGAGATCCCGGGCGCCGTGATCCGGCAGGAGACCGAGTTCGGCAATGCGAGCGGTTTCGGCACGATCAGCGGCGAGTACTTCACTCTCGCCGCGGGGGTCGATACGACTCCCCTGTTCGAAGGGCTGGTAGGGGGGCTCTGTCAGTGCCCGCACTGGGGCTACGTCCTTCGCGGCACGATCACCACGACCAACGCCAGCGGTGAACGGGAGGTCGTGAATGCGAATGATCTCTTCTACTGGCCGCCGGGGCACAACGTCAGGGTCGACAGCGATGCGGAGATCGTCATGTTCAGTCCGCAGCGGGAGCACACGCAGGTCATCAACCACATGATCGAGAAAGTGAAACAGTCGCAGGCGTGAGCTCGAGCAAGGCGACACGAGGCGACATCGCTTCGTGTCGCCCTGATATCCTCGTTCCGGAATGCACCATCCGACCAAGCAGCGGCTCCTCGAAGCGGGAATGGCCATGCTCCTCGAGCACGGCTACAACGATCTCGGAATTCAGGCGCTGCTCGACGCCACGGCGACGCCGAAGGGGTCGTTCTACCATCACTTCCGGGACAAGGAGGACTTCGCGCTCCAGGCGATCGATCTCTACATGCAAGGGGTGCATGCGGGGCTCGACGCCTGTCTCGAGGACGAGGGCTGTCTTCCGCTCGACCGCATTCGCCGCTTCTTCGAGGCGACGGAAGAGGCGTACCGCCAGCAGGGCTACATGGGATGCCTCCTTGGGGGGCTCGGCCAGGAGCTCTCGGGAGTGAGCGACATCTTCCGTCGCAAGATCGAGGAGTGCTTCTCTGAAATCGCAGGCCGCATGGCGCTCTGTCTCGAGGAGGCTCGGAAGAGGGGAGACATCCCCGGCAATTCCAAGCCGCGACGCATGGCGGGGTTGCTGGTCAACTGCTGGGAGGGCGCGGCGCTCCGGAGTCGCCTCAAGGGCGACCCCGCACCGCTCGGTGAGATGGTCGACTTCTTCCTTGCGGCCTTCGCTCGAGAGGACGACTCGGGCCGCGTCAGGAAATCCGTCGCGAAGAGAAACGCCCCGCGGCGATGAATACCCGCAACTCAGATGTTCCCCGGGTAGTTCTGTAGAATCGTGCGTCGAAGGCGCGCGCGTCGTGCTGGCGCCCGATCGGATCTCAGGGGGAACACCATGTCTTTTCGCCGCACGCTTGCACTGCTCGTACTCTCGGCATCGCTCGATGCCTCGGCTGCCGAACCGGCGTTGTTCAAGGAGCTGAGCTGGCGTCTGCTCGGGCCGTTTCGCGGGGGGCGTGTTCTCGCAGTCACGGGGATCCCCGGAGAGCCGGAGCACTTCTACTTCGGCAGCGTGAACGGCGGAGTCTGGGAGACGCGCGATGCGGGGCGCACCTGGACGCCGATCTTCGACGCGCAGCCGATCGGCTCGATCGGTGCGATCGCCGCCGCTCCGTCGAACCCGAAGATCCTCTACGTCGGAACCGGTGAGGCCGACATGCGTTCGGACATCGCGCAGGGCGACGGAATGTACAAGTCGACCGACGGCGGCGCGACGTGGAGCCACGTGGGTTTGCGCGACTCGCAGCAGATCGGGAAGATCGTCGTTCACCCGAAGGACCCGAATCGCGTCCTGGTTGCGGCGCTCGGCCATCCCTACGGCGCGAACGCCGAGCGTGGCGTTTTCCGTTCCCGCGACGGCGGGGCGAGCTGGGAGAAGGTGTTAGGGCCCGACAGCGACACCGGCGCCGTCGACCTCGCGTTCGAGCCGGGCAATCCCGACGTGATCTACGCCGCGCTTTGGCAGACGCGGCGGACGCCGTGGAGCATCTATCCGCCGTCGAACGGCGCGGGGAGCGGGCTCTTCAAGAGCGTCGACGGAGGCGATCACTGGACGCCGATCCGCGGTCACGGCTTTCCCGCCAAGCCCGGACGGATCGGCGTCGCGGTGGCGCCGAACAGGCCGTCGCGCGTCTACGCGATCGTCGACGCCGACCAGGGAGGGATGTACCGCTCCGACGACGCCGGCGCGAGCTGGACCCGGACGAGCGACGACTCGCGGATCTGGGGGCGCGGCTGGTACTTCGGCGGCGTGACCGTCGAGCCCGCCGACGCCGACGTCGTCTACTCCTGCAACGTCAACCTCTACCGCTCCACCGACGCGGGAAAGACGTTCGTGCCGGTCAAGGGGGCGCCGGGCGGCGACGACTACCACCAGATGTGGATCGACCCGGAGCATCCGGAGCGGCGCATGTTAGGCGTCGACCAGGGCGCCGTCGTCTCGACGAACGGCGGGGCGACCTGGAGCTCCTGGTACAACCAGCCGACCGGCCAGTTCTACCACGTCATCACCGACAACCGCTTCCCC
The DNA here is from genome assembly GCA_041671505.1 of Thermoanaerobaculia bacterium. Classification (GTDB taxonomy): domain Bacteria; phylum Acidobacteriota; class Thermoanaerobaculia; order Gp7-AA8; family Gp7-AA8; genus JACPDH01. The sequence continues at coordinate 196,300 of JBAZBK010000001.1, read as the reverse complement.
TACTGGGTCTACGGCTCGCAGCAGGACTCCGGAAGCGCCGGCATCCCGAGCCGCGGCGCCGGGTGGGACGGGATCAACATCAGCGAGTTCCACGAGGTGACCGCGGGAGGCGAAGCGGACAACATCGCCCCCGATCCGAACGATCCCGACATCATCTACGGCGGGCGGGTCGACAAGCTCGACGTTCGCACGCGGCAGACGCGCTCGGTCGACCCGACGCTCGCCGACGACGCTCTCGCGCGCCGCACCTGGACGCTCCCGCTCGTCTTCTCGCGCCGCGATCCGAAGGTCCTCTACTTTGCCAACCAGAAGGTGTTCCGCACCGACGACGGCGGCAATCACTGGAGCGCGATCAGCCCCGACCTGACGCGCGAGGAGCCAGGCATCCCGCCTAACCTCGACGCGGTGACGGCGGCGAACCGGCCGGGCCCCGGGACGCGGCACGGCGTGGTCTACGCGATCGCGCCGTCGCGTCTCGCCGACCACGACGTCTGGGTCGGCACCGACGACGGGCTCATCTGGCGGACGCGCGACGAGGGAGAGCACTGGCAGAACCTGACGCCGGCCGAGCTGACCCCCTGGTCGAAGGTCGGCATCATCGAGACCTCGCACTTCGACGCAGAGACCGCGTATGTGGCCATCGACCGCCATCGCCTCGACGACTTCCGGCCTCACATCCTCCGCACGCACGACGGCGGGAAGAGCTGGCAGCCGATCGCGAACGGAATTCCCGACGGCTCGTTCGTGAACGCGGTGCGCGAGGACTCCGTGCGGCGCGGGCTGCTCTTCGCCGGGACGGAGAAGGGCGTCTACGTCTCGTTCGACGACGGCGATCACTGGCAGTCGCTCCGGATGAACATGCCGGCTACGTCCGTGCGCGATATCGACGTGAACGGCAACGACGTGGTGATCGCCACGCACGGCCGCGCGTTCTGGGTCATCGACGACATCTCCCCGCTGCGACAGATCGCTGCGGAGAGCAAGGTAAGCACGCGGCTCTTCGTGCCGTCGAAGGCGGTCCGCGTCCGCCCCGCCGGCTTTACCGGGACGCCATGGCCGAGGGACGAGCCGATGGCGCCTAACCCACCGGCCGGTGCATACCTCGACTACGTTCTCGATCACGACGCGCGCGGCCCGGTGACGCTCGAGATCCTCGACGCGTCGGGAGCGCTGGCGCGTCGCTACAGCAGCGCAGACGCGGTTCCCGCGGCGAATCCGGCGAAGCTGCGCACCGCCCCCGAGTGGTTCGCGACGCCGTCGACGCTTTCGACGACGTCCGGGATGCACCGCTTCGTCTGGCCGCTCCGTTATCCGGCGCCTCCCGCGCTTGCAGGAGCGCGCCTCACCTTCGGTGATGGTGTCTGGGCGCCGCCGGGGCGCTATGACGCAGTCCTCTCCGTCGACGGGTCGTCGTACCGCCAGCCGCTCGAAGTCGTCGCCGATCCGCGGGTGCATTTCGAATCGGCGTCGTACGCGGAGCAGTTCGCGATGGCGAGAGAGGTCGAGGCGCTGCGCGAGCCGATCGCGGCCGCGCTCAACGAAGCCGACGCCGTGCTCAAGGATCTCGCGATGCGTGAAGGGCTCGAAGGCAAGCTTGCCAGCCAGGCGGCCGCGGTGCTCGGCCGCGCCGCCGCGATCGTCGACGTGCCGCCGACGAAGTCGGGCGTGAACGTCTGGTGGGTCGCGACGACGCGAACCGATGGACTGCGGCAGCTCTCGGCCTCACTCGAAGACCTCGCGACGGCGGTCGATGGCGCGGACGGCCCTCCGAGCAGTGACGCGAAGGCCGGCCTCGCGAGGCTTCGCGTCCCCGCCGAGGCGGCGGCGCGAAGCTGGATGTCGTTCACGGCGGCCGATCTCGCGAAGCTCGATGTCGCGCTCGCGAAGGCGGGGAAGAAGAAGGTCGCGCGGGAGTAGCAGAGTGGGGTCACACCCAATGGACTTAGGTTAATGGCTTTACGCGACGCGAGCGCCTGTCATTCCGATCCCGCGAAGCGGGAGAGGAATCTGCAAACGACTCGCGTGACCATGTCCTCAGCGACGACTCGGTCCACAAGGCCAGATTTGAGCGTTGGAAGCGATCAGACGATGTCTTCGCAGATCCCTCTCCCGCTTCGCGGGATCGGGATGACAGGTCTGCGGGGGTGTTGATTTCTTAACCTAAGGCCATTGGCTGTGACCCCACCGTGCGACGCCGGGCGCTGATCCCGGCGACTCCGTACTTACTACCCGGCTCACCCCCACGCCTCCATGTAGTAAGTGCTCTATTCGGCCGTTTGGGCGGAGCCTAGATTTGACACAAGTCCGGAAGGATGCGTGTCCATGAAAATCGATGAGGCCCCCATCGAGGAATCGAGCAGGTATGCAGGCCGTGCCTGCGAAGAATCGCGCCTAACGAAGCATCCCCGCGGTGTCCCGGAAGCCGGGTCTTTGATGCTCGTGCTGACGTTCCGTGAGCGCCGGAAGCCGAGGCAGAAATGCCGACGATAGACAGCTCGGATCTGGAACCGACGCTGGCCGTCCCGCGTAGCGCGGAGCCGTCGATCGCCCCAAAGAAGAAGGAAGCGCAGGAGCAGTTCCGGCAGCTCATGGATCATCTCGAGCAGGTCTTCTGGGTCACCGACATCGATACCGGATCGGTCGACTACGTGAGCCCGGCCTACGAGACGATCTGGGGACGCAGCTGCCAGAGCCTCTACGACGAGCCGCACACGCTCGTCGACTCAATCCACGCGGACGACCGCGAACGGATGGTCGGCGTGCTGTTCGGCAAGCAACGGGCGACGGGATACGACGAAGAGTTCCGCGTCGTGCGCCCCGACGGCGAGATTCGCACGATCTGGGGTCGCAGCTATCCCGTGAAGGATCCGGAGGGTCATGTCAGTCGCTTCGCCGGGATTGCCGAGGACGTGACCGGGAGGAAAGCCTCAGAGAGGGAACACTCGCGGCTCGCCGCGATCATCGAGTATTCGGACGACGCCGTCCTGAACATCAACGTCGACGGCATCATCATCGGATGGAACAGCGGGGCGGAGCGTCAGTACGGTTTTGCCGCGGAGGAGGTGTTAGGCCGGTCGATCTCGAGGCTCTATCCCCCCGGGCACCACCAGGAATACGCACGGGTGATCGGGAGCCTGAGGGCGGGGGAGCTTACGGCGCCTTTCGAAACGGTGAGGCTGCGCAAGGACGGCACGAGCGTCGATGTCCGCGTGAAGGTGGTCCCCATCCTCGACAGCGACGGCGAAGTGGTCGGCGCTTCGCAGATCGCGCGCGACATCGCGCAGGTCAGGCGGCTCGAGGCGCAGTTCATCGAAGCGCAGAAGCTCGATGTCGTCGGCAGGCTCGCAACCGGAATCGCCCACGACTTCAACAACTTCCTTGCGGTCATCATGAGCTACTCGGAGCTGTTGACGCAGGGACTCCACGGGAACGACCAGAGTCAGAAGTACGCCGCGGAGATCCATCGCGCCGCGGAGCGGGCCGGAGAGCTCACGCGGCAGCTTCTCGTCTTCAGCCGCCGGCAGCGGGTGGAGCCGGTCGTGCTCGAGCTGAACGATCTCGTCAGCGCGAGCGCCACGATGATCCGGCGCCTGCTTGGCGAGACCGTCGAATTGGCCGTGGTGACCAGGACGCTCAGCGGCCGGATCGTGGCCGATTCCGGCTACGTTGGGCAATTGATCATGAACCTCGCGATCAACGGCCGCGACGCGATGCCCGACGGCGGGCAGTTGACGATCGCCACCGGCGAGTTGTCGGTTGACGCCAGCGGCTCCGAGACCTATCCGAAGCTCGCCGGCGGCGACTATGTGGTTCTCACCGTTTCCGACACGGGTGCGGGAATGACCGAGGAGGTCAGGCAGCGCCTGTTCGAGCCCTTCTTCACGACGAAGGCGCACGGGACGGGCCTCGGGCTCGCAACGTGCCTGACGATCGCCGAGCAGTCGAACGCCCGGATCGACGTGGCGAGCGAGTCGGGGAAAGGCACGACCTTCAGCGTCTTCTTTCCCCGCGTCGACGAACCCGCCGTCGAGCGCGCGAATCCCGCCCAGTCTGAGCCGCTTACTGGTGGAACGGAAACGCTGCTGGTGGTCGAGGATGAGCCCGCGGTGCTGGAGATGGTCGTCACGGTGCTGATTTCTCTCGGTTACGAGGTGCTTCAGGCGGTCAATGGGCAGGACGGACTTCGCGTGGCCCGCGAGAACTCGGGTCCGCCCATCCGCCTCGTTTTGACCGACGCCACGATGCCGGTCATGAACGGCAAGGTGATGGTCGACTGGCTCCGGGCCACCTACCCCGATATCAGGGTCCTTTTCACCTCCGGTTATAACGACGAGATCATCGCGGAGAACGGAGATCTCGAGCCGGGCATGGCGTTCCTGCCCAAACCCTACACGCTCGCAGCTCTCGCCGGACGGGTGCGCGCGCTGTTGGACACGCCGTTTTGAATGGGGCCATGTGCGTGAGCCAGAAGCCATCGTAGTTGATGACGCGCGCGTCCCGATCGGGCTGCTCGCGCTCGCCTTTGCGTTGACGGTTCTGTCGGTTGCCTGGTTCGGATGGGCGACGCTCGCGCTGAGTCGGGACGCAAAGGGGGTCGCCGACGCATCGATCACTGAGACCGCGAGGAAGGAAGAGGCCGACGAAGCGATCGCCCAACGGCGACTCGTCCTTCTTTCGTCGGTGGGGGCTCTTGCCGTCGTAGCGTGCTCGCTCGGCGCCGTCCTCTTCGCGGCGCGGAGCCTTCGCCGCTGGCACTCCAATCTCAAGGTGGCCCTCGGCGATCGCCTCGAGGCGGCGCGATTGCTGCACGAGTTGAATGAAGAGCTCGAGTCGAGGGTCGGGCGTCGCACGGTCGAGCTGGAATCCCTGAATCGCGCGTTGCGCGAGGAAGCTGAAGAGCGCAAACGGGTCGAGGAAGCCTTGCGCCGTCAGCAAACCGAGCTGCGCGTGCTCTTCGACCTGATGCCCGCGATGATCCTGGTCAAGGACACGAACAACGGAATTCTTCGGGTCAACAACCGAGTCGCGGAGGCGGCCGGGAGATCGATCGAGGAGATCGAAGGAAGACCGTCGGCCGAGATCTACCCCGAGGCCGCGGCACAGTTCCTTGCAGAAGACCAGCAGGTCATTCGCTCGGGAGCCCCGAGACTGGGAGTCGTCGAGCTGGTTCACGGTCCGAAAGGACCGAGATGGATCCAGACGGACAAGGTTCCCTACTTCGACGACGAGGGGCGGGTCATCGGGATCATCGTCATGGCGCGGGACGTCACCGAGCTGAAGGAAGCAGAGAACGCTCTTCGCGCGCGGAACGAGCTGTTCGACCAACTCGCCGAGAACATCACCGATGCATTCTGGATTCGCTCGCCCGATTCGAAAGAGGTGCGTTACGTCAGCCCCGCCTTCGAGCGAATCTGGGGCCGCACCGTGGCGAGTCTCTACGCGGATCCCGGGGCATGGGCGTCGTTCGTCCTGGAGGACGACCGGGAACGCGTGTTGAGCGAGTTCGCCGCGCTCTCGGCCGACTCTCCGAGCCTCGACATCGAGTATCGCATCGTCCGGCCGGACGGCGAGATTCGATGGGTTCATCTTCGTGCGTTCCAGGTTCGAGGTTCCTCTGGTGAGCTGGTCAGTCTGACCGGGATCGTCACGGACATTACCGCACGACAGCTCGTGACGAAGAGGCTGCAAGAGAGCGAGGAGCGGTTCCGCAGCTACTTCGAGTTGGGCCTTGTCGGCATGGCCATAAGCTCGCCAACCAAGGGTCTGCTCGAGGTGAACGACGAGCTCTGCCAGATCCTGGGCTATGGACGCGATGAGTTGCTGCGGCGGAACTGGGCAGAGCTGACCCATCCCGACGACCTTGCCGCCGATGTCGCGCAGTTCGCGCGCGTGATGGCGGGAGAGATCGACGACTACTCGTTGGACAAGCGGTTCATTCGCAACGACGGACAGGTCGTCGACACCAGGATCTCGGTGAGATGCCTCCGCCGCGCCGATGGCGAAGTGGACTACCTGGTCGGGATGGTCGAGGACATCTCCGCGCGCAAACGGGCCGAGGCGACGCGGGACCGTCTGGCCACCATCGTCGAATCGGCGACTGATCTCGTGGGCTTCAGCGATCCCTCCGGCCGCCTGCTTTATCTCAACCGTGCGGGCCGGGAGCTGCTCGGGTTTGATCCCGGCGAGGACGTCACTCGAATGACGGTCGCCGATTGTCTTCCCGATCCCGCGACGAACCCCGCGGTGAAAGAAGGGATCCCCGCGGCGGCACGCGATGGCGCGTGGAGCGGCGAGGTGACATTGCTGCAGCGCGGCGGTCGGAAAGTCGTCACGTCCCAGGTCATCCTTGCCCACAGGGGAGCGGATGGGAAACTCGAATACTTTTCCACCATCATCCGGGATCTGACCGATCGCAAGAGGCTCGAGGCGCGGCTGTTCCAAAGCCAGAAGCTGGAGGTGGTCGGCAAGCTCGCGGGTGGCGTTGCGCACGAATTCAACAGCATCCTGACGGCCATCGCCGGCCGCAGTGAGTTGTTGGTAGCGGGGCTTCCAGCGGGAAGCAGGCTCGCGCACAGCGCGACGGAAATCGGTAAGGCGGCAACGCGTGCCGGCGAGCTGACCCGGCAGCTGCTTGCCTATGGCCGCAAGCAGACGATGGACCTCCGGCGACACGATCTGAACCAGATCATCAGAGGCATGGAGTCGACCTTTCAGCTCATCCTCGGGAAACGAGTGACTACGCGGCTGGAGCTCGATCCTCGCCTTCACGCCGCGAGAGTCGACACCAATCAGCTGGAACTGGTTCTCGTCAACCTGGCGACGAACGCCGCCGATGCCATGGCTGAAGGCGGGACGTTCATCCTCGAAACCGCGAACATCGGCCCCGGCGACGAGTCCAGTGGCGTCGATCTTCCGAAGTCGGCCGGGGGCTTCGTGATGATCGCGATTACGGACAGCGGAGTTGGAATGAGCCCGGCGGTCAAAGCGCGCCTCTTCGAGCCGTTCTTCACGACGAAAGAGGTGGGACAGGGTACCGGCCTGGGGCTCTCGACCTGCTACGGCATCATCAAGCAGAGCGACGGGCACATCGTCGTCGACAGTGAGCCGGGTCGCGGCACCACGTTCAGAATTTATCTGCCGAGGGACGACGAGCCTCACGTCGACACGCCTCAGACGCGAGCCTCGTCGCAGCTTCCGTCGGGCAGCGAGACGATTCTGTTCGTCGAATCCGAGCGCGGCTTGCGCGAGATGGCGGCCGGCCTTCTCAGCCGGCTCGGCTACTCCGTATTGTCAGCAGCGACGAGTGATGAGGCCATCGCGCTGATCGGACGACGCGGTGACGAGCCGATCGACCTGCTATTGACGGAAGCGGGACTACCGGGCCTGAACGGGAACGACCTGGCGCGCCGCTGCCGTGCGGCGCATCCTGACATCAGAACGCTCTTCACGTCCGGCGACGCCACGGACGACCATCCCCCGAGCGGCTCGATCGCGAGCACGGCGTTCCTGCCGAAGCCGTTCACGCCGGATGCCCTGGCGCGCAAGGTGCGGGAGCTTCTCGACCGCGCATAGCGGGGTGGGGTGGGAGCCGGGCGGGTGGCGCGAGCGTTAGGCGCAGTCGCTGCTCTCGTGGCTCAATCCCTTCCGAGCAGCTTCGTCCAGTTCCTCACGATCGTCAGCGGCGGCTGGCCTGGGTCGATCTCGCGCAGCGCGACGATGCGGCCGCTGCGCGAGACGCCGAAACTCTGGATGTGATCGCCGAGCGCGTCGAGCGGTTTCGCGCTTTCGGCGGAGAACGACGCGCCCTCACGCACCGCCGCTGCGACGACGCGGTCGCCCGCGAGGTAAAGGAGTTGTTGCCCGTCGGCGCTCCACTGCGGATTCGTTCCCCCCGTCGTCGAGACCTGCCACTTCGCGGTCGCCGCGGGATAGTTCGTCACGTAGATCTCGTATCTGCCCGACTCGTCCGACCGGTACGCCAGCCATTTTCCGTTCGGGGAGAGGCTGGCGGAGTCCTCGTTTGACGCACCGTGAATGACCGGCACCGATTTGCGGTCGCCGTCGAGATGGATGATCTCGATGTCCTGGCCGCTCTTCTCTCGCTGCGGACTCACGAGCACGCTCGTTCCGTCGCGCAACCAGTCACACAGCTGGAGGTAAATCTTGTCGCCTTCGGCGCGAAGCGCTTCCTGCGTGCCGCCTCCGGCGGGCTGGATCAAGGAGCGCCATTCACCATCCGCGTCGACCACAGTCATCGCCACCCGCTCCCCGTCGGGAGAGAAGAGCGCCGACTCTTCCATCGATCCCCTGTTGCTGAACGTCATGCGCGTGAAGCCGCCCTCGGCGAGGTCGACCATCCAGAGGTCGGACGAGATCGTAGCGGGATCGAAGCGGTCGACGATTACGCGGCGTCCGTCGGGCGAGACGGCCGGATAGCTGAGATATGCGGTGTCTCCGATCGGGGTCGGCCGGCTCTCTCCCGGATCGAGGCGAAGGAACTGACGCTTCGGCTGTGCCCCGTGGTGATAGACCAGGGTGTCAGCCCCCGCGGCAAAGGCGCCCGTCCAGCGCGCAGGATACCAGTCGATGTTCTGCGCGATCGCGACCGGCTTTCCTTCGACGGCGAGTTTGCCTGGATCGAATCGCTGGGCGATGAGATTGCGGTCTTTGACCGTGAGAAGCCATCCGTTCACGAACGCGGCGTTCGAGGCGTAGTCGAGAACCTTTCGGTCGACGGTGCCATCGATCGAGCCCACCTTCAGAGTTCCTATGGCGGCATTCGAGAAGGCGGGTGCCGAGCAGTAGAGGAAGTGCGTGCCGTCAGGAAGGAATGCCGGGTTCCGGTGCGTGTCCGCGCCGGGATGCTCCGGCTTCGTCACGGCGACCGGAGTGCCCCCGTTTTCGCCGACCTTCACGATCGGCGTGGCGATGTTAGGCGCGAAGACGATGACGCCGTTCGCGCTCCAGGTCCCGCCGCGACCGTACGGGGCGTCGCAGATCGTCTGGATCGCTCCGGTCTCGGCATTCACGGTCTTGAGTTTTCCGCCGGCGAAGAATCCGAGCGCGTGACCGTCGGGAGCCCAGAACGGGTAGGAGGCGCCCTCCGTCCCGGCGAGGAGTTTGACGTTTCCATTTGAGAGATCGCGAATCGAGAGCTGCGACGCGCGTCCGGGGATCTCGAGCGCGACGCGCCGACCATCCGGAGAGACCGCGATCGGAGCGTCGTAGAGCTCGGCGATCGATCCGGCCAGGTCGCTCTGCGTCACCCGGCTTGCCTCGCGGAGGCGCGAGCGGAAGGTGACGGTGGCAACGAGCGCCGCGATCGCGATCGCCCAGCCGGCGACCGCTGCGACTCCGAGCAGCCGGCTCCGCCGCGCCCGAGCGCTCGTGATCGGCGCGGCAACACCTGCCTGCGATCCGGCACTGCTGATCCACCGCAGCTCCGACGCCACGTCGAGCGCGCTCTGCCACCGATCGTCGGGGTCCTTCGCCAGGCACTTGTCGACGACGTGCTGGAGCGCTGGAGGAGTGAGCGGCTGCACTTCTGCGATCGGTCGCGGTTGCTCCTTGACGATCGCCGCGATCAGGCTCGTCTTCGTCTTCCCTTCGAACGCGCGACGGCCGGTCGCCATCTCGTAGAGCACCGCGCCTAACGCAAAGATGTCGGTGCGCGCGTCCGCCTCCTGGCCTTCGAGCTGCTCGGGCGACATGTACTGGAACGTGCCGAGGATCGTCCCTTCCGTGGTGAGCGGCTTCTGCTGCGTGGCCTCGTCGAGATTGATCTCGACGGTGCTCGATTTTGCGAGCCCGAAGTCGAGCAGCTTCGCGCCCCCCTTCGTGATCATCACGTTTCCCGGTTTCAGGTCCCTGTGGATGATGGCGGAGCGATGCGCCCTGCTCAACGCCTCGGCGATCTGCGTCCCGTACCTCAGAACGTCGGCGGCCGGGAGCGGGCCTTTTGACACCAGGTCGGCGAGCGACGTGCCGTCGACGAGCTCCATCACGAGAAAGCTGAGCCCGTTCTCCTCGCCGATGTCGTGAAGCGTGCAGATGTGAGGATGGTTCAGCTGCGAGATCGTCTTCGCCTCGCGCTCGAAGCGGAGCTTGAACTGCGTATTATGCGCGAGCTCGGCAGGTAGGACCTTGATGGCGACGTCGCGGTCGAGCCGCGTGTCGCGCGCCTTGTACACCTCTCCCATGCCTCCGGCGCCGAGAGGCGAGACGATCTCGTACGGCCCGAGCCGCGTGCGTGGAGCAAGTTCCATGGAAGGTAGTCATTATGGCAGATGGTGCGCCGTGAGAACTCGAAACTCGCGCGGTGACTCCCCGCGCTCCACGCTTCCGCGTCGAACGCGCTCCAGGGACTTCTTGTATCCTTGATGCCTCCATGACAATCAAGACCGGCAGCCATATCGGCTCCTACGAGATCCTGTCTCCTCTCGGTGCGGGCGGGATGGGCGAGGTGTGGCGCGCGCACGACACGCGGATCAACCGCGACGTCGCGATCAAGGTGCTGCCTGAAGAGGTGACGGCGAATCCCGGGCGGCTCGCGCGCTTCGAGCAGGAGGCGCAGGCCGCAGGTGCGCTGAGCCACCCTAACATCCTCACCGTTTTCGAGATGGGTACGCACGAGGGACACCCGTACCTGGTGACCGAACTGCTCGAGGGGTCGAGCCTGCGCGAGAAGCTGGGTGATACGCGCCTCGGCTCGGCGAGCGGCGAGCGCCTTTCGCTCCGCAAGGCGCTGGAGCTGGGCGCGCAGATTGCGACCGGGCTCGCCGCCGCGCACGACAAGGGAATCGTCCACCGCGACCTCAAGCCCGAGAACATCTTCGTGACCAGCGACGGCAGGGTGAAGATCCTCGACTTCGGCCTCGCCAAGCTCACGACCGCCGCGGGCGACGCGAACGTGACCGATGCGCAGACCGCGCAGCGACAGACCTCGCCCGGCACGGTGATGGGCACCGCCGGCTACATGGCGCCCGAGCAGGTGCGCGGACAGACGGCGGATCAGCGCTCCGACATTTTCGCCTGCGGCGTCGTGCTCTACGAGATGCTGTCGGGCAGACGCGCGTTCGACGGGCGCTCCTCGGCGGACACCGCGAGCGCGATCCTCAGGGAGGATCCGCGGGAGCTGTCGGGCGAGCATCTTCGCATTCCTCTCGCAGTCGAGCGCATCGTCCGGCGCTGCCTCGAAAAGGAGCCGTCGCAACGCTTTCAGTCGGCGCGCGATCTCGCGTTCGCGCTCGAGGCGGTCGAAGGGTCGTCGAAAGCGTCAGGCCCCGTGGCCACGCTCGAGCCTCGAGTGAGGATGCGGCGCAGCGTTAGGCTGGCCGCCATCGTCGCGTTGACGGTTCTGGCTCTCGCGATCGGATACTTCGCGGGCTTCCGGAAGGGCCCGACGTCCGACGGTGGAGACGAGGCGACGTTCCAGCCGCTGACATATCGACCGATGCTCGTGTTCGAGGCGGCGTTCGCGCCTGACCAGCGGACGGTGATCTTCAGCGCGGCGGAGGCCGGAACCGTTCCATCGATTTACACGATTAGCCCCGATTACCCCGAGCCGCGCGACGCGGGGCTGCCGGGAACTCACCTTCTGGCGATCTCGTCGAAGGGCGAGATGGCGGTGTTGACGAAGGCGCGCTTCATGGACCATCGTCAGTTCGAAGGAACGCTCGCGCGCGTACAGGTCGGGGGAACCGCGCCGCGTGAGATTCTCGAGAACGTTCGTCAGGCCACCTGGTCGCCTGACGGCAACGAGCTCGCCATCATCCGGACGGTGGGGGGGATCGACCGGCTCGAATATCCGATCGGAAAGGTGCTCCACACGTCGTCCGGTTATTTGAGTGACCTCAAGTTTTCACCGAAGGCCGACCGGATCGCATTCTTCGAACACCCGGTGAAGTGGGACGATCGCGGCCCGGTGAAAGTCGTCGATCTCTCGGGCAAGGTCTCGACGCTCACGAAGGATTATTGGGGAGTGGAGGGAATCGCCTGGACGCCGGATGGCGCGGAGATCATCTTCTCGGCCAGTGCAGGGGGCTCGAACTACGCACTCCGCGCGGTCAACCTGAAAGGCGTCGAGCGGATGGTGCGCTGGGACAGCGGCGGACTGATTGTCGATGACGTGGCCCCGAACGGAACCTGGCTGATCAACGACTATCGGAGGAGCCTCGAGATCTGGGGACGCACGTCGGACCCGACGCAGCCCGAAAGAAACCTGTCGTGGCTCGATTACTCGTATTTTCCCCGATTCTCGGCGGATGGACGGATGATGCTCTTCACCGAGTCGTCGTCGTTCACCGGCTCCGAATACGCGGTTTGCCTCAGGTCACCGATCGACTCGCCGGTCGTCAGACTCGGTGCGGGCGCCAGCCTCGATCTTTCGCCGGACGGGAAATGGGCGCTCGCGCTTCTGTTCGACTCCGGACGGCTGGTTGCGTATCCGACCGGGGCAGGAGAGATGCGGGAGGTCCATTCCGATGCAGTCGACGCCGTTCATGACGCGCGCTGGTTCCCGGATGGAAAGCGACTTCTGATCTGCGGCGCGAAGAAGGGAAAGCCTCCCCGCTGTTTCGCTCAAGCTCTGAGCGGTGGGCCGGCGAATCCGGTTACGTCCGATGGCGTCACCGCGGGACCCCTCGTATCGCCGGGTGGTACGAAGGTCGCCGTTCGCGACGGCTCGAGGCGCCTGCTGATCTTTGATGTCGACGACGCCAAGGAGCCGAGGCAGGTGGCGGGCGTGACGTCGGCGGATGAGTTGATCCAGTGGTCGAGCGATGAGCGAGGTTTTCTCGTTTTCCGACAGGATCGTCTCCCGGCAGTCGTCGAGCGTGTCGAGATCGAAACCGGTGAGCGGAGCACGGTGCTGACGATCGATCCGGCCGATCGCAGCGGACTGCTTCAGGTCGAGGACATTGCACTGCTGGGCTCGCAGCAATACGCCTACACCGTGACCCGCAACCGGAATCGGCTCTTCACAGTGAAGGGGTTGCGATAGTGAATTGCGGACTGCCAGTAAGTTAGGCGCAATCACCAGGCTGGTCTTCCGCGCGGAGAAGCAGAAGGCAGCGCGGTTGCAGTGAGTCTCGAATCTGTGTTTTGTCGCGCGGCACCGCAACGGCCAGAAGCCGTCGCCACCAGAGCCACGACGGACTTGTGTTGGCAGGTTCACACGAGCCGAAACGCCGTCGTCGTTCCCGATCCAACGGAAGCCCGAAGCTGTGGCGCGCCCAGGGCCTGTATCATCGGCGTATACGGAACCTTGGCGCCGCGGAGGTCTCATGATCAACCCCTGGCGAAGGCTCGTGGTCTCGATCCTGCTCGTGCTCGCTCTGCCTCTTGCCGCCGAGGAGAGACGCCCGAAGATCGGTCTCGCGCTGAGCGGCGGCGGCGCCACGGGCTTCGCGCACGTAGGCGTGCTCAAGGCTCTCGAGGAGATGAACGTGCCGATCGACTACGTCGCCGGGACGAGCATGGGTGCACTCATCGGAGCGCTTTACGCCTCGGGGATGCCTCCCGAGGAGATCGAGCGCGAGATCGCAGGGTTCGACTGGGACGATGCGCTGGACGACCGCACGAGCTACGCGAGGCTCGTTTATCGGCGGAAGCAGGACATCGAGCGCTATCCGTCGACGATCGAATTCGGCATGAAGCGTGGCAGATTGAGAGGGGCCGGCGCCTACAGCACCGGGCAGAAGGTGAGCTTCATGCTCGGGCGCTACCTGCTCCCGGTGCTCGACCGCCGCGACTTCTCGTCGTTTCCGATCCCGTTCGCGGCCGTGGCGACGGACCTTGGGACCGGCGAAGCCGTCGTCCTCTCTTCGGGCGACATCAGCGAAGCGGTGCGAGCGAGCATGTCGATCCCGGGAGTTCTGACTCCGGTCGAGATCGACGGCCGATTTCTCGTCGACGGCGGGATGGCGATGAATGTTCCCGTCGACGTCGTGAGGAAGATGGGGGCCGACATCGTCATCGCGATCGACATCGGCGCGCCGCTCAGATCGCCGGAGAGCCTCAACTCGTCGATCGCGGTTCTCAATCAGGTATCGACCATGCTCACCCGCGCGAACATGGCGCCGCAACTCGAGAAGGCCGACCTCGTCCTCACGCCCGACATTGCGAATTACGGCACGTTCGATTTCTCCAAGTCGGTCGAGATCGTTGCCCTGGGCGTTGCGGAAGCGAACGCAAAGCGCGCCGCGCTGGAGAAGTACGCGGCCGACCCGACGGTGAGGATCCCGAGGCGGCGCCTCCCTCGCGAACGCGAGTTCGTCGTCGACGAGATCCGCGTCGTCGGTGATGCTTTCGTCGAGGAGCGCTTCATCCGCGAGCAGCTCAAAGCACGGGTAGGCGCGCCGCTCGATCTGGATCGTCTCGAGGTCGACATCCAGAGGCTGTTTGGCTATGGCGACTTCCTCGGGATCAGCTTCTCGATCGAGACGGAAACGGGGAAGAGGATTCTTCTGATCCGCGTGACGGAAAAGCCGTGGGGGCCAACGTACGTACGTGCGGGCCTTGCGGCCGCGTTCGTTCCCGAAGACGTCAACCTGGACGTGCTTTTCAGCATCTCCCGGCGATGGATCAACAAGCGCGGCGCCGAATGGCGGACCGATGTCGCTCTCGGACAGCGGTCGAAGATCGAGACGGAGTTCTACCAGCCGCGGTACTTCGATCGCCCCGGGTTCCTATCCGTCGGCGCGCTCTACCGGGACGACGAGCTCGATCTCTACAGCGGCAACGAAGTCGTCTCGACGTTCGGCACCCAGGACGTGGCGGTCTTCGCGGATGTCGGGACGGCGTTCGGGACGAAGGGGGAAGCTCGGCTCGGCATCTTCTACCGACGTGCCGACGGTCGCAGCGAGACGGGGCCGCCGATCGTCGATTCGTTCCATGAGAAGTACGGCGGGATTCGAGGATCACTTCAAATCGATACGCTCGACAACCCGTTCATCCCTCTCGAGGGATTCAAGTTCTCTCTCGACGCATTCGCCCCGGTGGAAGGGCTCGGCGCCGAGGACGACAGCGTCACTGCCACGCTGGATGTGACGGGCTTTGGCAAGATAGGGAAGAACACGTTCTTCTGCGGGCTCTATCTCCACGACACGCTGGAAGGGGAAAGCCCTGCGATCGACTGGGCGTTCCTCGGCGGTCTGTTCAACCACAGCGGCTTCGCGCGCGGCCAGCTCTACGGCCCCGCAGCTGCAGTGGGACGAGTTGGCTGGTATGTGGAGCTCGCGAAGCTGCGATCGGTCTTCGGTCGCGGAATCTACGCGGGCGCAGTCGTCGAGGCCGGCGACGCTTACGAACAGTTAGGCGACGTCGACCTCGGTGATCTGAAGTATTCGTGGACCGGACTCGTCAGCGCGCACACGAACTATGGCCCCGTCATCCTCGCCATTTCGAAGGGGACTGATTCGGACGTTCAGTACTACATCACGGTCGGGAGATCGTTCTGAGAAGGTCGGAGGCGAAAGGCGAGAGGCAACGAGCAGGCGGAGCGACCGTGTTAGGGCGCTCGTGCTCCCTGAAGCTCCCGATTCTCGCCTCCTCGGCCTCCCGGTAGCTCTCTTGTGACTATCCGCCGTGGGACGAGTCGCGAGCGTGTTAGGCGCGGGCGCCATGCCGGTGACGCGCGACCTCCTTCCATTCGGCGTCGATCCGGTTGCGGCGATGGGCCGCCAGGTAACGGTCGTCCTCGTCATACGTGGTCGGGAACACGCGCCGGACCACCTTTGGATTCAGCTGCTCGTCGACGTTGACGAACGTGAAGATGCACTCGTTCGTCAGGTCGCACCCGCGCTCGCCGCGACCGATCCTCTCGATCTGCGTCTCGACGGAGATCGACGTCCGGCCCGTGTAGCGGAGCTTGTCGCCGATGCGGACGGGCTGCGTGAAGTTGATCCGGTTCACGGCCGCAACGACGGGTCGGTGGGTCGAGAGCTCTTCCGCGTGGATGGCTGCGAGCTGGTAGGCGCGGTGGATGAGGTATCCGCCGAAGATCTTGTGCGGCACGTTCTCCTGTTCGAGGTAGACCTGCTCCCAGGAGGTCGCGATGAGATCGCCCACCAGAAGACCCTCGAAGCCCGGCGTTTCCTGTTCCCGATGAAGGCGCTGCAGCATCTCGAACTCGTCGCGCTGCGGCGGCTCGAGCGCGGCTTCCTCCTGCTCCCGGACGCGGGCGCGTCTCGCGATGGCACGCTCGGCTCGCCGGACCTCGAGTGAATCGACAGGGGACAGCTGCGGGATCTCGACGCTTCTCATTCCATCGCGGGCGACCATCGTGAAGTAGCAGGAGGCGACGTGGGTGTCGGGGTTCTTCTGCTCGACCCGAATCCCCACCTCCATCGAAGTGCGCCCGACGTAGTTGATGCGCGCGAGGAAGTGAAGGTCGCGCGTGACGTCGGCGGGGCGCCTCACGCGAATGCTGTCGATCGCGGCGGTAACCACGCGTACGCCGGGCACGAACCGGTTCGCATAGTCGAGGGCGACCTGCTCGGCGACCTTGTCGAGAGTCTCCAGGGTCAGGCCGAATCGCAGGTTTCCGGAGATCGGCCGGTCGACCACCATGAACCGGCGGCGCAACTGTTCATCACTGGAGAATGGAAGAACACGGGTCGATGACGTTTCAATCGGTCGCAAGTCGCTCCTCCTTCGCACAAAAAAAGAAACGGCCCGTTGGTACGGGCCGTTCGTTCGATTCGTAAGTTCTCTACCTTCAGCACAATCGAATGAGACGGCCCGCGTCGCGACGCGAGGTGCAGTGCGCAAGCAGGACGTTCATTCTCGACGCGGTCATGATAGGAGTGCGACGAATGACGGGACGCAAAGGTTTCTCGAGAGGCCTGCAAAACGAATGTCGCTCGCCCCGAGCCGCTGCCCAGGGACCCGAACGACGATGCGAACGACGTTCGACGCTGACTACGGCGCGTCGGAGGTCTTCAGATCGAGGATGCTCGAGACGAGGTCGAGATCGAGCGTGCCACCGAGGTACTCCCACACCACGAGCACCTCGCGACGATAGGGTGTCGACCGCTCCGTCGAGGCGATGATTCCGCGGCTGACGAGTGAGTACTTCGCCCGGTCATACCATTTGATCGCCGCGTCGGGATTATTCGCGAGGATGCCGCGAGCCTGCTGAATCATCAACGCCTGGTCGGGCGTAATGCGAGGAGCGACAGTTCTGCGCGTCGAGGAAGCGAGCACGATCGGATGCTCGCGGCTCCTGGCCTTTTCCTCGAGGGCCTGACGCTTCGCCTCGAGAGAGGCTGGCTGACGTGTGCCGTAAGAACGGATGAGGCGACCCATCAGCCCGGCGACTGCGGGCGAGTCGTCGGTGATGGAAATACCGGAGTTGTAAGGATATTTTCCATCCCGGTCTGCGCATCGCGACAGCCGGCTCCAGGAGATGCGACCCCGAATCACGACGCTGGAGTCGTTCTCGGGTGCGCTGATCCTGATTTGCACGTCCGAGCCGATCTTGAGCGGCGATGCGTGCGTGATGCCCATTCCGCCGGCGCTGAGACTCGTGATCGTCGCGCGATTGTTGGCGACGAGCGCTTCTACGGCGTTCGAGAGTTGAAAGCGAGGTCGGTGGCGCGCTTCGCGAACCTCGAGATTCTCGATCGATGTCATCGAGTCTTGTGTCATTACGGCATCTCCTGCGGACTATTCCGGGGCCAGGTCATCGAGTCCGCGCGCCCAAACGCAGTCGTTGAGATTGCCTATTCCCCGACCGAACGTTCGGTATGTAATGCGAAGATCACGTCGATATGTGACGAGCAATGTTGCCCGTGCCGATGAAATCGTGTCGCGTGCAAGCGTCGAGCAGTGATCGCGCGCGCACGCTTGTCGAACGCTTTCGGCGACGTCGTGACCGACCCCACGTCTCTCGCCCCTCGCTCGACCGCGCGCCGCCACGCTCGCGAGCACATGTCCAACGCCCCCGCACGAAGCTGTTCACGCTCGAGGGGCTGCGTTAGGATACGAGGTCACACCTCAAGACCTGAAGTTGCGGGTGGCGCGAGTCGAGATTCGGGAAGCTCATGGAGCCCGCCACTTCATCGTTCGAGGTGCGACCCCAACCCCTCCCCGGCTCGATTGGGGACTGAGACAATGACAATGAACGCTGATCAGCTTGACGCGCTCGTGCGTGACCTGCGCGAGGATGCTCCCAGGAACACCAGCATCATCAACTTCATCGAGAGGAACGAGATCCTCGGCGTCTATCGCGAGGGGCGCTCGGCCCGCGTGCAGGGACGCAGCGATCACGTCTGGAACTACTTCAGCAGCGAAAGCGAAGGAGAGCTGAGAGCTCTGGCCGACCAGCTCGGTGACGGAGACGACCACTTCGCGGCGCTCGAGGACTGGATGCTTCCGATCGTCTGCCGCGGGCGTGAGCTGAGCTGGTGCCTTCGCATGATGAAGTTCGTTCTCCCGGCGAGCGTCGAGCTTCCGGTGACGGTGGCGGGGGAGATCGGCGCGCTCTCGGTGGCCGATGCCGAGCACATCTACGAGAACTCGAACTACCAGCAATACATCTCGGTCGACTACACGCGGGACTGCATCCGCGGGGGCCCGACGGTCGCGATCCGCGAAGACGGACTGCTCGTCGCCTGGGCGATGACGCAGGACGACGGCGCGATGGGTTTCCTTCACGTCCTCGAGCCGTACCGCAGCAGGGGTTTCGGCCGGCGGCTGACGATCGCGCTTTCGTCGAAGTTGCGAGAGAAGGGCCAGCTCCCGTTCGCCTACGTCGCAGAAGACAACGGGAACTCCATCGCGCTCCTCACGAGCCTCGGCTTCGTGCCCGACCGGGCCGTTCAGTGGGTCGAGTTGAAGTAGGGGGCGATCACGACCTTCCGCGCAGGCGCCACGGGTCGCAGCCGGCCTGCGATCTTCACGGCTTCGAACGTCTTGATCAGGTCGTCCTGTGACTGGCTGAAGTGCGCCCAGCCGGAGTGATGCACGGGGACGATCGCCGCATCAGGGAAAGCCACCGCTAGTTCCACCGCGTCGTTCGTGTCCATCGTCAGGTGGAACGGTCCGCGCGTGCGTGCGGCCCCGGCGAAGAGAAGGACCGCAGCGGGATGAAACCGGCGGGCCACTTCGGCAGTGCCCGCGTACCAGACGGTGTCGCCGGTGACGTAGACGAGGTCGCGCTGCGGGCTCGTCGTCGAGATCACAAAACCGATGACGTCGCCGACGAGCGTCTCGATTCCGGCAGGACCGTGGCGGGCCGGCGTTGCGGTCACTCTGACGCGCGTTCCGCTCGGCGTGTCGTATTCGCGCGACTCCCAGGGAGACATGCCGATCGACGAGCCGCCGAGCCTCGCAGCGCCGGCGCGCGTCGTCAGCGTCGGCAGCTGCGCGATCAGCGCGCGCCCCGCGGGGTCGAGATTGTCGGGATGCTGATCGTGGCTGAGCAGTACGGCGTCGATCTTCCCGACTTCGTCGGCCGGAATCGCGGGGCCTTCGGTCTTCTCGAGGGTGACGGATCCCGCCTTGTACTCGGCCGGGACGTCGAACGTCGGGTCGGTGAGGAAGCGAAGCCCTGCGACCTCGATGATCGCGGTCGGGCCTCCCACGTAGGTGATCTCGATGGCGGGCGGGCTGTCGATGAATGGCATGTGATGCCTCCTTTCGAGCCTGAATGTTCGTCCTTGCCGCGTCCGGATGCCAGTGGCAGAATTGACATAGAAGATGGCAAAACAGACAACATCACGCGTGGCCGTTCTCCTTCACGAAAAGGTCTCGCTCAGCATCGCGCTGCTCATGCGCGACATCCTCGAGCGGACGAATCAGCTCGTGGGGAGGGCGTGCTTCGCCGTTAGGCTAGTCGGACGGCCGGGACTCAGGGCGGTGACCGTCGGCCCCGTCTCGGTCCGGGTATCGCGTGTCACCGGACGGGTCGACGACCTCGTGGTTCCGCCGTACGCCCCAGGCAGCGACCCGTTCGTCGACCGCCCCGAGGAGGCGCGGCTCATCGAGCGTCTCCACCGGAATGGCGCCACCGTGCACGCCGCCTGCCTCGGTTCGCTCCTCGTCGCGCAAACGGGGCTGCTCGCGGGCCGCGACGCTGCCACGCACTGGGCGTGGGTGCAGCGCGCCGCGCAGGCCTTTCCCGACGTGTCGTGGGATCCGGGACGCATGATCTGCGACACGGGCGACGTCGTCACCTCCGGCGGATTTCTCGCTGCAGTCGATCTGAGCCTCGCCCTGGTGGAGCGAGTCTGCTCGCGCAGCGTCTCACGCGAGGCAGGACGACTCCTGCTCGCAGACTCGATCCGACAGCGCCAGTCGGTCTACGCGACGACACTCGTTCCGGCGCGCGTCGACGATCCCCGGATGCAGCGGCTCGAAGCCTGGATCGAGTCGCATCTCTCCTCGGCGGTGACGGTGGAGGAGATGGCGGAGGTCTGCCAGCTCGGCCCGCGGACGTTCCATCGCGAATTCGTGAAGGCGTGGGGCTTCACGCCGAAGAAGTACGTCCAGCTCAAGCGGATCGAGAAGGTGCGGCTCCTCCTTCGCAACGCCGATCTCAGCATCGAGGAAGCCGTCGCCCGCGTCGGCGTGAGCGACGTCCCGTCGTTCCGCAGGATCTTTCAGCGCGAGCTCGGCCTCTCGCCGGCGGAGTACCGGCGCCGCCTGCGCGCGGAGGGGTGAAGCACGCAGTGCGAAGCGAGTGCGAGAGGCGCGGAGCCTAACGCGCGAGCCGCCACTTCGTGCGCGTGTAGGCGATGCGAAAGCCGGCCCGCTCGGCGTTCTTCTGCGAGCCGCTTCCGGGCAGGGCGACCATCATCGCGAGATCGCAGCCGCGCTCGACGGCGAGCCGCAGACGTGCCGAGAGGAGGGCGTTCTGCGCGCCGCGCCGGCGATATTCGGGCGACGTGCTGGCGCCGGCGAAGAGCGCGACGCCGTCGTGAATGTTGAGGCCTCCCGTCGCGACCGGGGCGCCGTCGATCTCCGCGAAGAACGGCACGGCGCAGCGGCAGGCCATCGTTACCGTTCCGAGGTCTCGCATGAACTCCGCCGCTTCGGCCGACTCCGCCCAGCCTCTAGCCGCGGTCGCGGCCCAGAGCTCGGCCTCGTCCGGTGATGCGACCCGCGTCGTTAGGCCGGAGCCGCTCGCTTCGTCGCGCGCCTCGGCGGCGATCGTGCGAACGAGCACGGTCGACAATTCGACTGGCTCGTAGCCGCGTCCGCTCAGCAGCGCGAGGATCGACGGGTCGGCCATCGGGCTGACTTCGTGGAACACCTCGGTGCCGCGCTCGCGGAAGAACTCTTCGATCCGACTCAGGCCCTCAGTAGTGGCCGGGGAGAAGACACCGAGGCCGAACGTCTGCGTCAGCGGCGAGCCGACGCCGTCGAAGAGTGCATAGGTGCCATCGACGTCGATCCGGCAGGCGCCCGACTCGGGTTGGACCCGCGCGCGCGCATCGACGAAGTCGGCGTTGCTCTTCGCCTCGGCGCCTTCGAGGCGTCGCGCGAGCGCGAGGTCGGCGAATGGATGTCGTGAGTGCGATGGCATGCCGGGTCGATATGGTATCAGTCTCGACGCGCGCGCTCTCTCGCCGGTCGCGCGCCCCGCTCGTGCGCTCTGGCCTTCACGTCTCTCGCGCGGGGAGCGTCACGACGAATGCGGTTCCGCGCACGCCGATGCTTTCCGACGAAATGCTGCCGCCGTGCGCGTCGACGATTCGCTTGCAGATGCTGAGCCCGAGTCCATAGCCGGCGGGAGTGCGCGAGCGCGCACGATCGGCACGGAAGAACGGCTCGAAGATGGCCGCGCGGTCCTCGTCGCGGACTCCAGCGCCATCATCGGCAATTCGCAGCGCGATCGACTCGCGATCCGTTGCCACGGAGACTTCGACGGGACGGCTGTCGGGAAGCGAGTACTTGACCGCGTTCTCGAGGAGGTTGCGGACGACGGAGCGGATCCGCTCGCCGTCCGCATCGACCTGAACTTCGTCGGCGAGCGCGACAATTCGAATCCCCGGCGGACGGCCTGCGAAGGCGGCCGCTTCCTCGCGAATGATCGGCGCGAGGTCGGTCGGCGCGAGGCGAATGCCGTGCCCGCTGAGGCGCTCGAGCTCGAGCAGCTCGGCGATCATGGCCTCCATCTCCGCGAGCTCGCTGGTCATCCTCGCTCGATCGTGTCCCTCGGGAAGCAGCTCGATGGCGACGCGGAGGCGCGTGAGGGGCGAGCGCAGCTCGTGGCTGACGTCGACGAGGAGCTGATCGCGCGCGCGAAGCATTTCGCGGACGCGGCCGACCATTTCGTTGAACGCGTCGGTGAGCAGGCCGAACTCGTCGGGCGCGACGGGCGGGAGCGCGACGTCGAGCTCGCCCGCGCTGAGCCGCGCCACCCCGTCGCCGAGCGACCGAAGCGGCCGGAGCAGTCGGCGGATCACGACGTGCGCGATGACGATCGTCCCGCCGATCAGCACGAGCAGCAGCACGAAGAGCGCGTGATGCGCCTGGAGCGTCTTCTGGCGGAAGGTCCAGCGAAAGAGATACGTACCGCCGTCGGGCGACGCGGCGAGATAGTAGCTGCGCCCGCCCAGGACCCACGGCTGCGCGCCCATACGCACCTCCGCGATCGGAGGAAGGCTGTCCGACGTCGACCACTGTCCCGCCGGACCCTCGTAGCGCACCTGGATGCCGAGCCGCCTGCTGATCTCGACCGCCTCCGCATGCGTCAGACGTGAGTTCGCGAGATTCCTCGCGTAGTCGTCGGCCAATGCCTCGACCGAGCGGTTCAGCGTCGGCATCAGGACGACGATGAAGAATCCGGTGACGAGGAGCAGCAGGCTGACCGTCATCGTCAGCATGACGGCGACCAGCTTCGCGAAGACCGACGAGTGCGGGCGCAATCGCTCAGTCATCCGTGCCCCCGATGAAGGTGTAGCCCGTCCCGCGGATCGTCCGGATCATCGACGGCCGCTTCGGATCGTCGCCGAGCTTCTGTCGCAGCCTGCTGACGAGCACGTCGATCGAGCGGTCGTACGCCGCCCAGTCGACGCCGCGCGTCTCGTCCATGATCCTCTCGCGCGAGAGCACGCGCCCGCGATTCCTCACGAGCAGCGCGAGAAGCTCGAACTCTGCCGAGGTGAGGTCGAGCTCGCGCCCGGCGAGCTTCGCCGATCGCGCGGCCGTGTTCATCTCGAGAGCGCCGAATCGCGCGACGTCGGTTTCCTCCGGTCGTCCTCGACGGAGCACTGCCTGGACACGGGCGACGAGCTCGCGCGGCTCGAACGGCTTCGGCAGGTAGTCGTCGGCGCCCATCTCGAGCCCGACGATCCGGTCGGTCACCTCGCCGCGTGCGGTGAGCATGACGATCGGCACCGCGCTGCTCTCGCGAATCTTCCGGCAGAGCGCGAAGCCGTCCATCTCGGGGAGCATGACGTCGAGGATCACGATGTCGGGCTGCTCGCTCCGGAGCGCGCGAAGCCCCTCGGAGGGTCTGACGGCGGCGGTCACCACGAACCCGTGCCGTCCGAGGTATTCGGTCAGCAGCGCGTTGAGCCGCTCGTCGTCGTCGATGATCAGAACCCGCGTCGCCATTCATCTCACCTCGACTGCAACGCCACGATCGGCGGAATCCGTGACGCCTTTCGCGCGGGGAGCGCGCCGAAGGCGATCCCCGCGACGACCACCATCACGGCAGAGGCCAGGAGCGCGTCCGCCGGCACGGCGAGCGTCCACTTCGTCCCGACCGCGACGGCGAGCACTCCCAGCGCGCTGATGGCGAGACCGCCGAGCCAACCTCCCGCCGTGAGCAGTGTACCTTCGATCAGGAACTGCGCGACCACGTCGCCCGGCGTGGCCCCGATCGCCATACGCAGCCCGATCTCCGGCGTCCGTTCCCTGACCGAGGTCAGCATCAAGGCGAGGATCCCCGTGCCTCCGACGAGGAGCGCGACCGCGCCGAGGCCCGTCCCGAGCCGTGTGAGGAACCCGGCGATCTGCTTCTGCATCGAGACGAACTTCGTCGTGTTCTGCACGTCGAAGTCGTCGCGCCCGTGGCGCGCGCGGACGAGCTCTCTGATGCCCGCGGCGGCCGCAGACATCGATTTCGGGTTGTCGACACTCACGAAGATGCCGGTGAGCCACGTCGTGTTGGCAACGCGGCGGAGCGCGGTCCGGAGCGGCACGAGAATCTGGTTGTCCTCGTCCGATCCGTCGGGGAGGACACCTCTCGAATCGAGAACACCGACCACCTCGAACGGCACGGAGCGGATCCGGATCTCGCGGCCGAGCGGATCGCTCCCGGGAAACAGCGTGTCGGCGACGCGCGCGCCGAGCACGGCGACGCGACGCGCGTTCCGGTCGTCGTCTCCGTCGAGGAATCGTCCGCGTCCGAGGCGCGCGTTCCGCACGACGGGGTAGGCGGGTGAAGTTCCGAGGATCTTCGTCATCGTCGCGAGGTTGCCTGCCTTCGAGCGGACCGGCACCTCGACGCCCGGCGCCGCCGCGGCAACGTAAGGCAGGCGCGCGATCGCCTCGTAGTCCTCGACCGTCAGCGTCGTGACGACGCCGCGGATCGCCTTTCGCGCCACGAGTCGCTGCGTCTGCGCGGGCCGGATGACGAGCAGGTTCGTCCCGATCGCGTCCATGCGCCGCGTCATCTCGCGCTCCGCGCCGGCGCCGAGCGCGCTCGTGAGGACGACCGCGGCGACGCCGATCGCCACGCTGCCGACGGCGAGCAGACCGCGCACCTTGTGCGCCGCGAGCGCGCGGAGCGAGGAGACGATGATTCGCCGCGTTCTCATCGGAGTGCTTCGACCGGATCGAGACGTGCGGCGCGCCGTGCCGGGAGCAGTCCCGCGAGCACGCCCGTGACGATCGAGACGGCGAGCCCGATCAGCACGGCGCGCCATGAGAGGAGCTGACCTAACTCGAGCCGCGCCGCGATGGCCTCCGCGGCGATCGTCCCGGCGACGACGCCGAGAAGCCCTCCTCCGAGAATCGTCACTGCCGTCTCGACGACGAACTGGAGCTGGATGTCTTCGACGCGCGCGCCGACGGCGCGACGCAGCCCGATCTCGCCGACCCGCTCGTTCACCGATGCGAGCATGAGCGCCGCGGCGACCGCGGCGGCGGCGAGCAGCGTGATGCCTGCCACGAGCGGGAGGTAGAGGTTGAGAACGTTCTTCGCGCGGGCGACCATCTGCCTCACCGTCACCGCGGTCACGAGGGTGAAGTCGTCGGGCCGCTCGGCAGGCACGGCATGCCGCTCGCGGAGGATGCGCCGGACGGCCGCGCCCGCGGCATCGACCTGCGACGGGTCGCGCACGAGAAGCTTCGCGGCGGCGATCGTGTCGACGTTCAGCATCCGGCGCATCATCGTCGAGATCGGGACCACGATCTCGTCGTCGCGGTCCATGCCGTGGACGTCGGTGCCGAACGGCTCCAGCACGCCGACGACCCGCAGCGGCACCGCGCCGACGAGGATCTCCGCGCCGAGCGGGTCGGCCGTGCCGAAGAGCTCCTTCGCCGTCGTCTCGCCGATCAGCGCCACGCGCGCCGACTCGCGCACGTCGGTGCGGTCGAACCACGCGCCGCGCGTCACCTCGCGCTGCCACACGTGCTCCGCGCGCTCCGACTGCCCGCGCACGAACGCGGTCGCCGTGGCGCCTTCGTGCCGGACCGACGCGCCCGGGAGGATCTGCTGCGGATCCCAGCTCTCGACCTCGGGGACAGCTTCGGCGATCGCCTCGAGGTCGTCGATCGTCAGCCGGGCGGCGTTCGCCCCCGGGGCAGCCATCATGTTCGTGCCGCCCGCCATGACGATGATCGACGAGGCGCCGAAGATCTGGCGGACGGTCGACATGATCTTGCGCTCGGCGCCTTCGCCGACCGCGACGACGAGCGTGAGCGCCGCGGTGCCGATGAAGCTCCCGAGGATGATGAAGGCGCTGCGAAGCTTGTATCGCGCCATCGCGCGCGCACTGTGGGTGATGAGGCGGGAAGTGTTCATCGGGCCCCCGTAAGGAGTTGTTAGTTTTTAGTTGTTAGTTGTTAGACGGGCAGCGTAGGTCGTGCGCGTTGTTAGTCATTGGTCTTTAGTTGTTAGTTGTTAGACAGGCAGCGTAGGTCGTGCGGGTTGCGCTTCGTGGTTCGGTTTGGATTTGTGTTCATTCGTTGCCAGACGCTGCAGCACGCTGCTTGTCTAACAACTAACAACTAACAACTAACAACTAACAACTAACAACTAACAACTAACAACTAACAACTAACAACTAACAACTAACAACTAACAACTAACAACTATCGACCAACAGCCGGCGCTCGCGCGACGTCCGACACGATCCGTCCCGTCTCGATGCGCGCGATGCGTTGCGCGTGGTCGGCCATCGTCATGTCGTGCGTGACGATGACGATGGTGTGTCCCTGGTGGTTGAGGTCGCGGAAGAGCGCCATGATCTCGAGCGCGGCCTTTGGGTCGAGATTGCCGGTCGGCTCGTCGGCGAGCACGATGTCGGGCTCGTTGACGAGGGCGCGCGCGATTGCGACGCGCTGCTGCTGACCGCCGGAGAGCTCGCCGGGCGCGTGCTGCATCCGGTCGGCGAGCCCGACGGCCTCGAGCGCCCGTCGGCCTAACCCGTCGATCGCCGAACGGTCGGAGTAGAGCAGCGGAAGCTCGACGTTCTCGAGCGCGCTCGTGCGTGGAAGGAGGTGGAGCGCCTGGAAGACGAAGCCGACGCGCTTGTTGCGGAATCGCGCCTGCTCGTCGCGGCTGAGCGTGGTGACGTCCTGGCCGTCGAAGCGGTAGCGCCCCGCGGTCGGCTGCGCGAGCATCCCGAGGATGCTCATCATCGTCGACTTGCCGGAGCCCGAGGAGCCGACGATCGCGACGAACTCGCCGCGGTCGATCTCGAGGGAGACATCGTCGAGTGCGTGAATCGGGGCCCCCTCCGGGCGGACAAACGTCTTCGTGATTCCTTCGAGCTGGATCATCGGGTCTCCCTTTCGTCGAGTGCGATGCGAACGGTGGTCGTCATTTCGGGCCGGAGCACGCGGTCGCGCGGCGGGACGAAGCGGATGACCGCAACGTAGTTCACGACGTTGTCGCGGATCTGCGGCTTGGGGTAGATCGTTGTCACGCGCCCCTCGAACTCCTCGTCGCCGTAGGTGTCGACGGTGAAGCGTGCCGGCTGGCCGGCGCGGATCCGGCCGATGTCGGTCTCGTCGACGTAGGCCCACACCTCGAGGCGGTCGAGGTCGATGAGCGTCACGAACGTCGGTGTCGAGAAGCTGGCGGCGACGGTTTCGCCTTCCTGTGTCGCGACCGACGCGACGACGCCCGAGATCGGCGCGATGATCTTCGCGTAGCCGAGCTGCGTCGTGGCGAAGTCGAGTGTCGCCATTGCGCCTTCGCGCTGCCGCCCCGCGACTGCGAAGCCGCGTTCGGCGAGGTCGAGGTCGGAGGGGGCGAGCAGCCCCGCGTTCGCGAGCCCTCGCTTCCGTGCGAGGTCGGCACGCGCATACTCGAGATTCGCCTCGGCGAGCTCGACCGCGGCGCGCGCTTCGTCGCGGCGGGCCGCCAGGTCGCGATCGTCGAGCTCGGCGAGTGCCTGCCCGGCGCGAACCGTATCGCCGACACGGACGTGCAGCCGGCGAACGACCCCAGAGACGCGCGACCCGACGCGAACCTCCGCGCCGATCATCGGATTGATGATCCCGGTCGCCTTGACCGCCGAGTCGGCCTTCTTCGGCGACGCGGGTGTCGGGAGTGACGGAGCCGCGGGCTCCTCCGGCCGCGTCCGCGCGAGCAGCACGAACGTGACGACGATTGCCAGGATGACCGTTGCGGCGATGACTAGCTTTCTCACGCTGCCCAAGTTAGGGCGTCAACGTAATGGGCTCATTTCGCGAATGTAACGAAGTGCAACAAGGGAGGGGTGCGGGGGCTTCGGCGGGCTCGAAAGCTCGATTCAGTCAATCGGCCACGGCATTTCCTCCGGCAGCGTGGTCGCCTCGGGGAGCGCGCGTTCCGGTGCTTGCGGCGCCGCGTCGACGACGCGCCACCATGGATCGACACGCTCTGCGTGAGCGGGCTCGACGGGTTCACCAAGACGGGGCATGACGAGTCGCGTTCCCGTTCTTGGCGCCAGCTCGAGCAGTGTCTCTGCGGGCTGGTCCCAGGCGTGCATCGCGAGATTGAACGTGCCCCAGTGGACGGGGAGGAACGGGGCGCCGCCGAGGAGTGCCGAGGCCTTGAGGGCGTTCTCGGGGCCAAGGTGGATGTCGCCCCATGCGGGGTGGAAGGCGCCGACTTCGAGCATCACGAGGTCGAATGGGCCGAGCCGCTCGCGGATCTGCGCATACTCGGTGGTGAGGCCGGTATCGCCGCTGAAGAAGACCGCGTGCCGCGGCGAGCGGACGACGAGCGACGACCAGAGCGTCGCGTTCCGGTCGTGCAGGCCTCGGCCGGAGAAGTGCTGCGATGGCGCGGCGGTGACCGTGATCCCGGAGCCCGGTAGCTCGTGCGATTCCCACCAGTCGAGCTCGACGATCCGTTCGGGCGCCACGCCCCACGCTTCGAGGTGCGCTCCGACGCCGAGTGAGGTCACGAACGGGACGCTGGTCTTTGCGAGCTCTCGGATCGTCGGATAGTCGAGATGGTCGTAGTGATCGTGCGACACGATCACGAGGTCGACCGCCGGCATCGTACGTAGTGGAACCGGCACCGGCTGGAATCGCTTGGGACCCGCAAGACTCGACGGCGACGCACGCCGTCCCCAGACCGGATCGGTGAGCACGCGCACGCCATCGATTTCGATGAGCACCGTGGAATGTCCGAGCCAGGTGACGCGCAGTCCGCTGTCAGCGGGCCTGCGCCAGGTGTCGAGCGGGCTCACCGACGGCAGCGGGCGGCGTGGGACGCGCCGCTGACCGCCGCAGAGGAAATCCTTGATGGCCGGCATCGATGCGCCCGGATCGCGAAGGCCGGGGATGACCGGGTGAACGTTGGCGAACCGTGCGCCATCCCAGAGCGGCGACGCCTTGATGCGCTCGAGGCGCGCGCCTTCGGGCCTTTTCCCTAACGATTTCATGAGGTGGGACCTGACCGGTGGCGGCCCCCGCTTCGCGGGGTTGCCACCGGCTACTCTCCTCCATCCCTTCGGGGTGGAATCGGAACGTCGCTCGCGGCCGGATAGCCGCACCGCCCACGCAGCCCTTCGCGGAATCGTTCCCGTTCCTCGGGGCTCATCGCTTCCCATCGCTCGAACATGCGACGTCTGTCGGCGCGATGGGAGCCGTGGAGACCGAATCCGCCGAACAGGATCCTGCAGAGGGCGAGAAGCCCGAGGGCCTGCCAGAAGGTGATCGTCTTGAGGCCGAAGAGTGACGGCGCCAGCCAGTTCCAGAGCTCGCGCACGACGGTGCCACCGATCGCGACGAAGATCACCATCCCCACGATCGCCAGCGGCGCGATATAGATCCATTTCTTTCTCATGTGCTCTCCTCATCCGTTCTTCGTCTCGTCGTAGATGCTCTGCAGCCGTTCCCGGAGGTGCAGCACTGCGTAGCGTTTTCGCGAGAGCAGGGTGTTCATGTTGACGCCGGTGTCGGCGGCGATTTCCTTGAAGCTGCGCCCTTCCAGCTCGTGCGCGACGAAGACCTCGCGCTGCTCTTCGGGCAGCTCGTCGAGCGCGAGCTCGAGCTCCTCGAGCAGCAGGGCCCGCGCGTAACGCGCCTCCGGTCCGGCATCGGCGGAGGGGATCAGCTCTTCGAGCGACAGCAGCTCGCCGTCGTCGCCCGCGAGCGCGATGTCGCCGAGCTCCTCCGGCTTCTTCCTCCGGAAGAGGTCGACGATGCGATTGCGCGCCACGCGAAAGAGCCAGCCGGTGATCTGATCGATCGGCATCAGCAGCCGGTTCGCTTCCACCAACCGCTGAAAGACGTCCTGCAGAACGTCCTCGGCGTCCCGGGAATCGGGGACGCGTCTCCGGATGAAATCGCGCAGCCGCGACTGCTCCCGCTCGACCACCTCGGAAATCCGCCGGTCCTGTTCGATCTCCATCGGCTGTACGCTCACCGCGTTCATCTATGTAGGTAGACGAATGAGTGCTCCGGATATTGTGAGGGTGCAGCGCCTTTTTGCGCAGGCTCAGGCGGCGCGGAGAATTCGAAAGCCGTGGGGTCAGATCGCAGGGGAGCGGGACCAGGAGAAGGGTCAGAGGTCCTGACTTCGAAACTCTACAAATAGTAGACCCTTCAACTCACCCTTGAAGCCACGCTCGAGAATGTGCGCCGAGTCAATCAAGCTCGGCCCGAGGGAAATCGGATCTCAATTCGTTGACTCAACTGGACTTCGAGTCTGATCGACTGCGCAAAGAGAAAAACGAAGCTTTGTCCCCATTCCCCAACTGACTTCGACGTCGCAAAACGCAGCTAGTTCTGGGCCACTTCGGCGAGTCACTTCACATCTGTGCCGTCGTCACCGTACGGCATGCTGTTCCAGTCGATGCGGCCTCGTGGAACTGTCTCCGTGGTGGCTTTGTGAAGTAGAGGCACGTCGATTCGGCCGAGGCGGCGTTCGAGGAGTTGGCCGAGGTAGTTCTGGCCAAGCCCATGGAGATCGCGAGTTCGAGCATCGAGCAGGAATAGATCCAGACTGATGAAGCCAACCGGAACGAACCGCCAGAGCGGCGTTTCGGAACGTGCACGAGCGTGCCGAATCGCCATGCTGATTAACGCGCGACGGGATTTCCGAACGAACGCCTTTGCTTTCTCGCGATCTTCGATCTCGAGCACGATCGTTGCGTCCACCTGAAGGTAATGAGCTTTGCGGTGGATACGCGAGAAGCGTACAACCGGTCGGCGTTTTGGAACGACGCTTCCGCGAACAGAGCGAACGGCTTCAACCCAGGAGCCGGCATTGCGAATCGTGTTCGGCCAAGGCTTGCGCGGAACAGGGTTGAAGATCAATAGAGAGTTCCGAGCCGCTTCGGCGGCGATATCGCCGAGCGATTGAACACTTGCTTGCCGAAGGTCATGAAGACGCTTACCGCTGAAGACGCCGACGCCGGAAGGTCGTGAAAACTGATCAACGATCACTTCGTATGTCGTGAACGATGGCGCGAGGCGCTCGGCGACGGCCGCAGTCCTCGTAGTCGCCTCATAGATCTTGATCACGTCACGAAATCGTCCGTTCGCGAAGACTCGCAGGCCTGGAGTGTCATCTGCGTAAGTCGTTTCGAGAGCGCCTTCGATTGACCAACTCACGGACTCGACTTGCGCACGAAGTTCCCGAATGAGTACGGGAAGTGGAATGGCAAGAGCATGCGCCGCAAAGAAGTCAGCGGCGCTGACGAAGAACAACCGGTACGCGAGCAACAATGCATTGCAGACATCGAGTGCACGGTCAAACTGAGCGAATGCGGCTGCAACGCGGTGAACGACGGTTTGTTTGCTGTCCCTGTATTCGATCTCTCCGTCACGGAAGACAATCCCGCCATGGGCGATGGCGTTGCGCATGACACGTTCGAAGGGAGCTAGCGAGGGACCGAGAGGACCCGTGGTTACCTCCTCGATGCGTGCAGTCAGAGGGATAGTGTTCTCGTCCTTGTTGCGGCGGCGTCGCGAGTAGCGGGCAATAGGCACGATCGTCGTTCCAAGAACGGATTCCATCAAGCGGAGGTATGCGGGATGAATCGTGTTGTCGAGTACCGAGAGCTGCTTCAGCACGCCGCCAAGTTCGTCAAGCCGACGATCATGAATCGAAGTTCGATTGACCTCTTCGGCGGAGCGAAACGCGACCTTGAGCGCCTCATGTTGGTCGCGAAAGAAACCGATGAGGATATCGGGATGGTCGCGCCTGATCTCTGTCAGAAGCGTTGTCATCGAGTCCATGGCGGAGCTTGAGTAGAACCGTTGCGGTCGTTCGTCGAGGTAGTCGGTCAACGAGAGGATGTCTTCCGAGTCGAGCGACGCAAGAAGTGGAAAAGCGTCTCGTACCCGACGTCGCTGCTGCTTCTGCAATCCGATCCTGAAGGCTGGCGGAAGAAGGTCTGTCATGCGAGTGGAGATCAGAGCCGGTCGTCAGCGGGCGGCGACTGCTCGAGGAGAGCGAGAAGCTTCGTGAATCCTCTGGCGATCAACGTGTTAACAAGTTCACATGCGGTGGTGCGGACACTTGTTTTGTCCGACGCAAGCGCGTCCCTCAGAATCGCTTCGACCTCGCCGCGATATGTGAAGCGATAGATCTGCATGTAGGAGCCGGCTTGCTGGATCAGCGACGCGATGCAATCGAGAACAAGGGTTGGGTGCAGCGCCGCTAGCGACGGCAATGCACCGATCACGGCGTGTTCATGGAGCGGTACGCCGCCGCGATCAATTGCGAGCTTGAGTTGCGTCAGGCGCCAGACCGGATCGAAACGGTGGCTGGGCATCCAGAGCCCAAAGCCCCGCAGGTCGGCACCGTCTTTCGACGTGGCTACTCTCCAAGACCAGAAAGCCATCGCGCGTTCGATCGGCGGCTGTTCACCTTGCTGAGCAAATTCGTCCACGTGATGCGGAATGAAGCTGACAATACGAGTGCGCGTGTCCACATCTGCGTTTCGGAAGAACCGATCTAGCAGCGAGCCAGGACCAAGTTCTTCGACGCCATCGAAATACTGATAGAGCAGATAGGAGCCAAGTTGGCTTGGGTAGTCGCGATAGAGCGGAGGCGCTGTTCCTATTGAATCGACGGCTCGCTCATACTGCGGGCGGAGGTCGCGCAGGATCGATTTGTTAAAGCGGCGCCCGTACACAAAGCATGTTTGCCAGGCGGCGTCGGCGAGCCGAGGTGACGATGCAGGAAAGAGCTGGTCGAGATGATCCACGACCCATCGAGGTTCGAGCATCCAAATGTCGAAGAGATGCTGTCCGTAGACAGCGCGCACAGCTGGCGAGGGGTCCACACCAGGGTCGAGGTGGCTTGCGAGCAGCGCTTCGAGCTCCGGCATGTCGTGGAACGGTTCGCGGCCGGCATCGGGCGGAGCGAAGTAGCCATCGCGCACCCACGCCGCGTATCCGATCGCGGCCTCAAGGGCAACGCCGCGCGTGCTGTTAATGGCGGTGGTGAGAGGATCGTTTCCTTCGTCACGTGATGCGTCAGGATCGGGATCTGCCGTGATCGGGTGAATGATTTCCCACACGAGACTGCGGAACTCGGAGGGAATCTGAGTCTCGCGCTTCTTGAAGCCTTGCTGTAGCAGGCGGCCGATCTGCGAGCGGGTCCGGCCCCAATTTGGATCATCGTCGAGATCTGATCGTGATCGGCCAGCAATTTCGCGCGGTTGCGAGGCAGCCCATGCAGCAAGGCGTAAGACCGGATCCCATTTGAGAGCCTTTCTATTCTTCGCCGCGTCCGTAAGGCCGGCAAGGAGCTCGCGAACAAACGTTGGATCGAGGCCGATGAACTGCTCGGCGGATTCGGAGATCTCTTCGGCGCGCTGCTCGATGGCCGGTGCGAGTTCGCGGCCAACGCCGTCTCGCGTGTCCGCCATCATTCCCGAGGGTGGTACCCATGTGCGCAGAAAGTCGACGAGGCTGGGAAGCGGCATCGCTTCAAAGTCGGCGGTCGTCTTCGGGCTTGTCGGGCCTACCCACATCGCGGTCGTGTAGAAGTCGAAGTCGGCACTTGGACCGAGATCGTCATCATCACCGCGGAGCTCTTCATAGACGCGGCGGGCGTCTTCGGGTAGATGCTCCGCGATCCAAGTGAGTCGTTTCAGTCGCCAACTTTTGATACGGGCTTCGCGCAGTTCGTCGTCGCGGTCTACTTCAGGAGTTCCTTTGAGAATCGCATCCACGAAGGTGCGACGATCCGCGTTCGATAAATACGGGAAAGCGTGAGCAACGAGAAGGTGCTTCTCGTGTCGTCCCTCGTTGTTCGTAAGAGTTTGGACATCGAGGACGTATTTGCGCACGAGTGAACTGGTTGGAGGCAGCGCGACCCGCGCAAGGTGGATTGCGAGACGTTCGAAGAGCGTCCACCGGAGCGCAAACAGATCGCGAATCAGGTCGCTGGCGTTTTCGGGTTCGGCGCTGCACGCGCGTTCGGCGGCCAGACGTACGGCGTCGAAGAGGATCGGCAGCGGCTCGTACTCGTGATTTTGGCCGTGCGGTTCGACCGCCGGCCGCCATGCGACGGAATAGTCGTCAGGAGGCGTGCCGTATTCCTCCCGCAAGGCGGCGTCGAGCAACTCGACGAGTGACGCGAGTGTCGCGACGGGACGCGCAGCGATGACGGCCGCAAGTGGACCTTCGATGATTTCGCTGTAGGTATGCAGATCAACGCGGGCTGTCAGTTCACGTGAACCGAGGTAACCACCTCGCGGTTCATCAGCCACATGCAGCTCTAAGAACGGCCGGATCAACGCAAACGCAAGGTCGGGATCAGTGAGAGCATACTCACCAACTGCTTCCATGAAATCGTGCGGAACGAAGGAGTCAGCGCGTAGCGCCACCACGTCGGGCGCGATTCGTTGAAGTGCAAGGAGCGCGTCTGCCGGAGGCAATCGAAGAGCGGTGTCGATCATCCCCATCAAGACGAACTCGTTGTCAGTCGACGGGATAGCCAAGAGAATGTCCCGAATATCGGTCGACCGGTTTGGAGCGACGCGGGCGAGGTACGCGAGCGCGGGCCATCCACCGCCGGGAGGGAGAGCAGAGAAGGTGTCGCTTCGCCGAATTTCGTCGAACCAGACATCGCCTTCGAGTCGCTCGAAGAAGTAGCTGAGCGTCGTAAAGTTCTGCGGGACCATCGTGCGGAAGGTTTCGAGATCGTGCGCAGCGATAGCCGCGCGGATCTTGGTGTACGCGGACGCGTAACTCTTCTCGAAGTGTTCGAGAAACAGAGACAAAAGACGCTGAAGGCGTTCCCACGTCTCGCGGAGTGATTCAAGCGTTGGGGGCGCGTCAAGACCCGAACGGTGGGCGACCGCGTGTAGCTTGAGCTCGCGAGAGAGTGCGACCACTTCGTGCTCGACAGGAAGACCAAGGGCGTTCGCGATGATCTTTACCTTCGTGATGCCACCACCGCCCTGCGGCTTGAAGAAGGCGCGGAGCGCCTTGCGAAGTTTGGTTACGTCGGTGTTCGACGGCAGTTCGAGCGCGCGGAGAATCGCCGCGGTACTTTTGGGATCATCGCCTGCTTGAGGGTCGGCGTAGTCCGACGGCAAGAGAACGTCATGAACTGCGCTGAGCAACTCACGCTGCAGGTGCCCGGCTAGGTGCGACGCCGTTTCGGCAGCGATCAAGCCATCGAAGAAACGACACGCGTCGCGATAGAGTGCCGCCGGCCCGGGACCGAGCGACACGAGTTGTTCGAGTAGTCGGGCGCGACGAGGATCTCGAACTTCAAGCGGTGGAATCGGTTGATCAGGCACGGCAAACCGATCATGCCACGACATGACTCAATTTGTGACGATTCCACCCCTCGTAGAACGACACCAACGGGGCGGTGGGGATAGCGAAGATCTGAATTTTTGGCCGTGGCCGGAAGCTTGACCTGGCTCTCTGACTCTCGGACCTGAAGCTTGCAGTTTACTCACCGCTCGATAGTATCGGCCTGCGAAGGTGGGGTCAGCTCGGAAGAATGGAGGATTCTGACAAGCAAGATCCGTGGGAATGAGCAGAGGCGCGTGTGGCGCTTGCTTTATGGGCAAGCCAGCAAATTCTCCAGTTTTCGGATCCGACCGCAGCGCCTTGGTTGCGACTCCCCGTTCGTCTCGACACTCGTCGCGGTGACCGATCGCACGGCGTCCAGACCGTCTCCAAACTGTATGATTGCAACTCCCAAACGATAGATTCGAGGCCTGCCCCCCTCACTCCTTCCCCCTTCGCCAGGCCTTCGAAGGAGCCCGTCGATGCGAAAGTCCTTCATCACCGCGTGGTTGATTGGAATCCTGGCTTGGTGCGTTTCGACCTACGCCAGCGGGGACTACGGCTGCTGGCAGCGGGTCATGGCTGCCTCCTCGTCGTTCTCGGACTGCAGCAGCACGGCGCTGCTCGCGCCCGGCAACGACACGCGCGTGAATCTGGTTCTCCTGATGATGGATCTGCGTGGCGGGCAGATGGGCGAGCTTCGCCCGGTCGATCGCGCGGAGTTCCCCGAGCCGGTCGTGCCGTTAGGCTGGGAATCCTTCTCGGTCCGGTTGCGCCCGGTGCCTCCGGCGGACGAGGAATCGTCGGGGCTGTGGGCGAGCGGCGAGGGGAGCGCCTGCCTCAGCATCGATCGCGGGCAGACCGAGTTCATCGAGGCGTTGAATTCCGAAGGCAAGCTGCCGGAAGACGATCGTGAGCGGCTGATCAAGGCGCGCATGGCTGTGACCTGCAATGCCGCCGGAGGCGAGCCTGCTCCTGCCGTGGAGGTCCGGTCGGATGCCGCTCGGCCGTTCGCTGCCTACCTGCGCGCCGTACGCGACTTCTACGCCGCACGGTACGACGCGTCGGCGTTCAAGGCGTTGTCGGACAGCCGCCAGCCGTGGGTGCGCGAGGCGGCGCTCTACATGACCGGCCGGAGCTGGGCGCTCCTCGCGCAGGCGAACGGATTCGACGAGTGGGGGACGATCGACCACGACACGATGGATCGCAAGGCACTCGGCGAGGCGGAGTCCGCGCTGAAGGCCTATCTCAAGGCGTATCCGCGCGGTCGTTACGCCGCGTCCGCATACGGGCTGCTGCGTCGTGTCCATTGGCTCGCTGGCGATCAGTCCGCGCTGGCCGCGGCCTATGCCTGGCAGATCGAGCAGCAGGACGCCGCGTTGCGCAACGTGAACGATTTCGATCTCGCCCAGGAGATCGATGCCAAGCTCGAACCCGATGCGTATCTCGCGCCGGAGTCGCATCCGCTCCTGATCGCGGTCGAAGCGCTTCGCCGCATGCGCTCGCCCGAGAGCCGCATCACACGTGAAGCGGTGGAGGCGCTGCGCCCCCGGTTCAAGGGCCAGCCGGCGCTCTTCGACTATCTTCTTGCCGCGCACGCATGGTTCGTCGAAGGCGCGCCTGCGCGCGTGCTGCAACTGATCCCGGCGGCGGCGCAGTCGAAGCCGATGACCACGCTGGAGTTCAGTCGCCAGACGCTGCGCGCATTGACACTCGATGCGACCAGCGATGCGGGCGCCCGTGCCGCGCTCGTCGCCCTGTTTCCACAGGCGCGCGGCGCGTATCAGCGAGAGACGCTCGAGGTCGCCTTGGCGATGTACGACGAGCGCCACGGCGCGCTCGCGCGCGTGTTCGCCTCGGCTAGCCTGGTCGTCGATCCGGCTCTGCGCGATCCCCTCCTGATGCACGTGGCCGGCCCCGACCTGTTGCGAGCGATCGCAGAGGACTCGAAAGCGACGCCTCGCGAACGGGCGGTCGCGCTCTACGTGCTGCTCTACAAGCAGTTGACGCGAGGCCGGTACGCGGAGTTCATCGCCGATTCGAAACGCCTGCCGGCGAACCTCGAGGCCGAAGACGATGGCTACCGCATCCTGGGCGAGATGACCGCCCTCGCCGATTTCCGCTCGTCGGGCACGTCCGACGACTACTCGTGCCCACCGCTGCAGCAGGTCACGGAAGAGCTCGCGAAGTCTCCGCAATCGGTGACGGCGGGTTTGTGTCTGGCCGAATTCATGCGTCTCAACGGTCTCGATTACGACCGCTTCGGCATCGACAGGGCTCCGGCTGCCGACGAGTTGGGAGGAAGTCCGAGTCTCTTCCCGGGGAGCCACTTGCCGCGTCAGAGTTTCTATCAGCGGGTCATCGACGATCCGAAGGCACCGGCGGAGGAGCGCGCCTACGCGCTGTTCCGCGCAATCAACTGTTATGCACCGAGCGGCAACAACGATTGCGGTGGCGCGGACGTGCCGGTTGCAACGCGTAAGGCCTGGTTCACCGAGCTCAAGCGCCGCTACCCCGCAACACCCTGGGCGAAGCAGCTGCGCTACTACTGGTGACCGCATGTCGCGTTTCATTGCGTTGATGATCGTCGTGCTGGCCAGTTGGCCGACGCCGCGGACCGTCGCTGCTGAGACGGTCGACGCGGCGCGTTACGACGCCTTCTGGTTGTGGGCCGGTGTCGAACCTCAGCCGGTGCTCGCGCAGGCGAAAGCGGTCTACGTGCTGCAGGGGGAGATCGAGGACGCAGCTCCCGAGCCCCGGTTGGTATCGCAGCGCGCGGCGACGCCGCGAATCGCCGACGCGGACGTCTGGATCGTCTACCGTGTCGAAACGCTGCGCTGGACTCCGCGTATCCACGCGCAGCTTTTGGCGCAAATCGAGCGCTGGCGCGCGGCAGGGAACCGACTGGTCGGCGTGCAGATCGATTTCGACTCGGGCACGCATCATCTCGACGAGTACGGCGCCTTCCTGCGCGATCTGCGCGCGCGGTTGCCAAAGCGGTACCGTCTCGGCATCACCGGCCTCCTCGACTGGAGCGCGAACGGTGACCCCCGGGATCTGCGCGCGCTCGAAGGCGTCGTCGACGAAGTCGTGCTGCAGATCTATCAGGGAAGGCGAGTCATCCCCGGCTACGAGCGCTATCTGTCGCGCCTTGGTGGCCTGACCATCCCGTTCCGCGTCGGTCTGCTGCAAGGCGGGGAGTGGACGCCGCCGCCGTCCCTGGAGGAGCATCCATCGTTCCGTGGATATGTGGTGTTTCTGCAGAATCCGCGCTGACCGAGGCGGGCTG
The DNA here is from genome assembly GCA_041671505.1 of Thermoanaerobaculia bacterium. Lineage (GTDB taxonomy): Bacteria > Acidobacteriota > Thermoanaerobaculia > Gp7-AA8 > Gp7-AA8 > JACPDH01. The sequence continues at coordinate 157,626 of JBAZBK010000001.1, read as the reverse complement.
TCGATGGGCTTGGTTGTGGATTGCGCCTAACTGCAGTGACCTCGAGATAAGGCGTCTCGCGGCGCAGCCGTCATTCCGAGCGAAGAAATAGAGGACGGCTCCGTTGGAGCGAGGGATGATCCGGAGTGGCGCTACGTGGCATCACGGACGTTACACGCGGCAGATCATCGGAAGCCCGAATACGGCGCGTAGCGCCGAAGGATCGGTAGCCCCCGACTTCAGTCGGGGGTGCACGTCGAAGAACAAGCAACGCGCCGCGTAGCGGCGCAGGAGAGCGTGAAACGCCCTCGTCGTGTGCCATCTCCTGCGCCGCTACGCGGCGCTAATTGTGGGGTGACGCTCGGTCCCACAGCTGAAGCTGTGGGCTAACGATCCTTCGCCGCTGACGCGGCGTTGTCGCCCGCGAGGAGGGCCGTGGCCATCGCGCCCAACTTCCGGACTGAGTGCTAGCTTGTTCGTCCGCGCGGCGTCGGCCCGCACGCGTCGTGAGGGCCGCAGGTGTCGCAGCAGACGCGGTCGCGATAGCCGGTGACGTTCCCGTGGCGGTCGACCTCGACGTGGCAACAGTCGAGCAGCAGGTCCTTCAACGTTTCGCGACCCCGCTGCACTCGGCTCTTCGCGCCCGACAGTGAGATCCCGAGCCGCGTGGCCAGTTCGGCCTGAGTCAGCCCGTCGATCTCGGTGAGGCGGATCGCCTCGCGGTAGCGGGGAGTGGGGTCGGGAGTGGGGTCAGGCCTCGAATCTATACTTTAGGCGCGGCTAACGTACGGTCTAGGGCCTCGATGTGACCCGATGCGCCGACACGCACATCGGCTAGCCTCTCGAGGACGTCAACGGAACATTCCATCGCTTGCGCCAGAGCGGAATCGACGAGGAGCTCCTCGACGTCGTGCCAGGGTTCGAAGCGCTGAGCGGCGAAGAAAGGTGATCGTCTTCTCGATCGTCCCGACCTCGCTCATGGCTTTCGGGATTCTCCGCCTGTCACCCGGACGCGTAGCTCCTCACGAGCACGAAGGTTCCACTCTCACCGGTCTGTTGTCCTGTTCGGGTTCATGACAATTCAAGCCGGAACCCGGCTCGGGCCCTACGAGATCATTGCGTCGATCGGGGCCGAGGCAATGGGCGAGGTGTAGCGAGCGAAGGATACGCGGCTCGAACGCGAGCTCGCGATCAAGGTGCTGCCGCCGGGACTCGCCGGGAACGAGCAGTTCCTCCAGCGATTCGACCGCGAAGCGAACGCGATCTCGCAGTTGAATCACCCGCATGTCTGCACCCTGTATGACGTCGGTCAATCTTCGGGGACCGAAGGCGGTGACTCTCCGCTCCACTACCTCGTCTCTTTCTTCGACGTCGCTCCCGACGGTAGGTGTCTCTTGATCGCGCAAGACGAATCACTGCTGCCGGAGAGCCACGTGATCGTGAACGCGGTGACTGCGCTGGGGAAGAAGTAGAGGCTGGAGGGTCGAGTTGTTGTCGACCCACTCGCGCGCGCAAGGCTGTCGACCCGCGGGCCGCGTCGCTCGTCGCGGAGTCGGATGTGGGGTGGGGCGTGATCTCGCCCGACGGCCGGCACGTCGCGTTCTTCGCGTCGACGGAGAAGGGCTTCGGGTTCTGGGTGCGGTCGCTCGAGCTCGACGTCGTCTCGATGATCCTCAAGGTTTGATGTTCTGGTTCATATGGAACAGGTTGCCAGGATCGTACTTCCGCTTCGCCTTCACCAGCCGGTCGTAGTTGCCCCTGTAGTTGTCCTTGACGCGATCGGCGTCGTCGTCTGCCATGAAGTTGACGTAGCCGGCGGAGAGGGAGTGCGGCTCCAGCGCCTTGTAGTAGTCCTTCACCCACTTCGTGTTCCTGGCGTTGTCAGCGGCGTCCGGCCACATTCCCGCGATCACCGTTGCGAAGCTCGCCTCACGGTAGGCGAACGCGGTCGCATCGGACTTCACGCGGTGCGCGGCGCCGTTGATCGGGTAGATGTGCATCGTCGAGCTGACGACCGGCACCCGCGGCCCGAACTCTGCGTGTACAGCGACGGCGGCGTCCGTCAGCTCCGTCGCGAAGGATGCCTTCCAGTAATGCTGAAGTCCGGCCGGCAGGAGCGGATCGAACAGCCCGTTGATCACGTAGTACGGCATCGGGGCCACCATTTCGGCGACGATCGGCGCGGCGCCCCGCAGCTTCGCCATTTCGGCTTCTGCCTTGTCCGCGGCCCCGGACCAGCACGACACGATCGCAATGAATGGTTTGCCGACGTCTTCCGGCTTGATGAAGGGGAGTGGGGGCGCAATCTGAAACGCCGGAAAGAGCCCCATCGCTTCGGGCGCCTTCGCGACGTAGTCGCGGTAGAAACCGAGGACGTCGCGCACCCTGTCGATCGGGTAGAAGAAGATCCCGGCGACGACGTCCTTCACGGGGTGCAACTGGTACTCGAAGGAGGTGACGACGCCGAAGTTCCCGCCTCCGCCGCGGATCGCCCAGAACAGATCTTCGTTCTCCCTGGCGCTGGCCACCAGGACGCGACCGTCCGCGGTGACGACATCCGCCGAGATCAGGTTGTCGAGCGACAGGCCGTAGCCGCGGGTGAGGTACCCGATCCCGCCACCGAGCGTGAGGCCGGCGATCCCGGTGCTGGCGATGATTCCGCCGGTCGTTGCCAGCCCGTACGGGTAGGTCGCGTGATTGAAGCCGCCCCAGGTGGTGCCGCCCTCGGCGCGCGCGGTTTTGGCGTTAGGGTCGACACGAACGCCGTTCATCTGTACGAGGTCGACCACGACGCCGTCGTCGCAGGTTCCGAATCCGGGGACGCTGTGGGAACCACCGCGCACCGCGAGGTCGAGCCCGTTCTCCCGCGCGTAGTCGACAGCGGCGATCACGTCGCCGACATCGACGGCGCGAATGATCACGGCCGGGCGCTTGTCGATCATCCCGTTGTAGACCTTTCGTGCCTCGTCGTAGATGTCGTCGGCGGCGGTAATCACCTGGCCGCGGGCACGCTCTCTGAGCGTTTCGATCGTCTGCCTGGTAGCCGTGGTCATTCCAGATCTCCTTTCCTCGAAGTGGCAAATTCGACGATGCACACGTTCCGGACAGGAGACGCAGGGTTCTCCCGCGTTCGGACGTGAAAAACGGTTTGGGATACGCAAAACGTGGGGCGTCCGGAGGCAGGTGTCAAGGCCCTGCTCGCAATTTGCCGACGCGCGGGGAGCGTCGAGGGATGGAAAAGAGGCGACCGGTAGCGCGGGAGACTCGATATTCAGTGAATAACCGCACGGTTGGCGCGTACTCGCGCCGCGCGCCGCAAGGGGTCGCCGTCGATCACTCTCTCACGGCTTCGGTGCGGGCGGCGGCAAGTCGCGGGCGGGGCATTGAGAATCGAATCCCGCCTTCCGAGTCTGCCTGCTCGATGCGCTGAGCTCGTGTCCCGATAGAGCAGGTCACGGCGTGCGCCATCATCGCACGTAGTCGCCCCACCACGCCGCTGCTGCGTCATCGAGCAGTCCGGGATTCGCTTGATAGGCGGCCAGTCTTTCCGCGCAGCTCGTCGCGAAGTAGCGAAGTTTCAGGTGCACCTCGCCATCCGCGATCGGGAGATACGTGACCATGCTACCGGGAGGCAAGGGGTGACCGGGACCGCCTTGCCGGTCGGGCAGGTCGTAGCAGGCGTAGTCAGATGTGTGCACGGTCGCGGGGTCGGGGTTGTGTCGCGTTCCTGACGTGCGGTCCGTCACGAAACGGAGCCCGTGAGACGTTCGTTCACGTGCTGCCGCAACGGCGGTCGGGTCGGCAGTTGCTGGTGCCATGGCGAAGAAGTTCTCACCGAATCCGATCTGTGTCTGATTTGCGGGATCGTAATTATAGGCGCTGAAGGAAATCGCGCTTTCTTCCGTCGCGAACATGTTCTCCAGCGTCGGTTCCGTGATGTCCGCGCGATACCAATTCCCTTGCAGCGTATCGACGACGTCCCAGTCGGGTCGACCGCAGGAGCCATCACCCGCGAGTTTTGCGCGCCACGCCGTTGCCAGCGGCCGCGTGAGATAGTCGATGAAGCAGGCGGAGTTCACGAACGCCTCCCCCGGGAAAGGCTGACCGGGACCTAACGGATCCAGCGTCACGCCGGAGGCGGCGAGGGCCTCGAAAAACTGAGGCAGTGTCGGATAGCGCAGCAAGCCTGTCCCGAGGAAATACCGCGTACGCCGCGTATCGATCACTCCGATGTCCCAGCTCGTCGAGTAATTGCGTGTCTCGCCCATACGCTGACCTGGGGTGACGCTCACCGGGGGCAGCGCGCCGTTCGAGCCCAGAAACAACATGCTCGAAGAGCCGAGTCGCACCCATCCGGCGTGCTCATCCCGCCAGTCGGGGAGTCCGAGCCCTGCGTCGAGCGCGTGCAGATGGTCGTAGCTGACTGTGAGGGAGTCGGTGTGTCGAATGAAGATCTGGTAGTCGTCGATGGTTGCCGTGGCGCCAGGTCCGGTGGCACATCCGCCCGGTACGCTGGCGTCCGGCAGCACGCAGGCCTCGGACTGTTGGTGGAAGACCAGGACGATCTCGCCGACGGCCATTGCATCCACATCGAGTGCAGCCGCGCCGCCACCGCGCGGATCGAGATACTCCAGGTACATGTGGTTTACCGGCCGCACGTGTCCGCCGGCTACGGCATTCACGTTTCCGAGTGGGACGACGACTGCAACCCCACTGAGATCGGCTGGAGGGTGCACGAAGAGCGACTGGTCGATTCTTACCGGCCTGATGCGTCCGCCCGTCTCGGGATTCTCATTGGCGGGCGCGATGACGACCCCGGCTTCTCCGCGATCGGACGGTGGCTGAGCGAACAGCGATCCATCGTACGGCGGCCCCGATTGTCCGAATGCGGTTAGGCCGAAAATCGCGATGGCTGCCACTGAAAGATGTAGTCCACCTGATTTCACGAGTGGGTCCCCCTTCGAGGCGCCAAGTGACTCTCGCCGCTAACGGGCACAGGCTCGGCACGAGATCCACGCGCGATGTTCGACGTCGGATGAACATCACAACGGCAGAGGATGGGGCTTCGATTCGAGGATACGCGCATACTGCCGAAGCGTCCACTCGATGAGATGGCGCATGCTCTCAGATGTCCACGCGTTGGCATGTTGCGCACGGGGCAGCCGAAGTCCACGAGGTGGTGGATCTCTTCGGGAAGTTCGAGCCCCTGAAACAGCGACCGGATGTGCCACTCTCCAGTTTCGAACTTCCTTCGAAATCTCTCCTCTCTCTCGCCCCAGCAGAAGGCAGAAGGGGTCACAGCTTCGAATTTCATTTCAAAGGCTGGATAGCACGATCCGAGCCCGTGAATTTGGCGCGATTCCCCCCCCCGCGAACGTCGAGACATGTCGGGATACCTCCATCTCGAGGGTTTTCGTTCGTCGGGACTCGTCCGGACTCGCCTGCAAAGCGCAAATGATCCACGGAACATCCGCGGAAGCGTTCGCGGCACTGGACCCTCCGAATGTCGTGACACTCCACTCGCTCGGCGAGTCAGACGGGATTCTCTTCCTGACGATGGAGCTCGTCGGGGGACGGACGTTTTCCTGCCTGCTCGCGCCGGGTGATCTCGATCACACGTTGGCGGTACGTTCGGCCTGGTGCTCTGTGTCGGTAGCGTGGTGTGATACTTCGGTCCCAGCTTCGTCCAGGTTCCTGTTGTGCAGCGGTGCCTGCTTTGGCCTTAGGAACTCTCATCGGAGCATGCGCAATCCTCTCGGACGAGGGAGGAAGGATTTGTGCTGCAACGCCGGAGGTTCTGCCGATCTTCGGGTGGGAGCCCGCCGAACTCGTGGGCCGCGCGATTTCGTCTTTGATCCCGGCCGCGGCGACCACAGGTTTCGTTTCAGGCTTCGTTGCGACTGGCGAGAACTTCGTGAAGTGCGCGAGCCGCGACAGCCGAACGTTCGAGTCGCAGGTATGCGTTGAGGACATCGAGCTCGCCGGAGAGTCTTTCAAGGTTTGGATCGTGTGCGGCTCACGCGAGATCGAACAAAGCGAATCGAAGCGTCGACGACTCGCGCGCGAGCTCGAAGAAACGCGCGAGCTGGCGCACGCCGGGCACTGGTATCAGGAGCTGGGGACAGGGAAGGTCGAATGGTCGGATTCCGTGTTTCGAATCCTGGGGCTGATGCCGGGATCTGTGGAGCCTGACAGAGCGCTGCTCCTCACCTTCGTCGATCCGACGGACAGAGCCGGCCTTGAATGCGCCTTTGAGCGAGGTGAACGCGACCACACCGCCTTCAGCCTCGAGGTTCGAATTCACCGCGCAGACGACGCTGCTCGGATCATCCGCGTGAGCGGAAGGGTCATTCCCGACCAGGTCGGCGAAGGCGCGTGGCTGACTGGCATGATCCAGGACGTCACCGCCCGGCACGATTCGGACCGCGCGATCACGATGCTCACGAGCGCTGTCGAGCAGACGGCCGACCACGTGATGATCACTCGACGCGATGGAATGATCGAGTATGTGAATCCCGCGTTCGAGAGATCGAGCGGTTTTGCGCGTGACGAAGTCATCGGCACGAACCCGCGATTCCTGAAGTCAGGCCGGCACGACGACGCGTTCTATGGGTGTCTCTGGGACGCGATTCTCGCCGGGCGCCCGTTCAGGGACACGTTCATCAACAAGCGAAAGAACGGCGAGATCTATTACGAGGACAAGACGATCAGCCCGATCCTCGGCGCGCATGGCGAGATCACACAATTCGTCGCGACCGGCAAGGACATTACACCGCAGCGGATTGCTGCTGAGCTCGAGGAGCGACTCGTCGCATCTCTGAAGGGTGCGGCACGGCAATGGCGCCTGACGTTCGATTCGATTGACAAACCGATCGTCATCGCCGACGGCGCCGGCGTCATTCGCCGCGTGAACGTGGCGGCCCAACGACTCAGTGGGCGCGGCTTCGAAGACTTGTTAGGCCTGCGGCTGTCGGAGCTTCCGGCGCGGCAGCCCTGGGGCGGAATGCGCGAGATCCTCTCGCTCGAGTCGGCCGGCGAGATGCTTCGCGAGTTCGACCAGAGTGACGGCCAGTGCTGGGAGATCACCGGTCACTGGTACGAGGACGAAGGCAGACAGATTCTCTTCATCGCACGAGACGTGACGCGCCTCAGGCAGTTGCAGGAGACCGTGAAGCGGAACGAAATGATGGCGGCGCTCGGCAGGCTCGTCGCGGGGGTTGCTCACGAGGTGAGGAATCCTCTCTTCGCAGTCTCGGCGACGATCGACGCCTTCGACGGACAGTCGCTCGACTCGCAGATGGCTTGCGAATTCGTGGGGCGGCTGCGCGCAGAGGTCGCACGACTCTCCGGGCTCATGGAGGATCTGCTCCAGTACGGACGCCCCCAGGAGCCGGTCCTCCGATTCGGAGATCTCTGCGAGGCGATTCGCGCTTCCGCGCGAACCGTCGAGCTCCTGCTCGCCGAACGCCTCGTCACACTCGAGCTGAGCCTCGGCGGCGAACCGGCGACGGTCCTCCTGGATCCGCCGCGTATGCAGCAGGTCTTCCGCAACCTCCTCGAGAACTCGATTCAGCACACCCCTCCACGCGGTCGCGTAGCGGTCGAGCTGCGCCAGACAGACGGCCTCGCGGATTGCGTCATCACCGATGATGGGCCGGGATTCCGTGAGGAGGATATTCCGCACGTCTTCGAGCCGTTCTTCACCCGGAGACGCGGCGGCACCGGACTTGGCCTCGCGATCGTCAAACGGCTGATCGAAGAGCACCACGGAACCGTGTCGATCCGGAACCGCCCGGGTGGTGGCGCGGAGGTCCACGTGATGCTTCCGGTCGAGGAGCTCCGCCGCGGCGCTGTCGAGCTCGTGCCTGAAGGCGAGCAACAGGAAGTGCATCGATGATGCGGATTCTGGTGGTCGAGGCGGAGAGCGCGATCCGGGAGACGATTAGGGCGTATCTCGCCAGCCGAGGCTGCGACGTGCGCGAGAGCGCGACGTGGGCCTCCGCAGTGTCGCGCCTCCACACGTTCCACCCCGAGGTCGCGATCGTCGATTGCTCGCTGCCCGACGTCGAGGCCGAGGAGATCATTCCGCGCCTGCACGACGAGTCGCCTAACACGTCTGTGATCGTCCTGACCGGGCACGCGCTGATCGAGCTCGCCGTGAAGGCGATGAATCAGGGCGCGGAACATTTCCTGACCAAGCCGATCGACCCGGGAGCGCTCTGGGTCGTGGTTCAGCGAGCTGCCGAGAATCGGGCAACCCGCCGCGTGCGAGCGGCCGGCTCGCGTGGCTCGGTTCGCAACGAATTGAACCCGTTCCTCGGCGCCAGTCGGCTCATCGGCACCGTCGCCGATTCGGTCGCCGCGATCGTCGACACTGATTTGACCGTACTGGTTCAGGGCGAGACAGGAGTCGGTAAGGGGATTCTCGCACGATGGATTCACGATCACGGTCCGCGCGCGCGAGAGCCGTTCTGCGACATCAATTGCTCCGGCCTTTCGCGGGATCTTCTGGAGAGCGAACTGTTCGGGTACGAGAAGGGCGCGTTCACCGGAGCCACCGCGGCGAAGCAGGGACTCCTCGAGGTCGCCGATCACGGGACGATGTTTCTCGATGAGATCGGCGACGCCGATCCCCTCGTTCAACCGAAGCTCCTCAAGGTCACCGAGGACATGACGCTGCGAAGACTTGGCGCCGTGCGCGCGCGGCGTGTCGACGTGCGGCTCATCGCGGCGACGCATTACGACCTGCAAGCTCTGCAACGCGACGGCAGGTTCCGCAGCGATCTCTACTTTCGCATCAGCGTGTTGCCGATCGTCCTGCCCCCGCTGCGGGAGCGGCGCGAAGACATTCCCATCATCGCGTTCGATCTGCTGACCCGAATCGCCGACGAGCTCGGCCTCCCGGTCGTCACGCTGAGTCCGGAGGCCCAGCGCGCCCTGGGCTCGCACGCATGGCCGGGCAACATTCGCGAGCTCAGGAACGTGCTGGAGCGCGCGGTGCTCCTCACGCGCCGATCGATCATCGAGGAGTCGGATCTCTTCTTCATCGGCTCGCCGTCAGACCATCCCGCCATCGGTGATCCGCGATTGACGCTTGGCGAGCTCGAGCGGCGGCATATCGGCGCGATCCTCGAGCTCATGAACGGCAGCGTCGATGCCGCGGCGGCGCGCCTCGGAATTTCCCGCTCCGCACTCTACGCGCGTCTCAAGTCGGATTCCTTCGTGAAGTCCGAAAACAGGACGGCGAAATCCTGAAAAACTACGTCCGCGTGGGAGCCAGGCCCTTGGGGTCTCGAGCGACACCGCCCTGACATCGCGATCTGCAGGGGTTCACGCTGGGCGCCTGCCTGGCACGTTTCATGCGTTGTGAACCGGGCATGGACCGCACGATGCTCGTTGTCGATGACGAAGAGCCCATCCTCTTTGCGCTCAACTACTACTTTTCTCCACGAGGGTTTCGCGTCGATTGCGCGCGAGAGATCGAGGAAGCGGAGGCGCTGCTCGCCAATGGTCATTACTCGATCGTGATCGCGGACCTTCGCCTGACGGGAATTCACGGAGCCGAAGGGCTCGAGATCGTGAGTTACGTGCGTGAGCGGGCCGCAGACACGAAGGTCATTCTCCTCACCGCGTACGGGACTCCCGAGATCGAACGGCTGGCGTACGAACGGGGCGCCGACGCCTTCCTGCAGAAACCTCAACGGCTTCCAGCGATCGCGAGGCTCGTGGAAACGCTGATGGCGGGCGACGCCGTGTCGAGCGGCGTGGACACCGATCGGATGAGCGACAAATGAACGAATCTGCCGCACGTTTCATTCGCAAGATTCTCGTAGTCGACGATTCGGAGTTGCTGCACCGAATGTACGATCTGATTCTCCGACGCTATCGCGACGAAGGCACAGTGGTGCTCCATGCGCGCGACGGGCTCGAGTGCCTGACGATGCACCGGGAGCATCCCGACATCGACCTGATCCTGCTCGACGTGAACATGCCTAACCTCACTGGCATCGAGGTGATGGCCCGCCTCCGCTCTTCGAATGCTCTCCGCGCGATGAAGGTCATCATGGTGTCGACCGAGGGGCGCGAGGCAGACGTTGCGAAAGCGGTCGAGCTTGGCGCATCGGGATACGTCACCAAGCCGTTCAGCCCGACCGATCTTCACCACCAGATCGACTCGATCCTCGCGGAGCGGCGCGCCATGGCGCCGATGGGAGGTGCGTGATGATGAACGGCGGCGCGCAGTCCTCCGCGCTGCTGGTCCGGATCGGAGCGGGAACGATGGGCGTCGACATCGGGGAGATCTCCGAGATCATTCGAATGGTCGACATCGAGCGACTTCCATCAGGTGGCGCTGTACTCGGTGCAATAAGCCTGCGGGGGCAGGTGCTGCCGGTGCTCGACGTGGGGCCGGCGCTCCAGCAGGGAGCCGTCGCGATCGACCCGGCCCATTACATCGTCGTCGCCGCGTCGACGACGCCGTTTGGATTCTGCGTCCACGACGCGATCGATGTGATCGACGTCGCCGAAGACCAGCGCCGTGAGGTATGGGGCGAACGGTCGGGCGGACGCTTCGTTCGCGGGATGCTACGGCACGACGAGACTCTCGTGCCGTTGCTGTCGACTCGTGCGATGGAGGGCGAGCTCGAATGAACGGCGCGTCGGGCAGTTCTCTCCGATCGGGATCCGAGGCTGTCACTCGGCTGGAGGCGGCGATCGAACGACGAACGGGCCTGAGCTTCCATGGATGCCGACGGGACGACTTCGTTCGTGCGGTCGATGTTCTCACCGGGCAGGATCGTGACCTCGAGGCGATTCGCGAGCTCCTCGAGTCCGGGGCTGACGATCCGATCATCGACGACCTCGTCCAGTTGCTGACGATCGGAGAGACGTCGTTCTTCCGATACGCGGCGCAGTTCCGCGCTCTCGAGGAGATGGTACTGCCCGAACTGATCGAGCGGCGACGGACCGAAGGACGTTACCTGCGGCTGTGGAGCGCGGGATGTTCCAGCGGCGAGGAGCCGTACTCGATCGCGATTCTCCTTAAGCGACTACTGCCTGACATCGAAAGCTGGACGATCTCGCTGCTCGCGACCGACATCAACGAGTCGGCCTTGGCGAAGGCCCGGCGCGGCGTCTACGGCGAGTGGTCGTTTCGCGACGTGCCGGACTGGATCAAAACGCTCTACTTCGAGCGCGCGGGGGATGAATGGGCGCTGAAGAGAGACGTCATGCGCCTCGTCGACCTGCGCTACCTGAATCTCGCCGATGAGGGATACCCCTCGCTCCTGTCGAACACGAACGCGCTCGACATCGTCTTTTGCCGGAACGTCATGATCTACTTCAGCCCGGCGACGATCGCGGGCGTCGCCCGCCGGCTCTGGAGCTCGCTCGTGCCCGGTGGCTGGCTCGTCGCCGGGCATGCGGATATCGGACTCGATCAACTCGCCGGCTTCGAGCTCGTCTACCTCGGTGACTCCATCCTCTACCGGCGACCGAAGGAGACCCGCGCCGCCAGCGCGGAGCGGCTGACGGGTCTCACCCCGACTCTCGCTCCTCCGTCAGGCGGCATCCCGCCCTCTCTGGGCCGCGCAACGCTGGAGCGGGGCGGCTGCGATCGCTCCGCCGGGACGCCGGACGAGCTTCCGCGTTTTCGTAGCCACCCCGTCGACGAGGCGCGCCGCGACGCGAATGCTGGCCGCATCGAGACCGCCCTTGCACTTCTCGACGGTATCTCGTCGGACGACGAGCGCGCCGCGGAGGCGTACTACCTCTCCGCGGTCATCCATCTGAACCTCGGGAATCCCGGCATCGCGGCCGACATGCTCCGTCGATCGCTCTATCTGCGGCCGGTGGAGCCGGTAGTGCACTATCTGTCGGGAGTCGTGAGCCTGCGACGCGGAAAAGGCCGTGCGGCAGAGCGGCACTTTCGAGCAGCGGCGACGCAACTGGAATCGATGTCGGCCGAACGCGTGATCGGCGACGACGGTCTCACTGCCGCGCGACTCTACGAGGTCGTCCGGGGCGAGCTGGGGCTGATCGCGGGTGAGCCTGGAGGCATGTGACGTGGAACACCGTTCTCGCATTGACTGGGATGCCGCGCGAGCTCGCATGCGCGAGCTCGAAGCGAATGAGGGTGGAATCGCTCTCGATGATGCCGCGCGGTCGCGCATTCTTCACGAGCGCGCGCGAAAGCTGGCCGCCGTGCCGAGCGGCGAGGCCGAGGCGGGCGCCGAGCGCATCGACGCGGTCGTCTTCAGTCGTAACGGCGTTCGCTACGGTGCAGAGCTCGCGATGCTTCGGGAGATCCACGTCTGCAGGGAGATCGCGTGGGTGCCATCGACCCCCGCCTCGTGTCTCGGCGTGATCAACCTGCGAGGCGAGATCCTGCCGATCTTCGACGTGCCGCTGCTGCTCGCGGGCGGTGGCGAGTCGGTCGTCACCCCGCAGAGGATTCTGGTCATCGAGAGCGAGGGTCGCCGCATCGGGCTCGCCGCCGACGAGATCGAGGATTCGATCTCGATGACGAAAGACGAGCTGCAGCCGCCGCTTGCAACGTTTGCCAACTCGCGTGCCGAGCTCGTGCGCGGAATCGCCCGCGGTGAGGTGGAGATACTCGACAGCCGGAAGCTCCTGCTCTCCGAGAGCCTCGGAGTCGACCGGCATCACGCCTGACATGCATCCACATCGGAGGAAGGAGATTCGACTATGACCGCGGTTCTCGAAGTAGACCAGGACACTTCGCTCTCTCTGTGCGAGAAGCGCGGTGTCGATTCCAGGGAAATCGACCTGAGAAAACGGTGGCTCCAGATCAGCGACGACGACGAGCGCAACCTCGAGTCGCTTCAGGACGTCGCGCGGATGAACGGCGACGCCCTGATCGACGCGCTGTACGAGCACTTCGCACTCTTCGACGAGCCGAAGCGGATTCTCGGGGACAGCATTTCGCGCCTGAAGAAGTCGCAGAAGGAATACTTCCTCGGCTTGACGGCGGGGGACTATGGCGAGAAGTACTTCGAGCGACGCCTCGTCATCGGTCAGGTTCACGACCGGGTGGGGCTCGAACCGAAGTGGTACCTCGGTGCGTACTGCATGTACATCCGGCTGATCCTGCCGCTCATCCTGGACACGACAGGCGGTGATGCACAGCGCACGCTCGACCTCGCGCAGTCACTGCTCAAGATGATCTTCCTCGACATGGGCCTCGCGATCGAGATGTACATCGCGGCGCGTGAAGAGGGGCGCGACCGTACGCAGCGGCTCATGATGGAAGCGGCGACCAGGCTGGAGGGCTCGTCCGCGGCGCTTTCGACCGCGACGACGCAGCAGGGCGCGGCGACGGCCGAGCAGGCGTCGGCGATCAACGAGATCACGGCGACGATTGCCGAGATTCGCCAGACCTCGGCGCAGGCGCTCGAAAAGGCCGAAGGGGTGATCCAAACGGCAGAACAATCATCCGCAGCGTCTCAAATCGGCGCCAAAGCGGTCGAGGAATCGATCAACGCCATGCAGCAGATTCGCGAGCAGGTCGAGTCGATCGCCGAAAAGATCCTCGCGCTCTCCGAGCAGACCCAGCAGATCGGGGAGATCATCGCGACGGTCAACGACATCGCCGAGCAGTCGAAGCTCCTCGCGCTCAACGCATCGATCGAGGCCGCGCGCGCGGGCGAGCACGGGAAGGGATTCGCGGTCGTGGCGATGGAGATTCGGAGCCTGGCCGATCAGTCGAAGCAGGCGACGGTGCAGGTACGCAAGATCCTCGGTGAGATCCAGAAGGCGACGAATTCCGCGGTGATGGTCACGGAGGAAGGGTCGAAACGGGCGGAATCGGGGGTCGATCTCGCCAATCGTGCAGGTCAGAACATTCAACAGCTCACGGTGGCGATCGAAGAGAGTGCCGCGATGGCGAAGCAGATCTCCGGTTCGGCGAAGCAGCAGAACGCGGGAATCGAGCAGGTCTCCATCGGTATGACGAACATCAACAAGGCCGCCGCCGGGACGCTCGAGAGCATTCGCTCGACGGAGCAGACGGCGCGCGAGCTCGTCGATCTGAGCCGCTCGATCAAGGATCTCGCGTCGCTCTACGGCGCGAAGAGCTACAAGGGAGCCGACAGGCGTCACGGCGCGACGACCGAGGGAGCGAACTAGATGAACGACGAGGAGATCCTGGCGGACGCCCTCAATGCCGAGTTCCGAGACGAGGCTCGGGGGTATGTCGCGCAGATCAACAGAAATCTTCTCGAGCTCGAGACGGGCGCTCCCGGCGAGCGTCGGGCGGCGATACTCGACGAGCTCCGCCGCACGGCACACACGCTCAAGGGCTCAGCTGGTTTCACGACGTTCCGCGACATCGTCGATCGCGCCCACGAGATCGAGACGCTGCTCGATGTCGTCGCGAGCTCGAACGATCGTGCGGCGTTCAACCAGATCTACGAGTACCTCGATCAGATCCTCAGCTCGCTCGAGGCTCGGATGCTGGTGACTGGCGTTAGGGAACCGCACGAGCCGGAGTCTGACGCGCAGCGCACAACCGCGGCGATCCCGGAAGCCGATGCCGGTGCACTCGACCTCGTCTCGGCGGAGGAGTCGATTCGTGTGCCGACCCGGAAGCTCAACGCGCTGATGGGCCTGATTGGCGAGATCCTCGTGGCACGCGTGAGAGGAGAGGAGCGTCGGACCGAGATTGCCGAGTTGCGCGGGCTCCATGCGGAGCTGGCCTCGGAGTGGGCCGACTTCCAGCGAGTCGAGAAAGACGCGATGCGCCAGCGGAAGAAGCTCTCGTCACTCCGTGAGCGGCGCGTAAAGCTCGACACGCTCGTCCGCGATCTGCAGCACGCGGGGGCGTCCGTCTACCGCGACTTCGAGCGCGATTCGATGCAGATGACGATCCTGACGGAAGGATTGCAGGAAGAGATCAAGCGCGTCCGCATGCAGCCGATCGGAAGCCTCTTCGAGACATACCGCCGTACCGTTCGCGATCTCGCGGTCCGCCATTCGAAGGACATTCGGCTGACGATCTCGGGAGAATCGGCGGAAGTCGACAAGAAGATCCTCGAGGAGCTCCGCGAGCCGCTGTTGCATCTGATTCGAAACTCCATCGATCACGGCTTCGAGACTTCGTCCGAGCGAGCGGCGGCCGGGAAGCCCGCGCACGGAACGCTGACGCTTCGTGCGACGGCCACGGGTCAGCGGATTCTCGTCGAGGTTTCCGACGACGGGCGAGGGTTCGATTTCGATTCGATTCACGCGAAGGCTGTGGAGCGAGGGCTTGTCGAGGAATCACGCGCGACGGGGATGAGCGAAGACGAGCTCGGGCAATTCGTATTTGCGTCGGGCCTGTCGACACGCAGTACGATCGGGGAGCTGAGCGGTCGCGGGGTTGGGCTCGACGCGGTCCGGGAGAAGGTCATCCGACTCCAGGGTGACATTGCGGTTCATTCCGCGCGCGGCCGAGGCACGACGTTTTCGTTGAGCCTTCCCCTGACGCTCAGCACATCGCGGGGTCTGCTCGTCCGCGCCGGCGACGGGACGTATGCGCTGCCATTCTCTGCCATTCAGCGAATCATTCGCGTTCGTCCGGAGGAGATCGTCTCGATTGACGGCTTTCCGGCGGTCATGGTGGAAGGGAAGCCGATCGGGGTCGTCACTCTCGCGAATGTGCTGGGGAAGAAGCGCTCGCGACGTGATGAGGCCTCCCACGGCGACAAGGTGACGCTCGTCGTGGTGGTGCACGCCGAACGCCACCTCGCGGTCCGTGTCGACGCTCTGGTCGGCGAGCAGGAGATGGTGGTCAAGGCGCTCGGGCCGCAGCTTGCGGGCGCCCGCTATGTGGCAGGTGCCGCGCTGCTGGGCAGCGGGGCCGTCGTCATCGTCCTTCAGCCTGCGGACCTTTTTGGCGCCGGCATGACCGTCGAGGCGCGCATGGCGGCGATTGGCGACGAGCGTGGAGACGATACCGGTCCACTTGCGATTCTCGTTGTCGAGGACTCGCTGACGACGCGCACGCTTGAGAAGAGCATCCTCGAGACCGCCGGCTACCGCGTCGTCACCGCGCGCGACGGGGTCGAGGCGCTGTCGTCGCTGGAACAGGACGAATTCGATCTCGTCATATCCGACGTCAACATGCCGAGGATGGACGGGCTGGAGCTCGTCCGGGAAATGAGGCAACACGACCGGACCGCGGACGTTCCGCTGATCCTCGTGACGTCGCTCGGGTCCGAGCAGGATCGCCGGGCGGGCCTCGACGCAGGCGCGAACGCCTACGTGGTCAAGACGGAATTCGATCAGAGCGCCTTCCTCGGAACGATTCGCGGAGTCATCGGTTAGGCGTGGAGAACGACAGCAATGCCAATTCGCGTCCTCATCGTCGATGATTCGCCGACGATTCGCGAGCATCTCGCGCGCATCGTGATGTCCGATCCGCGTCTCGAGGTCGCCGGCGTTGCGGCCGACGGACGCGAAGCGATCGATCTCGCCGAACGCCTCGCCCCCGACGTCATCACCATGGATCTCCACATGCCGCGCGTGAATGGAGTCGAGGCCACGGTGCAGATCATGGCCTCCAGTCCGCGCCCGATCGTCGTGATCTCGACGAGCATGGACATGAACGAGACCGCCCTGGGCTTCCGTGCCCTCGCGGCAGGCGCACTCGAGATTCTGGAGAAGCCGCAGGGCCTGACCGCCGACGGATACGAGAAGCTCCGCAAGCGAATCAACGACACGCTCGTGCTAATGGCCGAGGTGAAGGTAGTAAAGCGGTGGGGCGGTGGTGGCTCGTCGCGGCAGATCGCGACGAGGGCATCGGGCAGGAAGGACCGGTCGCCCGTTGAGCCGCGCGCGATCGGCATTTGTTCGTCGACCGGCGGTCCGCCGGCGCTCCACCTGATTCTGAGCGAGCTCGATCCGGGAATCGACGTGCCGGTCTTCGTCGTGCAGCACATGGCCGTTGGATTCACTCCGGGGCTGGTGAGCTGGCTGTCCAATGGCAGCAAGCTCGAGGTAGCGATCGCCGAAGACGGGGTCGTCGCAAGGCGCGGTCATGCCTACATCGCGCCCGACGATCGGCACCTGCTTCTGCGCGACGGAGGGACGATGTCGCTCAGTGATGCGCTTCCCGTTCGCCATCATCGCCCGTCGGGCGACTGGCTGTTTCGATCGCTCGCAGCCAGCTACGGAACGGGCGCGGTCGGCGTGATTCTGACCGGAATGGGTAGCGATGGCTGCGATGGCATGCGCGAAGTGCATGCGGCTGGCGGGTACGTTCTCGCGCAGGACGAGGCGTCGTGCGCGATCTTCAGCATGCCGAAGGCGGTGATCGACGAGGGGATTGCGTCGGAGGTGCTTCCGTTAGGCGAGATCCCGGGACGCCTCAATGCGCTCCTTCTGAGTCGAAAGGAGCCGGTCGGAGGGAAGTCAGCATGATCTCGCACGACCGGCTTCGCGGAATCGCGGAAACGACGGATGCCGCACCAAGAGAGTGGCTGTCGCCGGGGACGGCATTCGCGCTGAACGCTCGAGAGCTCGTGTCTTTGTTCGACAACGACGACGCGGCGGTTCGCTCGGCCGCCGGGGATCTGCTCGTCGAAAGGGGCGAGGATGCCATCCTGGCGCTGGCGAGTGGAATCATCGGGGGGGGCGAGCGAGCAAAACTGCTCGCTGTCCACGCGCTCGGGCGCATCGGTGGTGCCGCGGCCGCAAAGGTCATCCTGGAGATCCTGCGGTCCCCGATGGACGTCAATGTGCTTCACGCGGCAATCGAGGGCTGCGTGACGTTGGGAGTCCGCGAGGCGATTCCGCTGCTTCAAGAGCTCGCCGACCGCGATCCGTGGCTCCGATTCGGCGCAGTGCGAGCGATCTGTGAGCTCGAGGGACCCGGCTCCATCGGACGCCTGACTCCCTACCTGGAA
This sequence comes from Thermoanaerobaculia bacterium, assembly GCA_041671505.1. GTDB lineage: Bacteria > Acidobacteriota > Thermoanaerobaculia > Gp7-AA8 > Gp7-AA8 > JACPDH01. Next base: position 139,744 of record JBAZBK010000001.1, on the reverse strand, counting down.
GACGAGCTTGCTCGCGCGGAGATCATGGCCGCAATGCGACGCTCGGGCGACCGGGAGTTCGTCCTTCCTCTCCTCGAGATCGCAGTCGGCGAAACGGCACACGAGTCCGCGCAGGTTCGACTCGAGGCCGCGACGACCATCCTCGCGCTCATGGAGCACGTCGCCGATGCCGAGGCAATCCAGTGTGCGCAGCGGCTCGTGGCCAGTCTTGGACATGGAGCAACCCCGGAAGAAGCGCCGAGAGCTTCGGGCGAGCTTCTCGACGTGGATCACTTCGACCAGAGCCAGCGCGCGAGCCTCGAGGTTCCGAGCGCGGTCGCTCCGGCCGGCATTCTCGAGCGCTCCCTCCTCGATCGAGTGCTGCTCCCCGGCGCGCTGCAGTTGATGGTGCAGCCAATCGTGCGCATCGACGAGCAGGAGACGGTCATTCACTCCTTCGAGTGTCTCGTGAGGGGACCCGCGGGAACGAATCTCGAGCGGCCTGACGTGCTATTCGAGTACGTCCGTCTCAAGCGACGCGAGATCGCCATCGACAGGGCCTGCGTCGATGCCGCGTTTCGTGCGATGGCAGGCTCCCAGGACTCCTTCTCGGTGAATATCCACGCATCGACGCTCGGCCGCGATCGCGGCTTCGTCGAGTTCCTTACGTCTCTGGCGGAAGACACTTCCACGCCACTGAGCCGTGTCGTGGTGGAGATCGTAGAACATGCTCCGGCCTGGAACAGTCCAGGCTTTTTGTCGAGCCTCGAAAAGCTGCGCGAGCTGGGGATGAGCATCGCACTCGATGACATCGGGCTGGGCCAGTCGAACTTCAAAATGATCCTCGAGTGCCGGCCCGATTATTTCAAGATCGACAGGTACTTCGTCGCAGGCTGCCATCGCGACCCGTATCGCGTCGCGGTTCTCCAGTCGATTTTCGAATTGTCGGAACGGTTCGGTGGCCGAGTCATTGCAGAGGGGGTGGAGTACGAGAGCGAGCTCGAATGTGTGAAGAACATTGGAATTAGACTGGTACAGGGGTTCCTCTTCTCACGTCCGGTTCCTCCCGACTTACGAGGTCGGATCACGCTGCCGCAGTAACTCGGGTCCGTTCGAACGTAGAGCCCGGCAGGTGGATGCGGCGTGGTCGTGCCGAATTGGGGATGGCGGGGGATGGGGGATGGGGTCAAAGTTTCAGTCTTCCGGGGCAAAAGCTTCAGTCTTCCGCTATCTACGATTGCTAGACCGCCTGGCACATCTCGGACACCTCATGCCGGGTAAGCCGGCGAGCGGCGCGATGAAAGACCGACGTGAACCGCTCGCAAGTTCTTGACGAATCGAGCTTTCAAGCTCGCACGTTCCGGACTACCGAAGATCGGAGCTCTGACCCCATCCGCCCGGCGAGACGCCGTGCCCCACTATTCATCTCCTCACCGGGCGCCTTCGCACGGGTTCTTGAATTGCGGCGGCGAGGGAGGCCGTCGACGATGGAACGCCTCCCGCGGGCGCGAGCATGTGCGCGGTGGAATTGCCGCTCTTGTTGTCGACCGAGACCGCGCATGCGCCAACGAGTGCGTTGCCGCTGATTGGTGTGACCGTCACCATCACGTTCGTCCGGTCCTTTCTCCTTTCATCAGAGTCGAGGCCGAGAGCGGAGAATACCGTCTCGAGGCGCGCCTGCTGCAATGCGCCGAGCAACACGACCTTCTGCGCAATCGGAACGCTTCTGTTTCCTGCCTCGTAGAGGCTGACCATGACGCTTCCCGACGCGCCCCGAACCTCGGCGAGATAGAGGTTCCATCGCGACCCGCGCGAAGCGTCAGTCGACTGTTCGAGGCCGTCGAGAAAGATCGGCCGCCGCTCCCCAGCGGCTGCCGAGGTGAGGCCTAACGATCCTGAAGGCACGACTGGTAAGCTTGCGAGAGGAGCGGCGAGGCTGTTTGCCGCCGAGGACACGAGCCTGGAGTAGACATCGCCTCCGGGAGGAGTGATCTGCACGAGCAGTGCGCCCTGCGCCCCTTGCGCGAGCCCGAAGAGCTCTGTGAGCAGGTTCGCGTATTCGATTGCTTTGCCCGGTTGCAGAGTTACCGTGCTGCTCAACGTGCCTCCGTCAGCGTGCGTGAGAATCAAGGTGAAGATCGTTGACGCCGACCTCGATGCGAGGAGGCCGAGCACGGTGCGATAGGAGACCGTTCCAGATGCGCTCGACGAGACGAATGGCACCGCGAGAGTGACTGCGCCGGTGGCGCTGGCCCAACTCAGAGCGCGGCGTTCGGCGCGCGCGCGAAGCGCCGTGGACCCCGAGGCGCCCTGTGGCCTGCTCAGAATCGTCGTCGCCGCGCGATCGGACGTGTCGCTGATCGTCGCAATGCCCATGACGTGGCCCGCGCCTGACGTCACCTCAACGTCGATTCGTCCCGCAGAGAGCGCGGCAGGGCCCGACAACGCGGAGACGACGCGTCCAAGGTTCACTCTGCCATAGCGGGGGACGGAGTAGCTGTCCTGTCCGCGCACATTGCCATCGGAATCGTGCAGCGTCAGGCGCACCTGCGCAACGTCGAGCCCGGTAGTCTCGACGAGCCGCATCGTCGTGAGCTCTCCCGCCGACTCGGTGATTCCTGGCACGACGTGATCAGCGCCGAGAACGGCGCCGTCGCCGCGGCGCAAAACGGGGACTTCGGCCCGATAAGCAGATGGGTCGTTGACGCCGACGACCTCGGCGGACACGCCGAGGAAGCCGAGCGTCTCGTCGGGTGCAATGACCTCGCATTGCCCGGCGGCTGGAGGGGTGAGCCCGAAGATCTGGGCGAGCGGGTCGGTCAGCGTCACCACGTCGTTAGGCGGAATTACGACCGACGCCGACTTGACCACCTTCTGGTCGAAGCCGTCGGTGCCCTGCGGAGTGAAGACGATTGTTGCCGGAACTTTGTCGGTCGACACGTTCGAGAGTCGAAGTCGCGTCACGCGCCGCTCGGGCGAGCCGCTCACAACGTTTGGCACGATCAACGAGCGCTCAGTCGCGCCTAGCGCGAGGCGCCCGGCATAGACGCTCCCTTTGGCGTTGTCCTGGACGAGAAGCCTCGCCGAGGCTCCCTCGCGCGTTCTGATCGTGAAGTAGGTGTATCTAGGGAGAGCGGAGTTGTTAGGTGCCTGGACGCGACGCGTCTTGAGTCTCACTGATCGCGTTGCGCCGGCGGGAATCGGCGATGCGTTCCAGCCTGCCTCGGGGACGAGCCAGACCTCCGGCCCGACCTCGCCGCCGAGATCCATCGGCGCCGTTCCAGGATTCTCGATCTCGACGGTGATCGGCGCGCGGCCCGTGTCGTCGCCGTCGAGGCCCGGGAAGTAGGCGTACTCGGCCGGGACGCCTCCCACGCGGAACCGCGGTGTCGTACCGGCGCCGGAGCCGACTTTCAGGTTGACGAAGGCATACGGGATGATCGGCGAGTTCGCAGTGCTCGCGATGATGAGACCCTGGTAGGCGCCGTCGCTGTCGTTAGGCGGACCCGAGAAGCGCAGCTCCATCCGCTTCGGCACTCGCGGCTCGAGGCTGACGAACACCGAGTCGCCCCCCTCGGGATTGACGATCGTGAAGAACGACACCGAGTCGATCTCCGCCTTGCCGAGCAGTACCTGCAGCGGAGCGTTGCTGATGTTCTCGATCGTGAACGAGGCATGCTGGTCCTCCATCTTCCCGCCTGCCGGGGAGAAGACGGCCGGAGGTTGCACTGTGAAGACGACGTTAGGGCTCGCGTCGATGATTACGACCTGCGCGGAGGGGGACGGCGGACCCTGCCGGTTCGGGTCGCAGTCGGCGAGCGCGCGTACGCGGTGGTACCACGTTCCGGTAGCGGTTGCGACAAACGACGCGGCCGTGGAACTTACAACCTGGCTCTCGACCTCCGACGCGAACGACGCACTGGTCGAGCGCTCGACGAGATATTCGCCGTCCGGGGCGAGGCCCGCGGCAGCTCGCCATGCGATCGAGTACGTCTGACCGACTCCCACGCGTCCCGGAGGGATGAAGACGATCGTCGTCGCGCCGGGCGCCGGGCAGTCGGAGCCGGTCGTGAACGAGGTGTCAGGCGTCGTGGCGGTTTTTGAGGGATCGCATGCGACCTTCGCGACGACAAGCCAGGTATAGGTTCGCCCCGGGAGTAGGTTGGTTGCGGCGGCGCTCGTCCCCTGGATGTCAGGCAGGTAGAGCGCCGGCGGGCTCGTCGTGCCGAGGTAGAGATCGTACGATGATGCGCCGGAAGACGCGGACCAGGTGAGAGTCGGCGAGGCCGACACGCCGGTGGCACCGTTTACAGGGGAGTTGGTGACGAACGAGCCGGGCGCAGCGCACGAACCGGTTGTCGTGAACGAGCGGATTGGCGTGGAGGTCGTCAGCGATTCGTCGCAGCTCGCGCGGGCGCGGACGGTCCAGTAGTACCTGGTGCCGCGTGCGAGCGACGCGCTCAAATTCGTCGAGTTCGTGCTGCCGATCGAGGGAGGGGGATTCGTCGTTCCAAGGAAGATCTCGTAGCGCGACGCGCCTGACGAATTGCTCCACGATAGAGTTGGCGTGACGGAGACGGCCGTGGCCGCGTCGGCGGGAGCGCTCTGTGCAAACGCTCCTGGTGCCTGACAGGTCGGCGACGTTGTGAACGAACGGATCACCGACGCGGCCGTCGACTGTGGCGTGCAGTTCGGATCGCCCTTCGCAACGACCTGCCAGTAGTACTTCGTCCCGGAGGCGAGGTTCGATGCGGTGAAGTTCGTCGTCACGAGGTCCGTGGCGACGACGCGCGCGGGTGGATTCACGACATCGAGGCGCACGTCGTAACGGAACGCGCCCGGAGAGGCGGCCCATGAAAGAGCGGTCGGCGGAACCGCGCCACTCGCTCCGTCGGCGGGAGCGGAGAGTTGCGGCGAGGCGACAGTCGTGCAAGCGTAAATCGCGCGCACACGATTGTTCCCGGTGTCTGAGACGTAGATGTTCCCGACCTTGTCGACGGCGACGCCTTTGGGCATGAACATGGTCGCTTGCTTCGCCGGGCCACCGTCGCCACCAAATCCTGCGACACCTACGCCGGCAATCTTGCGGAGGTGAGTCGACCCCTTGTCGAGCGCCCATACGCCGTGAGGGTATCCGGCGATGTAGAGAGTTCCCGCGCCATCGAAGCTGACTTCGACCGGTTCTATGGAAGCCTCCGTTGCCACGCAGCCATCAAAGGCCGGTGTCGTTCCGCCTCCGGCGATTGTGGTGATTACGGAGGTGGTGGCGTCGATCCTGCGCACGCGCCCGTTGCCGTAATCCGCGACGCAAAGGTTTCCCGCGTCGTCGACGGCGACAGCTGTCGGCAGATTCAGCAGAGCCTGGGTGGCCGGACCTCCGTCGCCGCCGAAGCCACCTATGCATCCCGTTGGTGTCGGAGATGCTCCCGCGTAGGTCCAGATTGTCCTGGAGAGCGATGACACTCTACGGATACGCTGATTGCAATAGTCAGCAATGAAGAGATCACCGGAATGCCTTTCAAATGCGAGGGCCATAGGGTAATAAAGAAATGCACTGCGGGCAGAGCCACCATCGCCAAGCGTCTGCTGGTCGCCATTCTCGTCGCCGGCGATGGTGGTGATGATTCCCGTCGCCCGATCGATCCGCCGCACGCGGTTCATCGTGGTGACGTAGATGTTGCCCGTCGCGTCCAATGTCACCCCGCCCATGGTTCCGATCGCCGCCAGTGTTGCCGGCCCACCATCGCCATCATCGGGGAATAGACCGTTGCCGGCGAGGGTGGAAACTCGTCCGTCGTTCAGCGAGATCTGACGAACCCGGTTTCCCAGGTACTCCACCACGACGAGGTTGCCATTGCCGTCATGCTCGAGCTTTACCGGTTGGAGGAGATTCGCAGCTGTCGCGGGGCCCCCGTCGCCATTGGAATCGCTTCCGGCGAGAGTTGAGATGATGCCTGACGGTGCGATTGCGCGAACGCGATTACGCCAGGAGTCGATGAGCAGGAGATTCCCCGCATGATCGAAGCTCAGGTCACTCACAAAGTATAGGCGCGCCTCGGTTGCAGGAATTCCGTCCGCGAACGATGTCGCGGACGCGGAGCCGGCGTAGCGGGAGACGATTCGGGTTGAGGCATCGACCCGCATTATGAACGTGCTCGCACAGGACACGTAAAGGTTGTCGTCGCTGTCCACTGCAATTGCATTCGGGGTCACGTGCCAATCGGTCGCAAGAACACCTTCGTTCGAACATGCTCCGGAATTGCCGTTTCCGGCGACAGTCCTGATCTCGCGACTCGAGGCATCGACTCGGCGGATCCTTCTGTTCCCGATGTCGCTTATGTACAGGTTGCCTGCGCGGTCGTAGGCGACCGATCGAGGGCTACTCAATAGTGCGACAGTGGCGGGGCCATCATCACCTGCGAACCCTGCGACCGGACCGCCGGCAATCGTCGTGATGACGCCGGTGGCAGCCGAGACTTTCCTCACTGCGGACACACCATCGCAAACGATGAGGTCGCCGGCTGCGTCGATTGCAAGTGTGGCTTTTGCGGGAATCTCGGCGGCGGTTGCCGGGCCACCTTCGCCGTAGCCCGCGCCACCGCCTGCAAATCGCCGCATGATTCCTGTCTTCGAATCGATCCGCTGGATGACGCGAACGCGATTCACTGGGTCAACAGTGTTGATGTAGATATTCCCGGCAGGGTCGACAGCAACGTCGACTGGATTGTTGACCTGCGCCTGTGTCGCGGGAACTCCCTCACTCACCGGGCTGCTGCCACCGCCCGCGATCGTTGAGATGATCCGAGTCTTCGCGTCGATCCGGCGAACCAGATTTTGGCCGTAGTCCGCAACATAGACGTTGCTCTGACCGTCGATGAAGAACCCCTGTGGCTGATTCAAGATGGCCTTCGCGGCCGGGAACCCGTCGCCGACGGGCCCGCCGCCGCCAATCGTCACAATCGACTGGGCGGAAAGCGCCGCCGGGAGAGCAACGAGAAGAAGTGTTAGGCGGGAAGCGCGCATGATGCGCGCGAGGACGGGCGACGCCGGAGAACGCACCGTGGCCTCCTACTTGGGCCGAGCTTTCTGCCGTTGCTCCGCACCGGGCGTGTGCGAGTCGCCCACCCGATAGCGCGGGACGAACCGACCTCGGTCGTATGGCCTCACTATACGGCGCGCGAGGCCAGCGCTCGCCCCGGCCGAACCTACGTCACACGGATTGGTGCGAATCGAACCGAGTGCATGTGATCCGGAGTGCTGCCGCTTCAGTGACATCGACCATCATCGCCCGCGCGCTGTCGAGCGCGTGCTCGATCGTGCTCGCGCCGGGGATCGGCACGACCGTCTTCCCCTGCGCCCGCACCCACGCGAGCGTCACGGCGCCGGCAGACACGCGCTGCTCTCTCGCCGATCCTCAACGAATCCGTCAACTACGTCAATGCGGCGTCGGTCGTCGAGCAGCGCGGCATCGATTCCGCGACCACGATCCACAGCTCGCCCGTCGACTACACCCATCTGCTGACCCTGCGCGTTCGCAGCGACCAGGAGGAGAAGACCGTTTCCGGCACCCTGTTCAGCGAGAAGAACCCGCGGATCGTCGCAGTCAATGACTTTCGGGTCGAGTTCGAGCCGAGCGGATACCTGCTCGACATGGTCAACCGCGACGTCCCCGGCGTCGTCGGCAAAGCCGGAACGATTCTCGGCGATCGTGAGATCAACATCGCCGAATACAACCTCGCTCGTGTGTCAGGCAAAGGCATCGCGATGGCCATCGTCACCGTCGACGCCCGCCTCGACGACGCAACTCTCGGATTTCTCCCCTCGTTCAAAGAGATGGAGGATGTCAGGCAGATCAGGTTGTAGTTCGTGGGGCACGGCGTCTCGCCGCGCCCGTCAACGGCCGGGAGCCTGGGCACGGCGAGACGCCGTGGCTCACGAATCACCTCCTCACCGGTCGCCGCCGCGGAGTCTGCGTCACAGGTGCCGCAAGCGAAGTCGGTGACGAGGGCAGCCCTCCGGCCGGCGCGAGCATGTGCGTGGTCGTCGTCCCGCTCCGGTTGTCGATCGAGACCGCGCACGTGCGCGCGACCCGGGCGCGGTGAGCGCGATCCTTCCGGCGTTAGGCACCCATCGTGCGATGAAGCCCCACGAGCTGTCGACGATGTTCGGCGACGTTCCGCAGGAGCTCTTCGTTCCTCATCACTGGCGGACCGACTGCAATCCAATCGGCGAGGTGTCGGCGGATTTCGTTGCGGAGGTTTCCGGCGGGGTGGTCGCCTGGCCGATCCCGCTGGGGATCAACAGAATGCTCTTCGACGAGACGCTCGACTGCATTCTGTCGATCGGGCAGGTCGTCCCCCACGAAGTCGCCGGCATGGCCGGATACAGCAAGAACATCGTGATCGGGCTCGGTGGAGCGGAGAACATCCACAAGAGCCATTTTATCGGCGCGGCGCTCGGCATCGAGCGAATCATGGGACGGGCGGGAACGCCGGTCAGGCGAGTCCTCGACTACGCCGACGAGACCTGGCTGCGCTCGCTGCCCATCCTTCACGCGATCACGGTAATCGCTCAGGAGCGCGACGGATGGCTCGCGACGCGCGGGCTCTTCGTCGGCGACGATCGGGAGTGCTTCGAACGTGCGTCCGCGCTCTCGCAGCAGGTCAACATTCACCTGCTCGACAGGAGGGTGGTGGCATATCTCGATCCGGTCGAGTTCAAGAGCACCTGGTTAGGCAACAAGGCGATCTACCGCACCCGGATGGCCATCGCCGACGGAGGCGAGTTGATCGTTCTCGCACCCGGGGTGAAGAGGTTCGGCGAAGACCCCGAGATCGACCGGCTGATCAGGCAGCACGGCTATAGGGGAACGCCGGCCGCGTTGCAGGCGATCGAGGACGACGAATCACTCGGGCGCAATCTGAGCGCGGCCGCGCACCTGATTCACGGCTCCTCGGAAGGTCGTTTTGCGATCACCTAGTGCGCGGGCGGCCTCGAGCGCGAAGAGATCGAGAGCGTGGGGTTCCAGTACGCGCCGGCGGACGAAATGATGGGGCGGTACGATCCGGCGAAGCTGAACGAAGGCCCGAATCGCTTCGACGACGGCGAGGAGTTCTTCTTCATCTCGAAGCCGGGAACCGGTTTGTGGGCAGACCGGAGCCTCTTCTCGGGAACGTGAGCAAACGGACCCTAACGGTGATCGTGCCTGTGGTGGATGTCGGGATGGTGGTCGTGCTCGTGAGTCACGGCCTCGTGCAGGTGCGCATGTGAGTGCGGCTCGTCGGCGGGATCGTCAGGGGTGTGTTCGTGTTGGTGATGCTCGTCATGGGGGTGCACGTGCGTGTGAAGGAGCGCCTCGTGCGTGTGCTCGTGCGTGTGTCGCTCGGTCAGATGGAGCCAGACGCCGAGAACCATGAGGCAGCCTGCGATGAGGAGCCGCGCTGAAACCTCCTCGTGCAGGACGAGAACCGAGAGAACCGCTCCGATGAAGGGCGCGGTCGAGAAGTAGGCGCCCGTCCTGGCCGTGCCGACCTCGCGGAGGGCGGAGACGAAGAGCGACAAGCTGACACCGTAACTCGCCAGGCCTAACAGAGCGCCGGCGACGAGGAAGCGGGCATCCGGCAGCTCCGCGCCGCGCGCGAAGGCGATCGCCGCGTTGACCGTCCCCGCGACGAGCCCTTTCCACATCGCGATCGCGACTGGGTCCGCGGCCGAGATGTGCCGCGTGAGGTTGTTGTCGAGCGCCCAGCACGCGCACGCGGCGACGATCGCGATCGCCCCTGTCGAGAAGCTCGCATCGCCGCCCCATGACAGCACCACCGCCCCCGCGGCGATCGCCGCCATGCCAGCCGCAATGCGACGGTCAAAGTTCTCGCGGAACATGAACCAGGCGAGAAGCGCCGTGAGGACGCCCTCGGAGTTGAGGAGAAGCGACGCCGTCGAACCGCTGCTCTTCGAGAGGCCCTGGAGCAGGAGAACCGGGGCGATCACTCCGCCCAGCACGATTGCCGCCGCGAGCCACTTCACGTCAGTGCGGCCGAGGCGTGCCGTGGTGGTGTCGCGGCCGCGGACGACGAGTCGATAGAGCGCAAGGCCGGCACCGGAGCCGAGATAGAGCAATGCCGCGAGGGCGACCGGATCGGTCGTTCCCAGCAACATCTTGGCGAGTGGCGTGCTCGCGCCGAACAGCGCGGCGGCGGCGAGGGCGTACGCGGGGCCTTTGGTCATACAGGCAAGCAACGCTGGCGCAAGGTCGCCTGTTTCGTTACTTGTGTTCCTTCAACTCGCTGTACTCCCCTTCGGTCTTCAGCGTCACCGTCACATCATGCTCCATGCGGTTGCGCCAGAACCAGCCGTGGTTGCCCTCGAACGCGGCAATCAGCTCGCCGGCGTCGGACGCGACCTCTTTGCCCTTCTTGTACCCGTGGTAATCGCGCGGCGGGTTGACCGAGTCCGCGTGCAGGTCGTAGTTCACCACGCCGCGGTCGGTCGACCACGAGTAGCGAACCTTCGCGCCTTCCCGCATCACGAGCTTGATCTCTTTCCCTTCGCCCGGCTTCAGCGAGACTTTGGTCTCGTGCGAGTTGGTCGCGGGCGGCGGAGCAGGAGTCTCCACCGGCGGCACGTCCTCGGGGACGTGCACGGGCACCGGGCGCGTCGGCGCGATCGCAGGCTGCTCGACGGAGAGCCGCGTGAGTGAGGCCGCGACGTCGGGAGCCGACGAGAGCGCCGCTTCCTTCGCGAGGGAAACCTTGATCTGACCCATCTCGGTTAGGCCGAGAACGCGGCCGGTTCCGGTGGGATCGACGCCATACTCGGCCGGCAGGACGACGGTGACGAGCAGACCCGCGGCGATGAACAGGGCGAGGATCGTCGAGCGGATCAGCTTAGTTGCATGCGGCAGCTCTTCGGGCTTGAAGTTGTTGATGTCAGGCATGTCGATGTTCCTTATGCGAGGTCGTGAATGATGTAACCGGTGAGTTGATAGCCGACGAGGACGAAGCCGGCGGTCATGATTGCGACGTTCGCGGCCCAGGCGTGCCTTGCGAAGCCGGGGGTGCGCCTCCAGTAGCTCATCGCGATCAGGATCGCGCCGAGGCCGAGCAACTGGCCAAGCTCGACGCCGACGTTGAACGCGAGGAGGTTCGGGATGAGCCCCTCCGAGGCGAGTTCGTAGTCGAGGATCTTCGTGGCGAGGCCGAAGCCGTGGAAGAAGCCGAAGATCAACGTCGCCGCCTTCGTGCTTGGCTGGAATCCGAACCAGGCGGGGAAGGCGCCGAGGTTGTCGAGCGCCTTGTAGACGACCGACAGCCCGATGATCGCGTCGATGAGGAACGCGCTCACGCTCACCTTCATGAGGACGCCTAACAGCAGTGTCGTCGAGTGGCCGATCGCGAAGAGCGTCACGTAGACGCCGATGTCCTTCATTCGGTAGAGGAAGAAGATGACGCCGACGAGAAACAGCAGATGGTCGTAGCCGGTGACCATGTGCTTCGCGCCGAGATAGATGAACGGCAGGACTCGCGTCCCGGACGTCTCCTGGATGTACCCCTTGTCGCCGGCGGTGACTCCGTGAGCGAAGGCGTCGGCCCCGGAGACGACCACGAGCAGCAGCGCGAGGCAGAGCAGGATGCGTCGCGCGCCTTCGCGACGACGCGACTGGACGCTTCGCAAGCAGACGTCACCCGCGCGATCACGTTCGCCGTGCGAATGGGATCTGAAGTTCGCGCTCGTCATCAATCCTCCTCTTCGATGAGATCGGTCGCAATTTCGCCGGCCTCGGGGGCGTGTTTCTCGTGGTGAAACATCCGGTAGATCGCCGGGAGCACGACGAGCGTCAGGAGCGTCGAGGAGATGATCCCGCCGATGACGACCGTAGCGAGCGGACGCTGGACCTCGGCTCCCGTGCCCGTGGCGAGCGCCATCGGCACGAAACCGAGCGAGGCGACGAGCGCAGTCATCAGAACCGGCCGGAGCCGGCTGACTGCCCCTTCCCTAACCGCGTCATCGAGCAGTTTTCCTTCGTGCCTGAGGTTCTGAATGAACGAGATCATGACGAGGCCGTTGAGCACCGCGACGCCCGAGAGGGCGATGAAGCCGACGCCCGCGGAGATCGACAACGGGATTCCCCGCAGCCAGAGGGCAAGGATTCCTCCGGTGAGTGCGAGGGGGACGCCGGTGAAGACGAGCACCGCGTTCTTGAGGCTCCCGAGGCTTGCGAAGAGCAGGCCGAGGATGAGCAGCAGCGCGATGGGAACGACGATCTGCAGGCGGCGTGTCGCCGAGATCATCTGCTCGAACTGTCCGCCCCAGGTCGTCCAGTATCCGGCCGGGATCGTGACATTGGTCCGGATCTGCTCCTCGGCTTCGGAGACGAACGAGCCGATGTCGCGGCCCCGCACGTTCGCCGTGACGATCGTGTGGCGCTTGCCGTTCTCACGGCTGACCTGGTTAGGCCCGGGAGCGAGATCGAACGTCGCGATCGCTCCCAGCGGGATGTAATTGAGCCGCTCGTTCGTCCCGCCGTTCACGGGCAGGGGAATCGGGATCTGCCTCAGGCGATCGACGTCGGTGCGCACGTCCTCCGGCAGCCTGACGACGAGGTCGAACCTTCGATCGCCCTCGAAGATCTGCCCGGCCTGCCTGCCGCCGATGGCGATCTGCACGACCTCCTGTACGTCGGTGACGTTGAGCCCATAGCGCGCCATCGCCGGGCGATCCATGTGGATGCTGAGAACCGGCAGGCCGGTGACCTGCTCGAGCTTCACGTCGGAAGCGCCGGGAACCTTCTCGAGGACCTTCTCGATCGCCTTCCCCGTCGTTTCGAGCGTCTCGAGGTCGTCGCCGAAGACCTTGACCGCCACGTCGCTTCGAACGCCGGCGATCAGCTCGTTGAAGCGCATCTGAATCGGCTGAATGAACTCGTAGTTGTTGCCGGGCAGCTTGCGCAGCTCCCCCTCGATCTCCGCGACCAACTCCTTCTTGGACTTCTTCACGGGCCATTCCGAGCGAGGCTTGAGCATGACGTAGACGTCCGCAACGCTCGGCGGCATCGGGTCGGTCGCGATCTCGGCCGTTCCAATCTTGGCGAACACCTCTTTGACTTCGGGAAACTTCGTCAGGCGCTCTTCGAGCGTGTGCTGAAGCTCGACCGCTTGAGTCAGGCTCGTTCCGGGAATGCGGAGCGCGTGAACGAGGAGGTCACCCTCATCGAGACTGGGGAGGAATTCGGAGCCCATCGTCGTCGCGAGAATGAGGCTTCCGGCAACGAACGCGGCGGCGAGTCCCGCGACGAGTTTCCGTCGCGTGAGCACCCAGTCGAGCGTCGGCTCGTAGCGAAGGCGAATCCACCGAACGATCGCATTCTCCTTCTCGGAGATCTTTCCGCGCAGCAGCATCGCCACCATCGCGGGAACGAACGTGATGGAGAGGATCATCGCGCCGATGAGCGCGGCGATGACCGTAAAGGCCATCGGGCGGAACATCTTGCCTTCGACCCCGGTGAGCGTGAGGATCGGCAGGTAGACGATCATGATGATCATCATGCCGAACGTCTCGGCGCGAACGACGTCCTTCGATCCAAGGAACACGACCTCGAATCGCTCGGCGCGCGTCAGCGTCCGTCCGAGCTCGTGCTGTCTCTCGGCGAGGCGGCGGAGGCAGTTCTCCACGATGATCACCGCCCCGTCGACGATCAGGCCGAAGTCGAGCGCTCCGAGACTAAGCAGATTGCCGCTGACCTTGTTGCCGACCATTCCGGTGATCGTGAAGAGCATCGAGAGCGGGATGACGAGCGCGGTGGTGACCGCCGCGCGCGCGTTTCCAAGGAAGAGAAAGAGGATTGCGATCACGAGGATCGCGCCCTCGAAGAGATTCGTCGTGACCGTCTTGATCGTCGCGTCGACCAGCGTCGTCCGGTCGTAGACCGTCTTCGCCTCGAGTCCCGGCGGGAGCGTTCGATTGACCTCGGCCATCGTCGCCGCCACACGCTCGGACACGGTGCGGCTGTTCTCGCCCATGAGCATGAAGACGGTGCCGAGGACGACTTCCTTGCCGTTCTTCGTCGCCGCTCCGGTACGGAGCTCCTTGCCGAGCGACACGGTCGCGACGTCGCGGATGTAGACCGGCGCGCCGTCGTGCGCGCCGACGATGATCTGCTCGATCTCCCCGAGGGTGCTGACCTGGCCGGGAGCGCGGATGAGGTACTGCTCGCCGCCATGCTCGATGTATCCCGCTCCGGCGTTCGCGTTGTTGCTTCCGAGCGCCTCGAGAATGTTTCGAAACGTCAGGCCGTGCGCCATGAGCTTGTCGGGTCGCGGCGTGACGTGGAACTGCTTTTCGTAACCGCCGATCGTGTTGACGTCGGCGACGCCAGGGATGTTGCGAAGTTGCGGGCGGACGATCCAGTCCTGCACGCTTCTCAGGTCGGTGGTCGTGTAAGGCTTGCCGTCGGGCTGGACCGCGCCTTCCTTCGGCTCGACGGTCCAGAGAAAGATCTCGCCGAGTCCCGTGGCGATCGGCCCCATCGCGGGGGAGATACCCGCGGGGAGTTTTTCCCTTACTTCCTGGATTCGCTCGTTGATCAGATTCCGCGCGAAGTAGATGTCGGTGTCGTCGTGGAAGACGACTGTCACCTGCGAAAGGCCGTAGCGCGAGATCGAGCGGGTGTAGTCGAGGTGGGGGATTCCCGCCATCGCGGTCTCGATCGGGAACGTGATCCGCTGCTCGACTTCGAACGGAGTGAAGCCGCTGGCCTCGGTGTTGATCTGTACCTGGACGTTGGTGATGTCGGGAACGGCGTCGATCGGCAGTTGCTGGTAGCTGTAGAAGCCGAGCGCCGCGACCCCCGCGGTGAGCGCGAGGACCACCCATCGCTGGCGGATGGAGAATCGAAGTATGCGTTCGAGCATGAGTCGTGTCCTTCCGTGACCGCTAGTGGTCGTGGCTCGCGCCCGACTTGAGCACGTCCGCCTTCACGACGAAGCTGTTCTTCGACGCGTACTCCATGCCGGCGGTTAGGCCGGAGAGAACCTCCACCCAATCGCCGTCACGGCGGCCGAGCTCGAGCGGCCGCGCTTCGAACGAGTCGCCGACTTTGATGAAGACGACGTCCCAGTCGCGAAACGTCTGCAACGCTTCGGCTTTGACCGCCATCGGGACGACGGCCTCGTCTTCCGTCAGGTGCACGTTGACGAACATGCCGGGACGCCAGACCCCATCCTTGTTGTCGATGACCACCCGGGCGCGCGACGACCGCGTCTGCTCGCCGACGATCGCCTCGACATACGTCACTTTTCCCGGAACCTTGATGTCCTGGTCGTCCCAGTGAACGACGACCTCCTGGCCAGTTCGAACGGCGCTGAGCTGGCTCGGCGGAACCGTGATATCGGTCCAGACCGTCGAGAGATCCGCGACGACAAAGACAGTCTCGGTCGCTTCGACCGCCTCACCGACGGTGACGTGCTTGCCGATGACGATTCCGGCCAGCGGCGCGCGCAATACGTGGCGGGCGAGGCTTCCACGGGCACCCTCGAGCCCCTCGATCTCATCGGCCGGAACGCCGAGCGCCGCGAGGCGCTGCGAGGTTGCCTGATGCGCGAGCTTCGCCTCTTCCAGCGCGTGCTGCTTGATCAGGTAGTCTTCCTCGGACGAGATCTTCTTCTTCCAGAGAGACTCTTCGCGCTGGGCTGAGACCCGGGCGAGCTCGAGACGGTGAACCGACTCGACGTACTCCTCCTTCGCCGTTGCGAGGTCGGGGCTGTCGAGCACGGCCATGATCTCGCCGCGTTCGACCCGGTCTCCCAGGTTCTTCCGAACTTCGGTCGCGAGCCCGGCAAGGCGTGGGACGACGTGAGCGGTCCTATCGGCGTTCAGCGCGATCTGAGCCGGAAGCTCGATCACGCTCTTCATCGACGCGGGACCGACCTTCGCGATCTCGATCTTCGCGGTCGCGAGCTCCGCGGCCTTGATCTCGGTTCTCCCTTCGTACGAAGAGAAGGCCCAGTCGTAGGACTGCCCGTTATGAGTCGCCTCGACGGAAACGTCGAACGAGTGCGGCTCGACGATCTCCTTGTCACCGATCCGATAATCGGCGCGGGGCGAGAAGTTGATCGCGTCGGTTCGCTCGAGTCGGGCGAGCGTGATCGTTGCCTCGAATTCGGACGGAGCCAGCGGTTTGCCGGCGTCGAACGCGTAGAGCCGGTACTCGGGAGGAACGCCCTCCTCGAAGATCTTCACTTCCAGCGAGAAGTCCCCCTTCGTCAGCAGCTTCCCGCCGTGAGGGCCTTTGCCCCCGTCTTCGTTCGCCTGGGGCTGCTTAGAACCGCATGCGGCCAGGCCGAGGAGGATCGCCATCGCGATCAGGGCTTCGAGAGTTCGGGATCGCGCGTTCATCACTGTCGTTCTCCATTCGGGGTTTCGTTTGTCGGTGTCGACGTCAGGCGCTCCAGCTCGGCCGAGGCGCGCCAGAGGTCTGCCTGAGCGTGCACGAGCTGCGCGCGAACGGCGGCGAGCGTGCGCCGCGCGTCGAGGACTTCCATGTAGCCGAATTTTCCGAGCCGGTAACCTTCGCTGATCGCGTCGTACACGCTCTCGGCGCGCGGTACGACCTGGTCACGGAGATTCCTGACCTCGTTCTCGGCGCGCAGGAGCGACGCGTGCGCCTCTTCGACCGACTGGCGGAGCCGGACCAACGCGGCGCGTCGTTCCTCGTGCGCCCTGGCGATTCGCTCGGTAGCTTCTGTCTTTGCGCCGCGGTTCCAGTCGAACAACGGGAGCGGGAATGATGCGGAGGCGACCCACGCGTTCCCGCCCAGATCGAACTCGCGGTAGCCGCCGCTGAGCGTCAGATCGGGAATCGCGCGCGCGCGCTCGGTCCCGAGGATCGCCTCGCGCTCGGCAATCTCAGCGTCCCAGCGGGCCACCTGCGGGTTGAGCTCGAGCCCGTCGAGGATCGCGTCGATCGGAGGAAACTCGGTGACGCGATCGATCTCGCCCACGACGCGCTCGAAGCGAGCGCTCGATCCTCCCCACGTCGCCGCGAGGCGGGATCGCGCGCTGAAGAGCTCGGTCGCGGCCCGATCGCGCTCGATCTGCTCGGTAGCGAGCCCCACCTCGGCGCGCGTCTCCTCGATCGGCGAGACCTTGCCGGCCTCGACGCGGGCGGCGACCGTAGCTCTTACTTCCTCGGCAAGTCTGACCGTTGCTTCGGCGAGCTCCGCGTGCCGTTGGGCGGCGAGCACCTCGCCGAACTCTCGTGTCACGCGCGCGGCCACGTCGAGGCGGCGCGCGGCGAGATCCCATCGCGCCAACTCGAGTGCGGCGGCAGCCGTTGCTCTGCGCGACGCGCGTTCTCCTCCGAGCTCGACAAGCTGCTCGAGCTGCAGAGTCGACTGCACGCCTCCTGTCAGCGCGTCGTCGCCGCCGAAATTTTCCGCGATTCCGGCGAGCTGAGGGTTAGGCAGCGCGGCAGCCTGCCGTGCGCGCCCATCGCGCGCGTTGACTTCTCGTTGCGACGCGGCGATCTCAGGGCTTTCCTCGAGCGCGAGGGCGAGCGCCTGCTGCAGCGTCAAGTCGCCGATCGGTTCATCCACGGAGGCTGCGGCGTGATCTGCAGCTGTTGGGCTGCCCTGCTCGGGCGAACGTGAATCATGACTGGCCGCGCTGGCGCCCGCTGCTGCGGTCGTGGCGCCCGCCGCCAACACGATGGCGATCATAGGGATGATGCGAAAGAAGAACACGAGTCAGCTCCTCCAAGTACAGCTCTGAGTGAATACACGTATCCCGCGTTGTGACGGCGGGACGTTCAGCGTGGAGCTGGAATCAGATGCGGTAGATGGAGAGGAGGTCGTGGAGGCCGACGTCGTCGTCGGGGACGAGTGGCCCGGCACGAAGGAGAGTGGGCGAGACGTCTGTCAGGGACGGGCCGAAATCGGCGAGCAGTGCTGGCACGTCGCTCATGCAGGCGAGCTCGTTTTCGAGTCGCGGGCTTGCCGAGGCCATTCCCGGATGCTCGTGAACCACCCCGTCGTGGTGATTCGACCCCTGCCCGCCCTGCGCTAGCTCGAAGTCGTGCAGCCGCTCGTGCGCCGCGAACGCCGCGCACACCGCGAGCACGAAGAGGAACGAGATCGCGGAGAGCTTACGCCCCCTGGTCGTGCCGACGGACATGGACGGGGATGATACATGCCGGACGGGGGAGGTCAAGCGCGAACGCGTTTCGGATTGGTGGCGGAAAGCCGCTACTCCGCCGACGGCGACGAAAAAGAGCCGGTCTTTCGACCGGCTCTCTGGTTCATTCTGCGGTGTTGGTGGAGCTGAACGGGATCGAACCGATGACCTCCTGAGTGCGATTTTTCTTCGGTCTGCAGACATCCGCTGACACCCCCGTTCGTCGAACGTTTCCGAAGTAAACACACGCCCCTCGCATCTCCTTCCATCCGCGGATGGGCAATTCCTCGGCGACCATAGACACATTCATAGACACCCGCCTTCCCTGCGCGAAAAGGGACCAGTGACCCGCCCGGGATGAGTGCCAGGCTGGGTTTCGGCAAGATCCATCGAGATCAATCACCGGCGCGGACCCGCGAATTTATTCTGGGACTGCAATGCATCCTGTGGACTCGATGCGTGCAGGAGGATGAACGATGCGGGGTTTAGTCATGGTCGAGGACGAGGGTAGTCGGTACGAATCAAGTTTCGACATCGAAAATTTGGCCGCGGCGTTGGAACGGCTCGCGTTTGTGATGGGCGATGTGGAGAAGCGATACCTCAAGAAGCCGGCGCGCGTGGTGGCATCCGCCCCGGCGAGGGCCACAACGCGCCCGGCGAGCAACACTCCGCCGACGAATACGGGCGGTGTCGTGTGAGTCGCATGCCGCGGACCACTGCCCTGGTGGTCGGGTTGGTCGTTGCCATCGTCTTCGTGGTGAGCGCATCCGAGGCGCGTGGGGCGTCGGTCGACGACTGGTGCGCCACGCTGCGCCTCTGCGACCCGCCGCCGCCCGAGACGGCGACCATCGACATCCTCTGCGACCTGACCGCGGACTGCACTCTGGAGAACCTACGCCTCACGTTAGACCAGAGCCTTCGCTACTGCGCCGCGCGCCCCGGGTCGATCGTTAGGCTGTCGATGATGGGCAGGACGGTCAGCGACGTAGCTCTCATCGCGACGGCCGACAGCTCGACGGCCGAAGCCAAGGGAAAGAAGAAGCGGACGACTTCGGCACAGCGATTCGTCGATCGGGAGCTTCCCCGCCTCCTCGCCGCTGCACAACTTGCGATGGCAAAACCGAAGCCCAGTGCCTCGCCAATAGCCGAGGCACTGACGGTCGTCTCCTGGGCGGAGGTGCGCACGAACACGCGGATCATCATCGTCCTCACTGACGCGCGTCAGGTGAGCCCGATCGCCGACTTCGAGTGCAAGGCGCTCCCTGACGAGGACACGTGGATTCGTGCTCTGAAGGCGAATCGCAGTCTCGCGCCTTACTCGCTCGACTCAGTGTCGGTTCACTTCGCCTTCGTCGGCGTCACCCCCGTGGCAGGACGCAAATGCCGCGTGTCTTTGGAGCGCGAAACCGAGATCCGCGAACTCTGGCGTGTCGCCATCGCTCGCGCGGGGGGGATGCTCGACATCACGACCGGGCCTGCGCGGTTCGCTGGCGCTTCCAACGGAGGTGTGGAATGACGATCGACTGGAAGAGGGGAATCCCGAAACCGCTGCCGGACGACCTGCTTGCCGAGATTCGCAGGGACGCCCGTTCGGACAACTATCGGCCGGAACTGTTCGTCGTCGAACAGATCGGCGATCGCCCCCAGCCGTATGATCCCGAGACGAGCCACGAAGATCGGGACCTCACGCACAAGGCGACGGCGACGGCGCGGCGCGATGACCTGCAGCAGGATCTCGACGACGCGAACCACGCGATCGCGAAAGAGCTGCCGCGCAAGGCAACCGGGTGTCTGACGATCGTGCTCCTCGTCCTCGAGTGGGCAATCTGCAGGGACCTCTTCATGAACATGGGCTGGTCGGCGCTCGCGGCGAACGGCATGGCGTTCCTCGTGACACTCGCCACGGCGTTCGCGGTGAGTGCGGTTCGGCGTCCCAACACCGGAAGGAGGGAATCATGAAACGTGTCATCTCCGTCGGTCTCGTGCTGCTCGTCGTGTTCGGCATCGTCGCCCTAGCCTACATGCGTGCCTCCGAGTTCCGCAGCGAGGACACGACGATGGCCGATGATGCCGCGTCGTTCTTCGTGATCCTGCTCATCCTGTCGTTCATCGCGATCGCGATCGACTACTTCGGCGACTCGTTCCTGCACGTCACACGCGAACGGCAGCGCCGCAAGATTCTGGAGCCGGAACATGCCGCGGCCTCCAAGGTCATCGACACCGCGCGCAATGAGATCGCCTACCGTCAGCTCGCGCCGCAGCTCTGGGTATCGCGCGCGCGCGAGCTCGCCGCGGCGTACCAGGGCGAGTACCAGGCGGAAGTCGCGCGTCAGAAGTCGCGCAACACCGCGCCGGATCCCTTTCTCGGGCAAGACAGGAGGCCCGAACATGAACACTGATGTATACCTCCTCCTGGTACATGCCGGCGATCACCGCGGGGGGGTGATCTCGTTTCGGAGTTGGCTCGACGTCTCTCGCGAACTCGAGGTTAGGCTGTCGCTGCTGGCGATCGACGCCATCTACGCCAGGCGCGTCGAAATGGTTCGCCTGGCGACGGCGCATGGCCTGCATGCAGAAGTCGGCCCGGGATCGCTCCAGGAGGCTCGCCGCGAGGGGCTCTTCGACGAGCGGTCCTGGATCTATCTCGCGTTCGACAAGCCGAAGTCGATCATGGAGTCGATCGACATGGCCGGGCAGATGCATCGCGGCATCGTCGTGAGCATCTTCATCGAGTTCCCGACGTGGCCGCTTGTGGCCTTTCGCGCCGTCATCGACGCCGGCGACGTGTCGACGCGGATGCAGACGCGGCTGTTGTTCGAGCGCCTGGGCGACCTCACGACGCTCACCGGCTCGGCGGCCATCTTTGGCCCCGGCGCCCGCTCGCAGAACGCGCTCATCGAGCCGCTCATGCGGCAGGGATTTCTCCGTCAGGGATTACGCGCGATCGTGAAGCGTTCGCTCGGCCAGGAACCGGACGTCGTGCCGATCGCGATGAGCTTCGACGGGACGACCGAAGTGTCGACGTTGATCATCGACGCCCGCGGAGGTGTCCAGAATCCGAAGCGCGTCGCCGCTGCAATTCTGGCCGACCCCCCGTTTCCCCTCATTCCGGGATCCGAGATCGTCGTCATCCAGATCGCGCCGAACCGCGAGCTCGTACTCAACCGAGCGCGCCTTCGCAGTCTCGACAACTCACTGCGACTCGGTCGGGCTCGAACGATCGACGCGCCCTTCCTCGAAGACGTGCTTCGGAGCGGCGACCGCAACGTCGTGTCGGCCGTGAACCCGGTTCGCATGTCCGACTAGTAGAGGAGGTTCACAGCTTGGCGACGATCACTACGTATCTCGTTGCGGCGGCCGTGGCTGCGCTCGTCCTGAGTCTTCCGTTTGGGGGAAAATCTCGAGTCGGTTCCGTGCTGCGACGCTTTGCGGCCTGCTGTGGCATCCTCGCGTTGTTGCCCGCAATCGTCGTGTCGATCGTCACGGCGCCGTCGCCGGCGGGACGGCCCGGCATATCGGATGTTGGTTGTGGTGCCGAGTCGCTTCTCGCGCTCGGAGTTCTGTCACTCGTCGCATGGGCGTTTCTCGTCATCCGCAAGAGGCTCGCCGGCGGTAGCGTGAAGCAGCGCGCCCCGATGATGCGGCGCTACCGGCACCGCGCGGACAACGACCTGCTCGAGTTTCTCGACCGGTTCAACAGGGGAGATCGCGATGCCTGACCTCGTCGACTTCCTGCTGTGGCGCGATCGCGAAGCGCACCAGGCGAGCGCCGTAGATCTCGCGCGCGGGCCGAGGGTCTCGGAGTCCGTCGAGGAGCGGATCGTGCGGGCCGTCAATGGTACCGATTCGATCAGCTTCGGCACGGCTGCGACCGCCGGGGAGATCGAGGTTCGCGTCGGGCCGGAAGTGGCCGAGAAGCACAATTTATTGGTCGGCAGCACGGGCTCCGGGAAGACCCGGTTCTGGCTCGCCATCGTCATGCGGAAACTCAAGCGCGCCCTTCGTCGGCGCGTAAGGATGCAGGGGATCCGGCTCTGCGATCCGAAGGGTGAGACCGCGAAGTTGCTCATGGCGTACATTGCGCTGCTCTGGCTCGCATCCGATGACGACGTTCGCCAGCTGATTTGCTCCGCCGTGCACTGCGTGGTCGCCGAGGGCAACCGCGTAACGCCGATCCCGCCGTTCGCGCAGATTCCAGGCAAGTCGACTGCGTACGTTGCGGAGTTGCGAGCCGCAGCGTTCGACCGGGCCTCCGTGATCTCGGGGCAGATGCGGCACACGCTCTTCACGTGCTTCTGGGCGATGTGCGAACTCGAGGCGCCGTTCAGCTACCGGTTCGTCGTTCGCCTCCTGCGCGACGGCGGCTACCGGGGGTGGGTCCGTGAGCACGTCCAGGACCAGCTGCTGCGCGAGCTGATCGACGCGATCCCGTCGTTCGCACGTGCGACGATCGAGGCCGTTCTCCGGGTCATCGTGATGTTCGTCTCGTACGGGGTGGTCCGGGCGTCGGTCGCTCCGCCGCCGAGGGTGCTGCGCCAACTCGGACTGCCAGCGGACCCATCGATCGTGATCGGCGACTTCAGCAGCTCCGGCTCGGTCCCGCGCTCGATCGCCCTCACTCGCGCGAAGTGGTTCGCGGCGGACTCGCTGTTCGAGGCGAGCGTCCGTGACAACTCGACGCACTTGAACCTCGCGTTCGAGGAAGTGACGGCGCTACTCGCCGAAGTCGAGGAGCTGACCGACCTTCTGCTGAACGGCTATCGCACGCTTCGATCACGCAACGTCTCCGTCACCTCGCTGCTGCAATCGCTCGAGGGGCTCTCGAAGTCGGTCGCCCACGAGCTCCTCCTCAACAGCGGTTGGGCGGCGTTCTTCGCGTCGGGTGGCGATGCTGCCCAGCTCCTCTTCCCGCACGTCACACCTGATCCTCGCGACCCACGGCGTGAATCGGAACGCGCGCGTGCCTTCGCGAAGAGCGTGCAGGAGCTGAAGACCCGCGAGTACTTCCTCTGGGTCAAGACGAACGGCGTGCTCCGGATGACGGCGCCGCTGCTCGAGGATCCGACGCCTTCCGTCGACGAGCTCGTCGAGACCTTCCATCGCGAGGTCGCGCCGGCGAGCACCATCTCCGTGACGCAGGCTGAGCACTACCTCGCCGAGTGGGAGCGCGAGTTCGTCGATCAGGTTCGTCCCGGCGGCGCAGCCCCCGACTTTCGCGCGATTCTCTTCGGGGGTGACCAATGAGCTGGAGATGGCTCCTACTCGCGCTCGCGTACATCCTTGCGGCGCCCGTGATGCTTGCGGTCCGGCTCTGGCGCCTTTACGCGAAGGATCTGCCGTACCTCAATGCAGTTAGGCGCGGCGAACTCACCTGTCCGGCATGCGGCCCCTTCCCGCTGAACGGCTACTTCCAGTGCTCGTGCGGGTGGGTCGGACCGACAACCGCGGCGCTCTGTCCCGGTTGCCGCACGAAGTTCCCTGTCACGGCCTGCCCCACGTGTGGGTGGGTCCTGAAGATCCGGTGATCCCGATGCTGACCACCAACGACATCAACCTCGAGCGACGAAAGGAGGTGCCTCGGCACTCACGCTGCTCTGCCGCTCATTCACGTTCGGCATTCCTAACCCTTCACTGCCATGACCCGATCAATTGCCCGACCCTTGCCGATGATCCTGCCCGAGGGACCCTTCGAGGTTCCGAGCACCGCGTGGGACGACGTGTTCGCCGATGTGGAGGCCGCGTACCCGGAAGCCCGAATTCGGGTTCACGAGCACGCGCTCCCCGGGGCGTACCACGGCTACCCTCAGTGCCCGGTTCCTCACTACCTCATCGAGATCTCGGCCGAGGAGTCGGACCTCGACGCGATCATTGCACTCGTCGATCCTCGACTCGAAGCGCTCCGGAACAAGTACGTGAACAGCAACATCAACATCCCGGTAGAGCACTGAGGCCTGGCGCATCTCCTCGATGCGCTCAGCTCGTCCCCACGTGCGTACCGGCGCGTCTCCATGTCCGTGTCCGCTGCTCGCAGCCTTCGGCGCGAGCTGACCGATACGGAGCTCGAGTGGACGCGACGGGCGCCGTGGGGCTCCGAGCCATGGAACACCGAAGTCGATCTTGCCTGACGAGGGAATGCGTGGCGCGACGGCTCCTCTCCGCGGCTCGTGTCCGTCGGTCGTGGGTAACCCACACCACCATGACCTCTCCAACACTCCGAGACACAGTTCGTCTCGATCTCCTCGTACCCGTGCAGAGCAACGCAGGGGCTCCGTTCAGCGAAGCCCGGTTCCATTCGTTCGAAGAGTTCGTCGTTGATCTCACCGGCGGCGTCACGCGGCTCGGTGAGGTCGAGGGACTCTGGCGAAATGGGAGCGGGCTCGTGCAGCGCGAGCACTCCCGCATGTACTCGACCGTCGTCTCTACCACCGACGCTCCTCGCGTCGCCGCGGAGATTGATCGGTTCATTCGTGACGCGTTCGACCAGGAAGCGGCATTTGTCACATCCACGCCGACCTTCGCGACCGCGTTCTAGAGGAGACCGCATGCGCCACGCAACCCGTCAGGCAGGCACCTCTCGCGACCCGCTCCGTCCGATAACTCTCTCGCGCGACTCATCACATGCGTCGCACCGCGAGGCTCGTGGATGGACGGAGCGATCGCGACGTGTCACCCGGAACAACCAGCTTGAGCGAAGGGAGCCACACGCGACCGATACCCGTCCACTTCGTCTACTAACCCCACCCTTGTATGAGCAGCATCAACCAAGTCCTTCTCATTGGAACCCTCGCAGCGGATCCCGAGAAGCTCACGACCCGGACCGGTCGAACCATCGTCACGTTTCCGCTCATGACGCATCGATCGTTCACCTCGGATGGCGACCCGAAAGAGGTCACCGACCTTCACCGCGTTTCAGCGGTCGGCGCGCTCGCAGAGCGCTGCGCGGACGCTCTCCGCAGAGGTCAGGCGGTGTTCGTCGACGGGATGATCATCAACCGCGCCTACGAGCACAACGGCGAGCGGAAGTACGTGACGGAGATTCGGGCCGGGGAAGTGACCACGCTCGAGTTCCGCCGACGCGCAGGACACCAACAACTCACGCGGGTCTCGCTCCCGGAGAATTCAGAGCCGAGCGCGGGGCAATCAACCTGACACGACGTTCGAAATTCGTTTCACGTGGTGGACTGAATGAAGTCGCGTAGCTCGCTCTCGCTCAAGACGACCGCGCGCCGGCGTGGACATCGCGCGAACTCGCCGCGTCACGACGCAGGGGCACACCTGGCGTCGGCACGCGGCGGCTCGGGGAACGCGGGTCTACGACCGGCGTGCGCGTCGGCCTTCGCGGCCGGAAGGGACCGGATCGGCGCTCGGGAGGCTGCTGCTTACATCGCGCGGTACAGCGAAGAGGCAATCCCGACCATCCACTCATTGCCTTCCGGCGAGCTCGCGCGCCACTTGCGGACGATCCGTGGCTGGCTCCGGCAGGGAGATGGACCTCCCGGCCGGCCGCATCGGCGGTACTACGAGTGTCTTGCCGTGCTGCTCGAGATCGAGCGTGAGACGCGTCAGGAAAGACCGGAACCCGGGACGGCCTTACCTCGAGGGATCGCCGATGACGACTAACGACTCGTCCGATATTTCCACTGCGGTCGCCACCTCGGCGCCGCGCGACCCGCGGCAGACTGTGGAGCCGACCGCGCGCGACGTTCGTGTGCTTGCGCGCATCGCCGCGGGGGAGTGGCTCGCGCAGTACCAGATTCACGTTCTCGAGTTCGACGGGAAGAGCGAGACCGTCGTCTCGCGCAGCACGCGGCGCCTTTGGACTCGCGGGCTCATCCGGATCGAACGATTTCGGGGGCAGGGCATCAACCTCACGAGGCTCACCGAGGCGGGGGCCGACTACCTCTTGGAACGGAAGGGAGCCACTGCAGCGGCGATCTTCGTCTCGCGGCGGAAGTTCGATCCCCGCCAGCTCGCGCACCACCTCTCCGTCATCGACGCATTCGTCGCGCTGAAGCGCGTGCAGTATGGGTGCCGAGTGCTGACCTGCTGGCAGCTTCGCCGGAGCCTGGCGAATCGAAACGTCCCGATTCCAGACCTTCTCGTCGCGAACCTTGCGACGAACGGCACCGTTGCGATCGAGATCGACCGCGGAACTGAAAGTCTTGGTGGCGCTTCGGGATTCGTCGAGAAGCTTCGGCGGCTCGCCGAGTTCGAAGAACTCTGGGGAGGGGCGACGACCCGCGCGATCGTCGTGCTGACGCTCGGAAAGAGCCGTCTCGAGTCGCTTCGCTCGAGGCTTTCGGGCGGGACGAGCGTCACGAGCGTTCCCGTGACGGTCTTGGCCCTTCCGCAAGAGGTCGGCCGTCCCGCAATCGCGGCACTCGAAAAGCTGCTGGGGCCTCCCTGATGTTTACCCTGGATGTGCACCGGACCCGCCCCGTCATGGTGTTCACCTCTGAACAGGGTGAGTCCGTCGATGGGCGTCCGGCAGCATTTCCGGCTTCAGCGCGTGCGTGTGCCTTAGGGCAAGATGGAGTAGCACGAATGAAGTGACGGCCTACGGGTGACGATGGCAGAGGAGGACAGGTATGGCTGAGCAACAGAAACGGGGCTGGGTCTGGGGCGATCAGGAGCGGTTACCCGAGAAGCTCGATGGCGTCGAACGAAAAGCAGATCGTGTGAGAATCCAGATGAAGCGCTTCGCCGAGGCCGTGCCGGACTTCGCGGCCGCAGCCGGCGAAGTCGGCCAAGCGTTCATCGAGAGCGCCAAGCCGCTGGTTGCACTTTGGAAAGCTCGCAAGAACAAGTACCGCCCGCTTTCACCGGAAGAAGCGACGCTCGCCCTCGAGAATGTGCATCGCGCTGAGGAGGCGTGGGACCGATTCATGAGACGAAAAGACGTGCAGAGCGCCGTCGGTGAAGTCAATCGGGGTGTACGTGCGCAGCAGCGGCACTTCAGAAGTAGTGTCGCGGATGCGCGAAACGAAGCACTTGCACGTCTGGAGCTGCCTGAGTTTCGAACTCAATTTCGCGAGCACGTCGCGAAGACTCTTGAACAAGCTCTTCTCGCGGCTGACACGGCGATCGCTCTAGGATTTGGTGGCCGAGAGCACCGTGAGCTGTTGCGGCGACTCCTTCTCGTTAGCTTCGTTCGGAACACATACGACGACTGCGAGGAACTAGCGGAGACGTTGGATGCCTTCATCCGCCGCACCCCGGCGGGGTCGATGACTGACGTTGCGCTGGAAGCAGCCTTGAACCTCTTCCGGCACGAAATATCCGGCTTCGATCCAAGGCGTCCCAAGCTCGGAGGGCCATACGATGGGATCTTCGCCTGTATCCACGCCGCCATGGAAAGCCTCATGCAATCGGCAAGAAAGTGGGCGGACGAAGGTAAGACCCCCGAGCAAATCGAGGCCGGCTATTTCACGATCCTCAGACACGATTTCAGTCTCATCGCGCGTCCGTGATCGGTGTAGATCGCGGCGACAAGAGCGAATCGCAGCGAATGGAGGCGTCTCCGGAGCAGAGCCCGCGCCTCTGCCGGAGGCCTCCGACCCATCCGCGCAGGGTCACGCGGGTCGGCGGTACGGAATTCGACACTCCGGCCTACTCGTGAATTCCCGCTACAATCATCGACACTCCCGAATCGGATGACCCTGTGCTGACGGCCGGGAGAGCCAGGTGGGAGCACAGGTCCCACGTCTGGCCTACTTCGCGTCCGCCGTTTGTCCGTCCGACGGCGACCTTCTGCCACGCGACTCGGTCTTCGACGCTGAACCAGAATCGCCCCGGTGGTCGCGGCCACGCCCACGGAGTATTCTGAGAAGCGAAGCGCGACCGATAACGATCCGAAACTCTCATGACGACGAACGAAATGAAAACCTGCTTCAGGGACGTGAAGTACGACCTCAACGGGCTCTTGCATTACATCGACATCGGCGACATCGGGTTGCCTGACATCCAGCGGCCGTTCGTGTGGTCGAACGCGAAGGTGCGAGATCTGTTCGACTCGATGTACCGCGGGTTCCCTGTGGGGTATCTGCTTTTTTGGCAGAACGCGTCGGCCGGCGGGTCGCGGCAGATCGGGACGGACGAGAAGGGGCACAAGATCCCGAGCCTGCTCATCGTCGATGGGCAGCAGCGGCTGACGGCGCTTTATTCTGTCTTTCGCGGAAAGAATGTCGTCGACGACAACTACGATGCGCGTCGGATCGAGATCGCGTTCCGGCCGCGCGACGCGAAGTTCGAAGTGGCGGACGCCGCCATTCGAAGGGACCCCGAGTTCATCACGAACATCTCGGAAATCTGGTCGTCGGGGCGGTCGAGCCGGAAGATCGTAAATGACTTCCTCGCGAGTCTTTCCGAAAAGACCCCGCTGACTGAGGACGAAGAAGAGCAAATGAGCCACAACCTGGACCGGCTCTTCGACCTGCAGAAGTACCCGTTCACCGCGCTCGAGATCGCGCCGACGGTTGAGGAGGAGCAGGTCGCCGACATCTTCGTACGGATCAACAGCGAAGGCGTGACGCTCAAGCAGGCCGACTTCATTCTCACGCTGCTATCAGTGTTCTGGGAGGAGGGCCGTACCGAGCTCGAGCATTTCTGCCGGGCGTCTCGTCTGGCTCCCGCCCAGGGTGCTCCCGCGACGCCGTTCAACCACTTCATCCACCCCGACCCTGACCAGCTCCTGCGCGTCGCTATCGCCCTCGGGTTCCGGCGTGGGCGTCTGAAGAGTGTCTACCAGATCCTCCGAGGCAAGGACCTCGAGACGGGCGAGTTCTCGCCGGAGCGGCGCGCGAAGCAGTTCGCGGTGTTGAAGGAGGCGCAGGCGCACGTCCTCAACCTCACGCACTGGCACCAGTTCCTGGCGACGCTCGTCGGTGCCGGCTTCCGCGGCGCGGAGATGGTGTCGTCGGAGAACGCCATCCTCTACTCGTACGTGTTCTACCTCATCGGCAAGGTTCAGTTCGCCGTGCCAGAGCATCTGCTCCAGCGTGTCATCGGCCGATGGTTCTTCGCCGCGACGCTGACAGGACGCTACAGCGGATCGCCCGAGACGGTCGTCGAGAACGAGCTCAACCGCCTGAAGAGCGTCACAGACGCGAAGGGCTTCGTCGAGCTGCTCGAGGGAATGATGGCGAGCGAGCTGACGAACGACTTCTGGCAGGTTACCCTCCCATCCCAGCTCGACACCTCAGCGGCCCGCAGCCCTGAGTATTTCGCATTCGTCGCCGCACAGAACAAGCTTGGTGCGCCCGTTCTCTTCTCGCACCGCCTCGTGACTGAGGTTCTCGACCCCGCCCTCCGCCCGAAGAAGCGCCCGCTCGACAAGCACCACCTCTTCCCGAAAGCCTGGCTCGTGTCGCAGGGCACATCGGACGTGAAGCAGACGAACCAGCTCGCGAACCTCACGCTCGTCGAGTGGCCGGAGAACATCGAGATCAGCGACGATCCGCCGTCAAGTTACGTGCCCATGCTCGAGGAGAGGTTCACTCCGGAGCAGTGGGCGCGGATGTACGAGCTGCACGCCCTACCGCCTGAGTGGCACACGATGTCGTACGAGGAGTTTCTTGTCGCGAGGCGGCCGCTGATGGCGGCGGTCATCCGACGAGGTTTCGAATCGATCCGAGGGTCCGGTTAGGCGCGCCTGCAGGCTGGCGTTACCCTGAAGTGTCGGCGCTGTCGTCCGATCGCTTATCGACAACCTTGCCGAAGTAACCTGACTCCTGATTTCTCTTCCAGCTGTCGTGTGTAACTGGCTGATGGTTCAAGCCTGCGAGCGAGAGTACTTGGTCGATCCGTTGAAGTACCGGGCGGGCTCGGATCAGGTCCGGATAGGGCAAGTCACGAACTGCTTCGATGAGGATGTCTGTCAGGGCCTGCAGGCAGCCAATCTTGTCGAGACCGTGGCCAACCTTCTCTGTGTAGAGAGCGCTCAGCGGATCCGCGGCGTGCTGGTCGTATTTTCGCTCCGCGTCCGCGATCTCTTCGGCTGTGAACGTGTAGACGCTCTTACATTGAGTGGTCAACGCAGTTGCGATCTCACCGTGAGAGAAGTTATCGAACTCGATGCTTCGCTGCCAGAGGTGGAGGTACTCGGGACAGGTGAGCATTCGCGATGGATAGAGCTTGGATCTTGCCGCGAGGAGTTTGTTCGTCACTGTCTCGACTCGGCCCTCGCGATCGAGCATGACGAAAACGACGGTCTGTCGAAAGTGGTAATCATCGATGAGTTTTTCGAGCGCACCGAGTTTGTCGAGTTTCTTTCTGCCCGTGAATTCTCCGACCCCGCCTAGCGATCTCACCTCGATGCCAAGCGTTGGCAACGAACTCCCAAGCGCCTGTTCGGCCAGGCGCGGAATGACGACTTCCTCGCCTGGTCCTTCGACGACGAGAATGAGTTTCGGGCGCGGGTTCAGGTGGTAGTCGTTTACGACGAATTCGAGGTGACGAAGCGGATCCTCCGGGATGCCCTCGCCGTAGAAGTCCGAGTTCTTCCAAGTGTGGCCCTCATCAGGAGGGTGGAGCTTAGAACCGAACGCCTCCTCGGCGAACATCCGAAGCATGTATTCCGTGGCGTAGAGTAGCTGAGCGAACTGCGCCGACCCCTTGAGCTTCTTCTTCTTGTCAACCGAGATGAATCGCACGAGTTGGTACCAGTGTTCGAGCGGATCCCTGCTCTTCGCGATCATGCCGGCTGTCTGGTGGTAGTCCTTCAGCGTCTTGTCCGTGAGACCGATCGCCGACGCGATGGCTGTCGCATTCCAGGTGGCGATGAACTCGTGCCAATCCCAGATGTGTGAGCGTTCCTGAAGAACGAACGTGCGGCGGTCGGTCTGGGTCAATGGAAAGTACCGAGCAGAGACGGCCTGACAGACGAAGGCAATCTCGTCCTCACGCGAGAGCCCCTGAAGCGCAGCGACCGTTTCCTTCCCCAGGGAGATCATCTGGTCGAACATTGCCGGCCGCTCAGTGAGCCCCACGAAAATCGAAGTGTCGATGCTGCCGGTAAGCCACATCTGCTTCCACTCGACCGGAAAACACTGAAACATCGAATAGAAGCTCTCGGTGTGCGTTTCGCCGGACTCGTCTCTGAAGTTCGTCCAGGGTTCGAAGGGACGGCTTCGCGGGTCCCAGAGGTGACCTTCGTCGAGCAGCTCAACGACCCCTTCCCCATCGAGGCGCCATCGACCCCATTCTTCCTGAAGGTCGCCATCCCACGTCTCTCCCTCTCGCAAGATTCCGTGGTCTCGATACCTCGTACGCTCTTCGATGAACTCAATCTTGTGCTTTACGCGCGGCCAGGATACGCGTGCTATCGGGAAGAGTATTCCGAGCCGCTCGAACCGCTCGAGTTGCTCCTCGCTCGCACCGACGCCACGTTCTTTGCAGAACTCCACGAACTTACTGGTGGCGAGGAGTCCGCAGACCGCGAACGCGTCGTTCGCGACAAGGTATCGAAGGCGAGAGGATGGATCTATCACGAGGCAAAGGTGCTCCGAATCCTAAGAAGCTCGAACCTGAATTTGGATCTTAGGTCGGAGTGGGATCAGGATATTGGCATAGGTTCGTGCTACCCGTGCGTAGAAGTCCTTCATCTTCGGGGCTGTTAGGCCGACGACAAGTGCGTATGGAATCGGTTGTGGATTGCTTGCCGCGGTCGTTCCCTCGCGGTGGTGATAGTAGATATCGAAGCACGGGTCGAACAGTGAGGCCGCGCGCATCACACGCGTCTGCTTTCGACACGGTTCCCATTTGAGTCCGTCATCTCTGAGATCAGCCTCCGAAGCTCCGTAGGTGTTCTTCTTCGAGAAGAACGCCTTGGTCTTTGGATGAGCGCTCTGTTTCCCGCTGATGTAGGTCTTAAAGTTACGGGAGTCCGGACGGAAAAAGACCTCTAGGCCGCTTCGGGTGTAGGCCGTCGCGTGCTCCGGGTCCACTTCCGGCGAAATCAATAGCGTGGCGGAGAGCTGGATCTTCCCAGCCAGTGGTCCCTTGGGGAGCGGGAGCGGCGCACGGAGGTGCTCGCCGACTGGAAGGAACCCTTGGAAAACTATGATCGATTCCTGATCCTCGCAAGTAAGCAGGTCGCCGAGGTCAGATTCGAAGCGTCCCCAACCAACGTCTTTCTGATCGTGACCGTTTCGATCTGCACGATGGATCGCGAGTGCTCGAAGCGTGAGGGGCTCGAGCGATTGGCTGAGCGCGGCATCGGCGAGCGCAATGGTTCGAAGCACGTACGGAGCCGCAAAACTCGTCCCTTGGATTCCCACGACTTCGCCGGGTGCGAACGGAGACAGCACGCAAAAGGGATCTGATGGAGACCCGCCAAACCCCATGCCATCCGGCTTAACGTATCCGGGGCTTCGACCCGGACCCACGCAGCTATACGTAGCGCGCGCCCAGCTCTCAGCCTCGGTGTCGCAGGCGCCCACTGCAAGCACGTTCACCCCATCCGAAGGCGGCTGAAGCCTGTTGAGCCCACTCGAGGGATCAAGCTCCCCATCGTTTCCGACGGCAACGACTGCGACCATATTCAGCCTCGCGAGGAGATCATCGAGCGAGGCCGTGAACACCGTGACCTCATGGTCATCGATAGCGAGCCTCGGCCCAAGACTGAGATTAAGGTAGCGATAATCCTGGGAGTGAGCATTGAGGTGGGCCGTGATGCGATCGATCACATCGAAGAGCTCGAGATCAGAACCGGTTTGGTTGTCACAAACGCGAACGTGGTCGATGAAGCACGTCGGCGATTCAGCTTCTCCTTTGAGATGCCCGAAAAGGGCGGCGCTCGTGACCGCGAAACCATGATGTTGCCCATCTGGAACCGCCGGTCCGATGCCGGAAGGTTCGACGAGTGTTACCCAGCGGTCGAGCCCGTGGTTCGCAGGTAACCCGCCGTCGAAAATGACGGCCTTAGCTGTACCGATCGGGGCGCCGGTCGGGAGGACTACCTTGCGAGCTGCGACACTTCGAAAGAGCGTGGGCGCGAGCGGACGCAGCGTCGGCATTCCTCTAGCCACGCGCAAAAAGGAGAACTCGGCGACTTCGCGGACTCGGTCGGGTGTTGACCGCACGGGAACAAACGTAAGGCCTTGTACCGTCCGTGCTCGGTCGACAAGAGGAAGAGCACCGCGCTTCGTAGCGAAGGCGGCGAAGGAGCGGAGGACATCGGTCGGCGCATCGTTGTGAAGAACGACTTCAAGCATGACCTCTGGTCGGCCATCTGGAATGTTCCGGAGTTTTTCCTCCGGAGTGAGCGCAGTGATGTCCTCGATGTGACTCAGCTCCGATGCGCCGTCGTGCTGTTCGGACCAGGTACTCACTTTGTCCGCCCAGCTATCGAACGCGGTACGCTGCCCAGCGACGAAGATCTGCTGAGTGACCGCAGAATCCTTGTGCTTCTTCACGCCCCATTCCTCCGGCACGACGGTCGACGAGCGGCTTCCAACGGCGCGCATTCCGACGGAGCGCAAGAGCTGATCCGGGAAGTCACTCTTTGAGATGTAGCGAGGGTGCATCGTCAGCACGGCAACAACCTCGCCGCCCGGGCAGGCATCGACCGGAAGCGCATCCAGGACCGTTCGGGCGGCCCGAAGGCGCTCTCCTACTCGCTTCTTCGCGCGAGGGAAATCGTATGGAGGATTCTTATCTCCACCGCCCGACGGGACCGTGACTGCATGTGTCAGGCGTTCGCCGTTGCCGAGAAGGAAGTTGTTTTGGCGCGGCATTAGCGTCTCCTGGGTTGAGGCTTGGCCTGTTCATGCTTTCGCAAGGTATCGCGTGACACCCCGGTAAGCTCCGCGATGCGTCGCTGAGAATGCCCTGCCTTGGACAACCGAAGTGCCAGCTCGATGCGACGCTTGGTGCTTAGCTCACGGAGGCGTAGCCGAAGTGAGTCGAGCAGGGCGGATTCATCGCCCGTCCCGTGAACGAAGGCGTTTCTTCTCGCAGTGTGGACAAGTCGCACCACGTCCGCGTACGACACCCCTTCGAGAGCAGAGGCAACGACATCGAGCAGATGATGTTCGTCCACCGCGGAATTCGCACCGAGGCGAGAAAGAAGAGCTGCGATACCGTCCTTCGACGGAAATGGGAAATTGACCACGCGATCGAACCTCCGCCAAACCGCCGGGTCGAGAAGTTCCGGATGATTGGTGGCTGCGAGGAGAAGGCCTGTCGCGGGCCACTCATCCACCGCCTGCAGAAGCACATTTACCAGTCGCTTCAGCTCACCGACGTCGGCGCTATCGTCCCGACGCTTTGCGATCGCATCAAACTCATCGAGCAGTAAGACCGACGGCGTGTTCCGAGCGTACTCGAGGACAGCTCGAATGTTGTTCCCCGTGCGACCAAGATAGCTGCTCATGACGGCCGCGAGATCAAGCGTGAGAAGCCGTCGATCGAGCTGCCGGGCAAGCCATTTCGCCGCGAGAGTTTTCCCAACACCCGGTGGTCCCACGAACAGTAGGCTTCGTGTTGGATTTATCCCTCGTTCGATCAGTTCGTTTTCGCGACGTCGCTCGGCAACGACAACCTCGAGTTCATGTGCGACGTCGGCCGTCCACGACGGCTCTGGTTCGAATGGTTCGACGTACTCCGTCCGAAGAAGCTCGAGCTTGCTCTCCGAGTCGATGGGGACGGGGCTGGTGACCGTCGCGCCACGCAGGGGAGAAGCCTCCATCTTGCCAATCATCTCCCGGACGATCGAAGAGAGGTCCGGGCGTTCCCGAAGCACTTGGTGAAGTCCGCGACGCGCTGATGCGGCAACATCGGCCTTCGACCCGCCAAGTGCGAGTCGGACAAGCGTGACGTACTCTTTGGCGAGATCTGTCATTTAGTCCACCATGATTAACCTTATTCTAGGCGCAGTCTATGGTCATGTGGACTAGAAAGCAAGTCGTTATCGAAACTAGTCCGATGCGAATAATGGCAACGACGGACGCGGTGCGTCTGAATCGTCGGAATCGAGACCGATAGAATTCGGGGGAGACAGGTGGGAGTTCCGCCCGTGACACTTGGGTTACGACGGTGATCCGAAGTTTTCGAGGATCATCCGCTTCGTTCTGAACTCTCCGAACGCCTGTTCCTCATACTTCTTCGCGGTCGGGAACGTGTCGAGGATGAACTCCATCTCCTCTTTGGTGATCCCGTACAACTCCCGAGCGACAAGGGCGTCGAGTTCTGCCCTCGCCTCCAAGCGCTCGCCCGAACCAAGCAGACCACGCGGTGCGCTCGGATTCTCCCCATCCAGCCATCCAGTGGAGCAGAGTTGATTCCAGAAGTCCGACATTTCGGGCCCGGCGCACGTGAGCTGACTACTGAGGCGAACGATTCGTTCGATGGCGCTCGTACGATCCGGTGTCCGCGGCAGCGGCAAGCTATCCAGGATCGTGAACGACATATGGAGACTGACCTTGAATCTCGTGAGGAAGTCGACGACGAACGAGTTTGCGACGGCCACCCACAGAACAAGGCGCCAAGGTTCATGGGGGTCGAGGATGAGGGTCGGAACCGAGTGCCCCGCGATCGTGTTTGGCGGAAGGATCGCGGCGACGAGCGACCTCTCGTTCGTCGGGCTCGCCACGTCGCAGAACCCGATCCGATAGCTCGCGACGCGGTCGAGCGTCTTGTCAGGCAGCCGGTCTCGGGGGATGTACCACTGCGGGACGATCGCCTTCGCGGTCGAGCCCCAGTCGAGGTCGGTCCACTCGGCCGATCGGCCGCGCCCGGACTTGTACGCCTTCGCTCGGTGGTCGAATTGCCAGACCATCCGCCCCTCGTACACCGGCACGCCGCTCGGGTCCTCGGTGAAGAGGTCGCGATCGTTTCCCATATCAACTTCGCGCATGTACTCGCGTCGCGGTAGTCCCTCGATCTCTTCGCCGAACTTCGGCCATCGCGCGTACATCTTCCTCGCGATGTCGATCTCGAGCTGACTCCGGAACTCCATGAGGGCGATCGCGTCGGGGGAGAACTCCGAAACGAGCGCGACGGGAATCTGGAGCGCGCCGCCCGCGGTGGCTTCGTGCAGCGCGGCCGGAGTCCGCAGGCTAAACGCTGCCGCGAAGGAAGAAGTCTCGCCTCCTTGCCTGGCGGCGTAGATGCAGAACTTGGAGCGAGAATCAATCCCCACGAACCAGACTTCGCGCGTGTTTTCGAAGCCGTAGATTGCCTTCAGCTCGAATCGCTCGAATAGCTCCTTGCGGATCGCCATCGCGTTGGCGCCGTTGTAGAAGTTCTCGGGAACGATCTGTGAGGCGTACCCGCGGGGACGAACGATCGTGAGGGCGCACTCAGCGAACATGCGGTAGATATTGAAGTCTCCCTTGCCGAGGTTGCCTGGCGCGAATAGCCGGTAGACACCGCTGTTCCGATAAAAGTGGACGGACCGGTACAGCCTGTTGCAGTCGTCCTCCCACGCCACGCGAATGGTTGGGTTCTCGAGGAGTCGCTCGACGATCTCCTTCTGCGTCGCTGCATCCGCATTCCGAACGCGCACGTCGAACACCGAGAAGAACTCCTTCACGTCGGGGCTGAGCGTGTCCCAGGGAGGATTTCCGAGCACGAGGTTAAAACCGCCGCGCCATCCGGGCGCGCTCGTCAATGCGATGTCGGTTCCGTCCGGTGCCTGGAATACCTCCGGGAAGGCGATGTGCCAATGGAAGAACTGGAACTCGTCCGCGAGGCGAACGATGTCCTGAAGGGTCTGCGCGGAGAGTTTGTCAGGTGCGGATCGCGCGAGGTCGAACGGTTCCTGCGTGATCGCCGTCGGCGACTCCGGGCGCTTCGAGACGAAGAACGCGGCGCACCACGCGTCCGCCAGTAGCTTCGCTTTGCGGTAGTCGGGCGAGTTCGCCACCTCTCGCCAGCGTTCCTCCTTCGCGCGCACCCCCTCGATCGTACTGTCGTCGAGCACTCCGATCGCCTCGAGCCGAGACCGGACCGAGAGGTACGCCACACGAGGCTCAGCGATCATGGGAAGCGACATCTGCCCATCGCGTTCCTGCCGATTGCGCTTTCGGAGTGCGGTACAGAATTTCTTGTCGTCGTCCGAAAGCGCTTCGAAGGCCTCGTCCGGTATTCCTTTCGCGAGCAGCGATGGCGTTGCACCGATGAGACTGTTTCCACACTGGACGTGGTGATCGAGGAAGGAGAGTGGCCGCCCCGGTTCGATGGCCTCCATCCAGAGCGCGACCTTGCAGAGCTCCACCGCCATCGGGTTGAGGTCAACACCGTAGATGCAGCGGCCGATCACATCGCGAAGAGCGTGGCGTGTTGCCTCTGGCGACGGTTCGTCGTCGCCCGTTCGTACGCCCGCGAGTCGCTTCGCGATGCGGTGAGCTGCAGCCACGAGGAAGTGCCCGCTTCCACACGCGGGATCGCAGACCTTGAGGTCGAGGATTGCACGCTCAGGATCGGGCTTCTTCATCGCCTCGGCGACGACCGGCTCGAGCGCCGAATCGAGCAGACACTGCACGAGGCTGTCAGGCGTGTAGTAGCTCCCGGTCGTCTTCCGTTCGTGTCCCGCGGCCGTACGCAGCTCGAAGGTCGCGCTCTCCGCGTGGATCTCCGGGTGAAGCTCGAGGAGGGCTTCGTAAATACTCCCCAGTTCTTCGGATCGCAGGTTTTTGAAGTCGACCTGGCGACGAATGTGATTCTCTTCGGTGACCGACAACTCGCGGAGGGCCGCGAGGAGGTCGCGGTTCGCGAGTGCGCACCGCTCGAGGTCAGCGATGGCGCTCGCCGAAAAGAGGAAGCTTCCGAGCGCCGGGAGGCCGAGAGAGGGACATCCCTCGTCTCGGCCGAGGAAGCCCATGACGAGCCGAAGCCCTTCCCAGAGGTCGGCGTGCCGGGTGCCGCGCCGCCTCGCGGCGAGCTGGCGCAGCCGGGAGGTGGAGTAGTAGTTGCGATATCGACTTTTCGTCTCCGGGCTCGCGTCAGGCATCTGGAGCACATCCCGATCCTCGGCGACGAAGAGGAAGAGGAGCCGGTAGACAAGGCGGAGGAGCTGGCGGTAGTAATCCTGCTTGTCGAGCGCGCCGGAGCGGAGCCTCTCCTTAAGCGCGATGTTCGCCGGGTGCGCGAGGAAGCCTGAGCCTAACGCCTGAATCGCTTTCTCGACGCCGCCACGGAGTTGATCGAGCGCTCGGACACCCTGCTCGCGCGCGAGCTTCGACCACGACTCAAGCTGAAACTCGGAGGGCTTCTCGGCCTCGACCCGCGATTGGTGTGCGAGCAACCAGAGCACGGTGAAGTCGGCATAGATCTCGCCGTCAAACATCGCCTGCAGATCGAACTCGACGTATGCCTGCCGTGTAAGACTCGCATTATCGCGGAGGATCCGGAGTGTCCGTCCATTCGAGACGAATCCCCAGAGATGGTGGTCCGACTTGTTGAGGAACTCCTGAACGAGGCTGTGCGGGCTGCGCTTCGCTGCGCCAGCGACGCCACTCGTGCGGGTATCGAGATCGGTGCGGAAGCTGACGAGATGGATCGGCACCGACTGCCAGAGGTGTGAGATCGGGAAGGCCGTGCCGTCGATTCCCAGTCCACGCGCGACACCGATCCGGCCGTAGCCGAGCTCCTGGAAGAGCGGGAGGAGCCAGCGGTCGCGCGTGAGCGTCGTGCCGAGGTCGGACTCCGGCAGCTTCTCGCGGGCCCCGCGGAGCGCGACCCACGCGCCCGTCAGACGGGTCCACGAGCGGGAGATGGCCTCGCCGAGCTTCTCGCCTTCTGCGACGTGGTAGCTCGCCTCGCTGAGTCCCTCGATCGTCCGGTCGCCGTCCGAGATGCGGCGCAGGAGATCAGCCGGGAGGAGCGCTCCCTCCGTCATGATGCTCGTGAATGTGCTGGTCGATCGCGTGCGCATCGGAAGGCTCAGTTCTTCGGGAGGTAGACGTAAACGCCGAGAAGATCGACGGGGAGTTGCGGCTCGACGCGATGGCTCAGGCCGCGCGTCTGAGCCGCCTTCCGCACGCGTGTATGAGCGTCCAGAACGGTCGCGGCGCGCTCCTTCGCTGCCTTATGGATGTGCGGCAGTAACGCGTCGTAGCCTTCAACCACCTTCTGGACGAAGTCGCGCGCACGGTCGGCAGCAAGATTTCCTTCAGGGGGGAGATCGAGGAGCTGTTCACCGGTTTCGGGCGGGAGCCACTCCGCCGTCTGTGGAGCTCCTGCGAATCCGAGGAAGCCCGACTCCTCGGCAAACATCTGCTGGTCAATACCTGCACGGCGCGTGATGACGTGGAAGCGATAGCGAAGCAGCAGCACTGTCGTGCGGCGCTGGACTTTGCTCGTTACGACGACTCCGCAACGCTTTGCGATCGCCTCGTCGTCGATGCCGTCGAGCGCGGAATCGACGACCCATGATGCCAACCCCTCGACGACTGGGTGCGTGCGGGTCAGGTGAGTTTCCTTCGCTCCGATCGGAAGCTCGAAGCGCGCGCGGATCTCCGGCTGGTCACCGATGAGATCGCGAAGCGGGCGACGTGCCTCTCGGAGGTCGATGCGTACGGACCCGTTACTCGTGACGATCGCGCCGGATGCTGAGAAGGCATCGCGGACAAAGCGGGAGAGATCCAAGCTCGAGCCGATCGCCTGACGCGAACTTTCGAGTTCCGCGGCGACCTCGGCAACCTTGATTGTTCGCTGCGCAAACCGGGTACGCGAGGTCTTCTCGCGATCCGCCGTGCGCTCCCACTCGTCGAAGAGTGCTTTCTCTTCATCCCGGAAGTGCTGCTCGAAGCCGGCGAGCATTTGCTGGGGAGCGTCATCATGCTTGATGAGGATGCTCTCGAAGATCGCCTTCACGACCTGGTCGGTATCGACGGGAACGGGGACGGAGATCCCGAGGGTATTGCGAATCGCTTTGTGCTTCTTGAGGAGGACACGGAGCACGACACCGTCGATCTGGTTGTCAGTGCCGTAATACATGACGACCCGGACCTTCTCAGCTTTCTGCCCGTAGCGGTCGATTCGCCCCTCGCGCTGCTCGTGACGAGTTGGGTTCCACGAGAGGTCGTAGTGCACAACCGCGTCGAAGTGGTCCTGTAGGTTGACACCTTCGCTGAGACAGTCGGTCGCGACGAGCACGTGCTTGTCGGACTCGCCGAGCGCTGAAACACGTGCTTCCCGTTCGTCGGGTTGGAGCGTGCCGGTGACCGCCGCGATTTCAACGCTCTTCGGCAGTTTGGCGCGCAATTCCGAAGCGACGTACTCCGCAGTCTGAATGAAGCGGCAGAAAACGATCGGATTGAAGCCGTCGTCCACGAGCTGCTTCACCATCTTCACGGCTCGCTGGAGCTTCTCGTCCTTCGCCCCGCAGAGGGCGTCGGCTTCGCGGGCCATTGCCTGGAGGCGCCGACGCGCTTGCGAGTCGGTTGTTTCATCGAAGTCGGCCCCGGGCGAGACATCGGTCGCATCCGTTGCTTCGTCGTCGGCGAGGTCGAGGACTGCCTGTCGCCCGATCTCGTCGGCGTCCTCCGCGGTCTCGGCCTCGAGGCTTGCTGCGCGATTGCGGAGAGTTGCCGCAGCGGCCGCGGGGCTCGACGCAAGGGCGCGAAGGAGCGCGAGCGCAGACCACCACCGAATGCGTTGGCGGCGTTTATCTTGTTCGGTCGGATCCTTAACGATCTCGCGTGCGTACTCGAGGACGCGATAGAAGAGCTTCGCGTAATCCTTCGAGAGCTGATACGTAACCTCGGTTTCCTCGCGCGTGGGAAAGTCGGTTTCGGCCCCGAGGTACTGGCGGATGTCCGCTCGGCGACGTTGGACAAAGTGCGCAGCAACCTTGCGGAGAATCGGTTCACTCTCCTCGCCGCGGAGCTCGTCCGGCAGTTTCTGAAGATCCTTGTCGAGGAATCCCAGAAGCGATTGAAAGGCATCGTCCTTGCCGCTGTGAGGCGTCGCCGTGACCAGGATGAGATGCCGATCCGGCTTCTCGGCGAGCGCATGGATAAGCTGGTGACGCTGGTGGCGACTCCCGCGGTTTTCGATCCCGGCGGCACAGGTGTGTGCCTCGTCGACGATCACGAGATCGGGGCATGCGCGGAGGAAGCTCTCGCGTCGGCGATCAGCTTTGATGA
Source organism: Thermoanaerobaculia bacterium (assembly GCA_041671505.1). GTDB lineage: Bacteria > Acidobacteriota > Thermoanaerobaculia > Gp7-AA8 > Gp7-AA8 > JACPDH01. The sequence goes on along the minus strand of JBAZBK010000001.1, from coordinate 98,507 downwards.
AGTCGAGCGAGACGATCACGAAGGGGTGACGGTCGAAGAGGGACTCGCCGGGACCGCAACCGCGCTCAAGGCGTGTGACGGTGCTCGGCAGTACGAGCTCAGCATCGATGTGAAACTTCTCCCGCAACTCGGTCTGCCACTGCTCGGCGAGATGAGGTGGACAGAGCACCGCGAGGCGATCGGACTCTCCTCGATCGAGCAGTTCGCGTGCGATGAGCGCGGCCTCGACGGTCTTGCCGATTCCGACGTCGTCTGCGATCAGGATACGAACGGGGTCGAGCTTTAGCGCCATGAGGAGTGGCACAAGCTGGTAGGGCCGCGGCTCGACAGCGATGCGCCCGAAGGAGCGGAAGGGGCCGGCGCTTGCACGGAAACCAAGGCGTACTGCATCGCGAAGAAGCCGGCACGACCGCGCATCGCCGAGCTTTGCGGGGTCGGGAAGCTGGAACGTGGCTGGCTCGACCTTCTCGAGCGGGGTGAGGATGCCGGTCACTTCGTCGTCAGTCCCACCGAGGGGGCGGAGAACAAGAAGATCATCCTTCGACTCGGGAAGAACGACCCATTCGCGCCCACGCGCTTTAACGAGACTGCCGATGGCGTAGCTCATGCGGACTCTCCGGCATTATCGACGAGAGGTGCGAGGAAGGGCGACGGTTTCCCGACCCATGCGACGATCGCCTCGTCACGGGCACGCGTGAGGCTGACGTAGAGGAGCTGGCGTTCGAGCGCGAGCGCGGCGTCGCGATCCGCGGGATCGTTCTGCTTGCGTATGACGGATGCGAGCGGCACGAGCTCGGCGTTGCAGCGGGCGACGAACACGACCTTGAACTCGAGTCCCTTCGCGCGGTGCATCGTCGCGATGTTGACCCCGGAGGCGTCCGCGAGATCGGTGTCGCGATCGAGCACCTCGTACTCGATGTCGGCCTTGTGGAGCAGGTTCTGCATCGCCTTCACGAGCTCTTTCGTGCGCACGAAGATCGCGATCTCGTTTGCGGAGAGGCCCTCCCCGATCACGCGCCGGATCTCATCGACGAGGAACTGATCGTGCTTTGCCTCTGCGAGGAATCCTCGCAGTTTTGGTTCGGGACCGCGGAGGAGGCTCTTCGCCTGACGACTTTCGGTAGCGCCGTCGAGATCGTCCGCTTCCGTCCCGAGAATGCGATCGGCCGCTACCTGGATCTGCTTGGTCGTTCGGTAGTTGAGTCGGAGTGTCTTAGATCGTCCACGTACGTCGATCCCAAGCGCGCGGAGACTGTAGCCGCCGGAGTAGATGCGCTGCCCGCCGTCGCCCGCGAGCATGAGATTCTCGGGCGCGCGTGACGAGAGCGCACGCACGAGCCGAAGCTGCGCGACGGTGAGGTCCTGCACCTCGTCGACGATTATGGCATCAAACTCGGACATCGCATCGCCGGACTCCACCATCGCGGCAGCGCGTGTCGCGAGGATGTGCGGCGGAAGATGACCGGTGCTGCTGAGCGCTTCGAGGAGCCGTTCGTATACATTCCAGATCGAGCGGCGATCCTTCGCGGAGAGGGGGCGTCCGCGTCCGGTCCGTTTCGCACTCCGATACTCGCTCCACGAGGAGATGCCATGGGGTTTCACGACGCTATTCCATTCAGCGATGAGGAACGCGGCGTCTGCGACTCCCTCGGCGTAGATCACGAACTCGCCGATCTTCGCTTCTATCGTCGCGTCATCCGCGAGCTGCACGCCCGGACTTCGCTTGCGCACGATGCCATGCGCGACGCTGTCGATCGTGGACACCGTGATTCGCGAGCGCTCGTCCGCGTTGCAGAGCAGGTGCAGACCGCGGCTGAGGTTCTGGCAGAGCGTGCCGACAAAAGTCGTGAGGAGCACACGCTTGCCGGCGCGGGAGAGTGAACGGGCGCGATGCATCGCAACGACCGTCTTGCCGGTACCGGCGCCGCCGGTTACCTTCGCCGGTCCTTTGAACGTGCCCTCAACGAGCTCGCGCTGCGACGGGTGGAGGAATCGCACCCAAGCAGCGATTGGCTTCTGTAGAAGCTCGGCGAGTTCCGAAGCGTCCTCGACGACCCAGAATCGCCGCAGCGAATCGCCGCTCGCGGTGAGTGTTTTTGCGGGCGCTACCGGCACTGGAGGTGTCACCATTTCGCCGCTGGCGAGCCGGATGAGCCGTTCCGCGACTTCTTCGGGGAGATTGCCCGCCACCGAGAGAAGCTGGTCGTCGTCCTTGATTTCGCGGATGACAGGCAGCCAGTCGTCAGGCAGACCGAGGCTGCGGAGATAGTCGTCGCGTTGGTCCGCGAAGAGCTTCGTGCCCTTCGCCGAGGTCCACTGCAGTTCCTCGCGGACCACTTCCGCGGCCTCGATGATTTGGAGTGCGCCTGTTACCGGATGAACTTCGACGCGGCGCCGCTCGGCCCAGGTGTAAGCGTCGTCGTGGTGGCCGGCGTAGAGCAGCGTGTACCTATCGCTGGCCTTATGGACGATTGCCCGAAGGTCGCGTGTGATGCGCGCTGACCAGATGTCTGGATCGCGCGCATCAGTGACTCGCTCGAGAGAGAGGCCCGGGTGCGCCGGGTTCTCCTGGAACTTCACGAGGAAGTCGATGGCGCGCGACTGCTCATTCGCGGCGAGCCGCTGGATGGCGGGAATGAACGTGACAGCGAGGACGACGGTCATGCGCTCGGGGGGAGTTCCTTCGCCGCGAGTGCGCAAAGCTCGTCAGGCGTGGTCGTGATGGTACGCAACCCGGCCTTGCCGAGCGCGGAAGCTACGTGAGCAGCGTCAGTGTCGGAGGAATCGACGACGTAGATGGCATTCGGGCCGCGCGTGAGTCTCGCGATGTAAGTGCCGACGACACGTTCACCCGCAACGACATCTTCCCCTGGCTCAATCGTCAGGCCGTCTCCGCTCAGAGCAGCGAGTGGCTTTTGCCAGGTGTCGGGGAAAAGGTCCGCGTCGAAGCTGTTGGGCGCGGTGGCGCGAGTTGGGCTGGCTGACGCCGTTGCAGCGCCGAAGATGTCGGGATACTTCTTGAGAATTGCGTCCCAGTCATCCTCGGCCGCGAAGCGAATCACGCTGTAGCCGGCGTCTTCAAGTCGTTCGGTGAGCTGTTGGTCGCGCGCCGCGCGTTCGGGGTACTTGTGGTGCGGACCATCGATGTAGATCACCGTCTGCTGGTCGTCGTAGAGGAAGTCCGGGCGAGTGCCGAACGTCTCGAGGAGCTTCTGTGCATCCGAGGGCAGACGATGTCGGCGGCCGTCGAGATGGCGCAGCCACGTCCGTTCGAGACCCGACCCCGCGAGACGCATGAGTTTCTCAAGGTGCTCACTTCGGGACGCGCGCACGGGTGATGCATTGACGACACTCGTCGTCATGCTGAGGAGCACGTCGCGAATCTTGAAACGATCAAGCCGCCGGTGGTCGGGTTGGTTGCTGTAGCTGAGCAGGCAGTCGTAACAGGCTGCCTCGCAGCGATCCTGCGAGCGCGGGGCCTTGCCGAGGTCTTCGCCAGTTGCGGTGAAGTGGCAGACCTCGAGCGCCGTTCGCGCGACGGCGGCAAGTGTCGTGGGATCGTCGACCAGCCGTCGAAGTGCCCCCGCACCTCCTTCGGCGGCCTCGTAGATCAGGATCTGACGCCGGTCTGCGGAAGTCGGTAGCGGCTCAGCTGCGAGCTCCATCTCTTCGAGCTGGAAGTGCACCTGAATCGCGTTCTTCAGCGCGGCCTGGAGCGACGCCATCGTTGAGTCGTCGAGTTGCTGCGCGGGTTGGAGCAGGAGGCAGTTTCGATGATCCTCAACGAACGGGACGACACGCACCTTCTGCGGTGACATCGGGTCTTCCTGCTCGCCTTCTTCGAGAATTTCGTGCTTTGCCCAGTAGCCCCGTTCCTTGTCGAGGATAAAGCCGCGGACGTCCTTGTCTTTGCGGCGGTTCCACCCGAGGTTGATACGCCAGAGGGTGGCTGCCTGACCGTACGCGACGCGGAACGAGACATCGCCGTCGCGCTCGATGGTCGCCGTCTTGTTCGCGCCGCCGCCATGCTCCGAGAATCGTACGGACGTTCGCAACTCGTAGCCGAGGCGAAGACGCTCTTCCTCGTCGGAGTTGATCTTCTCGCGCCGTTTCGTCGAGACGTTCTGGAGGCGGAGGAGGTTGTGCCACGGCACTTCGAGCTGGGCCTGACAGTTGTCGCAGACATCGACCCCGGCGCCGTCTCCGATCGGGTGAAGGTAGCCGCAATGGCCGCAGATCTTCGCCGAGCGCTCCTGAAGCTCCTGCTCCTCCCCGACCGGAAGGATGACCTTGTTGATGATGTAACGCGAGCCCTCGTGGTAGATGATCGCGCGCGGTCCGAACTCCGAAATTGCGAGGAAGCGCGGGCGAGAGAGGAACTCATCGTCTTGCTTCGATTTGCGGCCTGGGATGAATGCTGAGAGCGGGAGGCGCGGGAAGCTGTATCCCGGCAGGAATCCTTCGCTCGCGAAGTAGCGGTAGCTGAAGAAATCCGACTGGGCGATCTCCTCAACCTTCGTGAGCAGTTGCAGCTGGGCTTCAGCCTCCGCACGGAGGCGCTTCGCCTGACGCTTGTCTTCCTCGGAGCGCGTCGCGTCGCGGACGACTTTCGCCTGGACGATCGCCTGTTCGTGCGCGGCACGGTAGAGCGTGCGCCAGCGCTCGCAGGCGGCGTCGAACTCGCGCATGGCGTGTTCGAGCGTACGGTCGAGCCATTCGGGCGAATACCAACCCGACTTCGTGAGGTCCTCTCCAATCGATCCGAGGATATCGAGCGCGCGTTTCCGTGCCCTCGTTTTCGCGGGCTCGCTCGAAAGGTCCGTCACGATGCCTTCCTGGAGCCGAAGTGAAGGCTCCTCGCCAGCGAGGTCGAGGACGCCCTGAAGCGACTTGCCGAGGCTCGCACCCGTTTCTGCAAGCCAGACGGCCTGAATGTGCGCGCGGACCAGATCCTCGTTTGTGAGGTCGAGCCGAGGAGGCGTCACTGCGCCCGCGACCATCTTCTCGGGGCGCTTGAAGAAGTACTGATCGTGCGGGCTGCCGAAAGCGCAGTAGGAGAAGACGAGCGCGGGCTGTCCACTTCGACCGGCGCGGCCGCTTCGTTGGGCGTAGTTGGCTGGCGTCGGAGGGATGTTGCGGAGGCTTACGACGTTGAGCTCGGAGATATCGACACCCAGCTCCATTGTCGGTGAGCAGTAGAGGATCGGGAGAGTCCCTTCGCGGAACGCCTTCTCGCGTTTCTCGCGGGTATCGCTCGGAACCTGGGCCGTGTGCTCGCGCGCTTCCAGCCCGAGGCCGTCCTCGGCGATCGTCTCGTAGAAGTGGCGGAAGAACGCGTTGGTCTTCCGGCCTTCGGGTGGTGCTTTCGGAACGCGGATTGGATCGTGGAACCCACGGGTACCGTCGCCCGCCATCCAGCGAATCGCCGATGCCGGGAGCTGGTAGCCGGGGACCTCGCCGTCCTTCTTCGGTTCGACGATGATCTCGACGAGCCCCGCCTGACGGAGCGCTTCGAGCAGCTCGCGGATGACGATCTCCGTCTCCTTCACGTTCGCCGGACGCGTCGCGTGGTCGTCCCACGTCGACGAACGGCGCAGGTACTGTCCGAAACCTCCGCGCGCTGAGAGGAAGACGTTGCTGCGCTCGTCGTCCTTCGCAACAGATCGCGGGAAGAGAACCGCGGCGCGCTCCATCGCATCGAACTCGTTCTCGTCGATGGCCCACGGCGCCCGGAGACGCTGGTTGCTGAGCTGCTGGAGTTGTTCCTGGAATCCGCGGTCGAGGAAGTCGACCTTGATCGCGAGCTCGCGTCGCATGTAGTCGAGGAGGGTCTTCGCGATTGCCTGACGAACCGCGGGCGACGCACCGGAGAGCGACGCGTGGGCAGACGCCCAAACGTCTTCGGCCTGCGCGAGGTCTGCGAGGGAGTTGTACTCGATCGCGAGAAGGCCCGCCTGCTCAAGGTTCGGCGACGTGATACGCCACCCCCGCTTGAGGTCGCGGTAGAGCCGGTAACCGAGGATCTGGCGAAGTGCCTTCTTCGTCTCTTCGAGCGCCTGGAAGCGAACAGTCGAGTCGACGGCGTAGTAGTGGAGGGGAAGCGCGAGTGCCTCGAACACCTTGGCGGTGAGTTGCTCGTGCGAGATCCCTTCCGTCCCAGCGATCTTCACGGCTCTGTAGAGCGCGGAACGAAGGATGCCAACTTCGATGAAATCATTGAAGTGGCCTGCCTGGAGTGACGCGTCCTGGCGGTTGTCCGTAAAGCTGAGCAGCTTCCGCGCGTGAGCTGGGAGATCCTCGATACGGAGGTGGCGGATCGTGGAGAGGCTGAGGATCGTCGTCGCTGTCGAACGACCTTCGGAGCCTAATGAACCGAGTTTTGCGAAGTCCGACGATTGCCGGCCGCCATAGGCGACGCCGCAACCGAGACAGAAGCGGAACGGCGCGGGAACGAAGTGCATCGTCCGCCCGTCAGGGGACTCGACTGCCGTCGAGTTGACCCGAACCGGTTTCGGCAGATTCTGCTTCTGACCCGACTTGATGCGGCGCTGGCCCTTCTTCTCTTCGATCCAATCTTCAGGTACTCGGTCGAGAATGCTCTCGAGATCGTCCGGCCAGGGGTCCTCGGTGTTTGCGTAGAGAAAGCCCGGATCGCTCGACTCATCATCGAAGCGGTCGCCGATGTCGCGCCCTTCGTAGCTCGTTCTTCCCGACGATTCGCGGCGTTCTCGAACGCAGTAATACTCCTGGCCGCACTCCCGGCAGAAGACGATCGGCAGAAGCGCGCGCGTGCGGTTACTGTCAGGCACGAACTGCTGCCCGTACACCGTGATGGTGCGATCAGTTTCGTTCTCCAGCGAGGCGTAGACCGTGTCGCCGCGGCTAATGAATTGGTGGAGCCGGAAGGCGAACGCAGGGAACCCGGTCTCGGGGTGACGACTGTTATAGCCGGCGAGAAGGCCGTCCTCGATCGCTTCAGCGCAACGAGCCTCCGCGACACCCGTCAGTTTCGCAAGTTCTGCCGCAGCACCCTCTTTGCCTGTGATGCTCCTCGGCGTCCGAACGCGAATGAGCCGACCCGACTCGGGCTCTGTCGTGACGCCGAAGGTCGATTCGAGCCAGATCGAGAGCGGATCGGCGCGGAACGCATCGAACTCACCAGGCGGCTGGCGGTTAGCATCGGCCACGCGCGAGCGCAAATCGTCGACAAACTTCGCGTCGGAGATGTCCCGCGCCGGAGTTGTGCGCTGGAGCGTCTCACCGATGATGTTCTCCGCTGAGACGTCGCTCCCGAAAAAGAGCGAAGCGACCCGCGCAACCTCGGCGCGTTGCTCGTCCTGCGATCCGCCACTCGCGAGCGTTGCGGAGGTACCAACGCACTGGAGGTTGGGTCCGGCCACACGGTCGCGGACACGACGTACCAGGAGGGAGACGTCCGCCCCCTGACGGCCGCGGTAGGTGTGCAACTCGTCGAGCACGAGGAACCGAAGCCCCTTCGCGCCCTCGATGAGCTGCTTCTCATTCGTCCGCGTGAGGATCAGCTCGAGCATCACGTAGTTCGTGAGCAGGATGTCAGGCGGGTTCGCGACGATCGCTTGTTTCTCGTCGTCGCTCTCCTGCCCGGTGTATCGCGCGAACCGAACAGGTGGCTTCCCGTCCGGGTAACCCTTCGCGAGAAACTTCTCGAGCTCGCCCGCCTGACTATTCGCGAGCGCGTTCATCGGGTAGACGATGATCGCTTGGATTCCCTTGCCCGATCCGCGCCGCAGCACGTGGTCGACGATCGGGACGATGTACGCGAGGCTCTTCCCTGAGCCGGTGCCCGTCGTTAGAACGTAGCTCTTGTTCGTCTTGGCGGCGCGAACGGCATCCGACTGGTGCTTGTGGAGGCGAAGCGGCTGGCCGGAGGGATCCTTGTCTTTGCCCTTGCGGAAGACCTTCGAGCACTCCTGATGGAGCACCCCCTCCTTCACGAGGTCGTCGATCCAGGCTCCCGGCTCGAAGCTCGGGTTCATCTGAATCAAGGGCTCGGGCCACAGGTGCCCGTCATCGAGGGTTTTCTCGACGTACTGGCGGATCCGCGTATCGCGAATCGCGATGAAGCTCTTGACGTACGTGCCGTAGTCCGAAATGAGGCGGTTTCTAAAGTCGAAGATCTTCATGGGCCAAGTCGAGATGTGTACTGGATCATTTGATCACTAGTTCCATCATACGGTGTGCAGAGGGCGCGGGAAAGGCGCGGAGCCGATCTGGATCGGTTCACGGACGAAGTCTTGTCCGTCGCCGTCGCTCTCACCCGCTGATATGATCGAGTGAACTTCAGTCCGTCTCGATCTAGGGAACAGCAGTGGTTTTTGGATCAACCGAAGAGAGGCACTTTGTGTCGGAACTAGTCTTCAACCTGATTGCCTACTACGACGAAATTGAGCTGATTTCTTTTCTCGGGATCGCGCCTCATGACCTTCAGGGGACGGATGAGGAACTGCTCGATTTGCTTTCGGCGCGAGCGCATGAAGACTCTCTAACTGCAGTGCGATTTCTCGTTCCCGATCGCTACAAGATTTCGAAATCGGATGGCACGATGCTGCCCGGAAACAACATCTTCCTCGCGGATTTCATGGCGTTGATCCGCTCGAACCGCGCTCACGAGGTCTTCGAGGAAGCAATGACGGCCTTTGGCGTTGGGATGAAGCCGCTTCTTTGCGTCACTGCGATCTTTGAACCAACAGACCTCTCGTTGAACATGCTTGAGAGGTACATGCACCCCTCGCTCCTCAAGGGGCTCTGAATTCCGAGTCCTGCGTATCCGCTGCGGGACCCGCGCATAAGAATAGGCGGGGCCGAATGGCCCCGCCTATGAATTACATTGCCTTTATCCCTTTTAGCGACACGTATCGATTCATCCCAAGAATGAGGTGATCGAGCACGTCGACGCCGAGAAGGTTTCCAGCTTCGACGAGTCGTTTCGTGAAGAGCAGATCGTCCGCCGACGGGTTTGGGTCCCCGGACGGATGGTTGTGGAAGACGATGATTCCCGCGGCGTGTTCGTCGAGTGCCAGCCGAAGGATGTCGCGCGTTGAGACAGTGGTGGAGTTGAGCGTTCCGACGTAGATCTCGCGCTCGCGGATGATGCGACTCTTCGCGTCGAGGAAGACGGCGCCGACGCGCTCTTGAACGTGGTGTCCGTAGCGGGCGACGAGGGAGCGCGCGAGCATCACCGGGTCACGCACGGGATCGGAACGGTTCTCCGAAATCGTGAGGCGTCGCCCGAGCTCCAGGCTCGCGAGAATGCGTGCGGACTGCTTTGGTCGCATCCGGTGACGCCGTGCTGTCCACTCGGTACGAGCGAAGGCGGGCAGACCATCGCGCACGAGCATCCGCGCTTTCTCGATCTTCGAATCGAGGAGAAGTGACACGAGCTCGGCGTCGGAGAGTGACTCGACGCCGGCTCTCAGGAGCCGATCGAGCGCCGTTTCGGCGACAGCCAGCGTATCCGGTGATTCGCTCGATGTGTCAGGCATGAGTGCGCTCTCCTCTCCTGCGGGGCATCAGGTCGCGACCGCTCTTGAAATCGAGCGAGTCGAGGATGTCGGTGAGAAGCGCGTTCACGAGCCTTCCGCGTGACAGCGCGGTTCTGCGGCTGAGGCGCGTGAGACGTGCCCCATTCCGAGCGTTGAGAGCAACGGTGAGTACGGGGGATGCGTGCATGGATTGTCTCCTTGGGGCGTCGCTTCGCGCAGCGCCCCTATTCGTGCAGCGTTGAAAGTTGCCTAGCGGGCGTGGCTAGCTGACGCAGGTCGGTGCATTGCGTGAATGGCGGCAACCGACGTGATCCGTGATGCCCACGCGGCAAGCGAGGCGCGTATCGGTGCGGGGAGATCCTCGACGCGGAATGCGTCCGGGTCCGGTGGTGCGGGCGCGTCCAGTCCGCGAAGCTCCGCCGCGAGTTGGTCGGAGAAGAAGAATGGGAGCGTGGAGCCGTAGACGGTGAGGAGGCGCTCGAGCTGCGAGATCTTCATCGCATCGATGCGGGTGCCAGACTCGAACGAGCTGATCGTCTTCGCGCCGATGCCGCTCTTCTCCGCGGCTTGTTCTTGGGTGAGGCCTGCGCGCGCCCGAAGCTCACGCAGACGGATGACGTGATCCATTGACTGACTCCTTTCAGGTTGTGGGGGTTGCGTTAGTCGAAGAGAGAGAGTTGCCGGACGTTCAGGAGCAGGGGAGGGATGAAGGACTCGTCTGGCAGGTCGACCCTCGCTGGAATGGTGGGCACGATCTCGGGGAGCATCGGGAGAGGTGTGAGCGCGATCGAAGGCTCGATGACCGGGAGGAGGTCGAGCCGCTTTGCGATCTCGAGCTGGACGTCGCCCGTGACGCGGCGGAGAAGCTCCGCGACATCGCGGAACCGTTCACGCCCGTCGATCGCGTGGCGGATTGCTTCGGACTTCTGGATGAGCACTTCGTGCATGACCTGGTCGATCGTCGCCTGCGAGAGGAGGTAGTGGATGTAGACCGGCTTGTCCTGCCCCGGGCGATGTACCCGGTCCTCCGCTTGCTCGGTAGCCTCTGGTGAGTACTCCAAATCGACGAGCACGACGTGGTTGGCGGCGACGATGGTGAATCCTCTGTTGAGGCAGTTGAGTGAGGCGACGATGGCTGTCAGGCGTGGGTCCCGAGAGAATTGCTGGATGAGCGCGAACCGCTTCGCCGCCGGGACGTCGGCGGTGATCGGGAGAAAGGTGATGCCCTGCTCGCGCAGGTGCTTCGCGATCGCCGCGACCATCGTCCGAAGCCCTGAGAAGACGATGGTCTTCTCACCGCGTTCCGCCGCAGCCCGCACGATTGAGGTGAGGCGGTCGAGCTTGTTCCACGACGGCTGCGTGAGGTGGCCGCGGTCGAGGTAGTCGACCGCGACGGGGCACGTGGCCGCGTAGCGGAGTTTCCAGAGAGCGTTGGCGATGACGCCCATGTTTGGGTTCGCCTCATTTTGACGGAGTGCCTTCTGGATCTGTTCTTTGGCCCACTCGGCGTAGTCGCGATAGAGGCGGCCGTGCGGGTCGCAGAGGGGGAGCACGTGGATCGTTCGCTGCTTCGCCGGGAGCTCGAAGACTTCGTCTTTGCGACGTCGCACGGCGAACGACGCCATGAGTCGCCAGAATCGATTGAGGTTTGAGACCTCGGGGAGCAACTTCGCGCGGCCTTCGTGGAGCGACTCTTCGAACTGGCGCGTGACGAACTCGTACGTCCCGAACTCGGAGAGGAAGCGCTTCGCTCCGGCTCGATACGCGTACGGAAAGAGTGGTGTATCGAAGCCTAACAGCCAGGCTACGTTCCAAAAAACGTCGTGGACGTAGCCCTTCATGAGGGTCCCTGTGAGGATGAGGCGGGACTTGGGTTTGAGGGATCGCACTGCACGTCCGCGGAGCGTGTTCTTCGACTTGGCGATCTGCGCCTCGTCGACGAGCACGGCGCCGAAGAGCTTCGCGATGCGTTTGTACGCAGGCCACTGGCGGCTGTCACCCGTCAATGTCCACGCCTGGTACTTGCACGCGCGGCAGTGGCCGCCGGTCCATCCGGCGGCGTCGTTGCACTGCGGGCACTGCCGGACCACCTGGCCGAAGTCGCGCTTGCAGACGCGGCAGGCGGCTTTGCCGTTGTCGAGCACCTCGTGGGCGAGCTCACCGTCCGCTTTAAACGAACGGCACGCCCACGGGTCGTACTGCTTGATCCCCACGAGAGAAAGGAACTCGAACGACGTGACGTAGAACGTCGTCTCGGAGGAGCGAACGCCGTTGCGGCGCTCTTCGCGGAGGCGGGACACGGAGTGGTGGGTGGTGAGGCGCTCCGATGTGAAGCCGAACTTCGAAAGCTCGTGGAGCCAGTTCTCGACGAGCGAGGACTGGCAGACGACGAGCACGCGCTTCGCGCCACGGAGGAGTGCCCAGGCGGCGGCGGTGACGGTTTTGCCGCCACCCTGTTCATAGCCGAGGTACCCGAACGGCTTCACTCCCATGCGCGCAACGTCCTCGCGTTGAAACGGAAAGAGAAAGGGGCATCGTGCCGCGAGGAACTGTCGGTTCCGCTCGATGGTGTCGGGCAGCACCGCCTCGAGGTCCGGGATCTCGGGGAGGTCGAAGGCGCGCGTGAGGATCTCGACGTCGGCGACGTCGATCTCCCGGAACGTGCGCGATCCGCTGTCGGTGATGACGGTGAACGCGAGGTACCCGCGATCGACCGAGGTGATGAGTTCGACGTTCTTCTTGAGCGATTCATCGAAGACCGTCTCGACCGACGCGGTCTCGCGGTGGCGCACCCACGTCGGGCGGAGGTGATAGGCGTGGCCGGTCGTGAAGAGCGGCGCGCCATCGGCAACCAACACCGTTTCCTTCGCGGTGTAGCTGCGGTCGTCGAGGTACGCGAGCCGCTGGTGCGGTCGTGGTGGGTAGAGGGGTGTACGCAGGAGCGCGTACTTCTTCTGGAGGCGCGCGATGCGCTGGCAGTCGGCCTCGCTCACCTCCGGCTCGAAGCCGAGGGCGAGGAGTGACTCGACGGCCGGGAGCGAACCACGCGTGAGGATGGAGGCCGGTGAGAGCGTCGCCGCGACGACGCCGTGCTCGATCCCGCGCACGGGGTCAAACGCGGTTTCCGTCGCGTCGAGGAATGCGAGCAAACCCGCTGCGTCGCCACCCGCGGCAATCCCGCGAGCCGTGATGCGCACGTCGCTCGTCGGGGTGACGGAGACGAGGCGGGAGACGACTGGAACGGATGGCATCGCCGACGGGTAGATCCGATCGCTCCCGTAGTCGAATGCCTGGCGGAACGCCCAGCGGATGACGTCAGGCGCGGTGTCGGGCGGAGCTTCCGCCCGAACGGGTTTCCATGGCACGCCGTAGCCGCGGTAGCCGCGACGGGCGACGAGGAGGTCGGCGTCGACGGCGATGCCGTACTCGTCCCGGAAGGGTTGCCGGAGCGTGACCTGACAGAGTCCCTCGTAGTTCGCGTACAGCACGTCACGCAGCATCCGGTCCTTCGAGTTGGCGAAGGTGGAGGTCGGTACGATCGCGACGAGCAGCCCGTTGTAGGCGAGCGAGCGCGTCGCGATCTCCAGCGTCGCTCCCTGACTCTCGATGAGGCCGCTGGTGGTTTCACACGACCACTCCTCGTGCTTGTCAGGCGGCGACCACCAGAGCCCGTACGGCGGGTTCGTGAGGACGAGCGAGGCGTTGGAGACGAGGTTGCGGTAGTCCAGGAGATCGCCCGTGCGGACGTTCGTGGAGCCGAGCGCGGCGGCCGCGTGCCGCGCCGCGAGCTCGTCGAGCTCGATCCCCAGGACCTTCGCACCGGCGCTGTACCACGGGGCGAGCAGGCGCCCGGAGCCGCACGTCGGATCGAAGACGGAGATGCCTGACAGCTCTTCGCCGCAGAGCGGCCGGAGGAGCTCGAACAGCAATTCGGCGAGCCAGACCGGGGTGAAGTACTGCGCGTGTTTCGATTTGTTGAACTGCCGGAACGAGAGATCGTGATTGGCGGTGCGGCCCGACCAGGGCACACCTCCGTCGATAGGCGCGAGAGACACGTGTCTCCTCCTTTCGCGTGGTTCGGGTTTGGGACTTCGGGTTTCTGTTAGGGGGTGGAATCTGAGAGCAGCTCGGTGACGTGAGTGGTATCGAGGTACGGCGGGAGGTCGAGGACGAGGAGGTGGGAGTCGGTGAGGCCTACGTCAACGACGCGGTCGATGAGGTGGTAGGTGCCGGTGCGCCCGGTGAGCTCGCCCGCGCGAGCGACGAGATCCGCGTCCTCGGTAATTAGGCCGAACCGCCGCGTGAGGTACCGCAGGAGCAGGTAGTACGCGCCCGCTGTCGAGGCGCCGGCGAAGGCGAGCTTGCGCGTCGCGTCGAGCCGGTGGTCGAACCACTGTTTGCGCCAGGCCGTCGTGACGCGGATCGTGCCCGCGTGCGACTGCGCGGTGAGCCAGTCGTCGGTCGGCAAGTCGTCGCGATGAAGCGGAGTGCGACCCGCGACCTGGATGAAGAGAGGGCCGGCGCGTCCCGCGTCGAACCAGCGGTACACGGCGAAGTCCTTGCCGTTGATCACGGCGTAGGGACGGTTGCGGATGCGGATGAGATGCATCTGAGTGTTCCTCCTTGTTCCGAGGCGCGTCAGCGCCCCCGGGCGGACGACGCAGGGCCGGAATCACGCTGGCCACGCGGCAGACGTGACCGCGCTGGACCGCTCGTGCGTGAAGCGCACAGGACGCGGAGCGCAGCGAGGATGGTCACGTTTGGTCGTGTGGCCGGGAGTGCGTGGTGCCGAAAGAGCGCATCGCCCGCACGGGAGCTCCGACGGCTCGGAGGAGGGGACGACGACGTCAACGCGGTACGCGGTGGATGGGGCGCGTACGCGACAGGCAGCGCAGGAGCGCTACGTCGCCACGGCCATGTTCAGCGGCCGCGTTGATGGCGTCGATGGTTCTAGCGCCGAGTTGTGAAGGTGCAGCGGTGATCTGCGCGCACATGCATTCTTTCGCGTTAGGCACGTGGGACACAGGAGGCGGCGCGTCGTTCTGGCGTGGTGTCAGTCAGCATCAGCAAGTGCACACCGAAGGGGCATCGCGCCGACTGACAGCGCGCCATCACCCTCGCGGGAATTGTCCGAGGCAAGCAGTCGTGCGCCTATAGATGAACTCGAGGAGACCGCTCCAGGGTATGGCTAGCTTTCGTCTTCCTCAACATCGAGCAGGTCACGATCTCCCTTCCCCTCTCGCCGATCTTGCACCGCTCGATCGAACGCCTTGATTGCGGTCGCATCTCGACCATGCAGGCTCGTCCGCTCCACTCCTTGCAGTGCACTCTCGAGTACGGGGATCGGAATGAATACTTCAATATCTTTTAGGCTTGCTTTTGGTGTAACGCTGGCGACGTGGTCACCCATGCCGTGGGACCGAATGTCGTGGGTGAAGGCGCGGACGATTGTGATCGCTCCATCCGGCGTGCTGATGCTACTCGATACCCATGCTCGCGCTTCCTCGTCGCCACCCCAATCGCGCCAACGGTACAGGAGCGAGGCCAAGTCCTGATGTGAAAGCAGTCGTCCCTCGGCTGCCGCCGCACGGATCTTTTCCGCGCACACGCCTTGGAACTCGGGGAGGCGCTGTTCTGAGATGAGGTAATCGCTCTTTTGTGAGCCTTCGCGGCGACGTTCCATCATTACGACATCCGCGGGAATCTGGATCCCGACCGTTGCCTGTAAGGCTGAGAAGAGTGCGTCCTCACGCGCCTCAATCGTCGGGAATCGCCGGAGATACCAGAATACGATCCGCACGGCATGCATGTCAGCCCCCATTTCGTACATTCCACCCGACCGCGGGAGTCCGTCACCGATATCGAAGATGGCGGTCGTAAACGGCACCGCGTGCTCAAGAGGAATCTTCTCCTTATATGCTTCGAGGCGTTCGAGCATCGCATTGAGGAGCCCGCGGTCGCGCAGATCTAGCAGGAGCTCGGCGGTCCGCGCCCGATCACTTGCGTTCGCTAGAATCGCCTGGATCTCCGCCTGAGCCACATCGCCTTCGGGCAATCCGAGCATGAAGTAACGGTCGAAGTATTTTTCGCTGCATACGCGCAACTGACGCTCCCAACCTTCCTGGAACCCCGATCCGAACCCGTAGTTTTGCGCAAGCCACTCGATCGGCTGGAAGACGACGGAGAGAATCTCTTTCGAAGCAGCCCTTCCCCCCGTGGATCGGGTGAGCGCGAGGAGCGCCTCGAGCTCTGCGACTACCTCATCCTTGCTGTTTGACCCGGACCCGCGAGCGGGGCCGTTGAGGAGCAGCTGTTTGTGAGTGGGCAGCGCCTCGTACAGCGCCGGTTCGAATACGCGCAAGGCTTCGAGCGCGAGAAGGTCGAGCTGATTCACCTCCATCGCTCCCGGGGTTCGGAACATCGAGACATGAAACTCAACAGTCGTCGTATAACGGTACACGTCGCGTAACGTCTGGAAGTAGTGCCGAAGACCACCGAAGTAAAGGTTGCCCCACCGCCGCTGGTCAAACTCGACTGTCGACGGCAACTCATCGAGGATCTCGTCGAGGGCGGCGAAGAGAACTTTCTGTACTCTCGTCGGATCAAGCGTCGGGATCGAGAAGGGGATCTGGATGATCTTTTGCAGGTACGCCCTCCCGTCAACGTGCGCTTGATCCGCGATCGCCTTCTCAACAACTTCACGCTCGAACACGAGTAGAAAAACGAGGTTCGGGAAGTCAGCGTTGGCGCGGACGGCGCGCAGTAGGAGTTGCACCTCCGTTGCCGGGAGACGATCGATGTCATCGATGACAACCACGAGCTGTCGCGAACGCGCGGCCATTGCGATCCTAAGATCGCTCTTGATCTCTTCGAGCGTCCGCTCCATCGATTCCGCCTGCGTCTGGAAGAACTCGTACGCCTTTTCGGTGATCGTTGCCGACGTTTTCAACGCCACGCCGATTCCGATGGCGAGAGCTCCGAGGATCTGGAGCACGAGTTCAACCGCAGGTGCGGAAAAAAGTGCGGTTGCGCCGACCGTCGCGAGGCCGCCGATGAGCACAGCCGATGGGATTCGCGTAAAACCCTCGGCGGCCGAAGTCGTGAGCGACAGCGCAGCAGCCCATGTCTTCCACTTTCGTGCGAGCTTCTTGTTTGCTGCGGAGGCGTCATGCTGCTTGAGCGCGACAGCGATCTCACGAAGAAGCTTCGTCGCGACATCCCCCTGTCCGGCGACTTGCCACGGATTGAACACGAGGATCTCGGGTCGCGTATCGACCGGCAGAGAGCGGAGCGATTCCATGGCGAAGTTCGTGACGCTGCTTTTTCCTGAACCCCACGCCCCTGTGAGTGCCACGACGAGGCTCTCCGGTTCATTCCAACCGCTGATCGCGCTTGCGAGAGCATTCGCGAATCCGGCGCGGCCAAGCAGGTCTTCGGTAGCTGACCGTACAGGTTGGTCGGCTGCAACGCGTTTCATCTTAGGACGCGGTTGTGCCGTCGATGTGCTTGTGGCTGGCTCACTC
This sequence comes from Thermoanaerobaculia bacterium, assembly GCA_041671505.1. Classification (GTDB taxonomy): domain Bacteria; phylum Acidobacteriota; class Thermoanaerobaculia; order Gp7-AA8; family Gp7-AA8; genus JACPDH01. Next base: position 81,463 of record JBAZBK010000001.1, on the reverse strand, counting down.
ACGATCACAGCATACAACCTGCACGTCGATCGGTAAGGATGTGCTGTGAATGCCGGACTCTTGAAGGTATTTTGTCGGCCACCAAGAACGTTTTCGACGGCGATCAATGCGTCAGGCCATCGTGATCCTGCCATCGCATCGACGCGATTTCCGGGGGATCTGTAAACCAGATCTTCTCTCCTGGGTACGAGAAGAGCCATCCGCCGAGCGTGAAGCGAAAGAGGCACGGCGGCGCGCTCGTGGCAGCGGACTGCAGGAGCCGGAGGCGCTCGATCGGCGCGTTGCTCTCCACATCGATTACGCTCACGTGCACCTCGAACGTCCTGACGCCGAGCATCGATTCGCACGCCTCGGGGAACGCGGCGAGCGTCGCGTAGGGTTCGACCTTCCGGGCGACGAAGCGCTCCACCGGCTCCGTCCCGCGATCGTGCTCGCCGAAGACGAGGGACGGAACCCCGCCGCGATCCTCAACGAGTACGTAGTCCGGCTGCGGGAGCGAGAAGATCCCGAATCGTTTGGGGAGAGGACAATCCCATGTTGATGCCCAGAGAAGGCGCCGGCCAGATGCAGTGGCGATAGTCGTGATGACGTGGTTCACCTCGCGCTGGTGCGGCAGCCACTTCCGCATGTCTCCGCTGGTGAGTGCGAGTGGCCTTCGTGATCGCGGCAGCATCGTCCGAACGATCGGCGCCCAGGGTTCCGTCTCGGTGCACGCCGCGAGGTTCGCCAGCACCAACCGGAGCGCCTTCGGTGTCGGGTGCACGTAGCGGAGCAGGCCACCTCGTGGGGCAGGACTATCCCACCGCCTCAACCATCCACGTTCCTCCAGACGAAGACCCCTTCGGCGGAGCACGGATCCGTCTCGGGAGGGGAACAGGAGCCGACGCAGCTGATCGTACGAGGCGAGCCGCAGGAGCACCACCATCGCGACGAGCCACGTGTCACGCTGCGTCGTACCCGGGAGGTTCGGCAGCCGGTTGATAGCAACAAGCGGGGCGTGCGTGAGGGGTGGGGTGGCCATTCGTACCCCATCACGGACGGCACCGGGTTGCGTGACACCCAACGTACCGTCCACAAGCCATCGGTCGACGTTCTCGATTTTCTGATTACTAGACACTGGCGGGTCGATGGGTCGGGCCGAGAATGCGTCAGCGGTGCGGTCGGTCATTGGCGTCGTAGGTGGGAGTTCCTCATGTTAGGCGTGCCTGTCACGGACGCCCGCGCCGATCACAGCCGATTGGCGCGATGGTCGGTTCCGATCGCGTCGTGAGGCCACGACATCCGCTCACCAAGCTGCGCCGTGCCATCGGTGCTGGCCGCCGACACGTGGGGATCGTTGGCTCACCTGACACCGGACGCGGACGGTTCTACAATCAGGTTGAGCCTACACAAACGCCATATGACGTGACGCTGCACTGCACGCGCGACGGACTGGCAAAGGGCGATCACCCTGCGCGATCGCTTGGCTTGCGGCTGCCGATCGAAGCTGGCAACCCGCCAGCTTCGTGATGCGGTCTCTCCGGTATGGCATCTCCTGAGATGAGAATGGGTCTGTACCACCCGCATCCGTGCCACACCCCGCGCCGCGACTCATCACGGAACTCCTCGCACTCGCCTCGACGTGGGGCTGGTCGGTCAGTGATTTTGCGAGCGAATTGAGGGTGGATGCCACGACCATCCTGCACTACCGCAGCGGTCGCAGAGGACTGACGGTGCGGACGCTCGCGAGAATCGCCTCGCGCTTCGGCGAGCACCGCATGGTGCGTGACCTCGTGTGGCACTACCTCGTCGTGGAGTGCGCTGACGAGGCGGCGGTGCCTACCGGCGCGGTTGTCGCGCCCGAGGGGCTCGCGCCCGCACTGGAGCGGGCGCTCCGCGCGTACGCAGACCACTTCGCCGAGGAAAGCGTCCACGCCGGACGCGGTCTGTACGTCGTCTCCGAGACTGCCTCGCAGCTCTCGGTGGCGACACGCTTCCTTCAAGAGGTGGTGGCGGCGATGAAGATCCGTGTCTGCGTGCTGCACGCGAATCGGAGACCGGCCGCGACCGAGAGTCGCTCGGCGCTCGCCGCACCCCTGCTCATCGTGGAGCGAATGGACTTCGCCTGCGAGGCCGTGAGGGACCTCGTCCGTCAGCGGGCGAACCTCACGAGGCCGACCGTCCTCACGAGCATGCGAGAGCCGGGTGACGAGTCGGACGCGCACCTGAGACGCGTGTTCGTCTCCACAATGCGCTGCATTCGCGGCGACGTCCCGGTCCCGACGACCCCTGCACCAACCGATCCATCACGCCTAACCCATGCGGCCTGACCACACGCTCCAGGACGACACGCGGCTCCGCTTCCTCGTCCCGCACGCGACCCCGGCCGATGGGCTCTCGATGGTGCGGGCGGATCTCACCGCCTTCTTCGTGATCGTCGGGAGCGTCGGGCGCAACGAGGCGCTGCTGCTCCTGCTCGTGCGCGCCCTCCGTCAGCGAACGGGGCACCTCGCGCTGCGCATGAATGATTTGGCGTGGGTGCTGAAAACCACAAATCGCAGGGTGATTTCTTGGCTCGACAATTTGGTTAGGCTGAAAATGGCCGTCTACCACGTCGAAGACTTCTGGGGAGTCGATACGGTCATCGTGGAAATCGTGGGAGGCACCGACGTCCCACGCACGTTCGAGCGCACGATCCGCGTTGACCTCCCGACGAACTGGTTTGTGCAGGTGCTCCCGATCATCGGCCGCACGACGTTCACTGTATTCCTGTACTTCCTGTTCCTCGAGCCGCAGCGGAGCGAGACGCACATCGACCACGTCGTCGAGACGGTCGCCCTCCGCGGGCGCGTGCACGCGCACTGGCACCTGCGACGGCTCCGTGCGCGGGGCATGCTCCAGCCCGACGCGTCCGGGGGGCTGGTCGTCCGCGACCCGAAGCCGCCGACGCGGCTCCAGCGCTTGCAGCTTCGCTTCCTCGCGGTCCCCACGCTCCGGCGTTCTCTCGCGCACCTCGTCGTCCTCACGCTGCTCGCGCTCGCGGCCACGGGGATCCTCCTGCTCCTCCACTTTGCGCCTAATCCCCCGCTCCTATGACGTCGCTTGCGCTCGCACTCTCACTCGCCGTCGCCATGACCGTGAGCGGTGCGGTCGTCGTTGTGATTCGGAGGCGACTCCACCCCGAGGAGCCGATGCAGCTCACGTTCGACACGACCCCGGCGCGAACGCGGCAGGGGTGGGCCGCCTTCTGGGCGCGCGATCCGTTCGTGCACGCGCAGTTGCAGCGAAAGGGCATCGCCTTCGGGACGTACTCCGTACCGGGACGCGAAGCGCCGATCGCGACGCACCTCGCTGCGCCGGACCTCCAGCAGCACGCGCTCGTCCTCGGTGCGACGGGCAGCGGCAAGTCGAGCCTGCTCGAATCGCTCGCGCTGGTCCACCTGCGGCAGAAGCAAGGCTTCGCCATGATCGACCTGCACGGAGACCTCTTCACGCGGGTCGCCGCGTGGGCGCTCATCGAGCGGCCCGAGCACCTCGTTCTGCTCGACCTAACGCGCCCTGAGCTGCTGCCCGGCTGGAATCCGCTCACGCGGCGTGCGGGGCTCGATGTCGGTCGGCAGGTGGATCTCCTCGTGGGCGTCCTGAAGCGGCTCTACGCGGGTGAGGACGCTGCGTCCTGGTCCTGGGGCGTGAAAGTCGAAGAGTTGACGCGTCATGCCCTGAGAGCGTGCATCGAGAGCGCTGCTCCCATGAGTCTCGTTGACCTCCCGTCGTTCTTCCTCCTCCCCGACGTGCAGCGCCTTACACTCGCCACCGCCTCGAAGGAGTCCCGGGCGTACTTCACGACCCGCTTCGGGGCGCGCGAGGCCATGTACGTGAGCGCCGTGCTGAACAAGCTGGAGCCCTTTTTGGGCTCAATCGCGGTCCAGCGCCTGCTCGGGCAACCGACGAGTACCTTCGACTTGTTAGGCGCAATCGATCGTGGGGACACGGTGCTCGTGAATCTTGCGAAGGGCTATCTCGGTCCTACGGCGGACGTTGTGGGCCGCCTCCTCGTGAATGCGCTTCAGGCTGCAGCGCTCCAGCGGGAGCGCGTGGCACCTGCGAAGCGCAAGCCCTACATGCTCCTGCTCGACGAGGCGCACGTGCTCGCGGCGGCGGGGAGCGGGCTCGAGGACTTCCTCGTGGCCGCGCGCAAGTACCGCGTCTTCGTGACGCTCGCCGCACAGGGGCTCTCTCTGTTCCCGCCGAACTTCCGGCCGCACCTCCTCGGCAACACGGCGCGGCAGTTCTTCTTCCGGCTCCCGCATTCGGAAGCGCAGCTGCTCGCCCGCGACATCTTCGAGCCGCTCGGCTCGGTGTGGCGCGAGCCGACGCGCCCGAACGACGCCGTCGACGACCCGCTGCTCACTCCGGCGGAGGAGATCGCGTGGCGCACGCGCGAACTCGCGAGCCTCCCGGTCGGCGCGTGCTACTGGTACCTGAAGGATCGCCCGTTCAAGGCGCGGCGCATCCAGGTGCTGAAGCCGCTCGATCTCCCGTTCCGGGAGCACGAGCTCCGCGAGCGGATCGACGCCGCGATGGGGGCTACGAAGCGGGGATCGCCACTGCCGACGCTGGAGGCCACACCAGCAAGCGCGATGCACGCGGCACAGATGGCGGAGCGCACGGCGCGCAGGAACCGAACTGCGGGGATCGTGGAGACTACTGCCGACGTGTCGTGATGGCCGCTCCTGCACCTCAGCAGCAGCACCACGAACCGCGGCACCTGCGTGATTCGGGGAGCGCGATCGACTCGCACGTGCCACTGTCGGAGCCCACGCTTTCAGCAGTAGTACCGGCGATCTCGACGGCCCTCACGCTGCGGGCACCGTACCGCTCGGCCGCTCCGCTACGGCCATTCCAGTTCCCGTCTCTCGATCACCTCTCCGACTCCGTCGGGCGCGTGATCTCCCTCGCCGCGACAACCGAGGGTCTGAGCGAGCGAACGACGCGCTGGTTCGACGACTGTCAGCGGCAGTTCCTCGGCTTCGTCCGAGAGGCGCACCTAGAGCGAGCCCTACTGTCAGGTACGCTCGAGCGGCAGGCGCGGGTTATCGAGATGTGGCTCGCGTCGCTCCGCGCCAGAGGGGTCGCGCGCGTGACCATTCGGACGTACTGGAACGCGCTGAACGCGGTTTTCGCGCGCGTCGAGCGGGCCCACAACATGGTGAACCCGTTCGGGGTCTTCGAGCCGCCGAAGATCGGCCCGACGCAGCCGCGGCTGCTGACCCGCCCGTCCGCAGAGCGGTTGCTCGCGATCGTGGCGAACTACCGATGGCGGAGCGAGCTGCTGCGGTCGCGCAACCTACTCATCGTCGGCCTGATGCTGCTCGCTGGCCTCCGTCGGAGCGAGGTGCTGCGACTCACGGTTCGGGACGTCGACGTCTCGCATGAGACGATTCACCTCCGCTTGGCGAAGGGACGCCACGGAGGCAAGGATCGAACGGCGTACATGCCCCCTCAGCTGGTGGCACTCGTGGGGCACTACCTCGCCGAGCGGGACCGCGCTCGGCGGTCGCACCCGGAGCTCCTAACGTCTGCCCGAAGCAACCAGCCGATCGGGGTCACTACGGTCAAGCGCCTCTTCGAGTTCGCCTCGCAGGCGCTCGGGACGCGCGTCTCCCCGCACATGCTCCGCCACACCTACGCGACGCTCCTCCGCGCGTCGGGCGTCTCCGACCGGATCGCGATGGACCTCATGGGGCACGCCAGCCTCGAGATGCTGAAGCGCTACTCCCATGTGTACGACGGGGAGCACGCGAGCGAGGTGCAGAAGCTCCGCCTCGACGTCGACCTCGCCTAACGTGGCGTCGGCTCCGGCGGCGGCGTCGGTTGCGGGGCGAAGGTGAGTGACGCGACGTGTCGGCGCTTGTCCTCGTCGAAGACGCGCGAGTAGCGCTCCGTCGTCTTGATGTCGCGGTGCCCCGCGAGGTCGCGGACGACGTGGATCGGGACGTTCCGGCGCAGGAGCATCGTCACGAACGAGTGGCGCAGTCGGTGGAGCGAGAACCGCACCCCCGCCGTGGCGCGCACGCGCTCGACGATCCGCTTCAACGTGACCTCCGAGACGCCGTGGCCGCCGCGCATCGCCGTGAAGAGCTCGACGCTGCTGCGTTTGGTTCGCCGCCGCTCGTCGAGGTACGTACGGAGGAGCGCCTGCAGCTCCGGCGCGGCGTAGGTCACGCGGTCCTTGCCGCCGCCGCGGCCCTTGCCGCGGACGACGCGGATCGAGCCGTCGTCGAGGTTCACGTCCGTGAACGCGAGGTGCAGGATCTCGCTCCGCCGCAGCCCAGCGTAGAGCGCCATCCCGATCATCGCGACGGCGCGTGCGCGCGCGAACGCGTCACGCCAGTCGGTGTTGTGCGCCGCGTCGAGCACCCTCAGGCACTCCGCCTCAGTGAGCGCCTTCGGCAGCGCGTCGGGGATCGCGGGCGGGGCCAGCTGGTGGTAGGGGTTCGGGAACCCGTCGGCGCGCTCGAGGAACGCGAAGAAGCTCCGCAGGCCGCGCCAGTACGTCTGGACGGTGAACGGCGACAGCCGACGCTCGTGGGCGCGAGCGATCCACTCCTGCACGAGTGCGGCCGCGGTGTGCGGCTCGACCGTCGTCACGGCAACGGTCCCAAGGAAGTCGACGAACATGGCGAACACCTCGCGGTGCCACCGCATGGTGGTCGCGCTGTGGTTCCGGTATGACCGTGCGTACGTCACGAAGCGCGCGAACGCCGCCGGGAGCTCGTCGGCGACACGGTAGGCGAGCACGGGTGAGGCGCCCGCGGCGAGTGGTGTGGAAGGGTTGGCGCTCGCGGAGCTCACGGCGCCCGGGGTGAAGGGGGAACCCATGGGAGGAAAGGGGGAGGAACTGTGCGCCCCCATGCCGCTCGCGAGATGACCCACAAGATTGTCCGCTTCTTGTGGTCACGCTCGAACCACGCCCGACTGCCGTCCGCGTCTGAGCGAACCGCTGCCTGACGCCATTTCGGCGTGCCATGGTGTACCCGGCAGGGCTCGAACCTGCGACCTCAAGCTCCGCAATCCGGGTCCGGTGCGCGCGATACCGCCTGGACGGCATCCGGATGCGATTCCTCAGCTGCGGTGACGCGCGAGACGCGCCTCAGATTCCGCGCTGATGGACCACCATGGTTATCTACGAGTGACAAAAAGAGCACAGGGACCGTAGCACCGCGCGGGCACGGCTGCAACGGTCGGTGCGGTGGTGCTCACCCATCACACCGGCGCGCGCCGTCGGGGCGCCGACGTACGCAGCGCAGCAGTTCGCCGTGGTGGGGTCTTCGCTGGCGACCCCGGGCACTTTTGGATGCACGTGGAGTGATGCGCAGAAACCAGCACTGTACGTCGCGACACGCGGCTGGTATCTGGATCCCGGTGGCAGAATCTACTAGACGCTGCAGGAGACCGAGTTGTACAAACCGGCTTGCAGGAGGATGGAATGACGACAAGCGCGCGGGAGTGGTTCTACGAAACGTTCCTCGATCTTGGCGGAGAGCTCGAAGACTCCCTGGAAGAAGCGGTATGGTCCGAAGACCAGGTGGAAACAGTGCTGTCAGTACTTGCGTCCTTCGACTCGTTGAATGATCTGTCATCCGAGATGCGAGTGAGAATCAACAGCACGGACCTCAGCGAGAGCGAATCAGCGCACATCTCCCAGCAGAAGGTGCATCTTGCGGCGGTCGCAGGTAGGTGCAGGGAGCGACTCAGTCGCGATCACTCGGGCTGGGTTGAGCGCATTCGTCCGCTTCGGCTTGACGCGAAGGAAAGACTGGATGAGGAGCTTCGGAGGCTTCTGATCAGCGGCGTATGACGCTTTCTCATACGGATCGATGAGCCTCGGCGCTCGCGATGTGGACTTGTCGGCCCGTTCGCGCCGTCAGCGCGGCCACCGTTAGGCGCTACGCCTTTACAGGAAGCGGGATTCGTTTCATACTAGGTTCAGGTGAGCGCCTAACAGATCCTGCTGTTCACGCAGCGTACGCTGCAGGGGCCACCTACGCGAGACACATCGAAACGCACACTCTCACCCCCACCTCCATGGCTCGTGCTGCACGCTCGCGGCGGCTGACGTCACTCGTCATCGTCCTGAGTCTCTTCCCGAGCCACGTTGGAATACCATCGAACATTGCGAATGCCGCCGGTGGTGCAGCGGCGAGCGTCCGCCTGACGCTCGAGGGTCGCCCCGATACGGCCGCGGGTTCGGTCACGAACCCCGACACCTTCGCGAGTTCGCTCGTCACGACGGGCACGAAGGCGGTGGGAGTCATCTTCCCCGTCTCCGTCATCGTCGACACAGATGGCGCGGCGGTGAATGCCTTCGTCCTCCAGGCGAGCTACAACCCGGTGGACTTCCACATCGTGAGTCCGATCGACGGATCCGACATCACCTCGTTCCCGGACACCACGCAGACGTCGGGAAGCGTCAACGTGCTGCTCCAGAACGCGATCAATTTCCCGTCCGCCGGCGCCTCGAACGTCATCAACAACACGACGGGTTCCGGAATCCTCGCGTTCGGCTCGGATCCGTCCGACACCGACGCGCAGATCTACAGCCAGTCCGACACCGCCGCCCCGACGGGCTACGACAACGGGTCGGATCGTCTGTTCACCATGTACTTCAAGGCCATGCGCCTCGTGACCAACGGCGCCATCGGGTTTGCGGCCGATGCTGGCACCACCCAGCAGCTCATCCGCTACGGCGATTGGATGAATGTCGGCACGGGGACTGAGGAGGACCTGTACATCGACGCGAATGCCTCCGGCACCGTCAACGCCGGCGACACGCGCCTCACCGCCGTTTCGACCCTCCCGGGTTACGCCGCCGGCACCATCGTCGCAGCCCTCGACACTGACGCGGGCACGGCTCTCGCGGGAGGTCGCGTCGCAGGTGCGATGTATCGCGACACCGCGAGCAACTCGACCTTCGACCTCGCGGCCGATCCGGTCTACCTCAACCTCGACTACCCGAACACGACGGTCTCGACGGGTGACCTCCGCGTGCTGCCGACGGGCCTCGCGTACGTCGCCGGTACTGTGGTCGCTGCAACTGATACCGACGCAGCGGGCGTCCTCCTGCCACTGGCCAACGTCCGCCAGACCGGCGCCGGCGCAGCGCTCACCGACCTCGTCGGTACCGTCGGAGTGAACCTCAATGGCGTGATCGTCACGGGCACGCCTCCCACCTCGGCGATCACGACCGCCTCATCCACTTGCGCGCAAACGAACACCGCCTTCACGGTGACCGTCACCACGACCCCGGTCATGCAGGGCGTCCCGGTGACGCTGACCTCGTCGAACATGACGGGGCTCACCATCACGCCGGTTGCCCCGATCCAGAACGCCACCACGGCCCAGACCAACGCCTCGGGTGTCGCCACCTTCACGGTCACGAGCACCACGACCGGCGCCCGCACCTTCACCGGTACGGCCGGCGGCGTCGCGGCGACCGCCTCTGCCGCGGTCAACTTCCAGGCGACGGCCTGTACCTTCACCATCGCCGGTACCATCACGGGGACGATCGGCATCGTCGCCATGGGTGTCACCCCGTCCGGGAGCACGAGCTCCGTCGGCGGCGCGACCAACACCTACGTCACCGCGGCGCTCGCCCCGGCGACATACGTGGTCACCCCGACCCTCGCGGGCTGTACCTTCGCTCCGGTGAGCCGCAACGTCACCATCACGAACGCGAACGTCACGGGTCAGGACTTCGTCGCGACCTGTAGCGGTATCCCGTCTGCCTCGCTCTCCACCATCTCCGCGAGCGCCCCGTGCGTGGTCAGCGGCGGTGTGGCGACCGGAACGGTCACGGTCACTGTCCGTAACACGAGCAACGCCGTCATCAGCGGTGCGAGCGCCGCGCTCCTCCAGGGCAGCGGCACGTCGACGATCGTGCTCCCGAACCCGGCAACGACCAACGGAAGCGGTGTGGCGACCTTCACGGTCTCCAGCGCCTCGGCGCAGTCGGTCACCTACACGGCCCTGGTGAACGGGAGCGTGACACTCACGCAGACGACGACAATCAGCTACGCCGCATCCTGTACCGGCTCGATCTCGGGGACGATCACCGGAACCACTGGTGCCGTTACCATGACGATCACCCCGTCCGGCAGCACGACCTCCGCTGGCGGCGCGACCAACACGTACATCTCGACGGGCCTAACAGTAGGGACGTACACGGTGACCCCGTCTCTTTCAAACTGCACCTTCACTCCGGCGAGTCGCAGCGTGCCTGTCACGACAACCGCCGTCACAGGTCAGAACTTCGTCGCTACTTGCTCCACTGCCACACCCCAAAGCCTGACGATCTCCCCGAGCTGCATCGTCGCGTCCAGCAGCTCGAATACGAGCAGCACGGTCACACTCCAGTTCAGCGGCACCAACACCGCGAACGCGCTGGCCTCCAGCATCTCCATCTCGCCGACCACCAGCGTCTCGCTCAGCCCGAGCTCGCTCACCACGAGCGGTACGGGCAGCGGCTCGGTCACCGTGACAGCGAACTCGAGCGCGCTCGGGATGCACATGGTCGCGGCGACCATCGCGTCGACCACCGTCTCCGCCCAGCTCAACATCGTCTCGTCCTCGGCCAGCTGCGGGGCCACCGTCTCGTCGTCGAACTCCTCGATCTCTGCCGGCCAGGCATGCGTGGTGAGCGGCGGGGTCGCCACCGGCACGGTCACGGTCACGGTCCGCAACACGAGCGGCGCCGTGATGAGCGGCCAGAGCGTCTCGCTCATCCAGGCCAGCGGCACTTCGACGATCACCCCAGCGACCGCGACGTCGAACGCCAGCGGTGTCGCGACCTTCACGGTTTCGAGCGCTACGGCGCAGTCCGTCACCTACTCCGCACTCGTGAATGGGAGCGTCACGCTGACGCAGCAGGCGTCGGTCAACTTCGCCACGTTCTGTACGGGCTCTATCTCGGGGGCCATCACAGGGACCACGGGTGCCATCACCATGACGATTGCCCCATCCGGGAGTACGACCTCCACTGGTGGAGCGACCAATACGTACTCCTCGTCAGGCCTAACAGCAGGGACGTATACGGTGACCCCGTCGCTGACGAACTGCACCTTCACGCCGTTCAGTCGGTCCGTGACCCTCTCAAGCTCGAACGCGGCGGGTCAGAGCTTCGTGGCCACCTGTGTGACGCCCGTGACTCGTACAGTCTCGCTCCCTCGAGACGTTTCAGTCGAGGCGGGCGAGCAATTCATCCTCCCGCTCCGTGTCTCCAATGGTCTGGGTATCGGGTCGTTCGCGCTCTCTGTGTTCTACGATCCGAACCTCGTCGACTACGTTGGAACCTTCGGATCCATCGACACAGCGAGCTTCAGCTTTGTCGATGGATTAATTGACGCCGACGGTGGGATGAAGGAGCTGCTCGTTGGCGGCACATCGTCGACGCCCATCGCGATGTCCAGTGAAGCGACGCTCGCGTACCTCATGTTCTCAGCGAACGCTGCGACGTCCGGCGCGGCAAGTTTCCAGCTCATGTACGGCACCGATGACATCGCAGGTGCCTCGTTCATCGACGGCCTCGTGGCGATCACTCCCGTGACGCCCAGCGCTGCGAACTCCGCCGTTGCCTTCGTTGACGGCTGCGACACGGACGGGTCGACTGTCCTCGCTACGGTGCAAGCAGTCGTGCGCGACGCGGCAGGGGATCCGATCCCCGGTGCCCGCGTCACGATCGTGCAGTCCGTCTCGAGCGCGGAGGCCATCTTCTCCCCGGTGGGAGCCTCGTTCGGCTACGCCGATGCGGACGAGAACGGCGTCGCGACCATCTACGCGCTCTGGGAGCAGCCGTACGATGCGCTCGGTTCGGCGACCTTCATCCACGCCGCTGCGAACGACACGATCATCGCAGAGGGGATTCCAAGTCCGCTCCCGTCGAGCTGCCGATTCGTCCCGCCGACGTGTTCGACCTTCACCTACAGCGACTGGGGAACCTGCTCGAACGGACTCAAGACTCGCAACGTGGCGAGCGCGCTCCCGGCGTACTGCACCGGTGGCAGTCCCGACGTCATTCGGTCATGCACTCCCACATTCCTGAGCGGCACTGCCGATGTCGCGATCACAATCACCTCACCGAAGAACAAGGACGATGAGGACCTCACGACTGACTCGTCTTCGATTGACCTCCGCGGCACGAGCGGAGTCGATGTCGCGATCGTCGAGGTGAACGGGACGGCTGCGACACTCGATTCTGTCAGCCACGAATGGCGGTACCGCGCCAGCCTCGATGACGGAGACAACTCGTTCACCATTCGCGGGTACAGCAGTGACCGCAGCACATCGAGCGTGGCGAGCATCACGATCACACGCGATGTCGAAGCCCCCGGAGCGGTGAAGAACCTCCGCATTGAGGCCACTGGCAACGGAGCGAAGCTCACGTGGAAGAGCCCGAGCGACGATGACGTCGAGAAGTACCACGTGTACCGGATGTCCGGGAAGACCGGCGTCGAATTGACCACGACGCGCACACTCAGCGCGACCGTCACGGGGATAGGGACGTTCGCGGTCACGGCGGAGGACGCAGTAGGCAACGAGTCGGACCTCGATGACGCCCCGCGTGTCACGCTCGCCCGAGACTCCGGGTTCTCCGATGTCCTCTCGAGCAGCAATGCCTCCGCAGCGATCGCCCTGCTGCGCGAGCGCAGCATCGTGCAGGGGCGCGGAAACGGCACGTTCGACCCGAATGGTCTCGTGACGCGCGGCGAGTTTGCCAAGATGCTCGCGGGAGTCCGAGGGGTCTCTCCCGAAGCTGGAGCTGCCCCATTCAGCGACGTCTCTCCGCGCTCGTCGCTCGCCGGGTACATCGCAGCCATCGCTAAGCGCGGGTGGGCGTCGGGACAAGGTGGGTTCTTCGGGCCGGATCGATACGTCACGCGCATCGAAGCGGCGCGCATGATTGTTCAAGCCGCAGGTCTGCCTTCGGGTGGCAACATCGACTTCAGCGACGTGACGGATCCGACCGAGCGGCAGCTTGTCGCCGCCATCGTTAAGGCAGGTGTGGCCTCGGGGAACAACGGCCGATTCGAACCCTACCGATCCCTGACGCGCTCCGAAGCGGCGATCATGCTCGCGGCCATTGTGAACGAAGCGTAAGCGTCGCCCCCGGTCGACGGGCGGGTAAAGGTTGTGGTTGTTGCTGCGAGTTTCCTCCACGTTCGGTCATAGGTTGATGGCCGCTTCCTTGACCTAGCCAATGCCGTTGCCCGACTATGCGACCTCGACCGGGACAGGCTACGCGAGTCGCCCAACAGGGATTACGTTTGCCGTCAATCCGGAGTCACTCAACAAGGACTACGCTGAGGCGAGATGGTGTAGTCCAGAAGAAACACCGGTAAGCCACCCGCTGGCCTTTCTTCAACGGCCCGCCCGAGCCGCGTGGCTACTACCGGCAGCACTACGGTGAAGTCCACGATAAGTCGCGCTCCTCCAGAGACCTGAGTGGCTCTCCGTGAAATCTACGTCGCATCGCCAACCCGCGCAGATCTACGGCTGTACGGCCGCCGCAAGGCGCGCGCGGTCCTAGAGTGAGCCCCCCGGCGAGAGGGCACGAAAGGTGCCCTTTTTCGAGAGGCGCCGTACCTTGGGATTAGGAAAGCCTAACCGGAGCGCCGAACGCAAGTCGCCGCCCCGGCAGCTAGGCGACTTCCCGGAGGAGAATGAACGACCAGCGTGACCAGATCATTCGAGAGAGCAACTGGATCCTGCAGAAGCTCGAGCGTGGCCGTGAGATCTCGGGAGCGCCGTACCTCATCCGTGGGACTACGCGGTGTGCGAAGCGGCGTCGATACGACATCGAGCGACGACTGCACAGCTGCTGCATAGGGCTGCCAGAAGCGATGCCAGTCGGCTTCGATCGACCCGTGTCGCCCGGACTCATTCGCGTCGCCCTTCCCGACTACGAGACGCTCGAGTGGCGGGTCTTCTCCTTCCAGCTCATCGACGGTGTTCACCTCCCGGTCGGCGAGCCGAACCGTCCGATCCGGTTCGCCTATGCCGAGCAGACCCGTGCCCTCGTGGGCGCATCGCAGAGCTGGTTGGAACGGAATAGGTACCTCGTCTACCGCGCGGACGACTGGAGTGATCTCAGCGGCACCGCCGACGTCCCACACCGTGGCCACGGGATTCGTGTCCGGTACGGGATCAAGGAGATGTTCAGACGTCCGGGGCCGCGACTCCGGGTCCGGCTCCTGGGCGTGTGCTGGAACCACAGCTCCGAGCCCTTCGCCCCGAGAATCGGCGAGGCAGCGAGACCATGAAGAAGGGCAAGCTGAAATTGCGAGAGCCGAGCGCGTGGAAGCCTCGAGAGGTGACGGTGGTCGAGAGCTACCCGATCTACGCAAGTCACTGGCTACCGAGTCGACGCCGTGGAATTAACCGGTGGGACATCGCGGAGTTGATCAATCACGCCGCGCGCGAACTCGCCCATGGATGGGAACCGACTTTCGCGCTGGCGAGTTCGTATCGCTACCTGCTGGGTGACTGCGATTCCGACGAGATCCTCCGCGCGCTCGACGAATACCCCGGGGACCGTCCCGAAGTCGTGGCAGTTCGCGCGGCGTTTCACGCGGAAGGTGACGTGCAGTGCAGCGCGTGCCGAATCCAGCATGCATTCCGGACGGTTCATCGGTGTTCGCCCGAAGCCCTACGGGAGGCTAATCGGGAAGAGGCGGATACCTTCCGGATGCTCGCACGGAGCATCGCGAGGCGATGAGAGCTACTCCACCTTCGACGGGCCACCAGGTGCCGTGACCGATTTGGTGTTACGGCAGGAGGGGTTAGGCTGTCCTTCACTCGGGATTGCGATTGACCGCGGCTCGCACGGTGCGTATGGCGGTCTCGTCGACGCGAGCGTACCTTTGGGTGACCGCGATCGAGCTGTGCCCGAGCATTTTGCTGATGTCGAGCAGCGGCGTGGATCGACGGGCGAGTTTTGTCCCATACGTATGACGAAGGTCGTGTAGCCGAATGCGACGGTCCTCCGGGAAGCCGGCGAGGGTCTTCGCGATGGTGAAGTACCGCCGCACGCGCTGGACGCCGTACCGTCGCCCCTGTTCGTCGATGAGGACGAACTTCGCTTTTGGGCTCTCGGCGCGGAAGGCGGCGAGCACCGCCAGGCAGCGCGTGCTGATCGGCACCACCACCTTTCGCTTCGTCTTCTTCATGACGACGGAGACGAGGGCCTCGGTGAGGTCGACGCTCGACCACTGCAACCCGAGAAGGTCCCCGAGCCGGAGCCCGAGGTCGACGGCGAGCAGGATGATCGCCTTCGCTCGTCGATACCGGCGGAAGTAGTCGCCCGCTGCTTCGCCGTCGGATCGCAGGCCCGCACCGTGGGCGCGACGCCCCCCGAAGTGGTTGCCAGGTGCTTCAGACGGTCTGCCCTTCGGCATGTGCTGCGCGAGGTACACCCGGAAGCCGGCCTCGTCATCGAACGCGGCCAGCAGGCGCGACTCCTCCTCGTCGGAGAGCTCGTTGCACGGTTTCTCGGTCTTGTATTTCTTCGGACGCGTCTTCAGCGGTGGCTCACTGACCACGCCGAAGAGCACGGCGTACGAGAGGACGGCCGAGAGCACGTTGACGTAGGCGTTCGCGGTCCAGGGCGAGTATCCCGCTGCGAGGAGCGATGCGGAGAACTGATTCACCGCGCCAGTCGTGAGCGACGTGATCCGGAGATTCCCGAGCGCCGGCAGGATGTGCCGTTCGAATACGTATCCGTACTCCCTCGCCGTCGATGGAGCGACGGAGGGCGCGATCAGTTCGTCGAACTTGGTCGAGTAGAACTGCGCGAGGGTCGGCGCCTGGTCCTTCGGGAGTACCTCGGCCGCCACTTCATCGAGGAATGCGCGCCACAGGACCTTCGCATCCGCCAGCGTCGTGTGGTGGATGGTGCGTCGTCGACGAAACTTTCCGGCGGAGCCCGGTCGGTAGACGTCGAACGTTGCCGTCCGCGTCGCCTCGTCGTACTTGAGGCCCGGGTAGCGGCTGGACGGTT
Source organism: Thermoanaerobaculia bacterium (assembly GCA_041671505.1). Taxonomy (GTDB): domain Bacteria; phylum Acidobacteriota; class Thermoanaerobaculia; order Gp7-AA8; family Gp7-AA8; genus JACPDH01. Next base: position 65,430 of record JBAZBK010000001.1, on the reverse strand, counting down.
TCTTTGCGACCGCTACGTCGTGCGTGCCGTCATCGCCGCGATCGCTCTCTCCACGGCGCGCTTTTCGTAGAGGAGCACCCGGTTGCTGATCCGTTCGACCGGCTCGGGGAACAGTTTGAGCCGGGTCCACTTCCCGATGGTCGCGGGACGGACGCCGAGCCTCTCGGCGATCTCGGTTCGGCTCACGAGCTCGTGCAGATCCATGGTTCACCCCCATGGACATCAATGTGGAATTCGACGGCTGCTCAGCTGCCGGAACCGGTGCAATCTCGCGCAATGCCGCGGTAGACACCCGGGTAGACACCTCCGCCGATTGGGGAGGGTCGCCCGGGTCCGGGGACCCGGGGAAAGTCTTTTGTTTTGAGGAGGGAAAAAATGGTGGAGCTGAACGGGATCGAACCGATGACCTCCTGAGTGCGATTCAGGCGCTCTCCCAACTGAGCTACAGCCCCACACCGTTGCGAAAATTTCTAAAGCCGGATCGGCAGAGCCTTATTCCAGCCTCCGGGCCTCCCGGAGGAGGGGGATTATAGGGAGGTAGGCGCGGGGGGGCAAGGGGCGAGAAGCAGGTCAGAGGTCAAAGGTCAGAGGTCAAAGCAGGCGGGGCGCCGGGCTCGAGCGCGGGAGCGGGCCCGTTCACGGGAGGGTGGGGCCGTCGACAGCTGAAGAATCGTCGATCGCCACTACGGCACCCGGGACCGCGCCCGCCTCGAATCGCGCGAGCGCCTCGTCGAGCATCGCGCGCGGGTCGCGCGGGTCGACTCCCGCGATTCCGAGGATCGCGAGGGCGAGCGATAGCGTGTCACCCACGCGGCGCGAGTCGAGCGACGGCAGCAGGAGCGCGCCGTCACGCTTGCCGAGTTTCGCACCCTCGCGCGTCGTGACGAGCGGGAGATGCGCATATGACGGCGTCGCGACGCCGAGTGCACGCTGCAACGCAATCTGCCGCGCGGTCGACGAGAGCAGGTCACCGCCGCGAACGACCTGCGTCACTCCCTGCTCCGCGTCGTCCACGACGACGGCGAGCTGATAGGCGAAGAGGCCGTCGGCGCGCTTCACGACGAAGTCGCCCGTGCGCAGCGCGACGTCCTCTCCGACCACGCCATGGACGAGATCGTCGAAGGCGACGATGCCCTCGGGGACCCGGAAGCGCACGGCCCGCGCGGCACGGCCGGCGGGAAGCCCTGCGCGACAGGTGCCGGGATAGACCGGCCCGTCGGCCTCCTGCGGATCGTTTGCCGCCGGAGCCGAGGCCGCACGCTGGAGCTCGGCGCGCGAACATGAACAGTCGAAGACCTGACCCCGCTCGCGGAGGACTGCAAGCGCAGCCTCGTAAAGCGGGGTGCGCTCCGATTGGCGAACGACCTCGCCGTCCCACTCGAGGCCATAGCGAACGAGCGCGGCGAGGATCTCGTCTTCCGATCCGGGGACGACGCGCGGGGTGTCGATGTCTTCGACGCGCACGAGCCATCGCCCTCCCTCTTTCCGTGCAAACAGCCATGACCCGACCGCGGCGACGAGACTGCCGAGGTGCAGCGGCCCGGTGGGCGAGGGGGCGAAGCGTCCGGTGGGAGGCATCGGGAGGGGAAACGATCAGGAAGGAGGATCTAGTTCCAGGAGCGACGATTCGTGAGGTGCGTCGCCGATCGGACTTCGAAATGAAGAATGTCGAATGAGGAATGAAGAATGGAGAATTGAAACAGGGCCTTGTCCTCTTCTACATTCATCATTCTCCATTCGACATTCTTCATTTCGGTTTTGCCGCTTGCCTTTCATTCCGAAATCCGCAATCCGAAATGCTTCAACCGTTGTTCGGATACGACAGGCTCTGCGCCGCGATGCGGACGGCGCGGGCGCTGCGGCGGCGGAGGAGCTCGTGCATCGTGAGCGCGAGCTCGGCGAAGGAGGCCTGCTCTTCCGATCCTGAGGCCCGCGCCATCTCGGCGCACGCCTCGCCCCCGGGACCCTGGTCCGACACGAGGGCGATCACCGGCGTGTGCCGCGTCCGCCGCTCGTGCTGCAGCCTGCGGATCGCGTCGAGTCCGACGCATCCCTTCATCACCAGGTTGACGACGAGCGCGCTCGGCTCCTCGGCCACCGCGAGATCGAGCGCTTCCGCGGCGGAGTATGCGAAGCGCGCCGAAAGGCCGTAGACCGATAGCGCGCGCTCGAGCGCCCTGGCCCGCCCCGCGTCGTCGTCGACGATGAGCACCGGACCGCGATCGGCCACGCCGAGACCGGTCAGGCTCGCGACCTCGCGCGCGAGATCCTCGGCCTTCACTGGCAGCGTCTCGAGGTGGTCGAGTCCCACCGCGACCGCAATCTTTCCTTCGGCGATGACGCAGACCCCGAGGGTCAGGTCCTTGAGCGAATACTCGTCGAGGAGCGAGGCGAAGAGGCTCCAGCCGTCGCTCGGATTCAGCCCGACGCTCACGATCGCCGCGACCGGGTCGACCTCGCGCGCGACGCGCGCCGCCGCGTCGAGGTCGGCGCCGCGCACCGGCGCGAAGCCCTCGTTCTCCAGAGCTGCGGGGAGCGAGGCGAAATGCGCGCGCTCGAGGCCGATGAGGACGATGCGCGGCTGGATGCCGTCGCGGCTGACGAGATGTCGCGCATGCTCGGTCGATTCGCGCACGGCGATCGGCAGTGTCACGCGAAACGTGCTTCCGCTCCCCGGCGTCGAAGCGAGGTCGATCCGTCCGCCCATCAGGAGGACGAAGCGACGCACCAGCGCAAGGCCGAGTCCCGTCCCGCCGGGATGCGCCGCGCCCCCGCCCACCTGGCGGAACTCCTCGAAGATGAGCTCGCGGTCCTCGTCGCGAATGCCGGGCCCCTGATCGCTGACGGCGAGCTCGAAGGAGTCGACCCGAATCGGTGACTCGGCCGCGGAGATCGTCGTGACGGCGACTTCGACGACATCGCCCGACTTCGAGAACTTCACCGCGTTCGACAGCAGGTTGAGGAGGATCTGCTTGAACTTCGGGATGTCGACCGTCACCTCGGGCAGATTGTCGGGGATGCGCGCGACGACCTCGATGTCTCGGTCGCGCGAGTAGCCCTGGACGATCTCGCAGGTGCTCGCGACGAAGTCGCCGATGTTGGTCTTTTCGGGGAAGACTTCCGCGCGCCCGGCCTCGATCTTCGAGAGGTCGAGCAGGTTGTTGATGAGCAGGAGCAGGTAGCGGCCGCTCGTCTGGATGTTCGAGAGGAAGCGGAACTCGCGCCCGCCGATCTTCGGCTCGAGCGACGGGACGAGGACGTCGGAGAAGCCGATGATGGAGTTGAGCGGCGTGCGGAGCTCGTGGCTCATATTGGCGAGGAACTCGCTCTTGACCCTGTCGGCCTCGCGGATGCGCGCGTTCGCCCGGTCGAGCGCGCGAGAGTGCTCCTCGAGGGCACGGGCGTAGCGGCGGAGGTCGTCGGTTCTCTCATCGACCGCCTCCGCGAGCTGCTGGTTGCGCCGCCTCATCTGGTAGAGCCGCGCGCGGTAGCCGACGAAGAGCAGCAGCGCGAAGCCGGCGACGGCGCCGGCGAGGAACGTCTTCGTCTGCCACCATGCCGGCTCGATCTCGAACGCGATCCGCGTCGGCTCGCCCCAGGCGTTAGGCCGGGTCGAGGCCCGGACGGAGAAGGTGTAGCTCTTCGGGTCGAGATTCGTGTACTCCTTGAACGACTCCGCCGTCGGCTCCGACCAGTCGGAATCGAACCCTTCGAGCCTGACCTGGTAACGGAGCCGGCTCGTCTCGCGGAACGAGAGGCCCCGGAAGTCGACGCGGAAGCTCGTCAGCCGCGGCGGAAGCTTGAGTGACTCGTCGCCGAGCCAACCGTCGACTTTCTGTCCCTCGACGATCTGCGTGAATGGGGCGCGCCAGAAGCGCCCCGGAATCCGGAGCGACTCGATCGTCACGGGAGGAGGCGCGGGAGCGTCCTGCGCGAGGGCGCCGTCGTAGCGCGTGGCGCCGCCGGCGGTGGCGATCCAGAGCCCTCCCTGCGCATCGGTGGCGAAGGCGTTGACCTCGTTCGCGATCAGCCCCGCCTGCTTGTCGACCTTGAGGACGATCGGATCGCGCATCCCGGCCTGCGCCGGGTCGAAGAGGAAGAGCCCGTCGGTCGCGCCGATCCAGAGCTTCCCTTTGCCATCGGGCTCGATCGCCGCCACCGCGTCGGGGACGTTTACGTCGCGCCCGAAGGCGGTGAAGCGCGGCTTCTGAGGCGAGCCGGGAGTCGGCGGGTTGAACCGCACGAGCCCGCCGCCGTTCGTCCCGACCCAGCCGGTGTCGTCGGGAGCGATGTAGATCGCATTGATCTCGTTGATCGGCAGCCCGTCCTGCGTCGTGAACTGGCGCACGAGGTCGCCGTCGATCATCGAGAGCCCCTGGTCGCTTCCGACCCAGATGCGCCCGGCGGCATCCTCGGCGATCGCGATCGCGTAGCTTCCCGCGAGACCTTCCTTGACGGTGTAGTTGCGGATCTTCGGCTTGATTCCCTTGCCCTCGTAACGGAGGATCGAGAGACCCTCGGTGCCGGTCACGAGGAGAGCTCCGTCACGCGTCTCCGCGAGCGAGATGAGCTCGCTGCTCGCCAGGCCGTCGTTCTTGTCGATCACGTCGACGCAGCCGCGCGTCGCCTCGAAGAGGCAGAGGCCCGTCTGCGACGCGACCCATAACCGGCCGCGCGCGTCGCGATGCAGGTCCCATATCTGTTTGCTGGGGAACTCGTCGATCCAGGTGTCGATTCGCGCCGCGGCCCCGGGCGCCGGCCCGTTCCGCACGCGGACGAGGCCTCCGAGCGTGCCGATCCAGACCGTTCCGTCCTTGTCGGGCTCGATCGCGTACACCGTCCTGTTAGGCAGGCCGCTGCCGAGCGAGTAGCTCGCCATTCGGTCGCTCGCGATGCGCGTCAGGCCGCCCTGGAAGCCGACCCAGAGCGCGTGGTCGCGCCCTTCGTAGAGACCGAGCACGCTGCTGTCGGGGAGGCCGTTCGCCGTGCTGTAGGAGTGGCAGGAGGAGAAGGAGGCGTCGCAGATGCTGAGGCCGGCGTTGACCGTGCCGACCACCAGGTCGCCGCGGACGTTCACGAGAAGCGCGTAGACGTCGTCGTCGGCGATGCCGTTCGCCTTCGTGTAGGTGGTGAAGCGCGAGCCGTCCCACTTCGATATGCCGCCACCGCGTGTGCCAAACAGGATCGCACCGTCGCGCGTCTCGGTGATCGCGTGAACGTCGTCGTGCGCGAGCCCGTCCGCCTTCGTGAAGCGGCGACATTCCGACAACCCCTTCTCCCGGTCGGGGACGCAGCGCGTGACGCCTGCGCCGCGGTGCCCGATCCAGAGGTAGCCTTTCGAATCGGAGAGAAGCGAGTAGCCGTACTCGCTCCCGAGCCCCTCCTTCGTGCTGAACGAGCGGAAGCGGCCCTTCTCGAGCAGGCTCACGCCGCCGTACTGCGTCGCGAACCAGAGGCGGCCGAACTTGTCGGTCGCGCTCCCCCAGACGATGCCCTTTCCCAGGCCGTCGGCCGTGGAAAACGACGTGAAGCGACGTCCGTCGAACGTCGAGACTCCGTCGTCGGTTCCGAACCAGAGCTTTCCGCTCCCGTCCTCCGCGATCGTCCGGATCGTCGGATTGCGCAGCCCGTCGCGCGTGCGGAACACCGAGAACGAGACGGCATCGAAGCGGTTCAGCCCATCCGAGGTTCCGACCCAGAGGTAACCGCGCGAGTCCTGAAACATCGACCAGACCTGAGAGTGCGACAGCCCCTCGTCGGCGCCGTAGTTGATGGCGGGAAGCTGTTGCGCGGACGAAGAGCTGGAAATAAACGCGCCGAAGATGAGCGCGGCGAACGCGAAGCTAGCGCGAACACGAGACAGTTTCCTCGTGATCCGGCCCCCGCGTCTCGCCCGGTTGCCCATTAGGCAACGATTGTAATCGACGGAAGGCGATGGGGTTATGGATTCTGGCGGGGGTTACGCGCGCGCGTATGAGGCGATCGGTGGCTTCGCGCGAGTCGTTCGAAGTTAGAACGTTGAACGATGAAGTGAGAACCTGGAAAGAAGAAACGGCGAAAACGTCTTGCTTCTGGATTCTCAATTCATCGTTCACCGTTCTAACTTCAAGTGAATGGCGCGGTCCCGCGGTAATGGGGCGCTCGGCGTGCTCAGTTATAGAGCAGACGGTATGCCGCGCCGGCGCCGGGGGGAATCTCGGGGATCGGCTCGAACGAGATGCCTGCGAGGTCGGTCGCCGCCTCCTTCACCGCCTCGGTCACGAGGATCTCGGCCGCCTTCGCCGTGTCTTCGCCGAGCTTGCTCGATGCGTTGACCTCGGCGCCGAAGACGTCGGTGTCGCCGATCCTGAGCACGCGGCCGAAACCGAGGCCGACGCAGAGCAGGACCTTCTCCTCGTCGTCCTTGTCGGCGTTGTAGTCGTGAAGCCTTCGCTGCATCTCGACCGCGGCGCGGATCGCCTTCTGCACGTTGCGGAAGATCACGAGCAGGCTGTCACCCTCGGACTTGAGCAGGATCCCGTCGTGGTCCTCGATCACCGGCACGCAGACGCGCTCCGACTCGTAGATCGTCTGAAGGAAGTGGATGATCCCGAACTGCGCGACGTTGCGCGAGAAACCGGCGAGGTCGGTGAACATGATGCACCAGTTCTCGCCGAAGAGGTCCCAGATGCGCTGGTCGATCAGCGCCTTGTCGGCGCCCGGCTTGAGCCGCATCGCGATGAGGCTCTCGAGCCGGTCTTCGGATGCGGGACGCAGAATCGCGGTTCGCTTGAGCATTCGTGGATCTCCGTGTTTCGAGGATTCTACGCCCTTGAGGCGATGAGGCGAGAGGCGAGAGGCGATGAGGCGAGGGAAGAGAGAAGAGTGAAGAGAGAAGAGAGAAGAGAGAAAAATGAAGAGAGAAGAGTTGCATGGATCTCCTCCCCAACTCTTCACTCTTCTCTGGTTTTTCTCCTTGACTGACTTTTCTAACTAACAACTAACAACTAACAACTACCCCCGCCGCCCCGCGGCGCCGAACAACTCCGACACCTCCTCGCGCGTCAGCGCGCGATGCTGCCCCGGCTCGAGGTCGCCGATCGCCAGCGGGCCGATCGAGATCCGCGCGAGGCTGATCACCTTCGCGCCTAACGCCTCGACCATCCGCCGGACCTGGCGGTTGCGCCCTTCCTCGATCGTGATCTCGAAGACCGTCATCCCTCCCGGCTCGCGGAGGCGCATCACCGTCGCCGGCTTCGTCGGCCCGTCCTTCAACTCGATGCCCAGGCGCAGCCGGTCGAGTTGCTCCTCGCGGAGGTGCTCCGAGGCCTTAACCACGTAGGTCTTCGGCACTTTGTAGTCGGGGTTCGTCATCCGCTCGGCGAAGTCGGCGTCGTTCGTCAGGAGCAGGAGCCCGCTCGTGTCGAGATCGAGCCTGCCGACGGAGAAGAGGTAACGCTCGCGATCGGGGAGAAGGTCCCAGACCGTCGGCCGTCCCTGCGGGTCGTGGTGCGTGGTGATGTAACCGGTCGGCTTGTACAGGAGATGATATTCGCGCTCGGCGACGTCGACCGGGCGCCCGTCCCGCTCGACGAGATCGCGCTCGAGGTCGACCCAATGGTCGGGATCGCGCACGACGCGTCCGTTGACGCTGAACTGCCCTTCCGAGATCCATCGCCGCGCGCTCGTCCGCGAGCCGAGCCCCGCCTTCGAGATGACGCGCTCGAGCGTCTTGAGCGGACGGTTGCCGGGAGCTGGGCGTCGAGCTGGGCTCACCCGGCGAATATACAGTCTTGAAACATCCGCTGCGAACCCCCGGGCCCGTTCCGTCGTAGTACAGCTGACAGCCTGCGGCCTCTGGCCGCAGCATCATTATCGGTGTAGCCTGATGCGGCAATCTGCCATGACGAACCGACCGGACGACGCCTCCCGTAGCGTGCTGGAGCCACTGCGCCCGCGCGACACGGAGCTCGCGTTTCGCGACGGGATGACGGGGCTCTACAACTACCGCCTTCTCGAGCAGATCCTCGGGGAGCGCTGGGACGAGCTGGTCGCGCTCGTCGATCGTTTCGCGATCGTGATGCTCGACCTCGATCTTTTCAAGGACGTGAACGACCGCTACGGGCATCTGTCGGGAGACGAAGTACTGCGCGAGACGGGGAGGATTCTCAACCGGACGTTCCGGGCGGGAGACTTCATCTTCCGCTACGGCGGTGACGAGTTCGTCGTCCTTCTTCCGCTCGCCGAAGCCGCGGAGGCGACGATGCTCGGAGAGCGGGCGCGCGCGGCGATGCTCGAGGCGGAGTTCTTCGCTCCCGAGGAGGAGCAGCGGATCGAGATCCCGGTGAGCTTCTCAATCGGGGTCGCAGCGTGGCCGGCCGATGGCGAGAGTGGGAAGGCGGTGCTCGCCTATGCCGACGAACGGCTCTACGAGGAGAAGCAGGCGCTCAAGCGCAAAGTGGCGCGCCGCCGGTTCGCCGTTTCGGGCGGCGCGTTGGCGGTGCTCGCCGTGATTGCGATCGCGGTCGTCGTCTTCTTCTCCAGCCGCACTCCGGCGCCGGTCGTTCCGCCGCCCGCCGCCGGCCCCGCCGTTCCCGCCGTCTCGCCCGATGCCATCAACGAGGAGAAATTGCTCCTCGCGCGCATCACCGAGCTGCAGCAGGAGATCGATCGCCTGACCGCGGCGCAAAAAGAGCAGCGGACGCCCGACGCGAAGAAGAGCAGCGAAATGATCGCTGGCCTTCAGTCGAAAGTGCGCGAGCTGAACGAACGGCTCGAATCGAGGCCGGCGAATGGTCAGCCCGCGGCCGCGGATGCGATCCGGACGCCGACCGAGCACGCCGCGGTCGAGCTGCCCGCCGCTGATGCCGACCCGCGCCCCGCGCCGCCGGCGCCGCCATCGACGGCGCCGCGCGAGACGGTGCCCGCCGCGAGCACCCCGCCGCGGCTGCTCGCGCAGGTCATTCCGAAGTACCCGGAGATGGCGCGCGAGCGGCGCGTCGAGTCGGCGGTCGAATTCAATCTTCTCGTCGACGAGACGGGCCGCGTCATCAGTGCCACGCCGATCGGCCCTCCCAAGGGACTCGGCTTCGACGAAGCGGCGCGGACAGCAGCGCTCGCGTCGCACTGGAAGCCGGGCACGCGCGGAGGCGTCCCGACGCCGATGGAGACGAAGTTGGTCGTCTACTTCAGAATCCGCTGGTAGTGGTGAAGCACATTGAGAATTAAGAATTGAGAATTGAGAGATGGTGATCGGGTAGCACCCTCTCTTGTGCCCCGTTTCACAACCAAGATTCCCGCCATCTCTCAATTCTCAATTCTCAATTCTCAATTCAGCCTTCGCGGACGTATTATCAATTTCATTCACTCAGTGAAGGCTGCTGGAGGTGCCGCATGAAGACGCTCATGAACCTCATTTCGGCGAAGGGTTCCGAGGTGTACTCGATCGGTCCCGGCGCCTCGGTGCTCGACGCGGTAGGGACGATGGACGCGAAGAGGGTGGGCGCGCTCCTGGTGATGGAAGGGACGCACCTCGAAGGGATCGTCTCCGAGCGCGACGTCGCGCGCAAGGTGATCCTCGGCGGGAAAGACGCCTCGACGATGCCGGTGCGCGAGATCATGACCGCGCGCGTCGTCTGCGGCCGCCCCGACCTGAAGATCGACGAGGCGATGGCCATCATGACCGACAAGCGGATCCGCCACCTCCCCGTCGCGGACGGCAGCCGCGTCGTCGGCGTCATCTCGATCGGTGATCTCGTCAAGGCGATGATCGAAGAGCAGCAGTTCCTGATCGCGCAGCTCGAGCACTACATCACGAGTTAGGGCAGGCGAAAGGCGAGAGGCGAGAGGCGAGGAGCAGGCAGGGTAGCGTGTGGAGTGCGAAAGCGGAGCTTTCGCGGCGGCGCAAAGCGCCGCATCGTGCTGCCGCGGTGTGACGTGATGCGTGGCGCGCTTCATTAGCGCTGTGCAGTGCGCGACTGCGATCGGCCGTGTTTGCGTTCAATCAGGAATCGCAGGCAAGACAAAAGGGGCGCGGTACACCGCGCCCCTTGACGATTCCTGGCATCGCGTGGGAACCGTTCGGTCCACAGCGAACTGCTGCCTGCTTTGGCCTCTGGCCTTTGCCTGCTATCGCCTCTCGCCTTTCGCCTGCCTTACCCCAGCAGACTTCGCAGCATCCAGCCCGTCTTCTCGTGAATGTTCATCCGCTGCGTCAGCAGGTCGGCGGTCGCCTGGTCGTTGGCGTCGTTCACGACGGGGAAGATCGAGCGCGCGGTGCGGACGACCGCTTCCTGTCCCTCGATGAGCTTGCGGATCATCTCGTCCGCGGACGGCACGCCGTCGTCTTCCTTGATTGACGAGAGGCGCGCGTACTCCTTGTAGGTTCCCGGCGCGGGGAAACCGAGCGCCCGGATCCGCTCGGCGATCAAGTCGACCGCGAGAGCGAGCTCGTTGTACTGCGCCTCGAACATCAGGTGGAGCGTGTTGAACATCGGCCCCGTGACGTTCCAGTGGAAGTTGTGCGTCTTCAGGTAAAGCGTGTAGGTGTCGGCGAGGAGGTGGGAGAGCCCCTTCGCGATCGCCTTGCGGTTGGCCTGGGAGATGCCGATGTCGATCGGCATCGCGGTGATTCCTTTCGCTTTGGTTGCCATGTTCGTCTCCTGTCTCCGGATCGGAAATCCTGCCGCGCGTCCCGGAGCCGAGCGCGGCGGGAGGTCATGAGCGGCGGCGACGGCGCTTCCTGCCGCGCATCACGACCTGGTAGTCAGTGACGTCGAACCCTTCGAGCGCCTCGATGTTGCAGACCTCGACGCTTTCCCACGGGACATCGTGGATCGCGCCGGTCGTCTCGTCGATGAAGTGATGGTGCCTCGCCGTGTTCGGATCGTAGACGACGCTTCCCTGCGTCAGCGCCTGCTGGCGCAGCAGCCCCTTCTCGACGAACAGGTTGAGCGTGTTGTAGACGGTCGCCCGCGAGATCCATGGGAACGATTCGCGCACCACGCTGAAGACGCGGTCGGCCGTCGGATGCTCGTCGGTGGCGAGAACGTACTTCGCCACCGCGGCACGCTGCGCCGACGGCTGAACGCCGTGTCCGGAAAGCAGCGCCATGAGCTTCTGTGCCATGTCTCGATTTGGAACGGTTCTAATGTGAGATGTATTCCGGTGGAGAGGGCGGCCCGCAGGTCTTGTCGTCCCGACGACCGACCCCGCGAAGCGGGGGAGGAAGGAGGGACCTCGCAGGCTGGTACAGACGTGCAACGGTCGCGAGCTTTCGGGCGGAAGACTTCATATGTACCAGCCTGCGAGATCCCTCCTCACCGGCTGCGCCGGATCGTCGGGATGACAGCTCGTACGGGCGTTCGCGGGAACTGCTGATCGGCGCTACCCCGCAGTTTCCTTCCACCCCGTTCCCGCGTCCAATTTTCATGCGCACTTCCCTCGTGCTCACTTTGCCGCTGCATTTGCTCCTCGCACTCGGCGCCCTCGGGGACGCTCCGCGCGCCCCTCTTCCCGCCGGGACGCGCGCTGACGTCGTCGTCGTCGACAAGAGCGAGCGCCGCCTCACGCTCTTCCGGCGAGGACGGGAGCTTCGCGCCTACCGCGTCGCGCTCGGCCCCGATCCCGACGGGCACAAGCGGCAGGCAGGGGACGGGAAGACTCCCGAAGGGCGCTACGTGATCGACTGGAGGAACGCGAAGAGCTCCTACCACCGCTCGCTCCACGTCTCCTACCCGAGCGCGCGCGACCGTCGGGAGGCGGCGCGGCGCGGCGTCGACCCGGGCGGCGCGATCATGATCCACGGGCTGCCTAACGGGATGGGCTGGCTCGGCGCAGAGCACGTCGCCAGCGATTGGACGCTCGGCTGCATCGCGGTGACCAACGAGGAAATCGAGGAGATCTGGCGCGCCGTCGGCGACGGCACCGCGATCGAGATCAGGCCGTGACGCGTAGTGTCATCCCGAGAAGCGACCCTGCGAAGCGGGGGCGCGACGAGGGATCTCTCAGGCTGGTACAGACGTGCCACGGGCGCGGAATGATCCGGCAGGAGATCTCATCTGTACCAGCCTGCAAGGTCCCTCCTCTCCCGCTACGTGGGATCGTCGGGATGACAAGGCGTCCTCACGACGCCGGGACGTCGTCCGGCACGATGCTCAGCGCCACGCGGTTCCGCCCGTCGTGCTTCGCCTGGTAGAGCGCGACGTCGGCGGCGGCGACGAGCGCCTTGTGCGAGGAGCCGGTGACCGGCTGCGCCGTCGCCACGCCGATGCTGACCGTCACCCTCACCGACGACTGGCAGCGTATGTCGAGCTTCTCGACGTCGCGGCGCAGCGTCTCGGCGATCTGCGCGGCGTTCTCGGCGCCGGTCGCCGCGAGGATGACGGCGAACTCGTCGCCACCGTAGCGCGCGACCAGGTCGCCTCCCCGCCGCGCGCCCTTGACCAGCGCGTCGGCGATCTGCTTGAGGCAGAGGTCGCCCTGCTGGTGCCCGTGGTCGTCGTTGTACTCCTTGAAGTGGTCGACATCGATCATCAGGATCGAGAGCGTCTGCACGTTCCGGATCGTCCTGTTCCACTCGTGGTCGAGCGCCTCGTCGAAGCGCCGCCGGTTCGCCGTCCCGGTCAGCGAGTCGGTCGCCGAGAGGTGCGTCAGCTGCTCGTTCAGCGTCTCCAGCTCCGACGTGCGCTGTTCGACCAGCTCCTGCAATTCGCGCCGGTGCTCGATCAGGTGGCGCGTCCGCATCAGGAGGATTCCCCAGAGCACGATGCCGAGCGCGATCGCCACCAGCACCATGAATACGGGCGCCTGCCAGAAGAAGGGCTTCACGGCGACGTTGAACCCCGTTCCCTTCTCGTTCCAGACGCCGTCGTTGTTCGCGGCGATCACCTGGAAGGCGTATTCGCCCGGCCCGATGTTCGTGTAGATCTCGGTCCGCCGCGCGCCTCGGTCGACCCACTGCTCGTCGAGGCCTTCGAGCCTCGTCCTGAACCGCACGGCCTCGGGGGCGATGAAGCTCATCGCGGCGTAGTCGACTTCGATCCGGTGGCGTCCCGCCTTCAGCTCGAGCCCCTGCGGGCCGGAAGTCACCACGTTGCCATCGACCCGGATTCGTTCGACGAGCACGGGAGGAGGGAACGTGTTGACCGGCATGTGAAGCAGGTCGGCCCTGACCGCGCCCCACGGCGTCGGGAACCAGAGCGCGCCGTCGCGCGCCGCCCATCCAGCCGGCTGCGACGCACCGTTGCACTGGTTCGTGTGCATCCCGTCGGCGCGGCCGAAGTGCTCCGCCTCCGCGCGTCCGCCGCCGTCGCGCGCGACCTTCTCGAGCGCCGAGCGCGAGAGCTTCGTGATGCCGCGGTTCCCGCTGAGCCAGAAGAACCCGACGCGGTCTTCGAGGATTTGGAAGACGCCATCCTCGGGCACGCCGTGCGAGCCATGGAAATTGAAGAAGCGGCCGTCGCGCAGCAGCGCGAGGCCGCCGTTCGAGCCGATCCACGCCGAACCGTCGTTCTCGAGCTTGATGCAGAAGATCGAGCGGTCGAGCGCGCCTTCGATCGGCACCGTCTCGATCCGCTCGCCGTCGATGATGTAGAGCCCCGACGCCGTTCCTGCCCAGACTCGTCCGCGCGAATCGACCTGGAGCGCGTTCGCGGCGTTGTCCTGCAACTCCGAAGTGCCGTCGAGCAGTCGCGAGACCTTGCCGTTGCGGATCTCCACGAGCCCGCGGTTCGTTCCGGCCCAGACCGCGCCGTCGGGCGCCTCGGCGAGCGAGAGAATCGTGTCGCTCGGCAGCGTCCCTTCGAAGCGGCGCACGACTCCGCCACGGTACGAGGCGAGCCCTCCGCCGACCGTGCCGATCCAGATCGTCCCGTCGCGGGTCTCGAGCAGCGAGCGTGCGAATTCGCTCGGCAGTCCCTGCGCCTTGCCGATCACCGAGATCGATCCGTTCCGCACCAGGTTCACGCCGCCGCCGTCGGTGCCGATCCAGATCGTGCCATCGCGCGATTCGAGGATCACGCGCACCGCATCCGACGACATTCCGCGCCGCGTCGTGTAGAGCGAGAACTTCTTGCGCTTCAGCGCGACGAGACCGCCGCCGTTCGTCCCGAGCCAGATCGTTCCCTCGCGATCGCGGGTGATCGCCCGTACGATGTCGGTCGGCAGCCCGTTGGCCGCCCGCAGCGACTCGACTCTTCCTCCGGCGAGCATGTCGAGCCCGCCGCCCTCGGTTCCGATCCAGACGGCGCCGTCGGTGTCGACCATGAGCGCCCGTACTTTCTTGCTCGTCAAACCTTCCGCGGTCCCGAACTTCGAGACCTGACCCCCGGCGATCCTGAACAGGCCGTCGCCGTCGGTGCCCGCCCAGATCGTCCCCTTCGCATCGACCGCGAGCGCGAAGACTCCTGCGCCCGACAGCAGCGACGAGAGATCGCTCACCCCGCCGCTCGCCGTGACGCGCAGGAGGCGGCCGTCGTCATAACCGATCACGACGTCCCCCTCGGGGGTCGTCTCGATGCGACGTACGGCGCCGGCAAGCTTCGGGTCCGTGACGCGGGCGACGCGGTCCGCCTTGATCGTGAACAGCCCCGAGTTCGTGCCGACCCAGATCGTGCCGTCGCCCGCTTCGCAAACGGAACGCGCGAACTGGCCTTCGAGACCCTCCGGTTCGCCCCAGTGCGACCACGTGCCCTGTCTGAAGCGGCTCACCCCGCCGAGGAACGTGCCGAACCAGAGGGAGCCGTCGCGTCCCTCGTGCATGTCGAGCACGCCGCTCGCGCTGAGACCGCCGCCGGTCGACTGCCGGTCGAGAATCGTGTAGGTGACGCCGTCGGTGCGGACGACTCCCTCGTACGTGGAGATCCAGAGGTAGCCGTCGCGGGACTGGAGGATCGAGTGGACCGTGTTCTGCGGCAGCTCGCTCTGGATGACCTCGAGGTGGTAGTCGGCGAGAGAAAACGCGAGCGCGGCCGGCGAAATGATCGCGGCGAGCGCCGCGAATGCGACGACCGCCATCCAGCCTGCATGAATTGACGACCTCATCATCTCAGTCTGCAAGTCTAGTGGTTCCGCGCATCATTTTCACGCGACTCTCGCCGGGAGACGTGGACGCGGAACGAAGTCGAGTCAACGCGAGGCCGGTTTCAGTGTGGCGCGATCGGTCCGGGCGTGCTCGATGTCGCTCCTGCCGGTGAACGCGACGCCGAACACGCCGCTGGTGAGGCGCGCCGACTCCTCGGCGAGAAGGTCGAGGCTCCCGTCGCGACCGAGGCGCCAGATCGCCGCCGGAAAACAGTCCCACGAATCCTCGCCGTAAGGCTCGCAGATCCCGGTGTGCTCGAGCCGGTCGGCGTCGACGCGTAACGTCGATTCGTCGACCGGCGCCGACGCGGTCTCCTTGCAGTCGCGTGTGCGGTAGACCGAGAGCGTCGAGTTCGAGCCACTGAATGTCACCGTCGCGAGGAGCGATTCGTCGGCGCTGAGCCATATCGCGTTGCGCTCCCAGATGCCGCCGTCGATCTCGCAGTGCGCGCCGCTCCTTCGGTCGGTGACGACGAACGGCGGCTCGGTGAAGATCTCGGGATCCGCCTTGCCGTCGGCGTTGTTGAGCGAGACGGCGACCTGACGGCCGCTCGCTCCCCAGGTCGCGCCGTCTTTCGAGAGCGGAGCGAGCTTCACTCGTGTGAGGGCGACGGGGCTTTTCGCGTCACCTGCGACTTCGCGGATGAGGATGTGCAGAGGCTTCGTCTTGTCGCACGAGATCGGGCATCCCTCCGGGTCCTCGAACTCGCGGTACATCCAGAGCGTATCGTCGCGCAGCGCGAAGCCGGTTCGCGTCCCGTCGATCGTGAGGTAATCGCAGCACGCCTCCGAGGTGTCGATCGACGGAGAGTACGAGACGACCTTGCCGTCGGGGCGCGTGAGGGTTCCCTTCGGGTCGAACGACCAGTGGCCGCCGTCGAGATCGCGCCACGCGCCGGCGAGAAGCATCGTGTTCACGAACTGCTCGGCGGGCATCTCGATGCGGCGGAACTCGACGTTCTCCTCGCCCCATATGGCCATTTGCATTTTCTCGACGCGGCCGTAGCGGTCGCGCACGAGCGTCGCGGCGACCTTCGTCAGTGCGCTCGATGGGACGGGGACGGTCTCGTAGGGACCGAGGGCGAGAGTGCAGCGATCGCCTTCGCCCTGATCGACGCGCACGATCGCGCTCCAGGTCGCCTCGTGGAAACTCGAGACGAAGAGCCGGTAACCGGCGCCGAACGGCTCGATCGCGACCTCGAGAGGAATCGCGATCTCTGCTGCGTTCGTGAGGGAGCGTGTCTGGTCGAGAGCGTCGATGTACCGGGACGACAGCCAGTGCCCTTCCAGGTCGGACGCCCTGACCTCCGCGGAGGAAGGCGCCGCGAACGTGAGAGCGACGAGGAGAATGGTGATGCATGGGACTCGGCGGTGCATGGGGGGATTGTAAACGGCAGGGGTGGAGGAAGGCGCTGCAGGACGGAAAATGTGGAGATGGGCGCGGGCGTCCCGCGTTGGCTGCCATCTTTCGGCCGCGGCAGCGGCCGTTTTTAATTAGCCCCGCCCGTAAGCGCGGGGTTGCGTCACGAGAAATTTGAACGCGCCGCGGCAGCGGCGCCGTCTGATGCGTCGCGCGTGAGCGCGGCGCGTCTGTGCTTGTTTCCCCGTCCTAACGCCGCTTCACGTCCTTCATCCGCCCGTCGGTTCCCTGGTACTTCTCGACGGCGAGGCGGCCGTCCGCGCCGATCGACAGCGCGGCGCGCGGCATGACCTTACCCTCGCCGCGACCGAAGCCGGGCGCTTCGAACGTGACGACGGTGAAGGGAAAGTCGAGCGATTCTTCGCCGAGCGCCTCCTCGTTCCAGTGGAAATTGCGCACCGTGACGATCGCGTACTTCCACCTGTCGCCCTCCGGCTCGGCGACCACGATATCGAGAGGGTACGAGACCGCGCCGAGCATGAGGCTGCCGCGGTTCGCCCCGCGGATCGCGTTCGCGAGCGCCTGCTGCCCGCCCTTCTCGAGGACATCGCGCAGCCCCTGTGCCTCGGCGAGCGTCATCGGATTGCGCACTTCGATCGTCACCGGCATCGACCGCGTCCCCTGCGGTCCCTTCACCTCCGCGACCGCGTCGAACATCCCGTCAGGACCCTTCTCTTCGGCGAGCAGCGGGCGCGAAAGAGTTAGAGCAGGAAGCGCGAGCACTGCGGAGAGGACGAAGCGGAGGAGGAGTGTTGACATGGTTCAGGCCTCGCGAGGTGTAAAGAGAAGACGGCTCGAACTCTGGCGCGCCCGGAGGGGCTCGAACCCCCAACCCTCAGATCCGAAGTCTGATGCTCTATCCAATTGAGCTACGGGCGCGCAACGGCACGAGTGTATTGCAGGGTGGGGAGCGCCGCAATGCCGAGGGCGGCGGGTCAGATGATGGGTCGGAGCTGCAGTTTGACGTGTAGGCGTGTTCCATACTTCAAACTGCGGCTCCGACCCCTCGCGCCGGCCTCAGAGCGCGAAGTTGCCCGCCGCTTCCGGCTGATATAGGACCGCGTCGATCTTCAGGCGGCGCCTTCCTCCGGGTACCTGCCATTCGACCGTGTCGCCTTCGCGGTAGCCGAGCAGCGCGGTGCCGATCGGCGCGAGGACCGAGATGCGGCCGGTCGCGTAGTCGGCTTCGTGGGGGTAGACGATCGTGTACTCGAGCTCGCAGATGTCGTCGAGGTCGAGCACGCGAACGCGCGACTTCATCGTGACGACGTCGGGCGCGATGTCGACTGCCGGGATGACGCTCGCGCGCGAGAGCTCGTGGCGCAGATCGTCGAGATGCTCGCGATCTTCTCCCGTGGTATCGGTTTCGCTCAGCAGTCTCGTGAGCCGTAGTTTGTCCTGTGCCGTGACGCAGATCGTTCCTTCGAACATTTGAAGTTTCCTTTTGGTGGCGCGTTTCGTCCCGCGCTCGTGAACAGGCTCCGCCCGGACCGGAGCGGGGACCTGCGCGTATGCATTCGACCGACGCGAAGCGCCGGACGGGCTGCGAATCAGAATTGTCGGGGACTCAGGCGAGTCTCATCGCGAAGGCGCGACGCGACCCGCACACCCGGGCGTGACACGGGTGCGGAAGGAGAATCGGGGGAGGGAGAAGAGGGTGCTCATTGTCGATCGGGGTAACCGCCCCGGATGCCGGAATGTTCCCGCGACGGTTAGGCGTGGCCCTCGTTTCGGGGCCACGCGGGTCGAATTCGCGTGGCGAAAGCGGTCGGATTGGAGTTGTTACTGCTACGTGTCACCGCGTCGATCTGATACAACATCGACTCATGTACGTCGCAATGAACCACTTCAGGATCGCAGCAGGCAGGGGCGGGGAGTTCGAGGCGCGCTGGAGAGAGCGTGAAAGCCACCTCGGCGATGTGCCGGGATTCGTCCAGTTTCATCTCGTGCGAGGGCAGGATCACGAAGACGGCTCGCATCGCTACGCGAGCCATGTCATATGGGAGTCGGAGGAGAGCTTTACCGCCTGGACTCGCAGCGAAGCCTTCCGCAAGGCGCACGGCGCGGCGAGGATGCCGGAGGGGCTGATGATCGGGCACCCGCAGTTCATGGGGTGGCAGTCGATCGAGCTGTAAGGCGCACCTCGATCGAGCCGCCCGGTTTCAATCATGGCGATTGCGTGACATCATCGTCTCTCCGGACGCATTTCTTCTCGTCGTAAGGAGGCTCGCGTTGAGCGATCCGCTTTTCTGGCACCGCCTGCAGTTCGGTTTCACGATCACGTATCACTATCTCTTCCCGCAGCTCACGATGGGGCTCGCGCTGCTCATCGTCGTGCTGAAGGGAATCGGTCTTCGCACCGGCCGTCCGGAATTCGACGACGCGGCGCGCTTCTGGATCAGGATTTTCGGCCTCTCGTTCGCGATGGGCGTCGTCACCGGAATCCCGATGGAGTTTCAGTTCGGCACGAACTGGGCGGGCTTCTCCGCGAAGGCGGGCGGGGTCATCGGGCAGACGCTCGCGATGGAGGGGATCTTCGCCTTCTTCCTCGAGTCGAGCTTCCTCGCCCTCCTCGTCTGGGGCGAGAGGAAGCTGGGGCCGCGCAAGCACTTCCTCGCGGCGGTCGCGCTCTTCGTCGGAAGCTGGGCCTCCGGTTACTTCATCGTCACGACCAATGCGTTCATGCAGCATCCGGTTGGCTACACGCGCGACGCGAACGGCGTGCTGTCGATCGCCGACCTCGGCGCCTACCTCGCGAATCCCTGGGGCCTGCTGGAGTACGCGCACACGATGTGCGGGGCCGCGGTGACCGGGGCGTTCGCGATGGCGGCGGTCGGGGCCTACTGGTCGCTGCGCGGCGAGCATGCCGCGGCGGCGCGCGTCTCGCTCAACACCGGCGTCGTCGCCGGCCTGATCGCTGCGATGCTCTCCGCGATGCCGACCGGTCACGAGCAGGGGAGGATGGTCGCCGCGCATCAGCCGATCACGCTCGCTGCGATGGAGGGGCACTTCAAGAGCGGGCCCAAGGCGCCGCTCGCGGTGATCGGCCAGCCCGACGTCGCCGGACGCAAGCTCGACAATCCGATCGAGCTCCCCGCGGTCCTCTCCTACATCGCGTACGGCGACTTTTCCGCCAACGTGCAGGGGCTCGAGGATTTTCCGGAGAGCGAATGGCCGACGAACATCGAGCTTCTCTACTTCTCGTTCCACATCATGGTCGGGTTAGGCACGCTCTTCATCGGGTTGATGGGGATCGCGACGCTCTGGCTCTGGCGCGGCTGGCTCGCGACGAGCCGCTGGCTGCTCTGGAGCATCGCGCTCGCGTTCCCGTTTCCCTTCATCGCGAACACCGCCGGATGGCTGAGCGCCGAGCTCGGTCGCCAGCCCTGGCTGATCTACGGAATCATGCGCACCGCGGAAGGGGGCTCGCCGACCGTGCACGGCGGCTCGACACTCTTCACGACGCTCGGGTTCGCGGGGCTCTACCTCGTGCTCGGGATGCTGTTCCTGATGCTCGTCGCACGCGAGGTCGAGCACGGCCCTCGTCCGTTAGGCTCGCCTGACCACGACTGATCGGAGAAACTCGATGGAAGCGCTCTGGTTTGCCATTGCCGTGATGGTGTTCGCCGTCTACGTCGTCCTCGACGGCTTCGACTTCGGCGCAGGCGCGCTGCACCTCCTGGTCGCGCGAAGCGACGGAGAGCGACGGCAGGTGCTCGCGGCGATCGGCCCCTTCTGGGACGGCAACGAGGTGTGGCTCCTCGCCGGCGGCGGCGTGCTCTTCCTCGCCTTTCCAAAGGTGCTCGCCTCGGGCCTGTCGGGACTCTATCTCGCCGTTTTCATGCTGCTCTGGGTGCTGATTCTGCGCGGCATCGCGATCGAGTTCCGTTCGCACGTTTCCGACGGGATGTGGCGCGCGTTCTGGGACGCCACTTTTTCGCTGGCATCGGTACTCGCGCCGGTATTGCTTGGTGCGGCGTTGGGAAACGTCGTGCGCGGCGTGCCGCTCTCTGCGGATGGCTGGTTCGCGCTTCCGCTCTTCGATTCGTTCTCGCCGGGCGGCGCGTTGGGGATTCTCGACTGGTACACGGTTCTCTCGGGCGTCACGGCGCTCGCCGTGCTCGCCCATCACGGCGCGCTCTTCCTGACCTGGAAGACCGACGGCGACGTGTCGAGCCGCAGCCGCGCACTGGCGGCGCGGCTCTTCCCCGTCGTAGTCGTGCTCTGGCTCGTTGCGACGGCGGGAACGGTCTACGTCGCGCCGCACGTCATGGGCGCCGTCGCGAAGCGCCCGCTCGCTATTGCGGCCACGCTCGCGGCGTGCGTCGGGCTTGCCACGAGCGTCCTCGCCCGCCGTCGCGGAGGCGATCTCGCCGCGTTCCTCGGATCATCGGCGTTCGTTCTCGGGCTGCTCGCCGCCACAGCGGCATCGCTCTATCCCGTCTGGCTGCGCTCGACCATCGACCCCGCCTGGTCGCTGACTGCAGCGAACGCAGCGGCGGCTCCCGAGTCGCTGCGCGCCGGCCTCCTCTGGTGGCCGTTCGGGCTCGTGCTGGCCGTCTGCTATACGACGCTGATCTTCCGCCACCACCGCGGCAAGGCCCACGCGGCGGCCGAAGGCGAAGGGTATTGAGTGAGTGGTGGTGTCTCACCCCACCACCAAGCTCATCCCGCCGCGCCCGAGTCCTTCGTCTTCGTCCTCGCGAGCGCCGCGAGCACCCGCTCGGGCGTCATCGGCAGGCGCTCGAGCCGCGCGCCGCACGCGTCGAAGATCGCGTTCGCGATCACAGCGCCCATCGGGACGATCGCCGGCTCGCCGCCACCCTGCGGCGCGAGCTCGTCGTTCTTCACGAGCACCGTCTCGATCTTCGGCACCCATGAGAAGCGCGGAATCGTGTAGCTATCGAAGTTGGTGTCGAGGATCTTTCCGCCGTCGAAGCGGAGCTCTTCGGTGAACGCGTAGCCGAGCCCCATCGTGACGCAGCCCTCGACCTGCATCGTCGCGCCGTCGGGATTGACGACGATTCCCATGTCCTGCGCGCAGACGACGCGCTCGACTCTTACGCGTCCCGTCTTCTCGTCGACCTTCACGAAGGCGACGAGCGCGACGTACGTGCCCGCGTCGATGCCGCACGCGATGGCGCGTCCCTGGCCGCTCGGTCCCGGAGCCGCCTTCCAGTCCGCTGCCTTCGCGGCGGCCTCGAGCACGCGGCGCATCCGCTCGTCCTTGGTGTTCTTCAGGCGGAATTCGAGCGGGTCGATCCGCGCGGCCGCGGCCATGACGTCGACGTGCGACTCGCGCGCGAAGACGTTCGTGTTCGCTCCCGGCGCGCGCCATGGCCCGACCGCGAACAGATGGGTGTCTGCGCCCGCCCCGCGCCAGCTCCCGTGGATGCGGACGACGCTGTCGGGCACGTCGTAGAAGATCTCGGTCGATCGCGAGCCCGCACAGTAAACGTCGTACTCCCACATCGTGATCTTTCCCTCGGCGGTCATCGCCGAGGCGATCTTCACGACCGAGGAGGGATCGAAGGCGTCGAAGAAGAACTCCTCCTCGCGCGTCCACTCGAGCTGCACAGGCTTGCCGACGATCTTCGCCAGGAGCGCCGCTTCGACCGCCTGCCCCGCGGACGACTTTCCGCCGAAGCCACCGCCGACGTAGGGAGTGATGAGCCTTACGTTCGCGGGATCGAAGCCGATTGCCTTCGCGACGGCATCGCGCGTCGGGAACGGTGTCTGCGTCGATGCCCAGACCGTCGCCTTGCCGTCCTTCACCTCGGCGAGTGCGCTGTGCGGCTCCATCGGCGCGTGCGCGCGGTAGCCGGTGCGCCACGTCATCTCGATGAGCGTCTTCTCGCGCTTGCGTGCCGCCGCGACGTCGCCGCGGGCCTCGCGCGCCTCCGGCTCAGGAGCCTTGCTCACGAGGTAGTCGAAGATCGAATCGGTGTCGACGGCGACCTTGCGCACCTGCCAGTTCGCGACGATCGTCTTTACCGCCTGCGCGGCGATTTCGGGATCCGCGTGAAGCACCGCGACGAGCCCGTCCTGGTTCACCACGGTAAGGCCTTCGACTTTCCCGGCTCTCGTCGTGTCGACACTGACGAGCTTCGCGCCGTGTGCCGGCGGGCGGACCATTCGCGCCGACAGCATCCCGGGAAGCGTGAGGTCGGCCGCGTACTTCGCGCGGCCCGTCACCTTCTCGACGCCGTCGACCCGCTTCGGCGAGCGTCCCATCACCTTGAACTCGGCGACCGAGCGGAGCACCGCCTTCTCGTCGAGCGTGCGGGTGATCGCCTTGCCGTTCGCGAGCTGGCCGTAGGTCACCTTCTTCGAGCGATCGGCGGCGACCGAGACGACGCCGTCGTCGACGACGAGCTGCTCCTTCGGCACGCCTAACCGCTCGGACGCGAGCTGCACGAGCGCCGACCGCGCCTCGGCGCATGCCGCGCGAAGCGCCGGCCCGAACATGCGCGTGGTCAGCGAGCCGAAGGTCCCCATGTCCCACGGGCACTTGTCGGTATCGCCCAGGATCATCTCGATCCGCGAGAGCGATACGCCTAACTCCTCCGCGGCCATCTGCGCCTGCGACGTCATCACCCCCTGGCCCATTTCGATCTTCCCGGAGAAGACCGTGATGCGGCCGTCGCCGGCGATGTGGAGGTATGCGTTGACGTCGGTCGGGTACTGACGCTGCTGTGCGAAAAGCTCCGAGGGGCTCATGGTGACGAGGACGACGATGCCGCCGCCGATCAGCTTCACGAATTCACGGCGGTCGAGCTCGGTCGAAGCGGTCATGACCGGCCTCCTTTCGCGCCCGTGACCTCTTCGATCGCGGCGATGATCCTCGTGTGCGCGCCGCAGCGGCAGAGGTTTCCCTCCATCCCGTCGATGATCTCCGCCCGGGAGAGTGTTTTCTTCTCCTTCGTCAGCGCATAGGCGTTCATCAGCATCCCCGAGGTGCAGTAACCGCACTGGAACGCGCCGTGCTCGATGAATGCGCTCTGCAGCGGATGGAGCTTGTCGCCCTTTGCGAGCCCCTCGATGGTGACCACGTCCTTGCCCTCGATGTCGGCGAGGGTCGTGACGCAGGAGCGGACCGCCTTGCCGTCGACCACGACGGTGCACGACCCGCACTCGCCGATGCCGCAGCCGTAATGAGTGCCGGTCAGGCCGAGGTCGGTGCGAAGCGCGCGCAGCAGCGTTCGCTCCGGGTTCGGCGGGAGGGTTGTCGGTCTTCCATTGAGTCGGAACCGGATATTTTTCGCCATCGGATCCTCCCTGAGGTCATCAACGGTAGTCCCGCAGGAAGGGCGATGTGAGTGACGTTCGCCCCGTGCGGGAGTGACGAGCGGGGCTGGGGTCACACCGAATGGCCTCGAACTGACGGAGGAGAAGCTGAAGCTGAAAGCTAGAGCGTTGAATTGAGAAGGCAGTAAAGCAGGCGTTCAGCCGAATGTCTGCCGCCGCTCGAGTGCTGATCCGGCTCGCGCCGGTATGATGGCTTGATGGGGTTCTACTCCCGATACCTCTTGCCCAGGATCGTTCACCACGTCTGTGGCGGCAGCCGGATGATGCGCCAGCGGGCGGAAGTCGTGCCGCACGCCTCCGGACGCGTGCTCGAGATCGGCGTCGGGTCGGGACTGAACCTGTCGTTCTACGACCCCGCGAGTGTGGAGAGAGTCTTCGGCCTGGACCGGTCGGCCGAGATGCTCACGCTTGCCGCGAGCCGGGCGTCCGCGGCACCGGTCGATGTGGAGCTCATCGAGGCATGCGCCGAGTCGATCCCGCTGGAGTCGGGCTCGATCGACACGATCGTCGTCACCTGGTCGCTCTGCACGATTCCCGATCTCGCCGCCGCGACCTCGGAGATGCATCGCGTCCTCGTACCGGACGGGAAGCTCCTCTTCTGCGAGCACGGCGTCGCGCCGGACATCGCCGTCCGCAGATGGCAGGAGCGACTCAATCCCCTGTGGAAAATCTTCAGCGGAGGATGCAGTCTCGACATCGACGTGCCGGCCCGGCTCAGAGACGGTGGATTCGAAGTCGAGCTTCACGAGAGCGCCTACCAGAGGGGCTTCAGGCCAGCGAGCTTCAACTATCGCGGCGTAGCCCGTTAGCCGGCCGTGAGCCCACCGCTACCGGTCGAGGATCGTGCGGACTCTCGTGAGCAGTTCCGCGGGCGCGACCGGTTTCGAGAGCAGCTCGAGGCCCTCGTCGAGGAGGCCATTCCGCTCGATGATGTCGGCCGTGTAGCCGCTGAAGAAGAGCGCCCTGACCGACGGCTTCATCGCGCGGATCTCTTCCCACGCTTCCCTGCCGCTCTTCTTCGGCATGATCACGTCGAGCAGCACGAGCGCGATGTGCTCCGCGTTTGCGCCGAACGCCGAGACGGCTTCTTCGCCGTTCGCGCTTTCGATGACTTCGTAACCTGATTTCCTGAGCAGCCTGGTCACGAAGAGCCTGACCTCTTCGCTGTCCTCGGCGACGAGGATCGTCTCGCCATGCCCCTGCGGCGCGGGGTCGCTTCGCTCTTCGGGCCAGACCTCGGCATCGGGAGTGAGCGGGAGGAAGATCCGGAAGATCGTCCCGTTGCCTGGCTCGCTGTAGACGCTGATGCCGCCCTTGTGCTGCCTCACGATGCCGTAGACGATCGACAGGCCGAGGCCGGTTCCCTTCCCGACGCCCTTGGTCGTGTAGAACGGATCGAAGATCCGTTGCCGCTGCTCGTCGTCCATGCCCGTGCCGGTGTCGGAGACGATGACGAGGCAGTAGGGACCCGCGCCCGCGAGGCCGTGGAGCCGCGCAAACGTCTCCTCGACATCGATCCGCTCGGTCGTGATCGAGAAGGTGCCGCCCGCGGGCATGGCGTCGCGGGCGTTGGTCGCGAGGTTCATCATGACCTGCTCGATCTGGACGGGATCGACCATCGCCAGTAACCTGCCCGGAGCGAGACTCGTGCGCACTTCGATGTTCTCGCCGATCACGCGGAGCAGCAGCTTCTCGACTCCCTTCACGAGCTCGTTCAGGTCGGCGGGCTTCGGGGCGATCGCCTGCTTCCTGCTGAAGGCGAGGAGCTGACTCGTCAGTTTCGCCGACTTGTCGGCGGCCTTGAGGATCTGCTCGACGAGCTCGCTCTGGTCGGCGTTGCCCTGGAGCTCCATCGCGAGGATTCCGGCGTAGCCGGTGATCACGGTGAGCAGGTTGTTGAAGTCATGCGCGACGCCACCGGCGAGCTGGCCGATCGCCTCCATCTTCTGCGACTGGCGCAGCTGTGACTCGAGCTTCTTCCTCTCGCTCACGTCGCGCACGGTGGCGACGATGTAGGTGCCGCTGAGCAGGTCGACTCTCGTCAGGCTGACTTCGGCGTCGAACGGGCTTCCGTCCGCGCGGACGTGCATCCATTCGAAACTCTGCGAGTCTCCTGCCAGCGCCGCCTCGATCCTCGCGGCCGCCGCCGCACCCGAGTCGCGCCCGTCGGGTTGGAGAGGCGGGGAGAAGCGCTCGGGGCCCGATCCGATGATCGCCTCGCGACTGCATCCGAAGACGTCGAGCGTGCGCAGATTGCAATCGACGAAGCGATCGTCCTTCACCACGAGCACGGCGTCGGTGGCCGACTCGAAGAGCGTCCGGTAGCGCCGCTCGCTCTCCTGGAGCCCTTCGATCGCTCGAACCCGCTCCGTGATGTCCCGGACGACAACGAGCACGCGCTCATGGCCGCCGATCGTCGCGCGGCGAAGGTTCACCTCCGACCAGAAAAGCGTGCCGTCGCGCCGTTTCGTTCTCCACTCGACGAGGCGCGGCTCGCCGCGCATCGCGTCGACGATCAGCTGAAGCGCATCCGCTTGCGAGTACGGGGACTCTCCGAGGCTGATTTCTCCGATGTCGAGGCTCCGGAACTCGTCCGCCTCGTAGCCGTACATCTCGCACGCGCGGCTGTTCACGTCGAGGATCGCGCCGCTCTCGCCGTCGTGAATGAAGATCGCATCGTTCACGGAGTCGAAGATCGTCCGGGCGTTCGCCTCGCTCGCGCGGAGCGCTTCTTCGACTTCGAGCCGGCGCTCGACGTACTTCGCCAGTTGGACCCCCGCGACGAGGCTGAGCAGCGACGCGAAGAGCAGCAGCTTCTCGTGCTCGTCCGACATCCCTTCCGCGAGCTCGGCGAGGGCCGGACGTCCCTGCATCGTCGCGTCGAGCGCGATGTATCCGCCGAGGATGACCGCACCGGTCAGGAGCGCGCCCGCGATGATCCGGAAGTTGAGACGTGCGGCCGAGGAGAGGGGAAGTGAGAATGCTCGCCTCACCGGGCCGATGGTCAGCAGCGCGTCACAGAGGAGGATGTGGAACGCGAGGACGAAGCTGTCCTTGATCGCGATCGTCTGCAGCACCTGGCCGGACATCGACGTCGCGGCAGCCGGCGCCCAGAAGGGAGGATTCAGCCGGAACAGCATCGGATAGGTTCCGAGCAGGATCCCGAAGATGAGCGGCGTGTAGACGAGCTGTGCCACGTAGAGGTTGTTCCAGGGCGAAGGCCAGCGGCGGCGGCAGTCGGAGAAGACTCCATGCCAGACGAGCCAGCCGCCGTACAGGAGGAACGCTCCGATGTTCGCGTAACCGTTGGAGGGCCAGAGCAGGAGTGGAGAGAGCGCCGCGCCTCCAACGGTGGCGGCGACGAGTCCATAGCGCCAGCCCCAGGCGAGAGCGACGAGCATCGGGAGAAAGAGGCTCCAGACGATCGTCACTTCGTGAGGCGGGAACGAGGCGCTGATGGTGCGGAACGTTCCAGCAACGCACGCGAGGCCGAGAGCGATTGCGACTGCGCTCTTGCGTGTTGCCGAGGGCTGATCGGGTGCGTTGAGGTCAACCATGCGCGCGGCCGCATCAGGCGCGAGTGACGATCGTCGCCCGATTCGAATTCAACTGTCTGGACAGGACGAGTATAGCTTGCAGTGTTGCAGCTATCCGCAGGTGGCCGGCGTTCTCAGTGCGCCGCCTTTCGCTTTTCCTCTTCGACGAGCTCGCGGCGGAGGATCTTCTGCACGGCGCTCTTCGGAAGCTCCGCGCGGAACTCGACGAAGCGCGGGACCTTGTACGCGGCGAGCTGCTCGCGGCAGAAGGCGACGATCTCCTCTTCGGTGGCCTGCATGCCCGGCTTGAGGACGATGAACGACTTCACTGCTTCGCCGCGCTTCGCGTCGGGGATGCCGATGGTCGCCGCCTCGAGGACGGCTGGACAGCTCGCGAGGATGCGGTCGATCTCGTCGGGGAAGACGTTGTAGCCGCTCGTCAGAATCATGTCCTTCTTGCGGCCGCAGATCCAGAAGTAGCCGTCCTCGTCCATGCGCGCGAGGTCGCCGGTGTGCATCCAGCCGTCGCGCAGAGCGCTGGCGGTCTCGTCGGGGCGGTTGAGGTAGCCGGGCATGACCTGCGGGCCTTTGAGAAGGAGCTCGCCTTCGTGCCCGAGGGGGACATCGGTCGTTCCCGTCTCGATGTCGACGATGCGCGCGTCGGTGTCGGAGATCGGGATGCCGATGCTGCCGACTTTCCTCGTTCCCTTGACTGGATTGCAGTGGGTGACGGGCGAGGTCTCCGTCATGCCGAAACCCTCGACGATCGTTCCCCCGGTCATCGCCTCGAAATCTTCGAGGATGGCGACGGGGAGCGGCGCGGAGCCGGAGAAGCATCCCTTGACCGAGGTGAGGTCGGTCTTCTTCGAGTCGGGGTGGTTGATGACTGCCGTGAAAAGGGCGGGAAGCGCGGGGTAGACGCTCACCCGGTGCTTTCCGATCAGCGTGATCATCTTCGGGATGTCGCGCGGGTTCGGCATCAGCACCATCGTGCCGCCTAACGCGACCGGCCAGTTCATGGCGATCGTCATACCGAAGATGTGAAAGAGGGGGAGGCAGGTGAGCCAGACTTCGTGTCCCGGGATGAGGGAGGGGAACCAAGCGATGGTCTGCTGCACGTTGGCGGTGAGGTTGCGGTGCGTGAGCATCGCTCCCTTCGAGAGGCCGGTCGTTCCGCCGGTGTACTGCAGCACCGCGACCGAGTCGAGGTCGATCTTCGGCAGGTCGGTCTTCGGTGGATGCGTCGCGACGAGGTCGGTGAACGCGTGCACGGAGGGTTGTGGCGGAACCTTCGCCGCCATCCCGTCTTTCGTGAGCTTGATCCGCGCGAGCCAGCGGAGCGGGGCCCCGAGCAGGTCGGCGATGCCGGTGGTGACGTAGTGCCTCGCCGGCAGCTCGTCGCGGATCGCGGAGACTCGCTGCTGGAAGAGCCAGTCGCCGACGATGGCGACCTCGACGGCGGCGTCGTTCCACTGGTGGATGATCTCGCGCGGCACGTAGAGCGGGTTCGTCATGACGACCTGCGCGCCGAGCGCGAGCGTCGCGTAGTAGGCGATGACGG
Organism: Thermoanaerobaculia bacterium; assembly: GCA_041671505.1. GTDB lineage: Bacteria > Acidobacteriota > Thermoanaerobaculia > Gp7-AA8 > Gp7-AA8 > JACPDH01. The sequence goes on along the minus strand of JBAZBK010000001.1, from coordinate 36,545 downwards.
TCTGCGGGAGGTTGGGGAGCTGAATCGCGACGCGCGACCCCGGCTTTACGCCGAGGGCCGAGAGACCTGAGGCGAATCGGCGGACCTTGTCGTCGAGCTCGCCATAGGTGAGGACGCAGTTCTCGAAGACGACCGCCCTGCGGTTAGGGAAGACGCGGGCCGCCTCGAAGAGGTTCTGCGCGATCGGGAGGTCGCGGTAGTCGAGGCTCGCCGGAATCCCATCCTCGTACCACTTGTGCCAGATGCGAGCGTCCATGCATTCCCTCCTGTTGTTGGAGAGAAAGTTCTATCACGGCTGTGGCGGGGGCGTCGGTGATGGGTGGGGATCAGGGAGCTCCGCAACTTCGGGGTCACACCTGGAAACCTGGACTTCCGGCGCCGGGAAGTCCAGGTTTCCAGGTGTGACCCCGAAGTCCCCGAAGTTGCGACTCAGTTCGCGCCGGTTGCCATCGGGTATCCGCGATCTTCCCAGGCGTGCAGACCGCCGAGCAGGGCGGCGACGTTCTTGTATCCGAGAGCCTCGAGCTTGAGCGCCGCACCGGCGCTTGATTCCTCAGCGGGTCACGTGCAGTAGGGGATGATCCAGCGGGTCGGCGGAAGCTCCTGTCGCGCCCGCAATTCGATCTCCCCGTAGGGGATGTGCTTCGCGCCGCGGATGTGGTCCGCCACGAACGCCTCCTGCGACCGGACGTCGACGAGGATCGCGTCACCGCTCTGCACGAGCACCGCCGCCTCTTCGGGAGCGATGCGCCGGACTCCCGTTTTCGCGGGCGACTGTGTGTGCTCGTCGGACGGCGTCTGGATCGGAGTCGATCCGAGCACCGGAAGCATCGGCGCCGCGGTGTCGGTCGACGGCGTGAAGGTTGCGACCGGCGCGCCGGGCGTCGGCTGAAGCTCGCCCGCGGGGGGCTGTGCCGGAACGTCGGTCGTCATGGTGGGCGGAGCGGAGGGCTGGCTCGCGACGGAGGTCGCGGGTTCGCTCTTCGAGCAGGCCGTCGCGAGCGCGACCACCGCGGTCACCGCGAGCATTGCCCGGAATCGTTTCTGGTTCTTCATCGTGTGAGTTGCCTCGTGTTTGGGCAGCGTATGTCTCGGGTGCCGTCCGCTATTCCTTCAGTCGACCACGGCGACGGCATCGTCCTGCAGGCTCGCGGGCCGCTGGCCCGAGGCCCGGAGGATCTGGGCGACCATGAGCAGCATTCCGATGTCGCGTGTGATGACCCACCACATCTCGCCGACGAGCTCGTCGTGCGACTTGTTCGCCGAGGTGATGTCGAAGCAACCGCAGTTGACGGCGTTGTCGCGGCCGAGGTTGATCGAGATCGCGATGATGAAGACGACGAGCATCGCCCCGATGATCGCCGCGGCGGGGCGACGCCAGATCCCGAGGATCAGCGCGACGCCGCAGAGGATCTCGAGCCACGGCATGACGAGGGCGATCGCGTTGATCGCGAAGCCGGGCACGAGCCGGTAGTTGTAGATCATGTGGGCGAAGCTCGGCGGGTCGAGCAGCTTCGGCAGCGACGCCGCGACGAAGATCGCGCCGAGCGCGATCTGCACGCGAACCGTCAGCCAGTCGGAGGTGAGAAAGGTGCGAAGGTTCGTCATGATTTCGTCAATGCGGATTGCGGAATGCGGATTGCGGAATGGCAAACCGAAATGTCGAATGAAGAATGAGGAATGAAGAATTGAGAAACGGCCCGAGTCGTGGACTCGCCGCACCCTTGCGCGGTTCTTGCTTCTTCATTCTTCATTCGACATTCTCCATTCTTCATTGCGGTGTCGGCGCAGCGGCGGAAATCGAGCCTTCATTCCGCACTCCGCATTCCGAATTCCGCATTGCCTACTCGACAGCTCCCCCCATCTTCTGCCACGCGGGGAAGCCGTCGGCGTAGACGAGAACGTTTTCGTAGCCGACGCCCCAGAGCTTGTCGGCGAGCATGTGCGAGTCTTCGCAGTTGCCTCCGGAGCAGTAGACGATGATCGGCTGCTGCTGGTTGGTGACTTCGTCGAAGAAGGCGCGGATGCGGTCGTCGATGTCGGCTTCCCATACCGGCATCGAGCGTGAGCCTGCGATGTGCCCCTGTGCGAAGACGTCGGTGCGGCGGGCGTCGATGAAGATCGCCTTCTCGTGCCAGAGCTGCATGGCGTCTTCGCTGCTGATCTCGACGAACGCCTTGTCGGGATGGGGGAGGAAGACTTTTCGCGGTTTCGGTGGCACCGGAACGCCGGCCGGGAGTTTCACTTGAGCGGTCGGTGCGTGTGTCGTCGTTGATGGCGGCGTCATCGTTTCCGTCGCCGTCGCGGTCGGCGTCGTCGTTGTCGTGGCGGACTCCGTCGCCGTCGTGGTTTCCGTCGTCGTCGCCGAAGCCGTGTCCGTCACGGCAACCGCCGTCGTCGCCGCCTCGGGCGCGGGGTCGGTCACCGTCGCGGGTACCTGAAGTGCGCGCGGGTAGCTTCCAACGAGCGCGACTTTACGCTCTCTCGCGGCGGCGAAATTGGAGACAGCTGCGCAGAGCACCGCGAGAACGACGATCGCGGCACCCTCGGCGAAGAACTTACGGTCGAACATTCGATCGGCTTCCTTCCACTGCGAATTCCCCGGGAGCACCGCGCACACGCGTCGCCGCGCGCCGCGCACCCCCGTCATCCGATGAGACTCGATTCGGATTCCGAGGTTTCGAACAGCGTCCCCCGCGCCGGGATTTCGAACGGTGTCGAGATTCGGTGAACGCGGGGAGAGAAAGGGGTGCGAGAGAGCTGGAAGGCGGACGTGCGGGCGGAGAGAGGGCCTTCAGCGTGTCGTTTCCAGGAAGCTGGCTATATCTGGCAACCTCCGAGCGAATTGTCGTCCCGACGACTGACCACGCGAAGCGGGGGAAGGAGGAGGGACCTCGCAGGCTGGTACTGACGTGCCACGGGCGACGGCGGTGGAGAAGTACACCATATGTACCAGCCTGCGAGGTCCCTCCTTCCGCTCCCGCTGCGCGGGATCGGTCGTCGGGATGACAGGTCGTGCGCGCTCCGGATGGCCCCACCGCCGACGAATCGGCTCACCTTCCGGTGACGCCGATCACGAGGCGATGGTTGAGGGAGCATAGGGAACGCCGGGCGATCCGGTGGAGAATGCGCCGTTCCGCCGGCGCTTCCGGCCGGGACCGACCGAACGATTTCAGCCAGAGGGAGCATCCAGATGAAGAAGGGTTCAGCGGGACGCAACACGACGATCATTCATGGCGGGCTCGACCCGTCCGAGCACCGCGGCGCGGTCTCGGTTCCGATTTACCAGAGCTCGACGTTCGCGTTCCCGACGGCGGAAGAAGGGGCGGCGCGCTTCGCTGGAGAGTCGTCCGGCCCGATCTACACGCGGCTCGGCAACCCGACAGTGCAGGCGCTCGAGGCGTGTGTCGCCGACCTCGAAGGGGGCTGCGGCGCCGTTGCGACTTCGACCGGCATGGCAGCGGTGAGCTCGGTGCTCCTCGCGCTGCTTCGCCAGGGCGATCACGTCGTGATGACCCACCCCGTCTACGGCCCCTCGCGCGGTCTGATGGACAAGTATTTCTCCCGCTTCGGGATCACGGCGACCTACGTCGCGTCGGTCGACGCAGCGGGGATCGCCTCGGCGATCCGTGCGGAGACGCGCCTGATCTTCGTCGAGACGCCTGCGAACCCGACGGTCGACCTCGTCGACCTCGAGGCCGCGGCGGCCGCGGCGCGCGGTGCCGGGATTCCTCTCGTCGTCGACAACACCTTCGCCGGCCCGATCCTGCAGCGCCCGCTCGAGCTCGGCGCCGACATCGTCCTCCATTCGATGACGAAGTCGCTCAACGGCCATGCGGATGTCGTCGCAGGCATCGTCATCACCAGCAAGCCCGAGCATCTCAAGGCGATCCGCGACGTGACGATCGCTTTCGGCTGCACGATGGACCCTCACCAGGCGTGGCTCGTCCTGCGCGGCATCCGGACGCTCGGAATGCGGGTGGAGCGCGCGCAGCAGAACGCGATGGCGATCGCCGAGTGGCTCGAGAAGCACGAGGCAGTTGCGTGGGTCCGCTATCCGGGACTTCCGTCGCATCCGCAGTACGCTCTGGCGAAGAAGCAGATGTCGGGCCCCGGATCGGTGATCGCCTTCGAGCTCCACGGCGGCGTCGAGGCGGGACGCGTCGCGATGAACGCGGTGAAGATGATCACGCTCGCGGTTTCGCTCGGCGGTGTCGAGTCGCTGATCGAGCACCCTGCGTCGATGACGCACAAGGGCGTGCCCGTCGAGGAGCAGAGGCTCCAGGGGATCACCCCCGGCCTGGTTAGGTTAGCGGTCGGTTGCGAGGATCTCGCCGACATCCGGATGGATCTGGAAGAGGCGCTCGCGGCGGTTGCGGCGACCGTGTTGGTCGCAAAGTAGCGATGTGGAGTGCGCAAGCGAGAGCTTGCGCTCTTCCATGCCGAAGCGAGAGCTTCGGCGAAGTATGCAGGGGCACGGCGACGTGCCCCTGTCGGTTTTTGCGGCGCTTCACGCCGCCGCGAAAGCTTCGCTTTCGTACCCCACATGCAGCTTCGGCGGTCGGCTGCGCGGGCGACGGAGCGGAAGCTGCCGCTTCCGCCGAGGAAGGGCGCAAGCTCTCGCTTGCGCACTCCACATGCGAAGGGCGCGGTTGCCCGCGCCCTTCGAGTGACCGCATCAGGTTAGGTCTACCGTCCCGACTTTGCCGCGGGTGCCGGGGCGGGAGTTGCTGCGGGTGCCGCGCCGTGAGCGTCGGGCGCCGCAGCCGCGGGAGGCGGCGGCAGCGGCGGCTGGCCGACGACGACGACCTGCGGGAACTTCGCGCGCAACGCGAGCTGTCCCTTGCGGGTGTAGTCGAGTGACAGGTCGAGGATGCGGGCGGCCTCCTGCGGGGCGTGGAAGCCGGTCGAGTTCTCCGCCTCGACGAAGTCGAGCAGGAACTGCCCCTTCCTCTGCGCGATCTGCGCTTCCGTGATCTGCGCTTCGGAGACCCCTGCCGCCTGCGCCGCCTTGATGTCGTTGATCAGCTCCATGAGGGCGTCCATCGAGCGGTTGCGCATCTCCCAGGTTCGCTCCTGGATCGTCTCGACGCGCGCCTTCATCTCTTCCTCGGACCACTTGTGGCAGGTCTGGCAGGCGTTGTTCGTGTTGAGCAGCGGGCTCTGCACGTGGTGGTCGCTGATCTTCAGGGCGCCGACGCGGGTGTAGGGCATGTGGCAGTCGGCGCAGGCGACGCCGCTCCGCGCGTGGATGCCCTGGTTCCACATCTCGAACTCGGGGTGCTGCGCCTTGAGCGTCGGAGCTCCGGTCTCCGCGTGCGTCCAGTCCTTGTGCTCCTTGCCGTTGCCGGTCGTGTAGTACTCGAGGATCTGATCGGCCTTGATGCCGTTGGCCCAGGGGTAGGTGAGGCGCTTTTCGGGCCCCTTGAAGTAGTACTCGACGTGACACTGGCCGCAGACGTAGGAGCGCATCTCGGCGCGCGTCGCCATCTTGTTGACGTCGTAGCCCTTGATTCCCTGCGACTCCTTGAGCGCCGCGATTCCCTCGATGAAGCCTGGGCGGGTCACGCGGAGCGCCATCGTCTTCGGGTCGTGGCAGTCGATGCAGGCGATCGGATGCTTCACCAGGTTCTTCGCTTCCATGTAAGGCATCGGGTTGATCTTCTCGAAGCCCTTGATCAGGTCGCCGTTCCCCGCGTGCTTGTAGGGGAGGTACATCGACCCGTGGCAGTGGAGGCAGGTTCCCGGCTGCTTGACCTGCTGGCGCTCGGTGAAGATCTGGTCCTCGAGCATGTAGGCGTGGCCGCGCTCCTCGCGGAAATCCTTCGCGAAGGCATAGCCGGCCCAGAGCGTCTTGAGGCGCGGATCCTCTTCGATCTTCGACTGCGAGATGACGGCGCGCGGGTCGGCGGAGGTCGGCGTGTGCGGAACCGCCTCGCTGCCGCCGAAGCGGGTGCGGACCTGGTCGACGGTCTTCTTGTAGCCGTCGTACTGCATCGGGAAGTTCTTGCCCCAGATCTCCGGATCCTCGGTTTCGTCGTCGAGCTCGACGACGCGGAAGAAGGGATTCTTCGCCTCTTCCTTCTTCTCGAAGATGTTGACGAGCAGCGCCGTCGCGCCGATCGCGAGCACCGCCGTGACGAGCGCGGTGACGAGGAGAGGCTTGAGGATGCCCGGGGTCTTTGCGGTGTCGTTCTGTTCGGTCATGGTCTCACCTTCAATGTTTGCTCAGTGCCTGTGGCCCACGTCGCGGTGGCAGCGGAGGCAGGATGTCTGTTCGTCATGGCCCGCCACGGGATCGATCGCCTGGACGATCGCGGCGTGGCACTTGCGGCAGGCCTGCTCGGTGACGTCGCGGTTCGACGCGGTGATGCGGATCGGCTCGTGGAAGAGACCGGTCGTGAAGTAGAACGAATGCCAGAAGCCGTTCTTCGCCTTCACGTAGTACTTCGGCACGAGACCGGGAGGCGTATGGCAATCGTTGCAGGTCGCGACCGAGCGGTGGCTTCCGTGGCGCCACCCGTCGAGCTGCTCGGTCATGATGTGGCAGTTCGCGCATACGGCCGGATCGTCGTGCAGATACGCGGCTCCCTTCGCGTACGCGAAGGTGTAGCCCCCGATGCCGACGGCGATTCCGATTGCGGCCCCGACGACAATTGCGAGAATTTGCGCTCGTTTCATGCGTGCTGTTCCTGAATGACGGCTCGATCTTAGAACTTTGCCGTCATCTCGAGGTAGAGGAACTGCGCCGTGTCCCCGTCGTAGATGTTGTCGATCACCGCTCCGCCCTGCGCATGCGAGAGGTAGAGCGTGGTCGAGAAGTTCTTGTTGATCTTGTAGTCGACGGAGAGGTCGATGACGGAGAGAAGGCCGTCGTTCCCGCCGGACGGGCGGCCCGCGTAGCCGAAGTTGTCGGAGCGGAACGCGCCGCCTCCGGAGTACCAGAGGTCTGACGACTCGCTCAGGGCGATTTCGTGGACGTCGCAGCGGACGGTCCACTTCTCTCCCGGCTCGGCGAACACCTGGAAGAACTTGTCGCTGCTGTTCATCAGGTTGTAGATCGGCATGCGCGCGTAAAGGCGCGGTGTCGGCAGGATCTGGAAAAAGGTTTCGTGACGATCGTCGGTCGGGTTGTCGTCGCCGCTTCCGTCGAACATTCCGACGCGGAACCAGGGCTTGCCCGGGACGCCGGTGAGGCGGTAGCCCGCTTCGAACGCGAACGCGCTGGAAAACTGGTCGAGGGTGCCCCAGTCGCCGTACTGGAGCGCGCCCCAGAAGAGGACGTCGACGAGGCCGTTCTCTCCGACCGGCACGGTCTGGACCCAGTTGAATCCGATCGTGGAGAGCGCGATCTTTTCGCGGTCGAGATTGCGCGTGGCCGACGGGCGGTTGTCGGTCTTCACGAGACCGCGATCATCGACGTAGTAGATGCCGAAGAGGCGCCACTCGCCGGGTGACGCGCTCGTCTCGCGCGTGTAGGCGCCGTAAGCGAGAAACATGTCGTCGATCTCGTCGTTGCCGTCGGTGTCGAAGACGCCTTCGGTCGGCACGCCCGCCATCAGGGTGAAGTTGCTCTTACCGGTTTCGTGAGCGTAGGTCACGCCGTCGAAGCTGCGGCCGACGTGCGAGAAGCCGAAGTCACCGATCAGTCGCTGCGAGATTCGCATGCGCTTGAGCCACGTCATGTTCGGATCGTCGTACTTGCGCTCGAGCCCTTCGTTGAAGATGGTGCGGCCGATCTTGACGGTGCGTCCGTTGGGAAGCCCCTTGAAGTTGAGGTAGGCCTGCCGCAGGAAGATCCCTTCGGAGTTGTCGTCGCCGTTCGCCTGGTAGTAGTTCGCGCCGAGCCCGAGAAGCCCCTGCGGCGCGGGAGCGATGGCGTGCTCGGGCAGGCTCCAGAGAAGCGGCACGGCGCCTTCGACGAGCCAGTCGACCGTCTCGCGCTTCTGCCCTGCGTTGAGGGTGAGCAGCGAACCGAAGAACGAATAGTCGGTATCGCCGGCACTGGTGTCGAACCAGCTCCAGTCTTCCGCGCGCACGCGCCAGTTGCCGCTCAGGTCAACCGACCCCGGCGCGGGTTCCTCCGCGACCAGCGCGGCAGGTGTCAGTGCGACGATCAACGTTGCCAGCAGCACGAGACATTTGACTCCCGGTCCCTTCATGTCCTCTCCCTTTCGTCGGTGCGTATTCGACTATCGCTCCCGTGGCCGCGGAATGACCGAGGTCACGCGGGTGATGGATGTCACGACTGCTCAGGCAGCAAGGCCTCCCGAAGCTGTTCGGTGCGCGCGCGCGGCGTGGCGAAGGTTGCGATCGACCCCTGTTTACGGGGCGATCGTGGCACTTCGTCGCGTTGCAACGTTTCGTTCGCCTCACCGCGCAAGTCCGCCTCACTTCGCACCTGCGACCCGCTCTCGTGTTCAGCGAGTCACAAAAACGCGTAGCACTGGTCACATGAGTGTCTCTGGGTGCTCTCTATTCTGCATGCATGATCGGCAGAGAGGAACACCGGCAGCACAGGACGATGACACGACCAGCCGCCACGCAGTCACGCACGATGAACGCGGTCGAGCTGTTCCGCGCGCTCGGCGAGTTCGTCGAGCCGATGATTCTCAAGACGGGTGACCGGCTCTTCAACGCGAACGAGCCGGCAGACGGGATCTACCTCATCCAGCGCGGTAAGGTTCAGCTCACCTACCGGAACGCCGCGGGCGTTCCGATCACCGAACGGCTCGCGCGCGGCGGGCAGATCCTCGGGCTCGGCCCCCTGTTCGCCGACAGGCCCTGGGGCGCGACGGGCGAGGTCATCGCCTCCACGCGCGCCGGCTTCGTCCGCAAGGACGCCGTCCTGCGATTCCTCGACGAGCACCCGGAAGGGCGTCTCGCGGTGCTGAGACTTCTCAGCCAGGACGTCGACCGCTGCCTCGAGCTTATCCGGAGCTCGGGCCCGCTGATGTCGAAGGCGTCGTAGTCAGGCAACCGCACGCCCGCGGGTGACGCATTCACGAGGATGCGCCGACCGGCGGCCTTGCCTGCTCGTGACACTTGTCACATCACTCCGTGACAGTACTGCTCGCCCGAAGTGCGCTCCTTCCCTAGATTCAGTGACAGGAACGAAGAGAGCCGGCCCCGGGTACGCCGGCCCCCCGGACGAAGGAGATGGAGCGAGCGATGCCTTCACCGTACAACATCGACGTCCACTACAGCTGCATGGACTGCCTCGACCGGACCGACCGGCCGTTTTGCAACCTCACCAAGAAGACGATGGAAGGGCTGGAGCGGATCAAGTTCACCAGCGTCTACCCGAGAGGCGCCCTTCTCTTCGTCGAGGAGGAGCAGCCGCGAGGCGTCTTCATCCTCTGCAGCGGCAGGGTGAAGCTGACGACCTCCTCGAGCGAAGGGAAAAAGCTGATCCTCAAGATCGTGCAGCCGGGCGAAGTTCTCGGCCTCAGCTCCGCGATCCTCGGCAAGCCGTACGAAGTCTCAGCGGAGACGATCGAGCCGTGCCAGGTCAACTTCATCAAGCGGACGGAGTTCCTCGCGTTCCTCAACGAGCACACCGAGGCCTGCTTCCACACCGCCGAGCAGCTTTCGGAGAAGTACCAGATGGCGCAGCGCGAGATCCGCGCGCTGGGGCTCTCGTCGTCGACGGGAGAGAAGCTCGCCAAGCTGCTGCTCGACTGGTGCGACGAGACGACGAAGACCAACGGCTCGTTCCGCCTGAAGGTCGTGCTCACGCACGAGGAGATCGCGCAGATGCTCGGCACCACGCGCGAGACGATTACGCGGCTTCTGAGCGACCTGCGCAAGAAGAAGATCATCGACATCAAGGGCTCGACGGTGATGGTCACCGACCACGCAGCCCTCGAAGAAATGGTGTCGATCTAGACGAATAAGGATCGAGAAATAGCGAGGTGCGGGCGGCCTGCGATCCATTCAGTATCGATCACCGCAGTTAACCGCTGGTTTGTTCCGCAACCTGATCCCACCCCCCCGAGCCTACGCAGCTTTATCGCAGCGGCCCGCACCTCGCAGAAGTACTCAGTGTAGGTTGGGAGTTCAACGGCGGGCGAGAGGCGATGGGCGAGAGGCGATAAGCACCCCCTCAGCTGTCGATCTCGCCGCCGCCACCGCGTACCGTCGAACATCCGAATCTGCTTGCTCTCGCCTATCGCCCTTCGCCTCTCGCCTGCTCCTCAAGTCCGAATTTCGCGATCCGAAATACCCTCGGGGTGAGCCGCGTTCTCCCGCACGCTTCGGAAGGCTGGACAGCCGCGCGGGCATCGGTATAATCCGCGCTGCTCCGGACCGGCCGGCAAGCAGCCCCAAGCCGTTGTAGCTCAGTTGGTAGAGCAGCTGATTCGTAATCAGCAGGTCACCGGTTCGAGTCCGGTCAACGGCTCCAGTTTTCGATCGATCCGCGGCCACCCGAAAGGGTGGCCGCTTTCGTTGGGGGGCGGAAGTTTGGGACGGACCGAAGGTCCCATATTGACGTCAATGAAAGCCTGAAGTTAGAACGTAGAACGATGAATTGAGAACCCAGAAACGCGCCGTGGATCCATTTCTGGGTTCAACATTCATCGTTCTACGTTCTGACTTCAGCCTTTTCTTGGGCTCAACTCAATGCCATTGGAGTCCGACCGCCAAACTCCGGCGCGGTAAACTCATCGTCCCGATGTTTCGCATCGCCCATGTCTCCGATCTCCACGTCCTCTCGCCGCTCGGGTTCGAGTGGCGGAAGATGCTGTTCAACAAGCGGTTGACCGGCTATGCGAACCTGGCGCTGAAGCGGAAGCGGGTCTACCGGCTCGACTACCTTCGCACCACGCTCGCCGCGGCGGCGGCGAGCGCCGACCAGGTCGTCGTGACCGGCGACATCACGAATCTCTCGCTGGAGAGCGAATACCTCGAGGCGCGCATGTTGCTCGACGAGATCGCGCAGCGCGTCGAAGTGACGGTCATTCCCGGCAACCACGACACCTACCTCAGGAAGATCCATAACAGGCGACGCTTCCCGTATCACTTCGACACATTTCTCAAGAGCGATTTCCCGGAGCTGGCGCTCGAGCTGCCATCGGGCTCGTTTCCCTGCGTGAAGCTGCGCGGCCCCGTCGCGATCGTTGCGCTCTCCAGCGCGGTGCCGCGCCCGCCGTTCATCGCCGCGGGGCTGGTCGGCGCCGGACAGCTCGCCGCGCTCGATCGCGTGCTCGCGCACCCCGAGGTGGCGAAGCGGACTCCTGTGATCCTGCTGCACCACCCGCCAGTCGACGATCGGCCGATGCGGAAACAGCGACGCGACGGGCTCGTCGACGGCGCTGCGCTCCGGGCATCGCTCTCGCCGCTCCCGCGCGGCCTCGTTCTCTTCGGCCACCTTCACATCAGGACACGCCGTGCACTCGCCACCGCGGCCGGCTCGCTCGAGATCGTCTCGTCGAGCGGCGGCGCGCTCGACCACGACGACCCGATGATCCGCTCCGGCTTCAATCTCTACGAGATCGACGACGACGGCCGCATCAAGACGATCGAGGCGCATGTCGTCGACGCGGCGGGGACGGGGATGAGACGGGTGGAGATCGGGACGAAGGGCAGCCGCTGACCGTCGCCCCGATTTCGTGGCGCAGACACTCTCGCGGGCCCCCGAAGCCGGAGGTAGCGCCGCGGGCGTGACGTTCGCGACGCAGGTTCAGGCGTACGGCGTGTCCTGCTCCTGCTGACCGGCCGCCTTCGGCGACGTGCGGGCCGGAGTGGCTGCGCCGCACAAACCCGCCCATTGACCTTCCCATCGTGGGAAGCCTTATGTTGTGTTTCGACCGGTGATCGGTCGACGACAGATGATGAGGAGAGCCTGACGATGAACAGCACGAACACGACCCCACACAACCTCGTGACCGACCCCGTCTGCGGGATGCTGATCGATCCTGCCACCGCCGCGGGAAGTTCGCATCACGACGGGACGACCTATTACTTCTGCGCCATCTCCTGCAAGAGCGAGTTCGACACGGGGCATGGATCGCTCGTCGAAGCGCCGGCCGCGACCTCGTCGTGCTGCGGAGGCGGCGGTTACTCGCGAGGATGAAGTCGCCACGCTGCTGAGCCATCATTGGAGGAGTCATGAACAGCCACGAACATCACGGCCTTGAACATGCGGACAACCGCGTCATCGACCCGGTCTGCGGCATGAAGATCGATCCGTCGAAGGCGGCGGGAACGTCGCGCGCCGGCGACACGACGGTCTACTTCTGCTCGCCGCGCTGCAAGGAGAAGTTTGACGCCGATCCAGGTGCGTACGGTTTCGCCGCGACCGCACCGGAAGTGGAACGGGTCAAGGACCCGGTTTGCGGCATGACGATCGACCCTGCGAAGGCCGCAGGCTCGTCGATGGTCGGCGGCACGAACCATTTCTTCTGCGCGAAGATCTGCAAGGAGAAGTTCGACGTTGATCCTGCGGCCTACGGCGCTGCGGCCCCTGAAACGAGCGGCCAGACAGTCAAGGACCTCGTCTGCGGGATGACGATCGACCCGGCGAGGGCCGCGGCGACCTCGGTCCTCGACGGTAAGACCTACTACTTCTGCATGACGGGCTGCAAGACGAGGTTCGACGCCGATCCCGGCCCGTACCTCCGCGGCGAGAAGAAGCTCGCGATGCCGGCGGGCGATCTCGCGCAGGCGATCCACACCTGCCCGATGGATCCCGAGGTTCGGCAGGAAGGCCCCGGCGCCTGCCCGAAGTGCGGCATGGCGCTCGAGCCGGAGACGATCACCGCGCCGGCGACGAAGACCGAATGGGTCTGCCCGATGCACCCCGAGGTCGTCAGAGAGGAGCCTGGCGCCTGCCCGAAATGCGGCATGGCGCTCGAGCCGCGGACGGTGACGCTCGATGAGGCGAATCCGGAGCTCGATGACATGACGCGCCGCTTCAAGGTGAGTCTCCTGTTCACGGTGCCGCTCGTCGCGTTCGCGATGCTCCGGCATCTGCCCGGTTCGCACGAGATGCTCGGCCACACGCTGACGATGTGGGGCAACTGGATCGAGCTCGCGCTCGCGACGCCGGTGGTGCTCTGGGCGGGATGGCCGCTGATGGAGCGCGGGTGGGCGTCGCTCGTGAACCGGCACCTCAACATGTTCACGCTGATCGGCACCGGCGTCTCGGTGGCGTATCTCTACTCGCTCGTCGCCACGCTCGCGCCGGGCATCTTCCCCGCCGCGTTCCGCGACGCACAGGGGCACGTCGGCGTCTATTTCGAGGCGGCAGGCGCGATCGTGGCGCTGGTGCTGTTAGGCCAGGTGATGGAGCTCCGGGCGCGCAGCCGGACAGGCGCCGCGATCCGCGCGCTGCTCGGCCTCGCACCGAAGACCGCACGCCGTCTCGGCAGCGACGGCGTCGAGACTGACGTGCCCCTCGGTGAAGTGCAGCCGGGCGACACCCTTCGCGTCCGTCCGGGCGAGAAGATCCCCGTCGACGGCGTGGTCTTCAGCGGCTCTTCGAGCGTCGACGAGTCGATGGTGACGGGGGAGGCGCTCCCGGTCGAGAAGGGAGCGGGAGACCGCCTGATCGGCGCGACGGTGAACGGCACGGGCTCGCTGCTCATGCGTGCCGAGCGAGTCGGCGCCGACACGCTTCTCTCGCAGATCGTCAACATGGTCGCGCAGGCGCAGCGGAGCCGCGCGCCGATCCAGAAACTCGCCGACACCGTCGCCTCGTGGTTCGTGCCCGCGGTGATGGTCGCGTCACTGATCACCTTCGCGGTGTGGGCCGCGGTCGGTCCCGAGCCGCGCTTCGCGTTCGCGCTCGTGAACGCCGTCGCGGTGCTCATCATCGCCTGCCCTTGCGCTCTCGGGCTCGCGACGCCGATGTCGGTGATGGTCGCGACGGGGAAAGGCGCGACCGCGGGAGTTCTCTTTCGCAACGCCGAGGCGATCGAAGTGCTGAGGACGGTCGACACCCTCGTCGTCGACAAGACGGGAACGTTGACGTTAGGGAAGCCGCGACTCGCGACGGTCGTAGCCGAGGGTATGGACGAGAAGGAGCTGCTCCGGCTCGCGGCGAGCGTCGAGGCGGCGAGCGAGCATCCGCTCGCGGCCGCGATCATCGACGGCGCGCTCGAGCGCGGCGTGGTCATCCGCCCGGTCGACGATTTCGCTTCGGTCACCGGCAAGGGAGTGCGAGGCGTGGTCGATGGCGTGAGCGTCGCCCTCGGTAACGCAGCGATGCTCGCGGAGATCGGCATCGATGCGGCTGCGCTCGCGTCGCGCGCGGAATCGATGCGCGGCGAAGGACAGACGGTGATGTTCGTCGTCGCGGACGGCAAGGCGGTCGGACTCGTCGGCGTCGCCGACCCGGTGAAGGAGACGACCGCCGAAGCGATCAGGCAGTTGCACGCGGAGGGGCTCCGCATCGTGATGCTGACCGGCGACAGCCGGACGACCGCTGCCGCGGTCGCGAGAACTCTCGGCATCGACGAGGTCATCGCCGAAGTGCTCCCTTCGGGGAAGGCTGACGCGATCAAGCGGCTGCAGAGTGAAGGACGCATCGTCGCGATGGCGGGCGACGGCATCAACGACGCGCCGGCGCTCGCGCAGGCCGAGGTCGGCATCGCGATGGGAACGGGGGCCGACGTCGCGATGGAGAGCGCGGGAGTGACTCTCGTGAAGGGCGACCTGCGCGGCATCGTGCGCGCGCGGCGCCTCAGCCAGGCGACGATGAAGAACATCCGGCAGAACCTTTTCTTCGCCTTCTTCTACAACGCCCTCGGCGTGCCGATCGCGGCGGGCGTCCTCTACCCGCTTTTCGGAGTCGTGATGAGCCCGATGATCGCGGCCGCGGCGATGAGCTTCAGCTCGGTGTCGGTGATTACGAACGCGCTGAGGTTGAGGAATGTGAGGATATGAGGCGATGAGGCGATGAGGCGATGAGGCGATGAGGCGATGAGGCGAGAGGCGAGAGGCGAGAGCCGGCAGAGAGGCATTGTGATGTGGAGTGCGAAAGCTCCGCTTTCGCACTCCACACGCCCGCTCTTCGCCTCTCGCCTATCGCCTCTCGCCTGCCTCTCCCGCCAGATCGTCCAGGATCGGGCATTCGGGACGGTCGTCGCCGTGGCAGTGCGAGGCGAGCGTTTCGAGCGTCCGCTTCATCGCCTCCATCTCACGGATCTTCTCGTCGAGCTCGGCGACGTGCGAAAGCGCGACCTTGCGCACCTCGCGGCTGCTCTTGTGCCCCTGCCAGAGCCCTAACAGCTCCTGAATCTGTTTCATCGAAAACCCGAGGTCGCGGGCACGGCGGACGAACTGGAGGGTGTGGACGTCGTTCCTCGAATAGACGCGATAGTTGGAGAACGTACGGTCTGCGGGCGGGATCACCCCGATCGACTCGTAGTGCCGGATCATCTTCGCGCTGACACCCGAGGCGTCGGAGGCCTCGCCGATGTTGAAGAGCCCCTGCTGCCGGGCGTCGCTCATTTCGAGGGTGGGTCGGGGTGCTCTGCGCATGGCGTTCTCCTTCGGGTGACTGCCGAATGATGCAGCTTCCCATGGTCGGAATGTCAATCGCTGGCACCGCTTCCGGGGTGCGGGTTTCCCGTTCGCTGCATCCGGGGGTCGCCCCGCTTCGCGCGGCGACCCCCGGCTACCTTCTGACATCCCTTCGGGATGTCGAGTCGAGATCGGCGGTGATCGCGCTAAGATCCCTCTCGTGCCGAAATTCGTCGCCGATGCGAAGACCGATCTCCTCTCCGCGCTCGCGCTCCGCTTTCCCGAGTCGAGCAAGACGACGCTGCGGCAGATGCTTCAGCAGTCGAGGGTGAGCGTCAATGGCGTGCTCGAGAAGAACGCGCGGCGCGGGGTCGTGCCGGGCGACGAGATCGATCTCGCGAACCGCTCGCAGTTGCGGGGGCTCTCGGGCGCGCTGTCGATCCTTCACGAGGACGACGATGTCATCGTCGTCGCGAAGGCGTCGGGGCTGCTTTCCGTTGCGACGAAGGACGAGACGGAGCAGACGGCCGAGGCGTTTCTGAATGAGTACCTGCGGGCCGGTGAGCGCGAGAAGGTCCACATCGTCCACCGGCTCGACCGCGACACCTCAGGGGTGATGCTCTTGGCGAAGAGCCCCCTCGCGCGCGACGTGCTCAAGGAGACGTTCAAAGAGCACGATATCGATCGCGTCTACGTCGCGATCGTCGAGGGCGGCCCTCCTACGGATGAGGGAGCCATCCGGTCGTACCTCCGTGAGGAACCGCGCACGCTGATGGTGCGCGTCGTCGGTGAGCGCGACGGTGGAAAGCTCGCGATCACGCACTATCGCGTCGTCGAGAGAGGAAAGCTCTACTCGATGCTCGAGGTGACGCTGGAGACGGGACGACGGAACCAGATCCGCGCGCAGTTCGCGGACCAGCGATTTCCCGTCGCGGGCGACGCGCGCTTCGGCGCGGCGAGCGACCCGTTCGGGCGCCTCGCCCTTCATGCGCGAACTCTCGGATTCCTGCACCCGCGGACCGGCAGGAAGATGCTCTTCACCGCGCCGCTCCCCTCGGAGTTCCAGCCTCTGCCCTCAAAATTCGTGCGCTGGCCGAAGTAACTCGCGTTCCCTCGCAGCGGGCCGGAAACGGCCTCGTTTGTTAGGGAGCCCTCCCGCCCGCAGGACCCGCCCGCCCGTAACGATTTTGCAACCGGAAGGCGGAAACAGAATGTCGCGAGGAAACGTATTCATGTGACTCGTCCGCGAAGGGCTTCGCGGACGTTCTCGCGGTCCCCAGGTCCTGGCCCCGTGTTCACAATCGTCATAGGAGATCGGCCCATGAAACGCATCCTGTACCTGTTGATCCTGTCGACCTTCGCTCTCGGCGCATCGGCGAAGAACATGTACATCCCAGTCGCGGGGAAAGTAGCCGGTGGCAACAACACCTTCTTCCGCACCGACGTGCGGATCTTCAACCCGTCGTCGACGGACGACATCAGCGTGTCGATCCACTACCTGCCGCAGGGCGTCGAGGGGACGAACATCCCCGGGCGGCTGGTGACGGTGCCGAAGCGCCAGATGGTCGTGCTCAACGACATCGTCGGAGACTTCTTCGGGGAGACGGCGAACACGATCGGCGCGCTCCGGCTCGACTCCGACACCGACGCGAGCTACGAGTTCGTTGCCGACTCGCGCATCTACACCGATTCGCCTAACGCCGCTGTACAGGGAACCTACGGGCAGTACGTGCCGGCGATGTCGCTCTCCGACGCGAAGCTGCAGACGGTGGTGCTGCACCTGAAGAACAGCTTCGACACCGGCATCGCCGGAGCGACGTCATTCCGTACGAACGTCGGCGTGATGAATCCGGGCAGCGAGCCTGCGACGATCAAGTCGGTGCTCTACGGCGCGCCCGGGGTCAGGCTTCTCGAGGGGCTCGTCATCACGATCCCGCCGAAGAGCATGCGCCAGATGTCGATGGCGGAGCTCTTCGGGACGGTGTGGTTCAACGACGGGTTCGTCACCTTCGAGTCGACGCAGCCGATCTACTCGTGGGGCTCGGTCGTCGACAACAAGTCGGGCGACCAGGTGTTCGTCCGCGGCATCGAAGACAAGGCGGGGAAGACGCCGCTCGAGCAGCAGTAAGCGTCTTCAAGTCTTTCAGCGGTGTTGTTTCCACTGCCCGGCGCGAGCGATTCGCGCCGGGCAGTTTTCTTTATGCGGGCAGCCATTCAGCTTCGAGCTCGAGCGATGTGCGGAACGGCAGGGTCGAGGCGTGCCCGCTGGCCTCGCGCTCCCCGGCGACCGCGGCCACCTCGACGTGCTGCGCGTGGCGCTTCGGCCCTATAATTTCGGAATTCCTGAACATGAGACGCACATCCGGCCGCTGATCGCGACCTCGAAAGGTCGCTTTCTGCAGGTTCGTTCCGACGAACCGCCTCCCGAGCGCGTGCCGCCGCAGCTCGTGCCGTGGTGGTACATGCTGGCGCCGTCGTCGTCGCTGCGTCCTGGCGAGGCGCGCCGGTTCGAAGTCGGCGGCGAGCAGATCGTGCTGTTCCGCGGCCGCGAGTCGCGAACCGTCCGGGCGATTCCCGCGCACTGCGCGCACCAGGGTGTCGATCTATCGCATGGCGACGTCGTCGGCGACCGCCTTCGCTGCCCGCTCCACCACTGGCTCTACGGCGACGCGTGCGAATCGATTCCGGGACGGGCCGAAGTCCCCGCGGAGTTGAGACGCCGGCAGTTCAGCGCTGCGGAGAAGTTCGGGATGATCTTCGTCTACCTCGGCGCCAATCCTCCGTTGCCGATCCCTTCGTTCTCCGGCGTCGATCCCGAGACGCTCTTCTTCGTATCGGGCAAGCCGGCGTTCATCGACTGCCCCTGGTTCGTGCCGGTCGCCAACGCATTCGACATGGCGCATCTCGGCAGCGTGCATCGGCGTCGTCTCCACTGCGAGCCGGAGATCGATCGGCCCGACGCGATGACGTTCCGGATTCGATACGCGACGTCGGTTACGGGGGATGGGTGGAGCGACCGGGCGATGCGCGCGCTGTCGGGCGATGACATCCGCAACGTCGTCACTTGTGCCGGCGGGAGCATGGTCGTGGTCGAAGCGACCGTGGGAACGAGGCGCAGCTTCCTCATCGTGAGCCTGCGTCCGGTTTCGGGCGGCGTGTCGCTGCTGCCGCTCGTCGGCGTGCCGAGGCGTCCATCGGGGCTTCACGTCATCCACGCGCACCTTGCGAAGCTCCTCTTCATCGCGTTTCTCAGGCGCGACGTGAGGGCTCTCCAGGGAATCAGGTTCCACCCGCGTTTCGACGACGAGCGCGATGCGACACTCGACGCCTGCTATCAGTATCTCTGCGACCTTCCCCGATTCGAGCGAGAGGAGACATGATGAGCTCACTGCTTTCCACCCTGCTGCTGATCGCGGTCGTCGCGCCGAGCGCGACTGCGCCGGCGCCCGCTTCCGCGACGTCGCCGGCTCCGGTCATCGCACCGGTGCCCGCAAACGACGAAGCCGTGCATCAGGCGCTTCGCCAGCTGAAGGCGACGATGTCGAAGGCGCTCAACGAGCGCGACCTCGAGACGATCGTCGCGAACGTGACGCCCGACGTCGTATTCACGACGATGAACGGCGACGTCTGCAAAGGGAAGGACGCGATTCGCGCCTACTTCGACAAGATGCTCAACGGGCCGGGTCACGTCGTGAAGGACGTGAAGGTCGCGTTCGAGGCGGACGCCCTGACGACGCTCTACGGGGGCGACACGGGCGTCGCCTACGGGAGCTCGAACGACCACTACGAGCTGGTCGGTGGGCAGACGTTCGACATCAAGGGGCGGTGGAGCTGCACGATGGTGCGCGAAGGCGATCGCTGGCTGATCGCGAGCTTTCACTACTCCGCGAACGTCTTCGACAATCCGGTTCTCGCGAAGGTGAGGAAGTTAGGTTTCGGGACGGCGATGGTGCTTCTTCCGCTCGGTCTCCTCGTCGGCTTCGTGATCGGGAAGCGCTCCGGGCGGATGGGAGCCGCGGCCTGAAGGGGAGAATCGACTCGAGCAGAATGCGGGATTCGACGAGGTGTCATTCCGAGCGCAGCGAGGAATCTGCAAGAAGGGTGAATTGACCGACTCCTCAGCGAGAACAGGCCCGAATGGCCGTGACTCTTGTTGAGGAAGCGGTCAGTGGGGTCTGAAGCAGATCCCTCGCTTCGCTCGGGATGACACCGGCTTTCACCAGCGATTCGTATGTCAGTGAGATGGCGGTCTGAGGGGAACAAGAGACAAAGGATGATCCTCATCGGCGATTTGCGGCTTCCACGTAACGGTGACTACCCGATTCCGGGGAGCTGGAATCTCGTGCTCCTCGTCGCCGTCGCCGCATCTTGCGCCTTCCTGCTGCGTCTCGCTTCACATGGCTCGACCTGGACCGTCGTCGTCGCCGCGATCACCTTCGCCTTCCTCAACAACACGATGTTCGCGCTGCTGCACGAGTCGGTGCACGGAATCGCTCACGCGCATCGGGGTCTGAACGAGTGGATCGGGCGTCTCGCCGCGGCGTTCTTTCCGACCGGGCTCGCACTACAGCGCGTCTTTCACCTCGCGCACCACGCGCGCAACCGGACGGCGGCAGAGCAGTTCGACTATGTTCATCCCGGCGACAACGTCGTCCTGAAGTACGCGCAGTGGTACGCGATCCTCACCGGGCTCTACTGGCTCTTCGTTCCGCTCGGCGGGCTCGTCTACTTCATCGTTCCGCGGGCATTTCAGACAAGGTTCCTCGGGGCGCGCGACTCGCAGCTCGCACTGCAGACGGGCGGGGCGTCGATGTTCGCGGGTCTCGCCGACGCATCGGGAGTCAGGATCCGGCTCGAGCTGCTCTGCAGCGCCGCGGTGCAGGTGGCGATGTTCCAGGTGCTCGATCTCAGCTGGACGGGATGGCTCGCCTGCTACGCCGCTTTCGCGCTCAACTGGAGCTCGCTGCAGTACACCGACCACGCCTTCTCGAAGCTCGACGTACGCGATGGCGCATGGAATCTGCGGGTGAACGGCCTCACACGAAGGCTCTTTCTCAACTACCACCATCACCTGGCGCACCACCGCCATCCCCAGGTTCCGTGGATTCATCTCGGGGGGCTCGTGGATCGAAGCGAAGAACGGCCTTCGTTCTGGACGATCTACCTGCAGATGTGGCGCGGTCCGCGTCCGCTTCCCGCGAATGCCGAGATTCCGGACGCGGAGAGGCTCGCATCATGACGGCGCCGCGAGAGGCCTTTCTCGCCTGGCCCGGACGCGAGCTTCGGAGCACGATCCCGCTCTGCGCGGCATTCGCGATTCTCTTTGCGCTTTGTTACGGAGGGGCGTCGTGGTGGACGTCGCGCCTCATCGGCCTCTCTGCCTGGGATCTGCCGTTCGAGTCGAGCCTCCCGTTCGTGCCGTCGCTCGCGATCGTCTACCTCACGATCACTCCTGCGCTGATGCTCGCGCCGTTCGTGTTTCGCAGTCCGGGAGAGCTCGTACCGCTCTGGGCAGCCCTCGTCATCGAGACGCTCGTGGCCACTGCTTTCTTCTTCGCATTCCCGCAGACGACCGCCTTCGCGCGCCCCGTCGTTCACGGCTGGGCCGCCGGCTTCTTCAATCTCGCCGACGCGATCAACCTCGAGTACAACCAGTTCCCGTCGCTTCACGTCGCCTTCGCCTGCACGGCGGCGTGGGCCTATGCGCGCCGCTCCGGTGCGATGGGGCGCGCGCTCTGGATCGGCTGGAGCGCGGCGGTGGCGGCGTCTGCGTTGCTGATCCAGGAGCATCATCTCGTCGATCTCGTCGGTGGAGCCGCGCTCGCGGCGGCGGGAATACTGCTCGTCTACCGGCCTCTCGAGCGGCGGGAATCGCGCTCGAATCTCTGGGCCGAGCTCTGCTGTCTCGAGCAGTGCGCGCGATTCTCCATCAGGCACCGCCGCTACTTCGTGATCTTTCTCGCGATCTGGCTTCCCTCGCTTCTTCGCTGGCGCGCGAGGCGTGCCGTGCGCTTCGCCTTCTGCACGGCGCAGTGGATCGACGACTTGCTCGATGGCGACCGTGCGTCGGCGCGGGAACCGCTCGAGGTCGTCGACGAGCTCATCGACCAGATGACGCGTCGGCGGTTCACGTCGGAACCACTCTCCCGACTGACGGGAGCGCTCTTCGCGGAGCTCGACGCCATTCGCTCGGACGAGGCCGACCCGCAGGCCGAATTCATCGCGCTCGTGTGCGAAATGCGCGTCGATCGTGAGCGTGTTCTCGCGCGAGCCGTCTGGGACGAACGGCAGCTCGCCGCGCATCATCGCCGTACCTTCGAGCTCTCGGTCGACCTGATGCTCGTCGTCACCGGCTGTCGCGCGCGAGCGAGCGATGTCCCGGCGCTGCTCGGTGCGCTCGCCTGGTGCTCGGTCTTCCGCGATCTCGACGACGACCTCGCGCACGGGCTCGTCAACGTGCCTCGTTCAGCCTGGTCGAACGTCTCGGTGGGCGAGCTGCGCTGCAGCGAAGCGTTCCGCGCATGGTCGGCGGCAGAGCTCACGCGCTCCGAACGGGCGCTGGAGAGCGCCTCTCGCGAGATCGAAGCGCTCGACGACGCCCGCGCGCGGCGACTTCTCGAGACGTTCCGCGCATCGATCGTGAGTTTCGCGCGACGCCAGCGCAGCCATGACGGAAGCTTCAGCCCCGGATCAGTCGCGGGGGCGGACGCGTGAAACCTTCGTCACCATTACGGCGCCGCGGGAAGGGAGTCCCCTCGCCGCGCCTTATGATGGTCATCGAATCTCGAGTCACCGCGAAAACCTAGAGCGCACACGATGCGAATCGCACTAATCTCACCCAAGGGACCGCTCTACCGCTATCGGAAGGGCATCTTCAGGAAGTCGCTGCGCTACATGCCGCTGACGCTCCCGACGCTCACTGCGCTGGTCCCTCCCGAGCTCGACGCGAGCGTCGTCTGCTTCGACGAGGGGATTCAGGACGTCGACACCTCGATCGACGTCGATCTCGTCGGGATGACGGTGATCACCGGAACCGCGATGCGCGCCTACGAGCTCGCCGCGGAGTTTCGCGCTCGCGGCATCCCCGTCGTCCTCGGGGGGCCTCACGTCACGCTCGTCCCCGACGACGCGGCGCCGAACGCCGACGCGATCGTCGTCGGCTACGCGGAGGAGAGCTGGCCGCAGCTGCTGCGAGACTTCGCGGCCGGGGCGATGAAGAGCCGTTACGACCAGCGGCCGGATCTCACACTGACCGGCTATCCGCTTCCCGATCGCTCGGTTTTGCCCGAGGGTCGCTACCTCACCGCGAACGTCTTCGAGGCGACGCGCGGCTGCATCCACAACTGCAGCTTCTGCGTCGTGCCGACGGCGTGGGGACGAAAGCCCTACCAGAAGCCGGTCGAGGCGATCGTCGAAGACATCCGCCGGCGCCGCGCGAAGCACGCGATCTTCGTCGACCTCAACATCATCGCCGACAAGGAGTACGCGGCCGAATTGTTCGAGGCGCTCGTCCCTCTGCGGATCGCATGGTACGGACTGGCGACGACGCTCCTCTGCGACGACGCGCCACTTCTCGCGCTCGCGGCGCGCAGCGGCTGTCGGGGATTGCTCATGGGACTCGAATCGCTCTCGCCGGTGTCGCTGCGGCAGACGGGAAAGGGATTCAACGTTCCGGGCAACTACGCGGAGGTCGTCGAGAAACTGCACCGGCATCGCATCGCGCTGCAGGGCTGCTTTGTCTTCGGGTTGGACGACGACGGCCCCGACGTCTTCCTGAAGACCGCGAAGCTCGCGGTGAGCGCAGGCATCGATCTTCCGCGCTTTGCGATCGTGACGCCGTTCCCGGCGACGCCGCTGCATCGCGACCTCGACGCGCAGGGGCGCATCACGACGCGCGACTGGAGCCTCTACGACGGGCAGCACGTCGTCTTCCGCCCGGCGCTGATGACCGCGGCGGAGCTGCAGCGCGGCACCGAGCTCGCGTGGAAGCACGCCTACAGCCTGCCGGGGATGTGGTCGCGCCTGCGACGGACCGCCGCGCCCTGGATGACGGCACTCGGCACGAACTTCGGCTACCGCTACTACGCCTATCACCTCGATCGCATGTACACGTGCGACGCGATGATTCCGGCTCCGCTGGGGCGGAGCGACGAGGCGGCGCGTGAGATCGCGTGAGCGCTTCCGGCTGACGATCGTCCATCCCTGCGTCGGCCGGAGGGTGGGGATGCGCGGCTACATCCGTACGTGGCAGATGGAGCCGCTTCCCGCGGCGAATCTCGCCGCGCTCGCGTCGCCCGATGTCGATGTGCGCTTCTACGACGACCGGATGGAGAAGGTCCCGTTCGACGCGCCGACCGACCTCGTCGCGATCAGCGTCGAGACCTACACGGCGCGCCGCGCCTATCAGATCGCGAGCGAGTACAGGAAGCGGGGAGTCCCCGTGGTGATGGGGGGCTACCACGCGACGCTCTGCCCGTCGGAGGTCCGCGCGCACTGCGAGACGATCGTGACGGGCGACGCAGAGACGACGTTCCGCCAGGTCATCGACGACTACCGCCGCGGAAACGCGGCAGACGCATACGCGGGGACGGGATCGCTCGCGGGATCGGTTAGGCCGTTGCGCTCGATCTATCGCGGGAAGAACTACCTGCCTATCCACCTCATCGAGTTCGCGCGCGGCTGCAAGTTCAAGTGCGAGTTCTGCGCGGTGCAGTCGTTCCACAACGCGACGCATGCGGTCCACTCGCTCGACAGCGTGCTAGCCCAGGTCGAAGAAGTGCGCGCGTCGGGGAAGATGATCTTCTTCGTCGACGACAACATGACGTGCGAGCTCGACGCGGCGAAGGAGTTCATGCGCGCGTTGATTCCTCTCAAAGTGCGATGGGTCAGCCAGACGGCGATCCACGTCGCGCACGACGAGGAAGCGCTCGAGCTGATGCGGCGGAGCGGCTGCCAGGGAGTACTCGTCGGCCTCGAGTCGCTCGACCCCGAAACGCTCCGCACGATGAACAAGGGGTTCAACCTGATGCGCGGCGGCGCGGCGGCGGCGATCGCGAATCTTCATCGCTTCGGCCTGCGGACCTACGGGACCTTCGTCTTCGGCTACGACCAGGACACGCCGGAGTCGATCCGGGAGACGGTCAGGTTCGCGCGCGACCAGGCGCTCTTCATCGCGGCGTTCAATCACATCACGCCGTTTCCCGGGACGCCGCTCTACGCGAGGCTCGCGACCGAGGGGAGGCTGCTGCACGACGCGTGGTGGCTCGACGCGCGATACAGGTACAACGACGTGCCGTTCCTGCCGAAGCGGCTCGAGCCGAAGGAGCTCGCGGCGCTCTGCCTCGAAGCGCGGCGCGACTTCTACTCGTGGCCGAGCATCGTCCAGCGGATGCGGCACCCGGTGCATCTTCGCAATCCGCGGATGCTTGCGACGTTCCTCGTCGCGAACACGCTGCATCAACGCGACGTCTCGGGGCGCAACGGCCTGCCGATGGGAGACGAGAGCTGGCCCGGCGAGCTGCTGCCTCGGGGGAGCGTGATGGCCCATGCCGCGACGGGTGCTTGAGCGGGCGACCCCCGAAGACGACGCGGCGGTGCGCGCGCTGCTGCGCCGCACGCCGATGGAAGGTGACATCCGACTCACCTTCGAGCGCGAGCCCGATGCGGCGCTCTCCGCGACCGTCGAGGGTGAGCGGCACCATGTCTTCGTCGCACGAGAAGCCGATGGAGCGGTGACGGGGCTCTGCAGCAGAGCGGTGCGCCGAGTCTGGGTGAACGGCAGTCTGGCGAGAGTCGGTTACCTCGGGCAGCTTCGCTCGGAGCGCGCGGCGGCTTCGATCAGACACACGATCGAGGCGGGATTCGCAGCGTGCCGCGCGTCGCGTCTCGACGACGAGCTCCCCTTCGACTACACGAGCATCATGGCGGACAACGCGACGGCGCGGCGCTTTCTCGAGCGAGGCGTACGTGGCCTTCCGCGTTACGTTCCGCTCGGCGGGTTCCGGACGCTGCTCGTCCCGGTCGCTTCGAGACGCGCCTCGAGCGCGCCCTCCGGTCTGACAATCGAGCGAGGTGCTGCAGTGGGCGCCGCGCCGATCGCGTCGTTTCTTCAAGCGCAATACCGCGCGTATCAGCTCGCGCCCGTCTGGACCGAGGGCGATCTGCTGTCGAACGAGGCCACACGCGATTTGTCGCTCGACGATTTCGTCGTCGCAATGCGCGAGGGTGTGATCGTCGGCGGCGCGGCGCTTTGGGACCAGTCGGAATATCGGCAGAGCGTCGTGCGCGGCTATGCGCCATGGTTAGGGCGCGTGCGGGGCATCGCGAACGCCTGGTATTCGATGACGGGCCAACCGAGGCTGCCGGCGGTCGGCGAGAGACTGCGCATCGCCACGATCTCTCACTTCGCGGTGATCGACGACGATCCGGCCGTCGCGATCGCGCTGATCGACCGGATCAGAAACACGGCTGTGGCGCGGAAGCTCGAGCTGCTCGTTCTTGGCCTCGCGGAGAGCCGGCCGCTCGTTCCGGCGCTGCGGAACCGATTGCGCGCCCGCATCCTCGGGAGCATTCTCTACGGAGTGCTCTACGACGGAGAGGAATCGACGGGGCTCGATGCCCGGCCGCTGCACGTGGAGGTGGCGACGCTGTGATCGGAACGCTCACCGCACGCAGCGCGCTCGCGCCCGAAGTCGTCGGCGAGATGTACGCGCTGATCGACGCGCATTTCGAGAACGTCTCCCGTGCGAGGTTCGAGCTCGACCTCGGTGGGAAGAACTGGGTCCTCCTGCTCCGGGACGCTGACGGAACGCTCGCGGGCTTCTCGACGATTCTCTTCTACGTGACGGAGCTCGAAGGCGAGCGGGTCTCGATCGTCTACTCCGGTGACACGATCGTCGATCCGTCGCACTGGGGCAGTCCGGCGCTCGCACGAAGTTGGATCGCGTCGATCCTCGAGCTGCAGTCGGGCGCGTCGACGTCGCGGATCTTCTGGCTGCTGCTGACGTCGGGATTTCGCACCTACCGATACCTGCCGCTCTTCTGGCGCTCCTTCCATCCGTGCTTCGACGCGGAGACGCCACCGGAGACGGCGAGACGGATCGACGCGCTCGCGGGTCCGTTGTTAGGCGACGAATACGATTCCGCGGCGGGGATCGTCAGGTTCCGCGAGCCGGCGCGCCTGCGGCCGCACCTTCGCGAGCTCGCCGTCGGTAGGCTGCACGACCCGCACGTCGCCTTCTTCCTCGAGCGCAATCCCGGGCACGCCGATGGGGACGAGCTCGTCTGTCTGACGGAGATCTCGGCCGCCAACCTCACGCGCGCCGGCTGGCGGATGGTCAGCGGCGCGATCGCTCCTGAAACGGCGGGCTCCGGGCGGAGAGGCGCGTGAAGGCGAGCGCGTTCCTCGCGAACCTTGCGTGGGAACGGTCGTGCCGGAAAGACGCTGGCGCGCTGCGCCGCGCCCTCGACGATCCGGCGCGGGAGCAGGCCGCGTTGCTAGAGCGAATCGTGAGGCGCAACGAAGGGACGGCATTCGGGCGCGCAATGGGTTTTGCCGGGATCCGTTCGGTGTCCGACTATCGCGAGCGCGTGCCGCTTTCGAGCTACGACGACTACGTCGCGTACGTCGAGCGGATTCGGGCCGGTGAACAGCGGGTGCTCACTGCCGACGCGGTGGAGAGGTTGGTTCCGAGCTCGGGCAGCACCGCGGCGCGGAAGCTGATCCCGTTCACGCCGTCGCTCCGCCGCGAGTTTCAGCGTGCGATCGGCGCATGGATCTCCGACATGTTCCGCGGGAACCGCGACCTGCTGCGCGGCCCGTCGTACTGGGCGATCTCTCCGGCGATCCCCGAGTCGAACGAAGCGGGCGCAGTGCCGGTCGGCTTCGACGACGACTCCGCATACCTCGGATTCTGGTCGAGGAGACTGGTTAGGGCGTCGCTCGCCGTGCCATCGTCGGTGCGTCACGTCGAAAACGTCGACGACTTCAGAATGGCAACGCTCCTCTTCCTGCTCCGCGCGAGGGAGCTGCGCGTCGTTTCCGTGTGGCATCCGTCGTTCCTCGAGCTGCTCTGCAGTTTCATGGCGGAGCGATGGGGCGATCTGCTACGCGCAGTTGCGGATGGCGTGCGGGTGCCGGGTCTCGAGGGCGCCGACGCGGCGATCGTCATGCGCGGTGATCGCGCGCTCGCGCGGAGTCTCGAGGCGGCCGATCCGGCGCGGCCGGAGAGCGTGTGGCCGAGGCTCGGTTGCATCAGCTGCTGGGCGGACGGGCAGGCGGCGGGCGCCGTGGCGGCGCTGCGTCGGCTCATTCCGGCGACGCCGATCGTGCCGAAGGGACTCGTCGCGACGGAGGCGATCGTCTCGCTGCCGTTCGGAGGGGCGAGGCCGATCGCGATCGGGAGCCACTTCATCGAGATGGTCGACGCCGGAGGCGAAGTACGTGGCGTCGAGGAGGCGCGGGAAGGGGAGACCTACTCCGTGGTCGTCACGACCTCGGGTGGGCTCTACCGCTACCGCCTTCACGACCTGGTGCGCGTCGATGGATTCGTCTCGAATACCCCATCGATCCGCTTCGTCGGGAAAGAGGACCGGATCTCTGACCTCTGCGGCGAGAAGCTGAGCGAAGGCTTCGTCGCGTCGGCGCTCGCCGCCGCATTCGGTGGCGACGAGAGAATGCCTGAGTTCGCGATGCTCGCGCCGGAGCGGTCGGATGCGGCCGCGGGGTACGTGCTTTTCGTCGATGCGCGCGCATCGCTGCCGGAGGGAATCGCGCAGCGTCTCGAGCGCGAGCTCTCGGCGAATCCGCACTACGACTGGGCGCGGAAGCTGGGACAGCTCGCTGCGGTCGAGGTGGTGCAGGTTGGTGAGGGTGCGCACCGTGCGGTGGTCGCCGAGCTCGCGCACCGCGGACAACTCCTCGGAGCGGTCAAAGCATCGTGCCTGCGCCCAGAGACCGGCTGGCGCGAGGTGCTCCTGTAGCGAAGGCCTCCGGCCTTCGCGCAACGGCCGAGGGCCGTTGCTAAGAATCATGCGGCGCTTCGCGCCGCGCGCAGACAGGAGTGTCTGCGCCACATCATTGCCTGCTTTGGCCTTTGGCCTCTGGCCTGCCTTTCGCCTAACTCCTGTAGTCCGCATTCAGCGAGACGTAGTCGTGGCCGAGATCAGACGACATGATCATCGCCTTGCCGGGGCCCGAACCGAGTGACACGAGAACCGGAACCCGCTCGCGGGAGACGACCTTCGCGGCATCCCTTTCCTTGTAGGCGCAAGGCTGACCGTCCTGCACGAGCGTGATCGGGCCTAACTTCAGCGAAACCTGCTTTGGATTGAAGCGCGCTCCGCTCCGGCCGACGGCGGCCAGAATGCGGCCCCAGTTAGGGTCGCCGCCGTGCAGCGCGGTCTTGACCAGCGGCGAGGTTGCGATCGCGTGCGCGGCGAGCTTCGCGTCCTTGTCGCTCTTCGCCCCGCTTACCTCGATCTCCATCACGCGGGTGGCGCCTTCGCCGTCGCGGACGATCATCCAGGCGAGATCGCGGCAGACCTTGGTGAGCGCGTCGACGAACGCCTTGCTCTCGGCGCCACCCTTCATCGCCGCGCCGCCGGCGGCGCCGGACGCCATCAGGAGCACAGTGTCGTTGGTCGACGTGTCGCCGTCGACGGAGATCGCGTTGAACGATGTCGACGCCGCTTCGACGAGCGCCGACTTGAGGAACGCCGGAGTCGCCGGTGCGTCGGTCATCACGAACGAGAGCATCGTCGCCATGTTCGGGTGGATCATGCCTGCGCCCTTGGCGATGCCGACGACGCGCGCGCGCCCGCCATTCCAGGCGAAGCTCGCCTGCGCGACCTTCGGGCCGACGTCGGTCGTGAGGATCGCGTGCGACGCGGCGTCGATTCCGCCGGAGGAGAGTCGGGCGATCGCGTCGGGAAGGAACGTCCGCACCTTCGCGTCGGGGAGGAGCACGCCGATGACGCCCGTCGAGGCGATCTGCACCTCGTCCTTCGGGCATCCGAGAAGCTCGGCGGCTCTTGCCTGAACGCGCTTCGCGGCGTCGTGACCTTCCTTGCCGGTCACGGCGTTCGCGCAGCCTGCGTTGACGACGACGGCTTTGACGCGGCCTCCGCTCGCCTTGAGCGACGCCTTCGAGATCGTGACGGGAGCCGCGACGATGCGGTTCGTCGTGAAGATCGCAGCCGCGTTCGCCCCCGTCTCCGCGACGATCAGGGCGAGATCGGGTCGCTTCTTCCGGATCCCCGACCGGATCCCGGAGGCCGCGAAGCCCTTCGGCAGTTTCATCAGTGGATCTCCTTCGTGACCAGCTTTGCGAGCGCGTCTGCCCGCTTCGCGGCTGCTGCGGCCGCGCTGCGGACTCGCTTCGGCGAGGTGCCGCCGATCGCCTTCTTCGCCGCGACCGAGCGCGACGGGTCGAGTGCCTTGAGATCGTCGGCGGTGATCCCGCCTCCCGGTCCCAGCTCCTTCAGCGTCTTCTTCTTCGCGATCGCCTCGGCGATCCGTTTCCCGACGATGTCGTGCGCCTCGCGGAACGCGATGCCGCGCGCTGCGAGCGCGTCGGCGACCGCGGTCGCGAGGAGAAGGTCGCTCGACGCGGCGGCGCGCATCCGGTCGCGGTTCAGCGCGAGGCCGGCGACGAGCGCCTCGAGCGCGGGGAGCGCGGCGTCGATCGTGTCGCGCATCCGGAAGAGCGGCTCCTTGTCGAGCTGCAGATCCTTGTCGTACGCGAGCGGGAGCCCCTTGAGCAATGCGAGGAATCCGGTCGTCTCGCCGATCGCGCGGCCGGCGTGGCCGCGCAGGAGCTCGAGCACGTCGGGATTCTTCTTCTGCGGCATGCGCGACGAGCCGGTCGCCATCGCGTCGGGAAGCTCGACGTAGCCGACCTCGTCCGACGAGTAGAAGATCAGGTCTTCGGAGAGCCGCGACAGGTGAGTCAGCATCAGCGTCGAGGCGTAGAGGTAGTCGGCTGCCATGTCCCGGTCGGAGACGGCGTCGAGCGAGTTCGCCGTCGGCCTGGAAAAGCCGAGCGCGGCGGCGAGGGCGTCGCGGTCGACGTCGACGGGGGAGCCGGCGAGCGCGCCGCTGCCTAACGGACACTCGTCGCCGCGGGCGAACGCCGCGACGAGCCGGTCGGCGTCGCGGAAAAGCATCTCGACGTAGGCGAGGCACCAGTGGCCGAAGGTCACCGGCTCCGCCTGCTTGAGGTGGGTGTAGCCGGGCATCGGCGTGGCCGCCTCGTTCTTCGCGAGCGTGACGAGCGTCTTCGCGAGCGCCGCGACGTGCGACGTCGCCTCGAGCGTCGCGTCGGCGAGCCAGAGGCGGAGGTCGGTCGCGACCTGGTCGTTGCGCGACCGGCCGGTGTGGAGCTTCTTCGCGAGCTTTCCGACCTTCGCGGCGAGCGCCGATTCGACGAACGAATGGACGTCCTCGTGCTCGTCGAGTGGGAGGGGCTTGTCCTTCGTCT
The DNA here is from genome assembly GCA_041671505.1 of Thermoanaerobaculia bacterium. GTDB lineage: Bacteria > Acidobacteriota > Thermoanaerobaculia > Gp7-AA8 > Gp7-AA8 > JACPDH01. Next base: position 5,598 of record JBAZBK010000001.1, on the reverse strand, counting down.
CGACGAGGAGTGAGCGGAGCGCGCGAACGACGCGCCCCTCTTCGTTCAGCGAGAGAACTCCGGCGCCGCGCAACGCCCCCGCCCAGGCGATCGAGCCGATGATGTCCTGCTCGAGCAGCCTCCAGTCGAACGAGAAGGAGTCGTTGAAGCGCTTCAGGCGCGCGTCCGCCGCGGCCGCGAAGCGGCCGCCCCACATATTGGTGCGCTGATTCTGTTTCGTTGGCTTCATCGATCGTCCCACTTCTTCATTCCTCATTCTTCATTCGACATTCTTCATTTCGGTTTTCGCTCTCGGCACCGAAACCGAAATGTCGAATGTCGAATGAGGAATGAAGAATGTAGAAAGAGAGGCAGGCAGGGGCACGGCATTCCGTGCCCCTGCGGAGTCAGTCTATCCGTTAGCCACCTTCGATACCCCCATCGGCGACAGCCGCTTCCGTCCCCTCGTCTGCAGGCCGAAGAGGCGGATGAAGCCGGCGGAATCGCGCGCGTCGTAGCCGGTCATGTCGAACGACGCGAGGTTCTGCGAGTAGAGCGAGTGCGCCGACTTCCGCGCGACCACGTTGCAGTTCCCCTTGAAGAGCTTGAGCGTCACGTCGCCGGTGGTCGTCGCCGAGATCGTCTCGGAGAAGGCCTCGAGCGCCTCGCGGAGGGGCGAGAACCACTGGCCGAAGTAGACGAGCTCCGCGTAGCGCGTGGCGATCCGCTCCTTCTCGTGCGCCGACTCGCGGTCGAGCGTGAGCGACTCGAGCGCCTTGAGCGCCTCGACGAGCAGCGTGCCGCCTGGCGTCTCGTAGACGCCGCGCGACTTGATGCCGACCAGGCGGTTCTCGACGATGTCGGCGCGGCCGACGCCGTGCCGTCCGGCGATCGCGTTGAGCCGCTTGATGAGCGCGGCGGGCGAGAGCTGGACACCGTCGACCGCGACGGGGAGACCCGCCTCGAACGAGATCGTCACCTTCTCGGCGATGTCGGGCGCGTTCTCGGGGCTCGTCGTCAGCTGGAACATCGACTCGACCGGCTCGAACGACGGATCCTCGAGAGGACCGCCTTCGTGCGAGAGATGCCAGAGGTTCCGGTCGCGCGAGTACGGGTCCTTCTTCGTCACCGGCACCGGGATGCCGCGTGCACTTGCATAGTCGATCGCGTCCTCACGCGAGACGATGTCCCACTCGCGCCACGGCGCGATGATGCCGAGCTCCGGCGCGAGCGCCTGGTAGGCGAGCTCGAAGCGGACCTGATCGTTCCCCTTGCCGGTGCAGCCGTGCGCGAGGCCGTCGCAGCCGGTCGCGAGCGCGATCTCGACCTGCTTTCGCGCGATGAGAGGCCGCGCCGACGAGGTGCCGAGCAAATAGTCATGCTCGTACACCGCTCCCGCCCGCAGGACGGGGAAGAGATACTCCGCCGCGAACTCTTCGACCGCGTCGACGAGGTAGAACTCCTTCGCTCCTGTCTTGAGTGCCTTCTCTTCGAGGTGATCGGTCTCTTCCGCCTGGCCGACGTCGACCGCGACGGCAACGACCTCGCAGCCGTAGTTCTCGCGCAGCCAGGGGATGATCACCGAGGTGTCGAGGCCGCCGGAGTAGGCGAGGGCGACTTTTTTGTAGGTCTTTTTCATGGGGTGGTCTCCTTGGATTTGAATTGAGAATTCAGAATTGAGAATCGAGAGATGGCGGAGGCGCGGGTTTGTGTGGCGCAGGCACTCCTGCCTGCGCGCCGCCGAAGGCGGCCAGCCGTTGGTTGGATTTGCGCGATGTCGAGGCGGCGCGTTGCGCCGCGCGCAGACAGGAGTGTCTGCGCCACATCAACCGCGACGGCGACCACGACGGACGACAGTGACGATGCCACGCTCGTCCCGTGAACGTGAACGCGCCCGCGCCCGAGCCCGGCTTTTCGGTATCTCGTGCCCTTCACGCGGCCTCCAACACCTTCACCAGCGCCTTCATGAACTCCTGCAGCGCCTTCTTCGGGACGATGTAAGGCGGGAGGAGGCGGATGACTTTCTCGCGCGCGGTGCCCACGACGAAGCCTTCGGCGAGGAGCGCCTTCATGACGGGCGTCGCGGGGCGGTCGAGCTCGATGCCCCACATGAGGCCCATGCCGCGCACCTCGACGATGCCGTGCTTGCCGACGAGCTGCGCGAGCTCGCCGCCGAACCATTCACCGATGGCGTCGATCTTCGGAAGCAGCCGCTCCGCCTCGATCGCCGCGAGGAGCGCGACGCCGAGCCGGCATGCGACCGGGTTGCCGCCGAAGGTCGTGCCGTGATGCCCCGGCTTCACGATGTCCTCGACGCGCGGGCCGACGAGCACTGCGCCGAGCGGCAGTCCTCCGCCTAACGGCTTCGCGAGCGTCACCATGTCGGGGACGATTCCGGAGTGCTCGAACGCGAAGAGCTTGCCGGTCCGGCCGAGGCCGCACTGGATCTCGTCGCAGACGAGGAGCGCGCCGTGCCTGTCGGCGAGGACGCTCGCGGTCTGCATGAACTTCGAGGAAAGCGGGATGATCCCCCCTTCGCCCATGACCGGCTCGAGGAAGATCGCGGAGGTCTCACCGTCGACCGCCTTCTCGAGCGCCTCGACGTCGTTCGGCGCGACGAAGACGACCTCGCCCGCAACGAGCGGCGCGAAGGGAGTCCGGTACGCCTCGTGTCCCGTCAGCGAAAGGCTGCCGAAGGTCCGGCCGTGGAAGCTCTCCTCGATCGCGACGATCTTCGACCGCCCCGGATTCCGGAGCCGCGCGAACTTGATCGCCGCCTCGTTCGCCTCGGTGCCGCTGTTGCAGAAGAAAGCGCGCGAGAGCCCCGAGCCTGCGACGAGCCGCTCGGCGAGAATTCCCTGCCACGGGTGATAGAAAAGGTTCGAGACGTGGAGGAGTCCCTCCGACGCCTCACGCAGCGCGCGGACGATCGCCGGGTGGCGATAGCCGAGCGCGTTCACCGCGATGCCGGAGAGAAGATCCCAGTAGATCTTTCCGTCGGCGTCGGCGATGTGCGCCCCCTTGCCTTCGCGCGGATGGAATTTCGTCCGGGCGTAGGTGCCGAGCACGTACGAGCTCTCGCGAAGCTCGACTCCGTCGGGTGATTCGTCATGCAGCAACAAGGCGCGTACCTCCCATGCCTACATTGAGCGCGTTTTCGTGGCCGGCGGGGCCGGCGATGACGACCTCTCCGACGCCGCCGTGGATCGCTTCCAGGCAGGAGCGGAGCTTCGGAACGATCCCGCCCGACACGACGCGGTGCGCGAGCAGCTGTTCCGCGCAATCGGCGGAGATCGTTTCGATGACCTGACCCTTGTCGTCGAGGAGGCCCGGGACGTCGGTCAGGAAGAGGAGCCGCTTCGCGCCTAACGCGACGGCGATCGCGGCGGCCGCGGAGTCGGCGTTGACGTTCAGCATCGTCGCTTCGGGACCGAGGGCAACCGAGGCGACGACCGGAAGAAGGCCGCGAGAGGCGATCGCCTCGATGAGCGTGGTGTTCGAGCTGGTCACCCGACCGACGTGGCCGAGCTCGACGCCGTCGATTGGCGGATGCGGCTCGGCTTCGAGCGTCGCGGCGTCGGGGCCGGAGATCCCGGCCGAAGGCACGCCTAACACCGTGAGCTCCGCGACGAGCAGCTTGTTGACCGTGCCGCCGAGGACCGAGACGACGACGTCGAGCGTCGCGTCGTCGGTGATCCGGAGACCGGCGTGCGTCCGCTTCGGGATGCCGAGCTGCGCGAGCGTCGCGTCGATCCGCTTGCCGCCGCCATGGACGACGACGAGCCTCTCGCCCGACTCCGAGGCCCCGGCGATCGCGGCGAGCGCGCGGGCGCGAAGCGTCGCGTTCTCCAGGAGACTTCCGCCGAGTTTCACCACCGTCCAGCTCTTCACGCCAACCCCTCCGTTTCGCCGAGTCCGAAGACCCGGTTGAAGTTCTGCACCGCCTGCGAGGCGGCGCCTTTCAACAGGTTGTCGATCACCGAGACGACGACGGCGTTCCGGCCTCCCTCGAGAAGCGTGAAGCCGATCTCGCAGCGAGGCGTGCCGACGACGTCGCGCAGCGACGGAAGCTTGCCCGCCGCATGGACGTGCACGAACGGCGCGAAAGCGTAGGCGAGCTCGAAGTAGTCGCTGATCTCCTGATTCGTGGTTTCCCGCTCGAACGTGAGATAGATCGTCGAGAGGATTCCCCGCGGCACCGGAAGGAGGTGCGGGACGAAGATCACCGACGGCGTGCCGTGCTCGAGCCACGCGGCGATCTCCGGCTCGTGCCGGTGCGTGCCGACTCCGTAGGCCTTGAAGTTGCCGGCGAGCTCGGTGAATGAATATTCGCTTTCGGCCCGCTTACCCGCGCCGGAGACTCCGCTCTTCGCGTCGCAGACGATCGTCGCGCCGTCCGCCAGGAGCGGCCGGAGCGGCCGCGTCGCGAGCAGGATCGACGTCGGATAGCAGCCGGGGTTCGCGACGAGCTTCGCGCCTTCGAGCGATCCGTTGCACCACTCGGTGAGTCCGTACACCGCCTCGGTGAGAAGCTCGGGCGCCGGATGCTCGAAGCCGTACTTCGCCGGGTAGAGCGAGGCGTCGCGCAGTCGGAACGAGCCGGAGAGGTCGATCACGGTCGTGCCTCCGTCGAGAAGCGCCGGGACTGCCTCGGCCGACAGCTCGTTAGGCGTCGCCAGGAAGACGGCGTCGGGCTTCGTCGCGAGGATCGCGTCGACGGAGAAGGGAGCGACCGCGGGCCCCTCGACTCCCCGGAGCGACGGATGGAGCGACGCGAACGGCGCGCCGGCCGCGGAGCCGCCGGAGTAGACGCCGACCACCTCGGCGGACGGATGCCGGGCGAGGATCGCCGCGAGCTCCGAGCCCGAGTAGCCTGTTGCGCCTGCAATGGAAACACGAAATGTCATGACTTTTTCCTCCCTGGACACTCGATGGTGAGACGACGAACCGAGCGGCCGGGCGCTAGGTTCGTGTGCGCCTGCGTGAAGGCGCCGGGGAGGTGAGAGTGCGTACGCGACGCTCGAAAGCGTGCGCAGCGGTGGAGGAGGTCATGGCGACGAAGACGGTGTCGTCGCCGCCGAGGGTGCCTGCAACATCGGGAAGGTCGGCCTCGTCGATCGCGCGGGCCACGGGCTGCGCCTGCGCGGGAGGCGTGCGGAGGACGACCATCGTCCCGCTGAGCGTCGCGGTCAGGACGAGATGCCCGATCGCGGCGTCGAGCTTGTCTTCCCGCGTCTCGCGCGGCGCGAGGAGCGCCGCGGTGAGCGTCTCGGCGATCGCATACCCCTCGGGGGTCTTCACGACGCCGAGATCGCGCAGGTCGCGGGAGAGGGTCGGCTGAGCGACACGGATCCCCCGCTTCGCGAGTCGCGAGAGGAGATCCTCCTGAGAGGAGACGACTCCGTTCCGGATGATCCGGACGATCTCGTCGCGTCTGTGGTGCGTGCCAACCATGTCGGAACGCTAAATAGCATGAATATTCAGCCAGTGCAATAAATATTCTTGAGACAGGCGAGAGGCGAGAGGCGAGAGGCGAGAGGCGAGAGGCGAGAGGCGAGAGGCGAGAGGCGAGAGGCGAGGGGCGAGAGGCGGGCGGCGAGAGGCGGGAGGCGGGAGGCG